>NZ_BJEA01000037.1 GCF_005405425.1 Lactiplantibacillus modestisalitolerans | reverse complement strand
AATTAGACCTTTGAAAACTGAACAAAGTTTCGACGAATCAAATGTGTAGGGTCTCTTGATTTTGAATCGAGAGCAAACATTTGCGAAGTCAATTCGCTAGCAAATAAATTTTTGAACAACTTTAAATGAGCTTTTTAGAACTCATCATTAATTTGAGAGTTTGATCCTGGCTCAGGACGAACGCTGGCGGCGTGCCTAATACATGCAAGTCGAACGAACTCTGGTAATGATTAGTGCTTGCACTATGATTTACATTTGAGTGAGTGGCGAACTGGTGAGTAACACGTGGGAAACCTGCCCAGAAGCGGGGGATAACACCTGGAAACAGATGCTAATACCGCATAACAACTTGGACCGCATGGTCCGAGCTTGAAAGATGGCTTCGGCTATCACTTCTGGATGGTCCCGCGGCGTATTAGCTAGATGGTGGGGTAACGGCTCACCATGGCAATGATACGTAGCCGACCTGAGAGGGTAATCGGCCACATTGGGACTGAGACACGGCCCAAACTCCTACGGGAGGCAGCAGTAGGGAATCTTCCACAATGGACGAAAGTCTGATGGAGCAACGCCGCGTGAGTGAAGAAGGGTTTCGGCTCGTAAAACTCTGTTGTTAAAGAAGAACATGCCTGAGAGTAACTGTTCAGGTATTGACGGTATTTAACCAGAAAGCCACGGCTAACTACGTGCCAGCAGCCGCGGTAATACGTAGGTGGCAAGCGTTGTCCGGATTTATTGGGCGTAAAGCGAGCGCAGGCGGTTTTTTAAGTCTGATGTGAAAGCCTTCGGCTTAACCGAAGAAGTGCATCGGAAACTGGGAAACTTGAGTGCAGAAGAGGACAGTGGAACTCCATGTGTAGCGGTGAAATGCGTAGATATATGGAAGAACACCAGTGGCGAAGGCGGCTGTCTGGTCTGTAACTGACGCTGAGGCTCGAAAGTATGGGTAGCAAACAGGATTAGATACCCTGGTAGTCCATACCGTAAACGATGAATGCTAAGTGTTGGAGGGTTTCCGCCCTTCAGTGCTGCAGCTAACGCATTAAGCATTCCGCCTGGGGAGTACGGCCGCAAGGCTGAAACTCAAAGGAATTGACGGGGGCCCGCACAAGCGGTGGAGCATGTGGTTTAATTCGAAGCTACGCGAAGAACCTTACCAGGTCTTGACATACTACGCTAACCTGAGAGATCAGGCGTTCCCTTCGGGGACGTGGATACAGGTGGTGCATGGTTGTCGTCAGCTCGTGTCGTGAGATGTTGGGTTAAGTCCCGCAACGAGCGCAACCCTTATTGTCAGTTGCCAGCATTTAGTTGGGCACTCTGGCGAGACTGCCGGTGACAAACCGGAGGAAGGTGGGGATGACGTCAAATCATCATGCCCCTTATGACCTGGGCTACACACGTGCTACAATGGATGGTACAACGAGTTGCGAACTCGCGAGAGTAAGCTAATCTCTTAAAGCCATTCTCAGTTCGGATTGCAGGCTGCAACTCGCCTGCATGAAGTCGGAATCGCTAGTAATCGCGGATCAGCATGCCGCGGTGAATACGTTCCCGGGCCTTGTACACACCGCCCGTCACACCATGAGAGTTTGTAACACCCAAAGTCGGTGGGGTAACCTTTTAGGAACCAGCCGCCTAAGGTGGGACAGATGATTAGGGTGAAGTCGTAACAAGGTAGCCGTAGGAGAACCTGCGGCTGGATCACCTCCTTTCTAAGGAATATTACGGAAACCTACACAGCGTCGAAACTTTGTTTAGTTTTGAGAG
>NZ_BJEA01000036.1 GCF_005405425.1 Lactiplantibacillus modestisalitolerans | reverse complement strand
GAGGCTGTGACATAAGTAGCCTCTGTATAAGCAAATGGGACGAGAAACCGAATTTTGGTTTCTCGTCCCATTTGCTTACGCCTTTGATTTTTAAAACTGGTCCCTACCGTGACCAGTTTCATAATATTTAACGCCAGTATTACGATTCCCGCTTCTTTGGTGACCTTATCGAAACCCCGCACCGAGAAGCGATTGAAACGCAAAGAAGCCTTCATCTTACCAAATATCGGTTCAACATCGATCTTACGCTGAGCATAGATCTGACCGGTTTCTGGAGCTGAAAGTAATTCACGTTGCTTGGCTTTAAAATATTCCCAATTTTCATTCACCGAAATCTTTTTGAGATTGCCCTTTGGCGTTAATGCGCCGGCAATAAGTTGGTGATTTTCATCGTATTTTTCGGCGACATATTCTTTGAAATCACGAATAAAGCCATATTTATCGGTCCGCTGACGATACGTATTGAAGCTGAACCGCACACCTTGAGGATTGATGAAATAATCATCCTTTTCATGATAATCCCAGTTCATGACTTTACGGTCATCACTGCGCCATTTTTGACTATTCTCTTTAAGCATCGTTCCGTATGGTATTAGCGCGGTGTGCTGTCCAAGTTCATCTTCTAAGTACTGATAATTACTTTCAGAACCGTATCCGGCATCGGCGACAACGGTCGAGCCTAACGTATTGTTGTCCTCCAAATGCTTAACAAATGGTTGTAACGTTCGCGTGTCGGTCGGATTATGAAACAATTGATATCCCGTGATAAATTGATTACTGGTGGCGATTTGTAAGTTGTAAGCCGGTTTCAATTGACCGTTTTGCATCGGGTCTTCTTTGACCCGCATAAAGGTGGCATCGTGGTCCGTTTTAGAGTAGCTATTGCGTTGACCATAGATTGCTTGTTGCGCTTGATGTTCACGCATCTTATCACGCCGTTCATCTAACTTACGTTTTTGTGACTTAACAATTCGTCGTTGTTGCTTGGCAGGGTTCGGGGAAACTTTCTTAGTTGCTGCCACAGTTTCATTGAGGACCACTAAGTGATCCTCAACTTTGCTAATCATGGCATCTAACATTTCTAGCGTTAAATCTGACCCGGCTGGTACTTCACCGATAATTTCGGCTTCATGCAATTCACCTAACAGGTCGACTAATTTTTTACGATTCATCTGATCAAACCGAATCGTGTTCTTCTTCCAGACAAAACTATACTTATTTGCATCGGCCAGGATTTTAGTTCCATCAATAAAAGAAATATCGTCAATTAAACCATTTTTACGCAAACACTCGGTCAATTGAGACAAACTATCATTCGTCATGGTTGCTAACTCATCGGAGATTCTGAAACGGCAAATTGTCCGGTAGGATGGAACTTGGTCGGCGATTAACCACCCCGCGGGCTTGTTTTCACGGCCAAAACGTTCAATTTTGCGACTGCTGAAAATACCGTAACTGTACGCCAAAAGGACCAGTTTTAACATGGCGCCAAGGTTATATTCTCGTGGCCGTCCAAACTGGTAATCATATTTTAGTTTTAACTGCTCAACGAGCTCGTTAATGTAGCGGGCGGGATGATTTTCTTCTGGTTGATAATCCAAGGCGATACTCAAAGTGGTTTGATTCATGTTATAATAATCTTGCATATTTGGAATGTCCTTTCGGGGATAATTTCGTGGAGTATCGGGTACGGCCGGTACTCTTTTTTATTTTCCATTATATCAAAAGCCAGTCTGGAAAAATCCGAAGATTTTTCCAGACTGGCTTTATTTTTAGAGACTTATGTCAC
>NZ_BJEA01000035.1 GCF_005405425.1 Lactiplantibacillus modestisalitolerans | reverse complement strand
GGTTGTTTCCCGACTTACCCAAAGACCGAGCTTTAAGACAAGTGGGTTGCTTGGCTTAAAGTCGTGTCCACCACGTTTCTACCAAAAGTCAATAGTTATCATGATTTAAGCTCAACTAATTTAGAAATTTATTTTGAATTACATCAGAAGTGTAGTAATTAATAAGAGTTCATTGATATGAATTCGGATTGAGCGTACACTTAAATAGGCCTTGAAGGTGTCGAAAATTTTCAAAGCCATTTGAAAAGAGTCATAATCAGCTAAGTATTTAGTGCGTTGTGGCGATTTTGTAATTATATTCTTGATTGTGTAATACTAGATGGTACATCGTTCGTAGTAGACGACCTATCGTCGCAATATGAATCTTCTTGGTAGCTGGTTTGTTCCCTGAAGATTCTTTTTTGCGTCGATAAAAGTCTGCAATGTGGCACGATTGAAACTTTTTAGTAACCGATAAAATACTATCAACAGTTCGGAAGAGAAGCTTACGGGCATAGGGATTCCCGTGTTTAGTAATATGGCGCTCACCCCTATAATTCCCAGATTCATAAACAACCAAGTCAATCCCGACATAGGCATTTATCTTACTTGAACTTGTAAAACGATGGAGATCCCCAAGTTCGGCGGTTAAGCAAACGGCTGTCTTTAACCCAATCCCTGGTATGGACTGATAAATGGCTAATTCTGGTAATTTAGCTTCCTTAGCCTTCTTCACCATACGATTAATAACTTCTGCTTGTTTAGTCGCTAACGCAAGTAAAGCCTGACCATAATAGCGCGTTTGATCTAGGATACAACTCGATGGCTCGATTGCAGGTGACGACTGCTTAGCGGCATCCATAAGTCGTTGAGCGTACCGCTGACAGACCTTACGGCTAAGCTTCTTTGCCAACCCCTTTTGTAGCTTAGTAGTCAAGCTATCCAAGCTTTCTGCCAGTACTAAATTAGGATGTGGGAATAGCTGCAGTGTTCTACATAGATTCTCACCATACGTATCGCTGTAGACACCCTGTATACCCGGGAATACGAGCTGAAGTGCGCGTTCTAGCTCGTTCTTTTTACGTACGACATCACAAGTTAATTGTTGATAGAAGCGCTCATCATCACGTAAATCCAAATAAACGGGGTGTTCTTGAACCGTTACCAATCGATGCTTAATGCATTGCGAAAAGGCCAAATCACGGGCATCATTTGAATCAGTTTTTTGGTGTCGAAAAGTATCGTGCAGATCTAACTTCGCCTGAAGCGGGTTTAATTCAGTAAATTTATACTCGTTTCGATTTAAAAAAGCCCGAAATCGCCGAGAATAAACACCCGTGGCTTCAAAAATAATTTGCGGATCAGTAAAGTTGTGCAAGTCTCGTAATAAGCGACTAAAACCGACCTTGTTACTATCGATTTTGTACTCTTTCAACAACATTCTTTCTGATTTACCGTTTTCTTCAACGCTATTCGCAATGGCAACCGTTGCGGATTCACTACTAATATCAATGCCAAATACAATTTGCATAATAGATTACCACCTAGCTGTAAGATTACGTTTATTATGATAAAACTAGTTTTCTAAACCCGGCATAGATGCCAACAAACTTTGAGCAGCTTTGTCATAAACAATGGGATTTGCCAGTTTCCAGCACGACATGAGTGTCTCGTGGTGTATCTTCGGCATGTTAATCCCATACCACTTTAGTTCAAAAACAAAAGTGGTGAAAGAGCAGCTTCGTCAAACTATCTCTTTCACCACTTATATTAGTATGTTTCCAGCCGCTTTAGGACCAACCGGTAAGGCG
>NZ_BJEA01000034.1 GCF_005405425.1 Lactiplantibacillus modestisalitolerans | reverse complement strand
TCGGCGCTAAGAAGCTTAACTTCTGTGTTCGACATGGGAACAGGTGTATCCTTCTCGCCATCGTCACCACACTATTGAGAAACTTGTGCTCTCAAAACTAGCTAATATCAAATAATTTCTCTAATGAACCGGACCACCATTTACTTGGTTAAGTCCTCGACCGATTAGTATTAGTCCGCTTCATGCGTCGCCGCACTGCCACTTCTAACCTATCTACCTGATCATCTTTCAGGGGTCTTACTTCCATAAAGGAATGGGAAATCTCATCTCGAGGTGTGTTTCACACTTAGATGCTTTCAGCGTTTATCACATCCATACGTAGCTACCCAGCAATGCGCCTGGCGGCACAACTGGTACACCAGAGGTATGTCCATCCCGGTCCTCTCGTACTAAGGACAGCTCCTCTCAAATTTCCTACGCCCGCGACGGATAGGGACCGAACTGTCTCACGACGTTCTGAACCCAGCTCGCGTACCGCTTTAATGGGCGAACAGCCCAACCCTTGGGACCGACTACAGCCCCAGGATGCGATGAGCCGACATCGAGGTGCCAAACCTCCCCGTCGATGTGGACTCTTGGGGGAGATAAGCCTGTTATCCCCAGGGTAGCTTTTATCCGTTGAGCGATGGCCCTTCCATACGGTACCACCGGATCACTAAGCCCGACTTTCGTCCCTGCTCGACCTGTCTGTCTCGCAGTCAAGCTCCCTTGTGCCTTTACACTCTGCGAATGATTTCCAACCATTCTGAGGGAACCTTTGGGCGCCTCCGTTACTTTTTGGGAGGCGACCGCCCCAGTCAAACTGCCCACCTGACACTGTCTCCCACCACGCTTAGTGGTGAGGGTTAGAGTGGTCATACAGCGAGGGTAGTATCCCACCAACGCCTCCACCGAAACTAGCGTTCCGGTTTCTATGGCTCCTACCTATCCTGTACAAGCTGTACAAACACTCAATATCAAGCTACAGTAAAGCTCCATGGGGTCTTTCCGTCCTGTCGCGGGTAGTCCGCATCTTCACGGACAATATAATTTCACCGAGTCTCTCGTTGAGACAGTGCCCAGATCGTTACGCCTTTCGTGCGGGTCGGAACTTACCCGACAAGGAATTTCGCTACCTTAGGACCGTTATAGTTACGGCCGCCGTTTACTGGGGCTTCAATTCTGAGCTTCGCCGAAGCTAACCCATCCTTTTAACCTTCCAGCACCGGGCAGGCGTCAGCCCCTATACGTCATCTTACGATTTTGCAGAGACCTGTGTTTTTGATAAACAGTCGCCTGGGCCTATTCACTGCGGCTGATCTTGCGATCAGCACCCCTTCTCCCGAAGTTACGGGGTCATTTTGCCGAGTTCCTTAACGAGAGTTCACTCGCTCACCTTAGGATTCTCTCCTCGACTACCTGTGTCGGTTTGCGGTACGGGTAGTTAAGTACTCACTAGAAGCTTTTCTCGGCAGTGTGACATCAGACGCTTCGCTACTAAAATTTCGCTCCCCATCACAGCTTGTCCTTAAGAAACAAAGCATTTGACTCTGTTTCAGACTTACTGCTTGGACATTCTAATCCAACAGAATGCACATCTTAGCCTCCTGCGTCCCTCCATCGTTCAAACGCACTTAACTAGTACAGGAATCTCAACCTGTTATCCATCGTCTACGCCTCTCGGCCTCGACTTAGGTCCCGACTAACCCTGGGAGGACGAGCCTTCCCCAGGAAACCTTAGTCATTCGGTGGATAGGATTCTCACCTATCTTTCGCTACTCATACCGGCATTCTCACTTCTAAGCGCTCCACAAGTCCTCACGATCTTGCTTCACCGCCCTTAGAACGCTCTCCTATCACGCGACCTAATGGTCGCATCCATGGTTTCGGTAGTATGCTTAGCCCCGGTACATTTTCGGCGCAGGATCACTCGACTAGTGAGCTATTACGCACTCTTTAAATGGTGGCTGCTTCTGAGCCAACATCCTAGTTGTCTATGCAACTCCACATCCTTTTCCACTTAGCATACATTTAGGGACCTTAACTGATGGTCTGGGCTGTTCCCCTTTCGACGATGGATCTTATCACTCACCGTCTGACTCCCGGATATGAATCAATGGCATTCGGAGTTTATCTGAATTCAGTAACCCAAGACGGGCCCCTAGTCCAAATAGTGCTCTACCTCCATGATCCTAATTCCGAGGCTAGCCCTAAAGCTATTTCGGAGAGAACCAGCTATCTCCAAGTTCGTTTGGAATTTCACCGCTATCCACACCTCATCCCAGCAATTTTCAACTTACACGGGTTCGGTCCTCCAGTGCGTTTTACCGCACCTTCAACCTGGACATGGATAGGTCACCTGGTTTCGGGTCTACAACCTCGTACTAAAACGCCCATTTCAGACTCGCTTTCGCTACGGCTCCGACTTTTCAGTCTTAACCTTGCACGGGATCGTAACTCGCCGGTTCATTCTACAAAAGGCACGCCATCACGCATTAACGCGCTCTGACTTATTGTAGGCACATGGTTTCAGGAACTATTTCACTCCCCTCCCGGGGTGCTTTTCACCTTTCCCTCACGGTACTGGTTCACTATCGGTCACTAGGTAGTATTTAGCCTTGGGAGATGGTCCTCCCGGATTCCGACGGAATTTCACGTGTTCCGCCGTACTCAGGATCCTGAACTGAGAGAATTTGATTTTGTCTACTGGGCTATCACCATCTATGGCGGATTTTCCCAAATCCTTCGACTATCAAGTTCTTTGGTAACTCAAATGTTCAGTCCTACAACCCCAATGTGCAAGCACATTGGTTTGGGCTGTTCCCCGTTCGCTCGCCGCTACTGAGGGAATCGAATTTTCTTTATATTCCTGCTGCTAATGAGATGTTTCAGTTCACAGCGTTTACCTCCAACTAGACTATGAATTCATCTAGTGGTAACAGTTGATTAAAACTGCTGGGTTGCCCCATTCGGAAATCTCCGGATCATAGCTTACGTACAGCTCCCCGAAGCATATCGGTGTTAGTCCCGTCCTTCATCGGCTCCTAGTGCCAAGGCATTCACCATGCGCCCTTGTTAACTTAACCTCATTTACCTAACGGTAAATGCGATTAATGAGTTTAGCGATAATTAAACTTCAATAAAAAACTCAAAAAACGCGGTGTTCTCGGTTTCATTATGAAAAAATATATTTGATATTATCTAGTTTTCAAAGAACAAGTTTCAA
>NZ_BJEA01000033.1 GCF_005405425.1 Lactiplantibacillus modestisalitolerans | reverse complement strand
CAATAGTGTGGTGACGATGGCGAGAAGGATACACCTGTTCCCATGTCGAACACAGAAGTTAAGCTTCTTAGCGCCGAGAGTAGTTGGGGGATCGCTCCCTGCGAGGGTAGGACGTTGCCATGCAAGCTGAACCGGGAGCACCGGTTCTTTTTTTATACCAAAATCAAAGCGCTTTCATAAACGTGGTATTTATCCCAGCTTTCAGCTCTAACCGCACTCCGCAATCCCGTGATCGGGCGAACGCCTCCCCAAAAGAAACGGAGGCACCCAATGGTTCCCACAGAATCAATTGAACCGCACCCCCGAGTTACCGGAAGACTTAACCGGAGCATCAACGCCGATTAGCTTAATTAGGTCACGTATGCGCAAAAATTAACCGGCAAGCGTATTCGCCAGCTCAAATCGCGCCCGTATGGTAAGCTAAACCCGATGCTTAGGGTTGCGCTACTGCGGGGGCTTTTTAGGTTACGCGGGTTTCAACTCGACCGCTGCGACCGCGGCCCAGTGCGCGCTTCCTAAGTGAGCGGTTTTCGTTTGTTTAGTTAACGTTGGATGGAGGAATTTCAATGCCAAAGGTATTAATAGTAGAAACGAACGTGCAGAAGTACGGTGACACCAACGATCCGACCGGCTTGTGGCTCGGTGAAAGTGCCGAATTTGTCGACGAGTTAGCTAAAGCGGGCTGGCACTACGACTTTGTCAGTCCTAAGGGCGGCTACGTGCCGTTAGACCCCCGCAGTATGAAGTACGTCGATGACGCAATCATGCGGGTTTACGAGGATCCGCAATTCGTGGAAGCGGCGCTGCGCAACACGCGCCAGCCAAGTGAAGTTGACCCGGCTGACTACGACGCGATTTATTACACTGGTGGACATGGCGTGATGTGGGACTTTCCGAATAACCCGGCGTTGATCGCCATTGCTAGTCAGATTGACGCGAACGGGGGCTACCTAACGTCGGTCTGTCACGGAATTGCCGGCTTGTTCAATATTAAGGCCGCTGATGGTACGTACGTGATTACGGGAAAACAGATTACCGGCTTCACGACTAGTGAGGAAGTGGTGGCGGGCAAGAAGAAGGTCGTGCCCTTCTTAAACCAGGAAATGGCCGCCGCCCGCGGTGCCAATTTTGTTAAAAAGCACGCTTATCAGGATAACGTGGTCCAAGACGGCCACTTGATTACGGGTCAGAATCCGTTTTCAGTCCGGTCGGTAGCGCAAGCCTTAATTCAGGCACTAAATTAGTTGCGCCTGGAATGCATATTGGTTGCCAATTTCAATTCTTATGGTTATTATAATTAATAAATAAAGTTGAGGAGGGTAACTAAAATGCTAGGATGGTTATGGACGTTAGTTGTTGGCGGCGTGATTGGCGCCGTAGCGGGGATGGTGACGAGTCGCGATTTGCCCGCTGGAATTATTGGCGACGTGATTGCCGGGTTAGCCGGTGCGTGGCTTGGGCAACGCTTACTAGGTAGTTGGGGACCGTCACTAGCTGGGATGGCCCTGATCCCCGCTATTATTGGTGCGGTCGTGTTAGTCATACTGGTGGCTGCGCTCTTTGGGATGCGCCAGCGTAGTTAGTGGGGTGAATCCAATGAATCGCATGGGACGCCTTATTATTGGCGGGGCCGGTGGGGTGTTAGTCCTACTGGCACTCGTGGAAGTGAGTCAAAGTCAGGACGTCTTCTTCGTGACGGAGTGGTTGGCGTCGCTGGCCCTGGCCCACGCGCACTGGTTTAACGAATTGGTGTTAGTAATTGCCATCATTGTGGGCCTAATTGGCCTATGTTTGTTAGTACTGAGTTTATTGAAACCGCGGCAGGTCGTTGCGTTAATGCACCACTTTGCTCCGGTCCGGGTGCCGGTTTCCCACCGAATCGTGGAAAGTGACCTCCAGTATCGCCTGACCGCTAAATTACGCTTGATCAATCCGCAAGTGCGGCTCAAGTTACGTTACCCGTTACCAACGCGGGTGAGCGTGCAGGCGACCGCCGAGGCGTTGACTGACGTGGAGTTGGTGACGCAGCAGGTTCAAGATTTGATTACTGATTATTTATGTCAAGAATTGCCGATTCGGCACGTTCACCCCCTGGTAAAAGTGACGCCGTTAACGCAACCCTTGAAAATTCGACCGACGCAGGAAATTCAGAAAGGAAGTTGATGACCATGCTCAAACCAATGTTAATCAGTTTAACCGCAATCGCGGGGGCGGGCGCCGCCTACATGTTATGGCGGAAACGCCGTCCGGAACAGGCCGCAACCTTTGATGATGAAGTCGCCGCCTTCGGTCAGGAAATGGCTGGGAAGGCTCAGCAGGTCCGCGGTGCCGTGACGGACGATCCGAAGGACAAGTTAGCCGGTAATTGGCAGGCTGGTGTGGGGAAGGTTAAGGGCCGCTTGGCACGGGAAAAGCAGTTTGAATGATGATTAACTAAAACAGCCCCTAAGCAATTTTGCTTAGGAGCTGTTTTTTTAGTCGTGCGTCAATTTGTTAATCTTCCAGTGCTGCCACGAAGCCTTGCGCAATTTGCAATGGCCGGGTAATCGCACCGCCGACCACGACGGCGTGACAACCGAGGGCTAAGCACCGCTTCATCTTAGCGGGAGTATCAACTTTACCTTCCGCAATGACGGGCTTACTGGTGGTTTTCAGAACGGCCTTGAGGTATTCAAAGTCGTTATCCGCAATGTTGGCGCCTTTGGTAACGGGGGTGTAGCCGTGCATCGTCGTCCCGATAATATCAAAACCAAGGGCTTCAGCCGCTTGTACGTTTTCGAGACTGTCCGTATCCGCCATTAGGAGGGTGTCAGGAAACTCCTGGCGCATAGTAGCGACGATGTCAGCTAACTGTTCACCATTGGGGCGCGGTTGGCCGGTTACGTCACAGGCAACGACCGGACAGCCGGTTGCGGCAACCGCCCGCATTTCCTTAATGGTTGGGGTGATGTATACGGGGGAATCCGGGTAGTCAACTTTACTCAAGCCAATCACTGGCAAATCAACCTCGTCTTGGATCGCCTGGATATCAACAACTGAGTTTGCACGAATGCCCGCGGTAGCGGCAAGGGCCATTCGAGACATGATAAATGAACTGTGTAACGGTTCATCAGGCAACGCTTGACACGAAATGATTAATGAACCCTTGACTGCGTCTAAAAAATTAGTTGTTTTCGTGAACTCTCCCGTCACTAAAGTAACGGGCTTCGGCGTAAAAACCTGCAACTAAACAGGTTCTATCCGAAAACGT
>NZ_BJEA01000032.1 GCF_005405425.1 Lactiplantibacillus modestisalitolerans | reverse complement strand
TTGAAAAAAAGGCCCCAATTCGTAAGTGAATTGGAACCTCATAAAAGTACAAATCAACACCGGTTGACACAGAGCCTATTTTTTAGAAAAGGCTAGAAAGGGCTAGAAGAGAAAAAGTCTGTGCACATGAATCGCTTTGATATCACGTGATTTCAGAATTTGTAAATTTTTCTGTGCACAAGAGTACAGGATTTTTGACCCTTGATACGGCAACATTTGCACCTTGTCTGTGCACAAAATGTGCACGAGGTTGCTAAACCGACTTTGATTTAGCGTCTGTGGGTAACAACTCACTAAGGGCAGTGACGATTTGTGAATCAGTTTTGGCCTTGTATTCATTAATAAGATAAGCGTAGGTATTAGCGGTGATTGTAATATTACTATGGCCAAGATGTTTTGAAACTGCATATAGATCAATACCGTGAGATAAGAGATAAGCAACGTGGGTGTGACGGCATGAATGAAAGTGAAATCCCTGCCGTTTGATTTTACAATCTTTTAACGCACCTCGCAGGGTTTTATTGACAGCTGATGAAGTGGGAATGGTACCATATTGATTTACAAATACCAGCCCCTGACTGCCTCGATGTGAAATTTCCTTAAGAATATCAATTAACCATTTATCGACACGAATAATTCTATGTGATGATTCATTTTTTAGGTCCTGAAAATCTTGATTGGTTTCGTTCCAAGATTGTTCAATCTGAATGGTATTAAAATCATCATTGATGTTTGACCACCGTAGCCCTTCAATTTCACCGGGTCGCATTCCGGTCATTAATGCCGTGATGATCATGTATTTGCTGGTAAAGTTCTTGTTGCGGGTTTTTAGTAAGTAGTTCAATAATGTCTGCACATCAGCTTCGTTAAGGCATTCGATTTTACGAGTTCGCTTTTTATCATAAACTAAAGAAGAATTTTTAATAAAATCCTTACGAATAATCCCGTCATATATGGCGTCTTTAATGCTAGCACGAAAAAGAGAGTTCATTTTTGAGACCGTTGACTTAGCATGATCCTGGCCATAGTCTTTTAAAAATAATTGGTAACGACGCCAGTCGAGTTCATCTAGCTTAGCTTTAGGAAGATATTTTTTGAGGACGTTATGAGCCTGAATGTAGGTAAGGCGAGTACGTTCACGCACGGATGATTCTTTGTAAGTCTCGAACCAATCCCAGAAGTAATCCTTGAAATAGGGCGATTCTTTTAAAGTGAGTTCACCCGTATCACGATTAACTTCAAATTGGTTAGCGTACTCGGTGGCTTCTCTTTTAGTTTTAAAGCCACCTTGATTCTTCTGTTGACGTTCGCCAGCATCATCGTAGTAAGTGATACGTGTTTGCCACGTTTTACCGCGTTTTGTAATTGCTGCCATTGATGTTACCTCCAGTATGATATACTAAAGGAGCCATTAAGTCCTTTAGCGATTTAATTCAGGTTGAGCGTGTCTCGATATCTTGCCGGATGTGGGGGACACGCTTTTAATTAAATATAGACTTCATAGTTTTCGGGAAAATTCATATCATGAAGAATTGCAGCAAGCTCTACAGACTGAAATTTTTCAGAATATTCATTAAGAAGATGTTCGATTTCTTTTGTTAATTTAGAATAGCTTTTTTTCGTGAGAACTAGTTTTAAAGCAATGATGAGTTCGAATACACCAAGTTGACTGTTAACTTGAAGTGATTGGAGACTTAGATTGCGTTTTACACTTTGGAAGTTTGGACTACGATCAATGGACATTGAGTAGGTAATCTCACCATGTGCAACCGCATTTCTAAAATAGTTAACTAAATGATTAATAGTTTTAATCGATTTGACATCAATTTCTATATTTTGGCGGTATGAACGTTTGAATTGTTTAGAAAAGTCTTGTGCAATTTGAATTTGCAAATTAGTCTTTGAATTTTTGTAGAAATAATTCAAGTCGCCGAAAGTTAGAAAGTTTACCAACACCCACAGGGGAACTTGACCATGCCGATTAACGTAATGTTTGATTGCATTATTATTTCTTTTCCCTGAATTCTTTTTTATAGTGTTTGATAATGAACTAATAGTTCCCACAACAGAAGCAACTAAATCTGAATTTCTGGAATAATTATCCATTGCTAAGTAAGAGTGCTCCTCAGGATATTGCTCTGAAAAGCGATATGAAATTTCAGATCCCAAATGTGATTCATACTCAAGTAAATAATCATATAGAATTGAACGAAGCTTTTTATCAAAATCATAAAGGTTCTGAATTTCGCTAAATGTTGACCCAGGAATAAATCTTTCAGGATGAATAACTCTACCACGGGAGTCTTTTTGAAGGAATAAGGTTTTATATCCATTGATAATTGAATAGTAGCCAAATTGCTCTAAACTGCGCTTGGCAGAAGATGGAACAGATAATCCTCGATTTCTTAGAATAGTTAGCTGTCGATTGTGTGTTTTGAAGGGCTTGGTATTCTCTTGATTCATTACATCATCTCCTAAACAAAAACCCCAGTTCTGTGTAAGCACAGAATCTGGGGTTTCGTTAGTTCGGCACCTACTCCTCGGGCCCTCCGAACTTGATCTATGCTTAAATTATATTAGAAATTGACGATTTGTCAATTTATAGAATGCATACAATATGTAGTGTGAAATGTGAAATCTGGACGATTATTCACCTTGAAATCACTATATATTGTGCATTCTAATGTAGAAACGCTAGTAGAAACTTTAAAATTATTTTTAACACGTCCTCAACTTTGGCGAGCTGGACGTGTCTTTTTTATTTACAATTGCTGTTTTAATCGTCGTAATTGAGTACGTTCGATTTTTTCCATTAAATGAACAAGTCCAAGCGCAAAATCTTCGGATTGATCCTCGGTCAATGTAAAATCCTCAAACTTGTAACGGCCACCATTGAAATAGATTGCAATCCAATGTTTGATGGATTGCATATAATCAAGTTTGTGTGTCCCTGGAAAATATACAGCACCGTTAAGCGCCGCAATTTCTTCGACCGCATTAGCGTATTTTGACAAAACTGTATCACATCCTTATTTTACAATTTCGTGATAAATAGAATTCCATTGGTCAACGTTATCGCTTAATTCTGAACTAGATGGTTGACTATCTTTATCACCAATAAGGTAGCCGAGATAATTACGCTGCATTCTAAGAATGGTAGCAGATAAATCCCAGAAACTATTAACTTTATCAGCATAGTCTGAATCACTGCCTGGATAATTATCAGCATCTATGTAATTATTATCACACTCTGTAGCAACATTCTTTAACACAATCATTTCCTTACGAATAGCCCGTATGTTTTTACCAGGCGATTTTGATAACCGACTAACCTTAGCAGAGATACCGTCTGAATCGTCTATGCGTGCATGCATTTTTTTGACGAGAGAAACACTATTAGATTTAGTGAACTGTTGTAACTTTTTCTTTGATTCTGCCTTGCTACTTGCTAAAGTGCTACTAGATTGAGCCTTGGCTTTTGATTCTGCGTCTGCCTTTGATTTACTAACAGCGTCTTTAGATTCTTGTGTTGCCAGTTTTTGAGATTCCTTGGATGAACTTGAAGCATCCTTTTGACTAGTTTCTTTAGCAAATTCAGGCCATAACTTTTTAGCAGTAGTAATATCTTTGGTTAATTCATCCTTAGCTTTAGAGCTAGGTAGTTTATTAACTTCAGTGCTTACTGACTTGATACTGCCTAAAGTGGTTCCACCTAATAACTCAGTATGATCAGAGTCATCAAATAGGGAATCAACGTCTGTTTTAGCCTTGCTTAACGGACTAACCTTTTCCGAACTAGTACTATATTTTGTACTACTTTCAGACGATTTACTATTATCACTACAAGCGGTCAAACTAACCCCAATTAAAAGAGTAGCCCCCCAGTACTACTACTTTTTTAACATTCATTTACATATCCTCCAATGATATAATTATATTTGTAATTCAATATCATTGGTTACCGCGTCTCACTGTTACCGGCAGTGGGGCGTTTTTCTAATTGAACATTAAATCATAGAATTTATCGGGTAGACCGTATGCTAATTGGATATCTTTGAAGCTTTGAGGCCGTTCGCCATATTGTTCTTTGTAAAGGAGTAAGTTCACTGCATGCAAATAAATTAGCTTCACGTTCCATTTTGCCTTCCCAATTATTTCCAATGGTGTAGAGAGCGGCGCAGGACGTGTGATCTAATCCATGTTTTAATTCATGAGCCATCACCACATATTTTTCAGGTGATTCCCGTAATTCATCTGACAAGCCAATATAAACATCACCGCTGCTAGCGGTAGTACATAGTCCTTTAAGAGACCCCAAACTTGCGTATTCGACCGTATATCCTAAGCTGTCCGCAATATCAAAAGGATTCGATGTTCCTAATCTATCGGTTAATTGATGAACTTGCAGATACAATTTGTAACTGTTCATCAACAACACCTACTTATTATTATCATTCCGATGCTTTTGTTTATCTTCCCAGAACACACCTTCAAGGAAGGCACGAACTTTAATCTTAGTATCATCGTCCATATCCAAACCTTGAAAACCCATTGGAACATTTGAACTAAGCCACTTATCTAAATCAATCCTATCTGATTCAGTTGCCCAGTCTGGAGATTTAGTTTCTCGGCCAAGTAAATAGTCAGTGGATACGTCGAAGTAGTCGGCAAGCTCTTCTAATTTTTTTGCACTTGGGTTGGTTCTTTTTAACCTGTACAAGGTATTTTTGGAATAATCAAGATCAGATTCAACGTCATTCACAGATTTGCCCTGTTTATTTGCAAGAAATTTTATGCGCTCAAACAGTGTCATTACAAGGTTCCTCACATTTCTCAAAAGTAAAGTTAAAATAGGTGCGTAAAAATCGTTAATTATTTTATGCAAATAGTTTAATATCACTTTTCGTAAACTAATTGAATAACCAAACACGCAATATAAAAGAGCATTAACTTGACCTCGTAAATGGTGTTCCCCAACGTTTTACAGTCCAGCAATGGCTTTAATTAGGCGTATTTAACTATGCCCTAATATTAAAACATCTGCGTAAAATATGCAACGAGAATTAAAACTATTTCTATTTAGTTATCCAATTAGCTTACATACATAAACGAAAGGAGTGAATTAAATGCCAACAACATTAGCGGGACGAGAATTAATCAAGAAGTACATTGCTGACCGTGAGATTAGTATTACAAGTTTAGCAACCGTATTTGGCGTCAGCAAGATGTACATGACTCAAGTTTTAAGCAATACAAAGAAATCACCAGCAGCTAACGCCTTAGTTTTGAAAATTATTGAAGATTTTAAAATTCGACCAAACGACAACGACTAGTTAGGAGGTGAAACAAATGAATAAGGCAGTAAACCTAATTAAGATTCAAGCGAACATAATCCTGGATGGGATTTTAGATAAGTCAACTACGGTTGAAGATCTAAATTAAAATTTAACTGATTATTTTAGACGAAATCGTACATTTCAAGAGGGGTTAAATCGAGATATTTTTGCATTAATTGAACAGGTGGTCTATCAGTCTGTGGATGAGTATGTATCTAAATTAAAACTTGAGCCCTAATAAGGACTCAAGCATGTGTTAAAGGTTGCTGAAGTATGTGGAATGTATAAAGGTGTCAAGGGTAGTTATAAAGTTAGTGTTGTAGTCCCTTTGTAGTTGTCAGTTGAAATAATATAATTCAGCTGATTTACTACGGAGGGATTTTTAGATGTCACGATA
>NZ_BJEA01000031.1 GCF_005405425.1 Lactiplantibacillus modestisalitolerans | reverse complement strand
TCCATTATATCAAAAGCCAGTCTGGAAAAATCCGAAGATTTTTCCAGACTGGCTTTATTTTTAGAGACTTATGTCACGACCCCGTTCTTATTTTTTGAATTTGCACTATACTGCTTTAATAAGGAGAATACAGGATTTCATGACACTGATATATCAACGTTTATTGCCACTTTGTGCACGGATTGTACACGCATATACATACACAAAAACCATCTGAGGGTGTCGCTTCGCTCGACTCTCGTAATCATGATATGAAACAACCGCTTTCTCGGCTATAATGGCTGTGAAAGCGGTTGTTTGTTCATCATGCTCTTATTGGTGCTAATCTAAGCCCGTACTAAAAACCGATGGCTTTCAGTTCGTGAGATTAATCAATTGTCGTTTCGTACACGTAAATAAAATTTCAACCCTCAATAACTGAAGCTACTGCTTTCAAACTTATTCGGAGGTGAACTTTATAGAAGTCGTTGCTGAAAGTGTAGCCGGAATTGATGTTCATCAAAAACAAATCACGGTTTCGGTACTAGTTGGTTTAGCTAACGCTAAACCAAAGAAAGTTTCTGAGCGTTTTGAAACCGTCACTTGCCGGCTGAAAGAATGCGGCGAATGGCTCAAGACTCGTCACGTTGAACAAGTTCTGATGGAAAGTACCGGTCAGTATTGGCGCCCGGTTTGGCAAATTTTGGAACCTTTTGGTTTCAAAATGATCCTGTGTAATCCACGCATTGTCAAGAATATTCCTGGTAAAAAAACGGATCAAAAAGATTCCGAATGGCTATCTGAGCTGGCTCGTTATGGTTTGGTTTCAGCTAGCTTTGTACCACCCAAATCAATTCAAGCACTCCGTGAATCAACTAGATTACGTAAAAAAATAACTCAATCCATGACCGCAACTAAAAATGAAGTTCATAATATTTTGCAACGTTCAAATATCAAACTAACAACTTACGCTTCGGATATCTTTAGTGGGTCTGGGCTTAAGCTACTGAACCTGCTTATAAACGGCGAAGTAATTACGCTACACACCATTGCACACTGTCGGCATGGCCGGATGAAAGCCAGCGTTGAACAACTATTTGCTGCGCTGGATGGCGTTCTGACACGCAACGATCGGCGATTATTAGAATTAAACATGGAACTGCTGGCGGATTACCGGCGGATATTGACTGAATTGAATGCTCAAATTGATGAACAAGTTATGGAATTCGACGACTTGTTTCATCGCCTTCAAGACATTCCTGGAATCAGTCAACGAATTGCTCAAATCATCATTGCTGAAATTGGTTCAGATGTAAGTCCGTTTCCAGATGCCCACCATTTAGCGTCCTGGGCTGGACTCTGCCCTGGAAAATTATGAGTCTGCCGGTATTAAACACGGTGCTCATATTTTACATGGTAATGTCTATCTTAAATGGGCGCTCGTTAGCGCCTCGCTATCAGCGAAAAAATCAAAAGAGACCGGTCTAAGGGACTATTTTTGGCGACTTCACGCGCGTATGACGGCGCAAAAAGCACTCGTTGCCCTCGCACATAAATTGTTGCGAATTATCTATGTCATGATTGCCGAAGAAAAAAATTATGTTGATTATAAAAAGGACCAGCGCAAGGCAATTACGCTGACCCCGCAAGTTTAATACTAGCTAGTAGCTTTAGTATACTAGTTTTTTTCAACACTTTCGAGTGCTTTAGATTAGTACGCTCAAAAATAATTTTGTTTCAAATAAAATCCCCGTATCAGTCAATTAAGACCAGTATGGGGATTTGAGTTTATTTTGTGTTTCTGCTTAGTGTAATTGCACTTAATGTAAAACCATCGATGATTGTTCTTTTCTTGACTTCATTTGTAAGACTATCTTCATCCATTAACCTGTATTCTACTATCTTTTCTGAGGACTGTAGTTTAATTTTTTTCAGTTCAGAAAGTTCTACTTGTACAGCATGAATTGAACTTTTAATCAAGCCAGAATCGGGTTCTATTTCTCCTAAATCAACTGCCTTCATTACAGCCGAATAATTTACATTTAATTCCTCATTTAACTCACGTCTAGCTGCTGTCGAGTAGTCAATCATACTATCATGTATTTCTTCTGGCTCAACAAACCCTCGTGGAAACTCCCAATTGAAACGACCATCAGTCCTTTTAATCTTAATCATCAAATACCGATTATCTACGATTGGGACAGTTACAACACCAGCTGTATTTTGTTTTATTGATAAAATTCCATGATTCATACTAACGTCATAATAACTAAAGCTTTTTTTACCATTACTGTAGTAATCAAAGTCTAATATCCACGTTTTATAGATTTGTGCATTTTTAATATTTTTATTTAACAACTTATACATATGCCGGAAATAAACAACAAACACTAATGTAAACGCCACCGATAAGATGACCAATAATGCGCCTTGCTTGCTTCCCCAATTTACTAGTTTGTAGAGACTATGTTCCATCATTATCAGTGGAACCATTGAAAATATCCAAACTCCATAAAACATACTGTCTTCAGTAGAGCTAATAGTATGTTTAAACCATTCTCCAACTCTAATTGGCCACTTTTTGTCCTTGTTTTCCTTTTCGTTAATTTGATTATTTACTAGCATTTCTTGGATTGTATTTTTCAAATCATCAACTGTTACGTACTGGTTTTGATGAGCCATAGCATAATTAATTACATAAATGGCATCCAGATACTGTGTATGCCACCCTCGTAAACTGGAAAGTGAAATACATACTATTGCACCAATAACACAAAGTGCCAAATCTAGTATCATCATCATGATTGGTCCACCAAAATTCACTTGAATCGTGTGATTCGTGGTTATTATGAAACTAATTAATACTGCGTAAAAGGTAACCACTTGATCACGTTTGTGTTCTTGCTCACGCAAATGCTCGTTTGCCTGATCATATATTTGCTTTAAGTAATCTAGAAATACTCTTTTATCATCGTTCATTCGATAACAACCTTTCGTTAAAACAATTATACAATAGTCACTGAATCAAAAAAATCCCCACACAGATCTTTAACAGACTTGCGTGGGGATTAGCATTTACTTAAGTTTAATCTTGTCACCAGGGTACAACATTGAGATTACTTTCTTACCATGAAGTACAGCCAACTTTGCCACCGTTGTCTTATGATCCGTGGCAATCTTCCACCAGGAATCACCTTTTTTTACCGTATAGATCTTATTAGTGGTCGTTTTAATTCCATTCTTAATGTTCTTCTGCAGTTGAGCCTTACTGATTCCCATTGGGCTGAGATATCCATACGGGTCAACGTGACTACCCCAAATGTGATCAGTCTCCCAACGGTGAGTCTTAACACCGGTAGTAGATGCACCGCCTGCGTCCAGCGTTAACGGAATGCCATACTTTTTAGCCATGTCCCGGGCCAACTCAACATAGGCAGCGTAATCTTTCTTAAACTGACTCTTACTAGTCGTCCGGCCCAGTTCAATTTGAACTGGTGCCTGCGCGTTAGCCGTTGAACCGGCACCCCATTGAACGTAGCCCGGTGTCCCAACTTGATAGACCTTACCACCATCGCCAACTACAAAGGCCACGTAGGTCTGAGCCGTGCGCCAATTATTTTTAAAGTAACTGGCGTTAGCAGCAGCCCCACTGTTGGCGCCAACGTCATGTAAGATGATGAATTTACTGGACGTCTTATGACTATCTCCTTCCGGACCAGATAATGCATATTTTTTACTAATTTTATAACTCATTATTTAGTGTGCATGGCGGTTATAAAATGTAGGAAAATGGCGGCGAGAAAATTGTCGGTTTTCCTACATTTTTTGATATTATGAATCACATTGAAAAGGAAGTTTTCAATGTGAGACATGATATCCGCGAAGGAGCGAAACAGTACGTGAATAACGAAATTAAGCCAAATTATGCAGCACTTGGGGGACAATATGGTGTTGATTACCGAACCGCTAAAAGAGCTTACGAAGAAGCACTGACAGGTAAAAATGCCATGCCCGTAAAGCGTAAAAGGGCTAGCCTGTTGGATAATTATAGAGACATCATCTGCCGTAAATTAGACCTGAATTGTTCAGCTCATTCAATTTACAAATTTATTCAGAAGAAAGGATTTCAGGGTAAGTACACAATCGTTCGAGAATACTGTGCTACCGTCCGCAAAGAGCAAACTCATAAAGCCACCATTCGAGTTGAACACACGCCGGGCCTATCGGCCCAAGTTGACTGGAAAGAAGAAATGACACTATACAACAAGGCAGGCAAACCCATTCGTTTCAACATTTTTCTTTATGTACTTCCCTTTTCAAAACGAAAGTATATCAGTTTGGTCTTTGAACCGTAGCCAGGATACCCTCTTTCAGCGCCTTAATGACGCTTTTAAAGCTACTGGAGAGGTTCCTACAGAAGTCTGGTTCGATAATATGAAACAGGTTGTCGATCATACTAAATCTAGTTTTGATAAAGCGATCTTTAATGAACGATTTCGTCAATTTAGCCACGACGCCAGCTATAATCCGATTGCATGTAGGGTGTATTCCACCCACAAACTAAGGGCGTCGTTGAAGCCTTAGCCAGAACAATGGAAAGATTACGGCCGTATAACTATGAATTTGAAGATGAGGTGGAATTAAATAACTTAGTGACTGATCTCTGCCAGGATTTGAATCTTGAGGTATCTCAAGATTCAAATCAGGTTCCGCTAGATATGTGGGAGCATGAAGAAAAGGAGTACTTACATAAACTCACAGCTAACCTTTTAAAACCATTCTTCGAGGAAGATATTACCCGTATCGTCTCAAAAGAATCGATGGTTAACTTTCGTAAATGTAAATACTCCGTTGATCCACGCTACATTGGCCGCACAGTTGATATTGAGCTGACCGATGATGAGCAGCGTATCTAAATTTATTATAGCGGAGAATTGATTCGTTCGCACAACATAACGACAAATCAATTCAATTATGAAAATCATGACCGTGTTCGGATACTGGGCTCAGACCTTTTAAAGGGCCAGAATGAGCAGGATATACAGGCATACATTGAAGAACATTTAACAGAATATGACCAAGTTTAAGGTGATGAAAATGACTAGTAAATTTCAAGAGCTACTGACTAACCTGGAGTCCTTAGGACTCACTAAAATGGCGGCCTATTTGCCTGAGTACGTCGATCAAATAAATCAACAGCAAATGTCTTTTACAGAGGCCATGTTGGCGCTAACTAATGCCTAGATAGACTGGAATCAAGAACAGCAGATAGCCCGTATTATAAAGCATGCACGTTTTCCACAGGCTAAAACACTAAAGGGCTTTGATTTTAAGTTTCAGCCTAGCATCAATCAGCAAGAGGTACTTGGTTTTCAAGACTTAGCGTTTCTGGAGAAGAAAGAAAACCTAATTTTTATTGGTAGTCCGGGGGTCGGTAAAACACATTTAGCAATTGGCATTGGGATTGAAGCCTGCCGTCAAGGTAAACGGGTACTCTTCATCAATTGTCATGAACTGTTATTGAGATTACGGACTGCCAACGAGAAAGGCACCTTAGAGCGTTGTATTAGTCAATATGCCCGTTATGAACGACATTCGACGATTATAAGCGATCTTTCCAGCTGGGTAAAAATATTTCAAAATCCGGCAGTTACAGCGGCTATTCTTGATGTGCATGTTGTCAAGATCACCGAAAGTCTTATCGATTAAAAGGTGTTAATTAACCGCCCAAAACCTATGCACTAGTCCCTATCAAGTTGACAAATGAAATAATATAAAATTGAGTTATTTTCCTAGACTGCCTCATTCCAGTATTCTGCTGGGGTGAGGTCGTTTCTTGCTGGTGAGCGGTCCAGGTGATTAAAGTAATGAATTCC
>NZ_BJEA01000030.1 GCF_005405425.1 Lactiplantibacillus modestisalitolerans | reverse complement strand
CCACTATAAAGTAATAGAGGCATAGGAGCACCCCGTCGGGTAACTTCTATGCCTCTAAGCTTAGTATTTTTTGCATCTTTAAATGACGAATAATCGGAACGCTGAACCTAGTTAGACACCCAAGTGTTGCGAGATAGCCGAAACGTGTTCCGGGTCGGCTGACGCCTGCGCCTGCTACGCTAAGACGCCATCGCCAAACCCAGGCGACAACGCCTAGCCCGTTCACTGCTAGATAGCCGAAACGTGTTCGGTCAGACTGGTATCTGCGCTTGCTACGCTAAGGCGTCATCGCATAAACCGCGACAACGCCTTAGCTAGGCAATGCTCAATACCACCCGTCTGACCTCACACTCTTAAATTCTCCCTCATCACCTCATAGAGCGCCTTCCCAAACGCCACACTACTAGTCGGGTCAAAATGAAAATTATCCCGCAAAGTTGCATCCTTTAAGTCAATCACGTGCAGGTTTGGATCCGCTCGTGCCAACCGCAACAAACTCGCTTCTACCTGCGGGTCGTACTGAGTCGAGCGATGACTGACGGTCCCACAGAAAATTGGTAACTGCGGCTGCCGCACAGTCTCCCGACAAGCCGCAAAGAACGCCTTCAGGTTGTCGTAGTAGTGCGCCGAAGCGGCCGGCGAAAAGTCCGCCCGGTCACCCTCGCCCTGGTGCCACAGCATCGCATGCACCGTCTGCACCGCCGGCGTGGTCCGTTGACAAGCTGCAACCAACGCCTGTAATTGACGTAATAGCGAATGACGCGGATCACTCAGTTGACCCACATCCGCGGTCCAGTGATCAGCCGACTCGCCGGTCACGTCAATCGACGTACCCCCTTCGGAACATTTCATCACGTAGAGGTCGTAATTGGCTACTTGCGACAAGTAGTAGTAAGTGGCAAGGTCAAAGCCCCAGCGCTTAGCAGACAGGTCATCCGCCGTGATGGCTGGTTGAAAGCGCCCCTGCGCGTGCCCGGCCGTGTAGTTACTACAATAATGTACGTGCGTCATCGGCAGCGTAATTGGTGCCGGTAATTCAGCTAACGGGTTGCGCCCGTCAATATTAGACTGTCCCGCTGAAATCAAGACGAGTCGTTTACGTGGTTCGATTATCAAGACCCCCTAATCTAACGTCGCGGCGGCATCCAGCCAATCATAGCGACCCCGGAGCCGCGTCGCAAGTTCACCATCATTATAGGCCCGATGGGTGTTGGAAAGTAGCATAATTTTAGCATCGCGCGGTGCCATTAGGTACTGGCGCTCCCACTGATCGAGGTCGGGACCGTCACCAATCAAGCGAATATGGGCGCGGAGCGTGGCGGTAACGTCCGCCGCCGAAACCAAGTTATTATAGCAGTCGTTATCGTAAAAATGAGCCCACTTCGGTTGCGGGTTCGCCTGCCAAAGTCCTGGCACCCGTTGGAGGTTGCGGTAAGCAGCATCTGCTTGCACAAAGGCGCATAACCGCCCCCGGTCCGTAGCCGAATCGCAATTACGAATCGCATTGATTACCAGTTTTAGCGCCTTCAAGGGATAAACGTGAACGGCCACGCTTAACCACAAGTCATTGTAGAGCCGGCGCTTGTCAGCCCCTGGTAAAGTCGCTTGCGTTTGTTGGACGTTTTGCGCCAAGGCGCACCACGGTTGAATGGCCCCCCGAATCAACTTTTCGATGTGATCAAGTTGCGCCGCAAACTCCTGGTCACCGGTTAGCCAACCCATCTCTGGGAGCTGCTTGCGGCCAGTTAACCAAGTCGCAACCAACTTTCGAAGCGTATACGGATAAAATTCGTCACCGGCCTTCTGATCGGCAAACGGGCCGTATGCTAAGGCGGCGGCAAAATAGTCGTGGTACAGGCGTGCAATCGGGGCGTGGGCCGTCTGATAATAGTGCGCCACGTAATCTTTCAGGATCTGAGCTTCGGATTGAACGTGAAAGTCTGCCCGCCAACTTTGGGCCATTAAGCGAATGAAAAGTACGTTAGGCTTAATGTTCCCCGTATTACACATCACGAAGTCGTCCATTCCGGCTTGGTGAACCTTTTCTAACTCGGCGGCCACGGTGTGCGGGTCGATTTGGAGAAGCCCCAAGAAATTGGAAGCTTGCAGGTCGTGAAAAGCAACGTGGTAATAAATGCCTTGCGAGCGGTCGGGCCGCCCCCCGCTTAGGACGTCCGTCCGCGGGTCGTCATCTCCTTGGCGCCGTGATAGCATCCGACCGTAGCCGTTGTCCGCCCAAATTTGAATCACGTCCGCGGGAATATCTAAGAGGCCTTGTTGTGATAAGGCCGTCAGTTCGCCATAAATATTGATGGCACAGGTGGCCTCGGGTTGCGCAGCTTTCACGAGGCGGTACTGCGTTTTAATCACGTCGCTAATGATACGGCCGCGGTCAGCTAACGAGTAGTGCTGATCATCGTCGAGCCAGAAGGGCCGGTCCCCCTGTCCACGAAAGCCCAGTGTCCAAATAACGGCATGGTCTTTTTGAGCCGCGATGGCGTCACGCCACAATCCTTGAAACAGCTCCGGATACTTCTGATACGAGGCATCCAAATCGGGATAAGCCCGTGAAAACATTTGGGCTCCCAGGGGTTCAGCGTGGTGGTGCGTTAAAATTAAACCCATTTCCGCCGCGGTCACGGTATTTTCGTGGGCCGTCTTATCCGTCCCTGGAATAATGAGATTCCCACCGCAACGTAGTAAGGTTTCGTAAACCAGTAGCCAAACGTTAGTATTGGATTCTTGGTAATCCCAATGTTTTAATAAGACCTCGTCATTGACGAACCAACCGCGGTATTTAACGCGAAACGCGGGTAATTGCAGCTGGGCTAAGGTTGGTACGGTAATTGTTGGCACGGGCTGTGGTAAGGTATCCAGCCAAAACCAAAAATCATCCACGTGTAAAACTTGTCGCGAAAACGCCAAAGCACCGTACATCACGCCGCGCGCGGTTCCAGAGCTAATT
The DNA here is from genome assembly GCF_005405425.1 of Lactiplantibacillus modestisalitolerans. Lineage (GTDB taxonomy): Bacteria > Bacillota > Bacilli > Lactobacillales > Lactobacillaceae > Lactiplantibacillus > Lactiplantibacillus modestisalitolerans. The sequence goes on along the minus strand of NZ_BJEA01000030.1, from coordinate 4,194 downwards.
TGAAGTTGCTGCGGAGCGACCCGCGTGATCTTAAACTGTTCACTGGCAGGAAGCTGTGAATCCAAGACCAGTTGAATTTGATTGGCTTCCCCAAGCGCCGTGACGGTCGCGGCCAGGTCCCGCCGTAAAATTCGGCTTGCGTTGCGGAGAACCGGGTTGCTTAAATCCGCCGTAACTTGGGTACTTTTAGAAACGATAAATTGATTGCTCATTCTAATTCCTCCATTGTTCGGTCATTCTTTGGGTTGCGTCACTTGGTCGTTTTTCTTCCAGAAGTCAATTGAATCGTACTTAACCCCGGTTAAGTCTTCACAAACCGCCTTCGTATGGGGATCAACTTGACTCATACTCCCCCCATTTTGTAACCGAACCAGTTCGTCGGCCAAAACGGTAAAGGTCTTTTTGCTCAGTTTAAACCGTAATGCAAAGAATAACGCCAGCGCAATCATGATGGCGACACCACCGGACACAATGAACGTAATCATATTCGTGGCACTCGCCGGTTGGGCAATCGCCCCGGAAGTGGATTGTCTGAAATGCGCAAAGTCTAGTAAGTACCCAGCAACAACGGACGCAAGCCCCTGACTAATTTGGTTAATAAAGACCATGACGGATGCGAATAAACCGGAGCGATTTTTCCCGGTAACCAACGTATCAACGTCTGGAATAAACGGAAAGACGTTCCACGGTACGAAGTATAGGATGTATAACCCCACTTCGTAGAATAACGTCCCAATTACTAACCAGACCATAACGTGCGCAGGTTTGGTGAGGGCAACAAACGCCCAGTCCGCACAGGAAATTAAAATGAGACTGTAACCAAACGCGTACAATGCCCGGGGTGAGATTTTGGTCACAATGTACCCCGCTAAAAGTGTGACTGGTACGGAAACGATACTTAACGATTGTAAGAATCCTGAAACACTCGTCGACTTACCAACCACGAAAACGATAAAGTACACGAAGACGGTTGACCAAAGAATCGTCGCAAAGTAAGAACTGAGATAGATACCCATGTGAATCCGGAAGCTCTTAATCTTAAACGTTGAGAAATAGTTTTTAAGTTCCGATTTTAAGTTGGGCTTGTTCCCATTATTTTCACGCCGTGCTTCGGCTTCAATGTGTTGTGCTTCGGCCTTGGTCACAAAGTGTTCCCAAGTCGTTTTGTAGGTAATGAAAATCAAGAAGAACGTCACAATTGAAAAGCCTGCTTGCATGACAATGTACGGTACGGGTGACGTCTTTGGAAAGTAATTGAATAATTGGGCAGGCACAAACTGAGCTAACATGTTCCCCAAACCGGCAATGACCATCCGGGCCGTTGACATCGTCGTCCGTTGATTGTAATCCTTCGTCATTTCGTTAGGAAGCGTTTCCCACGGAATTTGTAAGACGGACATTAACACCGTTGTAATGACGTACGTGACTAAATAATACCAAAAACTCATGCCGGCAACCCACATCGTAATGGCAAATAATACCGACGGTGCGGCCGCTAAAATAAAGACGTGCCGGCGCCCATACTTACGGCCGATTTTAAACTTGTAAATGTTATCTGAAATATTACCCATGACTAACGACGCAATGGCGTCCGCCACCCGGCCAACTAAAAAGATTGTTGCCCCTTGGCCGGCGGTTAGGCCACAAAAAGTCGTGTAAAAGAAGAGTAACCAGGCACCAACTAGCCCCTGCATTGAAATACTGAAAAATGAAAAGACTCCGAATCCTACCGAATGACCGAGACCGACCTTGGAGCGATGCTGATAAATCTTTTTACCGGCGTACTCGTCCCAGCCATCGTGAAGCGTTGTTTTCTGTTTATCCATTCTGACTGCCTCCTACAGTTTAAAAGCAAGTTTTGTATTCGCTTTCATTTAAGCGTACAAAGAACCTTCTTTCCCCATAAGAATGGCCCCGCTGACGATGATTTTGAACCACTTAGCTAGCTAATAATGTTTTACCAATCAGCAATTCTTTTGTACAATTACATTATAGGTGCTGAATAACGCATATTCTTTGCTTTTTCATCGCTAAACTTTGCAAAACTGTAGGTGATAACTTGATTGATAATCTACCCATTGACGGGACCATTTCCATACCGGTCTTTTGTAAACACGTCACGAGTCAACGACACAACAGCCCCTTACACGTGCACTCGCACCATATTGAACTGTATCTCCTCCGCTCGGGTGACATCAGTTTTTATACTGAGCGCCAGGCGTTTGCGGTTGAACCTAACACCTTGATCCTAATCCCCAATGGCATTTGGCACTGTGCACTGACGCACGGTCCAACTGTGTATGAACGCGTCTGCTTGAACATTGATACCGGCTTAATTGCTCAATTTTCAACGAAGCAGACCGACCTCTACGCTTGCTTTCGAACGGCCTTAAAACAGGAAGTCAGCGCACAGCAACTCACCGAAGCGCAGTGCCAGCACTTCACTGAATTATGTGACCAACTGTTAACGATTATCGACCACCCTAAATACGCGGCCGACGTTGCCGAACGCATTCAATTAATGACAATTTTAATTTTCGCTAACCAAACACCGGCTCACACCCTCCCCCGTGAAAACCAAATGCCCGCCTTACTCGAAAAAATCACCCATTTTATTGGCGATCATCTTCAAACGGACTTAAGTTTGCGGGCCCTGGGCGAATATTTTTACCTCAATCCCAATTACCTTGATCAGTACTTCAAAAAGTACATGAACGTTTCGCTACACACGTACATCATCGAAAAACGGATTGAGCGCGCTAAGCAGTTGTTAGCAACCGGCCTGAGCGTCACCGAAGTCTGCGCGCAGTGTGGTTACGGCAATTACAGCAATTTTATTCGCACGTTTGGTAAACAGGTCGGGGTTTCTCCAGGCCGTTACAAAAAACAAATGCGTTCATAATGGAAAATTGCTGAATTCATGGTACACTAACGGTAAGTTAATGGTTAAGTAGGGTAACCATGTCGGTTAAAAAATGCGCTGAACCGCCAACTGCCAAGCGCTGAAGCGGGCGTCGAGCGCTGGAAAGCTGTGGACGTGGTCCCAAGTTCAATTGGAGGTCGAATTTAATGAATGTCTTTCAACATTATCTCGATCAACACCACGTCACCCGTTACCGGGTCAGCAAAATTAGTGGCGTTGGTCAAACCACCCTCTTACGGGCCAGCCAATCAACCAGTGGCACCGATCGCTTATCAGGCCGCGTCATCAAGGCAATTGCACGCGCCGTTAATAAAACACCTGGGCAGGTCTTAGATGAGCTGATTACGTTGGAACAGCGCTTAGACGAAGAGCGTCTTGAACAGAAATAGTAGTGGCGGCACGGCCCCTTCGTTAGCCCATAGGAAAGTGATTGATCCGGATTGTTTGTTCAGTTCCAGTATTAACGTGCGTGCTTAAACGCTTACGCACTTTGCTATTTTCCATTGTTATTTTCTAGCCACTTGTGGTAATAGTTTGGCCCCCAGCGTAGATATCAAAAATCGGTTAGCCGGTAAGCTTTAATGTTGTCAGGTGAATCATCCTTAGCCCCGCTGATTCACCTAATGCCGTTAAGCGCAGTTGACCGGCTTTTTGGTTGTCCATTCCGATCTCCAACCATGCGGAGCGCCCAAAGGCTGTGTACGGGCGTTATTGGCCATCTTAGCGCTACCAATAAGGGCCAAGCGGGAAAGATCTTGAGAATCAGCTATGGAATTGATTATCATCGTCTACCACTGGAATGTGTGGGCTAACTACTAAAAAAGAAGCCGTTATATCAACGATATAACGACTTCTTTTAGGTACCGAAAGCTATCTGGATAGCCTCTAAGTACCGGCGATCGGGGTCGAACCGATACTCCCTCAACGGGAACTGGATTTTGAGTCCAGCGCGTCTGCCAATTCCGCCACGCCGGCAAAATAATAAATGGGTCTTTTACTGATCAGGAACATAACCTTTTCAGGAAAGGCGGTAACCGGATTTGAACCGGTGATGAAGGTTTTGCAGACCTCTGCCTTACCACTTGGCTATACCGCCATCATCTTTTTGCCCAAACCCAACTGGGTTAGCTGGATTCGAACCAGCGCATGATGGAGTCAAAGTCCATTGCCTTACCACTTGGCTATAACCCAATCAAAGGGCGGTAGGTGGGAATCGAACCCACGCGTGCCGGAGCCACAATCCGGTGCGTTAACCACTTCGCCACTACCGC
>NZ_BJEA01000029.1 GCF_005405425.1 Lactiplantibacillus modestisalitolerans | reverse complement strand
CGAACACAGAAGTTAAGCTTCTTAGCGCCGATAGTAGTTGGGGGATCGCTCCCTGCGAGGGTAGGACGTTGCCATGCGATTTTGGAGGATTAGCTCAGTTGGGAGAGCGTCTGCCTTACAAGCAGAGGGTCACAGGTTCGAGCCCTGTATCCTCCATTTGAGCCGTTAGCTCAGTTGGTAGAGCATCTGACTTTTAATCAGAGGGTCGACAGTTCGAGACTGTCACGGCTCATTGTTCACGGTTCATAATTGAATAAAAATTAAAAGTTTTTGTTGATTTATGTGGCTGAACATGATATGATGTTATAGTTGTGTTAATCGTCATGCCGACTTAGCTCAGCTGGCAGAGCATCTGTCTTGTAAACAGGGGGTCGGAGGTTCGAATCCTCTAGTCGGCATTAACTGAATAAATATGCGGAAGTAGTTCAGTGGTAGAACATCACCTTGCCATGGTGGGGGTCGCGGGTTCGAATCCCGTCTTCCGCTTTGTACCAAAAGTGTTGCCGGGGTGGCGGAATTGGCAGACGCACAGGACTTAAAATCCTGCGGTTAGTGATAACCGTACCGGTTCGATCCCGGTCCTCGGCACTTTTAAGAAGCACCCATAGCGCAATTGGATAGAGTGTCTGACTACGAATCAGAAGGTTGTAGGTTCGACTCCTACTGGGTGCATATAACGGGAAATAGCTCAGCTTGGTAGAGCACCTGGTTTGGGACCAGGGGGTCGCAGGTTCGAATCCTGTTTTCCCGATTAGATAATCTAATTGGTTATTTAACAATCGCGGTGTAGCTCAGCTGGCTAGAGCGTCCGGTTCATACCCGGGAGGTCGAGGGTTCGATTCCCCCTGCCGCGATAGGAATAATGTGCTTGGACCTTTAGCTCAGTTGGTTAGAGCAGACGGCTCATAACCGTCGGGTCGTAGGTTCGAGCCCTACAAGGTCCATCTACTATTTAAGTGGACGTGTTCCTAGTAACATTACATGGAGGATTACCCAAGTCTGGCTGAAGGGAACGGTCTTGAAAACCGTCAGGTGGGTCAAACCACGCGAGAGTTCGAATCTCTCATCCTCCTTATTATCGCGGGATGGAGCAGTCTGGTAGCTCGTCGGGCTCATAACCCGAAGGTCGCAGGTTCAAACCCTGCTCCCGCAATTTGGTCCGTTGGTCTAGCTGGTTAGGACGCCTGCCTGTCACGCAGGAGATCACGAGTTCGAGTCTCGTACGGACCGTTTAAATAAAATAACTTCATCGCTACAATGGCTCGGTAGCTCAGTCGGTAGAGCAATGGATTGAAGCTCCATGTGTCGGCGGTTCGATTCCGTCCCGCGCCATATCGGTATCTTATGCGGGTATAGTTTAGTGGTAAAACCACAGCCTTCCAAGCTGTTGTCGCGAGTCCGATTCTCGTTACCCGCTTTATGGGCCTATAGCTCAGCTGGTTTAGAGCGCACGCCTGATAAGCGTGAGGTCGATGGTTCAAGTCCATTTAGGCCCATTTTTGGAGAAGTACTCAAGTGGCTGAAGAGGCGCCCCTGCTAAGGGTGTAGATCGCGCAAGCGGTGCGAGGGTTCGAATCCCTCCTTCTCCGTTGTTTTATTTATTACAAATATGACCCCTTGGTCAAGTGGTTTAAGACACTGCCCTTTCACGGCAGTAACATGGGTTCGAATCCCGTAGGGGTCATTATATTATCGCGGGATGGAGCAGTCTGGTAGCTCGTCGGGCTCATAACCCGAAGGTCGCAGGTTCAAACCCTGCTCCCGCAATTGGTCCGTTGGTCTAGCTGGTTAGGACGCCTGCCTGTCACGCAGGAGATCACGAGTTCGAGTCTCGTACGGACCGTTAATATCACAGTAGACGCATTCATTAGAATGCGTCTTTTTTTAATCATAGCCGTTTTAAGCGGCAGTATCGATCGGTTGGTGTTCATTGAAGGGGAGCGTTGCGACGCAATGACCCGACCGCGGTGAGTAGCCGGCCTTCATTGATGATGGAGCGGACGCTTACTAAGCTAGGTGCAACCCTGTCCGCTTATTTTAGCGCTAAAAAGCCATAGTGAGTCTGTTAAAAGCTTAACCGGCAAATCCTTTGGGTAGAGTTGGGTAGATTCAATCCGACGTCTGATAGCGCCGTTAGACAGCGTTTCTTGGCATCAAGTGGGTATGGTTTAACTCATTACCGTGAGGTCAGGGCCAATTTTGTTGGTGACTGCTATTGTAAGCGGCCATATACTTTGATGGGGCTTTACGGGCGGGAGAGTTTACGGCAGTCATTCTTGAACGGACTGACGTTACTAACTGTCCAGGAGAGGGGGCAGCCACTTAGTTGAATGGTTATCACGAACACCAAATAGATGAAAAATCACTGCCCGGAAAAAAGTCGTTATAATAAAAGCGCTACTGGCAAACAATGCCAGCGGCGCTTAACTGTTGCTAGGATTTTAATGAGCGTACGAAACTGTAACGACTTTCATGGTAATCATAATCAGGTGTAACGTACTTGGCAAACGGCTTAAACGAAGCGCTCCGAAGCCAAACGGCGTATTCTGAGTCACTGTGCCAGTTAGTGACAATCACGAAAGCGGCGTTATTTTTCGATTCACGTAAGATGCAAAAGTGTTTAAGGCCGTCCGGAGCTTCATAGTCGTGCCGGAAACCACTAAACTTGGAGGTGAAAACCTTCTGTTCTTCAATTGGTAAATCAACGAAGATGAAGCTAGTCATCCCGTGCCAATCAGCACTGCCGCGGGATAATAACACGTCATAATTAACGGGACTAGCAAAAACGGACGGTTCGCCGGATAGGTCGAGTAACATATAGCGATCTTCAGTGGCGTTGGCCTGCATTAAGAGTAACTCGCGATCAGCGTGTTGTTGCTGGATCATGGTCAAAATCTTGCGCGTCCCAAATGTTGCTGAAATCTTTCCACTCATCAAATATCACTCCTTAATTGATACAGCTATATTATACGTGTTTTAAAGTTAATTGAAAACAAGTTCAGTGACTGCTTTCAATTTTCGTAAACGGGTGGGTCGATGGTACTGGTGAGTTGAAACGGTTGCTAGGGGAAACTTAAGATAGCATAATGGTGGCAAACTGGCAACTTGCAAGCTTGGCTAGCACAACTTAATCATACGGCGCGTTTTGATTAGATACAATTTAAAGCGCTTAATGAATGACTTGTTCAAGCATTGAAGTAACCAACCCGGGGATAAAGGCGCTCAACCGCAATCCTGAGAAATGGGGGGCTCTTGAAACAAAAATGTCCATCGTTAACTATCGCCATGGTCAATTTTAATTTAGTTATTAATAAAATAAGTAAAATATAAATTGTGGGCAATTCAATCAACGACGTTTTACTTTTTGAAAGCGGTGCAAGTTAGTTTTAAAAGACAATTATTAGCCATATGTTCAATAATTTATTAGTAAATTCTAAATTAATTCTGTAAAACCTATTCACAATTAAAGCCTAACAGCGTATAATGAATAGTGTTATAAAGATAGTTGCCCGACCGATGCCGAAGGAGGAACCCGGATGGTTATTTTATACACCGCACCAAGTTGTACTTCATGTCGCAAAGCCAAAGTTTGGCTCCAGACCCATGACATTGATTTTTATGAACGTAACTTATTTACCGAACCCCTTTCGATCGATGAAATCAAGCGGATTTTGCAATTAACCGAAGCTGGTACCGAAGAAATTATTTCAACCCGGTCGAAAGCGTTTCAGCAGTTGAACGTTGATATTAATGACTTATCGCTGAGTGCGCTTTATGATTTAATCAGCCAAAATCCGAGCTTACTGCGCCGCCCAATCATGCTTGATGAAAAGCGGCTCCAAGTTGGGTACAATGATGATGAAATTCGGCGCTTCCTACCGCGGAAGATTCGGACGTTAGAATTACGGCGAGCACAACAATTAGCGAATAGTTAGGTAAAATCATTGGCTAGTTCGGTAAAACGACTAGCCAATTTTTAATTTTCAGATAGATTACTTTACAATGGGCTGAAATAAGTTAGAATTGTGATAGTGATTATGACCCTTGACACTTAGAAAGGGGTGGATCTGCAATGGAGATGGAACGAATCAATGAAGATACGATTCGGGTACTTATCGGGAATGATGATCTCAATGAACGCGGTATTCGCGTGTTAGATTTACTGGGGAATCATAAGCAAATTGAAAGTTTCTTTTACAGCATCTTGGAAGAAGTGGACGTTGATCACCAATTTCAGGATAACGATGCTGTCACTTTCCAAGTTCTACCAAATCGAAATGGGTTAGAATTATTTATTAGCAAAAATAGTGAAAATTTACAAGATACCATTGCAAAGGCAACGCAGCCACGTCCGGAAGATGATTCTGATGATCAAGTTTCGGATTATTTACGGCGTAAGTTAATGCAAACTGATACTGATCAATCTGAAGCGCCACAAGGTGTTTCTCAGAATGAGGCGAAAGACACGAATGATTTGGAACCGTATCTGGATGATCCCGATACGCCGACGAAGGAATACGTTCTAAAATTTAAGCAATTTGAAGACGTCGTTTCGTTGGCTAAGATTTTTCGACCAGAGGGATTAGCGTCAAACCTATTTAAATATCGCGACAATTATTATTTGGAATTGGTCTTCTTTGTTGACCAATCCTCCGCGGCAACCATTAAGGATGACGTTGCAGTGGCGTTAGAGTATGCGGACTTAGACCGGATTACCGCTGACGTTTTACTTGAACATGGTGAAAAAATCATGTCAAACGCAGCCCTTGAAACGGTTCGGCACTATTTTAAATAAGCTCAATATGGAAAGACTAGTCAAATGCGGCTAGTCTTTTTTTGTTGGCTTTTAACCGCCCTCACGTAGTTAACAAGTGAAGGGAGGAATGGAAATGTTTTTTGCGCTGAATTCGCAACGTGAACTGGTTGCGGCCACCGTGGCAGACCGCAAGCAGCAATATCAGTGTCCCGGTTGTCACGCGCTTGTCCGCGTTAAGCACGGGCAATTAATGCGGGCACATTTTGCGCACGTGCAGGGGAGCGGTTGTGCGACTTTTTCCGAGGGAGAAACGGCACTACATTTACGAGGAAAGCAACTTCTAGCGGCATGGTTTGAACGCAACGGCTATCAGGTACAATTAGAAGCCGTTTTAACGGCACTTAACCAGCGTCCGGATGTTCTAGTCCAGTATCCAGGCCAAGCGCCGCTAGCGCTCGAATTTCAATGCTCACCAATCAAACTGACCCGCCTACGTGAGCGCACGCGGGGGTACTGGCAACATGGTTACCGCGTACTATGGATTTTGGGGCAGCCCTACGTCAAACAATTACGGCTTCACGGTAAGGCCAGTAAGTTTTATCAGTTTGCGCGGCAGTGGGGTGTTTACCTGTTGTTTTTGGACGTGCCGCGGCAACAACTGCACCTAGCTTATCAGCTACTAGTGACGGACACGTCCAAGCTTCAAGCCCGGTGGCGGACGTTTGATTTGCGACGGACTAGCGTACAAGCATTTAGTCGGTGGCGACCGCGCGCAATATCTATTAGTACTAGTCAGCGCCAATTTCAAGGGTATCAACGCCAAGTCAGCTTATTACGGATCCGCCAAGTCAGTTGTCGGCGCCGCTTGCAACAACAGTGTTATCGGGCGGGAGGCAGCTTGATGCAACTGCCTAGTTGGGTCTTGCCAACGACCGCCCGGCCACCATTACTAAGCGGCCCGTACGTTGAATGGTATGTGCAAGTTTTTTTAGCCCTGCGGACGAGTCCCAAACGCTTATCAGCCGCCCAACTAACGGCCTGTTTAAAGCAGACGCTAAGCCCGTTAATGGCCCCCAATGTTTGCCTACGTCAGCGCGACGACTGCCTCGAGACACTTGTGGCGGCGGTGGCAGCGGCGTTAGTCACGGCGGGGGTTTTGGTTGCCAAGCAAGCTGGCTGGCAACTAGTTCCTGAAAAAATTAGTTGGCAACCGGGTTGAATTTGAACAGATTGTGAAGCGGTTACGGCAGAATGTGTTAATCTAGTTTTATATTAATTAACTGGAGGGATTGTGAAATGGGAACTACCAAACAGATTCCAACCAGGGCAGCCGTGCCGGAAGCCTTGACTTGGGACCTTACACCAATCTATGCCACCGACGCTGCATACCAGGAAGACGTAGCCCGCGTTAAGGCGGCCATTGGTTCAATGGCGGACCTTAAAACCAACTTTGCGAACTCTGCTGATACGGTTTTGGCTGGTATTCAAGGCGTGTTGGCCCTATATCGCCGGTTGGAAAAAGTCGCCGTATACGCCAGCTTGAAAAGTGATCAGGATACGGGTAACAGCACCAATGCCGCTTTGGATGATCAGGCGGGGAGCTTGACGGCTAAGGTATCCGCGGCAACGGCCTGGTTCGAGCCAGCGCTGTTAGCTTTAACGCCGGCCCAATTAGACGCGTTTTTAGATGAAAACGTGGCGTTACGGGCTTACCGCCACCTGCTGGACCAGGTCCGGTTACAGAAGGGCCACGTTTTGTCAGAGAATGAAGAGGCACTCTTAGCCGGTGCTGGCGACATTTTTGATGCTTCGGCGAAGACGTTCGGTGTTTTGAATAACGCGGACTTTGATTTTCCAACTGTTCAGGATGATGCTGGCAACGACGTGAAACTCTCGCAGGGGTTGTACGGTGTGTTATTAGAGTCAGTGCACCCAGCAGTTCGCCGGCAAGCGTTTGAGGCGCTGTATCGGGTTTACGGTCAGTTCAGACGGACGCTGGCTTCGACATTAGCTAGTCAAGTTAAAGTGCATAACTTCGTTGCCCAAACGCATCACTATCCCGACGCCCGGTCGGCTGCATTAGCCGCCAACCAAATTCCGGTTAGCGTTTACGATGCGTTGGTCCAGTCGGTTGATCAGCACCTCGACTTGTTACACCGCTACGTGGCCCTCCGTAAGCGAATTTTGGGGCTGGATGAATTGCATATGTACGATTTGTATACGCCGTTAACGGCTAAACCGGACGTGGACTACACGTACGAACAGGCCCAAGCAACCGCGCTGAAGGCCCTTAAAATCCTAGGCCCGGACTACGTTAAGCACGTTAAGACCGCCTTTGGTTCCCGTTGGATCGACGTGGTTGAAAATAAGGGGAAGCGTAGTGGCGCCTATTCGTCTGGAATGTATGATACGCCGCCATATATTTTGCTGAACTGGCAAGATAACATCGACAATTTATACACGCTGGTTCACGAAATGGGGCACAGTATGCATTCGTACTTAACGACCCATAATCAACCGTACCAGTATGGCGATTATGCGATTTTTGTGGCGGAGATCGCTTCAACCACTAATGAAAATTTGTTAACGGACTATTTCTTAGCGCACGAGACTGATCCAAAGATGCGGGCCTACGTTTTAAATTATTATTTGGATGGTTTCAAGGGGACGGTTTTCCGCCAGACACAATTTGCTGAATTTGAACAATGGCTTCATGAGCAGGATGCGGCTGGTGAAGCGCTGACTGCGGACCGCCTGTCTGACTTTTATTTGCGGCTCAACCAGCGCTATTATGGGGATGCGGTCGTTAGTGATCCTCAAATTGCGGATGAATGGTCACGGATTCCGCACTTTTACTATAACTACTACGTTTACCAGTACGCGACGGGCTTTGCAGCGGCGTCCACGTTAGCCGAACGAATCTCGAAGCAGCAGCCGGGAGCGGTTAAAGATTATTTAGGCTACCTAAAAGCGGGGTCTTCGGCCTTTCCAATTGACGTGATGCGGGCAGCTGGCGTCGATATGACGAAGACCGACTACCTGGACGCGGCTTTTGACGTCTTTGAACAGCGCTTGAATGAATTTGAACAACTCGTCACGAAGACTAATTAACGACTAAGCTGATTGGGCGGCTCCTAATTGAATTGGGTCTATGATATTTGGTGTTGATGGATGAAATCCATTAACACCAAATTTTTTTATTACAAATCAAAAAGGGCAT
>NZ_BJEA01000028.1 GCF_005405425.1 Lactiplantibacillus modestisalitolerans | reverse complement strand
TTGAAAAAAAGGCCCCAATTCGTAAGTGAATTGGAACCTCATAAAAGTACAAATCAACACCGGTTGACACAGAGCCACAAAAAATGCGATAATCCGCAGATTATCGCATTTTTCTTAATTAATCAGAAATTAGTCAAACTTAACTTGGGTGTCAGCTTTACCAGTTTCGATAAATTGTTTGTTGTTATCCATTGAAATGTGCACCATGTTATGAACGGCTGGTTCCGTGTAGAAGGCCGTGTGTGGTGTAATTAAAACGTTGTCGCGTTCGAACAAGTTCATGAAGACCTTGTCATCAATCGTTTGACCTTCAAGGTCTTTGTTGAAGATGGCCGTTTCGTATTCGTACGTATCAAGGGCAGCACCAGCAACCTTGCCACTGTCTAAAGCCTTGATCAAGTCTTCAGAATCGATGAGCGTCCCACGTGCAAAGTTCAAGATGTAAGCACCATCTTTCATCTTGCTGAAGGCGTCCGCATTCAACATGTGGTAGTTATCCTTCAATGCAGGAACGTGTAACGTAATAACGTCGGCTTGGGCGTATAATTCGTCCAAGGTATCAACGTACATGCCTTCTTTTTCAAGTTCAGCGTTACGGTATACATCGTAACCAATAACCTTAGCACCGAAGCCTTTGAAGATATCGATAGCGGCGCGACCAATCCGGCCAGTACCAACAACCCCAACGGTCATCGTGTGTAATTCTTTACTAATGTTTGGTGCCCAACGGAAGTCTTGCTTAGCTAACTTCTTGTTGAACTTAGGTGTTTGACGTAATAATTGCATCAATTGCGTTACTGATAATTCAGCAATCGCATTTGGTGAATATGCTGGTACGTTAGAGATGTTCAATCCCCGTGCTTTGATGGTGGCAACGTCCAAGTTGTCAACCCCAACGTTACGAAGGGAAATGTTCTTAACGCCTTCGTCAGCTAATTTGTTCAATACGGCTGCGGTGTAATCTTTTTGTTGATAAACATCGGCACCGTCAAAGCCCTTAGCTAATTCGGCCGTTTCTTCTGTAAGTAAGTCAGGAACTAACTTAACTTCAACATCTGGGTTTTCTTTCATCCATGTGTCGAAGAAAGGACGTTCATCGTCACGGACAGCATATGCAATAATTTTCATTACAAAAATTCCTCCTATATATTGATACAGGTAACATTATAACAGTAATTGACTAAAAAAGTATGCAAAAAGGTGAAAACTTTTTCAAAAAGTTACCCCGTGCGCTGTCAAGTATTTTAACTTGGCACTCCTAGGCTGGTGTTTGAAAGCGTATTCAGCTTTCAAGGCTGAAGACTTGTCAGTGAAAACTTCATGGTAAATCATTTTCAACGGACGCCTAGTCTTCGGGCGCGTGTACTTGGCACCCTTGCCCGCGTTATGCGTCGCAAGTCGGTGCTCTAAGTCATCCGTAAAACCGCCGTAGAGCGTATTATCCGCACATAACAAAACGTAAAAATAGTACGGCTTAGCGTCAGCGTTTTTCCTTGGTTGAACCATAGAGTAGCTGGTGCACCTCTTTTCCATACGTCCCGTCCGCTTGATAAACAATCACTGGCGGCACAACGCGGACACCGTTCGTTTTACCGTCCTTGATCATCTCGATTAAAACCATGTTGGCTTCCCGGTCCGCTTTAGGATGCACAAATCTGAGCCGTTTGGGTGCCAGCCGGTGGGCCCGCATCGCTGCGAACAAATCATCAAGACGCTCCGGCCGGTGCACGAAATAAGCCTTCCCGTTCATTTTAAGCAGGCCACTTGTCACGGCTAAAATTTGATCTAGGTTCGCTGACAATTCGTGGCGCGCGGTTGCCAAGTACGGATTAGGATTCTTAACACTGTTCGGCTGATCCTTAAAGTACGGCGGATTGCATAAAATCGTATCAATTGAATCCTTGGCCAATTGATCGGTCACGTTCAGCAAATTCGTGTTCAATACCGTAATCTGCCCATCTAAATTATTCAACGCTACGCTTCGGCGCGCCATATCAGCCAGCCGTGGCTGAATCTCAACGGCCGTAATGTGGGCGGCGGTCCGTTCGCTAACAAACAACCCGACGGCCCCGTTACCGGCGCACAGATCAACGATTTGATTTGACGCACGCCGGGCAACCTGGGCAAACGCCGCTAATAAAACCGCGTCCAGCGAAAACGCAAATACGTTTGGGCTCTGAATAATTTTAATGTTTCTACTATATAATTGGTCGATACGCTCATCAGCGCTCAACGTTACTTTGGCCATGATCTGCCACCTTTCAAAAGAATCAATGCAAGCATACCATACTATGACTTAAGACTTGCAGAATTAAACGTTTTTCGTCATACTTGAAACAATTAGAAAACGAAAGGAAGATCGTGATGTTTTACTCATTTATGCGCGGCCTAGTTAGGCTAATCATCACTATCATTAACGGTCGCCCCCATTTTCAAGGGCGAGAAAATTTACCAAAGGACGGGGCTTACATCTTGGTTGGCCCGCACCGGACCTGGTTCGATCCATTGTATTACGCCCTGGCGGGGAGCCCAATGAAGTTTAGCTTCATGGCCAAAGAAGAGTTATTCAAAAACCCCGTTTTACGCTTTATTCTGAGTCACGCCAACGCGTTCCCGGTGAACCGCCAGCATCCGGGACCCTCGGCAATTAAAACGCCGGTTAAGTTTTTGCGTAAAGGACGGTTATCCCTAATCATGTTTCCGTCCGGTACTCGCCATTCTCAGGAACTTAAGGGCGGCGCAACCGTAATTGCCAAAATGGCGGGCGTTCCACTAGTCCCCACCGTTTACCAAGGCCCCCTCACTTTTAAACGACTATTTAGTCGCAAACCCGTTACGGTCCGGTTCGGTCAACCCATTTACATCGACCGGAAATTGAAACTCAATGACGCGGGCCAAAAGCAAGTTGAAACGCAAATGCTCAGCGCCTTCGATGACTTAGATCAATTAATCGATCCGAATTTTAAATACGTTGATCCAGCCGCAGAAAAGCGTACCAAATAGAATTGGTACGCTTTTTTCGACCCATTCTAAGCAAAAAAATCGAACCAGAATTTAAAATTCTAGTCCGACGTTTGAAGTCATTATTTGCCTTCTTTTTTAGCAGAAGCTTTCATTGAATTTAGCATTTGATGGAGCTTCTTCTCGGATGGGCGTTGACCCATTTGCATCATCATACTACGAAGCATTTCTTCGCTGATCGGTGGATTTTGCTTCAAGTAGTTTTGCATGTAGTGCCGGGCACCAAAGAAACCACCAGTTAAGCCAACTAACACACCTAAGACCACAATTAAGATCCAAATACCAGTAGACACCGTCATTCCCCTCCCTTATTACAGTTCTCAATAAACTAGTCTACACAAATTAATAATAAAAGAAAAGGAAAATTTGTGTCGAGACAAATTTTCCTGAAACCGGTTAATCGTTACGAAGGCCCCGTTCGCGTTGGACTTGACGAACTTTTTCGGGTGTAACCTCGTTACCCTGCTTATCAAATACTTGTAAAGATTCGACTTGCTGGCGGAAACCAGCCCGAAATTCCTTTAAATATTTCTCACGTAGTTCTTTTCGTTCAGCTTGTTCTAATTCGGTCAGCCCTTCCGCCTTTGCTTTGTGAGCCAACTCGTTAATACGGCCAAGTAGTTCTTTTGAAATCAATATGGCAACCCCTTTCAAGTCAAGAATAGAATACCCGAAAAACGACCCTAAATCAAACAAAAGTATTTGTCAACCGAACATTTGTTTGAAAGCGGTGAAAAGCTATGCTACAATTGGGTTAATAACTAATGAAATTAATAAATGAGGTGCCAAGATGAGTAAAACATCGGAAAGCAAACAAATGGCCGTTCTCCGTTTTATTTACGAACGCGTCAATGAAAAGGGATACCCGCCAACCGTTCGCGAAATTGGTGAAGCCGTTGACTTATCTTCGACTTCGACCGTTCACGGACACATTGCCCGATTAGAAAAAAAAGGCCTGATTCAAAAAGATCCCACCAAACCGCGGGCCATTGAGGTCACGCCAGCTGGCTTTGATGCCCTCGGCGTTCAAACCACGCCCCACCAAATTCCCGTTCTCGGGACCGTTACCGCTGGGCAACCGATTTTAGCTGTTCAGGAAGCAACCGATTACTTTCCAATTCCAAAGGATTTGGAATCATTTGGCGGTGATTTGTTCATGCTGTCCATTCGCGGCGAGAGTATGATTAACATCGGTATCTTAAACGGCGATCAGGTCATCGTTCGTCGTCAGGCATCCGCTGACAATGGCGATATTGTCATTGCAATGACCGACGAAAACGAGGCCACTTGCAAACGATTCTTTAAAGAAGCCGACCACTACCGCTTACAGCCAGAAAACGATACAATGGCGCCAATTATTTTAAACAACGTTTCCATTCTGGGCAAAGTTGTTGGCCTTTACCGCGACATGCTCTACTAAAATAGTCCTTCTGTTAATAAATTGAGGCTGTGACATAAGTCACAGCCTCTTGTGCGTTTCCGAATATTAATAGCCGAAACGTGTGCCAAAAGTCAGCCGGCTCCGCTTAACCCCGTAAGTCAAACAATCCAAACCCAGGATTATTCGCCTTACGCCGTTAATGCTCACCAGCTAACCGACTTTTGGCACACTCTCGCTTTATTTAACCATTAACAATGGTGTCGCAATTGTTTTCTCATACTAAGTTAATCGCGTTTAGGCTGAGCATGATACCGGCCCCAAGTAAAATAACGCTAAACGCAAAGCCGTTCCAAAGCGCTAGCGCGATGAACCGGGAAGTATTCTGATTACCATGCCGCTTCAACTGAACAAACGCTTTTTTTGTTGCGTAAAATTGCCAAGCAGCTAACAAAATCAGAATAATCCCAATAACTGTTTCCACCATTTGATCACCTTTTCTCATTATTAATTAAGCCTAATTTATGAAAAGCATTCCCGCTTAAATCGCGATTAATTAAGTTCATCTAACCATTTAAAGACTAAGTTAAATAGCCAGCGAATTGTTTGATTTAAAGCACCCTTGTTCACTATAGAACAATTGGTATCAGACTGTCAATCTGCCCACACTCATCCACCTAAACCGTAGTGGCGGTATTTTGTAACGCCGCCTTTGTAATTGCTGTGATTACTAATACATCCTTTGTGATTACGCACTACTACGCACACACCATGGTATAATAAGGATACTAATTTAAACATTGGAGTTGGTTTCATGCTATTTCTCGCAATTATGGGGTTTATTATTTTCCTACTAGCCCTTTTTTCTGTTATTTCAGCCCACCAATCGGGCGGCGGGTGGAAATTTTTAGCGACCGTTACTGTTTTAAGTGCCTTGGTCACCATCTATG
Source organism: Lactiplantibacillus modestisalitolerans (assembly GCF_005405425.1). Classification (GTDB taxonomy): domain Bacteria; phylum Bacillota; class Bacilli; order Lactobacillales; family Lactobacillaceae; genus Lactiplantibacillus; species Lactiplantibacillus modestisalitolerans. Next base: position 3,576 of record NZ_BJEA01000028.1, on the reverse strand, counting down.
CCGTAATTAAGCTACCCTACTGGCCATATAATCAAAAAAAAGCCAGCTCAAGCGCGACCACGAGTCAACAATCCGTTAGCAGTTCGAAGACGACCAGCTCATCTGCCAAAATTGGTTCTTCGCAAGTTATTTTCAACGAAGATAGTCAAAAACGCGCCAACGCGACCCTGAAGCTTAAGGAAAAGAGTATTTTGTCCCAGCTCCAATCAAACTACGAAAAAATTGGCGAAGTTAGTTTCGACCGCGAGGCTAAGACGTTTACGATCAAGCCTACCAATAAAGACTACGTTAAGTCGCTCAACATTATTAAGAAGTACCCCGACGATAATCAAAAAGCGATTGACACAATTACCAACAATTTTAAACAACTATCTAGTTCAATCAAGAAAAATCTGGCGGCTGGCTATACTGTACAACTTCAGCGTCCGGACCAAGCAACCCTTCTTTTGAAAGTACGGGACGGACAAGTCCTCGATAACCAGCTGGGTAAGTAAAAAAAACCAAGACTGTGATCACACTCGCAGTCTTGGTTTTTGTCACCGTACTGATTGAAAACGCCACAAAAATCCGATTAACCGGTGTTGCTCACCAGCTAATCGGATTTTATTGAATCCTTTTTTACGCTTGACGGTCTAAATATTGACGTTGCTCATTTTGCTGTCCAGTCAAAACAAACCGGTGCGGATCAGATTGCCAATCCGTTTGTTGGTCGTCGGCAACCCAAGCCAACTGGCCGTTAAAGGCACGCTCGTACGTCGTCACATCAACTCGTTGCCGGCGCTGTAAGCGTTGGGGTAAACCGAGATCTAACCCGCGCTGGTAATCTGGTTGCAACGTTCCCGTATAGAACTCACCTTCCGCGCCAGAACCATAACTAAACAATCCTAACTGGTCGCCGGGACGGAGGTTCGGATCCGTTAGTAGTAACGAAAGCAAACTCAAGTACAGCGAACCAGTATACAGATTACCCACCCGTCGATTCAATTTGCGTGAATACTCGAAGTGCCGCAACCAATCTCGCTGTTGCGTTTCAGTGACCTGCGGAAGTACGCTACGTAGGGCTTTAAGACCCATCTTTGTATATGGCAAATGAAATACAAGCGCAGCTAGATCTGCAGCTGGCGTTTGCGTCTTTATTAGATACTCTTGGAACACATCTTGAAAATAATCAATATAGATATTTGAGGAGTACTTGCCATCTACTAATGCAGTTGTATGATACAACGGTCGCCAGAAATCCATCACATCTTGGCTTAAAACCGCCGATTCAGTACTCAACGCTAACACTTGCGGGTCGGCACTGATTAGCATCGCCATGGCACCGCCCCCCTGTGTGGGCTCGCCCGGCGTATTTAACCCATAGCGTGCAATGTCGGCACCGATAACCAGTGCCTTTTTATCCGGGTGCATCCGGACGTGCGCCTGTGCAAGCTGAATTCCCGCCGTCGCAGCGTAACAGGCTTCCTTCATCTCAATGGTTCGGCACCGCGATGACAGTCCCAATAAGTGGGCCACATAAATCGCACTCGCCTTCGAATTATCAATTCCCGACTCAGTTCCAACAATCAGTAAATCGATTGCCGCCAAATCCGTGGCCGTCAACATCGGTGCCGCTGCGTTCGCAGCTAACGTGACAATGTCTTGACTCGGCGGAATCACCGCCATCTGGGTTTGACCAATCCCAATCGTATACTTATCCGGAGCTGCATGCCGGGCACGCGCTAATTCGACCATGTCAACGTACTGGTGCGCACTCGCGAACCGGAGTTTATCAATCCCAACTTTCAACTTCATTCCTCCATTTGTTAATAACAATTTGCGTTTTATCAAGCTTCGCCCAGAGTGCCCAAATAATGAAAATCGGGATCATTGCCCGGACGAAAACAAGCAAACGCCCGCGTGCGTTCATCATGAAACGTCACCACAATTGACGGCGTTGCCCACGTTGAAGCACCCCAGAAAACCGTGTCATCAAAATCGCGATTATCATTCGGATAACGATGGTACCCGTGCTGATCATCCCAAATCGTGCCGTGCGTATTTAACCAGTCTTCTGCCAAGCCAGCTTCAACCTGCATCATCACGTCCGCATTATCCGCAATTAATCGTGCCAATTTAGCCCAGTCTAACTGCCGCCGATGCTGAACTGGTAATTGGTTACGCGTTCCGAGCGGCGTATGGTGCAACTCAATTGGTTGCAAATCCGCAAAGTCCATCTGCTCGCCCCCATTTGGTAGCTTAATCATTCATTGTTAATTATAGCACGCGCACTTGGTAATTCTTTCGAGCGAAGTCCTTGACCTGGGACGGGTTTCATAGCGTAGCCTATAGTTACAACCTAAAGGAGGCGTTTTCAATGTGGTTCTGGCATCGATCTTCAAAATTAATACCGCTCGTAGCCCCCGTTCGGGGAAAACATCTCGCCGTACCGCAGGCCCCTGAACAATCTACGGAAATGCTGTTAAAAATTCAACCTTCTGATTACGTTCTGCACGCGCCCCTTGATGGCGACGTGACCGCAACCAGTTCAACTAGTATTGAATTAATTGGTTGGGATCAGCAAGTCTACCAATTGTTACTTACAAGTTCCGCTGGTCACTGTGATTGGCAGGTTCGCGTTGGTGATCACGTTACCCCAGTTGGCATTCTGGGAACGTTAAGCTCCGACACCGCGGCAACCGCCATTCTCACATGTTCACGCCACCGTCCAACTAGTGACGCTACGAACGCCGACTACTTACCAACCTTAGGGTACTAGCGGTTAAATTATTTTAACAACGTTAAAAAAGGTCCTCTAGCTGGGGACCTTTCGTTTACCAATTATTCTGTAAATTTTACAGCAGTGCCGTACGCAGCCACCGACTGCATATCTTGACTAATGGAACCCGAATCAAAGCGCATCATGACCACGGCATCCGCCCCAAGTTCCGCTGCGTTTTGTCGTAACCGTTCTAAGGCGATGTTGCGGGACTCATTCAGCATTTTGGTGTAGTCGCGCACTTCACCGCCGACTAAGCCTTTCAGCCCGGCCCCAATATCGCGGACAAAGTTTTTGGATTGAGTGGTTAAGCCGAAAACTTCACCAATAATGGTATAGTTTTGACCCGGAATTTGTTCCGTTGTTGTAACTAACATGTTTGCCATCGAGGTGGCCTCCTCTTTTTTAGTTAACTTTATTATCGCATAGCTTTATAAGGAAAGTCATTAATAGATAGCCAATCTTACTTAACTATTGCCCCATAATACGATTACTTTGTGAACGTATCCATCTATTGCCATAACGCAATGAATAATTCAAACTGACTTTAAACCCAAACGTGCAACTACTAAATATGCCACTTAATTTAAAATTAATTATTACACGAATAAATCACTTTTAGAAGACTCTACCTAATGCAAAAGCATTAAAAAGACAAACGTATCAAGGCAATGAAAACATGTACGCTTGTGCACAAATTTTTTCGCTTTTAGCCCTTTCTGGCCTTTTCTAAAAAAAGAGGAGGCTGTGACATAAGTAGCCTCTGTATAAGCAAATGGGACGAGAAACCGAATTTTGGTTTCTCGTCCCATTTGCTT
>NZ_BJEA01000027.1 GCF_005405425.1 Lactiplantibacillus modestisalitolerans | reverse complement strand
AAGCAAATGGGACGAGAAACCAAAATTCGGTTTCTCGTCCCATTTGCTTATACAGAGGCTACTTATGTCACAGCCTCTTTAGCGTAGATTCAACTAAGGTTGAACTGGCGCGGCCCGGTGTTCAGTTTGTTTGGTCATCACGCCGTCTTCAATGCGGTAAACGACGTCGCAGTGATTAATCAAGCGTTGGTCGTGGGTGACCATCACGATGGCTTTATTGTGTTGATGAGCCTCACTAGCAAGTCGTTGCACAACATCGATTGAACGCGGGGTGTCCAGGCTGGCGGTCGGTTCGTCAGCTAAGATGACGCTGGGGTCGTTATAAAGGGCCCGCGCAATCGCGACCCGCTGACGTTCACCACCCGAAAGTTCACTTGGATAGGCGCTTGCCACTTCCCTTAGGGCCAGTTCACCAAGCAGTTGGTTCGTCCGTGCCTTTTGAAAGGTGCGTTTTGCGAGTTTATCGACTAATTTAAATTGTTCCGTAACGGTCAAAAAGGGAATTAAGTTGGAACTTTGTAAAATAAAACCAATTTCATTAAAACGGTAAGCGAGCCGCTGTTTTTCGGACTGGGCGGAAAGCGGCTGCCCGTTTAAAATTACCTGCCCACTGGTGGGAGTTTGCAGCCCGGCGGCAATCGTCAAGAAGGTTGACTTGCCGGATCCCGATGGCCCGATGATCGCCACAAATTCGCCCGCGTTAACACTGAAATCAGCGTTTTTTAACGCGGTAACGGCGGTGTGGCCCTGCCCAAATTGTTTCGTAATGGCGTTTAAAGCTAAAACGGGTGTTGTCATGAATGAGTCCTCCTTAGATTAATTAACCGATTGCAACGGCTGGGTCGATTTTTGCGACCGTCCGCCATGAAAGTAGCGCTCCAATGACGGCTGCAAGGAGCAGGGCGCCACTATAGAGGCCAAATTGCGGCCAGTTGATGACGAAAGGCAGGCCGGCGGGCATGATTTGGGCAAGGGCGACCGTGATGCCGAGCCCGAGGCCAATCCCAATCACGGCCATGGCGATACTCTGGCTAAGCAGCGCGCTTAAAATATGCCCAGTCCCAATCCCCTGAACCTTTAAAACGCCGAAGAGGGCTTGCTTTTGGAGGGTTAAAACGAACATAAAAATCCCGATAACCGCAAGCGCAATGGCGAAGAGGAAGTAGATCATCGTGTTCAACGTCAACTGTTCAGCGCTGTAACCTGGTAAGTTATCAATGAAGGTTGCGATACTGAGACGCTCTAAACTACCGTGCTGCTTAGTTTTAAAGTGACTTGCTTGCGTGACGAACGCGTTTATGGGTTGTTGCTTGCCGCTGGTGATGGGACTACCCTTCAACCGGTTAAGGGTGCTGATATCCGTATAAACCGTCGGGGCGATACTGTACGTGCTGGTCTGGTAGATTCCAACGATTTTAACGCTGTGGGTGGTAGTCCCAATCCGAACTTTTTGGCCGAGGTGGTACCCGTCGTTGACGAGTCCGGCCGAGATGATTAACTGGTTGGCCCCGTTAATGGCGTGCCCCTTAGTGACTTTGGGCATTAAAAAGCTCTTCCGACTAGTCGCAAAGGCGCTGGCGGTCGTTTTTTGATGATTCTTAGTTGTCCGCAACGTCCCGGACAGGCTGGCGAGGGGGGCGACGTGGGCGCCCTGAACGTACTTTTGATCTGCCAAGGTCAACTGGGATGCCGTTAGCGTTTGGTTGGCATTTTTATTTAAATAGACTTGTTGGGCCCGCCACTGGTCAACGGCCTGGCGGTTGCCGGTTGAGAGGCCGTTTGCGAGCCCGGCGAGCATGAAGACGACGAGCGCGATCAACAGCAGGACACCGCTAAGTAGCCCGTACCGCAATTTTTCGTGTGCCATTTCTTTTAATCCTAAATACATGGTTGTTGCTCCTTTCGTTTATCAAGTGATAAGTGAACAATCAAAGAATAGCATGTTCGATTTAAAATGGCAACATTTAATCACCAATTAATTTATCAACTGATAAATTAATTAGCTGACGGATGAAGACCAAATTAATACGCGGGTGGGACTTAGACTGGTATGATAAAAGTATGACGAATAGAAAGGAATGGTTTCGATGACCAAACGTAATTTTAATCACCGCGCCGCAATGATTGCTGGTGTGACGGGTGGGGTGATTTCCGGACTCGTTAAATTAGGCTGGGAGAATATTTTGCCACCACGGACGCCCGAACGCGACGCGACCAACCCGCCCCAGCAACTGTTGCAGCAAATTGGGGTGCCGGCGAGTGTGACCCACGCGACCTATACTTATTCCAACCAGCAGCTACCAGTCGTTAGCTACATGATGCACTTCGGCTTTTCAACGACCTTCGCAGTGGCCTACAGTCTCTGGGCCCGCAAACACCCGAAAGCGCAGGCTGGCAGTAGTGCCCTCTACGGCTTAGGGGTCTGGGGTGCGTTTCACGTGGGTATTTTACCCGCTTTAAAGACGATTCCAAGCGCTAAGGATCAGCCGACTGCGGAACACGTTTCCGAAGCGCTCGGGCACGTGCTCTGGATGTGGACCGCTGATTGGGTCAGTGCCGCAGTTTATGATCGGTTAACGGCTAAGGATCAGCATTAAGAACTTCTCGGTAGATTTTAATAGTGTTCTCATTTTGGGGCCGTTTGTGCTAAACTGTTAATATTGTGGCGCCTAGTAGGTGCTAATCAGTGGAAACGGAGCGAGAGTTTTGAAAGAGAAGGATCAGATGAAGCGGTACCGCCGTTTTCGATTGAGTTTAGGGTGGCAGATTTTAATTGGCCTGTTACTGGGAATTGTGCTTGGCGTGGTCTTTTACGGCAATCAGACGGCCATTACGGCGATGCAAAACATTGGGACGATGTTTATCAGCTTGATTCAAATGATCGTCCTCCCTATCGTGGTGGCCTGTTTGATTACCGGGATTGCAAACATGGGCGATTTGAAAAAGTTGGGGCGAATCGGTGGAAAAACCATCATTTACTTTGAATTGATGACGACGATTGCGATCGCCCTCGGTTTATTAATGGGAAATATTTTCCATCCTGGCGATTACATCGACATTCACCAGTTACACGCTTCCAATATTAGCCAGTACGTGCAGACGGCTAAGAGCGTCTCGCATAGTGGGATTTGGTCAACGGTGATGGGCATTATCCCGACCAACGTTTTTAAGGCGTTGGCGGACGGTGACATGATTCCGGTTATTTTCTTTGCGGTCTTCTTTGGTTTGGGGACTGCGGCGATTGGAAAGCAGGGCCAAGTCATTTTGGACTTCATGAACGCCGTGGCCGAAGCGATGTTTAAGGTAACCAACTGGGTCATGCACACGGCACCGATCGGGGTTTGTGCCTTGATTGGTGTGACGGTGGCTGAAATGGGCTTAAAAGCGCTGGCCCCGTTAGGTTATTTCATTGTACTTGCATACGTGACGATGGCGATTTTTATTGTCGTGGTGATGGGACTCGTTGCCCGACTGTTTAAGTTGAATATCTGGCACCTGTTACGGGTGATTCGGGATGAAATGGTCTTAGGGTTTTCAACCGCGAGCTCGGAAGCCGCCTTGCCGCGAATTATTGATAAGATGGGCAAGTTTGGCGTTAGCGAAGGGATCGTGTCCTTCGTGATTCCGACCGGCTACACCTTTAACTTGGATGGTTCGGCGATTTATCAATCACTGGCGGCCTTGTTTTTGGCCCAAGCTTACGGCATTCACTTGTCGATCAGTCAACAGATTACCTTGTTAATCGTGTTGATGATCACCTCGAAAGGAATTGCGGGGGTGCCGGGGGCTTCGTTCGTGGTGCTACTGGCAACCATCTCAACGATTGGCGTTCCGGTTCAAGGTTTAGCCTTCATTGCCGGGATTGACCGCCTCGTTGATATGGGTCGAACCGTGGTCAACGTGGCTGGTAACTCGTTAGCGGCGGTGATCATTGGTAAGTCGGAGCACGAATTTGACGAACCCCAAAGTGAACGATATTTAGCTCAGGTCCGGGCGGGGCATACAACCCGGGCAGCCAAATAGCATTAAGCTCTTAAACGATGAAAGTAGGTGGGCGCACCGCCGTGGCCGTGCGCACGACCTACTTTTTTTACATAGATGAGGTGAAGGAATGGTTGGAACACTCTTTAACGTGGGAATGATTTTGCTGGGTTGCACGGCTGGAACGCTATTTAAGCGCGGCATTAAGCCGGCGTACCATGAAATTTTAATGCAGGCGCTGGGGCTGGCTGCCAGTTTGATTGGGATCAACGCGGTGGTGCAGCGGATGCCGAATAGTCATTACCCGGTGCTCTTTATCGTCAGCTTAGCACTCGGTGGGATTATCGGCCAGGCCCTGGATTTGCAGGGGCGCTTTGACCGGTTGGTTGGGCGTTTTTCCGGGGGCGACTTAGCGGAAGGGCTGGCAACGGCAATTTTGCTTTACTGCATTGGCTCGTTATCAATTCTCGGTCCAATCCAAGCGGCCTTAAAGCAGGATTACACCTTCCTGTTTACGAATGGAATGCTTGATGGCATCACTTCGGTCGTGCTGGCCTCGACCTTTGGGTTCGGTATCGCGATTGCGGCCGGAGTGCTCTTGTTATGGCAGGGCGGCATTTACGTGTTAGCGTTAGTTTTAAAGGGCGCGCTGAGCACGGCCCTAATTAATGAAATTACGATCGTTGGTGGAATTTTGATCTTGGCGTCGGGGCTCGGCTTACTTCAGATCAAGCAATTTAAGACGCTTAACTTATTACCCTCATTGTTGGTGCCGCCAGTGGTGCTGGCAATTTTAAGTTTATTCTAGGATTGAAGAAAACCCGAACCGCGGGCACGGATGCTTGCGGTTCGGGTTTTTTTAGATAACGTAACGATAGCTGTCAGCTTTAATGAGTTATTTCAACTTACTCAAAAAGTCCTGGCGCTGCACCTCTAAGTGGTGATGGATGCGCTCCAGTAAATCGCCCGACTGATGGGGGGCTGGTTGTGGGTCCGGAAAGCGTTGGTCAATGTTAATGGTGGTCGGTGTAATCGCACAAGTTGCGACCAGGGCCACTGCCAAGCTGTCAGGCTCGTGGCGGTACATCAAATCGTTGCGAATCGCAAACTTAACGTTTTGTTTAGCTGCCAATTGGACGTACCGGTCGCGGATATCTTGATCAAGTAATCCGTGTAATAGTAATTGGTAATCGGGATGGGCCGCCATTTCAGCCTGAAGTTCAGCCGAATAGTCGCGTGTCAGTGCCTGGGTGAAGGTGATTGCTAGATCAATGCGTTCGTGAAACGTCCCAAGGTTGCGGTGCTGCTCATCGGGGTGCAGAACTGGCGTCCCAAATAGTGCGGTTTGTAAATGCTTATCTAGTTGCGCATCAGATTGTGACATGGTGTTCATTTCCTTTCAAATCAACTCCAAAAAACGCTTACTTCACCTTTTATTTTAGTGATGTAAGCGTTTTTATCAACTTAAATTTTATTTAAAATTATTGGCGTTGCAAGGATAGGTGCGCAATGAACTGATTTTTAGTGATTTGGTAATTGACAACTAGTTGGTTACTGGCTAATTGTGCAATACTACTCAAGCCATAACCGCGGTGGCCGGGCTTAGTGGTAAAGCGCGGCTTGCTAAGTTGTTTTAAGTTAACGACTTGTTGATTAGGTAACTGATTTTGAACCGTAAACTGGACGGCGGTTGGCGTGTTACTGACCGTTAATTGGACTTGACCGTCCGCCTGCTGGGCTGCATCGATGGCGTTATCAAGTAAGTTACCGATAATGCGCACGACGTTGACTTGGTCGGTTGGTGGCAGAATGACATCTTCTAACAGCATGACCTGTAAATGCACGTCTTGGCTTGCGGCTAAGGCGTATTTGGCATAAATTAGGCCACTTAACGCGGGCGCATGAAGCCGGCGCAACTGCTCGGGGGCGTGTTCCGCTGATAGGCTGGTTGCGTTTGGGAGCACTTCCTGCTCAAAATAGCTTTTTAAACCGACTAAATCGTCCGTTTGGATGTAACGCGATAAGCTCAGCAAAATGTTTTGGTAATCATGTTTGAACAAGTGCAATTGTTGGTTGCGTTCGCTGAGTAATTCATTGTATTGCGAGACTTGCTGCAATAGTTGGGCGTCGGTTAGCCGGTTGTTTTTATTGGTGATCAAGTAGGCGCTCAAACCGCCAAAAACCAGCGTTGCAATCAATGTGACGAATAGGGCGCCCAGCCCGCCCTGGGTGCTCGCAAAATCTGGCCGCAACAAGTTGATGCCAACGTACGACCCGTAACCAAGGGCGACTACGAGCGCGTCCTGTTGTTCAACCGGAACGCGCTGAAAGTGGTCGATAATCCCGTGGTTGATGACGATGCGATGGCCTAACCAACCTAGAAGGCCCACTACTAATAAGTTGATGGCGCTACTAATGAGAGCCGCCCCAATCCAGCCGGCTTGCGGGAGCAGCCAACTGCCCAAGGCAAGCGTGCCGCTGATTAGTAGGCGTTTAAAGGTGACGAGACTGGCAACAATCGGTAACGTGAGTGGCCAGCGGGTTAGTAGTAGGCGCGTTAGCATTGCCGTTGATACTAACGTTGGTAATAAATTGGTCCAAAGGATGAGTCCACTAAATGACCACCGGGTTGCGGCCACCCATAGCCACGCAAGCCCAATCCCAAGGCCGAGCCACGTGAGCGCGATCCTGACCGTAATAAATTCCCGGCAGGCTAACATGAGAATTAGGATTTCGTAGGTCCCGGCTAACCCAAGTAAGCAGAAGATTAAGAGTGCCATAATCGTTCCTCGTTTATCATTTAATAGTTATAATTAAAATTATTATTTAGTTTGTAAAGTATCATTACAAACATCAAATTAATTGTAATCGATATCGCTAAAAATTAACAGTCACCCGGTTAATTTGCGAGACTTAACGGGAGTTGCTTACCGCTATTGTAGCCGTTTGGCGGGTAGAATCCGATTGATTGCAAATTCAAATTTGGTTAACCAAAGGACTGGGTACGAGCGCTAATGAGTTGTTTGTTTTGTTAAGAATTGAACCGTCTTTTTTTAGCAGACTGCGGGTACAAATATGAAGGATGTAAAGCTGGGGGATTCGGGTCGTTCATGGTATGATAATTTCAAATTAATTGGTAATTAATTTGAATAATTATGGTAGTTAATTACCGGTTGGATTCAGTTAGGTTAATCAAGAAATGGGTGAATAGCTTATGGCAAAACGGCCAAGACGGCATCGACGGTGGGGGATCGTCGTTTTAATGCTTGGAGTTGTGGTGATTGGTGGTTGGCTGGCAATTACGAGTTCTGATTGGATTACGGCATCGTTTAGTCAGAGCCAGGCCGAGCACAGTGATGCAAAGAAAAAATCGGCCCCGGAAGACGTTAACCGGGTCCAGCTCGATGTGCCGCTGGTGAATCAGATGGATGCACCGCGGTTATATAATGGATGTGAAATTGCGTCGCTGACGATGTTGTTTAATTACGTTAACGTGGACGTCACTAAAAATGAATTGGCAGCTAAGTTACCTAGTGTGCCGTTAGATTACGGCGACGGGACGCATGGTAATCCGAACGTTGGCTTTGTGGGTGACATTACGGGAAATAACCCGGGTTTAGGTGTGTATCACGGTCCGATTTATAAAGTCGCTAAAACACAAACCAAGCAGGTTAAAGACCTCTCAGGCGCAAGCTTTAAGCAGGTTATTCGGCAATTGGAGAAGGGCCGGCCAGTTTGGACGGTGACAACCGTGTCATTTGCACCAGTCGACTCGATGGAAACGTGGTCGACGCCGCAGGGAGACGTTGATGTGACTTACGACGTGCATAGTGTCGTGATTACTGGTTTTGATCGCGATAAGCAATTGATTTACATTAATAACCCGTATGGTCAAAAGCAACAGGCTGTGGACTGGGATAACTTCCAAGCGGCGTATAAGCAACTGGGCCGTCAAGCAATCGTCTTAACTTTAAAGGCGTAAAAAGGCGCTAGTGGTCATTGACTTTTAGGATGCGAGTGCTTATGATGAAAGATAATCAATTAAAAGTAGAGAGCACTAATTAGTAGGGCTTAATCCAACAGTAAAGCGAACCGGTGGTTGGTGTGAACCGGGCTGTGATTAAGCGTGAATTACATAGTGTGAACTGCCAATCGGCCGGATGATTTTCGTTACCAATCAATGAGCGATCACGATTAGCGTGATAACTTGGGTGGTAACGCGGAAAACTCGTCCCTGTTGTAATAACAGGGGCGAGTTTTTTTATTTTGACCGGACCAATATTTAGGAGGAACAAGTCGAATGAACATTATTGATGATTTAAAATGGCGCGGCGCGATTAATCAGCAAACGGATGAAGCCGGCCTGAAAGCACTGACTGAAAAGCAGTCGGTTTCATTGTACTGTGGGATTGATCCGACTGGCGATAGTATGCATATCGGCCATTTGATTCCATTTATGATCTTGAAACGTTTCCAATTAGCCGGTCACCATCCATACGTGGTTGTCGGTGGTGGGACGGGTGCAATCGGTGATCCATCCGGTAAAAACTCGGAACGGAAACTCCAAACGATGGACCAAGTTAAACATAATCAGGATGGTTTGAACGCCCAAATGCACAAGCTGTTTGGTTCCGATGAAAACTTTTCGATTGTGAACAATTACGATTGGTTATCAAAGATTTCATTACTCGATTTCTTACGTGATTACGGGAAATTGTTCAGTGTGAACACGATGTTGAACAAAGAAGTGGTTGCAAGTCGGCTTGAAGTCGGGATTTCGTACACCGAATTTACGTACCAAATCTTGCAATCAATCGATTTCCTTCATCTATACCGTTCAGAACATGTTCAATTACAAATTGGTGGGGCTGACCAGTGGGGGAACATTACCGCCGGAACGGACCTAATTCACCGCTTGGAAGGTAACGATGCCCAGGCTTATGGGTTAACCATTCCGTTACTGTTAAAGGCGGATGGTACTAAGTTTGGGAAAACCGCGGGAGGCGCAGTCTGGCTAAATCCCGAAAAGACGTCACCATACGAATTCTACCAATTCTGGATTAATCAGGATGACCGTGACGTTGTGAAGTACTTGAAGTACTTTACGTTCTTAAGTCATGAAGAAATCGACCGATTGGCTGAAACGGTTAAAACCGCACCCGAAAAGCGGGAAGCGCAACGGCGGTTAGCTGAAGAAGTGACGGCTTTCGTTCACGGTAAGGAAGCGGTCGTTGAGGCTGAAAACATTACGAAGGCCCTCTTTACGGGAGACGTTCAAAACCTGAACGCCGAAGAAATTGAACAAGGCTTTAAAGGGGTTCCTTCAGCGGACGTTTCAGCTGAGAAGCAAAATATCGTCCTCTGGTTAGTTGATGAAACGAAATTTGAACCATCCCGGCGGCAAGCCCGTGAAGATATTCAAAATGGTGCGATCCGGATTAATGGCGAGAAGGTGACGGATTTAGACGCAGAAATCGATCCTAGTGCGGCCTTTGATGGCAAGTTTGTCATTGTTCGCCGTGGTAAGAAACGTTACTTCTTAGCACGAGTTAACTAAATTAACTGAGAATCGCGGTGTTCTAACTGAATGCCGTGATTTTTTTATTAAAATGAAATGAGAAATGTAGTAGAATAGGAAACAATCGACGGGGCGTTGTAAGGCATAGGTTAAGAGAGGATGATCAGGTTGACAGGACAATCCAATAAAATGACAACCCGAACGGTAACGACGCTTGGGATTTTAATTGCCGTAACGGTTGTAATTTCACTTTTTTTCCATTTTCCAGTCCCGATGACGCACGGCTACATTAATTTGTGCGATGCGGGAATCTTTATTGCAGCACTATTATTTGGCCGCCGTGGAGGGGCAATCGTTGGTGGTGCGAGTGGTTTATTGTTGGACCTTCTATTAGGTTATTCCCAGTACATGTTCTTTTCATTGATTGTACATGGTTTGGAAGGCTGGATTGCGGGTCAACTTGGTGCGGGTCAGCGTAAGGGCCGCCAAGCACTGGCATTGAGTTTGGCTTGCATTGTCATGGTAGTGGGCTATTTTATTTCTGATTCCATTATGTATACCATGGCAGCGGGAATTGCCGGGGTGCCAACCAACATCGTGCAGGCGGTTGTTGGTGCTGTGATTGCGGTTCTGATTGTAGCTCAAGTAAAACAACACGTTAAAACGGAATTTACGGCTTAAAAAGATAATTGAAAGAGTGCTTCGTGGGGGAGCGGGTGGACGTGATCGACTGATTACGTCCACCCTTTTTATGCCTTTAGGCCCGGTTGAGTACGTTAAAGCGTGCGAAACAACAAACCACCCGCTATGCAGGCGGATGGCAAAATGGTTAAACCAAAACGCCCCCATTAGATTTAGAATGTAGGTGTCAGAGCCAAACATTCAAAATCGAAAGGGGACGTCAGAAATGGCGAATAAACTAAACAGCCTTGCACATACTAAGTGGTTGTGTAAGTACCATATCGTATTCACTCCAAAGTATAGGAGAAAAGTAATTTATAATCAATATCGACGTGACTTGCAAGATGATATTCGCTTGTTATGCCAATATAAAGGTGTAAAGATATTAGAAGGTCATATGATGCCAGATCACGTACACTTGTTGGTAAGTATCCCACCCAAATTAAGTGTTGCTAGTTTTATGGGTTATTTAAAAGGCAAATCAGCCTTGATGATGTTCGACCAGCATGCGAATTTGAAGTATAAATTTGGGAACCGACATTTTTGGTCAGTCGGGTATTATGTTAGCACGGTTGGGCTTAATGAAGCCACTATCAAAAAATATATCCGTGATCAAGAAAAGCATGATCAGGCGCAAGATCGGTTAAGTGTCCGAGAATACGAAGACCCTTTTAAGGGTCAAGGTAAGTAATACGAACACCGCTTAAAGCGGTCGCAAAAGTGACAAAAGCAGTTTGGCTTTGATACACAAAAGCCAGCGCCTTGAGATGCTGGCTAGTACATAGGGCTTATAGCCCTGGAGCAAACTACCCGTTTTACGGGTAGTTATGATTGGCATGAATGAGGATTGAAAGGTGAGCGTAGGCTGGTTATTTTAAGGGGAAAGGCATGAAATAAATGGGGATGTTTAACCGGAGTTTGCATTAAATTGAAAATAAATCCAAATAATCGTTGACAGTTTCACGGTCAATTGATATATTAGTAAACGTTGTTGCTCGCGACCGGGATGGTGGCATCAGCAAATAGCTAAAAATAATTTTAAAAAAAGTTGTTGACAGTTATTTTGTTTCTTGCTATGATAGTTCTCGTTGTCGCAACGGCAACTTAGCTAAAAGTTAATTCAAAAAATACTTTGAAAAAAGTTATTGACGGAAAGCGCTTTATATGCTATTCTTATGAAGCTGTGTTAAGCAATTAGCACAACGAATTAGACCTTTGAAAACTGAACAAAGTTTCGACGAATCAAATGTGTAGGGTCTCTTGATTTTGAATCGAGAG
>NZ_BJEA01000026.1 GCF_005405425.1 Lactiplantibacillus modestisalitolerans | reverse complement strand
TCATTATATCACAAAGAAAGAAGCGACCACATATGATTAAACACGAACGCGGTTATGTCTACAATTTCTCGTACCATCTTGTCTGGGTTACGAAGTATCGCAAACCTGTATTCACCACGCCTAAGCTCGTTCAGGAGATGAAAGACGCTATCCAGTATCTCGCTGACAAGCATGATGTCGAAATTCAATCTATGGAAGTCATGCCTGACTACGTACATTTGCTAGTCAGCTTCAAACCGAAACTTGCGCCCTCTGATGTCGTTAAGATACTCAAAGGGTCAAGTGCTCGCTTATGGTTCACAGCTCACCCAGAGACAAAGCGCAAACTGTGGGGCGGTCACTTATGGTCTCCTAGCTACTACATTGGGACGTTAGGCGAGATGTCTAAGCAAGTAGTCGAAGAATACATTAACAATCAACGTACAGAAAAAAGTAACGCTGGCCGCCCCTCTAAGAAGGGCAACTAACATTGTTTTTTGTTCGGCTTCATCTCGGCACTAAAGTACCGAGTTTTCGCCTTGGCTACCGAGATGTGGGAGTTAGGCTCCGTAATAAAACCGCGGGCAATTAATTAGCGGTTGCTAAGGCCCGCCGAATTTCAGCGGCATCCTGCTTCTTCCCCGTGAAGATTAGGCGGTCGCCGTACATGATCATCGTATTCCCGTTCGGGACGATCAGCTTGCGGTTCCGGATGACCTGGCTAATCGTAATTTCTTGGGCAAACGATAGGTTCTTGATTTGCACGTTGGTATAACGGTGGTTGACAACCCGGACTTCGTAGATACTGTTTTCGGTATCGTTGAGCATTAATAACGTTGACGGCGATTCAATCAACGCCCGCAGTAACGTAATGTTAGCTTCCGGTGTGTTATAAACTTCGATTCCCAGTTGTTTTAATTCGTCTTCGCGGGCATTCAGCACGTTGCGGTCTTCGAAGCGGACGATGATTCGTTTAACACCGTATTCGTGGGCGACCTTGGCAAGCTCGTAGTTCCGTTCGGCGTCAATGTGACCGAGGACGAGAATGTCAGTATCGAAAACACCGTGGTCGCGCAGGTCGGCCGCACTAAAGTTTTCCATCAAAATCACGGGCGCCTGGGCGTGGTAGGTCCGGTAGTTTTCAGGATGGTTGGTATACATCTGAATGTTGTACCAGCCCTGCTTTAACTGCTGCGCAACCGGAACGGTGCTGAGGTTGGCTCCAATAAAGTGAACTGAGGTTTTGACTAGGTCCTCCTTTTCTGCCGAGTAGAAGCGGTTAAAGATGAGTGGGGAAACGATGCAGGTCAGCAGTGCGGCTAACAGAAAGGCGCCGGACTGGTCACTGGTGATGGTTTTCATATCCTTAGCGACCCGCAAAACGGCCAAGACCATCGTCATCGTGGTTGCGCTGAGCGCGGTTCCGGCGAGGGCGTTGGCCCGCTTGAATCGGAGCCGCAGTACCCAAAAGATTGCGACTTTGGCGACCATGTAGGCTAAGAAAAATAGGGGAATCAAAATTAGCGTTTTACCGCTAGTCAGTAAGGTCCGCAGGTTCAAGTCGACCCCGGTCGTAATGAAGAAAATCGGGATAAAGAAGCCGTAACCAATTGAGTCCAGGCGTTCGCGGGTACTTTCACTTGGTTGGAGCAGCTTTAAAACGATCCCGGCAACGAACGCGCCCAGAATGTTTTCGGCCCCGACCGACTCGGCGACCGTGACCATCGTGACGATTAGAAAGAAGGCCAGCCGGATGTCGAGTTGTGTCGTTGATTTATTAATATTTTGATAGAAGCGGAAAAAGGGTTTGAACCGCAACAACAGTAGGGCGGCGACCGCCAAAATCAGGAGCAGTAACCAGAGGCTCTTGGAATTGCTGCCGAAAACTGAGGCGTAGAGCGTTAACCCCATCATGGGAACCAGTTCACCGAAGACCCCAATCAGTAAAATCGTTTGTCCAAAGGCCTTACTGAGCAGCTCCTTTTCCTTGAGGGCGGCAATCACGATTCCTAGTGAAATCGTGCCGAAGAGAATCATAGCGAGCCAGAAGTCACTAAATAGTCCGCTGACTTTAAACGCGGCGGCGAGTAATCCCGCCAGGACCACCACCGTGGCGTAGGCGTAAACGGACAGCCGGACCGGCGAGTAGGTTGATACTTGATCGGCAGTTTTCTGTTCGAGCGGCGTCATTGCTGGGCGGCGTTTTTTGAACAGGCTAAAGTCAATTTCAAGCCCACTTAAGAACAGTAGGACGATGACCCCGATGGTTGAGAGTTGGGTGATGGCGTTGGTCGTATTAACGATGCCTAAAATGCTAGGTCCCAGCACGATCCCGATGATAATTTCCATCACGGCCGTTGGTAGGCTACTAATTTTAAATTTCGCCATCACGAGCGGTACGAGCAGGGCGGCGAAAAGAATGATAACTAAAGAAACTTGATCCATATGAATACCTCGATTCGGTTAGTACACGCGTAACTGGGTGTCGTTAGAGCCCCAGAACGCTTCGTTGGCGTTTTCGTCGGTAAAGACTTGCAACATGGCGGCCACGCCGGGTGCCAGTTTATCGGGGGTGAGCGCACTAAGTGGTTGCCAACTGATGGCCCCTTCATAGGAGCCAGCCAGTAGGTCGCCGTCGTAGTTGTTGGTCGTATACAGCGTTCCGAGTGAAACGTCGCCGGCCGCGTTTTCGACCCAGGTGACCGTGCCAACTAATTTGAGTTGGTGGACGGTCAGCCCGGTTTCTTCCCGCACTTCGCGTTTGATAGCCGCCACTTGCGATTCACCGGGAGCAACATGACCGCCGGGGAAGGTTAGGCCCTGCCACTGGGCGTCGACCTTATTTTCAACGAGAACCTCACCAGTTTGGGGGTTCGTAATTAGGCACATGTTAACGAGTTCCGCGCGAACGGTCCGGTCGTGATGTTCATGCTGGGCCTTATTAGCGAGCCAGTCATTAGCTTTGTCACTGATACCAGCTAAAAACTGCCCCTTGGTTTGCGCGTAGGTCGCCGCATTATCGGCGGCCGTTTGCCGGAGGGCGGTGTACTTACGCCCATCGGTTCGGTGGGCGTTGAAGTAGTCTCGAACTGCTAATAGTTGTTGGTAGGACGCCTCGTCGGGTGTAATCAAGTAGTGGACGAGTTGTCCTTGAAAATGGGCACTAAATGTATTGGGTTGACCGGCCACCGACTTCACATGAAGTTGGTTGATCACGGCTTGGGGTTCCCTGACCAATAGTGCGATGTCGATAATTGGGCGGGCTAGTAATTGGGGCATCGCCGTGCTACCGACGTGACTACTATCGATCAGTTGTGAACCGAGTTGGTCGGCGAGTTGCGCTTGTAAGTGGGTCGCTAGCGCTTGCCAAGCCGGTTGGTAGGTCGTTAATTGAATGGTTTGCATCGAATTCCTCCGCTCTTAATCCAAAGAAAGAATACACTTTTTTGCTTAGTTTGAAAAGCAATTCGGCGTTGGACGGTGGTTACGACATTTTAATAGAAGGAATGGTGTGTCAAAACGGGCCGGCCTAAGGGTGACAGCTAATCTAAGGCAAGCAATTGGGTCAGTTTTATTAAGTCCACCAATCTTAAGAAAAAAATAGTCCGAAACGCAGTCCTTAGGGCTAGGCGGACGCGTGAAAATAAGGTATATTGTTTACATCACGCAAGAAGGGCAGGGAAAGGTATGCGGCAAAATCCGGAATGGTATTTCTGGACCAACGTTATTATGACAACGTTTTGTAGTTTGGTAGCAGTCGGCATCGTCATTGCATGGTTCGTGACGCGTTCGATTGAAACTTTTTAAATAGTAAAAACAATGATCAGATAATACAATACATAGTAAAACGACGTTCACTGAGTAATTTCAGCGAACGTCGTTTTTAAGGTTCTATACCAATTAGTGTTGATATGCCGCCAGCAGCGGGTGTAACCGGTTGGCTGGAACACTGCGGGCATCGATTTGAGCTCACTCAGAAAACCGCTGAGCAATCTCAAATTCGAGCCTTATTCTAAGCCGGAAGAACTTCACTTCCGACTAAGAATAATTTCGCAGTTGAGCCATGGTTACACCCGCTACTGACTAGTCTTGCGAGTGTGCCAAAAGTTGGTTAATGCCCACCAGCTGACGTTTCGGCTATTAACACGAGGCAACGCAAAGGGCTGTGACTTATGTCACGGTCTCTTTGCCCACTTATTCTGACAAAAGTAATCAATTTTTGAAAACTCAACTGGCATCTTCTTTGCAGATCAATACCACGTATCACAGAACTATTTCTAATAGGTAGCATTACAATCAATTAAGCTATCCGGTGGCGAAGCGTCTTGAATAGGGCGACCAATGCGGCTGGCAACATGGCGGCCAACATAATCCCAAGGAAGCACAGTGATAAGTGTCGTTGGACAAAATCGATGGAGCCGAAGAAATAGCCGAGTGAGCAACCGACTAGCACCCAAATGCCGACGCCCAGTAAATTCCAAAGGGCGAAGGACTTGGCGGGCATTTTAGACGCGCCGGCGCTTAGCGGAACGAACGTCCGAATTAATGGCACGAAGCGGCCAAACATCACGGCCTTAGCCCCGTACTTAGCAAAAAAGGCTTGCGCTTTGGCGCGCTTAGCCGCTGGTAAGCGGCGTTGTAACCAGGGTAACCGAATCAAATGGCGGCCAATTTCAAAGTTGACCGTGTCACCGATAACGGCGGCTACGAAAAAGACTGGGATCAAAACTTCAATTTGCAAGGTCGCGCCGTGTGCGGCGGCCATCGTACTAGCGAGGAAAATCAAGGATTCGCCGGGCAGGAACGGGAAAACGACCATCCCAGTTTCTAAAAAGATTACGGCAAACAGCAGAATGTAGCTCCAACTGCCGAGCGTGGTCAAAAGTGGGACGATGAGCTGTTCTAAATGGGTGAAAATCGTCAAAAAAGTTTCCAACGGCGGCGCCTCCAATCTAACTATCCTTAGTTTAAGCGGATTAAAATGAAAAAACTAGTGAAAACGGTATCATTTGCGCCGGTTTAACGAAAGCGTAACATTCATTAAACATTCTTGTCCCTTTCTTTAGCATTTCTTTATGAAACCCGCACGTCGGTGGGTTATTAATTGAGTCGGGCCGCGGATAGTGCTAAAATTATTGTTCGATATTTAGAATTGGAGGGCGTTGAATGGCTAAGTCAATTAAAGCGGCAGAGCAGGAACATTTAGACGAAGTTGTCGCAAAAATTAAAGTCGCGCAGGCGCAGCAGACTAAAACGATTTCGCGTTCGGAAGAAGACCAGGCGGCCATTAAGAAAAACTTTTATAACGACGTTAATATTAAGACCGATAGTTATGAAGGTATGATGGAAACTGGCTTGTCCGTTCGCCAACAGCAACAGTTACTGGATGAGCGGCAAAATAGTTGGCAACACGCGACCAAGCAGTTGTCGACCTTGAAAAAATTGGAGAAAAACGCGTACTTTGCGCGCTTAGACTTCCACGAGGCCGGCGAACCGAAGGCCGAAACCATCTATATTGGGCTTAGCTCGTTTTCAGATAGTCCCGACCACTTTCTGATTTACGACTGGCGGGCACCGATTTCGAGTATTTATTACGATGGTGGGCTGGGCCACGTGACCTACCAAACGCCGGACGGCCCCCAGTCGGTGGACGTCGCCTTAAAGCGGCAATTAATGATTGATGACGGGACCATCGTGACCGTGTACGATACGGACGAAGCGGTCGGTGATTCAATGTTACTAGAAGTGCTGGATGAAAAGTCATCTACGAAAATGAAGAGTATCGTGACGACGATTCAAAAGGAACAGAACACGATTATCCGCGATACCAGTTCGGACTTGTTGTTCGTGCAGGGGGCGGCCGGTTCCGGGAAAACCTCGTCGGTGCTTCAGCGGGTCGCGTACTTATTGTACCGTTACCGGGGCAACTTGACGGCCGGCCAGGTCATCTTGTTCTCACCGAACCAGTTATTTAATGATTATATTAACCAGGTGTTGCCAGAACTGGGCGAGCAAAACATGGTCCAGATGACGTATTACCAGTACGCATCGTACCGCTTGCCACGGATGCAGGTGGAAACGTTGCAGCAGCGCTTTGAAACGGAGAACACGCCGGCTGCGGCTAAGGTTACCAAATTGGAAGGAAGCTTAGCTTACTTTGACGCGGTGACGACGTACGGCCGTCACTTGGAGCAGGCCGACATGCGTTTCCGCAACATTACGTTGAACGATGAGGTCCTGATTCCGCGCACTAAAATTAAAGAAATCTACTATTCGTTTAACCATAACTACCACTTGGGGAACCGCTTGTCGGCGACCAAGGAGGCGTTGATTAAGATTTTAAATCGGAAGGTTGAATCTGAAATGCGCAGTAAGTGGGTGGAAGAAACGGTCCAGGACCTCTCCCGCGAAGAATTGAACCAATTATACGGGAACCACCCGCGGGAATTTAAAAACGCGGACCAAGAATTTAAGTTTCTCGCGCGCAAAATTGTGATGCAGAAGTTGGGGCAGGCCCGGACGCAGATCGTGCGCAACCGCTTCCTCAGCATTAATTTACAGTACGCCCATTTCTTACGGGAGGTGCCGAAGATTATCGACCTCGCGCGCTACGACCTGACCCAGTCAGAATGGGATGCGGCCGTAGAAGCCAAGCTTGACAGTATCAAGGAACGCCGAATCTCACTGACGACGGTCTCGACTTACATGTACTTGCACGATTTAATGACCGGTAAGAAGGGCCAGCAGGATATTCGCTTCGTTTTCTTGGATGAAATTCAGGATTACAACGCCTTTCAGTTGGCGTTCTTGAAGTTCAGTTTCCCGAAGGCCCGCTTTACGATGCTGGGGGACTTGAACCAGGCGATTTTCACGAAGGAAAATAGTCATACGCTGATTCAGGAATTGGCAACGCTGTTTGATCCGGACAAGACCCGGGTCGTGCAGTTGACCAAGTCCTACCGGTCAACGCAACAGATTACCGACTTTACCAAGGAGATTCTGGTAAACGGTGAGGCCGTGACCGCCTTTGACCGGCAGGGCGATTTGCCGAACGCGGTTGTGACGACCACCTTTGAGCAGGGCGTTGACCAGGTCGTGGCGCAGTTGGCGGCGAATAAGTCGGACCGCGATACAACTGCCATTATTGGCAAGACGCTGGCGGAGTGCGAGCGGTTGACGGACGCCTTGCAGGCTCGCGGTGAAAAGGTGACGTTGATTCGGACTGAAAACCAGCGCTTGGCGCCCGGGGTAATCGTCGTGCCATCCTTCTTAGCGAAGGGATTGGAATTCGACGCGGTCATTGTGTGGAACGCGAATACTACCAATTACCACCGCGAAGATGAACGGCAGCTATTATATACGATCTGTTCACGGGCGATGCACGAATTGACGCTGGTTGCGGTTGGGGGCCTTTCTCCACTGTTGGACCACGTGAGTGCGGAACGGTATGAGCGGACGGAAATTGAATAAAAGCTTTTAAAATGAGGACTCAATGCGGATTAGCGCGTTGGGTCTTTTTTTGAAAACAAGCAAGTGCAAGCGCTTTCTGAAATTAGTTAAGTTACTTATAATTTAGGTACATATATTTAAACCAATTATTGATTAATTTGACGAACACTTTGGAGGTGCTACTTGTGAAACGCAAGCAAGTTGAAGGGGTGCGCACGATAACCAATAATCACCGTTTTTGGTTAGTAACGGGTGCAACGTTGTTAATGTGGCAGGTTAGTGGTCAGGTCGCCAAAGCGGACCAGATGCCGGTCAGTGGGGATGACCAGCAGGCAACGAAAGCGACAATTCAAAATCAGGGGTTAACAACCGATGAGACGTATCAAATGCAGGCGAGTGGGGCGGCACCTGCTGGCTTGGAAGTTGCGGCTCAATCGGATACGGGCCATGAAGCGTCGACGTTAGATGATTTAACGGATAAGGAGAAATTAGAGGCCCAGTCCGGCGCTAACATAGCTGAATCATCAGCAGCAAGTGAATCAAAATCAGCGGCTTCGGTTGTTGAAGAACCCAACCTAAAGCTGGCTAATACTGGTCAACAAGGCTCAGAATCTGAAACATCAGTACCGAGCGCCGCCGGAAAAGTAGAAACGGAAGTGGACGTGGGTACTGATTTGAATGAGCAGTCTGAGGAGAGCCAAGCCGATGCGGCAGTAGTAAATTTGGAAAGTACTAGTGCGACCGTTACTCCACAGAAAGCAATGATGGCGGCTGAAGAGCCTGTATCGGCAACTGAAGAACCGGTATCGCCAGCGGTCCATTATCAGGGCTTTGATGACGCTGATGAGAGTTTGCGCGGGATGATGGGAACTTGTGAGTGGTGGATTGACAGTAGAAATATATTACACATTGGTGCAGGACAGCTGACTAACACTAATGTTGTGGTTGATAACGAGGGAAAGGTTATCGACTGGGGAAATCTAGTGTGGCAAAAACGTTTGGAAGAACAAGGAACACATAGTGTCCCACCACTTGCTTTTGAGGGTGATGTTTATTTAGATGAGGATGCTAGTTATCTTTTTGCAGGCACAGGCATTAGATCATTCACAAAAGATAATTTTAATTTGGTCCATACAGAACTAACTCGAAATATGTCCGGTATGTTTTATAAAGCTAGTTACTATGATGATATCCCTTTAAGTATTATGAGCTTTGATATGAAAAATGTTACGGACACATCGTATATGTTTTCTGAAATGCGGGGATTAATGGGTGTAATTCTTCCAGATTTAACGATTAATAAAATTGTAAATATGTCAAACATGTTTAGTGGAAATGATAGTATTACAAGCATAAATTTAGAAAATTTAAGTACAAATTATGCAATGGATATGTCATACATGTTTGCTAATTGTGAGTCAATTAATGAATTAAATGTTGCGCATTTTGATACGAGTAGAGTAACTAATATGTCACACATGTTTAGTCGTGTTTATCGGGTCTTGAAATTAAATCTTTTAAATTGGGATACGAGCCGTGTAACGGATATGTCATATATGTTTGAATTTTGTAGTGTATTAGAAGAATTGGATGTTTCCTCTCTTGATACCAGTCAAGTACGTGATATGTCAGGTATGTTTCATGGAATGTTTGATTATTTTGATGGCCAAAAAATAGTTGGTTTGAATAGATTTGATACTAGTAAAGTGACAAACATGTCAGAAATGTTTAGCTCATTACGGTTAAACACTGGTGTTGAGTTAGACCTATCTGGGTTTAATACTGAAAATGTAATAAACATGTCAGAAATGTTTTCGCATATTGGCTATTTTAATCAGGATTGGTTGCAATATTTAAATACGAGTAACGTTGTTGATATGTCCGGCATGTTTTCGCATATTTCTTCCCTAATTAAATGGAATCCAAAGAATTTCGATACGCACAATGTTCAAAATATGGCGGATTTTCTAGCAGACAATGAAAATCTAGCAATGATTGACGTTGCTTGTTTGGATACAGGCCGTGTAACCAATATGAGTCAGATCTTTTTTCAGAATTATAAATTAACCGAAATACTTAATTTATCAATGTTGAATGTGGAGCAAGTTATAAATGCAACTCGAATGTTTACACTAAATCCCGCATTAGAAAGCTTGGATTTATCTTCCTTTGATTTAAGAAATAGTCAATTACAGCGTAGTGTACCGGAGGAGCCATTTTTAGCTTTTAACATGATTGGTACGATTATCCCTGTAGATACACCAGGACTGCCATTAACAAATTTAAAATTAATTAGCCTCCATAAGAATACTAGACTGGCAATAGGTCGTTTAAACAGTATGGATGATTTTTTGGATGGTGGTCTAGAGGCTAATCCGCAATACGAAAGTATGACTTTAGAAGAATTTGCGGAAGGGGTAGGATATAATATTGAAAAAATACGCTTATTCTTTACGGCTGGTCTTAACGATGCCGAAGGACCCACAGAGACTTGGGTAAACACGCGGACGGGTGAAAAACTTTCAGCAGCAGATTTAATGTACCGCTACAGCGATGAAAACGCCGCCCTCGCCACCACCGATACTTGGACCTGGTCCGGTGAAATTACTGGTCAAGATACCCAAGTGATTGTGGGTCACGATACGAGTTGGACGCCCGCTCAAAACTTCAAGGCGGCTTTGGACAATGAAAATCAAGCGCATTCCTTGGCAGACCTAAGCGTAACGATTGTTGATAATGCGACGGGCGCAACCGTGGCTTATGAAGATTTAGATTTAACTAAGGCGGGTACTTATACGGTGACTTACCGCTATGTTGGTACGGATGGTCTGATGCAGGCTCTCACTAACACGACCTTAACGGTGGCTGAAAACCAAGCTAGCATTACCGCGCCCACCCAAGTCGTGCAACTAAACGGTACTTGGATACCGAAGACCAACGTTCAGGCGACAAATGCAGATGGTACGGAGCTGGATTTAGCTCAACTTGAAGTGACGGGGAACGTCCAAACTGATACGCCGGGTGTTTACACCATTACCTATACCTTTACTGATCAGGTGGGCAACCTGGTGACTGCCAACCAAGCCGTGATTGTTAACGGCCTAACGTTGAAGGCAGCCCAATTTGAGCTGACCACCGATGACCAGTGGCAACCACTAAGTAACCTTGATCAGGCGGTCGATGCGGATGGTCATTCTGCGTTGGGGGCAGTTGAGTATCTGATACTCGATGCTAATCAGGATGCCGTTGATAAGTTAAACCGTCCCGGCGCTTATACCGTACACTACTGGTTTAAAGACGCTCAGGGGGTCCATACGGTTGACATGCCTTTGACGGTCAAAGCCGGAACAAACTACGCAAGCCTAACCGTTGAACCGGACGTCGTTCACTACTACGTCGGCGATGAAGTGGACCCCGCGGCGTGGTTTGTGGCAGCCGTTGATTCGGATCAAACACCGCTGACGCTGGCGGCGGTAACCGTTCAGAACATGGTTGATTCAAGCAAGGCCGGCAGCTATAAAATTAATTATAGTTTCACGGATTTATTTGGCGAAACGCACGTTCAAACGGTGGCGGTACAAGTTGTTGAGAGTCAGTCGACGATTGAACTTAAAGCGGACCATTTAATCAGCTACGTCAAGGATCCCGTAGACGCAAGCGCAAACGTACTCCGGGTAACGGATGCGGACGGCACACCGGTTTCTGTTGACCAACTGACGATTAGTAAAGTGGACCTAACCGCACCCGGTGAACAAGTTATTACCTATGCGTTTACTGATTTACGGGGACAGCTGATTGAACAAGCCGTTCAATTAACGGTGAAGGTTAGTGAAGCTGGTTTAACGGTCAAGGAAACGGCGGTTGCGTTTCGGGCCGGTGCTGACTGGAGTCCGCGGACTAATATTGAAAGCGCTACCAGTGTTGAAGGCGCAGCCGTTGATTTCGAGGAAGTAACGATTGAAGCGGTTAATGGCGAATTTCACCCGAACGTGGCGGGCGAGTATCAGTTACGTTATCGCTACGTCGACCGGCAAGGTCAAGCCCACGACCAGCTGGTCACGGTAGCCGTGGCAGAAAATTTAGCTAACTTGGCGTTAACCCAAACCGATGTCATTATCTGGGTCGGCGAAGACTGGCAACCCGCAACCTACGTTGAAACGGCTACCGACGTTGATGGTCAGCCAATTGCGTGGGCGGTTGAGGGCACGGTCAATCCGAACGTTGCCAGCGATGACCCCATCACGGTCACGTACAGCTTCAAAGACGCCCATGGTGAGCTGCATCGTGCTAGTTTACAGGTACACGTTTTAGCTGACCAGGCGCAACTGCAATTAACGACTACCGAACCAGTTGAATTACGGGTCGGTGCTGATTGGCAGGCCCAGGATTACTTCCTGTTGGCCCAAGATGCCGATGGCCGCACGGTTCCGTTTAACGAAATTACAGTGGAAGACCCGGTTACCACGACGACCACGGGTGCGTTTTTTGTGACGTACCAGTTTACGGATCAACGGGGGCAATTCCATCAAAAAACGCTCCCAGTTAACGTTTTAGCCAACTTAGCTAGTTTGGAAGTGAACGCGGCGGCAGAAATTTGGAGTGGGGACGCTTGGTCCTCCGAAACCAATCTGTTAACCGCGCAAGACGTTGACGGAAGTACGCTTCCATTTGATCAGCTGACGGTTCAGGGGGTTCCGGCGGATTTGACGCAGCCGGGGACCTATCAAATTAGTTATCAATTTGAGGATCGGCATGGTGAAATTCACCGAGACGCAACCACGCTAACCGTCCATGCCAATCAAGCGGGCTTGCGGTTAACGGATAGTGTTATTCAAAAGTATGCGGGAGCTGAATGGACGCCAGCATCGAATCTGGCGGCAGCTACCGACGTCAACGGGAACGCCGTGAATTGGGATCAAATTCACGTTGAAGGCATTTACGATTTGACGCAACCGGGCGAATATCAGCTTGTTTATTGCTTTACTGATCGGCAGGGGCGGGTGCAATCCGCACCGTTGACCCTAACGGTTAAAGAAAATCTGGCTAGCATTGAGGCGGTCGCTAGTGCGGTTGAGCTATGGACGGGAACGGAATGGCATCCGCGGGCTAATTTGGCGCGGGCGACCGACGTTGACGGTACGGACCGGACGCAAGATGTTCAGGTGACCGTGACGAAGTTGGTGCTGACGCGGATGCGCCAACGGTCAGCGGCCTTGACTGAACTTGATACGAGTCAACCGGGACGCTATCAGGTGACGTACTCGTTTACGGATGCGTTGCAACACCAACAAAAGTTAGTAACTACGGTGATGGTTAAACAAAATCAGGCTAAGTTGACGCTGAAACAGTCCCAAGTTCAGCGGTACCTTGATGAAGCGTGGGACCCAGTGAAGAACGTTGACGTGGCGGTCAATTCTGATGGTCAAGCGGCATTGAATTTGATTAAGATTGATACGCAGGCGGTTGATTGGACCGCGGCGGGGGATTACCTGGTGACGTATACGTTTACTGATCAAGCGGGTAATCTGGTGCAGGCCGAAGCTGAGTTAGCGCTGTTGGCCGACCAGGCGGCTTTACAGTTGAAGCAAAACGACGTCACTATTAAGGCTGGTACTTCGTGGGACCCAGCGGCTAACGTGGCGGTGGCTCAGGATTCAAATGGTCAGGAGCTTGTTCCGGTAATTGAAACGAATCTGGACACGGCAATGCCCGGAACGTACCTCGTCACGTACCAGTTCACGGATCTTCGCGGTAAGAGTCATCAGGCGCAAACAAGCGTGGTTGTCGAGAGTCAAGCCGCATTCAGATTAAAGCAGTCCCAGATTCAGCGGTACCTTGATGAAGCGTGGGACCCACTGAAAAACGTTGAAGTGGCGCTAGACGTGGATGGGAGCGTGGCCTTGGACCACGTTCAGGCTGATACCCAAACGGTCGATTGGCAAACACCAGGCACTTATTTAGTGGTCTACACGTTGACTGACTATGCCGGTACGACGTGGACCGGTGAAACTGAATTGACGTTGATGGCTGACCAGTCGGCCTTAACGTTGAAGGAAAGTAGTATCACTATTAAAGCCGGCGCGTCGTGGACCCCGGCGGCTAACGTGGTGGTAGCTCAAGATGTAGATGGCACGCCAGTAACGCCGATAATTAAAACTGATCTGGACACGACGATGCCCGGTACTTATGGAATTACCTACCAGTTTACGGATCGTCGTGGAAACGCGCACCAAGCAAAAACAAGCGTGCGTGTAGAAAGTCAAGCTGCATTCAAATTAAAGCAGTCCCAAGTTCAGCGGTACCTTGATGAAACGTGGGACCCACTGACGAACGTTGAAGTGGCGCTAGACGTGGACGGGAGCGCGGCCTTAGAACTAGTTCAAGTTGATGCGCAAACCATTGATTGGCAAACACCAGGCACTTATTTAGTTTCCTACAAGTTGACTGACTATGCCGGTGTAACTTGGACTGGTCAAACTGAATTGACGTTAATGGCTGATCAGGCGGCCTTAAAGTTGAAGCAAAACCAGGTCATAATCAAAGCCGGCACGCCGTGGATCCCAGTCGCTAACGTTGAGGTAGCTCGTGATGTAGATGGAACCGCGGTCGGACCAACGATTGAAACGAATCTGGACACGATGATGCCCGGAACGTACCTCGTCACGTACCAGCTCACGGATCTTCGCGGTAAGAGTCATCAGGCACAAACGAGTGTGGTTGTCGAGAGTCAAGCCGCATTCAGATTAAAGCAGTCCCAAATTCAGCGGTACCTTGATGAAACGTGGGACCCACTGATGAACGTTGAAGTGGCGTTAGACGTGGACGGGAGCGTGGCCTTGGACCACGTTCAGGCCGACACCCAAACGGTCGATTGGCAAACACCGGGCACTTATTTAGTGGCCTACACGTTGACTGATTATGCCGGTACGACGTGGACCGGTGAAACTGAATTGACGTTGATGGCTGATCAAGCGGCGCTAACGTTGAAGGAAAATAAGATTACCGTTAAAGCTGGTACGTCGTGGGTTCCAGCCGATAACGTCGCGGTCGCCCGAAATTCCGATGGAACGGTGGTCAAACCGATTGTTGAAACGGACCTGGATACCAAGGTTCCCGGAACGTATCAAGTAAACTATCAATTTACGGATCGTCGTGGCCGCGTTCATCAGGACCAGGCTCGTGTCACCGTTGAAAGCCAAGTCGCCTTAAGCTTGAAGCAAACGCAAATTCAACGCTACCTTGATGAAAGCTGGAATCCCTTATTGAACGTTGAGCAGGCGGTCGATGTGGATGGTCAGTCAGTCATGGAAGCCGTTAAGGTTGATACGCAGGAAGTCGATTGGAATACTGCTGGTAAATATTCGGTTATTTATACGTTGACAGACCAATTAGGACAGACGTGGGTTGCTAAGGCTGAATTGACGTTAATGGCTGATCAGGCGGCCTTAAAGTTGAAGCAAAACCAGGTAACAATCAAAGCCGGCACGTCATGGGCCCCAGCCGATAACATTGAGGTAGCTCAGGATGTAGATGGAACCGCGGTCGGACCAACGATTGAAACGAATCTGGACACGGCGATGCCCGGAACGTACCTCGTCACGTACCAGTTCACGGATCGTCGCGGCAATAGTCATCAGGCGCAAACGAAAGTAACTGTGGCGAGTCAGGCGGTGTTGCAAGTGAGCGCTGCAACGGTTGATTTGCGGACGGGGGCGACTTGGAACCCGCTGACCAACGTTAGTGTGGTGCGGGGCGTGACCGGCGAAGCGGTACCGACGAGTGCCGTGAAGGTGCGCGGCGCGCTAGATTTGCAAACGGTGGGACGCTACTTGCTGACGTACGAGTATCGCGATGCTATCAACCATTTGCACACGGCAACGACGACCGTTAACGTAGAAGCCAACTTAGCAAAAATAACGTTAAACGCAACCCAGGTGCAGTTAGCGTTTGGCGCGACTTGGGAGCCGCGGCAGAATTTGAAGCTGGTTACCGACGTTGATGGGACCGTAGTGGCACCAGCAGCCGTGCAGGTTACGGGTGTGGTTGATACGGCGACGGCTGGGGACTATCAGGTGACGTATGCCTTTACGGATCAGTATGGTCAATTGCATACGGCGCTGGCGGCGGTGAGCGTAGTGATACCGACGCCAGAGCCAGAGCCAGAGCCAGAGCCAGAGCCAGAGCCAGAGCCAGAGCCA
>NZ_BJEA01000025.1 GCF_005405425.1 Lactiplantibacillus modestisalitolerans | reverse complement strand
CCAGAGCCAGAGCCAGAGCCAGAGCCAGAGCCAGAGCCAGAGCCAGAGCCAGAGCCAGAGCCAGAGCCAGAGCCAGAGCCAGAATTGGATTCAGTGCAGGACATCCAACCAGTCCCGACCGTTGAAGCTGATTCCAAAGCGACCGTTCAGCGGACCACCAGCCCCGTAAAAGCTGAGGAACCTGCCAAGCGGGTCGTCGAAATTCATTGGGCCAGTCCGGCGGTTAAGCCTAGCCAGGCCGCCCAGAAATCAGCTGCATCGGCGGCATCTCGTTCGCAACGGTTGCCACAAACTGACGCGCGCGGTTCTAACCACCTTTCTTTATGGGGACTGATTTTGTTAGCGATTACAACCAGCTGGCACTGGTTAACGACCCGCCGGTCATCCCGCAACGAGTAAAGAAGGGCTAATTTGCGACATCCCCAGCCAAATGTCAATGGTAATTATCCCGATATTGTGATAATCTTAACAATAAGTGGAGACGGAGAATCACCCGGCAGTGAACTGCCAGTACCAACGACTGAGGAGGATGATGGCAACATGACAATTACGGAATTATTAGGAATTCAGTACCCAATCTTTTCTGGCGCAATGATGCGGATCGCTAAACACGAACTCGTTGGCGCCGTATCGGAAGCGGGCGGCTTGGGAATCCTGGCTTCGGCGGGACTTTCGACTGACGAACTGCGGGCTGAAATCAAAGCAACTCGTGAAATAACCGACAAACCATTTGGGGTCAACTTAATGCTCCAAATGAAGAATTGTCCGGACCTGGCGCAAGTCATCATTGACGAACACGTTCCGGTCGTTACGACCGGGGCTGGGAACCCGGCGTCCTACATCGGACCACTGCACGCTGCCGGGGTTAAAGTCATTCCCGTCATCGCGTCCGTGCACCACGCCCATAAAATGGTAGCGGCCGGAGCCGACGCCGTTGTGGCTGAAGGCCAGGAGTCCGGTGGTCACATTGGCCAAACGTCGACGATGGCCTTGTTACCACAAGTCGTGGACGCCGTGGACATTCCGGTCGTGGGTGCCGGGGGCGTCGGTGACGGCCGCTCGATTGCCGCCATGTTCGCGCTGGGTGCGAGTGGCGTCCAGTGTGGGACCATCTTCCTGACGGCCAGTGAATGCCCGGTTGCCGAGGCCTATAAGCAACGGGTCCTCGCCGCTAGTGACACCGATACGATCGTGACGGGCCGTAGTCAGCGCGATCCGGTCCGGGCGCTGAAGAACCCGATGCTCGAACAGTACCTATCCTTGGAACAAGAAAATGCTTCGGCTGACCAGTTGCACGCGTTGGCGGACGGCTCGTTTGCCAAGGCGGTTGACCAGGGCGACATGGCTAATGGGACGCCGATGGCCGGAGAAATTGCCGGCATGTTGACGACCATTCGCCCAGCTAAGCTCATTATTGAAGACCTCTTCAAGCAGGCTGGACAAGTCGCCGAATCGTTAGTTATTAATTAGGGATCACCTCATTTCCAATGCCCCCGAGACCGGCTTTAGGCTTGCGTTTCGGGGGTGTTTTTTTGCAAAGGTTGCCAAAAGGTAATCAAGATGATAAGCTATGACCATTATTTTAAACGGAAAGGGTGAAGTTGATGAGTGTGGCAAAATTGTCTGGTAATGGCACTTGCGCAGTTTGCGCATGATTTGGCAGGCAATCTAAGTGTGTTGCCTTGCCTTAAGGAGAACACATGCAAGTAAAGATTCAAGAAACGTTACAATTAGATCAATTGTTGGCGACGGTTGCGAGTTATACGCACAGTCAAGTAGCGGCAGCGGCGATTCAAGCGACGCCGGTTTTACCGGATTTAGCGGCCGTGAGCGCTGAGTTAGCATTAACGCACGAGGCGCACGCGCTGTTGGCGGAAGACGTCCGGCTTACTTTTTTCAACCTGGACGAACTGACCGTAGTTAAAACGAAGTTAACGCAGGGGCGCTTACTAACCCCCGCCCAATTACAGGTGGTGTTGACCCTGCTAACGAGCTGGGAACGCTTGAAGCGGGTGTTAGCGGCGCGGGCAACGCAAGCCCCCCACTTGGCTGAATTGGTCGCGGCGGTGACGCCGTTGCGCGGTTTACGGCAACGCTTGGCGCAGTCAGTGGACGAACACGGTATTCGCGATGCGGCCACGCCGGAACTGGCGGCTATTCGGCAGCAGTTGCGGCAACAACGGGCTAAGGTGCAGTCCGAGGTCGCCCGCTTTATTCAGAAGCATCCGGGACAGTTACAAAGTCGCCAAGTGATTCGGCGTGATCAGCACTACGGGGTGCAGTTGAAGGCCAGCTATAAGCACCAGTTCAAGGGCACCGTTTTGGGCCAGTCAGCGACTGGTGCGACGGTTTACTTTGAGCCCGGTAGTGTTACGCAGAGCGGCCGGGTGCTCGCGACGCTCCTAGAGCAGGAGGACGCGGAAGTGTACCAAATCGTCGCGACGCTAACGGGTGACCTAGACGCGCACTGGGCGGAACTAGCGACGCAAATGGCTAGTTTTAGTCGGCTGGACCAAATTTTTGCCCGTGGTCAGTACGGGTTAACGCTGGGAGCGATTCGCCCCCAGTTAAACGCGGACCAGTTGGTTAAGATCGTTGGTGGCCGGCATCCGCTTCTTGGCACGACGGCGGTGCCACTAAACGTCACCTTGCCCGCGGGACAGAGCCTGATGATTACGGGGGCCAACTCGGGTGGTAAAACGGTGGTATTAAAAACGATCGCCCTGTTTTCACTGATGATCAAAATGGGGTTGGAAGTTCCGGCGCAACCCGGGACCAACTTAGCCGTCTTTGATCAGCTATGGCTCGACATCGGTGACCAGCAGGACTTGACCGCGCAACTGAGTACCTTTTCGGGTGAAATGACGACGCTCGTCGACATTACCGCCAACCTGCGTCCTAACGCCCTCGTCTTATTGGATGAGATTGGGAGTGGGACCGATCCGGACGAAGGCGCGGCCCTTGGGATCGCAATCATCGCCGATTTGTTGGCCCGGCAAGCCAAACTAATTGTAACGACCCATTATAGCGAAATAAAACGCTACGCGGTTGCCACCCCGGCCTTTATCACGGCCGCGATGGCGTTTGACCGCCAAACGCTTCGGCCAACGTATCGCTTACTACTGAACCAGGTTGGGGAAAGTGAAGCGATGTGGTTAGCGGCCCGCTTAGGGTTGGATCCGCGCATCGTCGCGGCAGCCCGGGCCCGGTTGGCCCACTCATCAACGGACCTAAATTAAGTCGCATTCAATAACAGGCGGCTCGTCTTCAGCAAAACGCTGGGGACGGGCCGCTTTTGCGTTCTCAGCGTTTGTTCGGACGGTAAGCATCGCTTTGCATTGTAACGAATTATTAGCCCACAACACCAGATTATGGTGGGGTTGCGCCTGATGGACTTTATTTTCATAAGGATTCGGGGGTGGGACTAGTGGACAAGGAGGCACGTGCTATACTAATTATTAAAATTTGATTAGGAGTTGATGTGAATGACACAACAACCGATTGGTGTGATTGATTCGGGCGTGGGCGGGCTGTCCGTGCTCCGCGCCCTGCAACGGCGGTTGCCGGCCCGGCAGTTCGTGTACGTTTGCGACCAGGCCCACGTCCCGTACGGAACCAAATCTAAAGCCGTGGTGCGCACCTTGACGTGGCGGTTGGTGCGGCAGGCCCTGGCTTGCGACGTACAGGCGCTGGTGATTGGCTGCAATACGATCACGGCTTTGATGCTGGCGGAATTGACCGCGGCGTTGCCGATTCCGGTCTTTGGCATTATTGAGGCTGGCAGTCAGGCGGCTAACCAGACGTCACAAACGCACACGATTGGGGTGATTGGCACCGAGCGGACGATTCAGGAGCGGGCCTACGTGCGGGCGTTACACCGGGAGTCGCCGCGTAACCGGGTCGTTCAATTAGCTTGTCAGTCGTTCGTTTCAATGGTAGAAAATTTACCACTAACGCGGGCCCAAGTCGTTCAGGTTGACCGGCAGTTAGCGGGCTTAAAAACGCCGGGCATGGATACCGTGGTTTTGGGCTGTACGCACTTTCCGCTAATGCGGGCGACGATTCAGGCGGCTCTGGGCCCCGCGGTCCAGTTAGTGGACCCGGCCATCACGTTAGCGGCGCAGGTCGCAATGACCCTGGAAGGGGCCACTAGGTTGGCTCGTCAGCCGGGTGCGCGTCATGATCAGTATTATACGACTGGTCAGCCGGAACGGTTGGCGCAGGTGGCTATGGATTGGCTAGCGGTGCCGGTGGAGGTGCGGGCGTTACGTGGTTAGCACGGAGGAGTGCAATTGGTCATTCAGGATTCAGACAGGTACGAAAGGAAGCCGATTAGAATGAAAGTTTTAGCAAATCAACGGGCGGTTCAACCGCTCCCGAGAAAGTTAAACCGGTCGTTAAATTTGGTGGAAGCCATTTCGTTAGCAACGTCGGACATTTCGCCCACGACCGGCGTGTTCGCCAACATTCCAGTCGTGTTAGCGCTGGCCGGGACCGGTAGTTTTACGGTCGCCCTATTGGCTGCGGTGACGGCCCTTTGCGTTGCGGTCACGATGGCGGAAATTGGCTCCGCTTTTCCGCAGTCGGGCGGAATCTATTCGGTGATTAGCCGGGTGTTTGGCGCCCGGGTGGGGTTTGTGGCTTTAATTGCGTACCTTGCGGAAGGAATTTTCATTCCCGCGATTACGTCGATGGGGGCGGCGACCTACTTAGTGGCCGTCTTTCCCCAACTCAACGTGCACCTGGTGGCGGTGGTAATCATGTTACTGGCTACGGGGATCGCGATTATGAACATTTCGGCGACCGGGAAATTTACGACCGGGTTGCTAGTGTTGGAATTACTGGTCGTCACGGGCATTACGGTTGGGTGCCTGTTGCACCTCCAACAACCCGTTAGCACTCTCTTTAGTGGGCGCGTCTTTGTGAGTGGCAACGTGCGGCCCGTCACGGTGACGACGATGTTTGCCGCCATGGCGGTCATGTTACTGTCGTTTAATGGTTTTGATTCGGCGCTGAACTTTTCTGAAGAATTGAAGGGCAACCAGCAACGGGTCGGGCGTTCCGTGATTACTGCGGCGGTCATTGGCATCATTGCCCAGTTGATTCCGTTGGCGTTGATTATGTTAGCGGCGCCCTCGCTGACCGCGTTTTTACGCGCCGGTAACCCGGTTAACTATGTTGCCCAAAGTGTACTTGGTGGTCCGGGCCACGTTCTTCTAAGCTTAGGAATTGCGGTGGCGATGTTTGCCTGCACGATTGCGGTGTTGCTACAATTTTCACGGGTCCTGTACACCAGCGGTCGCGATCACATGTGGTTTGGCGCCTTGAACCGCTGGCTTCAAAGTTTACATCCACGTTACCAAACACCGTGGAAGGCAACCATCCTAGTTGGCGGCTTGGGGGTAGCGCTTAATGGCATTTCCAACCTGGGCGACTTAGTGGCCTTTACCGCGGTACTGATCGTGGTCCTGTACGCGTCAATCGGCAGTTGTGACCTCGTCGCGCGGCTGCGGCGAACGCGGCTACCGTATCGCAGTCGCCTCGGCGTGATTGCGCCAATCATCACGATTGCGGCCTCGCTGTACGCCTTATCGCAACAGGCGCCCAAGAACTTATTGATCTCAGCGATTATTTTGGGGCTAGCCGGGCTGACGGCCGTGTTGCGGCGCCCCAACGTTCTCATTAGAAAGGAAGCAACAAAATGAAGGTTAGTGACGAACACCGATTTTACCAGTTTGCCGCGCAGCTCGGGCTATCGCGGGCGACGGCCACGACCTACTGGCACCTGATTGAGCAGCGGTTCTTGCCGTCGTTTCGCAAGTTGGCCGCGTATACTGACGAACGGGAGCCGCTGCAGGTCCCCGAGCGGGCCTTTCAAAAGCGGCCGTTTCAGGACGACCGCTTGAACGCCTGGTTGGTTAAAGCGGCGATTCAAAAAACGGCCCACGGTCCGCTGGCCAATTGGCGCTTTACCGTAAAGGATAACGTGGCGGTGGCGGGGTTACCGATGCAGCTGGGGACCCACTTGATGGCCGGGTTTCGACCGGCGGAGGACGCGACGGTGGTCCAACGGTTATTGGCAGCCGGGGCCTGTCTGACCGGTAAGGCGGTCAGCGAAAACCTGTTTTGTGCGGGGAGTAGTTTTACCGCGGATACCGGGGCGGTCGCCAATCCCAGTGCGCCGGGGTATTCGGCGGGCGGTTCTTCGAGTGGGGCGGCGGCGTTGGTTGCGGATGGCCAGGTCGACGTGGCGCTCGGCTGTGATCAGACGGGTTCGATTCGAATTCCGGCGGCCTGGTGTGGCGTGTACGGCTACTTGCCGTCGCGCGGGTTGGTGCCGTATACCGGCATCGTGTCGGTCGACCCGCTGTTGGACGGGGTGGGGCCGTTGGCGCGCGATGTCGCGACGTTGACTAAGACGCTGGACGTGATTGCGGGGCGCGATGGTCAGGATCCTAGGCAAACTCCGACTAACCCGGAGAAAACGGCCTTCAACCGCCACCTCAACCCCGACTTGTCTGAACTCACCATCGGGATCGTCGCTGAAGGTTTCCAGCTCGGGGTCTCGGAACCCGCCGTGGACCAGGCCGTGTTAGCCGAAATCGGCCAGTTAAAACGCGCGGGCGCCGCGGTTAAGCGGATCACGTTGCCCGCAATGCGGCTGGGGCGGACGTTGGCCGACGTGTTAAATACGGTCAGTACCTACCGGCAGTTAGTTTTGAATGGCGGGGCGCCCGCCGGCCAGGCCGGCAGCTATCCCAACGATGTGACGGACGCGCTCCGCCAACGCATTCAGCCGGACCAGTACGCCGAACTGGCGCCAATCGTGCAGGCCATCGTGTACAGTGGCTGGTTAACGAGCACGGACCCCACGATGAATTACTATAACCGCGCCCAGAATTTGATTGCGACGTTGCGGGCGAAGGTCGCGACGGCCTTTGAAGCTTGCGACTTACTGGCATTACCGACGGTGCCGTTTCGAGCGCCGCGCTTACCGCAACCGGACGCGCCGTTAACGACGCAGGTAACGGCGGCGATGGGGATGGACGTTAACACGGGCATTTGGAACGTGTTGGGCTTACCGGCAATTTCAATTCCGTGTGCGGTTCCCGCTGGCACGCGGCCGGTGGGCTTGATGCTAGTCGGCCCGGCCATGGCCGACCAGCGGGTACTGAACGCGGCGTACGCCCACGAATTGGTGCGGGCGGCGCCACTCGAAGATTAAGGTGATTCACGAACCTAATTAACCAAGGATAAGCCAAACTAATCGTCGCCACGGGAACGCCGTGCTGGGTGCGTTGCGGCGACTTTGTTGAAGGGCGACCCGGATTAAAAAGCGGCTTTTTTTCAAAAAGATTGATTAGCGTTTAATTATTTCAAAATTATCGTGCTATAATACCAGACGGAAAAGAGATTGGTGCTAAAAATTCGGGATAAAAGAGTCGGAGAATATGAATTCGCAAAAGTTGTTTGGATCCGTGTTACTAAGCGTGGCGGCGGCCATCTGGGGTGGGACCTTCGTGGCCGTTAAGGAGGTCGTCGGGGTGATTCACCCGTTGCAGCTCGTCTGGTTACGTTACTTCGTGGCGTTGATCTTTCTGATTGGCTTTTCACTAGTCAAGCGGGAACGCTGGCATTTTCGCTGGCGCGACGCGAAGTGGTTTGCGCTGATTGGACTGACGGGTTACACCGTGTCAATCGTGATGCAGGAGACCGGGACCTGGTTGTCGAGTGCCCAAACCGGGGCGGTCGTGACCGCCTCGACCCCAACTTTCATGGTGCTCTTTGCCTGGTTGCTGTTTAAAGAAAAGCTCAACCGGGTCAAAATCTGTGCGCTGATCATGGCGACCCTGGGCGTTGTGATGATCGTTGGCGTGCATCTGAGTGGCCGGCACGTTTTGATGGGCGTGGGACTCCTGATTTTAGCGGCGCTGAGTTGGTCGTTGATGTCGGTGCTGATTAAAAAGGTACCGGATTACAGCGCGCTTCAAATTACGATCATCGCGACGGTGATTGCGCTGGTTTGTTTGACGCCGTTTATGCTGGGGAGTTTTCCGAGTCTGGCCCGGATTAATTTTGCGGCGCCCAAGATTTGGTTCTGCTTGCTCTACGTGGGCGCGATTTCGACGGCGTTAGCCTTCGTGATGTGGAATAAGGGACTAACGTTGATTGATACGAGTGCGTCCGGTTTGTTTTATTTGTTGCAACCGATTGTTGGTACGTTGCTCGGCTGGTGGTTACTGGGTGAGGCGCTGACACTCGGGTTTGCGCTTGGTTCGGCTTTAATTTTAAGTAGTGTGTTTATTTCGGTGCGCTATGCGGACGCGTAGTGCATTTGGGGTTCGATGGTATGCAGTGTTGATTTGCTAACAAAGATGCCCACAGGGTTTTCGCCAACCGGTGACACCCGCTGCTGGCGGCAATCTCAACACCAATTGGTACAGAACCACTTTTGGGCGGCCCGCGGTTAGGGGCGCTTTTTTCGGATGGGGATTGACACCGTTTTCAAATTTAACCAACTTTTTCCCATTTTCAGCCGGATTGACGATAATTTCATGGTATAATCTAGCCATTAATTTAGTAATGGTGGCAGTCATATTATGGAAGAACAGTTGAATTATTACCGCTTCTCACGCGATCAGTGGAAGCAATTTTACCAAAACGGGCACGTGCCCCTGACCGCGGCGAACCTGCGCGAAATCAAGGCGTTTAACGACCGGATCAGCCTCGATGACGTGCAGGCGATCTACATGCCGCTGGCCCGCCTGTTACAAGCGAAGTTTGAGCATTACCTCTCCTGGCGCGAAACCGAATCATCTTTTTTGCGCCGGCAAAACAAGCAATCGCCGTTTATCATCGGTGTCTCGGGGTCGGTGGCGGTCGGCAAGACGACCACGGCGCGGCTGTTGGAGATCCTCTTTAAATACTTATACCCGGACCGGCGGACGCAGTTGATCACGACGGACGGTTTTTTGTACCCGAACGCCGAGTTGAAAAAAATGCAGCTGATGGAACGCAAGGGCTTTCCAGAAAGCTACAACATGCCGCGGTTGATCGAATTTCTAAACGACGTTAAAAGCGGGAAGCCGCTCGCCAAGTCACCCGTGTATTCGCATCAGACGTACGACATCGTTCCGAATCGCTACAACGTCATCACGCACCCAGATATTTTGATTATTGAAGGCATTAACGTCTTACAATTGCCGTCGAACCAGCACATCTACATTAGTGACTTTACCGACTATTCGGTGTACGTTGATGCGGATGCGGATTTAATTGAGAGCTGGTACTTAGACCGGTTCAAGGCGCTGATGAAGATTGCTAAAGACGACCCGCAGAACTATTTTTATCCGTGGGCGATTGGTGATCCGGCCGACGCGATTGCGATGGCCGAGGGCGTTTGGGAAGACGTTGACCTGAAAAACTTGAATGATTATATCTTACCGACCCGGAATCGTGCGGATTTGATTTTACATAAGGTCGCGCACCATTTAATTGACGCGGTCTATTTTCGTAAGTATTAAACGCTAAGAAATTTCTCATATTAATTGACTGGTCACGCGGAAATCAGTATGATAGACCCATTGAACATTAACAAATCCAAAGGAGTGAACAACTTGGCAAAAACGAACACCGCGTCATTCGACTCGATCCTCGTGTTGGATTTTGGGAGTCAGTATAACCAACTGATTACCCGGCGCATTCGTGATTTCGGCGTGTATTCGGAATTACTTCCGAATACGATCACGGCCGAAGAAATCAAAGCCCGCCACCCTAAAGGGATTATTTTCTCGGGTGGTCCCAACAGTGTTTACGATGATGGCGCCTTTCGGGTTGATCCGGAGATCTTTAATTTGGGCTTACCAATTTTAGGGATCTGTTACGGGATGCAACTGATGACCTACATGCTTCCGGGCGGTAAGGTTGAATCGGCGGATAATCGTGAATATGGGAAAGCCAACATCCAAGTGACGAACGACGCGGCCAACCTCTTTAAGGGTACGCCGGCCGAACAGTCCGTTTGGATGAGTCACGGGGACCTAGTCACCGCGGCGCCGGCTGGTTTTGACGTGGTCGCGACTTCTAAGAACTGCCCAATCGCAGCGATTCAAAACGTTGACAAGCAGTTTTACGGAATTCAATTCCACGCGGAAGTGCGGAATACCGATTACGGGAACGACATTTTAAAGCACTTTGCGTTTGACGTTTGCCAAGCAGAAGCGAACTGGTCAATGGACGACTTTATCGATATGCAAATCGAAAAGATCCGGGCCGAAGTTGGCGATAAGAAGGTCTTACTAGGTTTATCCGGTGGGGTCGATTCCAGCGTGGTTGGGGTCCTATTGCATAAGGCGATTGGGACGCAATTAACCAGTATTTTCGTGGATCACGGCTTACTCCGAAAGGGTGAAGCTGACCAAGTGATGGCGAGCCTGGAAGGTAAGTTTGGCTTGAACATCATTAAGGTCGATGCTAAGGACCGCTTCCTAAGCAAGTTAGCGGGCGTTAGTGATCCCGAAAAGAAACGGAAAATTATTGGGAACGAATTTATCCAAGTTTTCGATGAGGAAGCGACGAAGTTACACGGGATGGAATTCTTAGCCCAAGGGACGCTGTATACCGACGTCATCGAAAGTGGAACGTCGACGGCTCAAACCATCAAGTCGCACCACAACGTGGGTGGCTTGCCGGAAGACATGCAGTTTAAGCTGATCGAACCGTTGCGGACGCTCTTCAAGGATGAAGCCCGCGAACTCGGTGAAAAGCTGGGGATGCCGTCCGACCTTGTTTGGCGGCAACCGTTCCCAGGTCCCGGTCTCGGAATTCGGGTCATCGGCGAAATTACCGAGGACAAGTTAGCTATCGTTCGTGATAGTGATTACATCCTCCGTGATGAAATTAAAAAAGCTGGTTTAGACCGCGAAATCTGGCAATACTTCACCGTCCTCCCAGGGATCCGCTCCGTTGGGGTGATGGGTGATGGCCGGACGTACGATTATACGGTCGGAATCCGCGCCGTAACGTCAATTGACGGGATGACGGCGGACTTTGCCCGAATTCCATGGGATGTCTTGCAAAAGATTTCCGTGCGGATCGTCAATGAAGTCGACCACGTGAACCGCATCGTGTACGATGTGACGAGCAAGCCGCCTTCGACAATTGAATGGGAATAGCCGGACTGTTAGTTAGCCGTTCTCATGCGCACAAGGGCGCGTTTAAGCCTGATTTTTAAAATTAAAAAATGGACCGAATTCGCTGGAATTTGGTGAAGAGGTGGTACCGAAGTGGTACTGCCTTTTTTGTACACGAGGCGTTCGGATCAGAGAAAAGGGGTAGTCGTGATGACGACGTGGAAAGATTATAAACAGTCGATTACTAGTATTAATGATGACGAAATGACCATCATTAATACACTTAGTCAGTTACAAGCAGAACGCATTCGACGGGGAATTTCACAAAAAGATTTTGCGGAACAAATCAAAATGAAACAGCCACAATTGGCTAAAATTGAGCGACTAGATTCAATGCCGTCACTGACTACTTTGAATCGATATGCGCATGGGCTTGGATTAGAAATTGAGATACGCCTAAGGCCGGTCGAGGCAATGTAGAGATAGCTGCTGGGATTTGGTGAAAAGGTGGTACCGAAGTGGTACTGCCTTTTTTGTTTTAAATGGTTATTTTGCAAGTGAGCGTAAAAAAATAGTGTCATTTAAACGATTTTTGACTAACTTTGATAATTGGTAGTAGGGAGGTTGTTTTAGAAGTTACGTTTATTTTGACAGTAGGTATACAGGGGTGTATACTTACGCTGCTTGTAAATGCTAGTCCTTTACTCGTTAGCTTGTATTTTAAGGAGAGGGATGGTGCGCTGAAATGGTAAACAGTCGCGTCTCTACAAGGAGTTTTAAAACCAATCATATGAATGGGGTGAAGGATGATGCAGTCCGTAAAAATTGTTAAATTAGGTAACTCACAAGGAATTCGACTAAAAAAGTCCCTTTTGAAAGAGATTGGCATTGTTGATCCAATTAATGCGCCAGTTCAAGTTTCCGTAGAGGATGGTAAAATTCTAATTTCACCAGAAAAAGCAGAATCAAAACTTGCTCGTAGGTTTGATAATTTTAATTTAGAAGACTATTGGAAAGCTAATCAAGCAATGGAATATGATTGGGGAAAGCCTACTGGAAAAGAAATGTTCTAATGAAACTAAGTGTTAGATAGACAAACTGTGCGCTAAATCTTAACCAAAAGGGGTTGTATATAAAAATGCAACGGGAATATTTTCCAAAAGGCTCCATCATTAAATTTTCGTTTGATCCAACGTTGGGGCATGAGCAGGCGGGATATCGGCCAGCAGTTATTATTTCGAATGAAGATTTTCAACGCTTTACGCACCTAGTACGTGTCATGCCAATTTCAAATAGGCATGCTCCTTTTCCGCTGCATATTCCACTTGATGGTCGTACTAAAACTACGGGGAGCATTTTTACGGAGCAAATGAAGACGATTGATCCAGTTAGTCGAAAGGTTAAGTATGTAGAAAAGTGTCCCATGGATAAGGTGAATTT
Source organism: Lactiplantibacillus modestisalitolerans (assembly GCF_005405425.1). Classification (GTDB taxonomy): domain Bacteria; phylum Bacillota; class Bacilli; order Lactobacillales; family Lactobacillaceae; genus Lactiplantibacillus; species Lactiplantibacillus modestisalitolerans. Next base: position 153 of record NZ_BJEA01000025.1, on the reverse strand, counting down.
GGCAAACGAGATGTTGATTGAATCATTGGAATAGCAAGTGATTCATGTAGTGCGGTTAATATCCGAATTAATAAAATTTATTACGGAGCCTAACTCCCACATCTCGGTAGCCAAGGCGAAAACTCGGTACTTTAGTGCCGAGATGAAGTCAAA
>NZ_BJEA01000024.1 GCF_005405425.1 Lactiplantibacillus modestisalitolerans | reverse complement strand
AACACAGAAGTTAAGCTTCTTAGCGCCGATAGTAGTTGGGGGATCGCTCCCTGCGAGGGTAGGACGTTGCCATGCAATTATTCCGACATAGCTCAGTTGGTAGAGCGCTTGACTGTTAATCAAGATGTCGACGGTTCGAGCCCGCCTGTCGGAGTATAAGACGTGTCCAGCAATGGGCATATTTTATATATCCATGCCGGCTTAGCTCAGTTGGTAGAGCATCGGTATCGTAAACCGAGGGTCATCAGTTCGACTCTGGTAGCCGGCACTTTTGAAGGTGAGACGTGGGTCTTACCTTTTTTTCTAAGGAATGATCATTATATATATGGAGGATTAGCTCAGTTGGGAGAGCGTCTGCCTTACAAGCAGAGGGTCACAGGTTCGAGCCCTGTATCCTCCATCAGGATAAACGAAGAGGCTGTGACTAATGTCATAGTCTCTTCGTTTATCTTCGAATATTAATAGCCAAAACGTGCGCCAAAAGTCAGCTGGCTCCGCTTAAACTCGTGAGCTAAACAATCCAAGTTCAGGATTATTCGCCTTACGCCGTTAATCCTCACCAGCTAACCGACTTTTGGCACACTCTCTTATTTGAAACAAAATTATTTTTAAATGTACTAATCAAAAGGACCTAAAAGTGTTGAAAAAAGCTAGGATACTAAGGTTACTAGCTAGTATTAAGATTGTGGGATCAGCGTAATTGCCTTGCGCTGGTCTTTTTTGTGCTTTTTAACTAAATTTAGTTAGTCATGAGTGTGTAACCTAACCCCGTTTACGCCAGTTTTAGTTTCTTTTATTAATAAGATTTTACGTGGAAATCCGGCTTAACGAAGCGCTTACTTTCCGTTAATTTTAAAGGGTAAAATTAGAAAATGATTTAATTTTATTTTTATATTTTAAATGTTAAAACTTATTAGTGACGCGGTAATTCGCAGTTGACGGTGTTTTTAACGGCTTGCGTTTTGAGCTTCTTAATTTCATTAATAGAAGCAAGATTAGAAAACGGTTAACTCTATTGTTGAATAAGATTAAGGATAGTATAATAGTTATTATGTTTAATTAAGAAACAAAAATTGTTGCTTTTAACTGAAGCACAAGTCGTTTGATTTAAGTTTGGAGGAAATGCAATTGGATAATGAGCAAAAACTGGATCGGTCGTTCTTTGGCCAACCGCGTGGTTTGCGCACGTTGTTCTTCACTGAAATGTGGGAACGATTCAGTTACTACGGGATGCGCGCCCTGCTGATTTATTATATGTACTACAGCGTCGCAAAGGGTGGCCTTGGCTTTGACCAAGTAACAGCTGCATCCATTATGTCGATCTATTCTGCGCTAGTATACGTTTCTAGTGTGCTTGGTGGCTTTATGAGTGACCGGGTATGGGGTAGTCGGAAGACCGTCTTTATTGGTGGAATCCTGATTATGTTAGGACACATCGTGTTATCAACGCCGTTCGGAGCGCCCGCGCTATTTATTTCAATCGCGCTAATCGTTGTCGGGACTGGGCTGTTGAAACCAAACGTATCCGACATGGTCGGTCAGTTATATACGGCTGAAGATACTCGCCGGGATGCCGGTTTCAGTGTTTTCGTTTTCGGGATTAACTTAGGGTCGTTAATTTCACCATTACTCGTTGGTCGGGTTGGTTTACACATTAACTTCCATTTAGGCTTCTCCTTAGCAGCCATTGGGATGTTCTTTGGTTTATTACAATATTACTTTGATGGTCGGAAGACGTTGAATTCTGCCAGCCTATACCCAACCGATCCGTTGGAACCTGGTGATTTGAAGAAGCTTACTCGGCGGACGATCATTGGGGTCATTGGTTTGATCTTAATTTTAGTTCTAATGAAGCTCATGAACGCTTTGACGTTAAACAACGTGATTACGTTAATCAGTGTACTGGTTATTTTAACGCCGATTATTTACTTTATCTTGATGCTGACGTCTGAAAAGACTGATTCGACGGAACGGTCACGTGTGCGGGCTTACATTCCGTTATTTATTGCCGCATCATTGTTCTGGGCGATTGAAGAACAAGGGTCAGCCGTACTTGCGTTATTCGCGGCTAACCGGGTTAACTTAGACATTGGTTTCATGCACCTGGCTGCGTCTGACTTCCAGACATTGAACCCGTTGTTCATCATGTTATACACGACACCGTTCGTGCTACTGTGGACGAAGTGGGGTAAAAAGCAACCTAGTTCACCAACTAAGTTTGCGGTTGGACTTGTTTTCGCCGGGGCATCGTACCTCTTAATGGCAATGCCTGGGGCCTTATTCGGGACTGCTGGCAAGGTTAGCCCGCTCTGGTTAGTGGGAAGCTGGGCATTAGTTGAAATTGCTGAAATGTTAATTTCACCAATTGGCTTGTCTGTTACCACCAAGTTAGCACCTAAGGCCTTTGCTTCACAAATGATGAGTATGTGGTTCCTAACCGATTCGGTTGGGAGTGCCTTGAACGCGCAAATTGTGCGCTTCTACTCGAGCAGCACCGAAGTACCGTACTTCGCGATTATCGGGATTTCCAGTGTTATCTTGGGAATCATCCTCTTTATGATGGTGCCAATGATTAGACGCCAAATGAAGGGTATTCTTTAAACCAATCTTTAATCAAGATATGCTATCTTATGGGTAGCATATCTTTTTTTATTGGGAGGTGAAGCCCATGGTTCGCTTAGCTTTAAGTAGTGATAATCATTTTGATGTCAACCGGGTCAACGTTCGCGACGTCATGCGGGCGCAAGCGGCCTATTTGGCGCAGCGGGGTGTCGAATGGTATTTGATTGCCGGCGACCTGTTTAATGATTTCCAGCGCAGTGAACAGTTTGTTGTGGATTTGCAGGCATTATTAGGCCCACAGACGCAAGTTCGCTGGATTGCAGGTAATCATGACATGGTTAGCGGAATTAGCTTTGATGAGCTCGAGAAGGGCCAATTTGCGGGGTATCTGCATAATCGGTTTGTCGACATTCCGGGAACTGACTGGCGGATCATCGGTAACAATGGCTGGTACGATTACCAATTTGCAACTGAGATTCCGAATACGACGCCGGCATCCTTTTTACAGTGGAAGCGGGCGTACTGGATTGACCGGGCGATTCAACAGCCGTTAAGTGACCCTGAGCGGGCCGAGCTGGTTTTAACGCAGGTCCGTTCCCAGTTGCTTGCTGCGCAAAGGGCGCATAAACGCGTCCTCCTGATGACCCACTTTGTTCCGCGGGCGGACTATTTGCGCTGGTCAACGGATAATCGCTTCTGGAATATGGCAAACGCCCTGATGGGAACGCCTAGGCTTGGCCGGCTATTAGAACAGTTTGATGTTGCTCACGTGTTATTTGGGCATTTACACGCGCAACCGCAAGTTCACCAGTTTAACGGGACGACTTATTATGATCAGGCCGTTGGTTATGGTTTGAAGCGAATCAATGAATGGCAGGCGGCCAACTTTATGGATCAGTGGTATCAGCGGACCCGGTTGCTTGATTTGAAATAAATTCAAAAAAGTTTTCAAAAAGGCTTGATTTTTTATTCAAAATTATGTATTCTAATATAGTTGAATGATTCACGGAGGGGTAGCGAAGTCTGGCTAAACGCGGCGGACTGTAAATCCGCTCCTTCGGGTTCGGTGGTTCGAATCCACTCCCCTCCATTTCATTTTTGGGCTATAGCCAAGTGGTAAGGCAACGGGTTTTGATCCCGTGATGCGCTGGTTCGAACCCAGCTAGCCCAATAGAATACTTACAATAGCCGTCAATGAGGTTCAAAAAGCCTTAATTGACGGCTTTTTGTTTGTCCCGCGTATGCAATAAGATACATTAATCTAAAATGAAAGTGCACCACAAGTGCACCACGGATTATATATCCATATAACGAGCCAGCTTAGAAGCGGCCTCGTTTTTTTGTTTCTTTGTAACGTGTAAATAAATTTGCTGGGTGATTTTTAAATCAGCGTGCCCCAATGTTTTAGATACCTCGTTGACGGATGCGCCCGCCTCAAAAGAAAGGGTGCAAAAAGTGTGCCTGAAAGCGTGAATTTTTATTCGTCTTAAGTCGTATCGCTTACATATACTTCTATTCCAATGGTCGGGCATGCTAGGAGCTAACGGCTGGTTATCCTGATTAGCAAATACAAGCTGTTTGGCCGCCTTAGCGTTGTACCCCAGCTCAAAGCATCGCCGGGCTTGCGTCATTCGCCACTTGTGCAGATATTGTACCGTCTTAGTGTCAACGGCGATAGTTCGATAACTGCTGTTCGTCTTGGGCGTTTGCGTCACAATGTGCCAGTTCTCCCCCAGCGACTGCGTTTTATTGATCGTGATTTCATCCGCATCAAAATTAATATCATTCCACTGCAACGCTAAGGCTTCTCCGCGCCGCATCCCGGTAAAGGCCAGTAGCCGAAACAGCATGAACGCCTGCGGATTGTCGTAATCGTAAGCACACTCTAGGAAGTGGACGAGTTCGGACTTTTCGTAAAACTCAATTTTGGGCGCTTGCTGCTGTGCTTTCTGTTTAGGAATGCTGGTTTTTGCCATCGGATTGCGGGTGATAAGTTCCATCCGTACCCCAAAATCAAAGACACTAATTACATAGGTGCGAAAACGGCGATACTGTTTTAAGCCCTGTTTAAGCCAGTTATGAACGATTGTTTGGCATAGGGCGACCGTGATATTCTTGACCTGCTGTGAACCCAGTAGGGGCGTAATATGGAGCCTGAATATATCGGCCGTCTTAGCCCACGTTGATTCTTTTACTTGTTGTTGGTATTCCTCTTTAAACCATTTAGCGTAGAGCTGTTCAAAGGTAATATCATTGTTGGAAACATATCCTTGATTCTTATAACTTACTTGAGCGTTAGAAGTCCATAATTGGGCTTCTTTTTTTGTTTTGAAACCGCGTTTGTGCATCCGTTTGGGGCGGCCGTCGGTAGCATCGCTGATAGATGCAAACACTTCCCAGAAAATACCGGCCTTAGTTTTATACTGCTTGAATGTTGCCATGCTGATTATTCCTTTCATACCGGCTGGCGGGCATGGGTATGTAGGAAAACTGTTTAGTTATATTTAATACTGATAAAATTTGTAAATTTGTGAGTATTACTTAATAGGTCAGTCGGCCAAGAAAAAATATAAGGCCATTCTTGGAATTCGTTATAGCCTATGTCGGTTCTAAAAACTATATTTTTAATTTTTGCCAAATCTAACTTTCGATAACATTCGTAAGCAACTTTGCCTAATACGAGTTCTAATTTTTTACGTTCACTTTCACGGAAAAATGATTCTAAGTTAGTTTTAATACGTGCGGCGATTCTTAAATCAGCAAAGGTTTCATCAAAGCATGTAAGAATTAATGTATCCGAAGTCTTCGATTTATCGCTGGAATCGAATAGCACTGTAATTGGTAATTTAAAAAAATCCGGGATACTGTCTGCCGAAATGTCTTTTAAGGAGAAAAAATGAGCCATTAATATTGGAGTGTATCCATCTAAAACTACAGGAATTTCATTGCTTTTAGATGTTAATTCTACAGTAAAGTGCAGATCTGTTTCGATTATATCGTCAAAAAACAAATCATCAATCCAATCAATATCTAAACCATTGACAAGTCGGGTGAGTGTTTCAAATTGAATACCTTTCGAATGTCCGTTGTACAACTGAGAAATAGTGGGACGTGAAATGCCAGTTGCATTGCTCACGTCTTGAATAGACAAATTGGCTTTTTTCATATATTTGTCGAGTGCAAATTTGAGCATATCGTACCTCCTAATTTATTAACATTCTACCATGCAATGCAAAAATGATAAATAGTATTGTTAGAAATGAATGCACTCCTTGACACTTTCAAAAATCCGGTGTAAATTGTTTAACTGATAGCTATGGTTATCATATATAGAAAGTAGTCTTTACAAGCGGGAGGCGAATTACATGCAATTTACGTTAAAACAAGTTTTAGCAGAGCGGCATTGGACTATAGGGACCGTTGCTAAAAATACCGGTGTTAGTCGTGCCACTTTAACAAATATATATTATGGGCATTCGAAAGGTATCCAATTAAAAACTCTAAGTAGACTTTGCGAATTCTTAGGGGTAACACCAAATGACTTAATTTCATTAAAAAAATAGAAGAGGAGGTGAGGTGAATTTGAGCGAAAAATTAAGCGTGATTTTGGGTGACGACCAGAGCCGCCAGTTACGGGCTTACGTTTACAACTTAGTTGCTGATTCGGTTGCATCCGCTAAGCGGGATGCCGGTATTAGCCAAAAATGGCTACGTAAGAGCGCCGGAGCGGATTATGCCGGGGTATCAAGCGGTACCTTTAACGGATGGATTAAGCATCAAGGATTGCCGGTGCACGTCATTAATGGCACGACATTAGTTAGCAAGCGGGATATTGACCAATTTATCAACAGCAACGGAATTATTGAAGAATAAAGATGCTGGCGGGCATGGGCGTTACAGTTGATGGGATTGGTCCAGTAAGAGGAGTGAAAAAATGTCAGAACCGTATGAAATTCGATTGAATGAAAATCGATTAAAAGAGTATAGCGGGATTATGTCAGATTTGTTGCTTGCGCGGTCAGAAAATGCAGCTCAGTATGCTTCACTTGAAAATTTGCGAGATGCGATCAACAAGCAACTGGATTTAATTAGTCGTTGCAAAGACGGTGAAATTCAACCCAACGTAGTTATAAACGATAATTTAACGCTTTTGGCGGTGCTCGATGATTTCATTAATCAGCACAAGGGCAGATTAGATAAAAACGATGCAGTTTTTAATGATATCTATGATTTTATGGATGGGCTTCTGGGGTGATGGAGATTTGGAAGCGAAAAAAAGAACCGTACTTTTACTTTGGCGAGTAAGCACGGTTCAAGGTTGCTAATTCAACAGTTAGATAACCTTTTTTCGCTTTCATTTTATCAGAATAAGCCGATATTTGAAAGGATGAACCATTATGAAAGAGAACAGTAACAAATTAAATGATGCCATTGAAATTGTGGCGGACAATCAAGGGGCGCTGCGTGTTAGCGTTGACGCCGTAAATAGCATTTTAGGGGTCTGCGGGTTAATTGTCCCCAGTTTAAAGCGTGCCAGTGATAGCGATGGTTATTTTGACATGACGACGCGGGAGCTTATCGACAGCAACGAACGAAAAGACCTAACTATCCAGAATTTAATGTATGTTCTTCAAAATATTCAAGATTTGGGGATGCGTACGGATGAGAAGCTGGGACAGTTAAAACAAGCATCGCGACAACTTAGCATCAAATTGGCTAAGACGGCGGATGCTGTGAAGTCTGCTGATGGAGAAAGACTTGTTAAGTCTCCTGTGCCCGCTGGTGGGTACGCTAGTAAAATTCGCTAATAGGAGGAGACAAGATGACAAGTGAAACCCTTAAATCCAGAGCGTTAAAAATAGCCGCTACCGGTGTTCCAGTTTACCCCCTAGCACCTAATAGCAAAGTACCGTTAAAGGGCAGTCGGGGTTATCTGGACGCCACTACTGACCAGCAAACTATTGCGGGCTGGTTCGAACATGTTCCAAGGGCAAACATTGGTATGCGCTTAGATCCCGTCCATTTATTGGTCGTTGATATTGACCGTCACGGGAAAACAGACGGCGTGCAATCGCTGAAACGGCTCAACGAGCAGGGAAAACAGTTGCCGCCAGATACTTACATTGAACGGACACCACAAGATGGCTTACATTATTTTTTCAGATATGAAACGGATGAACAAGTAAAACGGGTCATTGGGCTGTATCCTGGGATAGATATACTGACGGATTTTGTATTGATTGCCCCCAGTTCGATTAATGGTAAGCAGTACCGGCCAATTACCCCGGGGGCACTGATTCAACGCGCCCCACAGTGGCTAATTCGTGACCTGCTACCCAGTCAAAAGGTAAACCGGACGCCAGAACGCGCTTCACAGATACGTAAAACATGGGCGGGGCGGCTATTAGATGAATTGACTGCTGGCACGGATGAGGGTAACCGTAATACCTATCTAGCATCCGTATTAGGTAAAATTTTGAATACTGGATGCCAGAGCGCTACGGCTTACGAACTATTACAGTACGCTAATGAGCAATTGCGGCCGCCCCTATCTGATAGAGAAGTAAACACTATCTTTAAATCAATCATTAAACGCGTTTAGGAGGTGATAACGTGGCACAAGATAGCGAGCTAAAAGCGGCAATGGCGAGGCGTGATAAAAAGATAATGCCGCTAAAAGGTGCTGATTGGCAAGAGCAATTAAGGACAACCGATAGCGGCGGTATTAAGCGGGGTTCCCTGTTCAATATCCGCTTGTATATTGAGAATGACCCCAATTTAAAGGGTATGCTAGCTTATGACGAGTTCTCCGGAAAGGTCATTAAAACGCGTTCTAACGATAATACCGGTTTACGGAAAGGGGACTGGCAAGATACGGATGATTCGTTGTTAAGGGCTTATTTTGACGAGCAATACAATATCCTATTCTCAAAAGATAATGTATTTGACGCCATGATTAGGGTTGCCCGTCTGCATCCGTTTGACCCGGTTAAAAAGCGAATTGAAGCCGTTAAGTGGGACGGTCAACCGCGAGCGGAAACCTTCTTTATTGACTATCTGGGAGCAGAAGACAATCACTATATGCGGCAAGTTACCCGTAAATGGTTAGCCGGTGCAGTTGCGCGGGTTTATCATCCGGGGATTAAGTTTGAAATTATCCCGATGCTAGACGGTGGCCAGGGACTGGGCAAAAGTACCACCGTCAAAAATCTGTATCCCGAATATTTCAATGACAACTTGAAAACGATGGGTAAGCAGAAAGACGACTACCAGAAGTTAACGGGAAGCTGGATCATTGAACTAGCCGAATTATCCGCCATGCAGAAGACCGATATTGAAACCATGAAGAACTTCACTAGTGCAACGTCTGATTACTACCGGAACAGCTATGGGCGCTATGCTACCCAGCATCCGCGGCGGAGTGTCTTTATCGGGTCGACTAACCAACACGACTTTTTAAAGGACTTCACCGGCGAGCGGCGGTTTTACCCGATTAGGTGCGGTCTGCATCCAGCCAGCAAGAACCCACTAAAGCCGGTACAGGATGACATATTGCAGACGCTGGCAGAGGTTAAAACGTGGGTAGATGCAGGCGAAAAGTTATATTTTGACCAGCAGACGTTGAATGAAGCTAAAGCCTATCAGCAGGAGGCACAAGTTATTGATCCAATGAAAGACGCAATTACCGACTATTTAGAAATGCTAGTACCGACTAACTGGGACGAGCTAACAATTAGCGTTAAGCATTCGTATTTTACGACCATCGAAAACGGGGGAACCATTGATGTGAATACTGACAATTGGTTGAATGTGAAACTTGATAGCGGCCGGGAGCCAATTCAAAAGACTTCAACCCGCGAAATATTAGCGGTCGTTTTTGACCAACAGACTTCAAGATATTTGGTTGGTCGGACAAATAGCGACGCCAAAAAAATTAAATTGATTATGGATAATATGCCAGGTTGGGAATATAAGGCTAACGTGGTTATTAATGGAAAGCGCGGGCGTGGATATGAACGAATTACCGACTAATTACTAACTATTATAAATAACCTGTGTAACGTGTGTAACCTGTGTAATGATTGATGTATAGGTATTCTTGAATAATAGTACGTGTGTGTAACGTGTATTAACCCCGTGTAATTGGTGGCTTGAATTACACACGTTACACACCTAAAACACGGGTGCGTAATGGCTAGAATGTTGATATACCGGCCTTTTACACGTCTACGCAGGTACACGGGTATACGAGCACAACAAGTATTAAAAAAACTCGATGCAGTTCAATGACTTTACCTCCAGATTTGGCGAAAAGTATTAGTTTGATATTGATTTACTACTGGTAAGTTTTCCTGAAATTTGGTGAAAAGGATTGACTGCATCCGTTACAGATTCAAAAAAAGCAACTTTTTAATAAATGTGATCACAGAATAGGAGTGAGGGAATGCCATTAACAATGACGGAGTTTAAAGTATTAAGTATCTTACCACGGGGCGCCGGTTATCCAATGACGACTTCAAATATTTGCAAGGTAACACAATTGAAAGTAAGGGACGTTAGGGCGGCCGTTAGCGTGTTGATCAGTCAATACGGCGTGCCAATTGTAGCAAACCGAAACGGCCGTAACATGGGTATGTTTATTGCTACCAATCAAGATGAGCTTAATGTTGGTATTGCGGCTTTTAAAAGTCAGGTAGCTACGATGAACGCCCGTATTAGAGCTGTGGAGCAAGCGAATATAGACGAATGGGAAAAGACCTTGCGACCGGACATTCAACGGCTGACGGATGATATTCAGCGTACACAGGGTGCTTAAATACAAATAGTGTTAGCAAAGGTCGTCACAAGTTGATAAGTGGCGGCCTTTTATTATTGACCAATAGACGCTTGAAATACGTTTACCTGTGGGGGCGGCGGCCTAGTTATCTAATTTGTAGCTGTAAACCTATTAGAACCATGATCAACCCATTTTGATAGAACCTGTTATTAATATGGTCAGGCTACCTCAGAAAACCTCATATAAATTTGATATGGCTACCTGAAAAAAACATGAAGATAATCATGCGGGGCGCTTGCATATAGGGCGTGTGGTAGTGTGCAGGCAGTTGTAATTTCGAGGCCAAAAAAGCCGGGTGATGGTTTCTATTAAAACATTATAAATCGCGTTGTATCAACGCGCACTGGCTATTATGTGTTTCAAAAAAATTCTTGCGAAATAGGTACATGCTATAATTCACTTGATAGCGTTGCTGTGAAAGATGGCCGTTAACGTTTTTTTTTGCATCCGAGGGGGCTTAATAATGGAATTATGGTACAAACAAGCTTGTAAGGATTTAGAACAGTTTCGCCGTTATCAATGGATTTTTAATGATCCTGAAATTGATGTTAATTCCAAGCAATGGAAAAGGGAAATAGCGGCGTGTCGCCACGTTCAAAACGGTATAGAACGGATGAGCGACCCCCAACAAACTAATTTACTACGATATGAATTCGGTTTGAATGGTAGCCGTGAACTAGCCCAGCAAGCTTTAAATTTAAAAAAGTCCCAATACTATGCAGTTCGAAAAAAAGCCATTCGGAACTGGGTGACGCAAATTATTAAAATGATGGATAAATAGGGAGTACCAAAAGTACACTCTACCTAGAATGTAACGAGTTTGCGCAGATTCCGCAGTTCCTAAAAAGGGGACGTCGTGAAACGCGCCCTCCTTGTCCCATCGAAAGGGATTATCAGTGCTAATGCTAATAATTTAAGGGCAGATAGGGCAGGTTATAAAAAGAGACGGGGTAACTGGAGTTACTCTCTATATCAATTCGAGGGCATCCATAATGAAGGGGTACGCATAAGTATCCCCTTGAAACTCTATGCCGTCGTACTAATCAAGACTAACGGGCGCGTACTAAAAAGTACACAGCTCAACAACCGTAAACCCGGTTACGCTTGTTATGTCGGATATGTCAGGCTATAAAAAGGGAGGAACAAATTGTTACCCCCGCTAACAACTGTACTAACGGTACGCTTGTTAAAGTCAGTTTAAAGGAAAGGGCGTAGCTGAAACTACGCCCTTAGCCATCAAAACAATTTAGCCCGTCCTTTAATATGTATGCAAAAAAGCCCTCGACTGCTAGCGACGGCCGGGGGTCTTTGTGCCTGAATGATTCAGACGTTTTTCGCAGTTAAAGTATAACAGCTCTGTATGATGAAATCTAATCGCGACAAGAAATTAGGAATTAATAAGGGCTGATTAGAAAAAAATAGCCATCCGTTAAGATGGTTTATGTATTGCCCGCCAGCCGGTTTATTTGAGTGTTTTATGTGTTTTTTATGGAAAGTGCACCAAAAAGTGCACCACAAGTATATTTTGAATGCTTATACAGCCTGTAAACGTTGATATAACAGCATTCTACTTCTAGGCTGGTTCGAACCCAGCTAGCCCAATCAAGGGATACATGGTAGTCGTTAGTTAAGGTGAAAACCTTAATTAGCGGCTTTTTTGTTGCATCTCAAAGTGCGCCAAAAATAAAAATGGAACCATTTTGGGAACCAAAGTGCACCAATTTGGACACCACGAAAAATAACTTGTTAGGTGGTGAAGTGCGCATTGGCTGGATAGTGTAAGCATGAATTTTTATTCGCTTGCTAGGTGTACTATACATACGGTAGCGTTTTATAGTCGACACCGGCACATTGGATTAGTATCCGCATAATAAAAATACCCGCCGATGGGAGGAAACCATCTAGCGGATACTTTGAGCCTAATAGGTTGTTTTAATGTGATTAAGTACGTTGCTTACCAGAGTAATACAACCGCATCCTTGAATGCGCTTTGACGCTGTTTAATGGCATCGTCATCCCAGGGGGCGCTTGCTAATTGCCGGGCTAATGCTTGGTTTGCGTGGAGGTTGGATTTCTCCAGGGCGGCCCGTAATTCTGGTTGCTTGAAATTGGCGCGGGCGAGATTTTTCTCCAAAATGGTCCAATTGCCGAGGTACGTTTGGTGGTCGGCAATTTCGGCGTCGTCTGAAATTTGAACTAATTGATAATTATCGTCGTCGAAAACCCGTTGGTAAAGGTCGTCATTATCGAAATCGTCAAAATCAGTTTCGTAAAGTGCGGACAGTAAGTAAACCAGTGTCCACTTTTTGGCGCCCCGGCTACCACCGTCACGACTCATGGCCTCGAAGCTAGTCTTCGTCTGGTCGTCGCTTGGCAATAAGTGGTCAGTCATGTATGTGGTAATGGCGCCCACGTTTTGCAGGTTGAGCGCCCAAATTTGGTGCGCAATGTCTGAAAAGCCGCTTTCCAAAGTGTTCGTCCCGCGGTTCATAATCGTCCGGTGGCGAACGAAAATTGCAATCACTTTTTGCGCCACCTTAAGCATGTCGGTCTCACTAAAACCGCGGTGTTTCAAGGCGAGTAGAATGGGGTAGTAAAGTACCACGTGCATGCGATTTAAAATGTCAATTTGTTGCGTTAACCGTTCATTGTGAAAGAAGAGGTAGTGGGCCTTGGGTGTTAGCGGTGAACGGAGCACGGTGTAAAGTTCGACCAGCTCCTTAAGTTCCTTTAAGAAAATTTTGGCCGTTGCTGGATTATCTACTTTGTCGCTAATCTCACGGTAAAGTCGTGCTTCTGGTACGATGCGGTGTTGTGCAGCCCAGTAAGTGCGGATAAAGCTAGTGATTTGTTTACTATCGTTATCCAGGGGTTCGGTAATGTCATTCCAGGTCTGATTGGCCTCGTCAAGGTCTTGTCCCATCAGTGACATTAAATGATTCTTGATAATATCGGATGCCGTGAGGTCCTTCCCCCGACTATTAAGGGTTTCAAAAATCGTAAAGGCGTCTTGGCGACTAGGTGCGGACAACATCACAATGTAAAAATGGTCAAAAAACGCATCGAAAATGGCTTGCAAGTAGTCAATGCGTTCCCCCAGCGTCTTCCATTCCTTCAGGGCTTTTTGAATCGCCTTGGACATTTGGTTGTACGCGTGGACCATGTTATTTTTGGGTTTAGACGCCAGCTTGATAGTCGGTGCAATCCGTGAATGCGTCAGCTTAACAAAGAACTCGTTGAGCGTTTCATCGCTATCCTTGTCCTGAACTTTTTGGACGGTAAGGGCCGGTTGTTCTTCGCCATTCCCCCGAATAGCTTTGCGGACCTGGTAACTAATGTTGCGGAGGGTGTCGCTGATTTCCTCGTTGAAGTCCGTATCGGGGGCTTCTTTGAGGCTCTTTTCTAAACTGACCGCCATGTCCCGAATGGCTGCCATAAAGATAATACTGGTTGTTAGCCGTTGCTGACCATCAATAATTTCTTGATCCCCCTGGTCATTTTTAAACGTCACGATTTGCCCGAAAAAGTGACTATTGCGACGGCCGTCGATGATGTCTTGTAAGTCGCGCCAGAAATCACCGACTTCGTTGGTCCCCCAAGCGTAGTTCCGCTGATAAAGCGGAACGACAAAATTATTATCGCGAAAAAGATTCTCGATTTTATAACTCGAGGGTGTCGGGATTTGTACTAAAGTAGCCATTAAAAAATTCCTCCAAACCAAAGTAAATAGAAACGGGTATTGCTGGCTTGATTATAACTTAACTTTACTAAAATATATAGATCCAAACTGATGGTGACAGGTGAATTTTCATCGCAAAAAAGCCGCTCCAAGGCCCCTCGGAGCGGCTTTTACTTAAGATTCATCACCACTTGACCATCGGTGTGCTCAGCACGGCCTAAACGGATTGTTTACGCGTGTTCATGGTGCCGCTCAGCCGCCCGTTCCTGGCCGTAAAACCAGAGGTAAGCGCCAAAGAGGGCGTTCGCCAAGGTCACAAGTTGCAGGGCAAACATGGAGGTGGCTGCCGGACTGAGGTCCTTTAGTTGGTTGAACCAGATAATGATGTTGATGACGTCGATGGTGATCCAAGCGTACCATTGCGACCGGTAGCCGTAGACCATTAGGAGCATCCCAATAATCCCAAGCGGTAGTAAGGCGGCATCGAGGTAGACTTGGGTCCCGTTAAGTTGCTTACTGAAAAATAGCACGGTTAAGTAAATGATAATGGTAACGATTAACCAGCAAAGACCGGTTAACCAGCTAAACTTACGGGAGACCAATTCGTGGGTGTCGGTTTGTTCTTCAATTTTGCGGTGCCAAACGGCGATCCCAGCAAATTGCATGACTAAGTAAAAGATCTGAACCGCCACGTCTCCGATTAAGCGGTTAGTGATGGCGATGATGAGCCAACCAACGCAGCCGATGATGCCCCAGCCATAGTTGGTTAAGCGGCCCTGGTCAACTAGAATAAGGTTTACGACAACGGCCAGACTGGTTACGATACTGATCCAGCTGGTGAGGCCGTAGTCGCCACCCAAAATGAAGCCGACTAAGGTGGCGAGGAGCATCAGGCCCATCATAACTTTGGTGACTGTTCGGAGGGTGCGGAGTTCCTGTAGTCCGCGCTGGACGTTAAAGACATCGCGCAGGGCGGCTGGGAGTCCGGCCAAATCCTGCTTGCCGCGGGTGATGAGTTGGCCAAATGATAATTCAGGGGTGCGTTTTGAGTCATTTATCATTGAAAAATTCTCTCCTTAGTTGTTTTTAGACAGCCGTGTTCGGAAGCAACGCTGTTTGATCAGGTAGGTGATAGTTAGCAGGTTAGCGGTCGTGCTGCGGATTGTCAATTCGTAGCGGTGGGGATAATGATTGAATATAACGGTATTAATTTTCGAAAAAAGAGGCCCGTAAGCGCGACCCTAAATTGGTATCGTTTACGAATTTATTTTTTTATAAATCAATTGGGAGATTGCGGACGGTTGGTGTTCGCCGTGTAAGATTGGTATAGTAACATTATTAAGTGTCGCAAATGATGCGGCCGTTTAGTGAGGAGTTTTAATATGAAGATTGGTTTTATTGGCGCTGGCAACATGGGACGGGCCATTATTGATGGTTGGCTAAAAAAGGCGGCGGTTGCGCCTGGCGATATTTACGTACACAGTGCGCACAAACAAAGTTATCAACCGTACGCACAAGCTAACGGGTTAAATGCCGTTGACAGTAATTTGGCGGTTGCGACCGCGGCGGACGTGGTCGTCTTGGCCATTAAGCCCAACATTGCGTTAGCAGCGTTACGGGAAGTCCAACCAGCTTTAGCGGGTAAGTGGGTTATTACGATGGTTTCGGGCCTTAGTTTAGCGGACTATGCCGAGGTGGTGCCCGAAGTCGGTATTTTACGCATCATGCCAAACGTTAACGTCGCAATTGGGGCCGGAATGACCGCCTTGATTGGAAACGACGCGTTAACGACCGCCCAGTATCAAGCGGGTCAACAACTTTTTGATGCCATTGGGGCAACTAGTGAAGTGGCGGAGAAGGATTTTAGTACGTTTGCGGCCTTAGCTGGTAGCTCGCCCGCCTATATCTATTTCTTCATTGATGCGATGGCTAGAGCCGGTGTTAAACACGGGCTTAGCAAGGCGGCGGCCACTAAAATCGCCGCGCAAGCGACCCTTGGTAGCGCCGAGATGGTCTTGAAATCTGATAAGATTCCGTTTGATTTAATTGATCAAGTTTCGTCGCCGGGTGGCACTACGGTGGCCGGATTGTTAGCGATGGAAGAAGCTGGTTTTATGACCGCGGTGGTAAAGGGCATTGACGCTACGATTGCCAAAGAGCTCGGAACCGACTAGCTGATAAGCTTGCTCGGTTGCGGTTCTGCGGTGATTAATCACTAGATAAAAATACTTGGTGTTTGCGGTTGCAAAGTTGGTCTATACCGATTATAATGTAAGCAGTAAATCCAAGGAGGAATTGTTCATGAGCAAAGTGTTAAAACACGCCATCATTTATACTGGTTTGGAAAAAATCGATGACGGCTACATTCGTTTTGGTAAGGAAATTGAAGCGGTTGGCCCAATGGATGACTACGTTGCCCAACCTGACGATGAAATTGAATTTGTAAGTGGAAAGACGATTGTACCTGGCTTTATCGACGTCCACAGCCACGGTGGTTATAGTTTTGATTCGATGGATGGAAATCCTGAAGAAATCAACGAAATGGTTAACGATATGGTGGCCCGTGAAGGGATTACGTCATATTTCTGTACGACCATGACCCAGTCAACGGAAAACTTGAATCATTCGATGGAAGGAATCAAGAAGGCTGCTGAAGAAAACCCAGTTATCCAAGGGGTTCACTTGGAAGGCCCATTCATTTCTGCTGACTTTAAGGGTGCTCAACCTGAAAAGTACATCAAAAATCCAAACGTTGAATTGCTCGACAACTGGAACAAGTTATCTGGTGGTCGCGTTAAGTTAATTACTTACGCACCCGAAGATCCAGGCTCGCGGGACTTTGAAAAGTACTGCTTGGAAAACGGAATTGTTCCTTCCGTTGGTCATAGTAACGCGACTCGTGAACAATTATTAGCAAGTAAAGCAACCCACGTCACGCATTTATACAACGCGCAACGTGAATTCAAGCACCGCGAACCAGGGGTCACTGGCCACGCCATGCTTGAAAACAACATGTACTGTGAATTGATCTGTGACGGTTTCCACATCGTCCCAGACATGATCAAACTCGCTTATGAACAAAAGGGCGTTGACCGCATTGAATTGGTTACCGACTCGATGCGTGCCAAGGGTGAACCAGATGGCGTAAGTGAATTAGGTGGTCAAAAAGTAATCGTTAAAGACGGTCAAGCACGGCTTGAAGCTGGTAACTTAGCCGGTTCCGTGTTAACGTATATTGACGCTTTCAAAAACATTCAGAAATTTACGGGTTGCGGAATTGCGGAAGCTGTTAAGATGGCTTCCGTTAACCAAGCACGTGAATTTGGTTTAACCCAGAAGGGGACGTTGGAAGCTGGTAAGGATGCCGACTTAAACATTTTGGACGGCAACCAAAACTTAGTTGCAACTTATAGTTACGGGCAACACGTAGCCAAATAATTATGATGGAAGTAAGGGATGAAGACCATGAGTTCGCCAATTTATATTCAAATCCACAACCAAATTAAGCAAGCCATTGAGGCCGGACGGTGGGCCGTAGGTGATCGGATTCCGTCTGAACGGGAGCTGGCTAGCCAGTTTGACGTCAGCCGGATGACGCTTCGCCAAGCCATCCAAACGTTGGTTGATGAAGGAATATTGGAGCGGCGGGTCGGCGCCGGGACGTTTGTGGCTAATCAAAAGGTCCAGGAGAAGATGTCCGGTGTGACGAGTTTTACCGATTTAATGTTAGCTCAGGGGAAGGTCCCTTCGAGTAAGACGATCTCGTACCACGTGACGAGCCCGTCGCTCTCGGAAAGTGAAAAGTTAGCGTTGCAACCTAACGAACAGGTGCTTCGAATGGAGCGGATTCGCTACGGCGATGACGTGCCAATCTGTTTTGAAGTGGCGACGGTTCCCGAACGGTTGGTCAAGCAGTTTACGAAGGATGAGATTACGAGTTCGCTTTACCGCACGTTGGAAGCGAAGGCCGGGTTTATTCCGGGTAAGGCGCAACAGACCGTGTCGGCAATGTCGGCTTCGGAGCGCATTGCGGAGTACCTATCCGTTCGGCGGGGCGACGCACTGTTACGACTACGCCAAATTTCGTACTTGCAGACGGGCGAACCGTTTGAGTACGTTCGGACGCAGTACGTTGGTAACCGGTTTGAATTCTATCTTGAAAAATAAACGTGAAAACGCAAGCGTCGTAGTTAGGCTTGCGCGGCAGTTAAAAACGGGAGTGCCCAGCTGGGCATTCCCGTTTTTTCTGTACCAATTGGTGTTGATATGCCGCCAGCAGCGGGGGTAACCGGTTGGCTGGAACACTACATATCATAGAACTGTTTTTTAAGCCCGTTGCTGCTTCGCGATTCGTTTGACGAGTCGGAGGTAGCGCGGCAAAACCAGCATCCGCTTGAGGCGGGTCGGTTCCTGAATTAAGCGGTATAGCCATTCCACGTGGTGCCGTTGCCAGAACTGAGGGGCCCGTTTCACCGCCCCCGCTAAGACGTCGAAGCTTCCACCAACCCCCATCCAGAGCGCATCGTAACGCTGCCGGTACTTTGCAATGAAAAATTCTTGCTTGGGAAAACCGGTGGCAACGAAGATCATGTCGGGTTTGGCAGCGATGATTTGCGCAACGACCGGAGCCTCATCTTGGAAGTACCCGTCCTGCGCCCCCACAATTTCAATCCCGGGGTAGTCGTGGCGAAGCTTAGCCTGGACTTGAGCGAGCACGGCCGGTTTGGCGCCTAAGAGAAAAATTCGCCGGTGCGTTTGGTGTCCCCAAGTGAGCAACGTTAGTAAGGTATCGTAACCCGTAATGCGTTCGGGGAGCGGTGTGCCGAGAAGTTTAGCCCCCTGGATGACACCAATCCCATCGGGGGTAACGTAGTCGGCTTGGTGTAATACCGCCTGGTAGTCCGGGTGAGTCCGGGCGTACATTAAAATTTCAGGGTTGGCCGTTACCACAAAGCGGTTGTGGTGGGCTGCGACGTCTGTTTCTAATTGGTGCACGAACGCTAAGTTAGTTGTTTTAATGAAAGGAACGTCTAAAATTGAGACCGTTTCAAAGGTGGTTACCATAGGACCCCTCGCTTTCTACTATTAATCTAAGTATAGGGAAATCGCAGTTTTCTGCAACTTTTTGGGGTCCCACATTCATTCCCCTGATGAAAAATGCTAAAATAGGCTTAACATATTGTAAACCTGTTTACAACCTACGAAATGGAGAAATTACTCATGACGCAAATCTATCCGGATGATAGTTTGACCTTGCATACGGATGCTTATCAAATCAACATGATTCAAACTTATTGGGAAGAGGGAATTCAAAACAAGCACGCGGTGTTTGAAGTCTTTTTCCGGAAGATGCCGTTTCATAACGGGTACGCAATCTTTGCTGGCCTGGAGCGGATCGTGAATTATATCAATAACCTACACTTTACGGAAACGGATATTGCCTACCTACGCGAAACTGGTAACTATTCGGATGGTTTTTTAGATTATTTGAAAAACTTTAAGTTTGACGCAACGATTCGTTCCGCCCGTGAAGGCGATTTAGTATTTAATAACGAACCGTTGCTACAGGTTGAAGGACCATTGGCAACTTGTCAGTTGATTGAAACCGCATTACTCAATATCATCAATTACCAAACTTTGATTGCAACGAAGGCTGCTCGCATCAAGTCGGTTGTTGGTGAAGACGGACTGTTAGAATTTGGGACGCGGCGGGCCCAAGAATTGGACGCGGCAATCTGGGGAACGCGCGCAGCTTATATTGGTGGCTTTGATGCCACGAGTAACGTTCGCGCGGGTAAAATTTTTGGCATTCCAATTAGCGGAACCCACGCCCACGCGTTGGTTCAAACTTATCGTGATGATTATAAGGCGTTTAAGGCTTACGCGGAAACGCACCACGACTGCGTCTTTTTAGTTGATACTTACGACACGCTGCGTAGTGGCGTTCCAAACGCGATTAAAGTTGCTAAGGAAATGGGCAACCGCATCAATTTCCAAGGGGTTCGAATTGACAGTGGTGACATGGCATACTTGTCCAAACGAGTTCGTGAACAGCTGGATGAAGCCGGGTTCCCGGATGCTAAAATTTACGCCTCCAACGACTTGGATGAAAAGACCATTCAAAACTTGAAAATGCAAGGCGCTAAAATTAGTGTTTGGGGAATTGGGACGAAGCTGATTACCGCGTTTGACCAACCCGCACTGGGAGCGGTTTATAAGATGGTTTCAATCGAAGATGACCAGCATAAGATGGTTGATACGATCAAGTTATCTAATAATGCGGGCAAGGTTTCAACGCCGGGCCAGAAACAAATTTGGCGGATTACGAAGCGTGCGGATGGTAAGTCTGAAGGGGACTACGTTACGTTATACGATGAAGACCCCCGCAATGAAGAATCCATTTACATGTTCCATCCGAGCTATACCTATATTAATAAAACTGTTAGTGACTATGACGCCCGGCCGGTGTTAATTCCAATTTATGATCATGGTAAGCAGGTTTACGACTTGCCTGATTTGGACACAATCAAGCAGTACGCCTACGATAGTTTAGATTCGCTGTGGGACGAATATAAACGGGATTTGAATCCCCAAGATTATCCCGTCGACCTATCACAGAAACTGTATGATCATAAGATGAACATTATTCATTCGGTTCGGGATTGGGTCAATAAGATCGATTATTAGGAGGTAAAGGGGAATGCGGCCATTACAAGCAGAAATTATTAAAACGTTACACGTTGCGCCAAGCATTGATCCACAAGCTGAGATTCGGCGGAGCATCGACTTTTTAAAAGCCTACTTAAAGAAAAATACCTTTTTAAAAACTTACGTCCTCGGAATTTCGGGCGGCCAGGACTCCACGTTGGCTGGTAAACTTGCCGAGATGGCGATCACTGAAATGCGGGAAGAAACTGGCGATGATCGGTACCAATTTATCGCGGTGCGCTTACCATACGGTGCTCAGGCGGATGAAGCTGACGCCATGGACGCAATCAGTTTTATGGCGGCCGACGTCGTCATGCGCGTGGACATCAAGCCCGCGACGGACGCCATGGAGGCGGCTTTAGAAACCAACGATTTAACGATTAGTGACTTTAATAAGGGTAACATTAAGGCCCGTGAACGAATGATCGTACAGTACGGAATTGCGGGTGAACGTGCTGGCGCCGTTGTGGGAACCGACCATGCGGCCGAAGCGGTCACCGGATTTTACACCAAGTATGGTGATGGCGGTGCCGACATCGTTCCCCTGTGGCGCTTAGATAAACGGCAGGGTAAGGCGATGTTGGCCGCCCTTGATGCGCCTAAGCATTTATATGATAAGGTGCCGACGGCTGACCTGGAAGAAGACCGACCAGCCCTCCCTGATGAGGTTGCGCTTGGCGTTCGTTATACCGATATTGATGATTATTTGGAAGGACGAACCATCGCTAGCGACGCGGCTGAAAAAATTGAAAATTGGTACCGGAAGACGGCCCATAAGCGGCACGCGGCGATTAATATCTACGACGAGTTTTGGAAATAGGTGTCAAGACTAATAGTGGACAGTCTCGCTAGAATCCGCTATAATACTCCCATAATCATAAGGGAGTAACTAGCAGAGCAATTCTGCGGCAATGTCGTCAGCAAGAAGCCAATCCGGTATTGTCTTAAATAGTGAGACTTATGTATGTTCACACAAATTTTGCGTGCATACATGGGTCTCATTTTCTATAAGTGGTCAATTTAGAGAATGGGGCTCACAGATGCAAGGAGGAGCTTTCAATGAATAAAGAGCAACCGAAGTACCAACAACCGTTGTCGGCGATTTACACCGAACTGGAAACCAACGAGCAGGGACTTTCAAAAACGACTGCCCAGGCTCGGTTAGAACAGTACGGTCATAACGCCTTGAATCAACAGAAGACGACGACCGTCTTACAGAAGTTTATTGCCCAGTTTAAGGATTTTATGATCATTGTGCTGCTAGTTGCCGCGTTAATTGCCGCGTTCAGTGGTGAAGCGGTTGATGCGATCATTATTTTAATGGTGGTCGTGTTGAACGCCATCTTCGGGGTGTTCCAAGAATCAAAAGCCGAAGAAGCCATTAACGCTTTGAAGGAAATGTCAGCGCCAGACGCGACCGTTTTACGGGATGGTCAGTTACAAACGGTTAAAAGTGATGAGCTGGTTCCCGGTGACATCGTGTCGTTGGAGGCGGGGGATATCGTTCCCGCTGACTTGCGACTAATCGAAAGTGCGTCGCTGAAGGTTGAAGAATCCGCACTGACCGGGGAATCCGTTCCGGTGGAAAAGAACGCGGAGACGCTAGAAGCCGGCGATTTACCAATCGGTGACCGGTTGAACATGGCCTATATGAATAGTAACGTGACTTACGGTCGGGCGACCGGGGTCGTGGTGGCAACTGGAATGCAGACCGAGGTTGGTCGAATTGCCGGGATGATTGAAAATGCTGACGAAACGACAACGCCACTGCAAGCCAACTTGACGCAATTAGGGAAATCATTGACGATTCTGATTTTGGTGATTGCCGCGATTGTTTTCGGGATCGGGATGCTCCGAGGTTCAGAAAGCTTGATCGACATGTTGTTAACGGCGATTTCTTTAGCCGTAGCTGCCATTCCGGAAGGGTTGCCAGCTATCGTGACGATCACGTTAGCCTTAGGAACGCAACGGATGGCTAAGCGCCACGCGTTAGTTCGGAAACTACCTGCGGTTGAAACGCTGGGGAGTACCGACATTATCGCTTCCGATAAGACCGGGACGTTGACTCAAAATAAGATGACCGTTGAAAAGTTAGTGTTAAATCAACAATTAGTGGATGCGCGTGCAACCGAATTACCGGTGGATAGTCACTTAGCGCAAACCATGATTTTAAGTAACGATACCAAAATTATGAGTGACGGCTTAGCGGGGGACCCAACCGAAACGGCCCTAATTCAATATAATTTGGATCAGGGTTATCCGGTTGACCAGCTCTTGACGGATAAGCCGCGGGTTAACGAAGTACCGTTTGATTCAGAACGGAAATTGATGTCAACGGTGCACCCGTTAAGTGACGGTCGCTTCTTAGTAGCGGTTAAGGGGGCGCCGGATGAATTACTCAAACGGGTCACGCGGGTGGAAACGGATGGTCAAGTGACGCCGTTAACGAAGCCCGTTCGGGACCAAATTTTAGCGATTAACCATGAATTAGCGACCCAGGCCCTTCGCGTGCTGGCGTTTGCTTATAAAGAAATTACGACCATACCAGAAACGGTTAATACGGATACGCTTGAAAACGAACTCGTCTTTGCCGGAATGGTTGGAATGATCGACCCCGAACGTCCGGAAGCAGCCCAAGCAGTTGCGGACGCGAAGTCGGCAGGAATTCGGCCGTTAATGATTACTGGTGACCACCGCGATACGGCGGAAGCCATCGCGGCCCGCCTTGGAATTATCGATGAAGGTGATGATGACGCCGTAATCACTGGGGCTGAATTAGATGCGATGAGTGATTCTGAATTTAATCATAAAGTGAAACAATATTCCGTGTACGCCCGGGTTGCGCCTGAACATAAGGTGCGGATCGTTAATGCATGGCAAAAACGCGGTAAAGTGGTTGCCATGACCGGTGACGGGGTTAACGATGCGCCCGCATTGAAAGCCGCGGATATCGGAATTGGGATGGGGATTACTGGGACCGAAGTTTCAAAGGGGGCCAGTGACATGGTCCTCGCGGATGATAACTTTGCCACCATCGTTGTGGCGGTTGAAGAGGGTCGGAAGGTCTTTGCGAACATTCAAAAGGCAATTCAATACTTGCTTTCTGCTAACTTAGGGGAAGTTTTGACCCTGTTCATGATGACGATGCTTGGCTGGCAGATTTTGGCACCGGTGCATATCCTGTGGATTAACTTGGTAACCGATACGTTACCAGCGATTGCGCTGGGGATTGAACCAACTGAAAAGAATATTATGAAGCACCAGCCACGTGGCCGCAGTTCCAACTTCTTCTCCGGGGGCGTTTTCAGCAGTATTTTATACCAAGGGCTGCTTGAAGGGGGCATTACGCTCTTCGTTTACTGGTTAGCGTTAACTTACCCAGTGCACGCAAGTTCGTCACTTGCTCACGCCGACGCGTTGACGATGGCGTTTGCAACCTTAGGCTTGATTCAATTGTTCCACGCGTTTAACTCGAAGTCGATTCACGAGTCGCTCTTCACGGTCGGCTTGTTCCGGAACAAAGCCTTTAACTGGGCGATTTTAGCCGCTTTCGTGATGTTAGCCGTGACAATCGTGGTTCCAGGCTTGAACGGCTTATTCCACGTCACGCATTTAGACGCTTACCAATGGGGAATTGTTGCTTTAGCTTCCTTCTCGATGATCATCATCGTTGAAATTGTTAAGTTCTTTCAACGTCGTCACATGCGGCAAGCATAATTGACGTTGAACTGGTAAAATAGCCTTAACTAACAACTAAGAAAAGAGCGACGACGATGAAAAAAGCAACGGTTCAAACCTACATGCCAGTGTTATCAAAGGTGATTGAAAGTACGGAAAAGATGGGTGAGCAGTTAAACCCCTTCTTTGAAAAGCTTCGCAAAGCAATTGATGATGACGCAGTGGCGGCGATGGTTCCCGCTGAATTTAATGATATTCAGATGGAATTTAGTGATGGAACGGAACAGTACCAGCAGAATTTGAATCAGTTAAAGCGCGCCCAGGTCCCGGTACGACTGATGGGGCGGCATCGTAATTTGGTGACGGCGTATGAGGCGTACGCGAAGGCGTGTGCGGCGATGACGGCGAGCTTAGATATTGAAAATCAGAAGGTCGATGTGGCGGCATTCAACCAGGCGGAAAAGGACCAGGAGGAACAGATGGCCCACGTGTCGGGTGATGTGCAGCGGATTATGAATATGGTGATGTAAAGAGTGCTAAGCGGGGCGCTTAGCTTCCGAGCATAGCCTAGACAAAGCGATGACTGGTGATTTTTGCCAGTTGTCGCTTTGTCGTAGCTAGGCGCAAGAAGCTGCCCCGCTTAGCACGTTTCGACAGAGTAGCAGGAAAGCGTAAAACCAGTTCATAGCTAGCTGTGGCCCTGTCGTAGCTAGGCGGAGGTCACTGCCTTGAATTGCACGTTTCGACAGAGCGGCAGGAAAATGCACAAAGCGATGACTGGTGGTTTTTGCCAGTTGTCGCTTTGTCGTAGCTAGGCGCAAGGAGCTGCCCTGCTTAGCACGTTTTGACAGAATAGTAGTATCAACACCAATTGATACTGCG
Organism: Lactiplantibacillus modestisalitolerans; assembly: GCF_005405425.1. Lineage (GTDB taxonomy): Bacteria > Bacillota > Bacilli > Lactobacillales > Lactobacillaceae > Lactiplantibacillus > Lactiplantibacillus modestisalitolerans. Next base: position 9,210 of record NZ_BJEA01000024.1, on the reverse strand, counting down.
CTAAAAAAGCTGTCCGTCAGTATAGAACGCTGACGCGACGGCTTTTATGTTGTGATGACAGGGGCTTTAGTTGTTAATTGGGAAGCGCCATTTACTACGCGGAAACGACCAGTAAAACGCGTATAATATAAACAGGAACTAAAGAATGGGTGAAATCATGGATAATCAAATTTTAACGTTAGTGGAACAGACTTTAACTAATTACCGGGGCGGGCAGATCAAGGCCGTCCTGGGATTGATGGATGAAGGCAACACGGTCCCGTTTATTGCGCGTTACCGGAAGGAACGGACGGGGGATCTCGATGAAGTTGCGATTCGCGAAATTAAGGATAATTACGACCGCTTGGCGAGCTTGCAGAGTCGGAAAGCCGATGTGATTAAGTTAATTGACGAGCAGGGGCAGTTGACACAGGTGTTGAAGCGGTCAATTGAGCGGGCGACCAAGTTGCAGGACGTTGAGGACCTGTACTTGCCGTATAAGCAAAAGCGCCGGACGAAGGCAACGGTGGCTAAGGATGCGGGCCTGGAACCGTTGGCAGCTTGGTTATTAAAATTTCCAAAAAGTGGCGTGGAAGCGCAGGCCCAACAATTTGTTGCACCGGATAAGGACGTGGCCGATACGGCTGCTGCGCTGGCTGGCGCCCATGAAATTTTGGCGGAAGCCTTTGGGGACAATGCCCAATTGCGAAACTGGGTACGAAATGACACCCGGGAACGCGGGCACGTGGTCGCCAAGGTTAAACCGAAGGGCAAAGAACTTGATGAACAGGGTGTTTATCAGCAATACTATGACTTTGATAGCCCGTTGAAGCAACTGGTTGGTTACCGGGTGTTGGCTTTAAACCGCGGCGAAAAGGAGAAAGTTTTGCGGGTCGGGATTCAAGTTGACCGCGACGCGTTTGACCGGTACTGTCATTTTCGCTTTATTGGCCAGCATACTGGGCCCGCGGTGGCGCTCGTTGAAGCGGCGTATCAGGATGCTTATAAACGGTTCATTGCGCCAGCTATTGAGCGGGAACTTCGTAATGAGCTGACCGAAAAAGCTGATCAACAAGCCATCCACGTATTTGGGGATAACTTATACCACCTGTTGATGCAGGCGCCATTGAAGGGCCGGGTCGTCCTGGGCTTTGACCCGGCGTACCGGACCGGTTGTAAATTAGCCGTGATGGATGCAAACGGCAAGTTTCTGGATAAGCTGGTGATTTATCCCCATAAACCGGCGGCCCCGGCTAAACGGGCTGCGGCGGCGGATGAGTTTAAGGCCTTTTTGGAAAAGTATCAGGTCGAAATGATTGCGATTGGTAACGGAACCGCGTCGCGTGAATCGGAAGAATTCGTGGCTAAAGTACTTAAAACGCTAGCCCGGCCAGTGTACTACGTGATTGTGAACGAGGCCGGTGCTTCCGTGTATTCGGCAAGTGCCAAGGCCCGCGCCGAATTTCCAACGCTCCACGTTGAACAGCGGAGTGCCATTAGTATTGGTCGACGACTGCAAGATCCCCTTGCAGAATTGATTAAAATCGACCCGAAGTCGGTGGGAGTTGGCCAATACCAACACGACGTCCCGCAAAAGGAATTAACCGCTCAATTAGATAACGTAGTCGAAACCGCAGTTAACCAGGTTGGGGTGAACTTGAATACGGCAAGTGCGGAGCTGTTGACGCATATTTCAGGTTTGTCGGCTACGATTGCGACGAACATCGTAGCGTATCGGGATGAAAACGGCCGCTTTGCTAGTCGGCCGCAACTGAAAAAGGTCCCGCGCTTAGGGCCGAAAGCTTATGAACAATCGGTTGGTTTTTTGCGGATTATTAATGGTAAGACCATTTTTGATAATACGGATATCCACCCCGAAAGCTATCCGGCGGCGAAGGCGTTACTAACGGCGGCTGGCCTGAAAGCAACGGATGTTGGGACTGCCAAGGCGCAACAATTAAATCGGTTAGACTTGCAACGGCTGGCACCGGAAACTGGCGTTGGGGTGTTAACGCTGAAAGATATTGTTCAGAGTTTACAAAAACCCGGCCGTGACGTCCGGGATACGATGCCGGCACCGTTGCTTAGACAGGACGTGCTGAAAATGAGTGATTTACGGCCCGGTATGCAATTACAAGGAACCGTGCGCAACGTGGTTGATTTTGGGGCGTTCGTTGACGTCGGGGTTAAGCAGGACGGCTTGGTCCACGTGTCCAAGCTAACGAATAAGTTCTTAAAGGATCCCCGACAAGCAGTTGCGGTTGGTGATATTGTGACCGTGTGGGTTGACGAAATTGATGAACGGCGGCAGCGGATCGCGTTGACCATGATTAAACCGCAGGCGGCTAATGACTGATGCCGAACTCCAAACGCTGGTTTGCGAAATTTCAAGGCGAGCGTTTCAACGCCCGTTTAACCACCAGGCTGTTTTTAATGCGCGCCTAAGGACAACTGGTGGTCGCTACCAGCTGCAAAGCCATAATATTGATATTAACCCGAAGATGCTGACGGATTTTGGTCGTGCGACCCTGATTGGGGTGATTAAGCACGAGTTGTGCCATTACCACTTGCACCTGACGCACCGGGGCTATCGTCACCGGGACCCGGCGTTTAAGCAATTGTTAGCTCAAGTTGGCGGTTCCCGGTATGCGCCGGCACCGAAGCAACCGCGCGTGCGCACTTACCGATATACCTACCAGTGTCAGCGTTGTGGACAATTGTACCGGCGGCAACGCCGGATGGACCCCACGCGTTATACTTGTGGCCGGTGTCGGGGACCCATCAAGTTAATTTGAAAGTATTTGCTTAACACCGGGGCTTTCGATAGAATGGGTTTACAATATTAAAAATGATGGAGGGTTTACGATGGAAACGATTAAAATTGGGATTGTCGGGCTAGGTACCGTTGGGACCGGCGTTGTTAAGATGTTACAAGCCCACCAAGCTAAAATTTCCGAAATTACGGGTCGGAAATTAGAGTTGGCCTGCGTGGTCGTGCATAATTTAAAAAAGCATCAACAAACGGACTTAGGGGACGTTCAACTGACCGACAAGATTGAAACGTTACTATCGGATCCTTCTATTCAAATCATGGTTGAAGTTATGGGCTCGATTCACCCAGCAAAGGAATACATCACTCGGGCCCTCGAAGCGGGGAAGCACGTGGTGACGGCCAATAAGGACCTAATTGCCCAGTATGGACGCGAACTCGTGCACATTGCGCGGGAACACCACCGCGATTTATTCTATGAAGCCAGCGTGGCTGGTGGGATTCCAATTTTACGGACCATTGATAACAGTTTTGCGGCCGATAAAATTCAGCGGGTGATGGGAATCGTCAACGGGACGACTAACTACATCATGACGCAGATGCTAACGAAGCACTGGTCTTACGATCAAGCGTTGAGTTCCGCGCAGGCGTTGGGCTTTGCCGAAAGTGATCCGACGAACGACGTGGAAGGGCTCGATGCGGCCTATAAGATGATTATTTTGACGCAGTTTGCGTTTGGGATGAGTTTATCGATGGACCACGTTCAGGTTCAAGGAATTACCAAGATTAGTCCGGAAGACATTGCGGAAGCCCATCAATTAGGCTATACCATTAAGCTATTGGGGATTGCGGAAGAAATTGAGGACCGGATTGCCGTCTCAGTTGGACCGGTGCTGGTTTCGGATCAGCACCCGTTAGCAACCGTTCAAAATGAAAATAACGCCGTGATGGTTACCGGGACGGCCGTGGGTGACACAATGTTTTACGGCCCGGGTGCCGGCGAATTACCGACGGCGAACAGTGTTTTGAGTGACATTACGACGGTGGCCAAGAACATCGCTTTGGATACGACTGGTAATACTTTTAATTCGTACCGCCAAGATACCGTTTTAGCCAAGCCAGTTGACGTGGTTTATCCGCACTTTATCGCCCTCCGGATGCGCGACGTGCCCGGGATGATGATGAAGTTGACTGCCATTATGACCAAGGCCGAAGTTTCGTTTAGTCGGATTATTCAGAGTCAATTAGGTGACGGCAACGCGCGGGTCGTGATCATTACCCACGCCATGAATGACCAGCAGTTAGCGGAAATTACTCACGCGATTGGCGAACAGGCGAACATGCAACTGTTGGCAAGTTATAAAGTTCTGAAGAATGCGTAGGTGAGCTCATGTTAACCATTACAGTACCGGCGACGTCCGCTAATTTGGGGCCGGGTTTTGATTCAATCGGAATCGCACTGGATATGCAACTGACTCTGCAGGTGGTGCGTCCCAGCGACCATTGGGAAATTAAGCACCCGTTTGGTGACGAGGTGCCGACGGATGAACGTAATTTAATTATTAAAACCGCTTTAGGGTTAGAACCGACGCTTCAACCGCAACAGTTGCAGATGGCGTCGAAAATTCCGTTGGCCCGCGGGCTCGGTAGTAGTTCGACCGCGATTGTGGCGGGGCTAGTATTAGCCAATGAATTAAGTGGCAATAAGCGCTCGTTAACGGACTTGCTCCAGGTAGCGACCCAGTTAGAGGGACACCCGGATAACGTTGCGCCCGCGCTTTTAGGGGGCCTAGTGGTAGCGACGGTGGTTGATCAGCAAGTCCGCGCGGTTAAGTTACCGTTACCGAACCTGTTTGCCAGCGTCTACGTCCCAAACGAAGAATTATTAACTTCGGCGAGCCGCGAAGCGCTACCGACAGAATTATCTTATCAACAGGCGATTGCGGGAAGTAGTGTTGCCAATACGTTGGTAGCCGCCCTGGCGTCTCAAGATTGGGCGGTGGCGTTGCCGTTGTTAGAGCGTGACCAATTCCACGAACAGTACCGCGCCAAGTTAGTACCGGCTTTAGCTACAGTGCGGCAAATGGCCCACGAACTCGGACTGGCGGGAACATATTTAAGTGGTGCCGGTCCAACCGTTATTACGCTAGGTGATTACGGCCAGCTGATGGCGTTGCAGCAACAATTGAAGCAAAATCCGGCCTTGACGGGGCAATTACACCTGTTGCCAGTTGACGCAACCGGAGTAAAAGTTCAGAAAGTTTAGTTTTAGTGCTTGTCAGACTCACAAAATTTTGTTAGAATATTTTTTGTGAGTTATTGATGCGGCCATGGCGGAATTGGCAGACGCGCAAGATTAAGGATCTTGTCGGGGTTAACCCGGTGGAAGTTCGAATCTTCTTGGCCGCACTAACGAATATAAGAGCTTTGAAATGCTGGTATACCGGTGTTTCAAGGCTCTTTTGTTTTAGTGTTCGAACCTACATTTGTGCGAATGATGCATATTTTGATGCATGGGTAGGTCTTAACAGCAGGCATAGCAAGGGATGGGAGCGTTTTTGAATGTCACGGAAAGTGTTAAATTGGTTTAAATCATTGTTTAAAAAGGCTGATTTATATAAAGTTAATAAGAAAAAGGTCTATAGAATGTATGTTGAATCTGGATATTCGCCAGAATTAGCAAATATATATACAGAATATTTCAACTGGGTTCCTGTTCATTGGGGAATGGTCTTACGGTTTAATGATGATGTTTATTATAGTTGGTGGTTTTTTTATATTTTGAGACCTATTGCGTTGGTATTAGGTCTTATAGCATTTGTTATTGGTATTTTTACGTGTGAGAGTATCTTTTTTCACACTCCTATGAAGAATATTAAAGGTAATGCAATTATTTTTGGAATAGTGATGGTAGTATTCTTGGCTTTTTTAGCATTGTTAATCCTGATAAACCATTTTGTTAAAGGAAAGACAAGTCAATTGAGTTTTGATAAAATCCTAATTAAGAATAATATTAACGATGTAGAGACGCTTGATGAGTATATTGATGAAATGGAAAATATTTTGAATAGACCCCATGATGATAAAAGATGGTTTAATATAAATACATATTTTTGGACTTTTTCTGTGCCCATTCTAAGTATGTTTTTGGCAACAACTGCAGACAAAAAGTTGAAGGCAACATTTGCAAGTATATTTGAAGTTTCTTTAGTAGCAATGTTAATTATTTGGTTTATCAGAATAATTATCGGAAATGATGTTCCAAAAATGTTTCGAAATGAACGAGTAAAAGACAATGTTTTTATCGGGTTGCTTCGAAGTACTCGAAGAAGATGGAAAACTGAAGGAAAAGACAATTACAATTCACCGAATAACAAAAGTGTTAACTCAGATGAACTGACTGAAACTCTCCGAAGTATCGATGACAAATTATCCAAAGTAAATAAGACCAGTCAAAAAAGAACACGTAGACGTTAAAGTCCACGTGCTTTTTTAATACTCAGATTTAATCATCATCCAAGATAATTAAATCAATGTTACTTAATTGTTTTTGGTCTTCATCCAAGGCATCTACATAATACCTAAGGAAGGTTGCTACTGTATGACCTAAACTTTTAGCTACCGTAGGGGCGTCCTGCGTCTTTTTATACATCAAGGTGGCATAAGTGTGCCGTAACGAGTAAAGACTGTATTTGGGGATGTCAGGGTGGTCAGCGATGGCGGTTGTCCACCTGCGACCTAAGTAAGGCACTGCAAATGGTAGGCCATTACCGTGGGCAAACAGGAAATAGAGTTTTTCGCTGTTGGGCGTTTCCTGCCAACCGTAATCAGCGTGTTTAGCCATTAAGCGTTTGATAACTTTGATTTGGTCAATAATCGTTTCTTTAACTATGTTATTAAAATAAACTCGCCGGTGAACGCCGTTCTTGGTTGGCCCTAACCGTTTACGTTGTCCTTTAACACCGGTAATGGCTTTATCAATTTGTAAATACTGCTCCTTCAGGTTAACTGAGTTATTGATATCTAGGGCGGCCATTTCTTGGTCGCGTAAACCGGTATTAGCCATGATGACCACAAAATTGTAGAACCAATGTGGGACTGTTTCGTCAGTTGCTAATTCGGTGACAATGAATTTTAACTCTTTTTGTGAATAAACTTGGTGAATAATTTGTTTATGCTTGGTCGTTTGCGACCGGGTTGGATTCACAATTAAATTACTGAGTTGCATTTCTCGGATATTGTTCTTTTCAATAATCCCCATGTCAACGGCTGGGTTAAGCACACTGCTGAAGTGCCCTACAATCGTTAGACAGATGAGTCTAACGATTGTAGGGTTTTTCTTATAGTGAAAAATAAACCACAAGTTTTACTTGTGGGGGTCAGAAATGGCTTTAACTAAAAAAACATCCTTTCGGTATACTGTTTATCGGCTACCAACCAAATTAAACAGAGCGAGAGGATGTTTTATATGTCTAAACAAAGTAAAGACGATAGTAGCTTAGCACATACCCGTTGGAATTGTAAGTATCATATTGTGTTTACGCCAAAGTATCGACGAAAAATTATTTACGGTAAGTTGCGAGCGGATATAGGAAAAATATTAAGGCGGCTTTGTGAGTTAAAAGACGTCGAAATAATGGAAACGCATGCAATGCCGGATCATATCCATATGTTGGTGAGAATCCCACCCAAAATGAGTGTATCTAGTTTTATGGGTTATTTAAAAGGTCGTAGTGCGGTAATCATACATGAACGACACGCCAATTTAAAATACAATTATGGTAATCGGAGCTTTTGGGCCCGTGGATATTATGTTAGTACAGTCGGACTAAATCAAAAAACCATTGCCAAGTATATTCGAGAACAGGAAGCTGAAGATCGAGTGAACGACAGTATGACGAAACGTGAGTATCGAGATCCATTTAAAAAATAAAAGCAATCAGTAAAGCGAACGTGAGCGGTTGGTAGTCTTTTGTTGGGCCCCTTTAAGGGGCTTTTTGCGTGTGGTGAGCCCTTCTAGGGCTAATAAAAAGCCACCCGCTATGCGGGTGGATATTTACTGTAATAAGAAGTTTTTAAATTCAGAACGTCATCTGCCCACGAAAAGAATGCGTTGAAAGTCCTCTTAAAATAACTGCTAAATACACTTTACAAATGAAAGGTAATAGGATATTATATTAATCGTAGCAAGTTACTTGAAGACTTCGAAGTATTGAAGTTCTTCTTAGGCCTAAATAGAAAGTGGGAATTTACATGTCTAAGGCAAATGTTCCGTTTAATGAGCAGTTATATAAGGTAATTCAAAAAGCTGGTGAAGATGGCATTACAACAAAGCGACTTAATGATACTTTTTCAAACCATACCCCATCCTCAATATCAGGTGTTTTAAACGGTATGAAAAATGAACATCGTGTAGAATCAATTGGCCGTGGTAAATACCGGATATCTGATAAGACTAAATTTGCTAAAGATACTAATGTGAAGAAGTTAGTGGTTGGCGACTTGAAGAATGTTAAGGACCAGTATGACTTAAAGCTATCCGAATATAATGAGCTATCTAAAATCCAACAAGAACAATTAGCTGAAGCACTAAAAATTATTGAAAATGCCATTGAGGATTTAACTGAAGAAGACTAAAGGTTTACGTTAAAAGAGTCCGTTGTTGGACTCTTTTAATTTTATATATTAATAGAAGTAAAATGCATCATTGACATCGAACTCACAGGATTTAACTACTCATCCAGAGTTAAAACAAGGGTATTAAGTGTAGAAAGGATGAGGTTTAGATGTTAAATGCGACTCAAAGAGTACTAACAGGGGTTAAAGAAGTGCTGGCCAATAGTGATGAACTCACGCAAAAGGAGATTTGGGATAAGTTATCTAAGGATAGAAGGCTAAAAACGGCGATATTTACTAGTGCCGGTCATCCACGGTTTGGTGTGTTGCAAGGATTATTGGGAAGGGTTGTGTGTGGTAAGGTCCCCGGTTTAATTGCGATTGTTGATGATTTCGGAACTAGAAAGTATAAATAAGCCGAAAATAATTTGTTGGACATAATCCCGTATTTTGAGCGTATGTAAAAACAATTCGATACTATTCGGCTTAGAAAAGATCACTTAAACGGGAATCAGAAAATGCTACTAGACCGGGTTAAGGACGATTTTAACCAGTTACAACGTGATTTAGACGAGGTTAAGTTGGCATTTAAGCCAGTAAGAAGTGAGTAGTATCAGTGCTTTAAGATTTTCTTGATGTAAATTTTGATGCAGAAGATTTTAGAATCGGCTGGAACGCGTTAAGCTAGAATGCATTCAGAAAACGAGACAAGCTAAGACACTGTAAGGTTCATTAATTTTTGGTGCATCAAGAATTTAAGGATTTTTTGATGCAAAAAATACTAAGCTTAGAGGCATAGAAGTTACCCGACGGGGTGCTCCTATGCCTCTATTACTTTATAGTGG
>NZ_BJEA01000023.1 GCF_005405425.1 Lactiplantibacillus modestisalitolerans | reverse complement strand
CGATGCCCGCAGTGTTCCAGCCACCCGGTTACACCCGCTGCTGGCGGCAATTTCAACACCAATTGGTACAGAACCAAAAAAAGAACCCCAACGGTGCCCCCGTTGAGGTTCTTTCGGACCATTGAAGTCCCAATATTTAAATTAAACGTACTGTAAAACGCGCTCGTCGTTATACGCCGCGTCGATCATGCCTGAGCCCAAGCACTCCTCACCACGGTAGAAAACAACCGCCTGTCCCGGCGTGATGGCCCGGACGGGTTCGTCAAAGGTCACCTTGACTTGAGTATGATCTTCATTAAAGTGAACGGTCACACCGCTATCCTTTTGCCGGTAACGGAACTTGGCCGTCACGTGAAAATCGTTGCCAAGATCTTCGTTGGTAACGAAGTGCAAATCGGACGCCTCTAAATAAGTGGCGTACAAGTGTGGGTTGTGATAGCCCTTGCCAACGTACAAGATGTTCTTCTTGAGATCCTTGCCAATAACAAACCAAGGCTCATTGTCAACGCCATCGCCACCGATTCCGAGGCCGCGCCGTTGGCCAATTGTATAATACATTAAGCCGGCATGCTCACCCTTAACTTCACCATCAAAGGTCATCATCTTACCAGGTGTGGCGGGTAAGTAGTGGCCCAAAAATTCCTTGAAGTTCTTCTCACCAATGAAGCAGATTCCCACGGAATCCTTCTTCTTGGCAGTTGCAAGGCCCGCGTTTAAGGCTAATTTCCGCACATCGGGCTTAACCATTTCGCCCAGTGGGAACATGACTTTTTGTAAAGTTTGCGAATCTAACTGGCTCAAGAAATAAGTTTGATCCTTGTTGCCATCAACGCCCCGCAATAGGTGCATCGTGCCATCCGCATCGTGTGACAAGCGGGCGTAGTGCCCCGTGGCGATATAGTCGGCACCGAGGTCCATTGCGTAGTCCAAGAACGCCTTGAACTTAATTTCCTTGTTACAAATTACGTCGGGGTTCGGGGTGCGGCCCTTCTTGTACTCATCTAAAAAGTACGTGAAGACGCGATCCCAATACTCCTTCTCAAAATTAATTGAGTAGTACGGAATCCCAATCTTATCCGCTACCTTAGCCACGTCCTTATAGTCTTCGGTCGCGGTACAAACGCCATTTTCGTCCGTATCGTCCCAATTCTTCATAAAGACGCCCACCACGTCGTAGCCCTGCTGCTTTAAAAGCAACGCAACGACGGATGAGTCAACCCCACCACTCATGCCGACAACGACACGGGTGTTACTGTGATCAGTCATACTGTTCACCATCATTTCTAAAAGATTCTGGAGAATCCACGATTTGAAGGTCGTACAAGTCCAGTATTTACCATTATAACAAAGAAAACGCCGGCTGCAAGCCAGGCGTTTCGTCTTTGTTTAAATTATGCTTCGATTAAAACGTCGCGGTCAATCAAACTCTGCAAAATAAACCGAAGTTGTTCAACTGCTTCTGGATGGGCCTCATTTTTAAAAAGGTTGACCCGTTGAGTTCCGTTCCCGGTGACCGTACTCATTTTAAACCCGTTCAAATCCGCGTTAACCGTTATTTTAAGCTTAAATGCCGCTTGAAACGGACTAGTCGGATCCAGTGAGCGTTCCAGACTGAACGCCCCGGAGCGGCCCTTCACAAAGCCTAAATCTAAGAGTGCGTATCGTTTGACCGCCGCACTTAAGCGGTAAGTTTTGGAATCCCCATCAAGTTTGACCGTTGCGGTATATGCCATGCCGCCCGCCTCCTTTAATTTATTTTTTAAGTAATCGCTTGACCGTCTTCGTTAAAACGTCAATAAACTGGTCTAAATCGGCCTGGGTCGTATAACGCCCAAAGCTCAAGCGAATGGATTCACCAATCCGCGGTGAGTCCTTGCCAAACATTGCAATTAACACGTGGGACGGTTCCAAGCTCCCAGCCGTGCAAGCTGAACCACCTGAAACCGCAACACCACCAAGGTCCAGGTTCGTTTGCATCGTATAAGTTGAAACGCCCTTAATCCAGAGGTTGAGCACGTGTTGTAGGTTATCTTCTCCAAGCGACCCGTTGACTTCAAAATCAATGCCATTGGCACGTAACTGGTCAACAACGTAGTGCTTAAATTCGTGGTACTTGGCCTGCCGCTTCGCCTTCTCCGCGGTCGTCAACTCCTTGACCGCTTCAGCAAAACCAGCAATTGCCGGTACGTTTTCCGTCCCAGCACGGCGCTTATCTTCCTGTTCGCCCCCCTTAACAAAACTCGGGAAGTTAATCCCGTTGCGCTTGTAGAGGAAGCCCAGAAATTTCGGCCCGTTAATCTTATGTGCCGAAGTTGATAGCATATCAATGTGGTCCCGCTCAACGTCAATATCGAGGAGTCCGTAGGCCTGAACGGCATCCGTATGGAACCAAGCTTGATGGTCCTTAAGTAGTTCGCCGATTTCGTGGATTGGCATGTGGCTCCCCACTTCGTTGTTCCCCATCATAATTGAAACTAAAATCGTATCCGGGCGCAGGGCGGCCTTCAAATCCGCCACGCTAATTTGACCATCCTGATCAACGGGTAAATAAGTCACCTCAAAACCGCGTTCTTCCAAATAGGCCGCCGATTTAAGAATTGCTTGGTGTTCAACCGCAGTCGTAATAATATGCTTGCCGCGGTCTTGGTGAGCCAAGGCCGTTTGAATCAGCGCGGTATTATCGCTTTCCGTCCCACCGCTAGTAAAGATGATATCATCATCGGGTGCGTTAATGCTTTGGGCAATAACGTGCCGACTATCGTCTAAAACTTCGCGGGCCGCCCGGCCAAAGGCGTGGGTGCTCGACGCGTTTCCAAAATTATTGTTCATCTGATCAGTCATTGTTGCAATCACGCTGGCGGCCATCGGGGTCGTCGCAGCGTTATCTAGGTACACTCGCTTCATTACCATACTTCTTTCTCAAACTTAATTTACCGAACTAATTGGGACGATTCCCTAATCAGCTTGTTTTTGGGCTGCAAATAGTGCTAATAACATGGCCGCTGATTGCTTGCCGGCTTCTAAAATAAATTCATCAAACGAAACCCCGGCAGATTCGTCACCAACGTCGGACATTGCCCGAATGACCACGTAAGGCGTGTTAAACTGGTGCGCAGCCTGACCAATCGCGGCCCCTTCCATTTCACTAGAAAGTGCGTCTGGGAAGTGGGCTAAAATTTGATCCGTGGCGGCCTTACCGGCAATGAACTGGTCACCAGAAACGATGAGGCCCGTTTTGGCATTCAAACCAGTTGCCTTCGCCGCCGCCATAATGGCTTGAACCCAGTGTTGATCCGTTTCGTAATAGAGTGGTTGTTGCGGTAACTGGCCGTATTCGTAATCAAAGGCAGTCGCGTCCACGTCGTGGTAAGCCGTTTTAGTGGCAACCACGACGTCACCAACTGACAAGCCGGCACCAATTCCACCTGCGGAACCCGAGTTAATAACAACGTCCACGTCAAAAGTTGTAATCATTAACGCGGTCGTCATTCCGGCTTGAACCTTACCAATTCCGGATTGCACCAAAACAACTTCCTGATCATCAATCGTCCCATCGTAGAAGGTCATGTCCTTAATCGGCACGATGCGTTCCCCTTGAAGGGCTTCCCGCAACGTTTTTAGTTCTTCTTCCATGGCACAAATAATCCCAAACTTCATTAGCTATCTTCCTACTTTCTATGGCGTTAAAAATAAAATTAAAAAAACAACGATAATCGCGAACACAAGTCCCGCAATGGCCCAGTTTAACTTCCGAGCCAGGCGCTTTGTCTTTGCTTCTTCGAGTGCGCGGTTATTTTCCGCGGCGTACGCTCGCCGTGAGGCCGCCGCATCCGGCACGTCGTCTTCTTCAGGCGCAACGGTTTCACGTTGTTGCCGGTATTGTTGCCGGGTCATCCGATCTTGATCTGCCACTAGCGTTGGCCCCCTATCTCTGGATGATTTTGCCAGTACCAAATGGCCATCACCGTTTTAGCATCCTGAATTTGCCCCGCTTGGACTTGGGCTAGCGCCGTCTTCAGCGGCAGTTTTTCTAACTGGATCTGCTCGTCCGCGTCTTGCGGCAAGGCCGTGTTAACGGCCGTTAATCCGGTTGCCACGTAGAGCGTCATTAACTCATCCGTAAAACCGGGTGACGTATAAAATTGCGCAACGGCCTCCAGGTGAGCGGCTTGCATCCGCGTTTCCTCGTTCAGTTCACGGACGGCCGCCTGTAACGCACGCTCACCAGGTTCGACCTTTCCCGCCGGAATCTCCAGGGTCAGCCCGCCAACTGCGGAACGCCACTGCTTTTCTAAAATCATTTGGTGATCCGCAGTCACCATCAACACCGCAATTGCGGGTTGGTGCCGAACGATTTCCCGCGTTGCGGTCGTCTGATCCGGCAACGTAACGGTTTGTTTTTCAACCTGAACTAACGGCCCCTGATAAACAATTTGCTGACTTTCGACGCGCTCTTCAAACTTCATGCCATCCGAACCCCTTTCCGAACAAACGCTTTCCCAATAAGGATACCGATTTTCGCACTGGAATGCAATTTTCAGCTCAGTTATCGGTAAATATTAGCGGAATCTTAGCAAGTGCGGTGCCCGCAGCGCTCCGTCCACCCGGTTACATCTGCTACTGGCGGCATCTCAACACCAATTGGTTCAGAACCACAAAATAAGGATTCCGGGACGAACAATCCCGAAATCCCTTGTAAACGTGCCCCGTTAATGACACTAACATTGTTTACTATTTTTGGGTGGTTAAACCAGCTACAAAGTGCTCGTAAGCTGGTTGTTCCCCCGTATCCGTCGCACTAGCCCCCGCCAATTCGCCGGCTAAGGCCGCCTGTAATGGCAAGGTAACAATGCGTACGAAGGTCGCATTACCAATTAATTCCATCCAATACTCTTCATCGGCCCCTTGGTGGACGACCGTCTTGACCATCCCACCCGGATTCGTCACGTGAATTTCAGTATTGAAATCGGTACTATCCTGATGAAGCAAGACGTACATCAAGGATGAAGCCGACATTGCCGTGCCACAGGCGTTCGTAAAACCAACGCCCCGTTCAAAGGTCCGGACAAAAATCGAGTTAGCCCCTAAAACTTCAACGAAGCTAACGTTCACGCCGTCTGGGAAAATTTCATTTTGACCATCGTTCATCCATTTTCCAATCCGGCCTAGTTCTGGTCCCACCAACGTGGCATGGTCAACAAAGGCAATCAAGTGTGGATTTGGCACCGCCACCGCGGAGAATTTTAAGTCGGGCGACAACGCCGGAATCTTTTCGTTAATAATCGTGCTAGCATTGTGGTTTGCGTGCATCCCCAGCGTTTGCGCATCAAAGGACACTGGTGAAATTTCAACGCTAAACGCGGGCACGTGGTTGGCAAAATCGGCAACTGCTTGGACCTTCAAGTCTGCGTACATCGTTTGAACTTGGAAAGCATCGCGGCTGTTTTGCGTACCGAGGTACCGGGCAACCGTCCGGAGCCCGTTACCACACATGCTGGCTTCCGTGCCGTCGGCGTTAATAACGCGCATCCGTCCGAGCACTTGGGGGTGTTCCGAACGGTCAACGACGAGCACCCCGTCCGCACCATCATAAAGTCCCGCACCGTCACGCTTGCAGACGTTAACTGCCAGTTGCTTTAATTCCGTATCAGATAACGGTTCGGGAAACTGGGTTTGGTCCAATAAATAAAAATCATTACCGGAACCGTGTACCTTGATCATTTTCACTACCATCAGCATCCTATCTATATTGGTTAGTCACTTTAAACTACTTCATTATCATACTGATTTTCTTCGTGAAATTCAATTGCAAAGGTCGCAAAAATCAAAAAGGCCCGCCAGTTTAACTGACGAGCCCCTTGTAATTAAAAATGTTGAACCGCGAGCGTTAAAAGCGCCAGTGGCGACCAATCAACGCGCGGTTACTAATTAATTCATCCTAAGCTTCTAAGCCCGTTTCAACGGATTCAGGATAGTTGGCCCGCACAATTTCCGCACAACGCGCGCATAATTGTGGGTAAGCGTCGTCACTGCCCACGTCCGTCTTAACCATCCGGCAACGCGCACAGACGTCACCATCAGCGTGTTGGACTTGAACGGCGACCCCGTCATTAAAGGTTTCTGCGTCTGCGGGTGCTTCATCCACGGCGTGCACCGTCAAGGCTGAAACCATCAACATTTGCCGAACGTTGGTTTGAAGGCTATCCAAGAAGTGCTGAGTCGCGTCGTCAACGTATAAGTCGAGGTGCGCTTCAAGCGACTTCCCAATCAGCTTAGCATCCCGAGCTTCTTCAAGGGCTTTAAGCACGTCACTCCGCAGGTCCATGAAGTGCCCCCACTTCGCCAACAAGTCGTCAGCGTTCGCTAAATCTTGGACGACTGGCATTTCTGCCAATTGAACAAACTCTTCCGGTTCCTTCAAGAATGGCCAAATTTCTTCGGTCGTGTGCGGTAACATTGGCGTCAATAGCTTCGTCAACGCAACTAGCACGTCGTAGAAGACCGTCTGCATTGAGCGCCGTGAATGGCTATCCTCAGCATCGATGTACATGATGTCCTTCGCGATATCCAAGTAGAAGTTTGATAAGTCAACCGTTAAGAAGTTGATCAATTCCTTATAAATATCCAAGAAATCATAGTGATCGTAGTGTGCCTTGGTGGCCGCAACAAATTGGTTCAAGCGAACTTCCATGTATTGGTCAACGCTAGCTAGGTCTTCATAGGCCACCCGGTTAGTTGCAGGATCGAAGTCGGTCGTGTTTCCAAGCATAAAGCGAACCGTGTTCCGGAACTTCTTGTAAGCGTCCGCAACCTGTTTGAAGCTTTCCATCGAAACCCGGACGTCGGAACTCGTATCCACTGAGGAAACCCAGAGGCGCACAATTTCAGCCCCCATTTGTTTAATGACGTCGTTTGGCGCAATCGTGTTACCGAGTGATTTACTCATTTTACGGCCCTGGCCATCCAAAGTGAAGCCTTGTGACAAGACTTGCTTATAAGGCGCGTGCCCGGAAACCGCCACGCTGGTAATCAAACTTGAGTTAAACCAGCCCCGGTACTGATCGGAACCTTCAAGGTACAAATCAGCCGGATAGTCGAGGTAATCGCGTTCAGCCAGAACCCCCTGGTGTGAAGAACCAGAATCGAACCAAACGTCCATGATGTCTTGTTCCTTGGTAAATTCACCATGGGGCGAGTGTTCGTTAGTGTAGCCCGCTGGTAATAAGTCCTTCGCTTCACGTTCAAACCAAACGTTGGAACCATACTTACCAATTAAGTCCGCAACGTGGTTGATCGTGGTTTCTTCCATAATCGCCGTACCGTCTTCCGCGTAGAAAATTGGTAGCGGTACGCCCCAGACCCGTTGGCGAGAAATGACCCAGTCACCGCGATCACGAATCATATTGTAGAGGCGTTTCTTACCCCATTCTGGGAAGAATTGAACGTCGTCCATTGATTGCAAGATTTCATCGCGCATATCACCAACCGAAGCAAACCATTGTGGCGTTGCCCGGAAAATGATTGGCTTCTTGGTCCGCCAATCAAACGGATAGCTATGCTCATACGGCATGTAATCGAGTAATAACCCGGCCGCCTTTAACTTATCCAACGCAATTTGGTTGGCGTCGTCGTAGAAAACACCCGCAAAGTCCGCGCCAGCTTCCTCCGTTAAATAACCTTGGTCGTTAACCGGTGCAAAGACGGGTAAGCCGTACTTTTGACCAATGCGGAAGTCATCTTCCCCATAACCAGGCGCCGTATGAACTAACCCGGTCCCGGAATCAAGGGTGACAAAGTCGCCAAGCATCGTTACTAATTGACGGTCCGCATCAAACGGGTGTTGGCAAATGACCCGATCCAAGTCGGCCCCTTTTACGGTCTTGATAACTTGGACGTCCTTCCAACCGAAGCGTTCCGCATTTTCGTCAACAAGTTCCGCAGCCAGAACGTATTTACGGTCATCACCAGCAGGTTGGACAACCGCGTAATCAAAGTTAGCGTCAACGGTAATTCCTTCAGAAGCAGGGATCGTCCACGGCGTCGTCGTCCAAACGACCATGTAAGTATCCGTATCAAGGACCCCCTTACCATCAACCACTTGTTCCCCGTAAAAGGCGGATGGGGACGTAACGTCGTGGTATTCAACTTCGGCTTCTGCCAAAGCAGATTCGGATGACCATGACCAGTAGACGGGCTTCTTGCCGCGGTAAATTAAATGCCGCTTGGCAAACGCACCGAAGACCCGAATTTGAGCCGCTTCGAATTCGGGCTTCAAAGTTAAGTATGGATTGTCCCACTCGCCAGCAACCCCGAGCCGCTTAAATTCGTCGCGTTGACGATCAACCTGTTTCAAGGCATATTCCCGGCAAAGTTCCCGGAATTCATTAGTCGTCATCTTTTTGCGGTCGTAACCAGCTTGCTTTAATTTTTGTTCAATTGGTAACCCGTGCGTATCCCAACCAGGAACGTACGGTGCCCGAAAACCGTTCATTGATTTGTAACGAACGATAAAGTCCTTGGTGATTTTATTCAGGGCGTGGCCCATATGAATATCACCGTTAGCGTAAGGAGGGCCATCGTGTAAAATAAAGCTCGGCTTACCTTCATTCAATTTTTGCCGTTGTTCATAGACTTTGTTTTCCGCCCAAAGGTTTTGGCGTTCAACTTCTTTAACTGGTAAATTCCCACGCATTTTAAACTTGGTTTTACCGAGATTTAGCGTATCTTTAACGCGCATTTGATCACTCCTTAATATATTTTTACCCAATCAGTTCGCCACCGGGAGCACAAAAAAACTCCGCCCTACAAGGGACGAAGTTGTCGTGGTACCACCCAATTTTAGAATTGTTTAGATTCTCTCATAGCATGGTTAACGGTCATGAACCGGCTACCCCTACTCTTTTCAGGGCAACGTTCGGAGATGATCTGCAATTGATGGAGGGACGATCACCTTCCCATTACCGGCGACTCTCTGAGCGTTTCCATCAATTGTTTGCTATTCTCCTCAACACATCTAACTATTTAGCGCTAATCAGCTTACTGCTTGGCGCTATCATCATCTGGGAAGATGACGACCGTTTGTTGTTGGGCTTGATCGCCCCCGTCAGCAACCGGGGTTTCGCCACTAGTTGCTTCCGTAATTTCAACGGTTGCTTCTGAGTTTACACTTGGATTAGCCTCGCTGTCAAGTTGATCTTCCTTTAAAGCGTGTTGAATTTCAGTGTACTCAGCGGTGTTACTCTCACTTAATAGTTGGTCCCAATCCTTACTCTTAACGACTTCGAGCTGTGACTCAAGCATCACTTGGAGCCGTTGACGGAAGACGCGGGTTTGCTTCTTCAAGTCGTCCGTTTCAACGGAAAGTCGCTTGGCCTTTTGCGACGCGTCATCAATCATTTGATTAGACTTATCCGTCGCTTCACTGACGATGTCCGACGCCTGCTTTTGCGCTTCGCGGGTAATAATGTCAGCTTCCTTTTTCGAATTAGTTTTAACCTTATCCGCCGCCTCTTGGGCAACTAAGATGGACTGGTTCAAAGAATCCTTTAATTCGTTAAAGTATTTTAACTTACCTTCACTTGCGTCTAAACGTTCCTGGAGGTCCTTATTTTCTTTCAGGGTAATTTGATAATCCTTAATAATTTGTTCAAGGAAGTCGTTTACCTCATCAATATTGTATCCACGTAATTTCGTGGAAAACTCTTTGTTATGAATGTCGTCAGGACTTAACACCATGCTAATTTCCTCCAATATCTATTTACTATGAATAATATTTAACGTTATTCGCAGCCGCGCTTTTTTAGTTTCGCCAGCGACTTCCGCTAGCCGGACACGGCCATAATGATTCACACTTAACATATCTAATAACGCCAGTTCGTAATCAGCTTTAGGCAGGTCCGCCCAATTTAAGCGAACCTTAGCACCCTCGATCAATTCCTTGGCGTGGTGCCGTGATAGATTGAAAGCCGCCTTAATGATATTATCCGCCCTTAATGAACTGACCGTGGTCGTCACGCTTTCCCAATCATTTTCTGGAATCAAGGCGTTTTCTAGCGGTACGGCGGTTAAATGTACCTTAGTTTTACCAAACCGGTCGATTTGATCGTCAAAGTACGTGGCCATTTCGCTTTCACAGAAAAACTGCCAGGCGCCGTCCGCGGACACGATGTCACCAAAGACGTCCCGATCGACACCCGCGTTTGCCAGCGTCCCTAAAATTTGGCCGTGTTTCAACGTCGCAAATTTAACGGGGTAAATGATATTAAATAGGGTAATTTGAAAATCGGCTGCGGTTGGCTGATAGTAATTCGGATAAAATAAGATCCGCTGTAATTCAGCCCCGTCATAGCCACCATACGCGCGCATGTGCACCTCGTCCATTTGATTTACCATCGTTTGAGCGATGTACACTTGCCGCGGATTTAAAAATGCCGTTAAGATTGGTCGGTACTGATCGGCCGCTTGGCGCAACCAACCAGTGACTTGTTCAATAAATGGGGCTTCACTATCGCGAAAATGTTGCTTAATATTGTCATTCACGATGCTACCTCGTTATCGTCATTAATAAATGCCTAACATACTTAATAAGTAATATAGACCTGTTTCTGCAAACTGTAGGACTAGTAATGCAATGATTGGTGAAAAGTCCAGGCCCGCAATCGTCGGTATAAACCGGCGAAAAACGCTCAAGAACGGTTCACAGATGCGGCCCAAGAAGCGCCCAATTCCGGTGTTATAGGCTCCGGGGAACCACGACATCAGAATATAAACCACGATTGCTAATTGGTACAGTTGAAATAATCGGCTAATAATTGTGATTAACAGCGCGCTCACTCCTTAAAAGTTGTTGGGATTAAATTGACTGGTCGTACTACCGGAAACTTCGTAGTTCTCAGGAATACAGAGAAAAATTTCGTCGCCGATCCGTTCAATTTCACCGTTAATGGCGTACACCGTCCCAGTCAGAAAATCCACGATTCGGCGGGCCATGGCGTCATCAACGTGATCAAAATTGATAATAACCGCCTGGTTTTTTAGGAGCTGACTCGCAATTTCCTTGACATCAGAGTAAATTTTAGGCTCAAACAACGCAATTTTACTGTTCACCGACTTACCACCTTGCATCGGGACGATTTTAGGCGTCGTCCGGGGATTCCGGTTGGTTTCCTGTCCAGTCGGTGCTTGCGGTTGTGCTTGTGCTGTCGGTTGCGATTGGTCGTACGCTTCGTCGTCACCGACACCAAAAAAATTACTAATAAATCCGGCCATCTGCTACCGCTCCCTTCAAAACCTTACTTACGCCGCCGCTTAAAGAACGGCGGTGTATCTAGTGAATCGCCATTGTCATCATCCTTGGTCGATTCAGCTGGTTGGTTATCATTAAACACGTCAAAATCCGTTTTTTCAACGTTTTTGAATTCTTGGCCGTTGTTAACTGGCCGCGACGAACTTGGTTCGCGGCGAATATCCCAGTTACCAAACGGATCGTTGTTAGTCGTTTCTGGTTGAGTTGGTTGGGCTGCTTGGTTAGCTGGCCGACTTGCGGGTTGGTCGTTGCCGTTAGCAAACATGCCGCCCCGTTGTTGACTAGCCGCACTGCGCGTCTTGCCCATCTGGATTTCCTTTTGCTTCTGGTCAATCCCAGTTGCAATGACGGTTACCCGGACTTCATCACCTAAGCTATCATCAATTGACGTCCCGAAGATAATGTTAACGTCCGTCGTTGCCGCCTGTGAAACAATGTCAGACGCCGCTTGCGCTTCGTACAGTGACATGTCCGGACCACCAGTAATGTTTAAGAGGACTTGTTCCGCACCGTCAATGGAAACTTCCAGTAATGGTGAGGAGATGGCTTGCTTGGTTGCGTCTGCGGTCCGATTTTCACCACTAGCAGACCCAATTCCCATCAATGCTGAACCTTGATTTTGCATCACCGTTTTAACGTCCGCAAAGTCCAAGTTAACGTAGCCTGGTGACGTAATTAAATCTGAAATCCCTTGAACCCCTTGACGAAGCACGTTATCGGCTTCTTGGAAGGCTTCCATCATCGGCGTTTTCTTATCAACGATTTCTAATAAGCGGTTGTTGGCAATGACGATCAACGTATCAACGTTGTCCTTCATTTGGGCAATTCCTTCAGCGGCGTTGCGCGCCCGCTTCGGTCCTTCAAACGTGAATGGCCGCGTCACGACCCCAACCGTCAAGGCACCGGAGTCCTTCGCAATTTTAGCGACAACTGGCGCAGCACCGTTCCCGGTACCACCGCCCATGCCGGCCGTAACGAAGACCATGTCGGCCCCTTGTAAGGATTCCGTTAAGGCTTCTTCACTTTCTTGCGCCGCCTTAGAACCAACGTCCGGGTTAGAACCCGCACCGAGTCCCCGGGTCAGCTTCGGTCCTAATTGAATTTTAGTTTCAGCGTTGGACGTCTGTAACGCCTGAACGTCGGTGTTGGCTACGATGAACTCAACACCCTTAACGTCTTCGGCAATCATCCGATTAACGGCGTTACCACCACCGCCACCGACGCCGATGACTTTAATATTAGCCCCAGTGTTCTGGGATGAATCTAACGTATATTCCATAATTTTCCCTCCGTCATTCTTATCCTAGTTAATCAAAGAAGTGGTTAAAGAAACCCTTGATCCGCTCAACCGCTCCCTTATGATTTGGATCAGCTGGCTGTTCAGTTTCATCCGGCCGTGACTGTGCTGGTTGTCCAGTTTGCGTTGGCATTTCAGCCCGTGGTCGCTGGTTGGCACTCTGACCAGAACTAGCGTTAGCAAAATCTAACGCAACGCTGGCCCGTGATTCACCGGTTAACGCACTCTTGACTAGCAGGGCAACTTCACTCAGCGCAGCCTGATATTTAATTACTGCCAAAGCCGCATCAAACGACGGGTGTCGTAATCCCATTTGGTTGGGAATGAAGACCCGCACACGCGTACCAAACCGCTCGCTTGCTAAATCCGTAATCCCCGGAATAGCCGCAACTCCCCCGGTCAAGACAATGCCACCGGGTAATTCTAGTGCCCGAATCTCATCTAAATGTTGCTTGACCTTGTCGAAAATCTGATCTAACCGTGCTTCAATAATTTCTGCTAAGTATTGCTCACTAATTTGGGTTGGCGTACTCTGACCCACAACGTCGACCGGAAAGGCCTCGTCGTCAGCGGCTTGCTGAGCATCGGCATAGCCGTAATCGCGCTTGAGCTTCTCGGCATTTTCAATCGACGTGTTGAGTACGACCGAAATATCCTTAGTGATATATTGGCCGCCCTCTTGATCAACATAAGTATATTTCAACTGATGATCGTGAATAACCGCGGCAGTGGTTTGGCCGCCACCAAGATCAATAATAATGGAACCAAAATCCTGCTCACCGTCATTTAAGACCAGCGAACTTAGTGCTAACGGGGCGATAATCATCTGTTCAATTTGTAACCCTGCTTTTTCAAGCGCCTTGCGGGTATTATGAATGATTGTTTTGGGCCCCGTAAAGAGGGTGCCGTGCATTTCTAGACGAACCCCGACCATTCCGCGGGGGTCTTTGATACCATCAAAGCCGTCCACGACAAATTCGTCGGGAATCACGTCTAGGATTTCACGTTCTGGAGGTAAACTCTGGACCAGCGCGGCAGCCGCCACGTTCTGGACATCCTCATCATTGATTTCTTTTGATTCATCGGCAACGGCAATCATACCGCGACACCGTTCAATTTTTACTAGGTTAGCGGGCACGCCCGCAATAACCTTTTTTATTTCGATACTTGCTTTTTCTTCTGCTTGGCGTACTGCTGATTGAATCGCGGTGGCCGCCTTGTCAATATCGACAATGACCCCCCGACTCAAACCATTAGAACGTTCGCTACCCACACCAATAACGTTCATTTGTCCCTTCACACGTTCAGCAACAATGACTTTTATTGAGGTGGTCCCTATATCAAGTCCGACATAAATTCCTGAATTATCCATAATAGAGGAACCTCCTAGTGATTTACATAAATATTCAAGGATTTGACTAACATACCCAATTAACCCTTAGTTTACCATATCCCAAGGGCTTTTAAAAAGGCGGAAATACTATTCAATCAATTATTCTGCGACTTAAACGGAACCGAATAAGCACCAACTTCTAGATTGACGATTCCCTTTGCGTCCATCTTGGCGACAATGCCCGGATAATAGGTCATTTTGCTAGCGAACGTACTAATGGTCGCGTAAACTTCGTTGCCATCGTTCATATACAAATGAACCCGCTCTGGATTTGCTTGATTAGGCGCAAATTTAATTTCTGAAATTGCGTGTTTCACTTTTGCGGGTAACTTAGCGTACTGCTTAATCATCGTTTGCAGCCGTTGCCCACTTTTAAAATGCGCATAGATTGGAGAGCCTCCACTGGGTTGCGAGAAACGCTGCGGCATAATGACCCCGTTTTCAAGAACCCGTTGATAGCTATTACCGGTTGTCAGGTAACCAGCAATGCGAATTTCTTTAACCGTGACGCGCACCTGATTAACCCCAACTAACCGCGTTTCAACGCGTTCAATTTGGGGATTCGCGCGCTGGGCCCGGTGACTAATTTGACGATCGTGACCAATGACGGCCCACAACGCTTCCCCCGGACGAATCCGGGTAGCCGTTTGGACCTGCGCAGTTGACAACTGCTGGGTCCCCCGAATGGTCACCCGTTGAATGTGGCTAAGCGGTGAAATAAAGTACGCCGCAATCAACAAGCCAACGGTAAACGCTCCAATCAACAGTGCCGCTCGCTTAACCACCAGTCGCCGCCGTTGACTCTTCAGCCGCGGTAGCTTATCGCCAATTCGAATTCGCTTTCCCGACCAGCTAAAATGCCGCTTCTTTTCAGTAGCGGCGTTGTCAGCAGCGTCTTGTTGGTAGCGCTCCCACGGGGTGAGTGACGCCGACCCAGACGTCCGCTTCGGCTTACGTTTGAATAAGGACAATCACTTCCACCCTTTCTCCAATACTGGTTCTAATGACGAACCGATTCTAAAACGGCCAATAATTGATCGGCCGCATCCGGCATCCCGAGCTTTCTTGCATGTTCGGCCATGCTAGCTCGCTGCGTAGCGCTTCCCATCAAACGATCAACGACGTTTAACAGGCTCGTTGCCGTCAGGTCCGCTTCGGTGACAATTTCAGCGGCCCCCGCTTCCACGAGACTTTGGGCGTTCTTCGTTTGATGATCATTCGTTACGTACGGACTAGGAACCAAAATGGACGGAATCCCGAGCGCCGTAATTTCAGCAATACTCGTGGCACCCGCGCGGCCTAAAATCACGGCCACCTCGGGTAAAATTGCCGGCATATTTTTGATGTATGGTTCGATTTTAACATTGTCCGCTGGGGGTGTCGCTGCTAAACGATCCATAATCTTATCGTAGTGCACTTGCCCGGTCACAAAGAGCGTCTGGTAGTCACGCTGGTTAAGTTCCGGGACCGCCGCGGCGGCAGCGGCGTTAATCCGCGCCGCCCCCCGACTGCCACCAAAGATGAGTGCGGTTGGCACGTCCGGTTTTAACCCAAACTGCGCCAACGCCCCCGTCTTTTGAATCCCAGCAACTTGTTGGGCCCGCGGATTTCCAGTCATCACGACCTTGTCAGCCGGAAACTGGGAACGCGCACTTTCAAACGAAATGGCAATTTTATCCACGTAGCGACTTAAAAACTTATTGGTTACCCCAACCACTGAGTTTTGTTCGTGAATCACCGTGGGGATGTGCATCCGAGCCGCCGCAAAGACGACCGCACCGCTAACGTAGCCCCCGGTCCCAACGACAACGTCCGGCTTAAACGCCTTGATGTATTTGCGTGCCGTCACAACGCTCTTTAAAAAGAGGTAAACGGTTTTGACATTTTGCAAGGAAATTGAGCGTTTAAAGCCCTGAATTTTAATCGTTTTGAAATCAATCCCGCGTTCAGGAACAATTCGGTTTTCCAGTCCACGGTGCGTCCCCACGTACTGAACCTCAGCGTGCGGGTCATGCGCCTTAAGCGCGTCAATTAACGCTAGGGCTGGGTAGATGTGACCACCAGTCCCCCCGCCAGAAATCATTAATCGCATTAATTCTCTTCCGCCTTTCCTGTTAACTGTTCAACGGCTTTGATGTACCGGTCGCCCCGGACTTCAAAGTTCGGGTACTGGTCCCAGCTCGCACAGGCTGGTGACAGCATAATGATGTCGCCGGCTGCACTTTGCTTCCAAGCTAACGGAACCGCCGTTTCGCAATTCTTCGTAAATTCAATATCTTCAATGCCAGCCAGTTTACCCGCATCCGCTAATTTTTGCGCCGTCTCACCGAACACAATCAGCGTCTTAACGTGCTTCTTCAAGGCCGGAGCCAATTTTTCAAAGGTGTTCCCCCGGTCTAAGCCCCCGGCTAGTAACACCACCGGATGGTCAAAGCCCCGTAATGCCATTTCGGTTGACACAATGTTCGTGGCTTTCGAATCGTTATAGAACTGACGACCCTCATAGGTTTCCACGTACTGGGTGCGGTGCCGAACTCCTGAAAAGCTCTTCAAGACTTCCACAATGCCGTTCGTCGGGACGCCTTGCAACTTAGCGACCGCAATCGCCGCGAGCGCATTTTCAACGTTGTGCTCACCCGGAATCTTAATTTCCTTAGCGTCCATGATGTACTCATCACGGAAGTAGAGTTGCCCATCACGTTCATAGGCCCCATCAGTACTGTTTCCTTGCCGTGAAAATGGGACGACTTGTGCTCGTGATTGCTGACTTAAGTCCCGCCATTCCTGACTGTCCCAATTAATCACAAAGTAGTCATCCGCCGTTTGGTTCATCGTAATCCGCATTTTAGCCTTAACGTAATTTTCACGGTTACCATGCCAGTCCAAGTGGGTTGAATAAATATTCGTAATCACGGCGATGTGCGGGTGCAGCTGGTCAATCCCACAAAGCATAAAGCTCGATAATTCAGTGACCATCGTGTCATTTGCGCCCGCTTTTTGCGCAACGGCCGACGCTGGAACACCGATGTTACCAGCAACGTAAGCCTTCCCCGCTTGCGAACGCTGGTTGAGCATCATCG
Source organism: Lactiplantibacillus modestisalitolerans (assembly GCF_005405425.1). Lineage (GTDB taxonomy): Bacteria > Bacillota > Bacilli > Lactobacillales > Lactobacillaceae > Lactiplantibacillus > Lactiplantibacillus modestisalitolerans. The sequence continues at coordinate 21,374 of NZ_BJEA01000023.1, read as the reverse complement.
TAATCAACGTTGTCGTGGTCGTTTTCCCGTTCGTCCCGGTGACCCCAATTAATTCGCCTTCTAAAATTTGAGCGGCTAATTCCACTTCGGTAATTACCGGAATGTGCTTTTGAATGGCGCCACTGACAATTGGGTTGGAATACGGAATTCCCGGGTTCTTAACGACGACTTTAAAATCTTCGTCAAGTAAGGATAGCGGGTGGCCCCCCGTAATCACTTTGATGCCGTCGCTTAAGAGCTCCTGCGCGTCCGGATTTTGATCAAAGTCCTTTTTATCATTGACGGTCACGAAGGCCCCCAGTTTATGCAGTAAGCGTGCGGCGTTAACGCCACTCTTTGCCAAACCTAATACCAGTACTTTTTGGTTGCGATATTGTTCAACCGACTTCATATGTCAAGATCTCCCTAAATTAATTTATCGTCATTAATAATGCTCAAATAATCGTGGCAACGCTAATAGCCGCGGCAACTAACCCGATCGACCAGAAAACGATGTCGATTTTCCACTCACTCCAGCCCTTCATTTCAAAATGGTGGTGAATCGGACTCATTAAGAAAATCCGCTTCCCCGTTAATTTGAATGAAGCAACTTGTAACATCACGGAGGCCGTTTCGATCACGAAGATGATGCCGATGATCAGCAATGATAATTCGTGATGGACGAGAATGGATACCGCTGCTAAGGCGCCCCCTAACGCTAATGAGCCCATGTCACCCATGAAAATTTTGGCCGGCTTATGGTTAAAGACGAAGAACCCGAGCAAGGAACCGACCACGGCCAAGCAAAACAGCATCACGTTATATTGATGTTGTACCCCGGCAATTAAGGCGTACGCGCCAAAGGCAATCGTCGCCTGCCCGGCAACTAAGCCGTCCAAGCCGTCCGTTAAGTTAACCGCGTTAGAAAAGCCAACGAGCCAAATGATGACAAATAGCATGTACCAAAGTCCTAATGACCAATCACCAACGCCCGGGATTCGAAGCCCCATCGGTAAGTGTTCGTGTTGGTAGACCAGTGTGAAAATCACGGCCCCCACAATTTGACCAAGTAGCTTTTGCCAAGCCTTTAACCCTTCGTTTTGTTTCCGCCACAGTTTGATACTATCGTCCCAAAAACCGAGCGCTCCGTAGAGCACCAGAATAAACATTAAGATCCACGTGGTTGGCTGCAATTGATGTTGCCAAATTCCAACCCAAACCGTCGTAATCAAAATTGCAATGATGAAGAGCAAGCCCCCCATCGTCGGGGTACCCGACTTCTTTTCGTGCCACTTGGGTCCTTCTTCACGGATCATTTGCCCCTCTTTACGGGCGCGGAAATACCGAATCAACGACGGCATTAACGCGAACACGATGATAAAACCACTTAATAATGTTGCCACCCATGCTAGTAAACTCACAACAATTCTCCATTCTAATGCTTGATTAATTACTTCAACGTCACCCTAAGCTGTTCCTTTGCATCGATCGGGTTGCCAGCCGAAATACTTTGCGCACTGACGTAGCCCGTCCCGTTAGTAGTCAGTTTCAAGCCAGTCAAGCTTGCAAAATCAGCCACCTCGCTGGCTGACCAGCCCGTTAAGTTCGGCATGTACATCTGACCATTTGTCACCAGAATGACCCGTTGACTGTCCGTCAGAACCGTACCGGCCGAAACCGACTGCTTAACCACCCGAGAGCCCTTACCAACCGTAACCGGTTGCGCCTTTAGCTTCTTGGCCGCCGTCGTTGCTGCTGAGATTGACTGACCAGTTAAATCAGTCATCCGGACGGTTGCCGACCGCGTTTCACTTGCTTTTTGCTCATCAAGGGCCCGCTTCATGACCGTGTTAAAAATTTCAGCCATCACTTCCGACGCCGAGTTACCGTTTAAAGTGGGTTGTTTCATTGTAATGTACATAATATACTTTGGATTTTTAGCAGGGGCCATCCCCACTACGGAATACAGGTACGAATCATCTCCAGTTTCATAGGTACTCCCGTTACTAACTTGTGCCGTCCCGGTCTTCGCAGCAATCCGGTAACCCTTAATCTGATAAGCGTTCCCGGTTCCGTAAGACTTATAAACTACGTCTTCCATGTGCTTAAGGACCGCCTTAGAAGTTTTCGCCGAGACGGGTTCCCCAACGACCTTCGATTGAGCGCGGTAAACCGTCTTGTTCGTATCTGGGTTCTTTATTTTCGACACAAAATAGGGCTGTAACATCTTACCACGATTAGCAATTGCCGTGAAGCCACGGAGCATTTGCATCGCCGTAACTTGAATCCCCTGCCCAAAGGAAGTATCCGCCTGTTCAATGGGATACGTAAACTGAATTGACCCGGTTTGTTCATTGGCTAACCCACTGTTCGTACTCGTTCGCAGGCCAAACCGTTTAATATACTTCAACCAAGTCTTGGACCCCATTGTCTGCTCCAAGTGGGCCATAGCGACGTTACTTGAAAGCGCAAACCCCTTGGCGTAGGTAATGTTGCCCCAACCGTTAGTATTCCAATCGGGAACGATTTTATTGCCAATCTTATACTGCCCGGTTGGCACGGTCACGTTAGCGTCGTAATTACCACTATCAATGGCCGCACCCATGGTAAAGACTTTCATTGTCGAGCCGGGCTCGTAAGTGTCCTCAACCAGCAGATTGCGCCACATCTTGCTGAGTCCCTTCTTATTTTGCGCGTTGAAGGTCGGCTGTTGTGCCGTTGCCAAAATTGCACCGGTCTTAGCGTTCATCAAGGTCGCCGTCATCGACTTGGGATTAACCTGCTCCGCGACCGCGTTCATTTTGGTTTCCAAAAGCGTTTGAAGCTTACTATCCAAGGTCGTATAGACGTCGTTCCCGTTCTTGACTTTCTTCCCGGGCTTCACGTCGCCCTGATAGCCGGACTTGGTGATTGTCTTACGACCATCCGTTCCGGAAAGTTGCTTATTAAACGCTAGCTCCAGTCCCATCGATCCCTTTAAGGTCGACTGGCTCGTTTCAGTATTCGTTTTTGACGTTGTTAACCCAATCAAGTGGGATGAAAACTGTCCGTTCGGATAAAGACGCGCTTCCGACTCGGTAAAGTGCAACCCACTGACGTGTTGCGCATCAATTTTCTCTTTGGTCGTGAGGGAAATATTTTTTCCGGCCGCGCCAAACTCAATTTGGAACTTTCCCGCTCCGTCTTTCAAAGCTGCTAGCGCCTTTTTATAACTAATCGGCAAGTACTTCGATAAGACCTTGGCCGCGCGTTGCTTATCCTTAACGTACAGCGCCTTACCGTTGGCGTTTTTTTGATTTTTGGCCATAATGGCGTAAACCGTATAGGTACTAGTATCTTCCGCAATGGCTTCACCGTTTGCCGTATAAATCGTCCCCCGTTTAGCCGCAATTCGCTGATCCTGAGTGTACAACTTAGTCGTTGCGTTAACCAAGTTGACCCCGTTTGCGTGCCGCACGATGGCGATATACGAAAAACGAATGATCAAAACGGTAAAAATCAGTATCGCTCCTAAAAATAGCCATTGGCCAAAAATTCTACGATTTTGTTTTGGTGACCGTTTCGAAGTCATTCGTTGTTTGCGTTTATTCATTTGTAAACATTCCTTATGTTACCGTTGTTAAGCGATAAACCGTACTTCTTTGCCACTTTATTTAGGCGGCTACGGCTCGAAAGTTCACTAATCTCCTGCTTAGCAGAAGTGTTACTAGCCTCAACTTTCGTAACCTTGGTTTGCACCGTTTGTAGGCGATTTTGCGAATTACCAATGGCAATATTAGTCGAAACTAACATTAATGCCAAACTGAAAACAATTAAACTCAATCCCACGCACAGGCATTTTTCGAACTTCGAAAATGGGACCCGTTGCGTTTTAATTGCCGGATTGGGGTTAACCGCGGTGCTATGTACCGGGTTGTCAGTTGCACGGGGAGTTGCTTGGGGCAGCTCCCGTGCCAATCCATTCTGGGCCATTCTAATCACTCCTTAACATTTTCGCTTAATTTAGTTGCATTTTTGGTGGTTGTACTAGCGTAGCCGTTCAATGGCCCGGAGTTTGGCACTCCGCGCCCGGCGGTTAGCCGTAACTTCCGTTTCGCTTGGCACAATTGGTTTGCGGTTGACCAGCCGGTAATCCGGCTGCAATTCATCCGGAATCACCGGTAAACCTGGCGGTAATTCTGGTAGCGCACTGTGTTCCTTGAAAATCGTTTTAACAAGCCGGTCTTCCAACGATTGGAACGTAATCACGCTCACCCGCCCAGCGGGGGCAATTAGCGCAACCGCCTGCTCCAGCGAAGTCTCTAAGACCCCTAACTCGTTGTTCACTGCAATCCGAATCGCCTGAAAGACCCGCTTAGCAGGATGGCCACCGGTTCGACGAGCGCGGGCTGGAATTGCCGCTTTAATGACGTCAACGAGCTGACCGGTCGTCACAATGGGACTCACCTGGCGTTGCCGTTCAATTGCCCGGGCAACCTGCTTGGAAAACTTTTCTTCCCCGTAACGGTAGAAAATTCGAACGAGGTCCGCGTAATCCCAAGTATTAACGACCGTCTGGGCGGTCAACGCTTGGGTTTGGTCCATCCGCATATCCAAAGGCGCATCGTGTTGATATGAGAACCCCCGGGCTGCATCGTCAAACTGGGGTGAAGAAACCCCTAGGTCGTAAACGACCCCGTCGACCTGCGTAATTCCCCGTTCGGTTAAGGCCGTTTTCAAATTCGCAAAGTTGCTTTTAATGAAACTGACGCGACCCTGTTCAAGGTACGTCGCTAAATTACTTTGATTATAGTCAATTGCCGTCTGGTCCTGATCAAAACTAAACAGGTGCCCGTCCGGTCCTAACTGCTTCAATATTTCTCGTGAGTGCCCCCCACCACCAAGCGTACAATCCACGTAAATTCCATCCGGGCGGATGTTTAACGCGTCAATGGCTTCGTGTAGGAGTACCGTCGTGTGTTCAAATTCTGGCACGGGGCGCCTCCCTTCCCATTAAATCCTTATCAATTAAAAATCAATCAAATTTTCAGCAAGATCATCGAAGTTTTCGGCGGTCGTCGTTTCAAAGGCTTGCCACTTAGCGGCACTCCAAATTTCAAACCGATCCGAAACCCCCACAATCACACACTTTTTTTCTAATTTTGCGTATTGACGCAGGTTCGCGGGAATCATGACCCGCCCCTGCTTATCTAACTCACACTCCGCTGCCGCGGCATAAAAGAAACGGACGAACGCCCGCGCATCCTTTTTAGTGAGTGGTAAATCGTCTAATTGCGCTTGCAACGTGGTCCACCGCGCTTGCGGATAGCCAAAAATGCAGCCGTCCATCCCACGGGTGATCACAAACTGCGCACCTAACAAATCACGGAACTTAGCGGGGATGATTAAACGACCTTTCGCATCCAAAGTGTGTTCAAATTCACCAAAGAACATCTTCGAAGCCACAGTCAATCAACCCCTTTCATTAAACATAATTTAAGTCTACCACACGCCCCCACTTCCTACCACATCGATTTGTTACTTTTCCAAATTGTTAACAAAATGTCAAAAAAAGCCCCACCTGACCTTGATTCGTCAAGTGGGGCCTAGTGGGGACAGTTTTTAAGTTATCCGTTTTAATTGAGTAGTAAGTGGAAGCCTAACGCCATGAGATAGATCAAAATCGTCATCAAGTCAACGCCCCGCCAATAGAACTTGAAGAAGCGCCCGTAAAGGATTTCGCCTCGATTAAGTGCCTCTAGCAGGGTCAACCCGATGCCTAAAATCATTAACGACATGACTTCGTACGGCAATAACGAACTGTCCGTTGTTTGTAACGTTAAGTGGTGCGTAAAATAGAGTAACAACGGCGGCCAAAAATCAACTAAGTACAGTCGACGTGGCCACCAGCGTTGGAGAAGCCGTTTTAAGCCCATCAAAACAACCGAAACGGCCGCTAACAGGACGACTTCACCATACCAAGTGGTCAGTAGCTCTTTCATGAATTTCCCTCCCAGAGTACCGCTTCATTATAAAGATTACGACGGCCGTTTTCAATTAGATTCAAGTCCAGCGTGGCAATTCACTATCGAAATCAAGGCGTCTTTTGGGAGCGATGATTGAAAAAAAAGTCATTCCACGGTAAACTATGAAGGAATTACTCGAAAAGTGTGGTGCAAAGTAATAGCATGAAGAAGAAAAAAACAACCTTTCAAAAAATCACCATGGTCATTATCTGGTTAATGATTATTTCAACCATCGGCTCACTCGTGCTCACGGCCTTATCCGGATTAGGATTACTGACGTTCGGCTAACCCCAGCTAGCACCCATGGTCAAATGTGACAAATCACAAAATCCGCTACCATCCAGTTAACATCGGACGGTAGCGGATTTTTGATTCACAATTTACATTGTTAGTTAGGAACGGTATTTACCGAATAACGGTCAACCGCACCCCCCTAAGCACCATCATGCTCGGAATCAGCTTCGTCCGCGGCCGGTTGCCGGTAAACCTTCCGGGGTTTACTCCCCTCAGAAGGCCCGACGACCCCGCGTTCTTCCATCTCATCAACAATCCGGGCTGCGCGGTTATAACCAATTCGGAAGCGGCGCTGTAACATCGACACGCTAGCTGATTGTTGCGCCGTGACCAGCTCAACCGCCTCAGCGTAGTATTCATCTTCACCATCCCGCGGATCACCGCTAGCGCCTTCTTCAGTTTCTTCATCTTTGACTAACATACTGTCATCGTAATCAGCCGTTTGTTGTGCCTTGATGAAGTTCACCACTTCTTCAACGTCATGATCTGAAATGTAGGCACCTTGGACCCGCAACGGCTTATTCATCCCCATTGGCTGGTACAGCATGTCCCCGCGACCCAGTAGTTTTTCGGCCCCGTTACTATCAATGATTGTTCGCGAATCCGTCCCACTTGAAACGGCAAACGCCATGCGGGACGGGACGTTGGCTTTGATCAAGCCGGTAATAACGTCAACCGAAGGGCGCTGAGTCGCCAAAATCATGTGAATTCCGGCCGCCCGGGCCATTTGCCCCAAGCGAATGATGGCGTCTTCGACTTCACTCGACGTAACCATCATCAAGTCGGCCAATTCATCCACGATGACCACAATGTACGGCAGAACCGGTCGGTCCAGTCCGTCAGCTGCATTTTGCTCACGAACATACTCGTTATACCCCTGCATATTCCGTTGCTTGGAATCAGCAAACAATTCGTAGCGCCGTTCCATTTCAGCTACGACCTTATGCAGGGCCCGGGCCGCCTTCTTGGGTTCGGTGACCACCGGGGTCAGTAAGTGCGGAATCCCGTTATAGACGCCCAACTCGACCTTCTTCGGATCAATCAACATAAACTTGACCTGGTTCGGCTTCGTATTCATCAACAACCCGGTAATCATCACGTTAATCGCGACCGACTTCCCACTCCCGGTGGAACCCGCAATTAGTAAGTGCGGCATTTTTGCTAGGTCGGCCATCACTAAGTTGCCGGAAACGTCGCGCCCTAAAGGTACGGCCAACGGCTTCTTTGGGTGTGGTGGCTGGGCTTCAACAATGTCGCGGAAGGAAACCGTCGAAATTTGCTTATTCGGCACTTCAATCCCAATCAGTGACTTACCAGGAATCGGAGCTTCAATCCGTAAATCCTTCGCCGCGAGCGCTAAGGCCAAATCATCGGCTAAGTTCACCACTTTGCTAACTTTGACTCCCACCGCCGGATGGAGTTCGTACTTCGTAACGGACGGGCCTAAGCTAACGTTTTTAACTTCAACTTTGACCCCAAAACTCGCCAGCGTAGTCGTCAGCTTCTCCGAGTTGCTTTCAATCGTGGCGTACTCCGCACTTTGGTCAGTCTTAGGAATCTTTGTCAGTAAGGTCGAAGCCGGTAACTGGTAATCCGACTCGTCACTCACCGCCGTGCCCTGTAACTCAGCTTCATCCGCCGCCTGACTCGCAGTTGCCGCGGCACTCGCCTCCTGTTCACTCGCCACAGTAATGGCGGGGGCCTTTTTTGGCGGTGTCGCTTGACTAGCCGGGGCCGGGGCGCTTGACTGAACCGGCGCAGCCGCGGCGCTCATCGGAGCTGCGGGCTGGTTTGACGCTGAAGTGGCCTGTGAAGTAGGCTGTTCAGCCGCCGCGTTAGCCCGCACTTGCTGATGCACGCGCCACCGGGCCACTTGCACGCGAATCGCGTGCCCTAAGTGTTCCCCAGCAACCCGTAGTCGCTGACCAATCGTAATCAGCACTTGCCGTAACCCCTGCATGGTTTGGTGAAACGGTAAGTTAAATAAAATGAAAACCCCGGCAATCAATACCAGAATGGCAATCAACACCGTACCAACGTTTGCAAACAGCGGGTAGGTCACGCTATAAACGGCGGCCCCCACGAGACCACCGCCAAGGTCACTCGCCATTCCGCCCTTCGCAAAGTCTGTTTTAATCAGTTCCTTCGTAATTGTCCAAAAATGGGTGTGCCGATTCAATAAGTTGAACGTCGGAATTTCTAATAATAATAGATAGCTCAGAAAAATCAGGTTGCCCCCGGTCCACCAGCGCCAGGTCAGGCGCGGCCAGCGGCCAAAAATCATTAAGTAAACCATGATCAGCGCCGTAATCACGGCAAAGATCATGTACGCGTTGCCGGCAATTGCTCGGAAAAACTCCGCAAAAAACATCCCGACTAAGCCGACGCGTAAAAAGGCCAGAATCGTGACGAGTAACCCCACTAGCCCAATGATGTTGCCCGTCATTTGCCGTTTTGCGGCGGCTGCCGGACGCCGCTTGCGAGTACTGGTTCGGCGTTTTTTAGTTGTTGCTTGCTTGCGCGCCACGCTCGCTTCATCCTCTCTTCGTAAAGTCCGCGCAATTTCATAATAACTGCGCGGCTGGTCGCTTTCATTATACCAAACCTACGTTCGTTATAAACCCGTGCCGTCAAAAAACGTGCCCCGCCTAGTCGTCGTAGTCAGTGCACGCGCTTTCGTTACTTTAATTTATCGTTGTCGTACAGGTGCGCCCGCTCCAAATTTGGAAATTGTTGTTGCCGGAGCGCCTCATAAATGACGATGGCGGCTGAATTAGATAAGTTCAACGCCCGAATATGTGAATCATCCTGGGGAATCCGAATCGCCTTTTCTGGGTAACGACGCATAAACGGTTCGGGGAGCCCGGTCGTTTCCTTCCCAAACAGGAAGTAGTGGTCCTTGGTAGTATCGTGGTAATCAACGTCGGTGTAATCATGCGTCGCAAATTTTGAGACGATGTAAAGTTGGTCTAAGTCCGGGATGCTGGCCAAGAAATCCTGCAAGTCGGCGTGGTAAGTAATGTCCACACTATCCCAGTAATCGAGGCCGGCCCGCTTGAGGTGCTTATCATCAACCTTAAAGCCCAGCGGCTCGATCAAGTGTAACGCCGTATCCGTGCCGGCACACGTCCGGGCGATGTTGCCGGTATTGGCCGGCATTAATGGTTCAAACAGTGCGATGTGGTTTGTCAATGCAATCTTCCTTTGAATTTAGTATCGGTACCCTTTATCATACCATGCGAGCCGCTAAACAGCTAACAAATCCCGATGAGAACAGATTGTTCGCTTTCCTAACTTAACTTTCTTATACTAAGGCCGTAGTTCAAATTAAATGGAGGGTTTTGCAGATGAAAATTATGATTATTGGTGCAACTGGAATGGCCGGCTCCGCCATCACCAAAATGGCCCTAAACCGCGGTCACGAAGTTTTGGCGATTGGTCGTTCCGCCGACAAATTAGCAGCGTTACCAACCGATGCTAAACTCACGACCCAGGCGCTTGACGCATTCAAGCTCACTAAAGCGGACCTCGCAGCCGTTGACGTCGTGGTCGACGCCATGGCCTGCCCACCCGACCAAGCATACTTACACGTGGACCTGGCGACACACTTGGTCGCCCTAACCCGGGGAACTGATCAACCCCGCCTCGTCTTTATTTTAGGTGCGGGTAGCCTAACGACCGGAGCGGACCAGCACCTGTTCGTGCACGACATTGAAAGTGATCCGGCGAACGACGCCTTCGTTGCCGTTCCTCAAAATCAATTGGCAGAATTGACCTTTTTACGGACCGTTAATAACGTCAACTGGGTCGGGATTTCACCTTCTGCAGACTTCCACGCTGGTGACGCAACTAAGGCGCTCCTTGGCACCGACGAGTTACTCGTCAACGCGGCGGGCGATTCCGTTACGACCAGCGGTACCATGGCGGTTGCGGTTCTTGACGAAATTGAGCAACCGCAACATCATCAAACCCGCTTTACCGTAGCTAATCAATAACTCAAAGTAACCATCAGCACCGTCACTCCATTCGGAATGATGGTGCTTTTTTGACGCCTCAAATTGGCAGTGGCCCAGATGAATCCCCATCCATTTTTAATTAATTTATTATCAAAACATGCTAAACTTGCTACCTAATTATTAATTTCGTAGAAAGTTGGGATTTCATGCAGCCCCGTTTATCGACTCGTAATTTAATTTTTATCGGTACCATGCTCTTTGGCTTATTTTTTGGCGCCGGTAACCTTATTTTTCCAATTTACCTTGGTCAACAAGCCGGTCACCACGTCGGTGCCGCCGTCATCGGCCTACTGATCACCGGGATTGGTTTGCCACTGCTCGGCGTTATTGGGATGGGCCTCACCCGGAGTAACGGGGTGTTTGACCTCGCTAGTCGCGTCAGCCGGCCATACGCCTACGGTTTCACCGTCATTCTCTACTTCACGCTTGGACCGCTCTTCGCCATGCCGCGCCTCGCTACGACTGCTTTTCAAATTGGCCTCGCGCCCTTCATTCGCAGTGCGCAGCAGCCGCTTGCGTTACTAATTTTTTCAATTAGTTTCTTCTTACTGACCTGGGGGTTGGCTCGTAATCCGGGTAAAATCATGACCTACGTCGGTAAGTGGCTAACACCGCTGTTCTTAATTTTACTCGGCGCACTCATTTTGATGGCGCTCATTCACCCGATGGGCAACCTCAGTAGCGCGGCCCGTGGGAGCTACGCCACTAGTCCGGTCATGACTGGCTTTACCGAGGGCTATAACACCATGGACGCACTAGCTTCGTTGGCCTTTGGCATCGTCGTGATTGACGCCACCCGCAACCTCGGCGTCACCGATCCCGGCCAGATCGCAACCGACACGATTAAAGCCGGCATCATCAGTATGACCTTAATGGGGGTCATTTACGCGCTCCTCGCCGTTGTCGGGGCCCTGAGTCTCGGTCAGTTTGCTCCCGCAAGTAACGGTGGCGTGACCCTCGCGCAAATTGCCAACTACTACTTCGGGGCTTTTGGCAACGTTTTGCTGGCGCTCCTCGTCATCATCGCCTGCCTGAAAACGGCGATTGGCCTGACATCCGCGTTCGGTGATACTGGTCACGAGCTGTTTCCTAAGCTGAGTTACCCGCTAGTGATCACTGTCGCTTGCCTGTTACCGGCAATTTTAGCAAACGTTGGCCTCACGCAACTCATTAACTACTCCACACCGGTGCTCATGACTCTGTACCCGCTAGCCATCGTTTTGATCCTGCTAGCCTGCCTAGCACCCTGGATCGGCATGTCGCGCTGGCTGTACGGACTAACGACCGCCTGGACACTGATTCCAGCCCTACTAGCTGGCATTAACGCGTTACCGACCGCTTGGACCCACGCGTCCTGGCTACAAGCGCTGATCGCCGCCAACAACTGGCTGCCGCTCGCTAGTTTGGGGCTCGGCTGGAGCGTTCCCGCGTTGATTGGTTTCTTAATGGGCCTGACCGTCAGTCACTGGACGCGCACGCGCGCCAACCACGCTTAACCGCAACCAGTCGAAAACCCGCTACCAACATCCGTTTAGGGATGTTGATAGCGGGTTTTTTGCATATTATCTACTAGGGCGGTTCGCAATGGCAGCGCTTCCGACATGTAACTAAAAAAACGTAGTATTTCGGTGTGGGCACGGCGAAACGCTACGTTAATGAAGTACAACTCGGTAGCCACCAACGACGTTAATCGATGTTAACTACCAAACGATTTCTCAAAAGATATCTTAACACCGCCAATATCATGATGCAAGCTGTTTTGGTCAGCTTTTTTGGCTAATTAGTAAACTAACGTCAACTGTAATCGTTTTCAGCCCCCGAGCCCGGGCTGACGCCAATTGAGCAGGTTGAGCCCCCCAGTGTAACGGGGTCATGACTAACAAGTCGTCAAAGGCAATCTGGTCTAAAGCGACTTGGTAACGAATTCGCTGGCGGCGAGCTTGCGGATAATGTTGGCTAAATAAGTCTAAAACGCGCTGATTATCGTAGTGGTACTGGCGCTCGTCCGGTGTAAACAGTAGGTGCCGTAATTCAATTAAGTATTCGGGATTCGGGACCACCTTTAATAACTGTCCACCCGGTTCAAGGACCCGCTCAAACTCCGCGTAAGCCGATGGCGAAAAAACGTCCATGATGGCGGTAAAGGCACCGTCCGTAAACGGTAGCTGGGCCAAGTCCGCCACGCAGAAATAGGCGCTGGTTGGGAGTTGGGTGGCCAAGTTAACGCCGGCCTTACTAATATCAAACCCAATCCCCACGTCCTGCGGTTGATTGTGACTTGCCAACAACTCCGCTAACGGGGTCCCCTCACCACTCCCAATATCTAAAATCCGCTGGGAGGTTGGGGGTAACTGCTCATTAATTGCCGTTACGATGGGTGTAAAGAAGCCCGCCTGCAGGACCCGTCGTCGGGCTGCTAACATGTCCGCGTCATATTCGGTTTGGACCTGATGAGTTAAAAAATACAAACTCCCCTTCTTTGAAAAGTCCAGCTGATGGCCGTTCGGGCAAACCAGACTATGGCCGTCAATCGCCGCGTAAGGTTGTTCACAAACTAGGCAGCGAAAGCGGGCCAAGTTTGCCCGGACAAACGCGATGCCCCGATCAATTTTTTTCACAAGTCAATCCTCCGTTTAATCAAGTGCCCCCATCATACCATACGTGCACTGCCGGCAGACAAAATAATCGAAATTATGCCAGCAATATGCTATCTTAAATAACGTTCTAAAAACTTACTAATTTTGTCCAAATTGATTTGCAACCATAACACACCACATTCGGTTTGAAGGGAGCACTCATTTATGGCCAAAAAGTCCAAAATTGCTAAGGAACGCAAGATCGAAGCCACCGTCGCCCGTTACGCTGAACGGCGCGCTGCCCTAAAGGCGGCCGGCGATTACGCTGGGTTAGCTAAGCTACCCCGCAACGCCTCACCCGTTCGGATTCACCGGCGCGACCAGCTCGATGGTCGGCCCCACGCTTACCTCCGTAAGTTTGGGATGTCCCGCCTAAACTTTCGGCGCTTAGCACACGCCGGTCAAATTCCCGGCGTCAAAAAAGCAAGCTGGTAATGTAACCAGTCGCACTCTAAGGGCTCATTTACATTTAACGAGCGTGTGTCAAAAGTCAGTTAGCTGGAAACATGAACAGCTATGACTAATGGCGCATCCGCACATTCAAAAATAAACCGATGATCGCAGCCCAAACTGCGGTCATCGGTTTTTGCGTTTCTAGCGTTAATCAATAATAATCAATCATCTGAGGCTCTGTACCGATTGGTGTTGAAATTGCCGCCAGCAGCGGGTGTAACCGGGTGGCTGGAACACTGCGGGCATCGATTTGAGCTCACTCAGAAACCCACTGAGCAATCTCAAATTCGAGCCTTATTCTAAGCCGGAAGAACAACACTTCCGGCTTAGAATAATTTCGCAGTTGAGCCATGGTTACACCCGCTACTGGCTAGACTGGTTTTTATATTGAGTTTTTCGGGTGACTCTGATAAGTCACAATTAATGCAGATAATCCTGCAGAATGGTTACTAAATATAGTGTAACCTTGCTTGCTATTTCGCTAATCACAACGAACTAATTGAAAATTCAATTGGCGACCTTCTTAGCAGATCAACACCAAATATCATAGACCCTCATTTGATGACGACTCCGACTCAGACGCGCCCGGCGTCTTAGTTGTCTGCGGCGCCGCTTGCGCTTGCGGTTGGGGGGCCGTTTCATCCGGATACAACCCCGACTGGTGGCGATACCACGCAAACAAGTGCGTCCACAGTACCTTCAAAATGGCGTAGCCCGGAATCCCAAAAATCACACCCATTAGGCCAAAGATTTTACCGGCCGCTAACAGGACGATCAAAATCGTGACCGGGTGAATGGCCAAACTACTCCCCAAAACCAGCGGTGAAATAATTCGGCCTTCAATGGTTTGCTCAATCACGAAGACAATCATGACTTGGACGAGCATCCAGGGCGAAGTCACGAGGGCAATCACGACCGACGGGACCATCGCTAAAAATGACCCCAGGTACGGAATCAAGTTTAACACGCCCGCCGCAATTCCAAGCGTCAGCGCAAACTTTAAACCGATGATACTGTAGCCGACCGCAAACATGACCGCCACGAAAAAGGCGACCGTCAACTGGCCACGAATATAGTTACTAACCTGACTATTGATTTCCGTTAATACTTGTAAAAAACTGGTACGGCCATTTGTCGGCACAAACTTTGCCAAGTATTTCGGTAACTGGTGGCCATCGCGCAATAAATAGAACAAAATAAACGGCATCGTGACTAATCCAATTAAAATCGTCGTCACGGTACTGAAAACGCTCGTAATTGACGAGACCGTGCCAGTTAAATACTTCGAAAAGCGGCCGCTCAATAACTCACTAACGTCGGTGTTCCACTGCTCGAGTTGCTCGCGCAAGCCGCTCAGTTCCGGCTCATTCATCCACTTATTGACTTCATGGGTCGCGTTCTGCCAGTACGTCGGCCAATCATTGATAATTGAGAGCGTCTGTTGGCGAATCGTCGGAATGATGGCGACGATGCCTAAAACAAGCAGTCCTAAAATAATGACGAACAGGCCAATAATCGTCCACGTCCGGCGTACGTGGTAGCGGCGCTCCAGCAAATCAACTAGCGGGTTCATTAGATAATACAACACCCCAGCCAAAATGATGGGTAAACCGACAATGCTGATAAATTGTCGGACCGGGTTCATCAGCCAGCTGACCTGCCGACCAAGGAAGATGATCGCCAGCAAGAGCAAAATGACTATTAGGATTCGAATCGTTTTCCGGCTACTAAACCGGCTTTGATTTGAATGAGTTTTCAACTAACCACTCCGTTTCTAAATTTGATACTTGATCACGCTGCCAACGTGAACTTGGGGGAACGTGCTAGGAGCTAGATAGATGCCATTTTCCAGGGGCTTGGCCGGTACTGGCCGGAAATACAAGGTCGCGTGCCCAATGGAGGCTAAGTTTGTGGCCACTAATTGGCCCGCGTAGTTGACGGTGTACTCCTGATCATCGATACTGATTTGGCTGCCCGCGGTTAGGTTAATCGCCGTCAGCGGTGCGTCAAATTGCTGAATAACGGCAATTGCTTGTAAATCCGGCGTAGCCGTCTGATCAAATAAAACTAAAATTGGGTCCTGCGCGTCGAGGGCCTTTTCACCAATCGACTGAACCGTAGCTGTTATTATCATGATTGTTATCCCCATTCATTGATTAGTTAAATTTCTAATTGCATTTATTGTAGCATAGCGGGCTTTCACCATGCCAATTTGTCATCGCTTCCACACCGGGCAATTATGCTATACTGAAACTATCTTCAAAGGAGGATTCTGCTTATGCAAGAACGGGTATTATTTGGAACCTACACAAAAAAAACGAGTCAGGGCATTTACTGGGGAACCCTCGACACGACAGCGAAAACTTTAACCAACGACGGTTTAATTGCTTCAACCGCAAACCCCACGTACTTGGCGGTCTCTGCTAAAGACCGCCTTTATAGTGTTGATAAGCGTGACGACCAAGGCGGCATCGCCGCTTGGCAACTCTCCGACCAGGGGGCGAAGCGGCTTAACGAAGTTGTTTCGCCCGGAACGCCCCCGGCCTACGTGGCGGTGGATGAAGCCCGTCAACTCGTTTATAGCGCTAACTACCATAAGGGCACGGCCGAAGTGCTGCAAATTGCGTCGAACGGTGAACTTAAGTTAACGGACGTCGTCACTTATACCGGCCACGGTCCGCGGCCTGAACAGACCGAAGCCCACATTCACTACACCGACTTGACGCCGGATAACCGGTTGGCGGTCGTTGACCTTGGAAGCGATAAAGTGTACGTTGAAAACATCAGTCAGACCGGTAAATTAAGCCGGCAGTCCTGTTTGACCATGGCCCCCGGCTTTGGTCCCCGGCACCTCGTCTTTTCACCGGACGGTCAGTTCGCTTTCCTTGCTGGTGAACTATCTAGTCAGATCGCAACGTTACGCTACGATGCTGCCACTGGTAGTTTTGAACAACTCAGCGTGGTTGCCACCATTCCGGCCGACTATCACGACCATAACGGTGCGGCCGCTATCCGCTTAAGTCGCGACGGCCGCTTCCTGTACGTATCGAACCGCGGCTATAACACCCTAGCCGTTTTCAAAGTAGCCGCGGACGGTCAATTGACCTTAATTCAACAAATTAGTACGGCCGGTGACTTTCCACGGGACTTTGACCTCGACCCGACCGAGGAATTCGTGGTCGTCGTTAACCAAAATACTGACAATGCGACTTTATATACACGCGACGTCACGAGTGGTAAACTCAATATTTGCCAACAAGACGTCTCCGTACCAGAAGGCGTCTGTGTTCGATTTTATTAATAAAGGATGAAACGCATGCTATTAAAAGAAGTTGCCCTTGAAAACTATACCGATATTCCCGCCGCAATTGCGGCTGGTGCTAACCGCATCGAATTAAACGATAACCTGGCTGTGGGTGGAACCACCGTCTCCCGGGGTGTCATGGCTGAAGCCGCGAAGTACACGCAAGAGCACGGAGTCACCCTCGTAACGATGATTCGACCGCGCGGTGGAAACTTCGTTTATAACGACACTGAACTAAAAATCATGGAGGCCGACTTACTGCAGGCCCAATCATTAGGCGTCGACGGGGTTGCATTCGGTGCCTTAAAGGCCGATGGTCAGCTCGATACCGAAGCCCTTGAGCTATTAATTGGAGCGGCGGGCGGCATGAGCGTTACCTTCCACATGGCCTTTGATGCCATTCCCGAAGCGCACCAGGCGGCGGCAATCGACTGGCTCGTCGACCACGACGTCGATCGGATTTTAACCCATGGTGGGCCACTTAGCCAACCAATCACCGCTTGTTTGCCCCACCTCAAGCAAATTAACCAATTAGCCGCTGGGCGAATTCAAATTCTCCCCGGTGGTGGCGTGACCGCAGCCAACGTTGACGCAATTACCACTGAACTTGGCGTTCAACAGGCCCACGGTACCAAAATTATTGACTTTTAATTGAACCAGCCTTCCCGCAAATTCGCTCTGGGCGCGTTTGCGGGATTTTTTATGCAACCTAACGTTGCTTTGGTATTACGGTTTTAACGGGCTCTATGATATGTGTTGCTAAGTTGGTAGCAATTGAATTTTCAATCAGTTTGCTGTAACTATCAAAATAAGCAAATAAGCCTACCCTAAACTTAATTAAGTAACCGTTCTGCGGAATCACCCCATTAATTGCGGTTTACTAATGTAGCCCATGGAACCCAGTCTAAGAACCAGTCTAGCCAGCAGCGGGTGGACCAATGGCTCGAATCGATGCCCACAGTGTTTTAGCCACCCGGTTACCCCCGTTGCTGGCGGCAATCTTAACATCGATCAGTACAGAATCTGTTAATAACGTCAAAGTGCCCCACTAGTATTAGATAAAAATCTAACCACTAGGGGGCACTTTTTTCGATGTTCGGTGTTTTTCAGGCCACCGTTAATAACTTAGTTTAGAACGGCCGCTCAAAATTGGCGGCTTGGCGAGTTTTAATCAGGTTCGCCAGATCCGCTGGTAACGGTGCAAAGTTCGTTAGCCAGCGCTCCTGAAACGGATCAAAGAAACTCAACTGCATACAATGCAGCGCCTGGCGCGTCATTAACGGATCGGCCGGGCCAGCGTACAGCGCATCCCCCACTAACGGGTGTCCGGCCGCCGCAAAGTGGACGCGAATTTGGTGGGTACGCCCACTATGCAACTGAACGCGAACGACCGTCATGTTGGTTAGGCGTTTAACGACCCAGTATTCGGTCAAGGATGGTTTCCCAGTGGGCGTCACCATCCGCTTAATAAACGAATCAGGCGCCCGTCCAATCGGTGAATCCAACCAACCGTGGTCGGCGTCAATCCGGCCGGCAACGACGGCCAAATAAATTTTACGCATACTATGCGCCTTGAGTTGGTGATCAATGATTGAATGCGCAAAGTGGTGCTTCGCAAATAAAACAATCCCACTCGTATCCCGGTCTAAACGGGTCGTAATGTGCACCACTTCGTTTGCGTACCCCTGCTGGCGGTAGTAGCCCTTGACCCGGTTCGCTAACGTCGTATCTGGCAGCGCGTGGGCGGGGACCGACGCAACCCCGGCTGGTTTGTTCACGACCAGGTAATCCCGGTCCTCATAAACCACGTTAATGGGTAAGGTTGAAACACCGAGATGGTCATTGCCAATTTCCGGCGGCGTTACCATCGTGACCGTCTCACCACCCGTCAGCATGTGAATCGCTAAAACCGGCTGGTGATCGACCAAAATCGCGCCACCATGAAACTTCACTTTTTTTAACAGGCTCCGCGTTACCCCGTGCTGGGTTAATAAGGTTTTAACTTTCATCGGCTCCTGTGCGTCATTGTGCCACGTGAATTTCATTGCTCGTCCAACCCAATGAAGGACGTTTCAACCCGTTTCCAGAAACGGTTATGGCGGTGCTGTGCAAACGCGATCCGCCGGTTAGCAATTGAGTAACAAATTTGTTTGATTGGGCGCGGTTGGGTGTTTAATTGATCAGCCGTAAAGAGAAAGTTTGACTGCTGTTGCGGTCGAATCGTAATTGTTTCATACGGGGCGACAATTACCGGCGACCCCAACGTCCGAAACACCCGGTTATTGATGGAAGCAATCTCAGCCATCTGCAGCGCATCCAACCGGGGGTGAATAACCGCTCCCCCAACCGACTTGTTATAAGCCGTGGACCCGGTCGGCGTCGAAACGCAGAGCCCGTCGCCCCGAAAACGCTCAAAAAGCTCGTCTTGAATGAAGACGTCCGCCACCATAGTACTCCCCAACTTCTTTAAAGTTGATTCGTTCAAAGCCAAATACGTATCCGTGTCGCCATTATCCGCGTAAGTAATTTCAACTGACAATAGCGGATAAGTCACACTTTGGCCATTATCTTGTTGTAAACCGGCCACCAACTGGTCAATTTCATAATCACGCCAGTCCGTATAAAAACCGAGGTGACCCGTATGCACCCCGACAAACCGAACCTGATCAACCATGTGGCTGTAATGATGAAAAGCAGAAAGCAACGTACCGTCACCGCCGACTGAGAGGACAATGTCCGGATGCTGATCATCAATTTCAAAGCCGGCCGCTACCAATTTTGTATGTAACTCGGTCGCAACCTGCGTCGTTTTCGAACTAGAATTGGCATAAATCGTAACTTTCATCTATTTTTGCTCTTCCTTTGTTTCGGCGGCTTCATCGCTATTAGCGCCCTTCCCGTATGAAAATAGGCTCTGGGCTTCCTGAATTTCTTCGCGAATCTCCGACATTTCTTTATCCAAACTAAAGGCGGCTTCGGCAGCCCGCTGTAATCGTTGACTTAAATTTTCTGGAAAATCCCCCTGATACTTGTAATTGAGCGAATGTTCAATCGTTGCCCAGAAGTTCATTGCCAGGGTCCGAACTTGGATTTCGGCTAAAATTTTCTTTTCACCGCCAACCAATTGAACGGGGTATTCAATCACAATGTGGTACGAACGATAACCGGACGGCTTTTCATTGCTGATGTAATCCCGCTCTTCAAGAATCGTCATGTCCGTTCGTTTGCGCAACAAATCAACAACCTGATAAATGTCCTCTACAAACTGGCACATAATCCGCAAACCGGCAATATCTTGCATATCCTGCTCAAGCCGGTCTTCTTGAACCTTCCGCCGGACCATCTTTTCTTTAATGCTATCGACAGGTTTGACCCGGCCGGTCACGAATTCAATTGGTTCGTGCTGATTTAGATCCCGAAATTGTTTCCGCATTCCCCGTAACTTGACCTTCAATTCATCAACGGCTTGTTGATAAGGTAATAAAAAATGGTTCCAATCTTCCATCGGGGCACCTCCGTTTCAATCCATACCATAAAATTTTACCATAATTTGCCAGAATAAAAAGCAATCATCCCCTGGTTCAGTAATTAAGATTAACAACCGCTTCAAAAGAGCGCTTACGAACAAATTACTTTACGAATATCTAAAATCGGTGCATGATACGTTTTGAGGGTTCAAATGAAAGAACAATTTTTATTTATTTTTATATGAATATATTTATGGAATTAAAAGCTTGCAAATACCCATAATGATTTGGTATTCTGCACTATGATGCGAATAGAGAAAGTGGAGGAATCATGACGTGTTAGAAGTGTATTTATTTGTGAATCCGTTAGCGACCCAGTGCGTTCGTGACGAACAGAACGTACTACGGTTGGCCAATGATTCAGATAAACAAATTCAATTTCAATTCGTACCGTTGTTAAATATCAACGTCGTTTCACGCGCACTTAAATGCCAAGGCATTCAAGCCAGTAATTGGCAGGCGCAAAATAAACAATCGCAAACTTTGTACCGGGTTATTTTAGATTACAAGGCGGCCTTATTCCAAGGTAAGAAACGCGGACGGAACTTTTTAATTGCGCTACAGGCGGCCATGCTAAAGGCCCAACAACGTTACTCAGAAGCACTCGTTAAACAAGTGGCTCAGGATTGTCAAATCGATCTCGACATGTTCATGGAAGACCGCGATAGCCAGTTGGCGAAACAGGCGTTCCAAGCTGATCAACGGCTAGCCTCCGAAATGAACATCACCGAAGCGTCTTCGGCCGTGGTTTTTGATTGCGATCGCTACGATTACGGTGTCTTGTTAGAACATTTCAATTACACGACCCTGCTTGATCTGGTCAATGGTCAACTGGATCCATTCCACGAAGTAACTCGTCAGGCTAGCGCTAACGCTGGCTCAACAACTGCTCAGTTACACGTGTTATAAACCTGTTTTTGCAATTATTCGAACGTGTTTCAATTGCAGGTTACTTCGAAACTGGTAATCATCCGTGATTACTGGTTTTTTTGTGCTTCCAATCAAATTGAAGACCTGTCCTAATTGGTGTCGCTATTGTCTAGCCCGCGCTAGCGGCAAACTAAAGGCGGCCCCTAATTCAATGGCTCTGTGTCAACCGGTGTTGATTTGTACTTTTATGAGGTTCCAATTCACTTACGAATTGGGGCCTTTTTTTCAAC
>NZ_BJEA01000022.1 GCF_005405425.1 Lactiplantibacillus modestisalitolerans | reverse complement strand
TTTGAGCTTCTTAACTGACGCCCACCCGCGAGGGTGCATTGCCTAAACGTTTTCGGATAGAACCTGTTTAGTTGCAGATTTTTTACGCCGAAGCCCGTTACTTTAGTGACGGGAGAGTTCACGAGTACCCTGATTGTTAACCTCGTTGGGGCCTTCCTACTTAGCTTTATAACCACCGGCCTCCCCGCCAAGTTGCCGGTTAGTCCGACCCTGATGACTGGTTTGAGTACCGGCCTAATTGGGAGTTTCACGACTTTTTCAACCTTCTCCGTTGAAACGCTACAGTTAATTCAAAGTGGCCATAGCGTTTTGGCAAGTGGCTATTTAGCCCTCAGCCTTGGTGGTGCCTCCGTAGCAGCTTGGTTAGCTATTAGCTGTAATAACCGGTGGTTACAGCATCCTAAGGGTGGTGCTGATTGATGGGACCCGCTTTACTCGTCGGAGTTGGCGCATCGGCGGGGGCTCTCATTCGCTACGGCATTATGACGATTGCCCGCCCACTTAATGACCGCTGGCAACTCCCCGTTACGACGTTATTAATCAACCTAAGCGGTGCGGCCTGCCTTGGCTGGCTACTCGCGCTTTCTTTGACCACCTCCTGGCAACTATTTCTAGGTACCGGCCTTCTCGGCGGTTACACGACCTTTTCAACGATGATTAACGAACTCGTATTACTCGTCCGCCATCACCACCGCAAAACGGCTAGTTATTACGTGCTTCTCAGCACCTTGGGCGGGCTTGCGTGCGCTTGGCTTGGCCAACTACTCGCTTTCAATTAGAGTCTGGATATTACCGTCCTATGGAAAAGGGAGGCTGCGAACACATCGCAGTCTCCCTTTTAGTTTTTGAATCAATGCTGACACACGCGCTTTACGTTATTAATGACTGAGGGGACTCGCCAACCACACGACGCCGGCAATTGCAATCACGGCCAGGCCAATCCAGAGCATGAACCGCAGCAAGAATAAGCCGATGACGATGGTGAAAAGAATCCCAATTAATTTAAAACCAATTTTAAAGACAACTTTTAGCAACCAGAATGCAATCACTAAAGCAATCAAAAAACCGATCATGTTTGCGCTCTAAAGTAGAGCTTCCCTCCTTGACGATACCGGTGCGCCGGTATCCTTAAGTCTTAGTTTACCAGCTGGTTTGCGTCCCGCCTAGTCCTGTGCTCAGAATTTAAGGTGTTCTTATTAATCTTGTAACGCTGCAACCTGGCGAACCATCGCTAACTCTTCGTCCGTTGGGATGAGCAGCACTTTAATCTTAGAGTCGGCACTGCTAATAACCCCTTCGGCTCCCGCCGCGTTTAAAGTGGGGTCAAGCGCAACCCCGAAGATTTTCAACCCGTCAACGATTTGTTGCCGTAATTCAGCGTTGTGTTCCCCAATGCCACCGGCAAAGATCAACGCGTCAGCGCGTTGCAATTCAGTTAGGTAACTCCCAGCGTACTTCACAATCCGGTTAACAAAGATTTCAATTGCCAGTTTGGCCCGGGGGTTAGTTTGTTCCTGGGCCTTAATTTCCCGCATATCAGGGGAAATCCCGGAAACGCCTAACAAACCGGATTCATTATTTAACATCATCATGATTTCATTCGGGTCGGTCACGTTTTGTTGTTGCATTAAGAACGGTAAGACCGCCGGATCCACGTCTCCGGCACGGGTTCCCATCGTCACCCCAGTCAGCGGCGTAAAGCCCATCGAGGTATCGTAGGCGCGCCCATTTTTAACCGCGGCCAACGAGGCGCCACTCCCCAAGTGCATCGTTACTAAGTTGACTTGGTCCTTGGGTTGCTTCAATAATTCCGCAGCGCGGCCAGTTAAATAGCCGTGTGAAATTCCGTGTTCCCCATAACGCCGAATATGGTAGCGTTTCGTGAGGTCGTACGGCAGGCTATAGATGGCATTCATTTCGGGTAAGTCCGTAAAGAATTGGCTATCAAACACCGCGTACTGCTTAACGTCCGGGAGCGTTTGGGCCATCGTTTCAATCCCCTTGGCTTCCATCGGGTTATGAAGCGGCGCGAAGTTACTCAAGTCCTTGATGGCCGCTAACACATCCGGCGTCACTTCCACCGCGTGCTTAAACTGCTCGCCACCGGCAACGACCCGGTGCGCAACCGCCGTAATTTCGCTTAGGTCCGCGATAACGTCTAACCGTTGCAATTCCGTTAACATCATCTGGGCGGCATGATTTTGATCTAAATTATCAACCGTCGTTTCGTATTTTTGATGATCACCATACTTAATCGTAAAAATGGAACCAGGCATACTGATCCGTTCAACCAAACCACTAGCAACCACCGTTTCAGCGGGCATTTCAAATAATTGCCACTTTAACGAGGAACTACCGGCATTAATAATTAATGTTTTTTGCATTTCAAAATCACTCTCCCCTTAATAGGATACCGAACTTTTCTGAAAAATGGTGAACTATTTTCGAGCGTGTATAATATAACTTAACCACTGAAAACAAAGGACGATTTTTAAATGACAACTTTAAGCGATGTTGAACTCGTTCAACGCGGGCTCCAACACCAATTACACCACACTGAAAAACAACTGGAATCACTAACTAAGGCCCTAGCCCACATGGCTGATCCGGCCGAACTCAAACTAAAGGGGACGCTCCTAAAAACGTACGCCCATCAAATCGAGGGCCGCCATAATTACGTTGAAGTCCCCGATTACCGCAACCCTGAGCACCAGGTAACGATTCAACTCGACAGCAGCAAGTCAATTATGGCTAACGCTGAAAACTACTTCGACCGTTACCGTAAGTTAAAACGCGGACACGCCACCGTACTCGCTAACCGCCAGCAAGCCGAAGCTAATTTAGCTCAACAACGCGCCCGTCAGCAAGGTTTCGATCCCAATGATGCTGATCAAGTGACCGCGCTAAAAACGGCATTAATTGCGGAGGGCGCCATTCATACGCAGGTTTTACATTCATCGAAGGCCCCCGCGCCCGCTCATCCGCGGCGCTTTTACACCCACGACCACGTGTTAGTGGAGGTCGGCAAAAATAGTCATCAAAATGATCACTTAACGCTGACCGCCCGCAAGGACTACTACTGGATGCACGCGGGCGGCGAAATTCCGGGCTCCCACGTTGTCATCCACAGCACTCAGCCCACCGAAGCGACGCTCCAAGAAGCAGCCGTTTTAACGGCCTACTATAGTAAGGGCCGGGGGTTAAAGCGGGTCCCGGTCGACGTCCTCAAGGTTGGGCAGCTCCACAAACCCCACGGCGCTAAATCGGGATTAGTCACCTTTAGTGGTGGGGCCCGTACAATCACGGTCGTCCCCGACGCTCATTTGGTAAAAGAACTACGGGACCCGCGCGACCGGCCAACAACTGAATAACCGTATTTAAAAAGGCTTGCCGTTACCGACAAGCCTTTTTACTTGGCAGCGCGTCACCAGTTCCGCTGGTCCGCTCCCCCGGTGATCCGTTACGACCGTTGCCACCAAGATTCCTTTAGAAAATCAATGCCGGTTACTTGCGCCAGTGCGACCGCGGTTACCACGCCTGCGCGCTGGTTTAGCAACAACCGCGTCCCGTTAACTGCCGCAATTAAACCGCTGGGACGTTGCCCGTCCGCTAAGGTTAACCGCACGACACAATTCAATTCATAGGCTTGTAATAACGACGCTTCAATTGGTTTCAACTGTTCCATTCAGATCACCCCATCGAAAATAATAGCTATATCATAGCACAGATTTAGAACGTACGTTCGCAATTTATCATTACAATTTGATGACGTTGCCAGGGCGCCGTTCTGTCCGCTTCAATAATCCACATCGTTAACTAATTAAGCTGTAAATGACCCGGGTAACCGAACATTTTATTAAAAAATTCCAATAACGGCCGGTCAACTTTAATGAACTTAGTCCCTTGAATTCAATCGTCATTGCCGATTCAAAATATTTAGCGCGCAAGTTCCAATTAACGAGTAATCATCAACATGCCCCGCTAATAATCCAACCATAAAAACAGGTGGTCCCGGCATGCCCGGAACCACCCGACTTAGGAGTTTTATAGATATGTGGTCGCCTGTTGCGATCCAACCGCGTTACACGCGTCATGCACCGCGGTCACCATTAATTGTAAATCGAATTACTGGTGACGTTAAATAATTAGAAGCCAAATTGACGATTATAATACGTTAAGTAGGCCCGCTCTGCTTGCGCGTTCACCGTAATTTTGGTGACACTCGTATTATCAGGCTCCGGTAAACTCATCGGGTCGGCCGGTTTCAGAACTGCCATGGCCATTGCCTTAACGGTAAAGCCGTGGGTAACGACGATAATTTGCTCGTCCGGATACCGTTGCGCCGTCGCCGTCAAAAAGTCCCTGACCCGGGCCACCACGTGATCAAACGTTTCACCCGCGGTCGCAACGTCAACGTAGCTTGGCAAAACGTCCTTTAACTGGGGGTCAAAGTACTGCGGGTAAGTTGCCAATAGGTCCGCGTTTTTTTGACCGTCCCACTGGCCGTACGAGATTTCTAGTAGGCGCTCGTCGGTCGTGACCGGCAAGTCGTGGCCGTGATTTAAAATCGCCGCGGTCGCCCGGGTGCGGTCAAGGGGACTACAAATCAGCCGGTCGGCAAAACTAATATCAAACGCAGTCCGTAAGGCTTGCGCTTGTTGCTTACCAGTTGCGTTCAATTGAGTTATGGCGGTGTTGATCGTGCCCTGTTTCAGATTTTGAGCATTGGCAGTCGTCTGCCCATGCCGGATTACGTAAAAATTAGTCATGCGCGTGCGTCCCTTCTAGTATTAAGTCTAAATTAAGATTAACCGACTTTTCTTAATTGTGCCATCATTTTTTCTCATCAACCGGCTTGACAAATTTCGGTTTCCTTGCTAAGTTTGAAGCAACGAAATTAAGGAGCGGTTTACATGTTTAACCTAACACAACCCAATTTAAAAGTCTCCTCCTGGTCTACACATTCATCTGTGTTGGCCTAATTTCGTCTGAAATCACAGCCCGAACACGGATGTTCTTCACATTCGATGCGCCGGGCGTTCTCTTAACTTGTCTTTAACCGTCCTGGTGGTCGAACGTGACCGTCAGGACTTTTTTACTGCCAAAAAACCATTTTTAGAAAGTAGGAACTGCCATGCCAACCTATAATTTTTCCGCCGGTCCGGCCGTCATGCCGCAACCAGTTGTTGCTCAAATCCAAGCCGAATTACCTTCCTTCCACGATTCTCAGATGAGTATCATGGAAATCTCACACCGTTCGGCACTCTTCGATCAGGTCATTAATGAGGCCGAACAAGATTTACGTGATTTGATGCAGATTCCGGACAACTACCGGGTGCTCTTTTTC
Source organism: Lactiplantibacillus modestisalitolerans (assembly GCF_005405425.1). GTDB lineage: Bacteria > Bacillota > Bacilli > Lactobacillales > Lactobacillaceae > Lactiplantibacillus > Lactiplantibacillus modestisalitolerans. The sequence goes on along the minus strand of NZ_BJEA01000022.1, from coordinate 35,816 downwards.
CAAGGTGGCGGAACGTTACAGTTTACCGCGGCGCCACTGAACTTAGCGACTAAGCACCACCACATTGGGCTACTAGATAGTGGACACTGGGCGAGCCGGGCCGCTGACGAAGCGCAACGGGTCAACACCACGGTCGATATTCTTGGTAGCGGCGCAGCTAACCACTTCACCGCCCTACCGTACCCCGAACAACCGGTTGACCAGCAGTTAGATTACGTCCACTTAACGACCAACAACACGATTGAAGGCACGATGTATACCAAGTTACCGGAAACGGGCCGGGTTCCCCTCGTGGCCGACATGTCGTCCAACTTTTTGGGCCAACCCTACAACGTTCGCGACTTCGGCATGATTTTTGCCGGTGCTCAGAAAAACTTAGGACCGGCGGGCTTGACCATCGTCATCGTTCGTGACGACTTGCTTGGTCACGCAACCAACCTCCCCAGCATGCTCGATTACCAACTGTTTGCGGATAAACGCTCAATGTTCAACACGCCGCCAGTATTCGCCATTTACGCGGCTGGCTTAGTCTTAAAATGGTTAAAAGCCCAGGGCGGGTTGAAAGCCATCGCCAACCGCAACCAGCAAAAAGCCGGGTTACTTTATGACTTTCTCGACCAGTCCAAACTGTTCACCAACCCGGTCAAACCAGCCGACCGCTCAACCATGAACGTGCCATTTGTTACCGGTGACGCCGCCGTCGACCAGGCCGTTATTGCGGGTGCGACTGAACACGGGCTCCTCAATTTAAAGGGCCACCGGTTAGTTGGCGGGATGCGTGCTAGTCTGTACAACGCGATGCCGCAAGCTGGCGTTCAAGCGCTGGTTGATTACTTGGAAAACTTTGAACAACATAATAAAGGAGTGCACTAACGATGTATCAAATTAAAACTTATAACGCCATTGCCCAGGCCGGGCTCGACACCTTTACGACCGATTACGCCATCAATCAATCCGACCAACCGGACGCTTACTTAATTCGTTCCGTTGACTTACACCCAGAGACGCTACCGAAGTCCTTAAAAGTCATCGCCCGCGCTGGGGCTGGTTATAACAACGTCCCGTTAGATCGCGCCACCGCCAACGGAACCGCCGTCTTTAATACCCCCGGTAGTAACGCCAACGCCGTGAAGGAGCTGATCGTGGCCCTCCTCGTAATCGCCTCCCGGAACCTGATGGCGGCCGCCAACTACTCGGCAAAGCACACCGAAGCGGACGTTTCCCAACGAACGGAGCACGATAAGACCAAGTTTAACGGGACAGAATTGCTCGGGAAAACGCTCGCCGTCATTGGGCTCGGTCACGTCGGCTCACTCGTCGCCAATGCCGCGCTTAACCTCGGCATGAACGTCATCGGTTACGACCCCTACCTATCAGCCGACGCCGCTTGGAACATCGCTAAGCCGGTACAGCGGGCCGCAACCTTGGCCGCTGCCGTCAAAAACGCGGATTACGTGACGGTTCACGTACCTAAGAATGAGGACACCGTTAACTTGATTGATCAGGACGAACTCGCCGCCATGCCGGCCACCGCCCAGTTATTCAACTACTCGCGGATTGGGATCGTCAACAACGCGGCCGCCGTGGCCGCGTTGCACGCCGGTCAGCTTGCCCACTACTACACGGACTTCGGTGAACCCCAGTTGGCGGATGATCCCCAAGTCACGGTCACACCGCACATTGGCGGTTCGACGGTCGAAGCGGAGATCAACGGGGCCACCCAGGCGGCCAAAACGATCATGACCTACCTTGAGACCGGAAACGTCCACGCAGCCATTAACTTGCCGGACTTGAACGTGCCGTTCAACGCGGCCTACCGTTTCACCGTGATTCACGAAAACGTGCCGAACATGGTCAGCCAGATTACGTCGAAGTTGGCGGCTGCCAACCTTAACATTGCAACGATGGCCAACGCGGCCAAGGCCCACACGGCTTACACGATCATTGACGTTGACGACCTCGACCACCAAAGCAGCCAGCAGTTAATTGACGCGTTATACCAGATTCCGGCAGTTGCCCGTGTCCGGCTGTTAATCCACCATTAAGGATGATTGCATGCAAATTCAGTTATTACAGCGCCCGACTAACCAACAACTCGACCAACTAATGGCGTTGTGGCTCGACGGCAACCTGCACGCCCACCCGTTCGTTAAAGCGGACTATTGGCGTAAGCAGGCCCCAGCAGTGCGTACGGCTTTAACGCAAGCCCAACTAATCGTGGCGCAAACCGCACCCACCGAACCGTTTTGTGGCTTTCTCGGTTTACAGGGGTGTTACATCGCGGGGCTATTCGTGGCTCCCGCGGCCCAGCAACAGGGGGTTGGAAGCGCCCTCCTCACCGCGGCTAAGGCCCGCCAACCCAAACTTCAGTTGGCCGTCTACGTCGCCAACCGCAAGGCCGTGGCGTTTTATCATCACAGTGGCTTTCAAGTCCACCAGCAAAGCGTGGATAAGGCAACCCGCCAACCCGAATACACGATGCGTTGGCACCGTTAGGCCCGTCCTTAACATGCTTGCGTTTTGAACACTATTCACTTTCACTAATAAAGGTCGTAACCGATTTGAACGCGGTTGCGACCTTTTTTTCGTTAATTATTTTAATTATTAGAAAATAAAGATTGATTTTAATCATTTTTTAATGTATTCTCATCTCTATATCATACATAGTCATTTTTTTGGTAGGGGGAATATCTATATGCAATGGAAAACAGTTGCAACGGCGGCGGCCGTCACGGTCACCGCTGGCGTTTTACTTACAGGTTGTGGCAGTAAATCGTCATCTAGTTCACAGAATGCCGGCAATACATCCGGTGACATGGCCAAAACGCAGGTCCTAAATTGGTCGGAAAATGGTCAGGATATTACGACTTTGGACCCGTCGAAAGCGACCGACGTGATTAGTGGGACGATGATCAGTAACTCGCAAGAAGGGCTGTACCGCTTAGGTAAAAACAGTAAGGCAACCCCCGGGATTGCGACTAAGACCAAGGTTTCTAAGGATAAGTTAACGTATACCTTTACGTTACGGAAAAACGCTAAGTGGAGTAACGGCGACCCCGTAACGGCAAAGGACTTCGTTTACGGCTGGCGGCGCACGGTTAACCCTAAGACCGCATCCCAATACGCCTACCTCTATTCTGGGATCAAAAACGCGGACAAAATCACCAAGGGTAAAGCTAAGGTTTCATCCCTGGGGATTAAAGCCGATGGCAAGTACAAGTTGACCGTTAGCCTGGAAAAACCAATGCAATACTTTAAGTTGCTAATGGGCTTCGTGGTCTTCTTCCCACAAAACCAAAATGCCGTTGAAAAATACGGGAAACAATACGGGACGAGCGCTAGCAAGATGGTTTACAACGGGCCGTTCAAGATGACCGGCTGGAAGGGGACCAACTCAACTTGGACCCTGGTTCGCAACAATAATTACTGGGACAAGAAGCACGTTTACTTGACCAAGATCCACGACCAAGTAGTTAAGTCGACGACAACCGCCTTTAACTTATTCCAGAGTGGTAAGTTGGATCAAGCCACCCTTTCTGGTCAACAAGTTAAGAACGAAAAGAACAACTCGAAGTTGGTTATCCGTAAATCTTCCCGGTTAAACTACATTGAATTTAACCAGAAGAAGGTTAAAGCGCTCGCCAACACTAAGATCCGCAAGGCAATGTCATTGACGTTGAACCGCAAGCAGTTGGTCTCCAACGTTTTAGGGGACGGTTCAGTGACACCGAAGGGCTTCGTCACAACCGGACTTGCTAAGGATCCAACCACGGGTAAGGACTTCGCCACTGAAAACAGTGTCAAAGATTCCGTTACTCACGATACCGCCAAGGCTAAACAGCTTTGGAAGGAAGGACTTCAAGAAACTGGTAAGAAGTCGTTAACGATCACCTTAACTCACGACGACACCGACCAAATGAAGGCCCTCTCCGAATACGTTCAAGGTCAATTGGAGAAGGAATTACCAGGCTTAACCGTTAAAAGTGTTACCGTTCCTTACAAGACGCGGATTGCCCGTGAAATTGCCGGGAACTTCCAGATGGTTATCTCCGCATGGCAAGCGGACTTCGCGGACCCAATTTCCGACTTGGGTATCATGACCTCCGATAACTCGTACAACTTCGGTAGCTGGAACAACGCCGAATTTGACGCCGCTATCAAGGAAGCTAATAACACGACGAGCAAGTCCGCACGTTGGGCAGCGTTAGCGAAGGCTGAAAAGACGATTGGGACTGACCAAGGGGTCGCACCATTGTCACAAAACGTCATCGCGCAAATGGTCAACCCGAAGTTGAAGGGGCTGGTTTACAACACTGCCGGCATCAACTACAACTTCAAGAGTGCCTACATGGCTAAGTAAAATAATTTGAACCGCAAGCCCCTTTAGGTGGGACAATGGGACGTTTACCGCAGCAGCGGTAGACGTCTTTTTAGCGTTGAAATATATTTTAAGAATATTTTTGATACCAATTCAATATTGACATTATTATATAAAAAGCGTTTAATTGATAATGAAAGCAGTTTCATTACTGGTAATCAAAGACTAAAAAGGATGTGTTCGCTTGAACATTGAACTGTTTATCGCCCGGCGCAAAGCCCTGGGCCTCTCACAAAAGGCTTTAGCCGATGGGATCTGTACCCAGGCCACCCTGAGCAAGTTCGAAAATAACGGGAAAGCTCCCGCAATTCGAATCGTTGCGCAGCTCTGCCAGCGACTAAACCTTCAATTAGAAGACGTCTTTCCAACCGAGCGGGTCGCCGACGCCGCCGTTTTGAAAGTCCTCGAACAGGTGGAATTTGATCTAATTACGGCCGAATTCCAAGATGCTGAGAAGCAATTAGCCAAAATTGCGCACCAACCGCGCCACGACCAAGAGACAAAGTTACAGTATTGCTATTTAAAGGGGTACGTGGCCGCTTTAACCGACCAGCCCATCAGTGACGTGCTCTTTAACTTCGATCAAATCATCACCGATTTAGACGAAGCCCACATTACGATCTATACCCAACTCGCCTATTGCGGCACTGGGATTGCTTACCAGCGCGATGGGGATAACGAGAAGGCTCAGTACTACTTTGAAAAGGTCCGCCACGCCTTGCCGAACCTCTCGCTAGAAACGACGGCTAGCGTTTGGCGCGTGATTAATCTTTCTTATTATACTGGTGCTTTTTACGCGCACCTCGGTGAACAGGCGGAGGGCTTACGCCTATTAAACTACGGCATCAAAGTTTGCTCGCAGTTCCACGTCACCTACTACGCCGCGCGCATCAAATTTTTACAAGCCCAGCTTGCAACTGACCGCGACCAAGTTCAAGAGTATTTATGTGACGCGGCCGCCTTTGCAAGAATTAATACCAACCGGCAATTACTTAAGAAAATATCAAATTATTCGCAAAGTCATTCAATACCGGCAAAATAATTGCAATTCGCTGAGAAGTCACTTACACTGCAAGTATCAAGAGATGTTGCTTTAGCACTCGTAAAGGGGGTTCTGTCCATGTTATTAGCAGGTTTATTAACCGCAGCTGGTTTGGCAGCTGCCGCCGGTGTCATCGCTGGCAGTAACCGCGAACCCGCCGCACAACCAGTCAGAATCGATCACGAGCGGCAGAATCGCCGTTAGTGATACTTTAACTATTGAACCGTATTCGGCTATCACCATTTAAAGACGCAAAAAGGACCGTGCCATTGTCATGGTCCTTTTTGCGTGCCTCCAATCCGCTCAGAAGCGCTAACCACTAGAACGCCGCCCCTTATTAAGGTCTATGATATTTGGTGTTGATCTGCTAAGAAGGTTGCCAATTGAATTTTCAATCAGTTCGTTGTGATTAGCGAAATAGCAAGCAAGATTACATTATATTTAGTAACCATTCTGCAGGATTATCTGCATTAATTGTGACTTATCAGAGTCACCCAAGAAACTCAATATAAAAACCAGTCTAGCCAGTAGCGGGTGTAACCATGGCTCAGTGGTTTTTCTGAGTGAGCTCAAATCGATGCCCGCAGTGTTCCAGCCACCCGGTTACACCCGCTGCTGGCGGCAATTTCAACACCAATTAGTACAGAACCCTTATTACCCTGATTACTACCGCAAGGGCTTCGCATTGACTTGGAACCGTTCTCGTAATTATAATTATTTTTATTGCAATTGTTTCACGATGAAAGGAACTCATATGAACGATAAATTTATTTTAACGAACGTCCGGCTCGTCTTCGCCCTCATTACAATTATTGGGGCCGCCGTTATTACGAACCGCGTCCTGCCCGCCGACTTATATCCGACCCTGCGCCACTACTTTACGGTGATGGTTATTCTGGGAATCGGCCTCGACATCGTCGGGCGCTACCAACTGAGCGCCCGGACTACCGAGCAAAAGCGCTCCCGTAAGTAACGTCAATTCTCATTAGCCCCCTAGGTTTATCACCCAATTAAATAATTAATATTTATAGTCAATTAACCAACAACCCTTAAAAGTGGGATTTATAGCTATTTTGTCTTAGTTGGTATTATAATTATTTATGTAAAAAATGATTAACCGCAATCCCATTAACTGGGCATCCCGATTTGCCACTGACACACCTACTTAATCGCGGTCGCTAACACCGGCTCAAAATAGAACAACCCCTTAACTAATAAGTGGTGCTTATATAACCTTCGTCAATAAGTTTAAACTTAATCTTATGTTCGTTAAAACTTGCTTATCCTTATTCGATTAGTTTATAGTTTAAAGGGGTTAACTTTATCCGGCCCGTTTGGGGTTCCTAAAATGGTAAGCGCTGTCACGACACGGGTTCGCCAGTTGACTTTAGACCAATTTTAATTTATCACCCGATATCCAACAGGGGGTTAACTGATAATTATTTTTTATACCGTTACTATTTTCAACTATCTAGTGATAATTTTAATTAAAAAAGTAATTTTATCAGTATAATCACCACTTATCCATTGACCCCTTTAACTTATTGCGGTAATGTTTGACTGATGACCTACGTTTATCATGGTTTTACGGGCAAAAACGGCTCGTCAACACCCTGATTAGGCCCATTCGCAAGTTATGACACCCCTTTAACTGATAATCAAAACGGATGACATCAAAGTGGCATCCGCATTAAATTAACACCTATACCAATCATCTGTTTGGCGTTATTAATAATCCTTATAATTGGCAAACTTGCCTGCCCATCACTTCGATTAGGCGCTAGGTTAGTACCCGTTAAAACGGGCCACTTTCCGAGTCCCAATCATGGTATGATTAAGCTAACCTACCAAGTTGACGCTGGCACGACGCGTACTGTGGGGTCGTCATTATTAAGCGCTGAATACTCATCATTTTTTCGGAGGCAGTATTTGTCATGAATATTAAAGATTTGTACTATTTCCAACGCCTGATTAGCACCCAGAGCTACACCCAAACGGCGGCCGACTTTTACGTTAGCCAGCCCACGATTTCTCAGGCCATCAAACGCTTGGAGCGTCACTTTCAGACGACGCTCTTCTTTCGCCAGGCTAAAACTAAGGCGCTCGTGTTAACACCTAGCGGTCAGCAATTACTGCTTGCAGCCAATGATATTATCAACCACTGGCAACACGTTAACGAATCCATTAGCCACTTACGGCAACATACGCTACGACTTGGAATCGAACCATCCGTCAGTGAACATTACTTACCTACGATTACCAAGCCCATTATTGATCAGGGATTGCTCAAAAGCGTTCATACGGTTGAAATGGGCGCTAACCAACTCGTTAAACAGGTTCTAGCTGGTCAACTCGACTTAGCAATTAGCGGCAACCTCGACCAAACCCTTGACGAACGGCTAGCAGTGACCCCGTTACGGCCATTCGACTTTAAGATTTTAGCCAGTCCCAAGCATCCGCTCGCCCAAATGGATGAGCCGACCTTTGCGGACGCACTAAAGTCACCCTTCGTCATTTTAAACGCGACCTACTTAAACAAGCTCGTCTTCCGGCAACTTGCTGAACAGCTTTCCATTGAGCCCCAGATTCTGTTTGAATCTGATAGTAGTACCCTGATAAGTGGACTCGTCCGTGAAGACCTCGCCCTCGGTTTTGTTTCCGACGTCACGATGCTCAGCCACCAAGAAGACCTCGTGGAACTACCTATCAGGGGCGTACAGGTACCAAACGTCCACATCAACTTAATTCGGCGGGCCCACCAGTTCCCAATCGGGTTATTTAAACAAGTGATGGACATCGTCGAGCAGACCTTTAAGGACGACGCCCAATCTTGACCATCTAGTCAAAAATAGGACCGTGACTCAAGTCACGGTCCTATTTTTTGTCGCATCATATTAATAGCCGAAACGTGCGCCAAAAGTCAGCTGGCGGCATATCAACACCAATTGGTACAAAACCATTTTTGTCTGCCATTCAATTAAAGGTCCTGCGGTTAGAACTGATATACTTTGGCCTCGTACGCCCGTAGTACGTCCCCGCGGTCATCATCGTAATTGCTAATCAGTAGGGTTGCGGTTGCCGGTAATTCACTAAAATGACGGGTCTGAGTAGCAGCCGTAAAGTTACAAATTACAAGCAGGTGCTGCTGATGATTACTACGCAGGTAGGCGTATACCGCCGGATCCTCAGCCAATAGCAGCCGATAATTTCCCGTCGTAATTACTGGCAACTGATGGCGCAACTTGATTAGGCGCTGATAATAACTCAAGATCGAACCCGGCGTCGTCTGAGCCTTCTGGGCGTTGATCCGCAAGTAATTTGGGTTAACCTTTAACCAGGGCGTCCCCGTTGTGAAGCCCGCGTTAGCACTCGCATCCCACTGCATCGGCGTCCGCGCATTGTCGCGCGATTGGCGGCCTAAGTAGCGTAGCATCGTGGCCGCTGAAACCCGCCGTTCCTGTTCAACTAGCTGATGATAACGATTCAAACTATCTAAATCCTGATAATCGCTCAGCTTTGTAAAGTGGGCGTTGGTCATTGCGAGTTCCTCACCCGCGTAAATATACGGCGTTCCTTGTAGGAAATGCAACATAGTCGCCAACATTTTGGCCGAGCGCTGCCGGTAAACCGGGCGTTCGTCCCCGAAACGTGACACGATGCGCGGTTGGTCGTGATTGTTCCAATACAAACTGTTCCACGCCCGGTCGGCCAGTCCCGTTTGCCACTTGCTAAGGCACCGTTTCAGCGCGGGGAGTGCGACCCGCTGATCCGACCACTTGCCGAGCGCCGCATCCGCATTGCCGTCCAAGTTCATGTGTTCAAACTCAAATACCATGTTGAGCTCTCGACGGTGCAGGCCAGCGTAGTCGCAAGCTAGGGTGGTCGTGACCCCCGGCATCTCACCCACCGTGATGAGTTGATGACCACTCAAGACCTGGGCGTTTAATTCTTGTAAAAATTCGTTGAGGCGCGGACCGTTAGCAACGTACTGCCCGATCGGATCGAAGCGGCCCGCCGGGGTCGACCGCTTTGTACGAAAGTCCTGCGGTTTTGAGATCATGTTGATCACGTCAAAGCGGAAGCCGTCCACCCCCTTGGCTACCCAAAAGTTCAGCATATCGTAAAGCGCCCGGCGTAAATGCGGATTTTCCCAGTTAAAATCGGGCTGTTCCGGTGCAAACGAGTGCAGGTAGTACTGCTTGCGACTGGCGACGTAGGTCCAAGCGCTCCCCCCGAATTCGGCCCCCCAATTATTCGGCTCATGACCATCAACCGGATCCCGCCAAATATAATAATCAGCATACCGATTATCGCGGTTACGCGCACTTTCAACGAACCAGGGGTGTTGATCTGAAGAATGGTTCAAAACCATGTCGAGCATGACCTTCAGCTTTTTCAGATGGGCCGTCGCCAGCAGCTCCTCAAAGTCGGCCATTGTCCCGAACTCCGGATTAATTTCGTAATAGTCACTCACGTCATAGCCGTTGTCCACGCCCGGTGACGGGTAAATGGGGTTCAACCACACCACGTCGGCTCCCAGGTGCTTAATGTAAGCCAACCGGCGCGTAATCCCGGGTAAATCACCGATTCCGTCCCCGTTTGAATCCTGAAACGACCGCGGGTAAACTTGGTAAACGACCGCGGATTGCCACCACTGTGTTGCCATGCCAACATCCTCCTTTTGATAAGCTCCTGATTCTGTAAATTAGTGCCAACTTAATCAGTAGTTAAGCGGCACGAACCACTTCTATTTTAGCATTAGCCGCCCATTTCCCGCACCCGGTACCGCTCCAAAAAACAACCCGGAGTTGACGGAAGCGTGGGAACATGCTATCATCACCTTTAAATTCATAACGAACGTTAAACTTACTCTCAAGTAACAACTTAGCTGGGGGTCAGAAAGTCGGTGGTTGCTGCGAACCGATCAGGCTAAGATTGATGAAATACGGTAAGCGATGTCCGGGTACGCCCGGCGGATAATAACTAGAGCCGTTAACTGCTAGTGAGTGGAGTCCAATTGGGGCTCAAGCTGGGTGGTACCACGGTCCGATCAATCGTCCCTGTTGCAGTTGTCTGCAACGGGGACGATTTTTTTTGCACTTTAATTTAAGGAGTGACACAACTATGGAAAAAAGTACGAAGTGGCGACCAGTCCACCTATTCGAAGCATTAATCGTTTTATTAATTATGTTAGCTATCATGGGCCTCGGGGTCATTAAATTTGGGCTCTCACCACAAACGCCCGTCATTCTCGTGATTGCGTTGGTCATTGCCTGGGCACGCGTTCGCGGTGCCCAGTGGGACGACATTCACGGCGGCATTATCGACGGCATCAAGACCGGGATCATCCCAATTTTTATCTTTTTACTAATTGGGGCGTTGATCAGCGTCTGGATTGCGGCCGGGATCATCCCCTCAATGATGGTCTTCGGCTTCCACCTCGTTTCCGCGCAGTGGTTCGTCCCGTCCGTCTTCCTCGTTTGCGCCATCATCGGGACCTCCATTGGGAGCGCCTTTACGATTATTTCAACGATTGGGATTGCCCTCTTCGGAATCGGGACCACGATGGGCATTAACCCCGCACTCATTGCCGGGGCAATTATTTCCGGCGCAATTTTTGGGGATAAAACGTCGCCGCTTTCCGATTCAACCAACTTGGCCGCCGCAATTGCCGAAAGCGACCTGTTCAGCCACATCCGCAACTTAATGTGGACAACGATTCCAGCATTCTTAGTCTCCCTCGTCCTATACACGATTCTCGGTAACGGGGCCGCTACGACCAACCACTTAGGCAAGGTCCAAGCAACCCTCACGACCCTTAATCAGAACTTTACAATTACGTGGTGGGCCGCGGTGCCACTGCTGATCATGCTGACCTGCGCACTGTTAAAAATTCCCGCAATCGCAACCCTCCTAATTAACATTGGCTGGGCAATCGGGATGCTCTACGTCGAACAACCCCACATCGCCGTCGCTAAAATTGCGACGATGATTGAAAGTGGCTTCGTCGCCAAAACCGGTAACGCGAGTGTTGACGCCCTCCTATCGCGGGGTGGCATCAGTGCCATGATGGGGACGGTATCCCTAATCTTACTGACACTCGCACTCGGGGGCTTGTTAATGCGGTTTAACTTGATCCAAACCGCAATGGTGCCGCTTGCTAAGCGTTTAAAGGGAACCGGTGCGACGGTTACCGCAACCATCTTAGCTGGCATCGGCGTCAACATTTTCGTCGGCGAACAATACCTATCCGTGATCTTACCCGGGAAAGCGTTTAAAGCCACTTTTAACGAACGGGGCTTAGCGAACCTGGCGCTTAGTCGGGTGCTTGAAGATGGGGGGACCGTCATCAACTACCTCGTTCCGTGGGGCGTGGCGGCGGCTTTCGCGGCCAGCACCCTCGGCGTACCGACGCTCAGTTACCTACCATTCTGTTTCTTTAGCTTGCTGTCACCAATCTTCTCCATTCTTAGTGGCTTCACGGGAATTGGCCTTAAGCGGATGCCCGCCGTCAGTGCCCAACCGATCGAAGACTAAAAAAATTGACCGAACAAAACCCGACTTCTAAACGTGCTTGCTTGTGATTTTTGACCCCCACCCGCTACAATTAGGCAAAAGCACGCTTGACTATCAAGGAGGGAAAAACGATGCTTGCATATGGTTATCGAAAATTTGGGGGTCCAGCCGTTTTTGAAGCACTCACGCAGCCAGTCATTCAACCAACTGGCAATCAATTAGTGTTAGAAACGCTGGCGGTTAATTTAAATCAGCAGGAACAATTAGAACGTAATGGGGACGATCCTAACGTCACCTTTCCAGTCATTCCGGGAAGGGACGTCGTTGGTCGCATCATTGCAATGGGCCCCGCCGTCCAAGATTGGTCGCTTGGAACGGTCGTCGCGGCCCGCACGGAACACGTTTATGCTGATCAAGTTTGTTTGGACGCCGACTTAGCGGTGACCGTTCCAGACAACGTGACGCCGGCCGACGCGGTAAGCTTAATTACGCCCGGGATCATTGCCCACAAAACGGTGCGCTACTACGCGGACATCCGTCCGGAGCAAACCGTGATCGTTAAGGGCGCCGATACGAGCGTTGGTTTACTCACGGTTCAATTAGCGAAACGCATGGGGGCGCACGTAATTGCCGTTGGGGTCGCCGCAAGTGCGGACACGCTAACCGCTTTGGGCGTTGACCAGTTTGTTTCTAGCGACCGCCAAAATCCCACCCACGTTTTGGCAGACCAGGGTGACGTGGTGATCGACGTGGACGCCGCGACCAATGCGGGTAAGGCAGACCTAGCGATGGCCAAGTTTGATGCGACAATCGTTTCGTTTGCGCACCGCTTGCCGGCAACTAGTAAATCAATTAATTTTCAATCAATTCAGCCAACTAACGTGATTTCGGATCAGGCGACGTTACAATTATTATTTAAGTTGTTGAGTACGGATCAGTTGGTGACGACGGTGGCGGCGACGTTCCCGTTGACGTTGCAGGGAATCGTCCAGGCGCACGAGGCGTTGGAGCGGCCGCACCGCGGGCAGTTGGTGGTGAAGAAGTAAAGAGTGGTTGCCCGGCCGTTTAGGTGCCGAGCATAGCCGAAAAACCCGATGATGGCGGGCTTTGCCATTGTCGGGTTTTATGGCTAGGCGCAAGCACCTGGCCGGGCAACCACGTTTCGACTCACTTGAGTGCCCCGGGTGCTAGGGGAATTATCCCTGGGTTTGGGATGGTTTCACTAGCATTGTTAAGCGCAGGGAGCTGCCTGTTGGACCACGTTTCGGCTATTTGGAGTGACGCGTGATGTTTTGGCGGCTTCTATGCCCCCTTACACAAAGTCAGCACAACCTTTACAAGATCAATACACAGTTTTAACGCAAACCTCACAACCTTTCGGTATATTTGAACATGCAACACCCCCTAGGTATTGCATCAATGCGTACCACCTATCTTCATTAGTACAGCGACAAAACGTCATGCCCGTTTCGTCGTTACCACCCCAGTCCGCTCACTGGGGTGGTTTTTTATCATGGGCAAGGTTAGACTAGTGTTCAAATTTGTCTAACCAGTTATTTAGCACAACGGTTAATTTTGCCGGTTGATTCAGCGTGGTCATGGTTAGTGGGAGCCCAAATTGGTAGTTGCCATTTTGCAATGCGGACTTCAGAGATTCAGTATAGTGTTCGTCGTGATCATAGTAGGTCCAAAAAGCGGCAACTGGTTTGCCTTGAAAATCGACTTGTTCAAGAAAAGCACGTAGGGGGTTGGCAATCGCCTTACCCCAAACCGGACCACCAAGGATAAACTGATCGTAATTGGTAAAGTCGGGAAAATCAGTAACTAACGCCGGCATTTGATGGGCTGCCATTTCTGCTTGTGCTTGGTCCCAAGCCGCCCACATACTGGCGGCATAGTTACGCTTAGGCTTGATTTGGTAGTAGTCGGCATGAATCTCACTAGCCAGTTGTTTAGCAACCGCTTCGCCAGTACCAGTTTTTGAATAATCAATGATTAATATTCGTGCCATTATTGGACTTCCTTTCATAATTGCAGGATACTGCTAATTGAACGAGTTAATTAATTTGTTAATGGCATTAGCATAATACCACCATGGTTAGTTGTAAAATAGTTATTATGAATGCGAAGCAATGACTTTAAGTTATATAATAATTATCAAGGAGTGTGTTGTGATGAATAAAGGACGGGTTGAGGCGTTTACGGATGCGATTGTCGCAATTATTATGACGATTATGGTTTTAGAAATGAAAGTACCGGAAGGTCCTAGTTTAAAGGCGCTATTTGCAGAACGTGTGTATTTTTTTGCTTATCTAATTAGCTTCTTTCTGATTGCAACAACGTGGTATAGCCATCATTATTTGTTTACCCATGCAAAATGGATTTCAAAACGCGCTTTTTGGGCTAATTGTATCTGGCTTTTTATGATGTCACTATCGCCCGTCGCAACTGGGTGGATTGGTGCGTATCCGAATTCACGGACGACCGCTGGCTTTTATCTACTGGTATATGTTTTGTGGGGACTGGCGTTTCGATTATTGGTGTACAGTTTAATACGTGATAATTCAGAAAGCCGTCAACAACTACAATTATTAGTACAGCCAAAACGTAGTATTTTTGAGATGATCGCAATCGTGGCCTGCCTAGTGGCCATAAATTTTGTCCCAGTGCTTTGTATTGTTATTTTGGGATTAGACGGACTATTTTGGATTGTTTATACGCCACGAGAATCTGACAAGCCAAATCATTAGACATTACTATTAGTTATATTTTAATATGCTCAATAACTATTTTACGGACTCTCATTGACACGGTATGCTGGATTCGTTAGTTAAGTTAGTCACAGTAATATTAAGTCAGTGGAGGATTATAAAATGGATTTAAGCCACAAAGTTATTGTCATTATGGGTGCCTCATCAGGAATTGGGGCCGCAACGGCACGGCGACTTGCTAAGGATAACGCTAAACTATTTTTAGCTGCGCGACGCTTAGAACGACTAGATAGCATTAAAGCAGAGTTTCCATCCGTAGCGATTGAAACTTTTAAGGCAGACGTTACTGATTTTGAACAGGTTAAGGCAGTTATTGATGCGGCCCAGAAAGCTTACGGCCGAGTCGACGTCCTTTATAACAACGCCGGGATTATGCCGACCGCTCCTTTAGTTGAAGGACGTCGGGATGAATGGCAAAATATGTTACAGATTAATATTATGGGAGTTCTAAACGGAATTGCCGCTGTTTTACCCGCAATGGCAAAGCGCCAAAGTGGTCACATTATCACGACCGATTCAGTGGCCGGTCACGTAGTGGGTCCTGATAGTGCTGTTTACAGTGGGACTAAGTATGCCGTCCGTGCGATTATGGACGGGTTACGCCAAGAGCAGGCCGAAAATAGTATTAAAACGACGATTATTTCACCAGGAAGTACTGGGACTGAATTATTCAATTCAATCAACGATGCCGATCAAAAACAATTTGCTGAAGATTTCTTCAAAAATATTAACGGCTTACAGCCAGATCAGGTGGCTTCGGCGGTTGAATATGCGATTGGTACGGCAGATAATATGTCCGTCAGTGAAGTGATTGTTCGACCAACCCGACAATCACTATAAATTTATTAGAACGTTTTAGCCACGGTGCTCAATTGTGCCGTGGCTTTTTGACGCTATGGGTATTGTATAATAAAGTGACTATTCAAGATTTAGGAGGGTGTGACGTTGGAATTACGAGTTTTAAACTATTTTGTTACGATTACGCAGGAAGGTAATATTTCAGGGGCAGCCAATGTTTTGCACGTTTCGCAATCCACGTTGTCGCGTCAAATCCAAGACCTAGAAGCAGAGTTGGATACCACGTTATTTACCCGTGGTCGCCGCGGAATCAAGTTAACCGCTGATGGCCAATTTTTATATTCACGAGCGGTTGAAATGTTACAATTGGCAGCTACTACGACGCGGACCATCAATACTAAGCAACTCGTTGCCGGTGACTTGTATATCGGTGCCGGCGAAAATTTCACCAGTGATTTAATTGCCAGAATTTTTTATCAGATAGTGACGACATATCCGACCGTAAACGTTAATCTTGTTAGTACAACTGGGGACGTTATTCGGGAAAGATTAGAGCAAGGCACCTTAGATTTTGGTATCATTTCCACGGATGAGCGGTTACCGGAGTATGCGCAATTACAATTTCCACAATCAGACGCCTGGGGGTTAGTCATGCCACGCGAACACGAATTAACGACTCATGCCGGCTTAACGCCGTCCGACTTGGTGGGACATCGCATTCTACTAGCCCGACAGGCGGATGTCCAGCGAACCCTTGAAAAGTGGGCGGGTTCGTATCGTGAGCAACTAACAATTGTTGGCTCTTACGACATGTATTACAGCATGCACGTATTAGTTCGCAATCGCGTTGGCTTAGCTTTTTCGTTTGATAAACCAGATTATCACTTGCCGGACAGTTCGCTTGTCTTTAGACCGTTGATTGGGATGCCGCGGGTTGCGTCTAAATTAATTTGGAAAAGGGAACGGCCCCACTCACGCTTAGCGGAACTTTTTCTAACTAAATTGAATAATGAGTTGAACCGACTTCGCCATTAAAAGGCCGTGATATTAGCCACAGCCCCTTGTGCGTCGCTTCATATTTAATAGCCGAAACGTGCGCCAAAAGTCAGTTAACGTATGATCAAGCAAAAAGCTAGTAAACCAGTTTTCCGTTACCGAAGGCTGGTTTTTTTATTGCGCCGCCATTACCAGCCATAGCGCTATGCTGTCCATAGCGTTTTTGGAATTTAGTTCTAGCCCATCTTTTCCCGTGTCTTGACTAGTATTATCCCACCTTTTCCATTAAAATACATACATATCATGAATGGGGGATTGATTACATGTACACTGCACCAACGCTTAAGAAAATTACCTTATTGGGGATCCTAACGGCGATGCAAATCGTTTTGGGAAGTCTGCTATCAATTCAGTTTTTAACGACGAAAATTGCCTTTGCCTTTATCATCGTCGCAATTACAGCCCGCTTATTTTCACCACTAGTAACGGCTGGCAGTACCGGCTTAGCCTACTTTTTGGGGATGGTCCTGTTTCCAAAATTCACCTTCTTCCCGGGTTTCATCCTAACGGCCTTCTTGACCGGCTTAACTTTCGGGATTGCCTTTTATCACCAGACTAGCTTGGGGCGCATTCTAATCGCTAACTTCATCGTCGTTTTCATTTGGAACTTCGTTTTAAATAGTTTATGGCTCCACATCATGTACCTCACACCGTGGGGCGCGTTACTAACGACCCGCTTCATCCAGGAAGTCGTCACCTACATTTGTTACACCAGTATTCTCGTCGTCCTCTTTAAAGTACCAATCATCAACCAACTGACGACCCGCTTCAAACTCCAATAAACGACAAAAATAGACCGCGAACGGGATTTAGCCGCTCGCGGTCTTCGTTTATTTTATGCTAATGAACTTATTTAACGTAGTTGGCAACTTGGGTCCCTGCTTGGCGCCCAAAGATGACGATTTCAGCAACGGAGTTCCCACCAATTCGGTTGTCCCCGTGCAGGCCGCCAGTCACTTCCCCAGCAGCGTACAGTCCTGGAATCGCCTGACCAGACTTCTTCAAGACTTGCGTTTGCGGGTTGATCTTCACGCCACCCATGGTGTAATGAATCCCCGGTGCAATCTTGATGGCATAGTACTTCGGCGTCTTCAACTGATTGTCCATCCCGGTTGTCCGGTCGAATTGACTATCCTTTTTGTTCTGAACGTCCGTATTCCACGTTTTGACCGTCGTGGCTAACTGGCTGCTAGAAACGTCCATCTTCTTGGCTAGGTCAGCTAAACTATCGCCGGCAATGACCATGCCCTTCTTCTGGTACTGGCTAATGGCTTTAACGCGCTCCTTAACGCCACCATCAAAGACGACGTAAGCGTACTGGCCGTCCTGTTTATTAATGGCTTCGGAAACCACGTCCCGGGTGCCCATTTCGTTCGTAAAGCGTTGACCATTCCGGTTAACTAGGATTCCGCCTTCACCCCGAACCGCTTCACCAACTAAGTACGGCGGCTTTTGATAGACGGTTGGGTGAATCTGAATCTTATCCATGTCGACCGTGTACCCACCAAGAGCGGTTACGAGTTTGATCCCGTCACCGGTACTGCCGGCTTGGTTAGTTGTCACGTACTTGGCAAGGTCGGGCCGGTACTGTTTGATCATAGCCTTACTTGCGCCGTAACCCCCGGTCGTCACGATGACGGCCTTGGAGCTAATGGTCTTGGTCTTATCCTGATTAAACTTAACCTTCACGCCGTCGACCTTGCCGTCATTTTCGTTGATCTTAGTGACGTCGGCGTTAACGTAGATTGGTATGTTATTTTTCTTAACGTTTTTCAATAAGCCGTTCACCAAGTAGCCGCCGACCGCGGAACCATCCGCTGGGCGGTGCGTCCGCTTCGCGCTCATCCCACCGGTAATCGTCAGGTTGGTCAGCTTAATTCCCATGCTATCCAGCCAATCCACGGCGCTCGCGGAATGGTCCACGAAAAACCGGAGCATTTGCTTATCGTTAGTGCCGTGCCCACCTTTGAGGGTTTCCTCGTAAAACTTATCGTTGGAGTCCTTAATTCCCGCCTTGGTCTGAACCTTGGTTTCAGAAGCGTTCATCCCCGACGAGGCCTTCAACGTATTCCCACCAGCAACCGGCATCTTTTCAAGAATAACTGGCTTTAGGCCCTTATCCTTGGCAGCTAAGGCGGCCGACATCCCGGCACCCCCAGCCCCAACAATTACCACGTCGTACTTTGATTTGAGGTCCTTCATCGACGAATACTGGGACTTAGACGCCCCCGTCGTGGCCTCCGCCTTTTTGGAACTGGTGGTCTTGGAGCTGCTACTTGCCTTTTTGCTACTACTATTCGAGCTACCACAGCCCGCTAAGCTGGCAGCAACCATGCTCAGGCTCGCCGCAATGGCGAATAACCGTGTCTTCATAATATGATCCCCCTAAATTTTTGTGATATTGTGAAGTTGTTAGTTAATCATAACATGGTTAAACCCCACTACCATAGCCCTAATCAGCGGGTTTTAGTCAGACAATCGGCTTAAATTGTCGCTTTTTTGAAAAAAGACGCACAAACGCAACCGGCAGTGGCGCTGAACCACCAAGGGGGGGCGCCGGTTGACTAATTGAGGGCGGCAATCATGCCATCTAGGAAGTCGGCAGCGCGGCCAACGAACGCTTGCTGGGCCACGGCAATCACCGGCGCTTGATCATTCGAACTAACGGCCACGACGTGCTGGGCGCCCAAAATGTTCATCAGTAGCGCGTCGTCCCCAAGTACCCCAACCGTTAGTAATACTTCGGGGTGCACGGACCGGTCCAGGACGGGGGTCAGCGGCGCTGAACTGGCTTGGGCCAGTGCCGGTGTAACCGCCACGGCCGCCCCAATCCACTTAGCTAACTGGCGCGCTTTGGCCTGATCCTGTGGATCCTGTGCTCCAGTGCCCAAAACCAGTAACCGTTTGGCCGTTATTAGGGTCCCAACTTTGACCGGAACGTCGTGCGTTAAGTGCAACTGTTTAACGACCCGGTGTAAATCGGCTACTGCCAACCTTTCGGGAGCGGTTCCGTCCGTTGGGGTTGCTGCCGGTGCCGCGGCTTGGGCGAACTGCGCCTGCGCGACCGTTTCCCGCAATTCGGTCTCCGTTCCTAATAGCCGCGGCAAGGTTGCCAAATCGCGGTACAACGTCAGTAACGGGCTCTGTTCGCTGTAAGCATACGGACCAAGAATTTCAAAAAGGGGCGCTAACGGCGCGGTGCCCACCCGGTTAGCCATTAAACCCGCTAAGTTCGCCGCCGGTTCAAAATCTTCGGCAGCGTCCGCCTGACTGGCCGCATTCAAGGCTAACAACGCCAACGATTGCGTTTGCGCCGTTAACGGTGCCAGTTCCGCCAGTGGGGGCTGTTCGCGCACGGCCATCACCCGTACGAGGTGGTCGGCGCGCTGATAAAGTCCCGCCATCAGGGCCGTCAGCAACAACCGGCCGTAAGCTTGAGCTTGCCGCATTAGCGTGATTCCCGCCCCAACGGCGCCTAGCCGGTCCGCCGACGTCACTACAACGTGGTCAAGCCGCACGTCCGCTACGGCCACCCCACGCAGTCCTAAAAGCCCTGGCGCTACGGCCGGCTGTACTCCCGCACGCTCCAGTGGAATTAAAAACGCACTCGGCTGGTCAGCCGGCGCGTGGGCGATGATTAATAACTGACCCCCAAGGTCCGCGTTGATAACGGTGGTGAACTGCCCGGTCAACTGCCAACCATCGGCCGTTTCAACTGCGGCCACCGGCTCAAGGTCCAGGACGTCACCCGCAAGGTTGGGCAACGCCGCAATTGGGTTTGCGTCTAAGGCTCGTTTTTGCACGGTAGTGCCGTATTCAGCCACTAGGTTCGCCACCTGCCAACTCGTGATCAACCGTACACCGACGCCCGCCGAATTTTCACTCACCGCCCACGCCGTTAACACTTGCCGCTGAACCCGTTCCGCTGACGGTCCCGCTTCGAATAATTTTGCCCGTTTTAAGGCTGCGATTAAATCAGCGCTCAAGTGCCCATGCGTTTCCACGTCACTTGCTAGCGCTGCTAATTCTTGCCGTTTCAATGCCCGGAGTTGCCGCCACCAGAGTGCCTGTTTTTCCGTTAAATGCAGTGTCATCTCGTTCCCCCATTTCTACACGTCTTAATACGTCTAAGTTACCATATTTTCCCGGGAACCGTCGTAAAAAAGAGTACGCCAAAAGTCGGTTAGCTGGTAAACAAAGCCCGCTGACTTTTGGCGCACGTTTCGGCTATTAAATATGAGGAGCCCCACAAAATGCCGTGACTTATGTCACAGCATCCTAAATTAAGCTTCCGGTTTGGTAAATCCGTGCTCCAAGATTCCCATGTAAACCTTGGCCCGTTCAACGAGCCACTGAACGTCGGCCATCGAATGGATATCCGCGTTCTGACGCATATGGGTTTGAAACTCCGTAAAAATTTGCGTGTAGGTACTCATGATTAGGTTGACCACTAAGTCGCGGTCTAAATCCGCCCGGAGCGGCATGCGGTCCAACACCTGTTGAATCATCGTTTGAACCGTCTGCATCGATTCGTCGTATACCCCGCGTAATTCGGCCTGCAACTCTGGTGGTAGACGGTCGATTTCACCGTACGCGGCAATCATCAGTTGCATTTCATCCGGGTGGGCTTGTCCAAACGCCGTTTTATACTTGGTTCCCTGAACCACCAACGAAACGAGGTCATCGGGAATTGCGTAGACGCGCGGATCAATCGTCGCTCTAATCTGCGCCACCGTCCACTTAACGGTCGCGAGGTACAACGCCTGCTTATTTCCATAATAATGAAAGATCAGGCCCTTTGAAACCGCGGCTTCAGCGGCGATAACGTCCGTTTTGGCCCGCTGATACCCGTGGTGGGCAAACGTGTGCAGGGCCGCTTGCATAATCCGCTGGACCTTTTCGGGATCTTGGGGAACTTTTCGACTTGGCATGCGCGTTCATCCTTTCCGCTACTGCGCCAAGTCACGGCGCCGGTAGCCAACTGCTGCTAGCATTAATATTAGCACAGTTAGCCCAAAGAACCAGACGTTAGTGGCCCAGTTCACGGCTTTAACGGGGACTTTGTCAACGAATCCGAACGGCGTTAACCGTTGCGCCCAACGGGGGAGGTCAATCAGCTTGCCAAGGTACATGCTAAAAAAGGCGTACGCTAGCCAGGCCCAGGACAGGGCGCGCCAGCGGGGAAGCCACCCGGTCAATAGGCTGGCAACCGCAATCATGACGAGCATGGCGGGCACGTAGGCCGTAAAAATGTGCCAGTAAGTTGACCAGTGTAGCGGGTCCGTCATACTCTGGACGCCAACGAGGTACATTCCCAATAATCCCGCCAGATAAACCAGACTACCAGTCAGTACCGCCCAACCGGTGTAGCTCGCCCAAACGTGCCAGCGCCCCGTCGCGGTGGCGTACAGCTGATGCAGGTAACCCTTTTGCTCATCACTAACGAGTTGCAACATAATTTGCAGCGCTGGAATCGCCGCCAGCACCACCAGGACGATGGCCAGAATCGCTAAAAAATTTTTGACGATCACGCGATTAGCGGCGGCCAGGCCGGCCGTACCCAGAACTTGTTTGATCATCGGGTTGCTTTGAGCTAGGTCCCCGATCGTGTTAAAAACGGACGCGTAGGCGCCCCCTAAAACCAAACTGGCAAGCAACCAAGCAACTAAGCTGCCCCGGTGAAGGCGGCCAACTAAACTGACGGGTCCGCGTAAGTAAACGCTGGCTCGGCGCCGCCCTAACCGGGGTGGTAACCAGCCAGCTCCGAGGTCGCGCCGGGCATTTAGCCCCAGCGCAACCCCTAAGGCCAGCAGGCCAAATAACCCGTAATTACCAACTGGAAGCCAATTTTCCGCCTGGTAAGCCCCGAGCTTTTCAACCCAACCGAACGGGATCCACCAAGTTAACTGTGGGTTCTGCAGGTCCGTCAGCATGCGTCCAATGTACATCCCACCAAGGAGCGCGTAACTCAGCATTAGACTGCCCCGCGCCGAACTAGCCAGTTGGGCACAAACTAGGCTCAGCATGCCGAACGCCCAACCCGTGCTGGCCAAACCGAGTGCTAGCACCCAGTTGCCACTGGTCGTCGCACCGGGCATGTCAATGAGTTGTAACCCGCTACCTAACAAGCCGCCAATTAAGGCGTTGAGTCCCGTGAGTAGGAGCGCCGTTGCCAGTAATGGTGCTAACCGACCGACGCCGTGCGCCCGCACTAATTCAAGTAAGCCCGCATCTTCGTCTTCTCTGGCACTTCCCACGGCGAGTTGGTAATTCATAACAATTAGAATTAGGGCCGTAAACACGGGCATCTCCATGGCGAAAGCGGCCGCCACCGTCTGCCGTACCGGGGTCGCAACCGGGCCAAAAAGTGCGACCATCGCGTCCGTTTTCAGGGTCTTGGCAATTTCAGCCAACGCCGCCGGGGTCTGATAAATTTGACTAAAGCTTGCCGCAATCACCAGCATCCCCATGACTAGTGCCACTAACCACGCCGTCAGCTTAACCCGATTTTGCCGGGCATTAACGCGCAGTAGTAAGCCCGTTCGTTGAAACCATTGCTGCTTCATCCGACTCACTTCCCTTCAACTGAACGAGTACCGTCAGCCGCGTAGTACCGCATAAATAAATCGGCTAACGTCGGGGGTGCGGTTGTCAGGCTCACTAACTGGTGCGCGCTCAAATATTGCATGACCGCCGTCAACTGGTCCGCATCAACCGCAAAACTAACGTGGTTTGCGTCTGCGTGGGCTTGAACCCCGTGGACGCCCGCCATTGCTGCTAATTCTGGTAATTGCTGGACCGTCCGCACGTCAACCGTCGTCCGCGTCAGGTGGCGCATTGCCGCTAACGTCCCGGTCTCGATAATGCGGCCATCACGAATAATCGCAATTCGATCACACATTTTTTCCACCTCGGACAAAATGTGACTCGATAGCAGGACACTCTTCCCGCGCCGCTTTAGTTGTAGTACCTCGTCTTGAAACGTTTGCTCGTTTAATGGATCCAACCCCGATGTCGGCTCATCGAAAATGTAAAAATCCGCATCGGTAGAAAACGCCGCAATTAGCGCCACCTTCTGCCGGTTCCCCTTAGAATACGTACGTGCTTTTTTCCGCGGGTCCAGTTGAAACTTTTGAATGAGCTCGTCCGTCCGAGCACTGTGAGTTTGGCCGTTCAACCGCAAAAACAGGTCAATGATCTCCCCACCGCTTAGGTTCGGCCAGAGGTACACGTCCCCGGGAACGTAGGCGATTCGGCGGTGAATCGCCACGCTGTCGCGCCAAACGTCTTGACCAAAAAGCGTTGCCGTACCGTGGCTTGCCCGGATAATTCCCAGTAGCACTCGAATCGTCGTTGACTTACCCGCCCCGTTCGGCCCAATAAAGCCAAACACTTCCCCAGGATAAATTTCAAAATCAATCTTTTTTAACGCTTGCACCGGTCCAAAATTTTTTTGAACGTTCGCAATTTTTAAAATTGGTGTCGTCATTAAAATGACCTCCTATCAGCCGTAAAGCGGGTGTGGCCACCCACCGTGCTTGAAATTAGCTTGATTATAAATCTGGTTGACTTCAAAGTCAATGACTGACGAGTCAATTCAATTGGCGACTAGTCATCACGTTAACGACGCTCCCTATTAAGGACTCTGTACCGCTTGGTGTTGAGCTTATCACCAGCCGGCTATTCCCGCTACCGGCGGCAATATTATTCCTGATACAGTGTACTTATTTCCCGGGAAATAAGCGCACAAACACGGTAATACCTACACTCTTAATATTTTATTTTTTACCGTTTGTAACATAATCTGCCAACCAAAAACGGCTCCCAACCACCTCGTTGATTACTATTACTGGTTAAAAAAGGACCCTATCCCAAACAGGATAAAGTCGCAGCGGCAGGTTGCATGATTACTCATACCACGGACTCGCAGTTCAATAAGGTCCATACCTTATAATTTAATCTTAGCAATCCCTTGTGTGTCGCCAAACGTGCATCAGCGACTTTTGGTCCACTCTAAAAAAAAGCAGTTACTAAGTCAACTGACCTAATAACTGCTGCATTTCAATCCGCACCGGGACTACCTTCAAAGTATGTATCCGCTTAGTCCACCGATTGGGCTTGATCTTTTGATTTTTGATAATCTTCTAAGATTGGCATCACGTAACGCTTTTCCGCTTGCTTACGGGCAACGATTGCGTCGTCCATATCAGCAAACTGCTGATTTAAAACGAGCCGCCCACGGTACATTAAGCGAGCAACCCACTTTTGGGAACAACGATCAAATGAAACCCCAATCACACCACTCCGGTTCCGACTGTTTGGTTTTAAGCGATCGACCGAAGTCCCTTGGTAGAGGGGTAAGTTGTCGCTTCGACCCATATTGCGCCGCGTTTTTGGATTGTTATAGATGTTTTTCCGACTGACATCGGCCCGCAAACAACCACAGCTCTTGGTAATTCCGCGCCGCAACCGGTAACTATCAACAATTACCTGACGACCACACTCACACTGGCATAACCAGCGGGCGTTACCGTTAGACGCGCTTTCCGCACGCTCGAGCACCGTCAATCGATTAAACGTCTGTCCCGTTAAATCTTTTAGTCGCATTAAACTCACCTCACCATTTTGATTCGGCCACCGGCTTCCGGTCGACCTTATAAATATAACTTAACCCGATTTTATGAAAATAGTGTGACGAATAAAAAAACATTTATTGGTTAATTCATCAATATTTTAATAATCAATCAGGATACCACACATTCCGGGCTTGTCTTTAAGATAAGAATACTACTATTTTTATTTAAAGTCATTAAATATCATTTATTTTATATTCGGAACAACGCAAATTTGCTGACCGCTTCCCGCCACTTAACTTACGAACTGGTCCGACTTAAAACGCAACAAGGGACTGTGACATTAGTCACAGCCCCTTGCTTATTTCCGAATGTTAATAGCCAAAACGTGCGCCAAAAGTCAGCCGGCTTTTGGCAACTCTCAGATAAGTTTCACAAGCTGTTAAACGCGCGCTTCCGCGCAAATTTGGCTCAATAACCGCAGGCGGTTAGCCTCCGCGGCCAGAACGGCCTGGCCGCTACCGGTAATCACGTAACTGTGTTGGTCGTGCGCATCAACGCTTTCTTTAATTAAGTAGTCCTGCGTCATGGCATGTAAGTTAGTAAATAGGGTCCCCATCCCCAATTGAAGTTGTCCGCGCGTTAGCGCGGCGATTTTTGCGGGCAGCGCCGCCCCCAAGATTGGTTCTTGCACACTAACCAGCGTTAAAAATTCAGCCTCAGTTAGTGGTTCATATTTACTAATTAGGCGTTCATAAAAATCGGTCGCCATACCCGGTGCCCCCTTTTTGCGCATAATAAAAGCGCTTTCTTCTAGCGCTTTTATTATCGCGTGGCCCCCGCAGAAAAGCAACTATTCGCAAAGCCCCGCCTTAGATTGTTAAGCAACCGGTCGTTTATTAGTGGACTTGAACATCCGCCACGACCCGGCTAGTTTGGTACGGAAAGTGCGATTCCGACACTTCAAAGGGTTGCCCGTCGTCCATATAACTAATTTGATTAATCACTAAAATCGGTTCGTCCAGGGTCGCCCCCATGGCTTCCACGTCATCCTGCGTGGCGCGCGCTGCCGAGATAATCCGGTGTGAGCCCGCAATGCGTTTGCCGCTTTCTTTTTCCAGGTAGCCGTAAACCGACCCGCCCAATACTTTGCGCGTTAACATGACAATGTTAGTCGGCATGATCGTGTGCTCGTAAGCCCAGACCTTGCCTTCAACGTAACGAACCCGCCGAATCACATAAACGGGATCCATTTCGTCAATCAATAACTTTTCAGCTTCCCACTTCGTTGGGAGGCGCGCCTGTAATTCTAAGACCTTACTGGTGACCTTTTTACCACGGTTTGTCTGGGTCGTTCCCAGTGGTTTATCGATCAACGTTTCTTGATGGTGCTCGCGAATCCGGAAATCTTTCCGGACAAACGTCCCGGCACCCCGCTTTGAATACACTAAACCTTCGATAATTAGCAGTTGAATTGCCTTGTGAATCGTAATCCGAGTGGTATCAAACGCGGCTGCCAGCTTATTTTGATCGGGCATCAGTTCGCCGGGTTCGTACTTACCCGAACGAATCGATTGACGTAAGCTATCCGCAATTGTTTCATATTTATAAGCCAAAACTAGTCACATTCTTTCTAATTGAACTCTATGTCCCCTAGTTTACGCCTTTTAAACCCTAAATGAAATTATTTGTATATACTTTTATATTATTTTGATAATTTTTATTTTAAAGCAGATTAATTCAGTTCCCGGTGCTCCCCCAGTATACTGGTATTAAAGAAGTAACGACCACTTAGGAAGGTGACTTAGAATGGAAGTACACTCACTCAATTTGGACCAAGACGCAGTTATTTACTCGGCCGCAATCAAGGCCCTCGCAGATTTTCAGCCCGAAGTTAACGTTGATTTCTCAAAACTCTCTAATCAAGAAGAAGCCCGCATTCTTGCCAAGGAAACGACGGCCCAATTCACCCCTATTTTCGAAAAGTTACTGGAACAAGGTTACGCTAAGGCCATCTCAAAGGGGCAGCTCGCTGAATGGGGCGCCTACTACTTAGCTCACAAAGTTCATGGTAAATAAAATCCGGCCGTTTCCGATGTAACCGCGTTCATTTGTTCGGTTTTACTTGAACCCCTCCCTAAATCAGCGTATGCTGTAATAAGTTAAATTCAGATTAAAAAAAGCTGTGACGAGATGAGTAGGTCGAGTGTTCGCCTAAAGAGAACCGTGGGTGCTGAAACACGGTGTCGAACCCGATTGAAGATGGTCTCGAAGAAGCGGTTGACGGGGAAGATTCGTCATCGGAGCGATCCGTTATCATCATGATAAGCCCTATTGGGGAAATCTAGGTGGTAACACGCAAACGCGTCCTTGAAAGTCTAAACTTTCGGGCGCGTTTTTTCGTGCCTTTTATTAATCCGAATTTTAACCCACCATTTAATAAGGGAGTGTTCCATTATGCAAAAGCAATCATCATCAATTCGGACCGTGGTCGCCACCGGGATTGGCGCCGCCGTCATTTTTGTTCTTATGAAGTTCGTCGCCATTCCAACCGGGGTGCCGAACACGCAGGTCAACGTTGCCATGGGCTTTCTTGCCCTACTCGGTGCCATTTTTGGACCGGTCGCTGCCGGCTTAGCGGTTTTCATCGGCCACGCCCTAAACGACTTCGTCACGTACGGGTCGCCGTGGTGGACCTGGGTAATCGTGGACGGCCTGATTGGCTTTGCCTTTGGCCTAGCGCACAAACGGCTCAACATTCAAAACGGGAAACTCGGGACTGCCAAATTGGTCTGGTTTAACATCTACCAAATCGTGGTTAATTTTATCGGCTGGGTGCTTTTAGCACCGACTGGTGATATTATTATTTATCATGAACCGGCCAACAAAGTCTTTATCCAAGGGATCGTTACTTGGATTACCGATTCAATCTCAGTTGCCATTATTGGGACGATTCTGCTCGTCTTGTACGCCCGCACGCGGACCAAGGGTGGGAGCTTAACAAAGGAACGTTAACCTATGAGCGCACCGATTATTAGTTTCAAAGATTTTTCTTTTCAATACCATAGTCAATCTGAACCAACTTTGCGGCACATTAACCTGGATATTTATCCGGGGGAAAAGGTGCTGATTGCCGGGCCTTCTGGCTGCGGTAAATCAACGCTGGGCCGCTGTTTAAACGGTTTAATTCCGCAGTCTTTTCCGGGCAAACTGACGGGCAGTGTGACCGTCGCGGGTACGGAAATGCGCGCCAGCTCGATTTTTGACCGCTCGCTCGCGGTCGGAACCGTGTTGCAAGATCCGGATAGCCAGTTTGTAGGCTTGACCGTGGCGGAAGACGTGGCGTTTTCGTTAGAAAATGACCAGCAACCGCAAGCCGCAATGAAGGCGGCCACTGCCAAGTGGGCACGGACCTTAGATTTAACCGAGTTACTGAGCCACCGCCCCCAAGAACTGTCGGGTGGGCAGAAGCAACGAGTCGCCATGGCGGGCGTGTTGATCGATAACAGTAAGATTTTATTATTCGACGAACCGCTGGCAAGCCTTGACCCGGCGTCCGGGAAAGCTTCAATGGCGCTGGTCGAACAATTGACGCGCAGTGACAACTTAACCGTTATTATTATTGAACATCGCATTGAAGACGTGCTGCAACAACCAATTGACCGGCTCGTGGTCATGCA
The DNA here is from genome assembly GCF_005405425.1 of Lactiplantibacillus modestisalitolerans. Taxonomy (GTDB): domain Bacteria; phylum Bacillota; class Bacilli; order Lactobacillales; family Lactobacillaceae; genus Lactiplantibacillus; species Lactiplantibacillus modestisalitolerans. The sequence continues at coordinate 7,002 of NZ_BJEA01000022.1, read as the reverse complement.
AGACGGTCAAATCGTCGCTAACGACCGCCCCGAAACCATTTTACGCCAGTCGTTACTCGCTCAACTCGGTTTACGGGAGCCACTCTATTTGTCGGCTCTAAAGTTTGCGGGCGTGCCTCTCGATAGCTGTCGGCACTTAGACCGGTTACCAGAATTAACAGTGCCCAACCTCACGGCACAGCTGCAACGCTGGACAAACGGCGTCCAACTCAAGCAGCCGGTCCGTCACGACGAAGCATTGCTGACGATTGAGCACCTCCAATTTGGGTACGACCCCGATCGGCCAATTATTAACGACCTTTCCGTGACGCTCAACCGCGGGGAAATGATTAGCTTAGTTGGGCAAAACGGGACTGGTAAGTCAACACTTAACAACCTGATTACCGGCTTTTTGACCCCGCAAGCGGGAACGATGCGGTTTAACGGTCACCCGTTAGCTGGCCAATCCGTCAAGGAACGCGCTGATCAAATTGGGTACATCTTACAAGACCCCAACCAAATGTTATCGAAAACCATGATTTTTGACGAAGTCGCGGCGGGCCTCGTCCTGCGGGGCGTTGACGAAGTGACGATCGAGCAACGGGTTAACCGGGTACTAAAGGTCTGCGGTTTATACGAATTTCGGCACTGGCCCACGGCGGCCCTTAGTTTTGGGCAAAAAAAGCGGGTCACCATCGCGGCGATTTTAGTTATGCAGCCCGCCATGCTGATTCTTGACGAACCGACCGCCGGCCAAGATTTAAAGCACTACACTGAAATGATGCGCTTTTTGACCCAGTTAAACCGCGAACAGCAGATCACCATCATGTTGATCACGCACGACATGCACCTGATGCTGGAATACACCGACCGCACCATCGTTCTCGGTAACGGCGGTATCTTAATGGACGCGGCCCCGGCCGACGTGTTAACTAACGCCACCATCATCGAGCAGGCGTCACTAGCCAAAACCAGCCTGTACCAATTGGCGGAGGCGCACCACATTGACCCAACCGAATTCGTCGCTAAATTCGTTCAAACTGACCGGGAGGCGCGCAAATGCAACACCAACTCTTAATTGGCTACGACGACCGCCACACCTTTTTGAACCGCCTAAGTGGGAGCACGAAACTACTTTGCTTCGTGGGTTTGTCGATCATCGGGATGATGACCTACGACACCCGCTACCTGCTTGCGATCATGGCGTTATCGCTCGTTGTTTTTCGCTTTTCTAAAATTAAGTACCGCGACGTGTCGTTCGTTTTAAGCGTCATTGTCGGTTTTTCCGTTTTAAACCTGGTGATGGTTTACGTTTTCGCACCGCACTACGGCGTCTCCATTTACGGCACCGAGCACTTACTGCTGGGAACTAGCGATCACTATTTTAATTTGACGGTCGAACAACTCTTTTACGAGTTCAACCTGCTATTAAAATATACGTTTGCCGTGCCGCTCGCGTTGATTTTTCTAATGACGACCAACCCGAGTGAGTTTGCCGCCAGTTTAAACAAAATTGGCATTTCCTACCGCATCAGCTACTCGGTCGCCATTGCGCTTCGTTACATTCCGGACGTTCAGGCGGACTACCGGACAATTAGTTTAGCGCAACAGGCCCGCGGGTTTGAAATGTCGAAAAAAGCGCACTTGCTGACCCGGGTTCGGGGTGGCCTCCAGATTTTACTCCCCCTGATTTTTTCGAGCCTCGACCGGATTGAAACCATCAGTCAGGCGATGGAGCTGCGCCGCTTTGGCAAGGGGAAGAAACGCAGTTGGTACATGGCCCAGCGGTTCAAGCGTAACGACTACTTGGCACTAGCCATCGTTGCCGTCCTGATTTTAATTGGCATTGCTCTTTTCAAGGTCAACGGGGGCCGCTTTTGGAATCCATTTAAGGCTTAACGACTGATAGTCCCATCATTATATTTTTAACTGACCACCTCTAATGCAAAAAAATCCCATCAACCGTTGTCATCACGGTGATGGGATTTTTGCGTAACTGGGTGATGCAAAGACCAATGTTTCACGTGAAACAATTAAACTTTTTTAGCCGTTAACAAGGTTTGAACCCGTTGCAGGGCCGCCTGATGGTCACCCGCATACTGCTGGGAAACATAGTAATGGGCAACCGTTTCTTGTAGTGTCGCTTGTTGCGCTGCGGGTAGCTGGTAGTAACTAATCAACTGATTCTGAACCGTTGCCAGCGAAACGGTAGGCCGCACCGCCCGCTCACAAAACGTTTGGAGTTCTGCCGCCGTAATCGTCGTTCGGGGAATTGGCGTTAACGTTGCGTGGGTCGTCAACCGGTGGCCGATGGCGCGCTGAACGGCCGGACTCGCCTGAGTCGCTAACCAGTTTTGAATGGCTGCGGGCGTTGTTTGTTGCGCCAGCTGGTGAAACCACGTCAGTGAAAGCGTCTGACCCCAACGCGTGGTCAATAACCGTTGCCAGTCATGTTGCTGAGCCGCTGGCGACGGGTAGTCCCAGCCCCAGCAACTATTAAACAGGTCGTCGTAAAAACGAGTCGTTTCCCGCGCGTCCAATTGCCGGGTCACCTGGTCTAAATCTTGCACCAGGTCTTTCGCTAACATGCCCGACCGGCGGCCCTTTAGCTGCCCAGTCTGCCGGTACTCGTTGACTAGTTGGCTAAACTGATAAGCGTTGAGCAACGGCCGGGACGTTGTCGGGGCACTCAGTTGGCCAAACCGGCGCTTGGCAACCGCTAAGTCCGGTCGAAGCACAATGATGGCGGCCAAGTCCGCCAGGTAGCGTCGGTAGGCCGCACTATGGCGCAGGCGCTCCCGGGCGGTTTGGACCGATTGCTGCCGTTGCTGCTGTTGGGCGTGCTGCGCTTGCTCGACTTGCTGTTCAGCCAGTTTACGCGCACTGGCGATTGCGGTTTGCTCGGTTTCAACCAGTTGCTGGTAGGTACGTTGGGCGGGGGCCAGCTGTTTTAAAGGTACGGTCGGCGTCCGGTGCCGTAAGTAAGTCGTCACCGTCGCGGTCGTTTCGCGCCGCAGGGTCCGAGCTTGCGGTCGGTGGGTTGCTGGTAATTCAGGCAACCACGGTTCGGCGAACATGATCGCCGGCACGCTGGGGAGCTGGGTCGTTAAAGTCTGGTATTGCTGGACGGCATAAAAGTTATCTTCGGTCGTAATCACCATCAGGTAGCGGGTTTCCGCGTTCATAAACTTTTTCACGCACTCGGAACCCACGATCAGTTCGCGCTGGTTGGCCTTACTGACAACGTGGTATTCGTACCGTACCGGCTGATGGCAAAGCTCGCAACGGTGCCACTGCCGCCGGGCGCTACTTGGATTGATCACGTACGGCAGGCTTGCGAGTAACTGCCATTCATGGCTGCAAGCGCGCAACCAGGCGGCGTGCTGCTTCACAATCAAATTGCGGACCGTGGCCTTTAAAAACGGGCTATCAGCCTTAACGGTCACGTGTTGGTGTAATAGGGAACTAATTTCGTGTAAACTACTATGCCGGCGCGCCCGTTCACTTAGTAAAAAGAACCGGTTTTCCGCGGGCGTAATCAGCGTGGTTGCTGCGGGCATCGGCCACCCTCCTCTCAAAAATTGCTCTTCTAGCATAGCATATGACTGTTAATTATGATAACTGAATACCAATCGTTTCTAGTTGTCTGGCTGGACGCAACGGGCTTAAACTAGCATGCAGTTAAGGGGGCTGATTCGTTGAAAAAAATTCGCTTAACCGCACCCGCTAGTCGAAAGTCGTGGCGGTTCTGGCGTAGCTCGTCAGCACCGGTCACGATCACCGTTGCCCACGCGGCCACCCAACTGTATCAGGTAAACCGGCTGGTGCCGTTACGGGCGCAACCGACCCTGATTAACCGCGGTCAGCGGCTGCACCAAATCAGCTTTACCGCTGACCACGCCGCACTCGTCCGCGCCCAGTCCCAACCGTTAGCAGCGACCACTACTTGCGTCGCGACCATGCGGTTGACGTTGATTAACGGTCACCAAACCGTTCAGTACACGCAATTGACCACCCCACGGGGCCAATTAGTCGGTTGGCAACGTGGTTAACGGCCGACAAAAGGCGCCGGGAAAATTCCCGGCGCCTTTTCGCGTTGACGTGCTAGTTTAGCCCGCCCCAACTAATCAAACATTTTTTTCGTGGCTTTTAAGAGGGTCTTCGGATCCTTATCATAACGCGGTGTCTTGACCAAGTTTTCCATTGGCACGCCCGCAAAGTGGTAAGCCGCCATTTCACCCGAGCGAACCGCACTCTGTTCCGTAAAGACCATCTGATACGGCTGCTCCGCAAACTCACCGGTAAAGGCCAAGTTCGTCGCGTGCTTTGGCAAGACTTCCGGCCGGTCCGCCTTCGCCCGGTTATTAAAGAGCGCCGACGCGTACGGCATGTAAACCGGAATGCAGTTAACGATGCTTGCCAAGATTTCTTTTTCTTTATCCTTGATATTCCCAGGACCTGGATCAACTTTTGAAAGTTGACCAATCAATTCTTGGGCCATTTCTTTCCCGGTCATTTGAATGTACGGTTTGTGGACAAATTCCCCTTGGCGGCGCGGATACAAGAAGTAGCCCCACAGCACAGTTTCATTCGGCTTCTGGGTCGTAAAGTGCGGCTGGTGGTGCACCACGATCGACATATTAACGTCCTTTTGATTCAACGGCGTAATTGGCGTCGTTGACAAGAACGAATTTAACGCGTTCCCCGGCTCCTGCGTCGTGATTCGAACGATCTCGTTTAGGAAGAGGTGGTTCTTGGTCGTCAGCGTAAAGCTGGACCACTCGCTGGCGTTGCGGTCGTTAAAGAACTTATCCGGTGAACCCAGGTTGTAAAACCGCTCCGTCGCCTTCTTCCACAGCGCAGCACTGATTCCGTAATCCATATTTTCCGGGGCCGGCGTATCGTAATCCCCCATCGTGGCCGAGTCCGTAATTGAGCCGTTCGTAAAGATGACCGCGGTATCGTCGTCAACCTCAACGTCGTAAGTTGACTGGGACTGTCCGTCCTGAACGACCAGTCCGGTGACCGTAATTTCATCCTGCATCGCCGTGTCCTTGAATTGCCAGTCAGTCACAATTTGGTTGTCCTTGAAAATGACCCCCTGACCTTCCAAATACTTAATCAACGGTAACATAATACTTTCAAACTGGTTGTAACGGGTGCGGTTAACGCCAACCAGGTGTTCAATTTGTGTAAATTCATAAATCATTTCGTGCATGTAGCGCCGTAATTCCATTGCGGAACTCTGGGTTCGAAACGCAAAGGTCGTTTCCCACATGTACCAGAAATTGGTCCGGAACATGTGCGGATCATCCTTAAAGTAGTCGGCGATCGACACGTTATCCAGCTGGGTCTCATCCTTATCCGGCATCAGTACGAGCTTACTCAACAGGGCCCGGTCCTTATTATTCAGGCCGAGTTTGCCGGCGTTAATAATGCCCTTGCCCGCTTGCATCAGCCGCGCCACGTCGTAAGTCCGGTGCTTGGCATCGAAGTCACGGGTATCTTCGGCGGCGGTCATCCCGGGTTCCGTAATCGACGGAATCCGGTCTAACAAGTCCATCAGGTCGACGTAGGTCCGGTAGTTGAGCATCCGGCCACCCCGCGCGACGTACCCAGTCGTATTGGCTAACGGGTGCGCCCGGTTCCAGTATTCATCCGTAAAATCGGTCGTAGCCCCACCATCGTTGGCACCGTGGCGGTCAACCCCGTAAAAGGTAATATTTTTGCCATCCCAATGGCCATCTTGAATCAGATAAACGGCGGCCGCCATGTTGGCTAGGCCGGCCCCAATCATAATCGCTTTCGTTTTAATCATAAGAACGCCTCCATAATTTTAAAGAAATTACTGTTAACGCTTACAACCACATTATACAACTTAGATACCACTTGTCTAGTTTGAATTGAATTTACTAAATTTCTAATGTGCGACTAGTTACTTAAGTTGGTTTTAATTGTCATAACTAACCATTCGGCGTTATGATAAATTCCAGCAATAATTATAGGAGGCGCCGCTTTGTCAACATCATCTACCACTGGTAATTCAATGCCCGTCCGCTTAGTCGCCTTAGTTTGTAGCCTCGTTTTAAACGCCTGCGGGAACGCACTCTGCGTTTCTTCGAACGTTGGGAGCGGTTTTTGGACCGCAGCAGCCGTTAACTTGCACGCCGCCTTTGGGTTTGACGTCGGCGTGATGCTTTTCTGTATTGGGCTCACGAACGCTCTGACCAACCAAGTCCTGATTCGCCGAATTGACATTCCCCGTTTCGTTGGTGAAATCGGGTTCGTCCTTTGCTTTAGTTACTTCGTTGACCTCTTTACGACCATCTTTACCGCCATTGGCATGCCTAGTTGGCCGTGGCTGGTGCGAATGTTCATTTCACTGCTCGGAGTGACCACGTTCTGCATTGCCATTTCGCTGTATCAGCGCGCCAACATTTTGATGCACCCAAACGACGATACGACCAACATCTTACGGTTTATGTATTTAAAGGGCAACGCGACCGCGGCCCAGTTAATTGACTTCGTCCCACCCATTTTGATTATGGTGGTCACGTTCTTCTTCACGCACCAGGTTCAGGCCGTTAACGTGGGGACGATCTATTCGTTCTTTATGAATGGCATTCTGATTGCGACCGCCGACCGGTTAATTTTCCCAAAACTAGTACACAACTTTAAAGTTGATCCAACCGAAAACTAATAATTTGATAAAAAAGTTCCCAAGCGCAAGCCCGGGGACTTTTTTGGTTCTGTACCAATTGGTGTCGGAATTGCCGCCAGCAGCGGGTGTCACCGGTTAAAAAAGGACCTCATCCCAAACAGGATAAGGTCGCAGTGGTGGCTTGCATGCATAAGACGGTCCAATAAGGTCCATACCTTATAATATAATTTTAGTAGTCTCACATTGATATTTCCAATTTCAATCATTGGGAGACCTGTTTAGTTTACACTCATTTAGCCGTGAGGGCGGTCCTAAAGTGGCTCAGTGGTGTCGTTTGCGTTAGTCGGGGTTGTTTCCCGACT
>NZ_BJEA01000021.1 GCF_005405425.1 Lactiplantibacillus modestisalitolerans | reverse complement strand
CAATAGTGTGGTGACGATGGCGAGAAGGATACACCTGTTCCCATGTCGAACACAGAAGTTAAGCTTCTTAGCGCCGATAGTAGTTGGGGGATCGCTCCCTGCGAGGGTAGGACGTTGCCATGCAAGCTAGAACCGGGAGCACCGGTTCTTTTTTTATACCCGATTTTAAGCGCTTTCACAAGTGCGGCGATTAGTTCAGCTCTCAGCTTCAACCGCCCCCACCAGTCCATTCATCGGCTGCAGGCAGCACGAGCCTCCCGCGCCGAAAACGGACCTCCGCTGCCGTTCCCATGTGCATCTAAATACCGACGGCCGGCCAAGAAGTCGCCCACAGGTCCACCCTTAGGGCCGCCCACCGCGCGGCCGGCAGTGCTGCCAACTTAAGACCAACCAAATAACCGCACAGCGTTTAGCACGAATCATAACTACCGTTAGGATTGGTTAGTAGCAGTTTACACGCCCAGGCTTGAGCGTCGTCACCCGTGCAATTAGGGGTGCGGTTGGGGTCATTTTTTCAAAACAGTAACTCTTCATTATAGTCGGATACCCAGCGATGTAAACGGATTAGGTATATTTTGAATGGTTAACATTGGAACCGGATAAAAAAAGTCGGATTTCGGGAACTTTGATTGTTATTCCCCCCGTTAAGTGCTATGTTATTAGCATATTTTAGAAGTGGAGTGATTGTAATGGCTAAAATTACGGTTGGGGATCGCGTCAAATGCCAGAAGAATGGTAACACGAGCTATGATTTTTACGCTAAAGTGGAAAAAATTTACGAAAACTCCGCGTTCGTCACGATTACGCACTACGATGTGCGCGATGATATTAACGTGGCCGAGTTACAATATCGCGCCGTGATTGCGTTGAAAAAAATGAAGGTGGCGCAACCATCAGCGAGCGACAAGGAAAAAATGCAAGCGGTTAGTCCGGCAATGTTAGCGGATTAGCACGCCAATCAAAATGGGTCCCACCGGTGGCGATGGCTGTCGGTGGGGCTCTTTTTGCCCACTGGTCAAATTAATGGTGAAAGTAACCGGATACATTGAAAAGTCAGTGATGGATTGCTGTACATCAAGTATCAGAATGGTACAATGATCAGTGACAGTTAATAACTGTTCTAAAGTAAGGGGGAGGAATTTTGATGAATACTGCAAATCAAACCGCGACCTTAACGGGTCGGCGTCGGTTTTGGTTTATTTTCACGTTACTAACGGGGACGTGGACGATGTCGATCAGTCAGTCGTCATTATCAACGGTTTACCCAACCTTCATGCGCGACTTCAGCATTTCAGCGTCCACGGTGCAATGGTTAACGACCGGGTTTATGCTGACCATGGTCGTGATGATGCCAATTAGTCCGTGGTTATTGAACAACATTGGTTTTAAAAAGCTGTTCTTAGCGGTGCTCGTGCTATTTGACGCCGGATCAATTATTATTTATTTTGCACCTAATTTTGCCATTATGATGATCGGGCGTTTAATTAAAGCGGCGGCCGTCGGGGTATTATTCCCGTCCTACCAATCAATCCTATTAACCATCACTCCGGAAGAGAAGCGGGGGAGTACGATGGGGATTGCCGGTTTAGTCATGGGGACGGCGTTAGCGTCCGGCCCAATTATTTCGGGGGTCGTTTTAAAGTTTACCGACTGGCACGGTTTATTCGCCGTTTTCATTACGGTTGCCACCGTACTGATTTTACTGAGTTTTGCGACGATCAAGGACGTGCTAATTAGTAAGCCGTCGAAGTTGGATTTGCTCTCGATTGTGACGTTACTCGGCTTTGCTGGCATTTTGTACGTCGTTAACCAAATTGGTAAGGCCAACGTCAACTGGCCGCTAAACATTGGGTTACTGGTTGTCTCAATTGTAGCGGTGGCGTACTTTACGTACCGGCAGTTCCACATCCAAACGCCACTACTTGAGTTACGAGTATTAAAGACGTTTAATTACGATTTGGCGATCTTCTTAACGGCGATTTCATACGTCGCGTTGATTGTTGTGACCATCATCTTCCCACTTTACTACCAGGGCGTCTTGAAGGTTTCCCCGTTTATTTCCGGGATGGCGCTAGTGCCCGGGGCGGTGTTCCTAGCCATTTTGAACCCGTTGACCGGCCGGTTGGCTGAAAAAATCGGTTATAAGCAGATTATGTTGTTAGGGATGACGATGATCGTCCTTGGCTGGCTGATTTTAGCGCTAGTTAGCGCGCAGTTGAACCTTTGGACGATGATTCTCCTAGCGGCCTTAATCGAAGGCGGAAACGCCTTTGTAATGATGCCAGCGGTTACGCTGGGGGCGAACTCACTACCCAATGAATTAATTTCACACGGAACCGCGGTCATTACAACCGTCCGCCAAATTCTTGGGTCGGCCGGCGTTGCCGTGGCCACCTTAGTACTGTCGAACGTGACGGCTAGTCAATTGCGTGCTGGCACGCCCCGGTTGGCGGCTAGTCTAACCGGTTATCACACCGTTTTCTGGATGATGTTCGGGATTGAAGTGGTTGGACTGATTTTAGCGCTGCTATTACGGGATGAACGCAGTCAAGCCACGAAGTAACGATTAAAGAAGAATAAGTGAAAAACGCGTCGTACCGGAGAGTTAGCTTGCCGGTACGGCGCGTTTGCGTTAGTTGGTTTTAGCCTGAATTTTACTAAGTTGGCGGTATTGGCTGAGCATCCAGGACTCGTAAGTCTGATTGGCCGGGAGCGTTTCGGTCACTTTTAGCACCGGTACGTTGTAACGCTTAGCTAGTTGAACCATGTTGGTGATCAGGTTGCTATCAGACTGCGTGTTTTCGACGAAAAACGCGATCCGGTGGTGGCGAATGTCGCTTTGCATTTGCTGAATATCTTTGGGCGACGGGTCGGCTCCTTCCTCGATCGATTGGGCGAAGTGCGGATTGCTGATCTGGTAACCAAGGGCCTTTAAGGAATAGTCGAAAACGGGCTCGCTAACCGCAACCCGCTGACCCTGCGCGTGCTTCTTTAAGTCCGCCAGCTCGGCCGTGATGGGTTGCAAACGTTGGCGGTAGGCGCGCGCCTGTTGCTTAAAGTACGCCGCGTGCTTGGGTTGGAGCTTGGCGAGATCGGCCGCAATCCGGTCCGCGAGTTTGGGCATCGTTGTCGGGTCATACCAAACGTGCTCGTTAGCGCCGTCTTGAAGGTGGTTAATGGTGGTACCCACTTGGATAACCCGGGCGTTGCTGGCCTTATTGACGGTCAACTTTTGCATCCAATCGTCGTAGCCCAGGCCGTTATAAATAATTAGTTGCGCGCTACTAGCCTGTTTTGCCGTTTTAACGGTCGCTTCAAAGTCGTGGGGGTCAACGCTGGGACTGTCGATCACCGAGGTGACCTGTCCATATTTGCCGGCGACCGCGCTGGCCGTTTGACCGTAGAAATCGAGGCTCGCCATAATTTTAATTTTGCCATTAGTGGTAGTGGTTGCCGGCTGACTTTGACAACCTGCGAGTAGCCCACTTACTCCGAGCAACACGCCTAACCATACCCATATTCGTCGCCTCATTGTTACCGCTCCATCCTATTCTAGTTGACACATTACTGTTGACTTTAGCGAAAAACGGCGGGAGCGTCAAGTAATTAAGATAATCTTTATTTCGGGCGGCAAACGCGCGCTGACGGTGGTGACGTGCTAAAATAGGTCTACCTATGAAAGGAAGGATGGCGCGCCGATGATTTTTACCATTATCATTTTATTACTTTTAATTTCAGCAATTGTTCGCGGGATTCGCCGGGGATTTGTGATTGAAGTACTCCATTTAATCGGGACAATCGCCGTGTTGATTTTTGCTCGCTTGCTATACCAGCCCCTTGGGACCACGCTCACGTCACTCTTATCAAGCCTACACCTAATCAACGTTAGCACTGCCAGCACCCTGGTTATTAACCTCGTGGCGTTCTTTATTTTAACGTCGCTTGGCTGGGCGGTCATTCGCTTCCTTGGTCAAATTTCGCGGGGAATCACCTGGTTACCGGTTATTAAACAGGTCAACAGCTTAGCCGGGGGTGCGGTGGCGTTTGTGATTTCCTACTTGGTGATTTTCGTGGTGTTGTCACTGGCTAATTTTGTCAACACACCGTTTATTCAGACCCAAATTAATGAATCGGCGCTGGCAACTTACATCGTGAAAGAAACGCCTGGTTTAACCAGTCAATACTTGGGCAAACTCATTAAATTTGAAGACGGGACGCAGGTCTCGTAAAAAAATCATCAACCGCCGACGTGCTTGGAGCGCCGGCGGTTTTTCTATGGTGCGATGATATGCAGTGTTCCAGCCAACCGGTTACACCCGCTGCTGGCGGCATATTAACACGAATTGGTAGTGACCTCACTAGTTGATTGTGGTTCAGTCATTTTTCCAAACATTTCGCCGTTGAACTTGGCTTATTTGTCGGATTACTATCACATGAGCGGGGCTTCATGCTATGATTATAGGTAAAAAATAAGCAGAAGAGGGATATTGATGGGCATGATTCGAATCAACAATTTACGGTTTCATACGTTCAACGGGGTGTTACCAGAGGAGCGCCGCAACGGCCAACAGCTGGCCCTCGACATCGCCATTGACTATCCGATTGAAACCCGGGTGCGGCACGACGACGTCCATGAAACGATTAATTACGCGGAAGTCCGGCAGGTGGCCGATGATTTTATTAGCAGCCATTCGTACAAATTGATTGAATCGTTAGCCAATCACTTATTAGAAACGTTGTTGGCGGCCTTTCCTACGGTAAACGGGATCACGCTAAAAATTCGTAAGTACAGCGTCCCGATGCCGGGGATTTTTGACGACGTTGAGATTGAAGTTGAGGGGGCGCCGCATGCCGACTGAGCAGGAACGGGTCTATTTGAGCGTGGGTGCCAACTTACACCCGCGGGTCGCAACGATTCGGCAAGCCATCGCGCAATTAGCGGCCGTACCGGAAGTGACGGTGCGCGCCACGTCGAACTGGTACGAGACCGAGCCGTGGGGCAAACGTGACCAGCCCAATTTTTATAACGTATCAGTTGCGCTGACTACCACCCTGACGCCGGCGGACTTGTTAACCGTGCTTCATCAAATTGAACGGACTTTTCATCGCCAACGGAAAGTTCATTGGGGACCGCGAACCCTCGATATGGATATTATCTTCTGGGGTGCCCGGACTATTCAGACCCCCACGTTAACGGTGCCACACCCGCAGGCGGCGCACCGGAATTTTGTGTTGCGGCCAACCCTTGAAATTGCGGCGGCGGACCCGCAAGTCGGACCCCAAGTTCGGCGAATGATGGCCGCTAATCAGGATCAAAGTTGGATTAATAAAGTAGGAAATGTGAGTGAGTTAGATGATTGATAAGGAAAATAAAGCAAAGATTGAAGCTGCGGTACGAACGATTTTAACGGCAGTGGGGGAAAATCCCGACCGCCCCGGTTTAGTGGAAACACCAGAGCGGGTTGCGCGGATGTACGCGGAGGTCTTTGCGACTAAAACCGCGGCGCCGTTTGACAACTATAAGTTGTTTAAAGTCGACCACCCAACGGAAATGGTGCTATTAAAGGACATTCCGTTTTATTCGATGTGTGAACACCACCTCTTACCGTTCTTCGGGACCGTGCAAGTCGCGTACGTCCCACAACATCAGCAGGTGATTGGCTTGAGTAAAATTCCCCGGTTGATTGACTACTGTGCAAAGCAGCCCAACGTGCAGGAGCGCTTGACGGTCAACATTGCTGATGAGCTCCAACGGATCTTAGATCCAGCGGGCGTGGCCGTTTCAATCTCGGCGCGGCACATGTGCATGGAAATGCGGGGGGTTAGCAAGCCCGGTGTTCATACGGAAAGTAGCTACTATACCGGTCAATTTAAAGCGGACCGGGACTTGAAACAGGAATTTTTACAACGAATCGCAAACTAGGCGGTGACAGTTAGTGGAATCAACAACAGCAATGCAAACTTACCGCGACTTGCGCGCCCATTTAAATCAGGCGATGCTGGCCGCAAATGATCAGCGGGTCCCGCTCTTACGCCGGATCATGGCCCGCTTGGATCACCCAGACCACCAGTTTCACGTCATCCACATTGCCGGAACCAATGGTAAGGGTTCAACCGGCGCGATGCTCGCCAGCGTTTTACGGGCACAAGGGTACGAGGTGGGCCGGTTCAGTAGCCCGGCCATCAGTGATGACCGTGAACAGCTCCAATTGAATGGTCACTGGATTAGTCCGGAAGCCTTCGTCGCGACGTACCACGAAATCGTGCCCACGTTAACTAAAATGGGCTTGCGTTCCAGCGACGTTTCAATTTTTGAATGGTTTTTCTTAATTGGGATGGTCTGGTTCCGCAACCAGGGCGTACAATGGAGTATAGTGGAGGCCGGTTTAGGGGGCCGCGATGACGCGACCAACGCCCTAGCAAGCCCCCAACTGACTATTTTTACGAAGATTGCGCTGGATCACACCCAAATTTTGGGGCGGACGATTACGGCGATTGCCGAAAATAAGGCAGAAATTATCAAACCGCAGACGACGGTCGTTACGTTAAATGACCAGGATCCCGCCGCACTGGCAGTCATTGCGCGCGTTGCACGTGGGCGGGGCGTCCCGCTCTTGACCGCGAGCGGGTTAGTCCAAACGGTGCGCTCGCAAGACGTCCTTCGCACCGTGGTTGATAGTCACAGTCAACTGTTTGATTGGACCGCGCTGGAAGTGAGCCTAAGTGGGAATTATCAGCGACAAAACCTTAGCCTCGTACTGACCGCGATTGCCGCGCTACAACGGCAACACGTGCCGCTATCGACGATTGCGGTTCGCGAGGGTTTAAAACACGTGACGTTGCCAGGCCGGTTAACGGTCTTGCAGACGCACCCGTTGATGATTGCGGATGGCGCCCATAATCCGGACGGCATGCGGGCGCTCGTGACTAGCCTGCAACAGTTACTGCCTAACCGCGACCTGATTTACGTGCTGGGAACGTTACGCGATAAGGATTATCGAACGATGTTAGCGACGTTACTGCCCACGGCCAAGTTGGTCATTACCAATACGCCGGACAATCCGCAACGAGCGCTCAGTGCCAGTGACTTGGCACAGGCAGCGCTGGCAGTTCAGCCGGCGGGAGCTCCCGAAATTCTCGTCCAACCGGACATTACGGCGGCCGTTAGTTTAGCCCAACAGCGGGCGACCGCGAAGACGGCCATCGTTATTACGGGCTCATTTTACGTTGTGCGGGAACTGCAACGGCATGGTTGGCAGGAGGCTCTAAAATGAACTGGTTAATCGCATCGAATAATCACGGGAAGAGCGGTGACCTACGCGCCTGTTTAGCGTATTACGGGCTCACCGCCGAGTGCTATGACCGCTATTTTTCACGGTTGACTTTTCCAGCCGAAACGACCAGCAGCTACGTCACGAACGCGGTGACTAAGGCTCGCTTTGCTGCGCAACGGTTAGGGCAGCCGGTTATTGCGGATGATAGCGGAATTGAAATTCCCGCTTTGCCGGGGCAACTCGGCGTGACCACCGCGCGTGATCTGGGGGTTGCGGTTAGTGGCTTTCAACGCAATCAAGAAATCTTAACCGCCTTAACGACGTGTCCGAACAGTCACCGTCAAGCCACCATGTGGGCGACTTTAGCGGCGGCTTGGCCGGACGGACACGCCGTTTGGGCACAGGGTAGTTTAAGCGCTTACATTTCTAGTAGTCAGTTAGGGACGCATTCCGGGGGCTTCGACCGTATTTTTTGGCTACCCGCCTACGGTCGAACGTTAGCCGAACTCCCAGCCGTCTGGCGCATTCCCCTGACCCACCGGGGGCAAGCAGCCCGGCGCCTAGTACGTCAGCTTCAAGCCTTGAAAGGATCGGTGAGTTAACCATGTTAGTCGAAGATATTACCAATTCATTAGCTAAAGCAACGGATTTTGCCAGTATCGCGCTCAACGCGCAGGTACAGCGGCAACAACAAATCGTGCTCCGGTTTAGTCAGTATACCCGTGAGCAACAAGTTGATTTAACGCAACTTTGCCATCAATTAGACGGTGTTGTGCAGGCTAGTCCCGAACAGTTGACCGTTTTATTAAATCAACCAGCGGGCTACTTATTAACGAAGCGCTGGGCGGATTATTTTCACGATCAAGCGCCCGTTCAAATTCAATTGACCCAAATTATGAAGCAATACGATGTTTATTGGCAAGCCGGTGATCACCGGTTTAACTTAACGAAGCGGCCCCTCATTTACGGTATTATGAACATCACGCCGGATTCATTTTTTGATGGTGGTCAGTATAAGACGAAGGATGACGTGCTAAAGCACGTTGGGACGATGCTGCAGGCCGGTGCCGACGTCATTGAGGTTAACGGCCAGACGACTCGACCAGGCTTTAAAGAAGTCACCCCGGAAGAGGAATTAAACCGGACGTTACCGTACATTAAGGCGATTCAACAAGCCTTTCCTAAAGCTGTGATTGCGGTTGATACTTACAAGTACCCAGTGATGCAACAAGTGTTGGAAGCGGGCGTTAGCATCATTAACGACGTCAACGGCTTTACCGATGATCCGCGTAAATTGAAGTTAATGGCTGACAGCCGAGCGGGACTGCTCACGATGCACAGTAGCCGTGAACACGAGTACATGGATCTAACGACCAGTATGCGCGACTTCTTTGAACAGAACTTGGCCGAACTAACCCGCGCCGGCATTGATATTGAACGGATTGCGTTAGACCAAGGCATTGGGTATTCCCAAGTGGCGCACGGCGAACAAGACTACGCCATGATGCGCAACATCGACGATTTCAACTACCTGCGGCGGCCGATGATGGTGGCGATTTCGCGGAAGGGGTACCTGGGCTTACTGCTTGGTTTGAAGAAGGAAGACCGCTTGCCAATGACTCTAGTGACCGAAACCGCCATGATGCTTAAGGGCGGCCGGATTTTACGGGTCCACGACGTTGGTGAAACGAAGCAGATGGTGACCTTATTAGAACGCATTCAAAAGGGTTACTGGCTCGTCAACGACCATGCTTAGTTCAACTGATTTTAGCGATTTTACGAGTAACGGCGTTCAGGATTATCACAATTACTTTGGCACGCCAACCCACGACGACCACGTTTTATTTGAGTTATTGATCGTGGGTATTTTGCAAGTCGGTCTTGGGTGGCAACCAGCCGCGAGCCAGTTACCAAAGTTACGTCAACACATGGACGGGCTCCGAGTCGAAGTGGTTGCCGGTTACGTGGAGCCCGACGTTGAGCGGTTGATGCAAACGCCGGGTGTGATGCACAATTCCCGCAAGTTACGGGCAATCGTAACGGATGCGCAGGCGATGATTGGGATTCAACGGGAGTACGGCAGTTTTAGTCGCTACTTATGGCAATTCGTGGACGCCACGCCGCTAATTATGCCGGCGCCGGACGACGAACTGCCAACCCGTTCGCCACTGGGGGCCCGCGTTGCGCGGGATTTACACCGGCACGGGTTCACGTTTGTTGGTCCGGTGGTTACCCACATGTTTTTGCTAGCAGCCGGGTTGATTCGCGTGAATTAGTGTGGAAAGCTGCGGTTGTAATTATGGCTTAGAATAAGGCTCGAATTTGAAATTAATCAGTGATTTTCTGAGTGAGCTTAAATCGATGCCCGCAGTGTTTACGCCAACCGATTACACCCGCTGCTGGCGGCAAGATCAATACCAATTGGTACAGAACAAAAAAAACTGCTAACACGCCGGATGATACCGGTCAGTGTTAGCAGTTTTGTGGTTTAAATTGGTTTTAGCTAAGCTTAGATTGAGTCATCGGTCGTTTCGTATTCAACCTTGCCCAATTCAATTTGAATGGTAATGTGAGTTAAGTTATAGTTGGTGCTCAACTGTTCGTTGAGTTTCTCGAGGAACTCGTTATTGCGATCGAGTGTGTTACGACACAGGTGGACAGTCATGGCCGTTTCAGTCGTACTCATCCCCCAGATGTGCAGATCATGGACTTGGTTGACGGTCGGGCGCGACATTAAGTAGTCGTAAATCGCTTGCCGGTCAACGTTGTTAGGAACGGCTTCCAGCGAATAATCCATGGCGTCGCGGAGCAGCCCCCACGTGCCGATTAAGATGATCACGGCAATTAATAGCGAGACGACCGGGTCAATCCAGAACCACCCGGTTTTTAAAATCACAAACCCAGCGAGCACGACGCCGACGGAAACGCCGGCATCGGCCGCCATGTGGAGAAAAGCTCCTTTGATGTTGATGTCGTGTTGCTGGCCCTTCATGAAGAGGAGGGCGGTTGCACCGTTAATAACGATCCCGATGGCCGCTACGATAATGACGTCCCATTCGGCAACCGGACCGGGATTGGCAAGCCGTTGAACGGCTTCAATTGAAATGGCGCCAATCGCGACCAGTAAAAAGACCGCGTTGAACAACGCTGCTAAGATTGACGAGCTTTTGTAGCCGTACGTGTACTTAGCGTTAGCACTTTTCTGGCCGAGCCAAATCGCGAGCCACGAAATTAGTAAGCCTAACACGTCGCTTAGATTATGCCCGGCATCCGCGACGAGCGCTAATGAGCCGCTCGCAAAGCCATAACTGGCTTCTAAAACAATAAAAATAGTATTGAGTGCGACGCCAATTTTAAAGGCGCCGGTTTCTTGCTTAACTTGATGACGATGAGCCATATTTTCACCTGCTTCTTGGTTGCGTCTTAACCTTGAATGGTTATAATTTAAATATGAATAGCTAAACATATGAATACTTGTTCATGTGTATTGTAACACGTCAATTAGTTGAAAACAATCTGAAAATGAGGTTAAAAATGAACTCAGAGATCAATCATGAAAATGTTATCAAAAATTTGGATAATTTAATCCCCCAAAGTGAGGAACTAGCCCGAATTACGGCGATTTTTAAGGCCTTAGGGGACCCAACCCGCGCTCGAATTATTTACGCGTTAGCCGTTAGTAAATTAAGCGTTGGCGAACTTGCGACGGGGCTCCAATTGACCCAATCAAACGTTTCGCACCAGCTGACGGTGTTAAAGCAATTAAATCTAGTTGTGGGGACCCGGACCGGGCGGAACGTGCACTATCAATTAGCGGATAAACATATTATTAGTATTTTTGAACAGGTAGCCGCCCATGCGGAAGAAGCTGCGGATTGAAATTCGGGGATCGGTGAACCTCAAAAAGGACGGACTAGCACTCTTAGGAGTGGCTGGCCGTCCTTTTTGGGTCTATGACATTTGATGCTGATCTGCGAAGAAGGATGCCAATTGAGTTTTCAAGCAGTTTGCTGTGACTACCGAAATAAGCAAGGGAGATTACGCTAAATAAAATTGAGTAACCGTTCTGAATTATTTTCATTATTTGAGACTTACTGAAATAACTCCTGGAACTCAGTATAAAAACCCGTTGCTGGCGGCAATCGCAACACCAATTGGTACGGAGCATCTTTTTTATCGAATGATGCCAACTGGATTACCTAGTTTGCTAAACTAGATGTATTGATATTCACACGATATGATGCTATGCTATTACTAACGAATAAATGAGGTGATTAAGCATGGCACAAACGTCGCGGCAGTATCAAATTACAAACGAGGTCCTAAATTCAGTGACCCACGGCATTGGCATCATTTTGAGTATCGTTGGCTTCGTCTTTTTAATGTTGAAAGCGTATGCGGACGGCCAAACACTTGAATGGGTCGCCTTCATCATTTACGGTTGCTCGCTATTTACACTGTATACTTGCTCAACGCTTTTTCACAGTTTGTACTTTACCCGAGCGCGGGAAGTCTTTCGGATTTTTGACCACAGTGGCGTTTACCTGCTGATTGCCGGAACGTATACGCCCTATAGTTTAATGGCGATTAAGGGCTGGTTGGGTTGGACCATTTTAATCACCATCTGGGTACTGGCCATCGCCGGTATCACGGTCAACGCAATCTGGCCGGGGCGGTTGCGCAAAATTGAAACGGTGATCTACGTGTTGATGGGCTGGCTCTGCTTAGCCGGTGGCCCCCAACTATGGCACCACCTTGGTCAGACTGGTTTTTGGCTGTTGGTTGGTGGTGGTGTGGCGTTTACACTTGGTGCGTTACTGTATAGCTTTCCCCATATTAAGTATCTACACGTCATTTGGCACCTATTTGTGATGGTCGGCACGACCCTGATGTTCTTCTCAATTTATCTCTACATTTAAAATTCAAATTATTTTGATGACGCGCCCGCAATTTCGCCGGGGGCGTTTTTTCGACTTTTTCCCGTTCTGGTTATCAAAAAAATTATGAGAATCAGATGAGCCAGGCGTATCTTTTGATTGCCTTTTATTTTAAATTTCCGTAAAATGGTAGAACAGCTGAAATTGTGTGAGGTGATAAAAATGGCATACGGATTATTGTTTGGTGGCATTTTCATGGAGGTCGTCGGTAGTTTCTTCTTAAAGCGGACGAATGGGTTTCGGAATATAATCCCGTCCATCATGGTTTTGTTAGGGTATTTTAGTTCGTTAGTTTTAGTAACGCTAGCGATGCAACGGCTCCCACTAGGCGTGACGTATGCCATGTGGGCCGGCTTCGGCACCTTTGCAACCGTCGTGTTAGCAGTGGTGGTTTACCGAGAACGGCTTAACCTTGCACGCATTAGCGGCCTTGCGGCAATCGTGATTGGTGCGATTTTACTAAACGTTTAGACCGGCGGGGTCGGTCCCAACGCAAAGTGTGCAACAATTCAATGTCGCCGAAGTTGGGGCAACCAGCGGGTCCGGACAAGCAACAATGATCGTGGTGGTCGTCGTAAAATTGACTGCGACGGCCCGGGTTGATTGAAAGGAGCGGTTGACATGCGTGCATGGATTCAATTAATTTTAGCAATTGGTGTTGAAATCGGTGGGACTAGTCTATTAAAATTATCAGCGGGGTTCCAGCATCCGGTAATCGGAATGGTTGGGATGTTACTGTACGGACTAGCATTATTTAGCTTTTCACGGGCGCTCAGTCGAATTCCACTAAGTGTGGGTTACGCCATCTGGGCGGGTGCCGGGACGGCCGTCACTGGTCTGATTGGTATTTGGGCGTTCGGCGAATTAATGACCGGTTTGAAGCTAGTTGGGTTTATCGCAATTGTAATGGGAGTCGTATTATTAAACGCACCCGTTAAAGTTTCCGCTAGTCGGCCAGTGCGGCCGGCGCGGTGGCACTTTCGGACGCGAATCAATCGTTAGTGTGGCGAATAGAAAATGGGATTAGTAACACAGTTAATGGAATATGGGCGCGCGCAATCCTGGGTCCGGGCAATCGGGACTGAGGGTTCGCGCAATGATCCGCAGGCGCGTTCCGACGCGTGGCAGGATATTGATATGACGTATTTTACCACCGATGTGACCCAGTTTGACTTTGAAGACTGGTGCCAAACCTTCGGTAAACCGCTGATGTGTCAGCACTTAGTAGGACAAAACCTTTTTAATAGTGAGGGTCACCAGTGGGACGTCCATTTAGTGCAACTCGGCGGGCTCGCCCGGATTGATTTAAAGATCGCGCCAATTTCGGTGATGCGAACGTATTTAGCGGCCGATTCGCTAAATACGATCAATTGGTCCCGGAATTCAGTTGCGTTGACGCGGCAACCGGATAACCATACCCACTGGGTCGGGACGCCGGATCAGGCCCAATTTGACGCGGCACTTAATGAATTCTATTGGTGTGCGGGTAACGTGGTAAAATGTTTAGCCCGCCGCCAAGTCATGGCGGCGAATGAAATTAATAATCGGAATGTCCGCCCAGAACTCTTGCGATTACTTGCCTGGAACGCGGCGATTCCGTTGAAGGGCCGGTTTGATCCCGGTTCGGAATACCGTTACTTAGGGGCGCGGTTACCGCGGGTGATTCAACGCCAAATTATGGCGACCTATCAGCAAGGCGATCTGGTTGCCAGTCGGCAAAGTTTGCAGACCGAGCTGATGGCGATCCAGTGGTGCCAAACGCAACTCGTAGATGCGCTCGACCTAACGCTCCCAGATTTCGTCGTGCCTAGCCGCCGCCAATTACGGCAATGGTTAAAAATTGATATTTAAAGTTTAATAAAATAAATGAGCGTGTGCTAAAAGTCGGTTGGCTTTTGACACACGCTTTAGCTATTAATATGAGATGATACAAAAGCGGCCGCGACAAACGTCACGGCCGCTTTTGTAGGTTTAGTTAAGCCCAAGGGATGAGTAATCACACATTTGGTTAGGTTTCACCATGGTTAAAAGCCGACTTATTCACGTCGGCCACTCCAGCTCTACGCCCCTAAATTGTTGGCCATACGTCCTTGGCCGTGCCGATAACCAGGGCGAGCTTCGCCCACTGCTGGGCTTCGGTCAGCTGGTTGCCTTCCTCGGTTGAAGCAAAGCCACACTGCGTTGAAAGTGCCAAGTTTTCAAGTGGGACCTTCGTTGCGGCCGCTTGAATCCGGGCCTGCAAGTCACTGGCCTTTTCCAATTCAGGAAACTTAGACGTGACTAATCCGAGGACGATTCGTTTGTGGACGTCACCGTTCCAGATTTGATCGAGCACGTCAAAATTACCCGCGCGCTGGTTATCGTATTCCAAGAAGAGGCCGTCGTAGTTGAGCTGGCCTAGGTAGGGCGCGACTACGTCATAACCACCAGAGAAGAGATACGTGGACTTAAAGTTCCCCCGGCAAATGTGCGTTGTTACGGTCAAATCAGCGGGGAGGTCCGCTAAAACGGCATTGATCACCCGAACACTATCCTGCGCTAATTGGGTGTAATGGTCGCGGTCGGCGTGTGGGTCGTTCAGCTTGCTGATGAGAAAAGCCCAGGTCGTATCGTCAAGTTGGAGGTAGCGGCAGCCAAGGTCGTAAAAGTGGACGATGGTGGCATGGTAAGCCTGCGCAACCGCGGTCAAATAAGCGTCCCAGGTGTCGTAAAACTGGTTCCAGTGGTCGCTGCGGTTATCGCGAAAGAGCATCGTGGGTGATGGAATCGTCTGTTTGGCTAGGACGCCGTCGGGAACGAGCGACTGGAGGTAGCTGAACGCTTCAAAGAAGGGGTGGTCGGGATTGTAGGCTACGGGTCCGACTAACTCGGCGTTGTCAGTCCGCGTATGGTCGCCCTTGAACCGGTAACTTTGGTGGTAGTCGTACTTACCGACGCCGGTTAAGCCCCAGAGAAAGTCTAGGTGCCACCAGCTCCGAGAAAATTCACCGTCCGTAACCGCATGGAGGCCCAGTTTAAGTTGTTCGGCAACGATTCGTTTAATTTCGGCGTGTTGAACCGCTAATTCCTGGTCCGCGGTAATGGCGCCAGCGGCCAACTGAGCGTGAGCTTGCTTAAGACTGGCTGGGCGTAAGAGGCTGCCGACGACGTCGTAGCGAAAGGGTGCTTGAAGGGTAGTTGTGTTTGTCATATTAAAAATCTCCTTTTGGGTGTAGAACGAAAAAAAGTCCCGAATGATCATTTGATCATTCAGGACGACGCGGGCCGTGGTACCACCTGAGTTTTAAGTCTAACGACTTACTCAACGTAACTGCAACGCAATTACGAACTTAGGCTAACGGTTAGTTAAACCGGTGTTAGCTTGCACGGATGCTCACTAATACGAACGGAACCCCAGACCATCTTCACTAGTTGCCCCGGTACCGTTCCACCAACCCGGTACTCGCTGTGCGGTTACGCTAGCTACTCATCTTTAATCGTTCTTTAATTATTGATTCCTATCATACTGATGTTGAGAACGCTTGTCAACTTGATTTATGAAAAAATAATGGCAATTGCGTCAATTGCGGATACTCGGACGCGGAAGAAACCGGGCTGAGCGTGGTATAATCCACATGTTATGGATAAGGAGGGCTTGGTTTGGATCGAATCAGTCGGTTTTTAAAACGGGATGACGTTGGATTATACTTAACATTGATCTTTTTAATCGTGGTAGTGTACTTAATGCGGGGCTTTGCGACGATTTTACTTTTGACGACAATTTTTGCCTTTTTAGGCATTAAAGTTAGTCGTTGGCTAAACTTACGGACGCATTTACCGTATTGGATTGCGGTAATTTTAGCGTACGTCGTCGTCATAACGGTCTTTGTGGGGGCGTTGTCGTACGCGGCTCCGACGTTGATTGCGCAGTTGCAGATTATTCCGGACATGGTAGCTAAGGCAATTACGGATCACCCGGTTTTGAATAAAAATATTGACCAGCTAGTAAATCAAGCGATTAGCAGTAGTGAATTAATTAAGAACGGTAAGGCGCTCCTTGTTACGGGGATTAAGGAACTGAGTTCCGTGGGAACGGGATTTACCCACGTGGTGTTAGCGATTTTTCTGAGCTTTGTTTTTGCGGTTTCGCGCGGGCGGATGATGTCGTTTGGGCGCCAGTTCTCAAAGTCACGGTTCCACCGCTTCTTTGAGAACGTCTATTACTTGGTGCATAAATTTATCATGATTTTAGGACGGATTATTGAAACCCAGCTCATTATTTGTACGATCAATACCGCTTTGATGACGATTGGATTCTTGATCATTGGTATGCCCAGTGTGTTAGTGTTAGCAATCATTGTCTTTATTCTGGGCCTCGTTCCGGTGGCCGGCGTATTATTGTCGATGATTCCACTGACCCTGCTTGCGTTTGCGTCGGGGGGCCTGATGCGGGTCGTCTGGATCATCCTACTCGTCATTATCATTCACGCGTTTGAATCGTACTTCTTGCATCCCCGGTTAATGGCTGACCGGACCGATTTACCGGTCTTTGTCACCTTTATCACCCTGATTATTATGGAAAGCTTACTGGGGGCGTGGGGCTTAATCATTGGGATTCCAATTGTTGCGTTCTTCCTCGACGTATTTGACGTCCAAAGTTCAGTTCCCCAACGGCGGACGGGTCCGGCTACTAAGCAATAGCGGTTCCCAAACCGGCACCTTGATCTAAATAAGATAGGCACGTCAAATAGCGGCCGGCACCTAAACGTGGCGGCCGCTATTTGCAGTCTTAATTATGGGTGTGTAGCGTTTCTGAAATTAGATAGCGTTTGGCCAGGCTCATATAGCGTTTGTGATTAAGTTTCCGGGTGCCGGTCGTGCTGGATGGCCTGACTGGTTAAGGTAGCATCGCGGGCTGATTGGATAAAGAGTGGAACCGTTTCTTCCAACACGTCACTGAATTCGAGCCCGTACCAAACGGCGGGGGATGGGGTGATATTTTGCAGGAGCACCCGACCACCGATTAACAAGCGGTCTAGCTGACTAGCCAGCGGGTTGCTAGCTAGATCCATAATTTGCTGATTTTGGACGACAAACTTAAAATCGCCGACGCGCCGGGGCTGGGTGGTCCCGTAACGGGAGTATTGCGGGTCGATTCGGCCATCCGCAATCAGTTCGGTCACAATTTGCCGGAGGTACAGGTTAATGTGCTGTGACTTACGAAAGCCGAGGTTCAGCCGCACTTCCACGATGTTGCGGGTTCCGAGCATGTCGACGTGGTAGTTACAATCGTAGGGGCGGTTGGTTTCGTTAATCGTGATAAACCAGTAGACCTTGGCGCGCTTGGGACGCTTATCTAAAATCGAGTAAAGAATGGCCCGCTTAAGTCGGTGGGCCTGATCAACGCGGGCAAGGTACACTAAGTTGGTTGCAAATAGTGGCAGTCGGTCGTCGTGGCTCAGCGCAATCAGTTGCTGGCGGTAGTCCAGCAAGCTGATTTGCTCGTGGGTGCGGTTGTAGGCGAGGCGGCGCCGTTTACCGAAATACCAAACCACCATGACGAGAAAAATTAGCAACGTTAACGCGAGCGTTAAGTACCCGCCGTGAATGAATTTTGACAGGCTCGCCAGTAGGAAGACCGTTTCTAAACTACCGAAGCCGAGTAGTAACGCAAGCGCTGAACGCCGGTAACCACGCATGGCGACCCACTGGTGCAGTAGTAGGGTGGTCATCAGCATCGTGATGGTGATGGCGAGCCCGTAAGCGGCTTCCATGTGCGCCGACGTTTGAAAAAGCCAGACGATCAGGAGGGTGCCGGCGCAAAGTAGCCAGTTGACCGCGCCAATGTAGATCTGACTGCGCACGTTGCTCGGATGCTTGATGACCATCCGGGGTAGAAACTTCAACCCAATGGCTTCGTCAACGAGCGTGTAGGAGCCGGTAATCAGCGCCTGGGATGCAATGATGGCCGCAAGGGTCGCTAAAATAATCATGCTTATTTGAAGCTGGTTGGGGAGCATCGCGTAGAAGGGGTTCAAGTTGGTTAAATTCGCCCAACCGTTGAGCCGGTAATGGCTCAGTACCCAGGCCCCCTGACCAAGGTAGTTGAGGGCCAACGTCGCGTAGACGAACGGCCAAGTCGCGTGGATGTTGGCTTTGCCGACGTGCCCCATGTCGGAGTAAAGCGCTTCGGCCCCGGTCGTTGCGAGAAAGACGCTGCCGAGAATAAAGATGCCGGCGTGGTTGCTGGGACTGAACAGTACTCGTAAGGCAGGTAGCGGGGAGAGCGCCCGCAAAATTTCCGGCGCCTGGCCAATGTTTAACAGTCCGGCGAGGCCAATGGCGGTAAACCAGAGGAGCATAATTGGGCCGAATGACCGGCCAATGGCGGCGGTCCCAAAGCCTTGAATCATAAAAAGAACTAGTAGAATGCCGGTCACGGTGAGTGGGATTAGCCACGGATGACTGTCTAATAGCGTGAAGTTGGGGAGGCTGCGCAGGCCTTCAATCGCTGACGTGACCGTTACGGCTGGCGTCAGGGTCCCATCGGCGAGTAGCGCCGCGCCCCCCAGGAGGGCCACGATGATTAGCCACTTCGCCCGCTGCCGCACAAGGGCGTATAACGCAAAAATACCGCCCTCGTGATGGTTATCCGCGCGCAGGGCGATTAGGACGTATTTAATCGTTGTAATAAGCATGAGTGTCCATAAAATTAGTGAGATACAGCCGATGACGTAGGTGGGTGTGGCCGCTTTTAAGGCGCCCGCATCATTTAAAATGGCGTTCATGACGTAGAGTGGTGACGTTCCGATGTCACCGTAAACGACGCCTAACGTAATGAGCATTCCCAGCCAAGATCGTTGCCGTAGCCGTTGTTGCCGCATTGGTGCTCGCCCCCGTTAACTCAAAGTGTAATCCATACTATACAAGCTTCAATTTAATTGAGCGGTTTCAAGGGCCTAAACGGGGGACTTTGTTCGGCGGCCTTACGGGTTATTTAGTTTGCTTAGTAACGTTTCAAAGCATTTTGAGAAAAAATATGCCAGCGCCGACTGTCAACGTAGTACTTGCTGGCAATTCGGGCTGGCGTTTGAACGTTTCTTTAACCGCGTAAGCGGATTGGTTGGGAGGCTAATTTTGAGCATTGGCATTTAGCTTAGAGTGGCGAATGGAATAGCTGAAGTAAACGACCATGCCAATCGCGAGCCAAATAACGAACCGCAACCACGTAACGGGTCGCAGGTTAACGAGCAGGAAGACGCAACAGATGATCGACATGATTGGAACGAACGGAACCCACGGCGTCCGAAACGGCCGTTTTAAATCGGGTTGCGTTTTGCGCAGCCGAATAATCGAGAAGGACACGAGGGTGAAGGCGGTTAAGGTCCCAATGTTGACCAGTTCTGCTAGGTCGGCAAGCGGGATGAAGCCGCCCATGACGGCCGCAATCCCGCCGAATAGAAGCGTTGATTTGACCGGTGCGCCGGAACGCGGACTGATTCGACTGAAAATTGGTGGAAGTAGGCCGTCGCGGGACATTGAAAACGAAATCCGGGTTTGTCCGTATAAGCATACGAGCATTACGGTGGTCATCCCGAGTACGGCACCTAAATCAACAATACCGGCCATCCAGTTTTGGCCCGAATACCGAAGAACCGCGGAAACCGGGTGATCAATGTACTGGGCAAAGGTTCGGAACGGGACGACGCCGGTCATAATGGCCGATACCGCGACGTACAAAGTCGTACAAATTCCAAGCGATAGTAACATTGAACGGGGGAGCGTTTTAGACGGTTCGAGGGTTTCTTCAACGCTGGATGAAATTGCATCAAACCCAATAAATGCAAAGAAGACGCTCGATGCGGCCCCAAAAACGCCCTTCATCCCATAGGGGAGTAGTGGCGACCAGTTGGCTGGCCGGACAAAGCGAACGGCGGTTAAAATGAAGAGAATCACGACGGCTAACTTAATGACGACCATGACGTTATTGACCCGCTTCGTCTCCTTGACGCCTAGTGATAACAGCATGGTAATCAAGGCAATGATGGCAAAAGCTGGCAGGTTAAAGTAGCTGCTGACGCCGGCAACCGAACCCGGTGCCGCTGAGAGGGCTGCGGGTAATTTTAAGCCAAAACCAGCCAGAAAAGATTGAAAGTAGCCCGACCAGCCGGCGGAAACGGTTGAAACGGCAAATAAGTATTCCAACATTAAGTCCCAGCCAATGATAAAGGCTACGATTTCACCCAGCGTCGTGTAGGAATACGTATAGGCCGAGCCGCTTTCGGGCACCATCGCAGCGAATTCGGCGTAACATAGTGAAGCGAATAGGCAGGCAATGGCGGCAATGACGAAGGAAATCATTAGGCCAGGTCCGGCGGTTAGGGCGCCGGTCCCGGTCAAAACGAAGATCCCAGTTCCGATAATGGCGCCGATTCCGAGCATCGTCAGGTCGAAGGTTTTCATTTCCTTTTTGAGCGGGCTGTGGTAGCTCGTCAACATGACGTGAATATCCTTTTTACGTAACAAATGGTTATGCGAAAGATCCATAAGCAACGCCCCTTTCATTTGATTAGTTCCAATTGTAGGGCTTACGGTGAAAACGGCGATGGTCAACTTAGCCAAAAATCGGTTAATTTTTAGTGGCTTTCGCTAAAATAAGCGTAAAACCGCTTACTTAAGCGGGCGGTTATTGAATCAGCCAATTAGTTTGACCGACTTTGACGACGAGCGCCGCACCGCTGCCGGCTTAGGGCCAAGCGCCAGCTTGCGGTTGGTGGTGGACTTTTAGTTTGGTTATTAACCACGTAAACGCTGCAAAAAAACGGCGTTGAAACCGCAGTCTCAACGTCGCTTAACGGTGTTGGCGGTAATAGCGATACGCAATTGCCAACACAACTAAAATTAAAATGATCCCGACGGCCGCCTTGGGGCCTGCCAGGTGTTCGGTCATGTGAAACATTCGAATTGGGCCCAGGCCGTGAATTCCTAACATGGCTAACATTTAAACGCCCCCTTAGCGAAATTATTGCGTGTTTGGTCGTAAATTGCAATGATTACCGTCGCAAAACGTTATTATTAGAATGCATTATGCGGTAGAATGAAAATAACATTAAATTAGGTGGGTGCCTCCATTGCAATATATTTTGCCAATTTTTAACGTCATTGTTGTCATTAATGCGGTGGCAGCGGTGATCACGGTCTTCCGGGACCGCCGTGATATTGCGGCGACTTGGGCGTGGTTGCTCGTGTTGATCATGATTCCCGTTGCGGGTTTTATTGCTTACGCGTTTATTGGGCGGAAGTTGCCGAAGAACCGACTGTTCCGCTTGAAAAAAGAGACTCAGATTCGGCTGGAACAAATGATTCAACGCCAGCGCGAGGAACTAGGAAACGATTTGATGCCGGCGGATGCGGTCACGAGTTCGGTTCGCGGGATGGTTAGTTTGTTTTTAAATTCAGACGGGGCGTTGTTAAGCCGGAAAAACCGGGTCAAAATTTTTACCGACGGCCACGAAAAGTTTCACGCCATGTTTCAGGATATTGAAGCGGCGAAGCACCACGTGCACATTGAGTACTACACGTTTTATAATGATCAAATTGGAAATGAGTTGTTACACCTGTTAGAACGCAAGGCGGCCCAAGGGGTCGACGTGCGGGTCATCTATGATCCGTGGGGCTCAATGGGAACGTTCCGCAGCTTCTTTAAGCACTTGGAAGAACTTGGTGGCCATGCGCGGCCGTTCTTAGGTGCGCGCAGTGCGGTCATGGATTTTCGACTGAACTTTCGTGATCACCGCAAAATCGTGGTGACGGATGGCCGGGTTGGCTACGTTGGTGGTTTTAACGTTGGTGACCAGTACCTAGGTCGGAAGGAAAAATTTGGTTATTGGCGCGACACCCATTTACGGATCGTGGGTTCCGGGGTATTCGAATTACAAGAACGCTTCATTCGTGACTGGAACGCAACCGCAACCGAATTACGGGTTGAGCCGAACGCGGAAATGTTCCCGGTCATTAAGGTCAAGGGGGACACGTCGTTACAAATTGTTTCGAGCGGACCCGATAGTGATGAACAGCAAATTAAGTTGGGCTACATCAAAATGATCATGACGGCGCAGCACCGTCTCTGGATTCAATCGCCATACCTTATTCCGGATGATTCGGTGCTGGATGCGATTCGCATTGCGGCCATGTCGGGCGTTGATGTTCGGATTATGGTGCCGGATAAACCCGACCACGTTTTCGTGTACCGGGCGACCCAGTACTATGCCCGGGAGCTAGCGGAGTCGGGCGTTAAAATCTATTACTACAATAACGGGTTCTTGCACGCGAAAACGATGGTGATTGATGGTCAGGTCGCATCGGTTGGCTCGGCGAACCTCGATTTTCGAAGCTTTAAGTTAAACTTCGAAGTGAACGCCTTTTTATACGATACGGCGCTTGCTAAGGAACTTGAGCGCGTTTTTCTTCGTGATCAGGACTTAAGTAGTTTAGTTACCGTTCAAGACTTTGAAAATCAGCCGTGGTGGTTGAAGTTTAAACAAACCTTCTCCCGGCTGTTGTCGCCAATTTTGTGAGCCTACGAATTTGAAAAAGCAGTTCAACGATTTAATAAGTAAGTATCAAAGTAAGTTTAAATTAAAATCCCCAGTAACGTTGTAAGCGTTGCTGGGGATTTTTGCGGCTCTATGATAGATGGTGTTGATCTGCTAGAAGAGATGCCAGTTGAGCTTTCCAAAAATTCATTATGCTTGCCAGAATAAGTGGGCAAGGTTGCGCTTAATTTAATAAATGTTGCGCAGAACCAGCCTTGCCACTTGAGGATTACTAAAGCCCGCCGCGAAACTCCGTATTAAGGCAAGACTAGCCAGTAGCGGGTGTAACCATGGCTCAACTGCGAAATTATTCTTAGCCGGAAGTGGGCTGCTTCCGGCTTAGAATAAGGCTCGAATTTGAGATTGCTCAGTGGTTTTCTGAGTGAGCTCAAATCGATGCCCGCAGTGTTCCAGCCAACCGGTTACACCCGCTGCTGGCGGCATATCAACCCTAATTGGTATAGAACCATTTTTGATTAATCAAGGTAAAGTTCCTTTAAACGGTTGATGTCGGCAATTGAAAGACCAATGACTTTACGCAGGTAGCCCAAGCCACCGTCGTATAAGTTATCGAAAACCTGAAAGACCATCTTTAAATTTTCAGCTTCGACCGCCATGGCGACGTTGAATTGACTAGCTAAGTCACCAGCATTGGCCTTGGTAATAATCGTCGCGGTGTCCAGGCTATCGGCCGCCATAAAAATGGCGTTCGTTAAGAGGTAGTCTTGCATGATAGTTTCGCGGGGAACGTCTAAAGCGGTCATAATCAGCATGGCCGCAATTCCAGTGCGGTCCTTACCCGCAGCACAATGGAAGACCACCGACTGGTCGGGTTGATCGTTAGCCAGTAAAACGGCAAACAGACGCTGCCAGACCTTGACGGCGTGCGAATCAGTAACCATTTGAACGTAAGTTTGTGAGCTAAACGAATCGTCTAGGAGCACGCGTTTTAATAACCGTTTCAGGCGCCGGTCGAGCTGGCGATTATCCGTGAACGGATAAACGGAAGCGTTAATGTAGCGGGTCGTTTTAGGGTAGCGGTCGGGGGTCATTTCAACCTCGTTAGCTTGGCGCAAGTCAAAATCGTAACGCAGACCGTAGCGTTGGAGGTAGGCTAAATCTTGCTTAGTGAGTAGCGACATGCCCCCGCAGCGGAGTAACTTTTGCCATTTAATGGTTTTACCCGCCGCCGTTTGGTAGCCGCCCAGTTCGCGAAAATTGATGCCGTGTTGTAAACGTAAAACCCGATTGTGTTCCATCATGATTACCTCGATTACTGAATTAAGTCTAGTATAACCGCTTTCATCGCGATTGTCAGGCGAATTCGCGGCGTGATAACGGTGTGCTAACAAACGCGACGGGCAAGGTGTACCACCGGGTTAAGCGGGGGCGGCTGACTTTTGGCGCCCGTTTTGGTGCTAAACAACAAAGAAGGGACTGCGACTTCTGTCACAGCCCCTCATACGAACGATTTAATCACCGTTATAAATGGAATTACGTACAATGACGTAGTCGCACTTCGTAATGGCTTTGAGATCCCGACCACCGGCGTATGAAATTGAGGATTGCAGGTCTTCCTGCATTTCGTTTAACGTATCCCCAATACGTCCGCGGTATGGAACTAACATTTGCTTACCCTCAACGTTTTTGTGTTCCCCTTTTTGGGTTTCACTCGCTGAGCCGTAATATTGCTTATAAGTTTTACCGTCTATTTTCAGAATGTTACCCGGAGACTCCTGATGGCCGGCCAACATTGAGCCAATCATTACCATGGTAGCGCCAAAACGAATCGACTTCGCGATGTCACCGTTGGTACGGACGCCACCGTCAGCAATGATTGGTTTACGGGCGGCCTTCGCGCACCAGCGGACGGCGGCTAATTGCCAGCCCCCGGTACCAAAGCCCGTTTTAACCTTCGTGATGCAGGCTTTCCCCGGACCGACCCCAACTTTGGTGGCGTCGGCGCCCGCGTTTTCAAGGTCGCGGACGGCAGCCGGGGTGGCAACGTTCCCCGCAATGACGAAAGTGGTGGGGAGCACCTGCTTGATATGCTTGATCATGGCAATAACGCTATCCGCGTGGCCGTGGGCGATGTCAATCGTCACGTATTCGGGAATGCGTTCTTGCATCGCCAACTCGTTGATAAAGTCGTATTCAGACGGCTTAACCCCGACTGAGATTGACGCAAACAGTTGGTCAGCGTGCATCTTGGCAATGAAATCTGAACGTTGTTCGGGTTCAAACCGGTGCATGATGTAGAAGTAACCGTTGGCGGCTAGCCAATGGGCGAGGTCGTCGTTAATGACGGTTGCCATATTGGCGGGAACGACCGGAATCTTAAACGTCCGGTCACCCAGCGTGACGGTCGTATCGGCTTCAGACCGACTGTTAATCACGCACTTGTTTGGAATTAGTTGAATATCTTCGTAATCAAAAATCTCCATCGCCATGTCTTCAAAACTCCTTTAATTAATCCCAGATATTTTGGTCGATCACGTTAGTTTGATCCCGGTCAGGACCAACGGAGAAGGTAGCAATTTTAACCCCAACTAATTCTTCAATCCGTTTCAAGTAGTTTTGGGCGTTAACGGGAAGTTCCGCAACGGTCTTGACCCCGGTAATATCTTCATCCCAACCAGGTAACTCGTCATAAATTGGTTTGCAAGCTTCCAGTTCTTTCAAGCTAGCGGGGTAATGATAAATTGTCTTACCGTTTAAATCGTAAGCGGTACAAATCTTGATGGTCTTTAAGCCGGTTAAGACGTCTAAGCAGTTTAAGCTTAAATGGGTGAGACCGGAGACCCGTTTAGCATGGCGCAAGACGACGCTATCGAACCAGCCAATCCGACGGGGACGCTTCGTAACGGTCCCATATTCGTGAGCCGTTTCACGGATGAAATCGCCAACTTCGTCAAACAATTCAGTTGGGAACGGCCCGTCACCAACCCGGGACGTGTAGGCTTTTAAGACGCCCACGCAGTTGTCAATCTTAGAAGGCCCAACGCCACTCCCAATGGTAACGCCCCCGGCAACCGGGTTAGATGACGTGACGTAAGGGTAGGTTCCTTGGTCAATATCCAGCATGACCCCTTGGGCTCCTTCGAATAGGACCCGTTTGCCCGCGTCGAGTGCGTCGTTGATAACGACTGACGTATCGGTGACGAACGGTTTCAATTGTTGCCCGTAGTTATAATATTCATCAAAGATGTCTTCAAATTTAAGTGGTTCTAAGTCGTATAATTTCGTGATGATTTGGTTCTTTTCGGCTAAGTTGCGTTTCAAAACGGCCGCAAAGGTTTCTTTATCTAATAAGTCGGCTACACGGACGCCGATTCGTTCGGCTTTATCCATGTAAGCCGGGCCGATTCCCTTGTTAGTCGTCCCAATTTTGCCACTCGCTTTCGCCTTTTCTTGAGCACCGTCTAAGACGATGTGGTAAGGCAGGATTACGTGAGCCCGGTTTGAAATTCGTAAGTTATCTGGATTAATGCCGTTATCCCGTAAGTATTGTAATTCTTCTACAAGTGACTTCGGATTGAGCACGACCCCGTTACCGATAACTGCTAATTTGTCGTGGAAGAAAATCCCGGACGGAATCAGCCGCAATTTAAACGTCTGACCATTAAATACGATGGTGTGGCCGGCGTTATCGCCGCCTTGGTAACGTGATACCACATCTGCTTCCTGACTTAAAAAGTCCGTGATCTTTCCTTTACCTTCATCGCCCCATTGGCTACCGACTACTACGACTGATGCCATATACTCCACCTCATTAAAATAGTTTAAATTATGAATGTTAAATAGCAAGGAACAGTGAAACGTTCACCACTCCAACCCAAATGAGTATAGCAATTTTACTACTAAAACGCAACCGCAAAACCGAATGTTCTTGTTTTGATGATAATTAAATGTTCATACTTACGCTGGAAACACTGAAATATAACCGCTTTAATAACCAAATTAATGAAAAATAAGTTTAAATTTTCATTGTTCGCGCCTGTTTAATTCTAAATTGGTATGTTATAATAATGTTCGTGTTTTGTTAGTGAATAAGTGAATAGAAATGAGGATTAACAATGATTGATCGTTATACGCGTCCAGCAATGGGGAAAGTATGGTCGTTAGAAAACCAATATCAAGCATGGTTAGAAGTTGAAATCGCGGCGGATGAGGCCTGGGCTGAATTAGGTAAGATTCCTGCCGAAGACGTTGCTAAAATTCGGGCCAACGCCAAGTTTGACGTTGACCGGATTGCCGAAATTGAAACGGTCACGCACCATGACGTGGTGGCGTTTACGCGCGATGTTTCTGAATCACTAGGTGCTGAACGGAAATGGGTCCACTATGGTTTGACGAGTACCGACGTGGTCGATACAGCGCAGGGGTACCGTTTGAAGCAGGCCAACGCCATTATTCGTGAGGACTTGCAGACGTTACGCACGACACTAGCACAACAGGCGAAAAAGTATAAATATACCGTTGAAATGGGGCGGACTCACGGAGTTCACGCGGAGCCAACGACTTTCGGCTTAAAACTCGCCCGCTGGTATTCGGAAATCAACCGAAATATTGAACGTTTTGAACACGCCGCTGCCGGCGTGGAAGCGGGTAAAATCAGTGGAGCGGTTGGGACGTTTGCGAACATTCCGCCGTTTGTTGAGAAGTTTGTTTGCGATAAACTGGGAATCCGCGCGCAAGAAATTTCAACGCAAGTGTTACCCCGGGACTTACACGCCGAATACTTGGCGACGATCGCGCTAATCGCGACTAGTGTGGAAGTGATCGCGACTGAAATTCGGGGCCTTCAGAAGTCTGAGACCCACGAAGTTGAAGAGTTCTTTAATAAGGGTCAAAAGGGCTCCTCAGCAATGCCCCATAAACGCAACCCGATTGGTTCGGAGAACGTGACTGGACTGGCGCGGGTTCTTCGCGGTCACATGTTGACGGCTTACGAAGACGTGGCATTATGGCACGAACGTGATATTTCGCATTCGTCGGCGGAACGCATTATCTTACCGGATTCAACGATTTTAATTGATTACATTTTGACACGGATTAACAAGATTGTGGCGACGCTCACGGTCTTCCCAGAGCGAATGAAACAGAATATGGATGCAACTTACGGTCTTATTTATAGTCAACGGGTACTCTTGAAGTTGATTGATACTGGGATGTCCCGTGAAGCGGCCTATGATCTGGTTCAACCATTGACGGCAAAGGCCTGGGACGAACAGTTGCATTTTAAACCGTTAGTTGAGGGGAACGCCGAAATTCGGCAACACCTCGACCAGGCGGCCATCGACGATGCGTTTGATTACCATTACCACTTGCGCCACGTGGATGACATTTTTAAGCGGTTAGGCTTGGATGACTAACGTAAACTTGTAAATTAATAATAAAGCGACCAAGGACCGTCCTTTGATTAGGACGAGCCTTGGTCGCTTTTTAAGCTTAACCCGGGAGAAAAGCCTGAGTTTTAGCTTTTAAGTTTATGCGCGGTGCCAAGCCGCGTAACCAATTGATGGGAAGAGGCCAATCAAGCGGCCGACTTGTTCGCGGTCGAACTTAAATTCAATGGCTGGTAGTAACGCGTTGATTGCGTCTTCGGCTTGGTCACTCATTTCGGTAACGCCGACGAGGTGCCCCTGCTTATCATGAACTTGTTTGCTAGCGGCAAGCGGTTCGCGGTCAATTTGATAATACCAGTAGTTGGCGAGGTCGTTTTCGGATACGTCCAATCCTTGGGCCTCGGCCGTTTCAATTGAAACCCCAGCTTGCGCGATTCGCGGCGATGTGAAGACAACGGTTGGAATTACCGGGAACTTGATCGGAGCGTCCGTTTGGCCGCTAAACAGTTGCATCAAGTACTTCGAGCCAAAGTAGGCTGCCGGGGTGACCTTCGGCTGGTCACTCTTAGTGACGTCCCCGACCGCATAGATGTTTGCCACCGTTGTTTGGAGATGGTCGTTGACGTGGACCCCGGCTTCGTCATAAGCTACGCCGATTTGGTCCAGACCGAGATCGGCAATGTTTGGAATTCGGCCGGTTGCATCTAAAATCCAGTCAGTCGTTAATTGTTGTTGCTGGCCGTACTTAACGACGAGGCGGTCATTGGCCCGCTCAAAAGCTTGGACGTTGGCGTTGGTGATAAAGGTGACGCCCCGTTGCTTTAAGTCGGTGACTACTTGCTTCACAAACGGTTGGTGGAAGTGGCGTAAGACAACGTCACCGCGGAGCATCACGGTGACGTCAGCTCCGGCTTCGTTCGCCATCGTGGCAAATTCCATGCCGATGTAGCCCGCCCCAATAATGGTGAGATGTTTTGGTAATTGCGTTAAGTTCAGGAACGCTTCGCTATCGTGGGCGAGTTCGGTCCCCGGAATAGCTAAGCGGTGGGGTTTTAAACCGGTTGCGATGACGATTTTATCCGCGGTGATGTCGCGGCTACCGTCAACCGTAACGGTATGGGCGTCCTTAAATTTTGCGCGCCCCTTAATGATGGTCGCCCCCGCATCTTCTAATTTAGCAGTTAAATTAGCGGGGAGGACGTCGATGATTTCCTGTTTATGGGCGACGTTGGCGGTCCAATTGATCTTAGGATGGTCGGTTAAGACGGTATCCAAGCGGGCGGCTTCACGGCTCACCTTGACCGCTTCGTCCAAGGTGATTTTAGCGTTGCAGCCGCGGTTCGGACAGGTGCCCCCGATGAGTCCGCTTTCAATCACACCAACCGAAACGCCGGTCGCTGCTAGTGGCGCGGCACCGTCAAAAGTACCGTGGCCCGCACCGATGTAGAGCACGTCGAAATCAAAATTAGTTGCCATAAAATGATTCCCCCTGTGAATGATTTGATACGATTAGCATACCGATTTTTAATTGGGCTTACAATTGATTTGCATTATAAAATCCATTCTGACCAGATAAAAAAACCCGGAAACGCAAACGGCTTTCCGGGTTAAACATTAAATTTAGGTTTATTTGACAGTTGATTTTTGAATCCGGTCGGCCGGTAAATTCCGGGGTGTAAACGTTTCGCTAGTTTGACCCACCGTTAACGCAATCAGTGGTTTGAAGCCGGCTGGTAAAACGTCGGCTGGAATTGAACCAAGACTTGCCATGTTATAGTTGGCACCTAGGCTGAGGTCTTCAGCGGCTAACGCCATGTTGTGGACGATGATGCCGGCGGAAACGGCTTCCATTGGGGTGTCCGCAGTCGCCGCAACGACGAAGACGGTTGGTGCGTCGTAAATCCCGTTTAATTGGGCAAGTACGCTTTCCTTTTGGATTGCGATGACCCGGTAATTTTCAAACTGGCCCATCCCGACGGCGCCGGCGTTGGCGGCGTCAAAAATGGTTTGGAGTTGCTCAGCTGAAATTTGACCCGTGTAGCTCCGAACAGCCTTGCGCGCTTGAATCATTTTTAATGTTTCCATGTTAAATACCCCCACGTAATAAGAATTACCTTAATGATAACTGTTTTTGAATCCGTTTGCATCCCTAGATTTGACGGTTCTGGTTTAAAAACCGTTGAAGGTAAGCTAAGGCAGTGCTTATACTAAAACTAAGTCATACGAAGGAGAGAATTGAGATGCACGCGTTAATTGCGATTGATTCGTTTAAAAACTCAATGACCAGCTTGCAAGCTAACCAGATTGTTGCCGAGCAGTTGGGTCACCACGGAATTAGTAGTGAACAAATTGCCATCGCGGATGGTGGTGAAGGGACGGTGGCGGCTTTTTTAGCTAACCAACCGGGTGGGCAAACGGTAACCGTCCCAACCGTTGACATTGCCCAACGGCCGATTCAAGCGACGTACGGGTACTTTGAAAGTCAGCGCTTAGCCGTCATTGAAGTGGCCGCCGCCTCGGGGATTCAATACGTGACCCCCACGTTAACGCCCGCCATGACGAATACGTACGGCACGGGACTACTGATCAAGGATGCGGTTGAGCGGGGGGCTCAAAAGATCATCATTGGTCTAGGCGGTAGTGGGACGGTTGACGGCGGTGCGGGAATTTTGCGAGCCCTGGGGGTTCAATTCTTTGACGCTCAGGACCGGCCGCTGAAGATGATCGGGGCCGACCTAGCGAAGGTGGCGCGGATTGAGACCCACCAATTATTGCCCGCTTTGCAGGGCGTTCAAGTGGTGAGTGCGGCCGACGTCACGAACCCGTTGACGGGTGCGCAGGGTGCGGCGGCAGTTTTTGGACCACAAAAGGGGTTACCGGCAGCGCAAATTAAGGCCCATGATCAAGCGCTGGCGCACTACATGCAACTGGCTACTGGGCGCGTTACGGCGCATGCGGCGGACGGTGCGGCGGGCGGCATTGGCTTTGCGCTCCGTTACTTTTTACACGCCGAAGTGCAGTCGGGCTTTGCGTTAATTGCCAAATTGAGCGCTTTTCAGGCGCGCGTTCAGCGGGCAGATTTAGTTATTTCCGGTGAGGGTCAGGTTGATGATCAGAGTTTCATGGGCAAGGTGCCCATTCAAATTAGCCGGATGGCGCAGGCGGCGCATAAGAACTGTTACCTGGTGGTGGGCAATCAGCGGGGAGCCGCGGAGGCCTTTGCGCGGCAGGGCGTAACCGCGGTCCTACCGATTGTTGATCGGGTCATGACGTTAGAAATGGCGCTCAAACGCGGGCCCGAAAATTTGGCGCGGACGGCTGATCGGCTCGGGCGGATGGTGACGCAGCCGGTGGATTGAAGGGGACAAAAGAACCGCTAGCTTGACCAAGTAGGGCCGAGCTAGCGGTTTAGTTCTGAGCTATGCTTGTGGTAAATATTGCTTCAAGAAGGCTTCAACGTGTTTTTGATAGGTTGCCGGGTCGATCCAAAAACTTTCAGCGTGGGTGGCGTTGGGAACCTGCCACATTTGCTTCGGGCCGTTAGCAGCTTGGTAATTCTTCTTTAACATCCAGCTCGGGACGTAGACGTCCTTTTCGCCGTGAATGAATAAAATCGGCCGGGTGTTTTTGCGCAACTGTTCTACGGAACTGACGTCACTTAAAAAGTAGCCCATCCGGTGGCGATTAATGAAACTAACAATCGGTACGAACGGATATTTCGGTAGGTGGAACTGGCGTTTGAGTAGGTAGGCCAATTCTTCTTCAATACTCGTGTAACCGCAATCGGCAATGATCGCTTGGACTTGGGGCGGTAGCGCTTCGCCACTCATCATCTCAACCGTGGCGCCGCCCATGCTAACACCGAACAAAACAATCTGAGTCCGGGGGCCGTTGGTTTGCAACACCCGGGAGATCCATTCGAGGTAGTCGCGCCGATCTTGCCAGCCAAAGCTGATGTACTTGCCGGCACTTTGACCATGACCGCGGTCGTCGGGTAACAGAACATTGTAACCCATTTGGTGAAACATGTAGGCGTAGTTAGCCATGGTTTCGCCATCGCCCTTATAACCGTGGGAAATAATGACGGTTTTTTGACTGGCGCCCTTAGCCGGGACGTAGGTGGCGACGAGGTGGTTTTGATCGTCGTCAGGATTTAGTTCCCAGTTTTCAACGGGTTGGCGGTGGAGCCAATCGACATAACTCCAGTAGGCGTCAGCATACTTTTGCTTGTCGGCCGACGTTTCTGGAACGTAGTCGACCCGTTTGAAAGCAAAGTTATATAACTTTTCACTCGCGAGTAAGGTTGCGGAAAAGAGCGCGACGGGGGCGCTGATTGCAGCCAGGATGCGGTGTTTCTTCATCATGATCACTCCTCAATCTCTACTCGGTAATCATACGCCCATTGTTTTTCAAAATGCAACTTTTCTGAAAATAAAAAACCCACCGAAAAAGCGGTGGGCGAAAGGAGTCGTTCGATTGATTAGGCGCGAAACCTAGTCAGTTTTGGTTTTCATTCGCTTTGGAGGAGTAAATGAAAAGGGTTCTGGTGCTAAGCCGATGCTTAGCGTCCATGACCACAGTATAGTCGTATGTAGGTAAAAAAGGTATTAGAGTGACCAGTTCGTTAGTTTAATAATATTAACGTAAGGTTAGCTCATCGTTTGCCCGTTTTTGAGGGTCGCCGTTAATTGGTTTTGCTTAAAGACGAAACCAATTTCGGTTTGGGGGAGCGCCTGAATGTTGCGATAAGTTAAGATTTGAGTGTTGTCATGGGCCGTGCCGGCCATGGCGACCGCGTTGGGCGGCCCGAAGCGGGCAATCACCTTTTCAATCGTACTACCAGTTTCGAGTTTGGTGAGGGCGTCCTGTGTTAACTCGCGGTTGCGCCCAAATTCGGCGTGATGGTAGGCTTTGTCGACGACCGTCCCGTCAATTAGCCAAACGTGAACGTCGGCCCCGGCTAAGCTGGAATCAGTCTCAGTCCAAACGTAGTGTTTAACGGTTTGGCCGTCATTAGTGGTCGTTTGAATTTGGTCGGGCTTACCAAAGAGGGCCCGCACTTGTTCGATACTGCTGGCGTGGTCTTCAGCTTTAATGGCAACTTGAATGCGACTAAAGTTGGTGAGCGAAACCTTGGGCGTTGGTTGGCTCGCCTTAGTACTGGCAACCCGCGTGACGTTCGGCTGGGTTACTGGTGGCGTCGCTTGGGATTGACAGGCCGCAACGATTACGGCTAGTAGTGCGACACCAAGTAGCGTGATGAATTTTTGCACGCGAAACGCACCTCCTAAAAGCACGCCATTAAATATACCATCATATCGCAGTTACATACAAGTCTTGGCAAAATAAAACCACCGTATCGGGGAATACGGTGGAAAAAGGAGTAGGGTTAGCACGCAACGGGGAATCGCGTGCCAACTATGAATTTCATTACTTTGGAGGAGTAAATGAAAAAATTTTAGGTTGTGTTATAGTCAATCGAGAAAACCTCAATTGCTATGATGCTATCATACCGAGCTGGTATGAAGAATTTGTGAACGAACCGTTCCGTTGTCGTGAAAAAAGTCCTAAATAAAAGTTAAGCAGCGCTTCATTAATTGTCATCGCGGTTGCCACCGAATAAAATAATCAACCGCAGGAGCTGTAAGAAGGTGGCGAGCGTGGCCGCTACGTAGGTCAAAGCGGCCGCTGTTAACACTTTTCGCACCATCGGCACTTCATCGCGGCTCAGCACCTGCCCGTCCGATAAAATCCGTAAAGCGCGCCGAGACGCGTTGAATTCTACTGGGAGCGTTACGAGTTGGAATAATAAGGCGAGTGAAAACAAGAAAATCCCGATATAAATCAGCGTTTGGTTAAAACTCAGTAAGACGCCGACGATAATGATTGGGAACGATAACGTTGACCCTAAGTTGGCCGCTGGTACGAGTGCGGTTCGGAGCCGCATTGGCCAATAGTTGAGGTGGTCTTGAACGGCGTGCCCGCACTCGTGGGCCGCCACACCGATTGCGGCAACCGACGTAGAATCTGCGGTCGCTTCGGATAAGCTTAAAATTTTAGTTTGACCGTTATAGTTATCGGTTAGATCTCCGCTAATTTTTTGAACGCCGACGTTATTAATGCCGGACTGACTCAAAATAAAGCGGGCTGCGTCAGTCCCCGACGTGTTTGTGCGGCTGCGGTACTGATCATAACGCCGAAACGTGTGGTTAACGTACGCGGAGGCTGCCATTGAAATGACAAGCCCGATAATGACAAGAATATAGGTTGGATCAAAAAATGGATAGAACAAGTTAGCCCCTCCTCAAGAGTTGATGTTAAGCCGTATTTTAGCAGATAAGCGGGCGTTTGCCCACTAGTTGATTCAATTTGACTGACGGTTTAGTGGCTCGGAATTTGGCAAGCCGCTATACTTTAGACGTTGACCGAACAAACGCACTCAAAGTTAGGGGTTTAGTACAATGGAAAAGGTCTATCGGACACAGACTTATGGGGAAATACCGTTGAAGTTGAATACTGGTAAGGGCTTTGTTTTTCCGAAGGGGGTCGAAGTTAAGGCGCACGTTGATTTGCAAACGGGCGCGGTGACGTTCTTCATTGATCCTAAGGATTTAGAAAAAATGAAATAGATTTGAATGACGAGACTGCGCGTTAATTGGCGGCCTCGTTTTTGGTGATTAACCCGACAAAAAACCACCACATGGACATGTGGTGGAAAGGGGGAGTTAGGGATATTCGATCCTTTGGGGAGGATGAATGGGTGCGTTATGGAAAGGGGAGTTCCTTAACGACGATGACCATAGTATAGGCGGTCCCGGTGAAGAAAGTGTGCTTGAATTATTGTAGAAATTAGGTTTTAGTGTAACGAAGTGGTGGCGGACGGTTGATTGGTGTTGCGGTTGCTGGGCTAAGGGGATAAGGATAGACTTCAGGCGCTTCTTTGCGAGCTAGCCGAAACGTGCTCCAGGTCGGCTGACGCCTGCGCCTACTACGCTAAGGACACAATGCCCAAACCCGGCATCATGCCCTAAGCTAGGTAGCGCTCAGTACTAGGCACTTCTTTGCGAGCTAGCCGAAACGTGCTCAAGCCGACTGGTATCTGTGCTTGCTACGCTAAGTCGCCATCGCCAAACCCGGGCGATAACGCCTTAGCTAGGCAATGCTCAATACCAACCCGTCGGCCCGAACACTCTTTAGCTCTTCTTATAAACTTTATAACAACCTCTTCCGACTCCTCCTCATCTGAATACGCCCAAACAGCGGTCCTCCGCGCTTTCTGCCTTCCTATTTTGGGACCGTGCTATAATTACCCTCAAAATAACAGAAAGCGTGGTTTTACCATGACAATTAAAATCGTCACCGACTCTTCCGTTCAGCTGACCGCAGCTGAATTAGCCCAGTATGACATTCACGTAGTCCCGTTGCTCGTTGGCTTCGGCGGCGACCTGATTGCCGACAACACCGTCGACCCCGCCGCCTTTGATCAACAAATGGCGACCAGTCCGGTGCTGCCAACCACTAGCCAACCACCAATCGGGGACTTTGTTCAACTATATGATCAGTTGACCGCCGATGGGAGCACCGTGTTGTCCCTCCACCTAACAGAGACGCTCAGCGGAACCGTTAACGCTGCCCGCCAAGCGGCTAAACTGACGGACGGTAACGTGACCGTCGTGGATACCCACGCGGCCGATCGTGGACTGGCCTTTCAAGTTCTGACCGCCGCCCGGATGGCCCACGGTGGTGCCGACCTCGATTCAATCTTGGCGAAAATTAACGTTATTCGGGCGCACACGAAGACCTACCTGTTTGTCGACACCCTGGATAATTTGGTGAAGGGTGGTCGGGTCCCGAAGGTTGCTGGGATGGTCACAAATTTGATCAAGCTAAAATTTGTTTTTGAGCTTGCGGATGGCAAGCTTAAGTTTTACACCCGCGGTCGCGGGAAAAAGGCCCTGATCAAAGCGCAATCCCAAATTTTAGCCCAATTACAAGATGCGACCCGCGTTGAGGCGGCCGGAATTTCCTACGTGGGCGACGAAAGCGTTGCAAGCGCCCCCGAAACGTTAATGCAAAAAGTCTGCCCACAGGCCGATCTCTTAGTGGCGCGGACCAGCCCAATCATTGCGACCCATACCGGGGTTGGCGCCTACGCGTTAATGTTTTATACGGTTGATTAAAAAAATAATAAACAACTAACTATTAATTAAAACTTTTGTATGATATAATTATTTAGTAATAATTTTTAGAGCCGTGTTGGCGCACTGTTCTGAGCCTAACCACCATGTAAATGATGACTAGACCCGGATGGGGCGCCTTTTTTGTCGCTTTTTTCAACCATAGAAAGTAGGAACCTTAGTGAATTTTCTTCTCAACAATCCATTTTTCGGAATCGGCCTTTCCGTCATCGTTTATGGGATTGGCGAGTATTTATATCACAAAACGAATCGCTTCGTATTATTCCAGCCCTTATTTTTTGGAATGCTGCTCGGGATTGGTTTATTGGTATTAATCGCGTCAATCTTACGCGCACCCGTCCAGCAAGTTTACGAAGCATATCAGGTTGGCGGCGATTGGTTATTCTGGTTCGTCGCCCCTGCGACGGTTTCGTTCGCGGTGCCCTTATATAAGCGCAATGATATTTTCAAAAAGCATTGGGACGTTATCCTAATTGCGCTCTTCTTTGGCCTATTATTATCATTATTCGGAATTTATGGAATTTCCCAGTTACTTGGTTTGACGGACGAAGCCCTCGGCGCGATGTTAGTGCAAGCCGCAACGACGGCAATTGCGCTTCCCGTAGCGGAGTCGGTTGGTGGCGATCAAGCCATCGCAGCCTTTGCCGTTATTTTAAATTCCGTGCTCATTTACGCGTTAGGTGACCACTTTATTCGGTGGTTCAAATTGCATAAAAATCCGTTAGGCGCGGGCCTGGGGTTTGGAATTGCCGGCAATGCGGTCGGCGCAACTAAAGCGATTGAAGTTAGCGAGGCGGCGGGGGCAACCGGCGCAATCGCCTTCGTCGTGGCGGGAATTTTAGTGAACTTTATGGTGCCCGGGTTTGCCCAGTTCGTGGGGTTAGGATAGGAGTTTGCGAATGAAAAAAAGTTTATTTATCAAACAAATTATGATTTATGCCGTTATTTTATTGATTAGTAGCTTGATTTCTAAGTTAGCTAGCTTGGTCTGGCCAACT
Source organism: Lactiplantibacillus modestisalitolerans (assembly GCF_005405425.1). GTDB lineage: Bacteria > Bacillota > Bacilli > Lactobacillales > Lactobacillaceae > Lactiplantibacillus > Lactiplantibacillus modestisalitolerans. The sequence goes on along the minus strand of NZ_BJEA01000021.1, from coordinate 11,856 downwards.
TTTCCGTTACCAACGGCCCTGATTGGCATGATTTTACTGTACTTATTACTGACGTTTAAGGTGGTCAAGCTGGAGCACGTGGCTGGTGTGAGTAATTTCTTTGTACAAATTATGAGCCTCGTTTTTATTCCGTCGGGAATTGCCCTGGTGACTAAGCTGGATGTTTTGAAGGCGGAGGGAATCCAGATTGTGCTGGTCGTGATGGTCTCAACCTTGATGTTGTTACTATTTACCGCGGGGATGGCCTGGCTATTGATTCAAGTTAAGGAATGGTGGTTAGCACGCCGAGCCGCGGCGGCTTCATCTGATTAACGGTAGTGGGTAACTGCCGGAACCAACAGAAACTACTAGTAACCGGCCCTTCGTTGGGGGCGGTTTTTTATTTTTCAATAAAAAAGCCACCACATCGAAGGATGCAGTGGTCAAGGAGTAGGAAACATCAAAGTGGGGGCTTTGATGAACCCCATTCATAGGACTTGGGGGAGTCTATGAATGAATCGACTATTAGCAGACGTTATGGCAGCAACGCTACCAATAATCTAAAACTAAAGAATATTAAGGACTGACAGCTAGTTGGTCACTGACTATCAATCTGCGACTATTATAATTGCAAACGCTACCGTCTGCAACTAATTGAGCTGATTAATTACTTTAAATTAATCCGTGGTTGGAAATTTTCGGCAAATAAGGCCATGTGATGCAAATCAATCCGGTGCCCGTCACGCTTGACGGCAAGCCTGTTCGTCCCCTCAAATTCGAAGCCACTATTTTGGTAAACTGCGATGGCTGCCTGGTTTGTTGCGATGACGTCCAAACAGACCTTGAAGAGGTTTAATTCGTTGAAACCGTAGTTGAGCATTAAATTAAGCGCTTCGGTGCCGTAGCCTTGACCGCGGTCGTCGGGATCACCGATAGCGAGAGCGAGTTGGGCGAGTTGATTTTGCCACTCGATATTGTAGAGGGTGACGAAGCCAATTAGGCGATCTTCGGCGATGGTTCGAACGTGCAAGTAAATTTCAGTATCCCGGTCTAAATTGCGATAGGTTCGTTCCAAATCTTCACCGGAAAGGGGCCGGGCGATACTCGTATCCATTTTACGCACGAAGTCTCCGTCCGCGTACCAATCACTAATTTCGTCAAAGTCCTCGGGCTGCGGAACGCTCAGGTACACCCGCGGGCCGTTAAAAATGTTTTTCACTGATAAGACCTCACTTAAGCCATTAATAAACGTTACGTTTAAGTCATATTATACCGGTTTTTAGGGATGACGGATAGCTAAGGGCGCACTGGAATAAGCGCAACGGAATCTTTACAATTCCTTTATCAAATTGGCACTTAAAAATTTACGTTGATTCGTTATATTAAAGTCAGCCATTTGGTGAATACAAGTTAGAGAAGTGATTCGAATGCAGTGTTTACACGTTGTTCAGATTTCTGACCTACATTTGACGCCGCACGGACAGGTACCAGTTCACCATCAACAACTTGATCCGTGGGCGAAATTAGCCAATATTATTGCGGATATGCGCCAATTACCTTATGAGCCAGATCTGATTGTGTTAAGCGGCGATTTAATTCAGGCGGGGACTGCGGATGACTATCAGCGACTACATGCCCTGGTTCGAACGATGAAGTTGACTTTTAACTGTCACGTCCGGGTCATTTTAGGCAACCATGATAGCCGCAAAGCGTTTTATGAGGGGTATTTACCGGCTAACCCCGGACCGCACTATGCAAATCGGATGCGGATTGGTAATAATGATTTTTATTTTTTAGATTCTAAAGTGACCGGTTACGAAGCCGGCTGGTTGGATATTAGTCAGCTCCAGTGGTTAGGAAAACGTCTGCGCCAGGCGCCGACTAAGCGCGCGTTCATTTTCTTACACCACCCCCTAGATGGCCCGGCCTTAACTAATTTACGGTACACGATCTTGCAGAATACCCCGGCGTTACTATCGGTTTTGCGGGGTCATAACATTGGTGGGGTCTTTACGGGCCACCTTCACTTTCCGCTGAATTACGTCGTGGGTGATCGGGTTCTAAACGCGGTGGCGGGCTCGGCGGCCTATACGGTCGATTGTGCGCTGCCCCATCACCACTACCTTTATGAGAGTAGCAGTTATCAAATTATTACGATTGACCACGGTCAGGTTGCCGTTACCCAGCGGCCGCTGTTGTACCGACCGACGATTATTGATGAAAGTTTTGCCGCTAACGTCAAGTTTTTGACGCAACGCCCGGTCGGTTATTGATATTGGTGGCGCTTACACTAATGGCCCGGTATAATAAAACTAATCATAATAAAATAGGGGCTGATTAGATGAAACACCAACGAAAAATGACCAAGCAGCAACGACAACGGTTACTCCCAGTGGTCGCCTTTGAAACGACTGCTACGGCGATTGCCGTAACGGATGTTTTACGGGCAAAGCAATTTCGGCGTGGTCATAAACTCGGTTGGCTGTTGCTCGCCTTCGTACAACCGATTGGTCCGTGGCTCTACTTTGCGTTCGGGCAGCATCGTTAGGCAAATGTCAAAACGCTGATTTGAATGTTTGAATCGATTACGGGGCGAACGCTGCCCAGCCGCCAACGGATTAAAACGCGCCTTCCAACGAGTTGCTGAAAGGCGCGTTTTAAAATGGATTTGAATAACTAGCTAAGTAATTGGTTTCAAGCGCAACTTCAACCAGATATGCTTAGGATTCAGCGTGCGATAGGTTTAAGCGACGCAGGTCGCTCGTTTCGGTGACGTGTAAAAGTTTTTGACAGTCAGGGCACAATCCGTAAACTTCCATATTGTGACCAGTTACAAGGTAACCGGATAGCTCGGCAGCCTTGGTTTCGACGCTGCGAAGATCGGGTTCAAAAACGTCGGTGATTTTACCGCAATTTTCACAGACAACGTGGTAGTGGGGCCGACCAAAGAAGTCGTAGTGCGTACCGGCGTCGCCGTTTTGCAGTTCAATCACGATTCCAAGATCAACAAATAGTTTTAAAGTGTTATAAACCGTCGCCAGACTTAAATTTGGCAGTTGTGCTGCGAGTGCCTGATAGATGGTTTCAACCGATGGGTGGTTATGATGGGTAACAAGGTACGTCAAAATGATTTGTCGTTGCGGCGTTACTCGAATTCTATGGTCCTTAAGTTGCTTTAAGGCTTGTGTTAACATATCTTCTGCCACGGCGCGGTTCCTCCTTTGTTAAGATTCACCCTTATTAAACCACACTTTTTAGAAGGATTCCAATTTAAAAACGTTACTAAAGGCGACCATTGACAAAATTAAGTAATGAATTGGCTCTGAGTTATTTATTGTTGCGTCTATCCCGACTACACTTAGAGTTGTTAAGGGTTCCAACAACTACAATGGAAGGTGATTGCATGCGAGCAAAAATTGTACCAGCGTTACCAACGGAACGAGCGCAGTATGAACAGTATTACCGCCTCGGATTAGCGGCGGTCACAACTGCAATAAATACATTGCGAGCACAACAGCGGCTTGCAACGCAGCGGCCGCTTAACTGGTTTCCGCAATTTACGGTCGTTTGTGCGGCGGTGGCGCCGCAGCGACAATTAGCCGCGTTGCGACGGGCAGTGCGGGCGTTACCAGTTAGTCCGACCGCAGTCACCATTCAGGCAAACGCGGTCCGCTTAACGTTTGCGTTACCGGTCGATCAGCAAACAACTGGTTGGCAACTCACTGAGGGTGCGGTTTGGCGACTTTATGACGGCTTGTTAAATAACCTGGTTGGGACGGCTTTTCAACCGGTTACCGCCATTCAGGTTGGCTTAACGGTGAGTGAGCCGGATCAGTCTGGCTCGCAGGCGACCCAACGATTAAGCTTTAGGAATTACGGGACGACAGTGCCCACGGACTGTCAGTGGAGCGTAATGCCAACGCCTTGCGTGGCGGTCAGTCAAGTTGAGTCTTAAAATTAAATCGGCAATAAAAACGTCCGCTTAGATTTGTTAAGCGGACGTTTTAGATTAATTATTGTTAGGCTTGGCCGACGCATTCTTTTGAGTTTGTGCCCACAGTAATAATTGCGCCTGAATATTTTCTAAAATTTTCATGGCTAGTTGATAGTCACGTTCGGAACCAAGGCTATTAAAGCTTAATGTACAGGTACCTGCAAAGGTACTAGCAGCTAATTCCATTCGCGGTGTAATTTGAAAGGCCCCCGAAAAGACGCAGTTAACCACGGTAATGCCGTGAAACTTCAAGCGTTGCTGATCAATCGTGCCAAAATTCGTGTAAGTTAATGGACGCTGTGCCAACCAACGTTGAGTGAATTTGCGCATCAGGCTAATTGGGAGCGTGTGGTTCATTTTTTGTAAATTGGTGAGCCGGTATAAAAAGGCCGCCCGGGAACGTTCTTTGTCGAGTAACGTGTGGACCTGCTGAACGAGGTCGTTAAAATTGGCATCCGCGTCGACTTTAATGGTTAAAAAGACCGTTCCCGTTAAGTTGGCAATTCGCGTAGTTTGCTCGGCCGTGGCCGTAAACTGACGAAAGTCAACCGGGCATGGAAGCGTAATCGTCGTGTGCCGGGTCAGGACTTGTAACGCCTTGGCGTATGCGGCGAGTAGCACCTCACTAATCCCAACGTTCTGCGCTTTAGCGGCTCGCCGCACCCGGCTAAACTGACTACTGCTCAACATGACGTGCCCGCCGTGGCGTAAACTAATACCGGTATATTTCGGCAACTTGACGGCCGTGGTCACGAGCTCACCGTGTGGCCGGGGGCGGGTAAACTGGCGTTGAAGCTGCGTAATGACTGGCCGTAAGCGCCGTTCGTTGCGGTAGCCGCTCAGGTCGTCGTAATTATAAGCTTGTACTAATAAATAAAGGTATTCTTTAAAGCCAACGCTGTCAGCGAGTAGCCGGCTCATGAACGCCTGCAAGACGTCGTAACCATCGTGATGGACCACGAACAGTTGGAGTTGCGGGGCCGTGGTAAAGTCAAAATCCGTATTTTCAGGACTGTACGGACTTTGGACCTCGTGGACGATGGCGTTAACTTGTTGTTCGGTCACTTCAAAGCGGTTATGTTCCGATTGGTAGTGACCAAAAATTTCGGGGACGATTTGGGCCGAAGCGAGGACGGCGGCTTTAAGACGCTCAACGTCAACTTTACTGGAAAAAACGAGCCGCAGCCGCATTAATGGCGCGGTGTCGTTTGTGAGTAACATATTCAAAAAATCTAATACTTCGCCACGATAATACACGGTGAACCCCCCGATCATTTTCTCTAACAGTAAGTATACCAGACTCTTTTGACCGCGGTGGCTTGCAAACACTGGCTTTTGAAAAAAGTTAATAAAGCGCGCCCGATTTTGCAACCTGTTAAGGTAAGTGAACCAAATAATTGGCAGCCAACCGCGAGACTTTTTGTGAGAATTCAGGGAAACGCGCCCGTTACTTTTGACAAGTTGCGGTATACTAAAAGTAAGTCATTGGACTGGTAACAATGGACGCTTCCAGCCAAGGTCAACGCTCATTGCACGATTAAACTAGGAATAAGGAGTTGTTTTGCAGTGGATAAGGAACGGAAGTTAATCTACGTCATCTTAAACGATGAGGACGTGGAATACGATTTGGAAGAGTTAGATGATCAGTACGTGGTTTATATCCGGCAACAGTCTGGGGACTCACGCGACTTGGCGTTGGTTAATACTGAGATTCAAGCGCTCTTTAAGGATGCGGAGCTAAACTTTGAAGAGAAGGTCAAGCCCGCTAACCACCCGGCTGATATTGTGCTCGCGGTTAAGCGGAGTACTGTTAAGGACGATTAATTTAATTAAAATAGTTAAGGCTTGAATTCCGTTATTTACGGGACTCAAGCCTTTTTTTCGGGCACTGATTAACTGATCCCATGTCAGTTTCTAAATTAGCAGCCAGGCTTTGATCGTTTGTTGAACTAATGTTTTAAGTTAGCCGTTAAGCGAACCAACGGATAGAAGCGGTGAAGATAATTGACCGTTAATTTTACTTGCCGGTATGATGGGTGCACCAAAGTAATGAAAGCGGTTTATGAGACGCGTGTTGACCACGGCGTACGTCGAATAAACAAACCATCAAAGGAGGTAGAGTGATGACGCAAGTACAATTATTGACGCCAGTTGCTGGGCAACTTTGCGAGTTAACGGCGGTGGCCGACCCCATTTTTTCACAGGGGATGATGGGGCAAGGGTTTGGTATTGAACCGGAAGCAGAACAAGTGGTTGCACCGGTGAGCGGCCAAGTGACAATGGTTGCAGCAAGTTTGCACGCCATTGGTTTTAAGGCGGACACCGGCCTAGAAGTACTTGTCCATTTGGGCATTGATACGGTCGAACTGGCCGCTAACCCACCGTTTACCGTCAGCGTGCAAGTTGGGGACCACGTCACGGCCGGAGGGGCCATTGCCACGATGGACTTAGCGGCGATTCAGGCGGCGGGGAAGGCGCCCACGGTCATTTTGGCGGTTACGAATTCGGCCGATACGCTAACTCAGTTTGAACCGCAAGTTGGTCCAGTTCGTGCGGGGGTCGTTGGGGCACTAGCGACGTTGATGAATAAAGAACAAGCGGCCAATGAGCCGGCTATCCAGTTAGCTACTGAAATAAGTTCAACTGCAAATGCCAGTGTCCGCACGGGTGACCGTTACGCCCAGCTTGCCGCGCAGATTATTGAGCAAGTTGGCGGGGCGGTTAACATTAAGAGCGTGATCCACTGCATTACCCGGGTGCGCTTTTATCTGAAGGATGAACAGCAAGCTAACGACACTATTATTCAAAATTTAGACGGGGTCATTGACGTGGCTAAGGCGGGCGGCCAGTACCAGGTTGTCATTGGGCCCGCGGTTAATGACGTTTATGACGCGATTATTGCGCAACTTGGACCGGGTTTTGGTGATGAGGAAGCTACTGAAACCGCAGTCGCTAAGGAAGCGCGGAAAGCAGCCTGGCAAAAATTGTCACCGCTACAAAAGGTGAAGCAGGCTTTCAGTAGTTTGATTGGGGTTATTACCGGTTCGATGATTCCGGTAATTGGACTGTTAGCGGCTTCCGGAATCTTGAAGGGGGTGCTCGCCCTCCTGACAACCTTTAAAGTCGTTTCCGCCAGTGCGCCAACTTACGTGATTATCAACGCGATGGGCGACTCGGTCTTTTACTTCCTGCCAATTTTTGTCGGCTTCACCGCCGCCAAGAAACTGGGGGCCGATCCGGTCATCATGGGTATCGTTGGCGGGGTGTTGACGTACCCCGCCATTGTCAGTCTAGCCAGTGGCGGCAAGGTGACCGGCCATTTATTAGGAATGGCGATTAACGCCGACTTCTTTGGACTCCCCGTTCACGTTGCGGCGTATACGTACTCGATTTTTCCGATGATTGCCGGTGCTTGGCTCGCCAGCAAGTTAGAACCATGGTTGAAACGGGTCATTCCGACGGTCTTACGGATGATTTTTGTGCCGCTAATTGAAGTTGTTTTAATCGCCGGTGCGATTTTACTCGTGCTCGGACCCGTAATTACGGCCCTTTCTGGTGCGTTGGCCGCTGGAATTGTTGGCATTTACCAATTAAGCCCGGCCATTTCAGGGCTCCTGATTGGTGGCTTTTACCAGGTTCTTGTCATTTTCGGCCTCCACTGGGCGATCATTCCAATCGTGGTCAACGACATTACCACGAATGGGCATAGCTACCTCAATGCGATTGTCTCCGCAACGATGGTTGCTCAGGGGGGCGCGGTACTGGCGATTGCGTTGAAGTCCAAGGTCGCTAGTGTTAAGGAACTTGCCTGGCCCGCGACGATCTCGGCGTTTTGCGGAGTAACCGAGCCCGCGATGTACGGGATTAACTTGAAGTACGGCCGGGCCTTTGCGACGGCTAGTGTTGGGGGTGCGGTTGGCGGCTTTTTGACTGGACTAATGCAGGTCAACATGTGGGGCTTCGCCGGATCGCTGATTGGGGTGACGTCCTTCATCAATCCCCAGGGCGTTGATTTCAGTCTTTGGGGGTTCCTGATTGCCTCGCTCATCACGGTGATCGTTTCCTTTAGCCTGACGTACGCTTTTGGCTTCACCGACGCGGACGTCCAAAATGTTAAAACCGCGCCCGCAAAAAAACATTTGGGTGAAGAACGGGTGGCGTCAACGGAAATATAAAAGTAAGCAAAACAAGGTCGTGATTGATGTCGCGACCTTATTTTTATGGTTCGGTACCAATTGGTGTGGATATGCCGCCAGCAGCGGGTGTAACCGGTTGGCTGCTATATGGCCGAAACGTGTTCGACCCAGCTGCCCCCTGTGCTTGCTACGCTAACGCGCCATCGCCAAGCCCGGGCGACAACGCCTTAGCTAGGCAATGCTCGGCATGGTTTCTCACTGCTATATAGCCGAAACGTGTTCCGGGTCAGCTGACGCCTGCGCTTACTACGCCAAGCGCACAATGCCAAAACCCGGCATCATGCCCTTAGCTAGGTAATGCTCGGCATCAACCCGCCGACCCTCCACACTCTTGCCTTTCCTTGACAAAGTTCACCAAATTTGTTTAAATGTAACTATTAAAGTTACAGGAAAGGCGCGAATTAGTATGAAATACACGATTACGGGAGCCACCGGGCACCTTGGCCGGCAGATTGTCCAAGCCATGCAACGGCGCGTTGCCTCCACGGACATTCAACTTGGGGTGCACACCCTCAGTAAGGCTGCGGACTTACAAGCCCAAGGGATGGCTGTCGCAGCCATTGATTACCAGCAACCACAAACCTTAGTACCAGTGTTACAAGGGAGCGACGTTTTTATTTACATTCCCAGCAAAAGTCACGATAGTTTTTCGCGGGTCCAAGAATTTGAAAACGTTCTGACGGCGGTGGAACAGGCCGACGTTCGACACTTATTAGTGATGGGCTTCATTGCGGATCAGGTTAACAATCCGTTTGCATTGTCAGCCTTTTACGGCTACGTCCCGCGTCGGCTAGCGGCAACTAATATTAACTATACAATTATTCGTAATGCACTGTACGCTGATCCGCTGGTACCGTACTTGCCCGAATTGGTGGAACGCCAAAACGTCATTTACCCAATGGGTGATCAGGCGCTGAGTTTTATTTCCCAAGCCGACAGTGCCGAAGCGTTTGCGCAGGTCGCTACCACCCCCAGTTTGTTAAAACGCGGTGCCCGCTACACCTTAACGCAACCACAGGCCTACACGATGCCCGAATTGGCAGCCGTCTTAAGTGCGGTCAGTGGGACGCAAATTGGGTATCAACCGGTCAGTTCGGCTCAGTTTGCGGCGCTGTATGACCAGCACCACGAAGGTCACATGTTAGCGTCGATGTACGCTGGGGGCGCCTTAGGCCTATTATCCCCGGTTAGTGCAGATTTTGAACGCATCATGGGGCGGCCCGCCCAAGCGTTGCCAGCATTTTTGAAGGCTGAATTAGCGAAGCAATAAAAATCGGCCCCCGCGCCAGCGCCGCACGGATAAAGCATGCTATAATCAACATTAGCAAGATTTTTTGGAAGGGGGCCGCGGGATGGCTGACGGCGTAAAATCAGATTTTCGCGACATGTTTCATAAGGGCCAGCTGACAATTGGCATTAGTGAGCTAAGCCGCATGACGGGAGTTTCGCCCCGTCAGTTACGTTATTGGCAGAAGAAGGGCTACATTATCCCGAAAAATGAGGACGAGCCGGGGCGCGCTCGTATTTATACGATGCGGATGGTTTTGAAGGCGGCTGCGATGAGTAACTTGTTGCAGACGGGTTATACGTTGAAGGCGGCCGCCGCGCAGGTCGACGAACGGATGAAGCCGGCGCAGACCATGTACCACGTCCTGTTTGACCGCTATCAGGGTTACGAGGTTACTGATGCGGGTGAAATTTTGGTGGATTTGGGCCCGTTTGATCCTGATCCGACGCAGGAGTTGTACGCCCAGTTGGTGGCGGAGAAGCCACGGTTTGTGTTAAAGGGTAGAGTGTGAGGGCCAGCGGGTTGACCTCGAGCATTGCCTAGCTAAGGCGTTGTCGCCTGGGCTTGGCGATGGCGCCTTAGCGTAGCAAGCGCAGGGGTCAGCTGGGCCGAGCACGTTTCGGCTATTCATTAAAGTCATCTAAAATAGACCTGATTCCGAACAGAATCAGGTCTATTTTAGATTCGATGATCTACGGTGTTAATCTGCTAACCCAGTTGAGTTTTAAAAATTTATTATGCGTGCCAGAATAAGTGGGTAAGCTCGTCGAACAAGGATTAGCCTTTACCGAGCGACCACCCGATCGATCCAATCAAATAAGTCGTTTAGGTCGTAGTCACCGCTATGGGGCGTGTCCCACGGCAGGGCGAAGTCCACGCTGCGGCCCTGCTGCCGTAACAAGCTTGCCAAAATAAGTGGAATGGCAAAACTGGTATCCCGGTCGGCCGCACCGTGTCGAATACGCCAATATGGCGCGACGGTCGCTTGGGCTGCTTGTAGCTGACTAACTGGGTCGGTCAACGCGACGAGGTGGTCAGCGGCCTGGGTACCGTTGGCGGTATCGTGGGCCTGGCTAAACGCGGTAAAGTGTTTGGCTGGGACGGTTTCATCGCCAAAGAGGTTGTTTTCGGGACTACTCAAGTCAAAGGTATCAAACGCGGGAACGGCCTTCATTCGGGTCAGTGAGCGGACGTAGCTGGGGAGGTCGACGGCGGTTACGCTGCCGGCCATGGTTTGAATGCCCGCGTATTTATGGACGTCAACGCCTTGGTCATAGGCGCGTTGAGCGGATTGCTGAATGAGCCGCGCAATTTCATCGGCAAACGCCCCCTTGCCGGTTGCGTCTAGGGTCAGTGGTTTTCCGGCTGGGCCGGTGAGGTGTAAGTCGTTCAAATAAGCAATAAACTGGCTTTTTAAGGCCGTTGAGGCGGCTTGCTGCGCGGTGCTCAGGTTCCCGGTAATCGGGGTCATTTTAGGTCGCTGGCCAACCGCGAGCGGCGTAATTCGGAAACGATGCCAGTCATTAATGCCGTTAAATTGCCATTCGTAGGCCATGTCGGCGTGCGCTAAGTTGTGGATGGGGCAGTACGCGGAAACGGCGTAAACGTCGTCCGGGACATCGGCGGCCCCGATTGCTTTTAAGAACGGTTCGTAATCTTGAACGTTACCTGCCGCTCCCGCCAAGGCCGCCGTTGCGCCCCCGGCACTGGTACCGTTGGTGATAATGCGCGCAGCGTTACCGGGGAGAATCGCCGCGTTATACCGAACGTAGCGGATTGCCGCCTTCAGATCAACGATAAACGCTGGGGCGTGGCCGGCCTCCTGACCGTCAGTCGTGGTTGTGCGGCCGCGTAGTCCGGCGGAAACCACAACGTAACCGCGCTTTAAAGCGCCGATAATCGTTCGTGCGTTGGATGGCCAGTCTGATTTTTGCGGTGAATCGGCTGGGCCGGGCATGTAGCCGCCGACCGTGTTTGGCATGAAGATGGGGGCGGTCGCGGCCGTATAGCCGTTGACGGTCCCATTTGCTTGCATGTAAGCGGTCGGTACAAAGACGTTGAGCCGCTGAATAGCTGCGACGGGGTGAGTCACGTACGAAATGTCGTTAGCGGCATAGTACTGGAAGGGCTGGCCGTTAAAGGAAACCGTTTCTAATTGGAACCACCGGGAATGAAAATCTAAAATTGCCATGTTGAAGCACCGTTCCTTTCGATGTAAGCGTTGATTGCGTTCATACGGTCAGCGTACGATGAATTTCGGTTGAAATCAATTCTATTTTTGACGAGTTGTTATTCTAATTTTTACTAATAGTCTAAAAAAAGGGCTCTATACCAATTGGTGTTGAGGTTGCCGCCAGCAGCGGGTGTAACCGGGTGGCTGGAACACTGCGGGCATCGAT
>NZ_BJEA01000020.1 GCF_005405425.1 Lactiplantibacillus modestisalitolerans | reverse complement strand
GCTCGGTCTTTGGGTAAGTCGGGAAACAACCCCGACTAACGCAAACGACACCACTGAGCCACTTTAGGACCGCCCTCGCGGCTAAATGAGTGTCAACTAAACAGGGTCTCCCACTGATTGAAATTGCAAAGATCAATCAGTGGGAGACTGCTAAAATTAAATTATCAGGCATGGACCTGATTGGACTTCGAGTCCGTGGTATGAGTAATCATCCAATTGGTTGGTTTTTATCATGTTAAGAGGCATTTAACGGTCTTATTCATGCAGGCCACCACTAGGACCTTATCCTGTTTGGGATGGGGTCCTTTTTTAACTGGAAATAATAATCAACGATATGGTTGGGAGCCGCTTTTTGCTGGCAGATCATGTTACGAACGGCAAAGCATAAAATACTACGAGCGTAAGCATCACCGCGTTTGGCTTTTTGAGGTTCTGTATCAATTTGTGTTAATTTTGCCGCCAGCAGCGAGTGTAACCATGGTTCAACTGCAATATAGCCGAAACGTGTTCGGGCCAGCATGGTCCTGCGGTTAGCTACGCCAGCGATACCATGCATAAACCGCATCGCACCACTAGCTAGGCTAATCCTCAGACCAACCCGCTGGCCCGCACACTCTAAACGTGCTCAACCAAGCTGACCTCTGCGCTTGATTTCGCACTCTGCCGCTACACATCATAAATATTAGAAAAACGATATGCCGTCTGGTAAGTGACGGGCACGTTGGCCGGAATGATAATACTCCCAAACTCCTTATGGTGAATGGCATCGGGGAGCTTCTGCGGCATAATACTTAGGCCTAGTTGCGAGCGCATCGCCTGACCGCCGTTTAAATGGTAACGGTCATCACGATAATTAGTCGCACTGGAAACGATGACCGCCGGCGCGTTCGTCTGGATGCTAAGTTTCCGGCCACTGATACGATCGAGGAGTTCAACTTGCGGGTAGGGCGTTTGGTTTAAAACGAATCCGTGACGCAAGCCCCCCTTTAAGGCGGCAATCTGCGGCCCGATGGCTACCTGTTCACGAAAGTCGAACGGCGAATCGGTCACCCAGGGGAGCTTACCAGTTGGGAGGCCGTGCTTGTTAAGCGCTGCGTACTCGTCAGCGTTGATTTTAAGGAATTCATCGTTGATCGTTCGCTGGGCGTTACCGCTTAAATTGAAATAGTTGTGGCTAGTTGGATTGAAAAGCGTTTCCTGGTCACTTTTTCCCGTATAACTGATGGTCAGTTTCCCGTGATCGTCGAGAATGAATTCGGCGGTAATCGTCATCGTGCCGGGATAGCCATTTTCGCCGTCAAGCGTAATGTATTGCATAACGAGACCCACCTGAGTTTTGGTGTGTAACTGATGTTCTAAAAACCAGGGCTCAAACGCAATCTGCGGCTGATTACCGCCGTTTAAGTGGTGTTGACCAAAGTTTTGGGTTAAATCGTACTGGCGCCAGCGGGCATTTTTAATAATCCCGGCGACCCGGACGACCGACGCGCCAAAAAAGGCCCGGTTGCTGAGGTAGTCCTCACCGTGGTCAAAACCTAAGACAACGTTTTCATAATTGCCATCTTTATCATGGGTACGGATGGCGGTGATGGTGGCACCCCAGTCCATGATGGTGACGCTCATGTGGTGATTATTTACTAAGGTGTAATAATTGATCCCATTTGCTTGGTGCTCAATAATTTTCATTTAGCTCACTCCTATGTCGACTAAACAGTTCTCTCTAATTTTAGTATATTTCATTCGTTAAGAGATTGCGAACGATTGCGGACTGGCTGGCTACGGTAGCGCGCTTAATTTTCACTTAAGCCGACCGGGTAATGCTTGACGAACTGCCCGCTTGTCTTGTACCATATAGCAGTTAGTTATGCTACGTTATTAAGATATAAATCGCAAAGAATATAGGAAGTATTGAAATGACAGCTGATTATAAAATTAAAGTTCAAAATGTGACCAAAGAGTTTGACTTGTTCAAAACGCGGTCCGATCAATTAAAGGCTTTTTTCTCCATTTCGAACCAGCCAATTCCTGAATTTTGGGCATTGAAGGGAATCTCACTCGAAGTTCATCCGGGTGAAACCCTTGGCCTGATTGGGGTGAATGGCTCGGGTAAGTCGACGCTTTCTAACATCATTTCGGGTGTGATTCCACAGACGACCGGGGTGGTAGACGTTCGCGGGGACACGTCGATCGTTGCCATTAACTCTGGTTTACGGGGCCAACTGACCGGTTTGGAAAATATTCGGCTGAAGGCGCTGATGATGGGAATGACCAACAAGGAAATTGATGACATGTTGGACGACATTATTGCCTTTGCCGACATTGGTGATTTCGTTTATCAGCCGGTTAAGAGTTATTCGTCCGGGATGAAGTCGCGGTTGGGCTTCTCGATTGCGGTGCACATTAATCCGGATATCTTAATTATTGATGAAGCCTTATCAGTTGGTGATGACACGTTCTATCAGAAGTGTGTGGAAAAAATCCAGCAGTTCAAAGACGAGGGCAAGACGATTGTGTTTGTCAGTCATTCTTTGAAGCAAATTGAAAAGTTGTGCGACCGGGTCGCTTGGATCCAGTATGGTGATTTAAAGCAGATTGGTAAGACTAAGGAAGTTGTTGGCGACTACCGTAAGTTTATCAAGTGGTTTAAGGCGCTTAATAAGGACGATAAGAAAAAGTATCAAAACGATTCGAAGGAAGAGCAGAAGGCGTTTGACATTAAGGCCTACGAAAAGCAGGTCGTGGCGGAACGTAAGCAGGCTGAGCCGGATAATCCGAACGTGGCGCGCGACGTGCATAAAGAATTTTATGGCGGTGTGATTTCGGAAACGATGCCGTGGCGGACGCGGATTTTTAGTACGTTGGTTGCCGTGGCGGTAGTGTTCCTGATGCTGGTTAATATTTCGGGGCATTCGTTGACGAGCACGGTTCAAGATCCGAGTTTGATTTTCCACCCTACTAGAACGTTAACGGGAGTAGTTACGAAAACGGGCCGGTAATTATATTGAATAAAATGAATTAAAACGCAAGCAGCGCGGTGGCGCCCTGAAAATGGGGGTCGCGGCGTTGCTTTTTTGGTCGGTGTGGCTAGGGTGAAGTGGTAACAAGCGCGGGCAAGTGGTGGGTGGTGACTATTCGGAATAATTTATCCATTTATTTTGACTTACTATTGACAACGCTTACAATTTCGCTTATCCTTAATTTGTAAGGTATTTAGTTACCTTCTAATCAATTCTCTTTCTCTCTTATGCCGACCACTATCACTTTGATAGTGGTTTTTTTATTTTCTCAAGAGTGCGCTGGCAGGCGGTTAGCTGGTGAGCATTAACGGCGTAAGGCGAATAATCCTGGGCTTGGATTGGTTGCCTTACGGGGTTAAGCGGAGCCAGCTGCCTGCCAGTGCACGTTTCGACTATTTAAAGGAAAGGTGACTCTAGGCGTATTATCCGGTCTTTGGATAGTGCGCCTAGAGTGGTTAAGCGGAACCCACTGCCTTTTGAAACACGTTTCGGTTGTTTCGAGGACGAAGCGCCACCCACCACTTGAAGCAATCGTAAAAGTGGCAAAGCTTTTGACACGCTTTCGCTGCATCGCTATACTAACATTTGAAGTGAGGGATCAACGTTGAAAAATCACGAAGTGTTAGATTTGATTCAAGAAATTACCCGCAATGACGGGACGACGTACATGGAAATTGGCAACATGTTGATGAATGGCCGGGCGGAACTCGCGGCCGAACGGGGCTTTATTCGCCAGGTGCGGATTTTACAGCTAAACATTCCGCATTCGACCCACGTGATTAAGTATCAAGAATACGTGAATGAAAATTTTGAAATTCCAGATGAATCGATGGACCACTGGGAAGAATGGCAAAAGACACCCGAAATGCAAGAAGAGGTCAATTTGATTTTAAAGGAAAACCATATTGGTTAAGTGCATCAGCTCTGCTGATGTTTTTTTGACGCGGTGATGGCTGTGAGCTTTGTAAACCACGCTGCGTTGAATTAGGGCGATTAAGAAAGAAGTGGTTTGATTCGAATGCGCAACTTACAATTTATTCAGAACCATTTTGAAACCCATTTTCGGTTTCGAAACGCGTTTGAATCGCAACTGACCGTTACGATTTTGATGCGAATTATTACGGAGCACCCGGAAAGTTTATTGGTGACACGGGCGGATGTTGAGCGCGCCACCGGCTGTTCGTTGGACGACCCGCAGTTGCGGCGCGAGTATTTCCCGCAAAGTGCGCTTGTTTTGCTGACGACCGCGCTAGACGAACTGATGACGCTGAGCATTACCGTTCACAACTTACACGGGCGGGTGCGGTTCCCGTTGTTTCACAGCGTGCAGCTGGATGAATTGGGACAACAGCTTATTTTTCACTTAAACGTCGACGTGTTGCCCCAGTTAACGCGGTGGGCGGTCGAGTTGCAACAAGAACAGGAAGGATAATTAATTGATGAATGTCATTGAAACCTTAGCGGCGCACCGGACGAAGCGGCAGTTTTCGACCCAGGCGGTCACTGACGCGGCTTTGAACGCGCTGGTGGCAGCGGCGCAACAAATGCCGACTAGCCAGTATCTCCAGGCGTATAGCTTGATTGAAATCACTGATCCAGCCAAGCGGGCGGCGGTGGCGAAGATTACAACCATGCCGACGGTCGCGGCTAACGGTCGCTTGCTGATCGTTTTAGCGGACCAGCACCGCAACTTAGCGTTGGCGCCGGGAGCTGACCAGCGGCGAGCGTTGAGTGAAATGGATCGCTTTTTGGGAAGCGTTGAGGATGCCACGCTGGTAACGGCGGCCTTACTATTGGCGGCTGAAAGTCAGGGCCTCGGGAGTGTCGTTTTGGGGTCAATCAATAATGATACGCAGGCGGTCATTGACCTACTGGGCTTACCAGAGTTGACCTTACCAGTATTTGGGTTACAAATTGGTCATCCGCTTGATCAGCCGGAAAAAAAGCCCCGGTTAGGGCTACCAGCAGTTCTATTTAAAAATACGTATCAGGAACCGCAAACCTATCAATCGGAATTAACGGCCTTTGATCAGCGGCTCCACGCGTATTACCAAGCCCGCAGTAGTCACGCGCGGGATGAGCACTTGGCGCACATGACTAACGAGGCGTTAGGGTCGGCGGCGCGCCGACGGGACTTTTTCAAGGTGGCGCGGCGGCAGGGCTTCTTCCCGGAAGCGACGCCTACTCATAACTAGAATAGCGATTAATAATAGTACGGTCGGATAAAAAACTGGTATCACCAGAATCCATTTTAGGATTCGGTGGTACCAGTTTTTTTACGTTGTTAGCCCTGATAGGGAGTGTGCTTAAAGAGTTGGGCAGCTTTGACAGCCGTCTGCCATCCTTCATAGAGGTTGGCACGCTCAGCGGCGGGCATTTTTGGTTGGAAAACGTCGCCGGTTTGGTGAATACTTTTAAGTTCGTCGAGGTCTTGCCAGTAGCCAACGGCGAGTCCCGCTAAGAAAGCGGCACCTAGCGCGGTGGTTTCGAGGTCGGCCGCACGAATGATCTCAACGTCTGAAATATCGGCTTGAAACTGCATTAACCAGTCGTTGCGGGTCGCCCCGCCATCAACCATTAAGGTTGGCATGGCGATGTGGGCGTCGCGTTTCATCGTATCGATGACGTCCCGGGATTGGTAAGCCAGCGATTGGAGCGTTGCCTTAACGAAGTCCGCCCGCGTGGAACCGCGGGTCAGTCCGAAGACTGCGCCACGGGCGTCCGAATCCCAGTAGGGTGCGCCTAAACCGGTAAAGGCCGGAACGACGTAAATTTCATTGTGGTTGTGTGACTGCCGGGCTAGATTTTCTGACTCGGGAGCGGTTTCAACCAGTTGCATCCCATCGCGGAGCCACTGAATCGCTGAACCGGCCACGAAAATTGACCCTTCTAGGGCGTAACTGACGTGACCATTGAGACCGTATGCAATCGTCGTTAACAAGTTGTGGTCCGAAAGCTGAGGTTCTTCGCCGAGGTTCATAACGGTAAAGGCCCCGGTGCCGTACGTGTTTTTGACCATCCCAGGGTCAAAGGCCATTTGGCCAAAGAGGGCGGCCTGCTGATCACCCGCCATCCCACTGATTGGCACCTGACTCCCATAGAACAGGTAGTCCTTGGTGGTGCCGTAGACTTCGGAGTTGGAACGAACTTCTGGGAGCATCGCCATTGGAATGTGCAGTAAATCCAAAATGGCTTGGTCCCACTGAAGTTTATGAATGTTAAACAACATTGTCCGGCTGGCGTTCGTATAATCCGTGACGTGGGTCAATCCACCGGTCAGCTTCCAAACGAGCCACGTATCAATCGTTCCAAAGAGGAGCTCACCGCGTTCGGCGCGTTCCTGAGCCCCCGGAACGTGGTCTAAGATCCAGCGAATCTTCGTCGCTGAAAAGTAGGCGTCGGTCACTAGTCCGGTGTGCCGGTGAATTAAATCGCCGTAACCATCGGCAACAAGCTGTTCTGCGAGGGGGGCGGTTTGGCGTGATTGCCACACGATGGCGTTGTAGATGGGAAGCCCAGTTTCTTTATCCCAAACGACCGTGGTTTCCCGTTGGTTGGTGATCCCAATGGCTTTGATTTGGTTTGGAAAAACGCCCGATTCGATTAAAACGTTAGCGATGGTCGAGGACACGGCGTTCCAAATTTCATTGGCGTTGTGTTCGACCCAGCCCGGCTGTGGAAAGTATTGTGGAAATTCCCGTTGGGAGTCGGCGACCTTTTCGCCGGCGTGATTAAAAATAATGGCCCGGGTACTGGTGGTTCCTTCGTCGATGGCCATGATGTATTCGGCTGGCATAGCTATTTTTTATACAATCGGTGACAAAATGGGAACGCATTTAACGGGATTGTATAGTTCCTTTCGTAGTATTAATAAAGACGCGTTAACCGCAACCCCCAAGAAGCTGGTGCGGCAATGCTATCGTGGTTGGAATCGGTTCGGATTCGTTGCGGATGGCGCCGAGTGTCGGTTGACTTGTCACCTAGTTAGAAAACGCACCCACGCTGGTTAATTCCGCTGAGGGGCCCGTGTAGTCCACGGGCCGAATGATCATTGTGTTAGCGATAACATCATTTTGATACTATCATGATTAGCGTTATTTGTGAATAAATATTAAAAAGTTAATCAACGGTAACGATCGGTGCCGGCGAACTAGACCTAGACCAATTCGTAATGGTTATGAAAGGGATGCCAACGTATGCGGGAAGCGAGGTTAGAAATGGCAAGTTTGTTACGCGAACAAATTACAATTTGCGTTTAATTGCTAATTAGACCAATCCGCATATAATTAGGTTTCAAGTTGTAGCTAAACGAGGCATATCATATGGAGGGAATCGGATGCATAAAACGCACTTTTTCTTAAAGGGCTCCGACCGTGAGCAACGGTGGCTCAATCGGCAAGCCGACCGGGGCTACCAGTTAACGGCCGTGACGGGGTGGACGTATCACTTTCAACGAGCGACCACGCCACGGGCCGTCGTCAGCGAATACTTACCAACTACGACCCTGGAAGCGATGGCCGCGGATTTTAAACCGGTGGCAACCGTTCCAGTGAAAGGAACCGCCATCGCGGTGAGTTATGCGAATACGCCTAAGACGCACCGGGTTGTCAGCGATGACGCCGTCGCGCGGCTTGCGGTTTACCGGCAAGCCCGGAATCGGGCGTTAAATTGGATGAATGGTTGGGTTGCTGCTATTTGGCTACTCATGTGCCTAGCGCTCTTTACGAGTACGAAAGTGGCCGCTACGCCTGGTTGGGCCGCGTTGCTTTGGAGTGTTTTGATTGGTGGGGCGCTATTGATTATCGTTGGAATGGTGATTTGCGTGACGGCTGCCGTTCGGTGTCATCGCACCGTTCGGCGCCTGGTGCGGATAACGGGCGACGATGAGGATGCGTGGAAGCCAACGATGCACATTCTATTTAAACACCAACCGGAACGGCCCGATATTGACCAGTGGCAGGACATGGGGCGATGGCAATTAGCCATGCATAATCAACGGGGCGATTACTACTTCAACTTACAAACGTCGTTAAACGCCTATGAAATTAAATCGATTTTAACGAAAGTGATAAATCAAAGAGATTTCACTGTGATGTCGTGGGTTGGAAACTATCATTGAGCGAAATTTAAGCTTGTTAATTATGTGTAAATAGTGAGAAAAATTCTCAAAAAAGCTTGCGCTTTGAGCTAAATCCGAGTATAAATACAGACAGTTACCTTGCCCGGTAGTTCAGCGGTAGAATAATTGACTGTTAATCAAGAGGTCGCTGGTTCGATCCCAGCCCGGGCAGTATAGAACAGCGAATCCGTTGGGCCCGTAACGCGAGCGCGAAAATGGGAAAGTGCCTTTCAAGGATTGAAATGACTTGAAAAGCACTTTTCCCGTGTCTGTAACGGAGTAGCTACAACGGTTATTAAAGCTGGCACCAGTTGCGACGGCGAAATTATCGCATAATCTTCATGAAAACATCAAGAAAAAAGTTCTGACTTTCCTTGACTATTCTTGACTAATCACGTATACTTACTATATAAAAGTAAGTAGCATAATTACTTGCCGTAAACTTAGGAGGAATTCATCGTGACAGTAAATTTATATTATTCAACATCTAGCAAGTCTAGCCGTAGTGCACGTGCATGGTTGGTTGCTAACAACATTCCATTTAATGAACGCGATATTATTGCTAACCCTCTGGATCGCGATGAATTGAAACAAGTCCTCCGGCTAACTGAAAATGGCTTTGAGGACATCGTTTCAACGCGTTCTAAGGCTTTCAAAGCATTGCATATCGACTTAGCAGACCTTGGGTTTAACCAATTGCTAGACTTATTAGTCGAAAAACCACAATTACTTAAGCGGCCGATCTTATATGATGGGCGTCGGCTTCAAATCGGTTACAATGAAGAAGATATTCGCGCATTTTTACCGCGTTCGGTGCGTAAGTCCGAATTGCGGGCAATCCAACAAAAATTGTATGATGACGACCAGCAGGCGGTCGGTTAGAGTGTGAGGCTGAGCGGGTTGGTCTGAGGATTAGCCTAGCCACCGACATTGCGCGGGCTTGGCGTAAGGTCGGTGGCGTAGCTAACCGCAGGGCCAAGCTCGGCCGAGCACGTTTCGGCTATAAGGCATAGAAGCGTCGCGGTTTATGCGATGGCGCCTTAGCGTAGCAAGCACAAAGGTCAGCTGGGGCCGAGCACGTTTCGGCTAACAAACATCAAAATGTCGTTAAATGGGCTGTGACAGTTGTCACGGCCTATTTTTTTAACGCTATAATAGCTGGTGTTGATTTGCTAAAAAAGTTGCCAACAGGTGGTATTGATGAGGCGCTACTAAATCAGGCAAAGCAAATTAATTGGTTTTCAAAACTAAGTTGCGTACAATTAAAGAAAACGTGATAAGGTGGATTAATATGAGTGAAACTGATCAGACGGCTTGGGCCATCCAAGCCTTAAAGAAGTTACAAACGGCGGATAATCAAGTGGTCATTGATAGTGTGATTCAGATTTTAGATGACCAGCAGGCTGAAATTGAAAGTCTACGGGGATCGATGGAAGGGCAATTGTGGAGCCCGACGAGTTGGCATCAGGACCAACAGGCTCGCCACACGAACCAGCCACACAGATCTTAAAAGCGGGTCTCTGATATTTGGTGTTGATTTGCTATGAAGGCTGCCAATTGAATTTTCAATCAATTCGTTGTGACTAGCAAGATTACGTTAAATTTAGTAACCGTTCTGCGGAATCAACTTCATTAATTAAGACTCACTAGCGTAATCCGTGAGACTCAATATAAAAGCCAGTCTAGCTAGCAGCGGGTGTAACCATGGTTCAACTGCGAAATTATTCTTGGCCGGAAGTGGGCTGCTTCCGGCTTAGAATAAGGCTCGAATTTGAGATTGCTCAGTGGTTTTTCTGAGTGAGCTCAAATCGATGCCCGCAGTGTTCCAGCCACCCGGTTACACCCGCTGCTGGCGGCAACCTCAACACCAATTGGTATCGAGCCCTTAAAAGTTGATGTGACGCTGGCAGCATAAAAATAGTAAAAACTGGATTCCAGCGATTTTGGCTGGAACCCAGTTTTAATTTAGGATTCAATTATTCTTTAACCTGGCTGTTAGTGGCGGCTAAGTCCGTAAGATGTTCAAACAGAATTCCTTCTCGCAAGCCGTTTTGTGAGAATAGCATCCGGTCTGAATCGAGAAAACGCATCAGCGTGATGGCCGGAATCATACCGCCGACGATAATATCGGCCCGGTCGCGGGCAAGACCAGGAATTTCAGCACGACCCGCAGCGTCTAATCCAATTACCTGCTCAAACGTTTGGTAAATTGCGGTGTCGCGGAGACGGTAACCGTGAATGTCTTCGAAATTCAGAAGCTTACTTTGACGCCGGTTGATCTTCGCTAACGTGCGGTTACTTCCGCCCAGGCAAACTAACGGCAGGTTGAGCCCGTTACGAAGCCACCAGACACTGTTAAAGAGTTTGTCGACAAACGTCATGGCGTTAAACAGCCGGTTAGCGGGAATCGTATCCGCCAAGTCGAACTGTTCCGTCAGGCTAACCGCGCCGATTGGGAGGCTGATCAATTCCTTGGCCTGACCGTTGACGATTAAGACGAGCTCACAACTCCCGCCACCAGTATCCATCATGACGCAGTTGGTAGCTGGTAGGGTGTTAACCACCCCTAAGTAGTCGTAGTAGGCCTCGGTCGTTCCGGGAATGACCTTGATTGTCAGGTCTAGTTCGTTTTTGATGCGCTTAAGGAACTTCTTTTGGTTGCTGGCCTTACGCGTTGCGGCGGTCGCCACCGCCGTTAAAGTTAAATTTGGTAGTTGGTCATAAACGGCTTTAAACCCCTTTAAAGCCGCCACCGTTCGTTCAATCGCTTCGGGATGCAGGGTTGGGGTTGCGCCTTCGTCTTCTTTTTCCGACAAGCGAACCATTTCTTTTAAGCGGTGGGTGACCGTGTAGCTCCCATCGGCTTCAATTTGAGTGACCGTCATTCGGCATGAGTTGGAGCCGAGGTCAATAACCGCAAAATTTTCCATATTAATCATCCTTTTGATTGTCTAACGGGTTAGGTTCATTTTTCGGGCTCATCATCGGGATGAACTGGTGCGCGTTGCTCGTAGGCGTAGGTTCGCCGTGATCCGCTTGCGTTGCCTGTTCAGCCGCTGCAATGAAGGTTGCTTGCGAGTCTAAAACGTCGAGCCCACGGCGGTCGACCTTAACGTACTGGTCGTCGGCTTGCAAAATGCGAGTTTTAACGTTATCTTGCCACATCGTATCAAAAATCTGCATTGCCCGGTGACGAATGTTTGGTTGCAGGAGTGGGAAGAGCAGTTCGACCCGCCGATTTAAGTTCCGGGTCATCATGTCGGCACTTGACAAGTAAATCTGTGGTTCGCCATCGTTACTGAAGTAGTAGATTCGGCTATGTTCAAGGAGCCGGCCAATGATGGAGTGGACCTCAATGTTGTCCGAAACGCCTTCAATGCCAGTCTTTAAGCAACAGATACCCCGGATGATCAATTCAATTTTGACCCCCACGTGTGAAGCTTCATAGAGCTTACTGATAATTTGCGGGTCCGAAAGGGAGTTCATTTTCATGCGAACTAGCGACGGGCGGCCAGCCTTAGCAATGGCAATTTCTTCGTCAAGCTTTTCGTTGATGAAGTCCCGAATGCCGTCCGGTGAAATGTGTAGCTTATGGAAGTACGGTGGTTCCGAGTAGCCCGATAACATGTTGAAGATGTTGGAGGCGTCAATGCCCATGTCCGTATCCGCGGTAAACAGGCCCATGTCCGTATAGAAGTGGGCGGTCACGTCGTTATAGTTCCCAGTTCCCATGTGCATGTAACGTTTGATGCCTTCGTTTTCACGCCGAACAACGAGCGCCAACTTACAGTGGGTTTTCAATCCAATCAATCCATAGATGACGTGGCAACCCATTTCTTCAAGCTTTTTAGCCCAGTGAACGTTGTTTTCTTCGTCAAACCGAGCCTTGACTTCAACTAACACGGTGACTTGTTTACCGTTCTGCGCGGCCTGACCCAAATACTTAATGATTGGGGAGTCGGCGGAAACCCGGTAAAGGGTCATCTTGATGGCGAGGACGTCGTCGTCTTCGGCGGCTTCGTGAATAAAGTCGACCACCGGTTTAAAATCGTCGTACGGGTACTGCATCAGAACGTCGTGGTCCTTGATGATGTCAAAAATTGAGCGCTCCTGATAAACCGCTGGGTAGTACGCGTGGTACTTTTGGTAAGTTAGGTCAGAATGGCCTTTAACCGCCTTCACCAGTTTGGAGAGGAACGTCAAGTTGAGTGGGCCGTTGATTACGTAGAGGGCACTTTCGGTAATTCCGAGCGCTTTAGAGAGCCGGGTACGTTGGTGCCTGCTCATGCTCTTTTCAACTTCTAACCGCATCACCTTACCGCGTTCGCGCATTTTCAGCTGCTTTTGAACTTCCTTCAAAAGGTCGGAAGTATCCTCTTCGGCCACGTCTAAGTCGAGGTCGCGCATCACCCGGTAGGCGCTGGCTTCCTTGACCGTGTAGTTGATAAAGAGGGAGCCGACAAACGCTTTGATCACGTCTTCAATTAAAATAAATTCATTTTCAGCGCCAGGTAGGGGAATTACCCGTGGAAAGACGTCCGGGACTTGGACGGTTGCGAACTTACGGTCCTTCTTGTCGCCATTTTTGTAAATCCGAAGGGCAATGTTCAGCGTATTGTTACCAATGAACGGGAACGGCCGCGACGAGTCGTCGGCCATCGGCGTTAGGGCCGGGTACAGCTCGTCATCGAAGTAGTTCTTAACGAAGGTGTGCTGTTCAGCGCTAAGGTCGGCCATGCCGAGTAGCCGGATGCCGTGCTGTTCAAGTAATGGTAGGAGCGAACGGTTCAGTGTATTGTATTGACGCTTGACCATTTCGTGGGCCTTAGCGCTAATGGCCTCGACTTGCTGGGCTGGCGTTAATCCGGCCGGATCAGGCTTTTCATAGTTAACTGACATCAGTTTTCGCAGTGAAGCCACCCGGACAGTAAAGAATTCGTCCAGGTTACTCTGCGTGATACCCAGAAACTTGACGCGTTCGAGTAACGGGTTGTCCTTATCGCGGGCTTCTTCTAAGACCCGGTAGTTGAAATCCATCCAGCTCAGTTCACGGTTAGTATAGTAGCTTTCCTTTTTAAAATTCATTGTTAACGAACCCCCCGTAATTTAATCACTGGCATTAATCCAAAGACTTCTTTAAAGAACTTTGCTTTTTGGGCAAAAACCCAGTTTTCCAAGAATAGGTCGTCGTGCGCAAAGCAGGTGATAATCACCCGTGGATTGCGAATCGAAACCGAAATTTTATCAATTTTTTGTTTACGGCCGTCGTCGAGGGCGTCGGCAATTCGCAAAATTGCAGATAGTTTTGAGACCAGTAAGCGTTGCTCAAGTTGGAGGTGCTCGAAATGCTTCAGATCCTTCGACGGCGTTTGCGCACTGTGGTAACGCGATACGAGGGCGATAATTTCCTTCTCGTCGTCGGTTAGGCCGGTCAATTCCGTTGCCCGTAAAATGTAGTCGGAGTGCATGTAGTGTTGATGCGGATCGATGTAGCTGCCGACGTCGTGGACGATCGACGCCACTTGTAGCAATAACCGCTCGCGTTTACCGAGTTGGTGCAGGGGCTTAAGTTGGTCGAACAAGTGCAGGGCGAACTTGGTTACCAGTTCGCGGTGTTTAGGTTCGACGTGGTAGCGGTCGGCGATATTTTTGGCGGCGGTAACGATTTGGTTGTTAAAGTTATAGCGTTTATAACCGAGTTTAATGGCTTCTTGAATAATCAGGCCGTCCAAAACGGTGACGTTCGTGAGCCAAATTGACTGGGCGTGTGTCAATTGTAATAGTTCGTTGATGAGTAGTAGTTCGGGGACGATCAGGCGAACGTCGGCCTCGTCCACTTGGTATTTTTCCATCAAGTATTGATCGGAGGCGTCGATGACGTCGTCGTATAGCGCTTTGAAATCGGCCGAACTGAGTTCTTCGCCGCCGGCTTTGGTTTGCTGCTGGGTGAAAAGGGTCGCGAAAGGCGCAACCCCCAGCATGACCACGTTACTTGGTTGGTCACGCCGGCCCGGTAAGAACCGACCGAAATCAGTAATTTGGCTGGAAATGTAGTCGTCAAGGACTTCGACGTAGTTGGGTACGCTGGATTGGAGGTCTTCCAGTACCTCTGAAATTCGAACGGGTCCAAGCCGCAAACTGCGGGAAAAGACGAAGTTGCTTTGATCGTAGTGCGAAATACCGACGCTGCCGGAATTGATTCCCAGTAAGTAGGTCGGTTTAGTGATCATCTGTTTAAACTTCGGGAAATGCACCGCAACGGCAACGGACCGTAAGTAGGTTTCTTGGCTACTTGATAACCAGTCAATCGTTAGGCCGGTCCGAACCCGAAGCTGGTCTTGAATGTAGTCCGCGTTGTTGGCGGATGAAAGCGACCGGGAGCCCCATAAGTGGTAATCTTGGACGCCGTAATCATTCATGATTTGGATAAAACCGGTCAGGGCTTGTGCCGCCTCTTCAACGGAATCGTAATCAATGGTGTGCTGGTCGTAGATGTCTTCCCCCAAGGAGACGTCCGACCGGACCCGTTCCACCTGTTTTAACGTTCGTAAATTAACAATCGATAACTCGATACTTTGAACGTTGATCATCATAATACCAAATAATTTTGCTGCCATTTGAATCCTCCATTTAATAAAATCCCCATAAGAGCCGTTAGTGTCGTGGTTTAACACTAATATTTTGCTTAATTTTACCATAAGTTGAACGCCGGATAAATTCGGAAACCATGAGAATTTAAAGGTCAAAGATCCGCGTTAAAGTCCGGCAGATTCGACCAAACGTACCGTTGCCGGGCTTGCGCTTCGGCGTCCTTTTACCATGATAATTATAAGATTTCGTGATTATTAATAATTAGTTTGTTCAGATGCTTTTCTACCCGTTGATCGGCCGGGGGCCACTGCATATAATCCCCGTACATTCGCGTTAAAATCGCGTCATAGGCGGCAGGGACTTGGACGGTTAGGTTTTCGAACGGAACCGTTGTAAAGTGGGTTAATTCGTGGTCGGAACAAATTTCACGCTCGTAATCGTACTGGGAGGCTAAGTTTTTATAAGTGCGGGAGTCGGACTGTTCGTACAACCGCATGTACCCCTCCCTTTCCCGCTTGTGACGATTAACTTCAGCTAACTGTTCAGCCGTGCGGTTTGGCCGTAAATTACGGAGGGGCGTCTTAACAAAGCGGTAGTTGAGTTTGAGTAGAATGGCGGCGTCCTCCAGTTTGTAGTGCATCATTTGCGTACGGCGAAGGTGTTCGTCAGCCGGAATTTTATCAAACGGGAAGATGTCCACGAAGACCCCCTTGAAGGCGTTGTTCACGTTATTCTTCTCTTCGATGTAGGTATGCGCGTCCAGCAGCTTCATGTAGCTGAGCCCGTAGTCGGGGTCACTTGCGGCGGTTTGTAAGAAAAATTGGTCGGGATCAAGGTGGCGGTTGGCGACGGTGATAAAGCGTTCGTATTCGGAACGGCGCATTCCGATGTCGATGTCATCGTCCCAGGGGATGAATCCCCGGTGACGGATGGCCCCGAGTAACGAGCCGCCAATCAAAAAGTAGTCGATCTGTTCGGCCTGACAAATTGAAATAACGGTTTCAAGTAGGCGTAGTTCGACGCGGTGTAGTGCGGTCAATGGCATGTGGGTTCCTCCTTATATAACTACTATTAATGATACACGCTTCACGGGCGAAATGTTAGGCAGGATGCCTTACAAAGGAAAAATCTGGAATACGCTGGGTGAATTCATGCAAATTAGTTAAAGGCGTGTTATATTTTAACAAAAGGGAATGAAGTGATGGTGATCTCATGGATAATGTCGAATTGGGAAAATTATTAAATAATTATTTTGAGGCTTATCAAGATACGACGAAAATTATGATGGATCTCGTTGCTCGTCCGCTCAGTCAAACTAAACTTTCATTTGAGCAGTTTTTAATTTTACGCCGAATTGCCACGTCCGACCGGGTAACTTTGAACGATATTGCGGTTCAACGCCAAGTGACGCGGAGTGCGATTTCACGGCAGGTTAAAGCGTTGTTGGCGCAGCACTACGTTTTCCAAGTACCCGATCCACAAGATCGACGGCGCTTATACCTCCATTTAACGGAGCGCGGACAACAGGTGGAAGTGATGGTCAACCGGGCGATTACGAGCCATTTTGAACAGTGGGTCAGTCGATTGGGGGCCGACCAAATTGATCAAGTCTTAAAGATGATGGAACTTTTCAGTCAGCAAGTCATTCAGATTAGTGAACCCGATGCGCATACCGCGGAAGGGTAAAGGAAAAGCGCCTAAGTGAGCTCGGTTTTAGCGTAATGGCGCAGATAACAGGTTTTTATTGAATAGCATTTAGAGCCATAAAATAGGCTATGACGCGCGTCATAGCCTATTTTGTAGTGAGTTGAGTACAATCCGAACAATTACGGGTAATATTGCCCCAGTAGGACGTACTAATGGTGCTTAAAGAAATTACAATAAACGCCTTCACAAGCTTCCAAAAACATTCCGATTGCCATGATGTACATGGCGACCATGTTATTCATCGTAAAGACGAAGTATAGCAGGCTGGCATACAACAATAAGAAGAAAATTGCACTAACTTTTGAATTTGCCATTTTGAGCGCCTCCTTTAAAATGGTCCGTACATGCTTATTTTACCGCTGATTGCAATGCTTTTAAAATAGAAGAAAATTGATTCCTGAATTAAATAGTGTTCGGATATTGCTTTTGTTTAAGAACGATGATAAGCTTAATAGTGTTCTTGAGGAATCAAAACACGAACGTTTACAATTGTGCTATTTCAATTATTTCAAACATTTGGAGGGAATCATGAATAAAATAGCGAGCTATTTTAATTTCAATGAGTTACAAACGTCAATGCGGACCGAGGTGTTGGCTGGTTTAACGACCTTCGTGTCAATGGCGTACATTCTGTTTGTTAACCCAACCGTTCTGGGTGCTTCCGGAATGGATAAGGGGGCCGTCTTTACGGCAACCGCCTTAGCTTCTGCTTTAGGGTGTTTGTTGATGGGCTTGTTAGCGAAGTACCCAATTGCAATCGCCCCCGGGTTAGGGGTTAACGCCTTCTTTACTTACTCCGTGGTTATCGGAATGGGCGTTAAGTGGCAAACGGCTTTGGCCGGCGTGTTCGTTGCCGGGGTCATTTTCATGTTAATCACGATCTTTAAGTTACGTGAAATGATTATCGACGCGATTCCACGTGACATGAAACTGGCAATTTCCGCTGGGATTGGTTTTTTCATCGCCTTTATCGGTTTACACGGTGGGGGCTTGATCGTGGCTAACAAGTCAACGGTCGTAGGCCTTGGGTCCTTAACGGTTGGGACCACTTGGTTAACCATTTTTGGGTTGATTGTTACGTTGGTTCTCATGAGTCGCAAGGTTCCGGGGGGGATTTTCATCGGGATGGTGCTGACGTCCATCTTGGGGTTGGCTACCGGATTGATTAAGATGCCAGCGACGATTGTTTCCGCTGCACCTTCATTGAAGCCAACTTTTGGGGTTGCGTTATTCCATCTTAGTGACATTAATTCCTTACAATTGATTATCGTCGTGTTAACGTTCCTCTTAGTGACGTTCTTTGACACTGCCGGGACGTTAGTTGGGTTAGCTGAACAAGCCGGCTTTATGAAAAACAACCGGATGCCACGGGTTGGGCAAGCTTTGATGGCCGACTCGACTTCCATGTTAGTCGGGTCCGTTCTCGGGACGTCGCCAACTTCCGCTTACGTGGAATCATCCGCCGGGATCGCCGTCGGGGGCCGTTCCGGGATGAGTGCGGTTGTAACCGGGATTTTATTCCTGCTAGGGTTATTCTTCTCGCCACTGTTGAACGTGGTTACGAGCCAAGTGACGGCGCCCGCCCTGATTATCGTTGGGGTGTTGATGGCCGAATCACTGAAGCAAATTAACTGGGAACGCTTTGAAATTGCCGTTCCGGCTTTTTTAACCGTTATTGGGATGCCGTTAACTTACAGTATTTCTGACGGGATTGCACTTGGATTCATCGCTTACGTCATTACGATGGTTTCCACGAAGCACGCGAAGGAAGTTCACCCGTTAATGTACGTGCTCTTCTTTATCTTCTTGATTTATCTCTGGATATTAAACGTTTAAATGCGAAAAACCGGTGGCCCGCGGGGGCGACCGGTTTTTTTAACTTAAAATTTCAAGTTAGGTGATAATTAATTTTGACTAATGAGTCGGCCCAGTGCTTGGGGTGGTGCCGCATAGTTAATAGCCGAAACGTGAGCGGGTGCCCAAAGTCGGTTAGCTGACTTTGGGCACCCGCTCACTCTAAATCTATTTATTAAAACTGTCGTTTTCAACGTCCTTAATGAACTGCTTCAAGTGGTCGAAGTAGACCGGCGCGTTGTCAATCATGTGGTGGTGCCCACCGTTTGGCGTGGTGACCAGCCGTGAATTAGGAATGTCGCGGGCCATCCGCCGAGCAGAATCAAGCGGCATCGTTTCGTGTTCACCGAAAGTTAATAGGGTCGGAACCTTGATGTTATGGATCTGATCACGAACGTCCCATTCCTTCAGCTTCCCGGTGATAACGAATTCGTTGTCACCTTGGAAGGCGTTATAAACGGGTTTAGCGGTTGTATCGATCAGGTGCCGGATGGAGGTCGGTTGCTTGCGGTCCACGTAGCCAGCGTTTAAAACGTCAACGTACTTTTGGTACTGTGGATCGTCCCAATTGCCGTCCGCTTCCTTTTGCTTCATGTAGGCCACGGCGTCTGCGGGGAGGGCGTCTTCGCGAACTTTATTAACGTGGGCCACGTACTCTTCGATGTTGTCGACCATGCTAGAAATAATGGCACCCTTTAAGTGTTGGCCGTATTTCAAGGCGTACATCATGGTTAAGGCGCCGCCCCATGACTGGCCAATCAAGTAGAAGTTGTCCAGGCCGAGTTTTTGGCGCACTTCTTCAACTTCGTCCAGGAAGTAGTCGTAGGAGAGGTACTTCTTGGCGATTTCGGGATCGGAGTAGTCGGGTTGGTCGGAGTACCACGAACCGAGTTGGTCGTACATGGTGACCTGAACACCTAAGTCTGCGAGTTCTTCGCCGAAGTTTTCCCAGTATTCGTGGTTGCCGCCAGGGCCCCCGTGTAAACAAAGTAAATGGATGTCGCCTTCACCTTGTGTATTGGTCCAGAGATGGTAGCCGTTATCCAAGGTGATAATCGTCGTTCCTTGTTTCATGTGCTCACCTAATTTCTAAATAGTTTCTTCAATATTACCACTGTTAATATCTGCGGGCAAAAAAGCGCGTAACCGCCAGCTTGAAATTGATAGATAACAAGATGATTGCACGCAATTATTTTGACGGCTAGTCAATTATAGGGTGACAGTTTAAACTAAATTAGTTTCGTTTAATAGGTGAGTAAACTAACCGTCAACCCCGAGTTTACCGGAATTGGTATGGGTTGACAGTGGTGGGCGTTTTTGAAAAAATGAATAAATTGATTAATCACTTAAATTGTAATATTACAAATGTTGCAGAAATATTGCGATTAGTTAACCAATATGAAATAATGGGTTAACTAATGATAAATAGGTGAATTTTACATGGCAAATCAGTCCGAAGTTTTACGATTATTAATGCAAACCGCGCCTGAATATTGTTCGGGTGATTGGCTAGCGACCCAATTAGGGATTAGTCGCACGGCTATTTGGAAATTGATCCAAAATTTACAGCAACAGGGTTATTCAATCGAAAGCCGGCACGCTAAGGGCTATCGCTACGTTGCGAATAATCAACTAAGCGCACCGGTAATTGAGGCCGGTTTAAAGACCGCGCCGCCGTTTGAGTTGATCGTGTTACCAACGGTCGATTCAACGAACGCCTACCTTAGAAGACTGGTTACCCAGCGGACATTATCTAAGCCGGTGGTGGTCATTGCGGATACCCAAACGGCGGGTTACGGTCGTTCTGGTCGGCAATTTTATTCGCCTAGGCAGACCGGGCTGTATTTGAGCATTGCGCTCCCCGTTGATCCTAACCAGCCGTTAGACGCCGGTTTATTGACGACCGGTACGGCGGTGGCGGTCGCTAAGGCGCTGCGGCGTTTGTTTGCGGTTGATATTCAATTGAAATGGGTCAACGACGTTCTGGTTAATCAGCGCAAGGTCGTGGGAATTTTGTCGGAAGGGGTGACGAACCTCGAAACCCGCCACGTCTCAACGGTCATCGTTGGGATTGGAATTAATTTATCTACGACCGCTTTTCCGCCGGAATTGACACATAAGGCGGGCGCGCTTTTAACGAGTCCGAGCACGATTACGCGTAACCGGGTCGCCAGTGAGCTCTTGGAGACCTTTTTTGCGGGTTACCCGATGTACCAAACGGGCGCGTTTTTACCGGAATACCGCCGGTTATCAATGGTGATTGGTCAGCAGGTGGCCTTAAAGAGTGGTCAGCAGACCTTTACCGGTAAGGTGCTGGATATTGATGCCCATGGGGCGTTAGTCGTCGCGCTTGCTAACGGTGAGCAACGGCACTTTAGTTCTGGTGAAATTATCAAGGTGAATTTATTAACTGGTGACTATCACGGTTAATTGGGCATTAATGGGATAGAATTGGTTGGTTAGGTTTATCGGAGTTTACCGATAATCAATGGGGCTGTTTTTAAAATTGAATTGTAAGTGGTCTTGATAAGCTGAATCAACGAACTCGACCGACGTCCAATACGGAGGTCGGCGGGTGAATGACCAGGTTGGTCATTCTTGATATTAAAATAATTATCACTGATTGCCGGGCAAGCTACGGACTGAACGACTGATTAATGAAAAGTAGTCGGTTATTTTTCGAAGTCGTTTTCATGTTCAAATCGTTTGTCGGCGTGGATAATGGAAGCCTAACGATGGGTGGCAATCAGTGCGGCGGGAACGGCTTTGAGCGGCGGTCAGCATTGGCCGCATCGAAGTGTCAGTTCAAAAGACACCAAAGAGTAACAATTCAAGGGGTAATTACAAAATGAATGAAAATATGCGAAGCGTTAATATGAGCCGAACGATGAGCCGGATGAATCGCCATCCGATGCACCCACGTCGCTATATTACCGGTTTTGATGGCATCCGAACGTTAGCGGTTCTCGGGGTTATCATTTATCATTTAATGCCAGCGTCACTCCAAGGTGGTTACTTAGGAGTACCAATCTTTTTCGTTGTTTCGGGATACTTAATTACGGATATTTTATTGCAAGATTGGTTTGGACGTGGTCGAATCCGGATCTTACGGTTTTATGGACACCGGATGCGCCGGTTATACCCGGCGTTTGTGGCAATGTTACTAGGAACAACGGCGTATATCACGCTGTTTCAACGTTCGTTACTGACCAATATTCGAGCAACGGTCATGACGAATTTAGTCTATGTTTATAATTGGTTTGAAATTAACCATGGTCAAAGCTATTTTGACCGCTTTAACGGTGAATCACCGTTTACGCACTTGTGGTCACTGTCGATTGAAGGGCAGTATTACTTATTCTGGCCCCTAATTTTAGTGTTGCTGATGCTGATTTTCAAGCGGCGTTCGCGCGTCTTTTGGTTTATGATGGGCGCCGCGCTCGTCTCAGCCATCGGGATGGCCGTCCTGTATAATCCGGAAAATACAAACCGGGTCTATTATGGGACCGACACCCGGATGTTTGCGATTTTAATCGGCTCGGGCTTGGCCTTTATTTGGCCGTCCCGGGAACTATCACCGCACATTGACCGGGGTAATCAGATGACGCTCGACCTACTGGGGGGCGCGTCTTTAGTTGGTTTAATCTGGATGTTCTTTAAAATGTCCGGAACCGCAGCTTCGACTTATCGCGGTGGGATGCTGCTATTTACCATCTTATCGGCGATCCTCGTCGCAACCGTTGCGCACCCGGGGAGCCACTTGAACCGCTTGCTGACGAATCCGGTGTTTACGTACATCGGGCAGCGGAGTTACGGGATTTATTTATACCAATTCCCCGTGATGATTTTTTATGAAAACAAAGTTAATAATATTGGTAATCATCCGTTCGTGCACGCGCTGATTGAAGTGGCGTTAATTATGCTGGTTACTGAATTAAGTTATCGCTTCATCGAAGAACCAATGCGGCATTACGATTATAGCCGGCTGTGGAGCGACTTCCGGGAGTTTATCCGGGCACCGCGCTTTACGCGGCCAACGGCGATTATGAGCGGGGTGACGGCCCTCTTATTCCTGATTACGGCGGTCGGTTTTATGCAACAGCCAAGTCAATCGTCTGCCAGCGAAAAGAGTGATTTGCAAAAGAAAATCACGAAAAACTCGCAGGACGCTAAGAAGAAGAACGAAGCGGCCCTTAAGCGGCAAAAAGAAGCCGCGAAGGCGCGTTCGGCATCTAAGCAGGTTGCCACTGAGAAGTTGAAGACGAAGGCGGCGGAAGCTAAGCTGTCGGACAAGCAGAAGGCGGTCATGAAGAAGTACGACATGAAGCCGCAAGTGGTTCTTGCAATGGGGCAAACCGACTTAACCGCCATCGGTGATTCGGTGTTGCTAGATGTTTCCCCGGATTTACAGGAAGTTATTCCGGGAACGGTCGTGCAGGGAAAGGTCGGCCGGCAAATTGCCGAAGTTCCTGGCATTATCAGTAGTTTGAAGTCGCAGGGACAACTGGCCCATAACGTCCTGTTAAACATCGGGACGAACGGTGCGATTCCAAGTTCATTGGCGGATCAAGTGGTTGACTTGATTGGTAAGGACCACCAGATCTTTTGGGTAACGGCCCACGTGCCAACCCAGAGCTGGCAAAATCAAGTTAACACGCAGATTCAAAAGACGGCGGATAAGTACGATAACGTTCACGTTGTTGATTGGCACGGTTTATCTGAGAACCAAACGGATTGGTTTGCAGCGGATAACGTGCACCCGAACCCTAAAGGGAACCGCGAACTCACCCGTTTAGTGGCGGACCGGATCGCGGCGGTCAATAATCAATAGAATCAAAAAGGCACCGACGCGCACACAATTCGTGTGTGCGTCGGTGCCTTTTGGTTTTTAGGCGTTGTCTCAATTGGGGTTGAGCTTGCCGCCAGCAGCGGGGATAACCGGTTGGCTGGAACACTGCGGGCATCGATTTGAGCTCACTCAGCAAACCACTGAGCAATCTCAAATTTGAGCCTTATTCTAAGCCGGAAGCAGCCCACTTCCGGCTAAGAATAATTTCGCAGTTGAGCCATGGTTATCCCCGCTACTGGCTAGGCTAGCTTTAACATTGAATACCGTGGCTGACTATAATTAGTTAGATTTGATACAGACGGTTATACGGAGTGCTTACTAATTAAGAATAACTCGCACGATTATTTTTAGCAGATTGACACCGCATATTATTACAGATTATAAAAAAGCCTTATCCCCAACAGGATAAGGTCGTAGTAGTGGCTTGCATGCATAAGACGGTCAAATGGCTGTTAAGCATGGTAAATATCAACCAAGGGTCTGGTTACTCATACCACGGACTCGCGGTTCAATCAGGTCCATACCTTATAATTTAATCTTAGCAGTCTCCCACTGATTGATCTTCGCAATTTCAATCAGTGGGAGACTCTGTTTAGTTGATGCTCATTTAGCCGTGAGGGCGGTCCTAAAGTGGCTCAGTGGTGTCGTTTGCGTTAGTCGGGGTTGTTTCCCGACTTACCCAAAGACCGAGCTTTAAGACAAGTGGGTTGCTTGGCTTAAAGTCGTGTCCACCACATTCCAGCCGCTTTAGGACCAACCGGTAAGGCGGCAAGTTTAACACTATCCACGCTTGTCTAATCGTAGGAAGAGACTGTGATTAGTCTGCCTATGAAAGTAAATTGGTCATTAGATAGCCTTGACTGGTGGCAATCTCAACACCCATTAAATTTAAAGTGACTTGACCGGAATGTGCAGCTGAATGTCGTTTAAGTTCAATGAGTATTGTAAGTCTTGATTGCCGCGGACGGTCATCTTCATGTCGGTGGCGTAAATGACGAGCCCGAGTTGGTGCCCCTGCAAGAGGTGGTGGAAAACGGGCTGTAAGTCGAGTTCAAAGTCGTAGAACTGGTTAGGCTGAATGGCTTCGGCGTGCCACGGATGGTGGCGGTTTTGCAAGTTTAAGTGACCCTTCGTAATCATCTTAAACGGAGTGGGCTTCGCTAACTTGAAGTCTTTCAAATCGTCTTCACGCCAATGGTAACCTAAATCAAGGGCCTTAGACGCAATCATTTGTGGGCTCACGGTTAGGCGTTGGGCCATGCCAAAGTCAACTAACATGAAGCTTAACATGCCGAAGTTCTGGTTAACCGCTACCGAACCCTTAATATGAGGTTGGCCGACGAGTAACTGGGCTTCCGGTGCTTGCCACGACTTGAAGAGTAAGCGGTGGTCGTAAAGCGGGCTGTCTTTGTGCTCGTTGAGGAGCTCGGTTTGCCACGCGTCTAGGTGTTGTTGATAATACTTAAATAACTTGTCCGGTAACTGGTCGGAGAAGTGGGCCGCTCGGTGATCAACGGGGTGGTCAGCGGGTACGAGTTCCTTATATTGAACCTTAAAGTCTAGGGCTCGTTTGGCATCTTGCCACCAGTTATCGAAGCCGTGCCAAGTTTGGGCTGCGGTGTTGTCCTGCACGAGGACGTTTGGTAGCAACGTTTTGGCGTGGTTGGCAACACCGTACAATTCGTGACTTAACCAGAGGTTCATCATGTCCGTATAGTCTAAGGACTGTAAGTTATTAATGTAAATATGTTGGCCTTGGTGCAAAATTAATTTTTTGGTTACGGGGACGTCCTGCAATTTATCCCACAGGTTGGCCACGTTGCGGGGCTTAACGTTCCAGTCGTTTAAACCGTGAACCATCACGATGTCCGCCTTGATTTTGTCAACGTTTTTCAGGTAGTTACGGGCGTCCCAGAACTGGTTATAGTTCCCGGTCGTCCGGTCCTGATCGTGAGTCAGTTCGGCGAGCTTAGCGTCAAATTTGGCTTGGATTCGGTGAGCATCACCGGCGCGCAGACTCCGGGAGAAGACCTCGGCGGCTAGGACGTCGGTATCTTCGCCTTGGAAAGTGTCCGGGGCCACAACTAGGCCGTTGTCCCGGTAGTAGTCGTACCAACTGGAGATGGCAGCCTCAGAAATGATCGTTTTGAGGCCGCTGACCCCGGTCGTTGCGGCGGCGGTCGCTAACGTTCCTAAGTATGAACGGCCGGTCATGGCGATGGAGCCGTTGCACCACCACGCTTCGATTGCCGTGTCGGCGTCGCGGTTAGTGAAGGCCGGCCGGTTGCCGGCTAACCACTCGATTACCGCAATCGTAGAGGCGGTTTCGGCGGTGTCCCCAGTGGTGGCAAGCCCGTCGGAGTCGACCGAGCCGATTCCAGCGGCGTAAACCACCGCAAAACCGCGGGCTAAAAAGTAGTCGTTGAGCGTGTAAGATTGCTCGCGACTGAAGGTTTCTTCCGCTTCGCGGGTCGTCTGGTTGATTGGCCGGGCGGCTGGAATTGGCGTTTCATCCGGTTTAGCGGCCACGTCGGCGAGCGTATTGTTATCCGGCGCCTTAGGGGGCAGTGGCACGTCGACGTTGTGCATCTGGGCGTCGCCGGCGTGGTCGTTGATCCCCTGATTGTACGGACTCGCCGTGTACAGAACGGGAACCTTGAGACCGGTCGCCGTTTCGGCCGGTCGTAGGATTTCCACTTTTAGTAGGTCGCGCTTACCGTCCTGGTCAGTATCCAGCGGTGCTTCCACGTAGACGACGTCACGAATGAGCGCATTGGTATCAAAAACGGCTTGCGCCTTACCGTTAAAGAACAACGGTTTTTGTTCGTTCGGTAATTGGTAAAAAGGAACGAAATAACCACGGGCCGTTAAGTTTTCAATGAGCGTTTGGCCGCGGTGCCCGCGGGTGTTTAACAGTAAGTACCACGCGTAGTAGAGGGATTCGCGGTCAAAAGCGCTATCCCCAACGAGTGGGAGGTGAATGGTGCGCATCGCGAGCAGCGGGTCGTGCAGGTCAAAGTCTTGACCGGGTAAGAAGCCTAGTAATTGCAGCCCAATATTGTAAAAGACCTGGTTGCTAACGACCGTGGCTTGCGCCAACCATTCGTTTAAGTCGAGGGTGGCGGTGGCCATTAAATTGGCAAAGCGGTGTTGGCGGCTACTAGCCGTGTGTACTTCGGGAAAGCTCTTGGCTAGTAGGGCTTGATAAATTTCCGGAACGGTCTTAAGGGCAGCCATTTCCGGCGTAATAAAATGAATCGTGCGTAGTTCCGCAATCGCGGCCTCGGAATCGGTCGGGACGATTGCAAATTGATTATTCTTCATGGCAAATTTCCTTCGTCTTTATTATTTGCTTAATATTATAACGCTTCCGCGGTAGCCGTAACTGACAGTTCGGCAAAATTGTGCTAATTTAGAGTTAAATTTACTAACTAAAAGTTTGGAGCTGATCACTTTGTCTGAATTTCCAATTTTGTACACCACCCAAGCCGTTAATGAAGATGGTTTAACGGGCCACGCCTACGTTCCTAACGGTTTAGATGTCCCAATTTCGGGGCCGTTAAGTCCCGCGAAAGGCGCTAACCCGGAACAGTTCATTGGTT
This sequence comes from Lactiplantibacillus modestisalitolerans, assembly GCF_005405425.1. Classification (GTDB taxonomy): domain Bacteria; phylum Bacillota; class Bacilli; order Lactobacillales; family Lactobacillaceae; genus Lactiplantibacillus; species Lactiplantibacillus modestisalitolerans. The sequence continues at coordinate 24,786 of NZ_BJEA01000020.1, read as the reverse complement.
TGGCACTAAGCACCTGTTTAAACGCAACCCTGGAAGCAATCGAAAAGGAGCATGATCAGCCCCATCAAAGTAAAGTGGTGACGACCGTTAAGATGTCACGCGACCGCTTTGGCTACCAATTTTTCCTTGATGCGGCCGTTACGATCCCAGAAGTCGATGCGGAAACCGGTCGGCACTGGATTGAGCTGGCAGAAACGCGTTGCCCGGTTGCCAAACTGCTTGGGGGTTCGGCCAACGTTAAGATTCATTTAACCGCGTAAGAGCGCAATAATGCCTACTAACTGGTCAGTAATCGGACTAGTTAGTGGGCATTATTTTTATCCAAGGGTTAGTTGAACGTCGGTTAAAAGCCAGCTGCCTTTTGGCAGGCGCTTCGGCGATTAATATTCGGAGATACAGCCTTGCCCCGCCTTAAAACCGAAGCTTAGTGATCGTAGTTAGTGCCGATGTTGCTGTAAAAACTGTTTAACGAGAACTGGTAAGGGTTTCGGGCAACAGTGGGTGTGGTCGTCAGTGTTGATTGGTTGTACTTTTTTTAAGTGCTTTAGCGCTTGGCGTTTTGTTTTCTCACGTTCAATCTTGAGTTGCTTATTGAGGGCCCGCGTCTTGTAGCAGCCATAAATGGCAACGGTGACGGGAATCATGTGCAGGGCGGTTAAAGTGGGTGCTAACCACGGGTTGGCTTTTAAAATACCAATGATTTCTTGATGATGTTCGTGAACGTCAGCTTGGATTTTTTGCGGTGTTAACATGAAAACACATCCTTTTTATATTAGTTTTTGCATTAAATTAGCTTCATTCTAACCTAAACTGTAATCGCTGTCATCTTTTGGGGCGGCTTGCGAATGCGGCAGTATTTTGAGTTGGCTGACTGAATTAAGTACTTAATCGGATTAATGAAGCTTCTTCTCAGATTAGGGCAGGGGTAGCGCCATAGTTACTGCTAAAATCAAGAAAAGACCACGTTAGCTGTTGGCAGTTTGCCGACGCTGACGTGGTCTGGTATTTTATTGAAACGTGCTCAGCCCGACCGGTATCTGTGCTTGCTACGCTAAGTCGCCATCGCCAAAACCGCGACAACGCCTTAGCTAGGCAATGCTCAATACCAACCCGTCGGTCTTCACACTCTAACGAAACGTGCTCGACCAAGCTGGTCCTGCGGTTAGCTACGAAAGAACCGCCATGCACAGTTCGCACAGCGGCCCTTTCTAGGCTAATCCTCAGACCAACCCGCTTGATCTCACACTCTAATCTTGATTCATCCTACTATGATGCACCCCGTAACCGAAGTAGATCAATAAACCGAGCACGAACCAAATCAACGAGGCCACCCACGTCTCCAACGACAACTGGGTCATCATGAAGACGCACAGCACCCCTGACACGATTGGCAGCACCGGATAAAACGGTACCCGGAACCCCTGAATCTTGTTCAACTTTGGATTGCGCCGCAATAATAAAATCCCGAAGGACACGAACGCAAAGGCAATCAAAGTCCCAATGTTCACCAAGTTTGCCAGCTGGCCCAACGGTACGAAGCCACCCAAAATTGAAATAACAATCGTCACGGTGACCATCGCGTGCTTCGGCGCGTGGTGGCGATCAATCTTACCTAAGAAACTTGGTAACAGCCCGTCACGGCCAATCGAGTACAGTAACCGCGAGCTACTATAAATCGTCGTGACCATCATCGTAAACATCCCCGCTAGCGCCCCTAAGGACACGATGCCGGCAACGAAGTTTTGGTGCACGAGTTGTAACGCGAAGGTAACCGCGTCGTCAACGTTTAATAATTTATACGAAACCATCCCGGTTAAAACGACTGAAACGAGAATGTAGAAGATCGTACAAATAACTAAGGTACCGATAATCCCAATCGGCATATTTTTCTTGGCGTTTTTAACTTCGGCCGCCGACGAGGAAACCGCGTCAAAGCCGAGGTAAGCGAAGAAAACGACCGCCGCACCGTGGAAGATTCCGGAAACACCGAACGGCGCAAACGGTGTCCAGTTAGTTGGCTTAACGTAAAAAGCACCAACCAATAAGAAAATCACAATAATGGCTAATTTCAAAACCACGATGATGTTATTCAAGCGGACCGAAGTCTTTAAACCTTCGTCAATGATCCAGGCAATTAAACAAACGATGATAATGGCAACCAGGTTAACGTAGGTGCCGTGCGCAGGATCAAACGACCCGGTGATGGCCTTCGGGAGCTTTAAGCCGAAACCGGCAATGAACGAGTTAAAGTAGGCTGCCCAGCCGACCGCCACCGCGGCAACTGCCAGGACGTACTCGAGGACCAGCGCCCAACCGATAATCCAACCAATCATTTCGCCGTAGACGATGTTGCCGTAGGAATATGCGGAACCGGCGACCGGAATCACCGATGCAAATTCGGCGTAACACATAGCCGCGACCGCGCAAACGATGGCCGCAATAATAAATGAAACAATGATGCCGGGACCGGCCTTAGTTGCGGCGACCGTGCCGGGCAAAATGAAAATCCCGGTTCCGATGACCGCCCCGATCCCGAGGGCAATCAGGTCGAACGCCGATAACGTCCGTTCAAACTGACTGTCCTTTTGTAAGTAGCGTTCCAAATTCTCTTTTTGGAAGATTCGCTGACGAATGCCCATAGATGAACCACCTTTTTAGTTATTATTAACAGGATGTTGTGATAATTCGACAAATGTCATGCCAATATGATAACGTCAACAAATATTAAAAGTCAATTAGAATCGGCTTTAATTGTTAAGAAATTACTCGTTTTAGTTCGTTCGCTAACCCCAGCATTTGGGAGAAATGGGTTACAGGCGCAGGTCCATCTGCTAGAATGGGATTAACTTTAAGCCGTCGGCCCGGTACTTGACCGGGATAATTGATCATAACCGGTGCGCAGTTGAAACGCAAGTGCGTTTTGGCGGGGTGCGGTTATGCGCCGTTTACATATTTTAAAGGGGGAATTAAATTTGTCATCAATCTTAGTGGCGGAGGACTTATCCGCAGTGGGCGGCATTTCGCTCAGCGCCGCCGTCCCCGTTTTGACCGCCTTGCAATACGACGTGGCGGCCTTGCCAACTAGTTTATTATCGACCCATACGAGTGGGTACGGCCGGCCAGCCGTAGTTGACCTGGCCGACTGGTTACCACGGGTCTTTCAGCATTGGACGCAGGCGCAACTGAACTTTGACGCTGCGTTGATTGGGTACGTTGGCTCAGTCGAACTGTGTCAGCAATTGACGACTTACTTGACCGAGCAACCGTTAGCACTCCTGGTAGTGGATCCGGTGCTTGGCGATTTAGGTGAGTTATATAGTGGCTTTGACCAGCACTACGTTGAAGCAATGCGGCAATTGATTAGGCACGCCGACGTGATTTTGCCAAACGTGACCGAGGCTAGTCTATTGACGGGGCGCCCGTACACGTCGCAGCCGGATCTGGCGGCCACGCTGCGGGCGTTAGCGACCTTGATGGGTCCCAAGGGGCACGCCGTTATTACGGATGCCGTGCAGGACGATCAAATTGGATGTGCCTGGCTAGATGAGACTGGTCAGGTAGCGTTTGTGGGCCAGCCCCGGTTACCCGGGCACTATAATGGGACTGGTGACGTGCTTGCTGCGGTGATTGCTGGCCTTTTAGGGCGCGGTTTTTCACTAACGCGGAGTTTGGAGCTTGCGAGTCAGTGGTTAAACTTAGCCGTTGCGGAAACTTTGGCCCAGCACCGGAGTGATCCGCGCCAAGGAATTGCGCTGGGGGCGCTTTTACGCGCAATTCTTACGGTCGATTAATGGTATACTTATTAATATGATGATTTATTCGAGGAGGAACGGTTCATGAGTACAGAAGTAGCCAGTGGGGCGGTCGTTTATCAGGAACGCGATGGTCAGCCCGCGTACTTATTGTTACAAAGTGCTACCAGTGATTTTTGGGGCTTTCCCAAGGGACACGTCGAGGGGCAGGAAACGTTGGTTGAAACTGCCAAGCGTGAAATTAAGGAAGAAACGCAGTTAGACGTCACCATCGACACTGGTTTTAAAACGGCCACCGCGTACGCGCTACCGAATGGCAACCGCAAGGAAGTCACGTTGTTTGTCAGCAAGGTTCCCAGCGGCGTAGCGGTAACGCGCCAAAAGGTCGAAATTAGTGCCGTTGGCTGGTTTGACTACGCGACGGCCCGGGAACGGTTAACGTACGATAATTTAAAGCAGATGCTCGATGAAGCAAACGCCTATATTTTGAAAAAATAGGACAAAAAAATTACTGGTTCCGGCTTCTGCGCGGTACCAGTAATTTTTAAACTAAGCGATCAAAATAGTAACAAATAGACCTTTGATGAGTTTTTTGCATGGATTAAGCCTGCGTTTTCAAGTTGGCAACGGCGTCTTCAATCGTAATACCCTCGGCGGATACTTCTGGATGTTGCTTGTCAGTTGCGACAAATAATTGACGCTGCGTGTCTAAAACGATGCTAAACCAGCTATTAGTTTTTTGAAATTGCATGTGACAAAACTCCCTTCTGAAAATTGTAAGGTCAACAAATGAAACGTTTTCATAAATTAACTTTACAGTTGTATTACTATACGCGTCTCCCCGTCAGAACACAACCGAAAAGTTTCAAACGCAATCAAAAATTAGGAGGATTAATTAACCATGGCGACCAAACGTATTTTTGTGATCACCGGTCCGACCGGCAGTGGGAAAACCACGGTTAGTCACTACTTAACGACGCACTACCAGATGCCCCAGGTCATTACTCACACCACGCGGGCACCGCGTGCTGGTGAAGTCAGCGGCCGGGATTATTATTTTGAAACGCCCGCTAGTTTTGCGACTAAACACTACTTAGAGCACGTGACCTACAGCGGTAATCAGTACGGCTCATCCCGTGAAGGACTGGCTGCCGCTTGGGAACAAGCCCCGTTGATCAGTATCGTCCTTGATACGGCTGGGGCGGTCACTTACGCCCGGGAGCTGGGTGAACAGGCTGTCATCATTTACTTAGAAGTTCCAAACGAACAGGCGTTAGTTGCGCGGCTAACGAAGCGCGGCGATCAGCCGACCCGAATCGAAAAGCGGGTGGCAAGTCACGAATATCGGCGGGATCAACAGTTACCGGCCGGGCTATCCGGGCACGCCCACGTGATTGTTAACGACGAGTGGGCGATGACGCAACGGGCACTTGACGCACTAGTTGCACAGTATCAGTCGGGCCCCAGCTCGGTCAAATAATTTTCTTTCTGGTAGTGATATGCTAAACTAAATAGTAATTATTATGATTTAGAATACCGGCTAACCGGTTGAAAGAAGGTTGAAGTCGCATGGAAACATCAGTTGAACAGGCGCTGACGATTTTACGGCGTAACCAGCTGAAGGTGACCAAGCAACGGCGCGCGTTGTTGGATTACTTAGTCACTTATCAAGACCACTACGTTGCGATTTCGGCGGTAGATGAGCACATGCGTAAGCTGTTTGCGGGCATGAGCCATAACACGATTTATCGTAACATCAAGGAATTTGAAACCCTCGGCTTGTTAGAGGAGAAGGCCCAGGCTAACCAGACGTTAGTCAAGTACCAGTGTGATTTTAAACATCAGCACCACCACCACTTTGTCTGTTCTAATTGCGGTAAGGTGATGGAATTACAGGCCTGTCCGCTCGATGAATTTGAGGCCCAGTTACCCGGATGCACGATTACCGGGCACCGGATCGAGTTTTACGGCCTGTGCGCCGACTGTACCCGTAAACGAGCGGCGAAAGCTGACTGAGAAGTCGGCTTTTTTTGTGGCTCAATTTCTGGGGGAAAAGCGGGTCGCAAAACGCAAGCCGCTAATAACGGGGACCGGCGATTGAAGCGCGGCGCCGGGATAATTGGTGGCGGTTGCGTGGTCGAATTGACTGGAAGTGCGGTATACTATTAGTACCAGCGTTAAGCGAGTCAACCGCGTTTTAGCCGGGGGCGTTTTTAGTTATTTTGAAGGATTAAAGACTTTCTTAATTTGGGCCCGCGGTCGTGCATTTTGATAGTTAGCGTGGTTTAATAATTGTTTGAAGAACTTAACGGCATGATGAAGGGAATGACATTGATGGCTTATCGGACACCACCATTTATTTCACCGTTTGCGATTGTTTCAATCGTCCTCGCACTCGGCGCAACGAACGTTGTGGTCAATAAAACGACCCACACCGTTAACGGGGCGAAGGCAACTAGTAGCCGGGTCGTCAGCTCATCTAGCAGTAGTGACAAGGATAATCAGTCCAGCAAAGATGATGATAGTAGTCACAAGCCGGATGCGGATGAATCCAGTTCGGATACGAGCAGTGACGACCAAAGTACGGATAACGATAATAGCAGTAGCACTACCACTGATGACAGTAGTTCGGCTTCTTCAACGAATACGACCGACAATGAGACCAGCGATGATAGCGATAGCACGAGTTCAACCACGGACAGTTCCAGTTCGGATACGACCGCGGATGATAGTAGTAGTGACAGCGATGCGGACACGGCTTCATCCACGACCGAATCGAGTTCTGCCACAACGACAACGACCCAGTCGGCCACCACGAATGACACGACGGATGATGGGGGCGAATAAGTAGATGTTTAGTTTCTTAGATATGATTAACCACGCGTTGGGTTACGTTAACGTCAACGTGAAGATTAAAAATCAAATTTATACGGGCATCGGGATTGCCGGGAACTTGTATCTTGGTTACGTGGCGATTCGGCTGATGCAAAACGGCGCTTGGATGCGCGGGTTGCTATACATGCTCGTCTTTTTGGTGCTGATCTACTTTATTACCTTGAACGTGATTTATTATTTTACGAATAAAACGGCCAAGTATGATTTATCACCGAAAATTGAAAAATTATTAGGGGGTAAACCCAAAGAAGCCACGGAAGCGCAAGCGGCGAACCAACCATACATGCCTGCCAATGGCATCTTTGACGGGCGTGAGCTCTTACCGGCAACGGTCAAGACGTCGCACGCAGAACAGACGAATCTGCACCAGATTGTTGATCAGTTACAGGCGGCCGGGTTAGTTAAAATGAATTACGGTGGTTTGAGTGACAAGGCGGTCATGCAACAAGCGCAAGCTGGCGGTGAACCGGTGTATGCGATTGGGAAGGGCGTTCAATTTCCGTTTTCACAATTGAAGTTGGAAGATCACCGACTCGTGGTTTACGCGGGAATTAATCAAATGGACCAGTTACCGGTTGGGCACATCCAAAAGGTCGGCTTAACGGACGTTCACGCGGCTCACGCGGACTATAAGCTGTATTTAGCGACGGCCGTTGTAACCGGCGGGATCAATAAGATTGCTGGTCGTAATTCCACGATTGAGCAGCCGGGGGATTATCAGGTCATCGCGCAGGTGGCGTATCAGGACCGAACGGATGAAACGCCCCAAGCTTAAACGGCTTTGTACCAACTGGTGTCGATATGCCGCCAGCAGCGGGTGTAACCGGTTGGCTGGAACACTGCGGGCATCGATTTGAGCTCACTCAGAAAAACCACTGAGCAATCTCAAATTCGAGCCTTATTCTAAGCCGGAAGAAATCCACTTCCGGCCAAGAATAATTTCGCAGTTGAGCCATGGTTACACCCGCTACTGGCTAGGCTGGTTTTTATACTGAGCTTTACGGACTATTCTAATAAGCCTTAAATAATGAAGATGATTCTGCGCACGTATGCTCATTAATCTGACGCTTCAAAAAGGACGGCTCATTAAGCAATTTGTCAATCTTGCCAAAAAGCTACCTGAGTTTAAGATTTTAATTTATTTTCCAGGAATCGGCAATCAAACGGCCGCCGAGTTGATTATTATTACAGATTAAAAAAAGGACCTCATCCCAAACAGGATAAGGTCGCAGTGGTGGCCTGCATGAATAAGACCGTTAAATGCCTTTTAACCATGGTGAAGGCCAATCAAGGTATGATTACTCATACCACGGACTCGAAGTCCAATCAGGGTCACACCTTATAATTTAATTTTAACAGTCTCCCACTGATTGATCTTTGCAATTTCAATCAGTGGGAGACTTTGTTTAGTTGATACTCATTTAGCCGCTTTAGGACCAACCGGTAAGGCGACAAGGTTCCACTATCCGGGTTTGACTAATCGTAGGAAGAGGCTGTGACTTATGTCACAGCCTCTTAGTCATTGTTTATTTGAATAACGCAACGACGGCCGCCGGGTTTTCTAACCGGTGGGCTACTTGTTGGTGGTTAGCGTTTGGATTCATGCCCCAAACGGCTAAGCCAAAGTCAACTCCGGCCGCCGCGGCGGTCTGTTCATCACTTAAGGAGTCACCAACGAAGAGGGCGTCTTTCGGCGCGACGTTGATTTTGTCCAGGGCGGTTAGCAGTGGTAGAGGGTCGGGTTTACGCTTAGGCGTATCGTCGGCGCTAACCATTACCGCCATTAAATCGAGTAAGTGGTATTGCGCCATCCCACTTTCAAGTTCGTTACGGCGTTGGGAAGTAACGATTCCCAGTTGGACGTCGTCTGGAACCTGATCAAGCATTTCCATGATGCCCGGGAAGAGAAAGATATCCTGATAGTGCTCGGCCATGACGGCTTCGTAGCGGGCTTGAAATTGGTCAAACTGGTCAGCGGGAATGCCCAATTCCGCCATTGCTTGTTCGGCGGCCATCGGGAACGTGGTTTGCGCTTCCGCAATTGTCAGGGTGTGCCCGTATTCTGCTAGAACCTGTTTCATAACCCGAAAGTAAGCCGGCTGGCTATTTGTCAGGGTGCCATCGATATCGAACATTAGTGCTTGATAAGTCATATGAATCGTCCTTTCCAACGTATGATACCTCCAGTATATCAAATCGGGGGTTGACAGTGATTATTTGAATGGTTATAGTTAGATTAACAATTGATGAGGAGCTAATGATATGTCATTACCGTTAAATTCATTAAAATCTAGAGCTAGCTTTTACTTTTGGTATTTTCGCTAGTGTTTGTGCCAGCTTCATCGGTGCAAACACGAACTCGATGTTTGCATCGATGCGGTTGCCAAAAGCTTTTAGTGAGTTAACGGCGCCCATGGATGTGTGAAAATTCCAAGGGCGGCAGATAAAGTGTTTTTTTGCGACGCACCCTTTGAATTTTCAAGGGGTGCGTTTTTGCGACGTTTTCCCCGCCTGGGTGCCACCCACCAACCAACTTAACCTGGGAGGAACTTTTTTATGTCAATCAAACCTGAAACACTGGTTCAACACATGAGCCAATCAATTAGCGCCATTCAACCGTCCGATATTTTAGCGTTCAACGCAGAAATTGCTAACATTCCGGGCATCGTCCGGCTAACGCTCGGCGAACCCGACTTTAATACGCCGGAACACGTCAAGCAGGCGGCCATCGATAGCATCAACCGAAATGAGAGTCACTACGCACCTTCTAACGGGACGCTAGCGTTACGGAAGGCGGCTGCTAACTTCTTGGCTCAGAAGTACGACGTTCACTACGATCCAGAAAATGAAGTGATCATTACGGCCGGGGCGACCGGTGGGATTTACACCGCGCTCAGTTCGATTTTAAATCCGGGCGACGAAGTTTTGATTCCAACGCCGATCTTCCCGCTCTACATTGCGATTGCAAAGCTGAACGGGGCAACACCGGTCTTCATGGATACGTCGAAAAACGGCTTCGTGTTATCCCCCGACCAGTTAAAAACAACCCTTGAGGCGCACCCAAAAGCTAAGGCGGTCGTGCTAAACTTCCCATCTAATCCAACCGGGGTAACGTACCGTCAAGCGGACTTAAAGGCGCTAGCCGACGTGTTGGCGGACAAGCCGATCTTTGTTTTATCGGATGAAATTTACAGTGAACTGACTTACGGTGACCGGCACGTCTCAATTGCCAGCTACTTACCCGAACAAACGATTTTATTGAACGGGGTCTCTAAGTCACACGCCATGACGGGCTGGAGAATTGGGATCATGTGTGCTCCGAAGGTGATTACGGCCCAACTTGGCAAGATTCACCAGTTCACGGTGACCTCAACGACCACGAATGCGCAGGCTGCAGCTGCCGAAGCGTTAAGCAACGGGATGGACGACGCCCAAGCGATGAAGCGCGAGTACCAGGCCCGGCGCGATTACTTATACGAAGCATTGAATAAGTTAGGCTTCAAGTCAGCTAAACCAGAGGGTGCTTTTTACCTGTTCAGTAAAATCCCAGCTGGGTTACCACAAACTAGCATGGCTTTCTGCCAAGAATTGGCTCACGAAGCCCGGGTTGCGTTAATTCCAGGGAGCTCGTTCGGTCCCGGTGGGGAAGGTTACGTTCGAATCAGCTACGCGGCTTCGATGGCAGATTTAAAGACTGCGGTTGAACGGATTGGTCAATACGTGGCAGCTAAACAAACGACGGAGGCAAAATAATTATGAAAATTTTAATGTACAGTGTGCGTGATGATGAACAAGCAGCAATCAAAGACTGGGCCCAAGCCCACGACGTCCAGGTCGATACGAACGATCTGGAATTTCACCCGGAAACGGCGGCACTTGCTAAGGGCTACGACGGAATTGTCATTCAACAACGGAGTGCCATTGGCGACGATCCGAGTGTTTACCAACAATTAGCTGATATGGGGCTCAAGCAGTTGACGAGTCGGACAGCTGGTGTCGACACGATTGACATTCCCGCAGCTAAGGCGGCTGGTTTAACGGTTACCAACGTGCCAGCCTACTCACCTAATTCAGTTGCGGAAATGGCGGTCACCCAAACGATGCGTTTAATTCGTAACTTAGAGTTATTTGACGGTCGCTTGGCCCAACAAAACTTCCAGTGGAACGGACTACAAGCTCGCGAAATTCGGTCATTGACCGTCGGGATCATCGGGGCCGGCCGGATTGGCGGTACCGCAGCGCGCTTATTCCACGGGTTGGGCGCTAAGGTCATTGCCTACGACGTGGTTCGGCATCCCGAATTGACCGACGTTTTGACTTACGTTGATACGAAGGAAGAACTGCTCAAGCAAGCGGACGTGGTTGACTTACACGTTGACTTAAACCCAACTTCGGAAGGGTTAATTGACGCCGCGGCTTTAAAACTAATGAAGCGTGACGCCTTCATCGTGAATGCCTCACGGGGGCCGGTAATCGTAACTGACGCCCTGGTTGCCGCGCTTAAGGCCGGCGAAATTGCCGGAGCGGCCCTCGATACCGTGGAAGGGGAAGCCGCGTTGTTCAACCAGAATCATCAGGGTGAAGTCTTGGCGGACACGAACGTTGCGCAGTTGATGCAAATGCCAAACGTCATGATTACCCCCCACGTTGGTTTTTACACCAACTTAGCCGTTAAGAACATGGTGGATATTAGTTTGGATGACGTGCTCACAATTATTCAGGGCGGCCAAACGGAGCACGCGTTCTAAGTGGTTACTAGCATGCAATAATTGGTGCTGAGCTTGCCGCCAGTAACCTTAATGCAGAGTGTCGTCGCTTATTTTAGCAGGCGCTTAAAATTTAACTTGCTATTTTCTAGCAAGTCAACGCTAGATATGACTGATGTATTTACACATACTAAGATTAGCATCGTAAAACTCGTAACGGTTTTACGGTGCTTTTTTGAATTACAGTAAAATATGTGGAGACTGTGAATGGCAGTGGCTAAAACGTGCGTCAAAAGTCAATTGGTTTTGTTTAACGGCTAACCGACTTTTGGCACACGCTTTTTTTACGGCCAGCTTTCAGGCTGGTTTAGTGAACAAACCGAATTGGCTAAAAATAGCTCGTAATATTATTAAAAAATAATGAGACTAGTCCAATGATAACGATTTTTTAACGATTGATTACGAACATAAATCGCCTTAAAACTTTAAAATGTTCATTAAAGTACCCGGATTTCAGTTATTTTAACTGAAAAAAAACCTTACATTCCTTACTTTTTTAGTTATATTGAACGATTACATAGTCGTTTTTGACAAATTCGCTAATTGTGTATTAAACTATTTAAATAGCATTAACGAAGAATTAGAAAATTTTAACCTTTATTATTAATGCCATAATTTAAGCTGTCAATATAAGAAAATTGACTCAGAAAGCGAAGGTGACTGCAATGTCAATGATCGAATTTCACAATGTTGAGAAGTATTATGGTGATTTCCACGCCCTGACCGATGTCAACCTAACGATCAACGCCGGTGAAAAAGTCGTTTTGATCGGGCCATCCGGTTCAGGAAAGAGTACCCTGATTCGAACCGTTAACGGGTTGGAACGCGTCCAGTCCGGACGATTGCTAGTCGATGGCTTTGATTTAGCCGACCGTAAAACGGATATGAATAAGATTCGTAAAAACGTTGGGATGGTTTTTCAACACTTTAACCTGTATGCGAATAAAACCGTTTTAGAAAACATTATGCTCGCACCGCGGTTAGTCCTGAAGCGGCCCGAAGCTGAAAATAAAAAATTAGCGATGGATCTACTGGACCGGGTCGGGTTAGCTGAAAAAGCTGCTAGCTATCCGCGCCAGCTCTCCGGTGGACAAGCACAACGGATTGCGATTGCCCGTTCACTGGCAATGAAACCTAAGTGTCTCCTGTTTGACGAACCCACCTCGGCGTTAGACCCTGAAATGATCGATGACGTCCTGAACGTGATGAAGACGGTCGCCGAAGACTCCAGTATGACGATGCTCGTGGTGACCCACGAAATGGGCTTTGCCCGGGAAGTGGCCGATCGCGTTGTCTTTATGGCGGACGGGCAGATTTTGGAAGATGACAGTAAGGAGACCTTCTTTGATGGCCAACCCAATAATGAACGGGCGCGGCAATTCTTAGGAAAAATCATCACGCATTAGGTTTACGGGGAGGGTCATGAATGAAAAAGTTAACACGCATGCTGGCCGCATTGGTCGGCTTCGGCTGCCTTGCACTCAGTTTAACGGCTTGCGGTTCCCGCGAATCTTTGTCAAAACAGGATGTTTTGACCAATGACCGGGCGAGCAACACGATTACCTGGGGTGTTAAAGCCGAAACAAAATTATTTGGGCTAATGGACGTTAAGGATAACCAAGTGAAAGGGTTTGACGTCGACATTGCCAAGGCAATTACGAAAAAAATTCTCGGTAAAAATGGGCAGGCGAAGTTCGTCCAAGTGACGAGCCAAACCCGGATTCCCTTGTTAAAAAATGGGAACATTGACGCAATCATTGCGACGATGACGATCACGCCGGAACGGGCCAAGCAGGTCGATTTCTCAGACTCCTACTTTGATGCCGGCCAGTCGTTGCTGGTTAAAAAGGGCAGTCCGGTTAAATCGGTGAAGGATCTTAATAAGCCCGGCGTCAAAGTCTTAGGTGTCACCGGGGCGAACTCGGTTGCCAATATTAAGAAGTTCGCGCCGAAAGCCAAAGTGCTAGAATTGTCCGACTACGCGCAAGCGATGACCGCGTTGAAGTCCGGTCAAGGCGCGGCGCTAACGACCGATAACGGGATTCTTTACGGGATGGCTGTTCAAAATCCGGGTTACACCGTGGTCGGAGGTGCATTTACGAAGGAACCTTACGGGATTGCGATTAATAAGGGGCAACAGCCGCTTAAAGACGAGGTCAATAAGGCGCTTGAAGAAATTCAGGCGGATGGCACCTATAACCGCATCCTTAAAAAGTGGTTCGGCAACGTTGCTGGATTTGATTATAAGGAGGCCGCACGCTAATGGGATACATTATTTCGCACTACTGGAATGAACTCGTTCAGGGGCTCGGCTACACCTTATTAGCCAGCGTGATTGCCCTATTCTTTAGTACCATTATTGGTACGATGTTCGCCATTTTTGAAGTTCTCCCGAATCGGTTGATGCGCGTGATTGGGCGGGTGTACATCGAAATTTTTCGGAACATTCCGCTACTAGTCATTGCGATGTTCTTCTACGTGATCGTGCCACTCTACATCGCCAAGATTGACGGCTTTACCGCTGGTACGATCGGGTTAACGCTGTATACGTCTTCGTTTATTGCCGAAACCGTTCGGGCTGGTATTCAGTCGGTCGACCTCGGTCAGATGGAGGGGGCCCGCGCTAACGGGATGACGTACTGGCAAGCCATGAGTAAAATTGTTTTACCGCAAGCCTTTAAAATCATCATTCCCCCGATGGGTAACCAGTTTATCAACTTAGTCAAAAATTCGTCGGTCTTAGCCTTCGTGGCGGGCTTTGACTTAATGTACCAGGCTAATTCGATTGCGTCACTATCGCTCGATACGATTAATAGTTACATGGTCGTCGGGTTATTCTACCTGGTCATTACCTTGCCGCTAAGCTACTATATGCGCCACTTAGAAAAACGGTTGGCAAATTAAAGGGGGTCGCGTTTGATGCAAAATTTTATTGAAGCTTATTCATGGGTCAACATTCGCTTCCTGCTCGAAGGGCTGTGGATCACGGTGGAAGTTTCGGTGGTTTCAATCATCGCCAGTTTTATCATCGGGTCGTTGCTAGGCGTTTTACGGTACGTCAAAATTAAGTACCTCTCCGCAGTGGTGGGCTTTATCGTTGACATTATTCGGAATTTACCGTTGATTTTAATTATCTTCTTCACCTACTTTGGCCTGCCGCACCTTGGCTTTAAGCCCGGTATCCTGTTCGCAACGATTCTCGCCATGACGATTTTTGAATCGGCAATGTTGGCCGAAATCGTTCGCTCGGGGATCATGGCCGTGGACGAAGGCCAAATGGAAGGGGCCCGTGCCAACGGGTTGAGCTACGTGCAAGCGTTGTGGCACGTTGTCTTTCCCCAGGCAATCAAGAAGACGATTCCAACGATCGTTAGCCAGTTCATTTCGTTGATCAAGGATACGTCGCTAGCAACGATCATCGTGTTGCCGGAATTGTTGAACCACGCCCAGATTATTTACGGGCAAAATTCAGCCTACATTATTCCGATGTTCGTCATCATTGCGGTGATGTACTTTATCATTTGTTACGCTTTATCCGTGTTATCACGGGTGTTGGACCGCAAGTTAGCTTAATTACGGGAGCCGGATAATCCCTTTGTAATCGTCAGCTGAGATCAGCTGGGGGCGACGGAGGGATTTTTGGCTGTCAAGCTAGCAGTCCCGTTGATCGAGCAAGCGCACTTTTTTCGTAATGAAATCGGTGTTATAATGTTGTTAGGGCTTAAACGGATGTTTGAATTGGTCTTAGACGCCCCCCAACAACGATCGACGCGCAGTTACCATGGCTTGACGGAAACTGCCCGTTCCCACCACGATACTTGGTCAACGCGCTATCGCTTGGAGAGAATCCGTATACGGGTAAAACTCCGATTAGACGGGAACGATAGCGGCTTGAAAATTTGCCATCCCCAAGTCCTGGCTAAGCCTGTTCAATGGATAGCCAATAATTGAAAGAAGTGACATCGAATGATGTATCCATATTTGAATTTAGGTCCCAGAGACGGTATTTTGTTGATTGCAGCCACAATTATGTTAGTTTTGACGCTAGTCTTTAACTGGTCAGTCTGGGAACTATTGTTTTCGGTCGTTGCAGTTATAATTGCGTTCTTAGCGGGAAGAATGAAACCGTATAAGAAGAACGTGCTTGCTTTCTTGAAAAAATAGTTGAAATTGGGACGGGCAATCTTGGATGCTTGTAGACGCCAAACACGTACTTAAGCACAATAAGTAAAAACGGCGAAGTGGTGACTTCACCGTAAGCTGTTAGGAGCACACCGCACCGGTGTTGGTTAAAAGAATAATAAGGTGAGGTTGGATTATAGTGACAAGGTTCGATAGCAGAAACTGAGCTGTGCAAGTCTGTGGATTTGCATCGCTCAGTTTTTTTGGCTTCTATGCCAATTGGGATTGAGATTGCCGCCAGTAGCGGGTGTCACCGGGTGGCTAGAACGCTATGGTTTATAGAACCACTTTGATCAGCACGAAAAATAGTGACGGCGTTCTTGACAGCGCGTTATCGCCAATTTGTTAAGCAATTAACGAATTTAGTGGGGTTAGTGGAGGCTCGGTTGGAGATGCTGGAGGGACAGGTAGCGGCTAAAAATCGCGTAATTAGCGAAACTCAATGGGGACGTGCTACTAACAAAGCTTGCACAAAATAATTAATTGTGAAAAAATTATCAAATTTATACCCCAATGCAAGCGATTTCTTTGTATAATGGTAGTATTCAGATACGAGGAGATGACGGGATGTTTAGTCCACAAGAAGTTCTACCACAAAGCATTGCAAAGGGTGCCGCCAAAGTAAAATTGCCATTATTAACCAAGTTGATTCTTGGATTTTTTGGCGGCGCGCTAATTGCGCTCGGGTTCCTAGCCGATGTCCGCGTCGCGGGGGCGCTTGCTGATTACGGCGGCCTGGGGACGGTCCTCGGGGCCGGCGTCTTCCCGCTTGGCTTGATTGTTATCCTGCTGATGGGTGGCGAACTGGTGACCGGGAACATGATGTTGGTTAGCCTCGCGACCTACGACCATAAAATCAAGGTCGGCGATTTCTTAATGAACCTGCTAGTCATTAGTTTAATGAATTTCGTGGGTGCGGTTTGTGTGGCCTTTTTCCTGGGGCATTTCACGGGCTTGACCCACACCGGTGCGTTCCGGACGACGCTAATTACCATGGCGCAGGGGAAAGTTGCCATGCCGTTTTGGCAAAGCCTCGTTTCGGGGATTGGCTGTAACTGGCTCGTGGGGATCGCCGTTTGGTTGGCGACCGCGGCGAAAGATGGCACCGGTAAAATACTCGGCATCTGGTTCCCAATCATGGCCTTCGTCGCGATTGGTTTTCAACATAGTGTTGCCAACTGTTTCTTAATTCCGGCCGCTATTTTTGAAGGTGCGGTGACTTGGAGCCAATTTTTCATGAACATCATTCCAGTTTACCTCGGCAACGTGCTTGGGGGCGCCGGATTGGTGGGTGCGCTCTACTACTTAGCTTATAAGAAGAAGTAAAAATAGAAAGATCCGGTCAACTGTCCTTCGTTGACCGGATCTTTTAAATTTAATTGGTTTTATGATACAGGGTGTTAATCTGCTGGCGGCAGGCTTAACACCAATTGATATCGAACCATTAATTTAAGTGATTACGCCGCCTGACGTTGCTTCCAATAATAAACGGGAATCCCCACCGCCACGATCACGAGGGAGAGGAGCACACCTGGCAAATCCATACCGATTTCGCTAATGATCACGAAGAGCGCGCCAATAATTGCGACCAACGGCGTTACCGGGAAGCCCGGCGTCGAGAACGGCCGTACCCGGCCCTGATGCCGTTTACGTAGGAGGAAAACGCCTACGAAAGTTGCAACGTAGAAGCAGTAGACCGTGAAAATACATAGGTCGGATAGCCGGTCCGGGTTGAAGAAAATAATCATCAAACTGGCGTAGGCTAAAATTGAGAGCGTCGCCACGACTGGTTCGTGCGACTTTTTGTTTAAGTAGCTCAGTTGCTTTGAAAAGGGCAACTGGTTATGGTCGGCCATTGCGTAAACGATGCGCGGGAAGGTCATGATTTTCCCGTTTAAACACCCCACCATCGAAACAATGATTCCGATGTTTAATAATCGGCCACCAATCGTCCCGAAGGCCGCGTTGGCAAAGTAGACCGGCGTTTGTTGGCCGAGTTTGTGAATCGTTTCGGCGGGAATGAAGTGCAGAAAACCGTAACTGACCAGCGTGTACGCGACCAGTACGAGGGAAATTCCCAGAATAATGGCTTGTGGTAGGAGCTTTTGCGGGTTCTTGATTTCGCCACCCAGGTTCGCAACTAAAATCCAACCATCGTAGGCGAATAAAGTGGCTAGAACCGCGACCCCAAAATTACCGGTCGATTGGCTGACGGTTTGCAACGTCTGCCCGAACGCGTTTTGATTCCCAAAAAACAGGCCAAAGATGATGATGGCGGCAATTGGGAGCAACTTACCGAGGGTCGTCGCAATCTGGAAGGCCGCGCCCCAGCGATTTTCAAACATGTTGAGAATCCCAATTAGAACGATGACGCCGATTGCCAACGGTGCCTGCCAGCCGCTACTTAAATTGAAAAAGCCGACGAGTAGGATGCCAAGGTAGGCCGCGATTGACGCGATGATTGCCGGGCCGTAAACCGCGATTTGCATCCAGCCGGATAAGAAGCCCCACAGTTTACCGTAAATTTCTTCCATATAAACGTAGAGGCCGCCGGTATGCGGCATTTGCGCACCGACTTCAGCGATGGTTAACCCGGCCGTCAGGGTGATTAGACCCCCGAGTAACCAGGCTAACAGTGCCATTCCGGGGGACCCGGCGCTATCGAGAACGGAGGATTGTTTAAAGAAAATCCCCGAACCAATGACCGTGCCAACGACGAGTGATAACGCCGACCAAAACCCGAGCGAGCGGTTTAAGGCCGGTTCCTGCTTTGCATTTTGCATGAAAAATAGTTCCTCACTTTCAAGTGGCCGACTGCCCGACCGAAATAGACATTCACGACCCGCTTTGGCTCGTGTTCCACGGCGGTAAATGCAAATGCTAAATGATTGCACTTAGCATACCAGAGATTAGGGGTGCTGACAATCAAAAAAACGGCTGAAAAGCGACTTTTTGCATTAAAATCCGAACTAATCATAATATAATCTTTTGAAAGTTCGATAAAACGGGTGCTGACCGTTAGAATGTTCACCAATGTTCGCTTTTTATAAAAATATTTATATTAAGGCAGCCAATCAGATTATTTTGGCGTGACCAGTAAAGGCGCGTATAATGCAAAAGGAATGTGAAGAGAGTGAGGAATTTGAATGGTAACAGGAATTGTACTCCTACTGATTATCATCAGTGGGGGCCTTTTGGGTCGCTTGCTAATTGGTGCTCGGCAACACCAAGTCGCAATCGTGGACCACAGTTTTGGCGCGGGCCTGGGCATTGGCGCTTTAACTGACTTTTTAGATACGTTGGGTGTCGGCAGCTTCGTCACGTCGACCGCCATTTTTCAGGCGAGTCATTACTTGAAGGATGAGCGGCAGCTCCCCGGCACCCTGAATACGATGCACGCCATCCCGACCGCGGTTGAAGCCCTTTTTTTCGTGACCGCCGTACGGGTGGAAGCTGCAACCCTGATTAGTCTCGTTTTGGCCGCCACCCTCGGCGCGTTAGTTGGCAGTGAGGTCATGACTAAATTAAATCAACGACGCGTACAGTTAATTATGGCGACCGCGTTAGTCTTGACGGCGTTGCTGATGGCGGCCAAACTAATGGGATGGATTAGTTTATTAGGCGCAAGCAACCAGGCAACCGGCTTACACGGTTGGACGCTCGTATTGGGGACGGTCGGTAATTTCATCTTAGGCTTGCTGATGGCCGCGGGGGTCGGCTTATACGCGCCCTGCATGGTGATGGTCTACTTCTTGGGCTTAACACCGTTAGCGGCCTTTCCCATTATGATGTTATCCTGCGCGTTATTGATGCCGGTTTCGGCCTTTAATTTTATTCGCCACGACCGGGTGGATTATCGCGGTCTGTTCGGCATTATTTTAGGCGGGATGGTCGGCGTCGTGCTAGCGGCAACCGTCGTGAAGTCGTTATCACTGACGGCGTTGAGCTGGCTAATCGTCATTGTTAGTCTTTGGACGGCCGGGTCGTTATGGCGGGCGGCTACGCGGAAGAAACATCAATTTGATTAAGCTAATTGAAAAAGCACGCCCGTTTTCCTAATTCAATTATGAACTGGGAAAGCGGGCGTTTTGTAGTTGGGAGAAGCAATGTTGATTTAGTTATACATATGAGGGGGCAACGTTACTTTGCTGGTGAGGTGCCAGTTCGTTTACTGCCTAACCCCAATAAAAGCTGTCGTAATAGGGCGTGATAAGTTTTGACATTAGTAGCGCGGCTAGCTAAAAGTGCGTAGCGGACGCCGCCCTCTTTAAATGAGTGGCCAGTTTCAAAAATGCCATTTTGTTGGTAAAAGTGGAATCGCTTTTCCCGTTGTAGTGCGTTGGGAGCACTGGCGTCACGGGCTTCAGCGCTAAGCACGATGGTTTTGCCCATTGTCTGGTGCTTGACGGCGTCTAAAATCTGACTCCCGTAACCGTGCCCCCTGGCTTGTGAGTTAACGGCGAGAAAAGCAATCAAAACGTGGTTTTGACTTTCAAAGTAATAACATAAGCCACAGAATTGATCGTGGTCAAAAAAGGCACTAAAATGAACCGCTTTTCGGTGGGCAAATAAGTTGAGCAGCCACATGGGGGCTAGCTCAGCTGGTGGAAAGGCTTCACGCATCGTTTGGCAAACTTGTGAATAGTAGGGTTGGTGAGTGGTAATTGGGCGGTGGGTAAGCAATATTAGGAGACCTCGCAATCTTTTAAAGTTAATGGATAATGGGCTGACTACTATTAGGATACAATGGCTGGCGGTAACTTGTTAGGGTGGCGAGATAAGCGTAACTAATTTTTAAAGTCATCGTCAAAAAATGAGCCCGTGCTAAGGGTCGGCTAACTTGTAGTGCACGTTTTGACCATTGTCAGTTGAGGACAAAAAGCGACCTTATCCTAAATGGGATAAAGTCGCAGTAGTACCCGTATGAATGAGGCAGTTAGTTTTTAAGATAACCTACGCGGGCGTCACCACGTAATTCGCAAACCGTTGCGCATCGACGGCGTTGAGTTCCACCGTTAGCTGGGTTCCCGTTGCGAGGTAGTCCGTTTTTAAAATGTTGGCGTGGTCGTTTAAGTAAGCCACCACGTCGCCATCGCTGAACGGAATTAACAAGGTGTTGGTGACGTAGCCTTGGAAGACCTGCTCCTTGATCATCTTCGTTAACGCTTGCAATGACGCTTCGTCCCTAGCAGCGTAAATCAACTGATCATCTTGCTGGTTCGGGTAGTTGGCTTCGGTTAAGTCGGCCTTGTTGAAGGCGTAGATCATCGGTACGTCGTGGACGCCGATTTCCTTCAAGGTCTTTTCCGTCGTGGCCATCATTTCTTTGTAATGCGGATCCGCGTAGTCGATTACTTGAATCAGGAGGTCGGCGTTCGCGGCTTCGGATAACGTTGAGCGGAACGCGTTGATCAGGTTATGTGGCAAGTCACTAACGAAGCCGACGGTGTCACTTAATAGTAACTGTTTGTTGTCGGGGAACGTTAACTGCCGGATGCTCGTGTCGAGAGTGGCAAACAGCATGTTCTTTTCGAAAACCTGTTTGTCGTCACCCTTACCAAACAACCGAACCAAGCCGTTCATCGTCGTGGATTTACCGGAGTTGGTATAGCCGACCAGGGCGACGTTCGGTAAGCCGGCCTTATCACGCTGCGCCCGCCGAACCTGTTCGTCCTTGTTAAGTTCTTTCAATTCGTGCTTGGCGTGACTAATGCGGTCCTGGATCGTCCGCCGGTTCAGTTCGAGTTGGGTTTCGCCAGAACCCCGGTTGGTATAGCCACCGCCACCCCCAGCGGCCGCACCGGCTTGTTGGTCGAGGCGGTTGGAGATGCTAGTTCGTAGCCGCGGTAGTTGATACTGCAATTGAGCAATTTTGACTTGTAGTTTAGCTTCTTTACTCCGGGCGCGGTTCCCGAAAATTTCTAAAATTAAACCGGTCCGGTCAATGATGTCCAGACCCGTTTGTTCCTCTAAGTTCCGCACCTGACTAGGGGTCAGGTCGGCGTTGATTACCATAATGTGCAGGTCGTTGGCTTCGGCGTCG
The DNA here is from genome assembly GCF_005405425.1 of Lactiplantibacillus modestisalitolerans. GTDB lineage: Bacteria > Bacillota > Bacilli > Lactobacillales > Lactobacillaceae > Lactiplantibacillus > Lactiplantibacillus modestisalitolerans. The sequence continues at coordinate 3,148 of NZ_BJEA01000020.1, read as the reverse complement.
GCCTTGATTTCGGTCACCTTGCCCTTACCAAAGAACGTGGCGGGGTTTGGTTTTTCAAGTCCCTGATCGATCCGGAGCGCCGCGTGCATGTGGTTCGCTTCGACGAGCGCTTCTAATTCGGCCATTGCGTAGTCGTAATTGGCGACAGTTTTGGACATGCCGGCAATGATGACGTCTTGAATGGGTTGTGCATTAATTTTGGCCATGGAAGTCCTCCTATGTGGTATAGTTAGCCTAAGTATACCATGTTTATTAGAATTATTAATTTTGAGTGCATTGGAGGAATTCGATGGGGTACGTCTTAAAACTACGCCAATTGGTCGGCCACCAGCCGTTAGTGGTGGCGGGGGCGGCCGTGATGGCGCAAAACTCGGTCGGTCAAATCGTGTTGGTTTATCGGACCGATAATCATTGCTGGGGCTTGCCAGCAGGTTCCACCGAACCGGGGGAAACGGTCCAGCAAACCGCCCGCCGGGAATTACGCGAGGAAACGGGATTGACCGTCGGTGATTTAACACTGATCGACGTCTTCAGTGGCCCGCAAATGCACTACCAGTATCCGAACGGGGACGTGATTGATAGCGTGACAACGCTCTATCGCGGCAATACAACCGGTGGTCAGTTGGTGCAGGCGACGGATGAGACTAGTACCGCGGCCTTCTTCGACTTGGACGAGTTGCCGCAACCGTTGACGCCCCTGACGAAGTGGATGTTGCTCGGGCAATCAGATTGACGTTGAGGCGGGCATTTGTTAGGGTAGAAGTTAAATAAAAATATCGCAATTGTCGCCGGACAACGGGCGGCTTCCTTAGGTCATCGTGGAAGCCGTGAACGTTGGCCGGCTTTTTTGGTTGCGGTTGAAAGGATGTTTTTTCATGACGTGGGTTTATTTAGTCGTTGCTGGAATCTTTGAGGTTGTTTGGGCGACAATGATGAAGTTGAGTGCGGGGTTTAGTCACTTGGGTTATTCGCTGGCGACCATCGTTGGCATGCTTTTTAGTTTTGGTTTTTTGGCCTTAGCGACCAAGCACTTGCCGCTGAGCATCGCGTACCCAATTTGGACTGGGATTGGGGCGGTTGGGGCGATTTTAGTGGGGTTAATCTTTTTTAAGGATTCGATTGCGCCGCTAACCTGGGTCTTCATCGTAATGCTAGTCGTTGGGATTATCGGGATCAAGCTGACGAGTGCGTCTTAGGGTCGTTATGCATAAAAAACGGGTCTATGATATTTGGTGTTGATTTGCTAAGAAGGCTACCAATTGAATTTTCAGTCAATTCGTCGTAACTAGTAAAATAGCAAGCAAGATTATGTTAAATTTAGTAACCGTTCTGCGGAATTAGCTTCATTAATTAAGACTTACTAGAGTAACCCGTGAGACTCAATATAAAAGCCAGTCTAGCCAGCAGCGGGTGTAACCATGGCTCAACTGCGAAATTATTCTTAGCTGGAAGTGGGGTGCTTCCGGCTTAGAATAAGGCTCGGATTTGAGATTGCTCAGTGGGTTTCTGAGTGAGCTCAAATCGATGCCCGCAGTGTTCCAGCCACCCGGTTACACCCGTTGCTGGCGGCAACCTCAACATCAATTAGTATAGAGCCTAAAAAACGCTCCGCTACAAGGACTTAGCTTGTGGCGGAGCGTTTGATGTTACGGATTAGCTTAAAGGTGTTGGTTAGCCGTCGTCGTCACGAGTTCGTGGGCGTAATCAACGACTTTGATTTGGTCACCATCAACTTCGACGCGGGTGACGCTCCCGTTTTTGGGCCCGACCGTGATGTCGATTTCGGGGGCAAAGTGGTTGACGATGCTCCGAATGGTCGTGCCGTGACTCACAACCATGATTTTTTCGTGATGGTCGTGGTGGGCTTTTAGGTAGTTAAAGCCCTGGTTAAGCCGTTCCCAGTAAAGCTGGTCGTCTTCGGCTTCGTGCCACGGGTCGATGGCCCGCATGATGTCGCGGGTTTCGGGTAAACTAACGTGGTCGAGCAGCTCGTGGAGACTGGCAACGCCAAATTCGTGGCCCACCAGTGACCAGGCTCGGCTGGAGTCTTCGCCTTCAAAGTAGCCGTAGAAGACTTCCCGGAAGTTCATTAGACTAGTTAGCGGTTGATCGACGCCCTGGGCCGCCTGAATCAAGTGGGCGGTGTCGATGGCTCGCTTGGAATCGCTAGCGTAGTAGGCGTCGAAGTGGTCGCCCTTGAGCGCTTGGCCGACACCAGTTGCGATTTCGCGGCCGTACGCGGTTAGGGGCGAGTCCGACCAGCCCTGCATGCGGTTATATAAGTTGAAAAAGGTTTGCCCGTGCCGGACAAAGTAGATTGAAAATTGTGCCATTGATCGGTTCTCCTAACTTAGTCGAGGTGGTCTTTACGCCCAAAGTAGTCCAATGTAACGGTATCATCACTAATGGTGAACTTAGTGACGCTGCCGTTTTGGGGCCGGTCGGGCGAGCTTAAGTCTGCAAACTTAGCGGCGATGCTGTAAATCGTGTTGCCGTGGCTAACGAGCAGCACCTTGTCGCCGGCGTGTTGTTTGGCGCGCAAGGTTGCTAACCCCCCGTTAACGCGTTCCCAGAACTCGGCGTTGTTTTCGGCGGAGTGAAACGGGTCGGCTTCCTTACAGAAGTCCTTGGCCTTTTCAATCCCGTACTTGGCAATAATCTCAGAAAGGCTGGGCGCTTGGTGCGGGGCCCCGACTTCGAACCAGGTCTGCGACGTATCGTCCCCTTCGAAGTAACCGTAGAAGGCCTCCCGGAAAGCTGCGAGCGGTTGAACGCTTAAGTCGCCGTTACCGCTGGCGGGTAATAATAATTTGGCGGTCCGCATCGCCCGGGTCATGTCGCTTGCGTAGGCGGCGTCAAATTTGATATCGCTGAGCATTTTGCCCGCGTTTCGGGCGTCGTTTTCCCCGACGGTAGTGAGGGGTGAATCACTCCAGCCCTGCATCCGGCGGTATTTATTGAAGTAAGTTTGTCCGTGACGAATCATGTAAACGGAAAAGGTTGCCATTAATTTTCTCCTCATAACTTTGTTAAATAGTGCAATATGTTCCTATTCTAGCGTGAACTCTCCTGTCACTAAAGTAACGGGCTTCGGCGTAAAAACCTGCAACTAAACAGGTTCTATCCGAAAACGTTTAGGCAATGCACC
>NZ_BJEA01000019.1 GCF_005405425.1 Lactiplantibacillus modestisalitolerans | reverse complement strand
TCTCGATTCAAAATCAAGAGACCCTACACATTTGATTCGTCGAAACTTTGTTCAGTTTTCAAAGGTCTAATTTGTTAGTTGATTACCTCAACGCAACTTAATCATCATAACAAGTAGCAACTAATTTGTCAACCACTTTTTATTTTTGATTTTCGTTGAAACGCTCGTGGCAACTGCTTTGTGCGCCTCAACAACGTATATTAATTTACCAATTATCCAGCCAAATTGCAAGCAAAAAATCGTAATTAAAACCAGTCATTATTACCACGTTTAGTCACCACCAATTTTAATGTCCGGAATTTCATAGCAATCAACTCTCAGTAATTGTATTTATCCCCCGTTATCCACTATGCAATCCACAATTTCCTGATTTTAACTTAAATTATAAGCATAACATTCGGAAATGGAGTTTTTAACTTTTTTGAAAATAAATTTAAAAAAGCAGTTTTGAAACCACTTGCATGGTTTCAAAACTGCTTACGCATTCTAATATTAGTCTTCTTCTGGACGCATCGTTGGGAATAATAAAACGTCGCGAATTGAATCAGCATCAGTCATTAACATGACTAAGCGATCAATTCCGATCCCCAGACCACCAGTTGGCGGCATCCCGTATTCTAGGGCTTCGACGAAGTCTTCATCAATATGTTCCGCTTCGTCGTTTCCGGCCGTCCGTTCTGCAGCTTGAGCTTCAAAACGTTCACGCTGATCGATTGGGTCGTTAAGTTCACTAAAGGCATTCGCGTACTCGTTACCTAAAATAAAGAGTTCGAACCGGTCCGTAAACCGCGGATCCTTTTCGTTCTTCTTCGCAAGCGGTGAAATTTCAACTGGGTGCCCGTAGACAAAGGTTGGTTCGTTCAGCGTATCTTCAACGAATTCTTCGAAGAACGCGTTAATGATGTGACCGACCTTCCAGTATGATTCATACTTCACGTGGTGTTCATCCGCCAACTTCCGCGCATCTTCAATTGACATTGGTTGCCAGAAATCGATACCCGTCTTCTCTTTGATTGCGTCTACCATGTGGATTTGCTTAAATGGTTGGTTAAAGTCCACCTTTTGGTCGTGATACGTCACGATACCATCTTCACTAACCGCATTGGCAGCGGCTTTAAAGATGCCTTCGGTTTCTGCCATGACGTCGTGGAAGTCAAAGTAGGCCACGTACGTTTCCATCATTGTAAATTCTGGGTTATGTTCGCGGTCCATCCCTTCGTTCCGGAAAACCCGGCCGATTTCATAAACCTTTTCCATCCCACCGACAATTAGCCGCTTTAAATGTAATTCAAGCGCAATCCGAAGGTATAGGTCAATGTTTAAGGCGTTATGATGCGTTACAAACGGACGCGCCGCCGCACCACCAGCCTGGTTATGCAGCATTGGTGTTTCAACTTCCGTAAATCCTTGGCCATCTAAGTGGTGCCGAATGGCAGAAATAATTTTAGTCCGCTTCAAGAAGCGGTTAAAACTATCCCGGTTCGAAATTAAATCCAAATACCGTTGACGATAAATCTGTTCAACGTTTTGAAGGCCGTGGAACTTATCTGGTAATGGCCGTAACGCCTTTGAAAGGAACGTTAACCCAGTAACCTTTAAAGTTAACTCACCAAAATCAGTCTTAAAGACTTCCCCGGTAATTCCGAGAAAATCCCCAATATCAGAACGTTTAAAAATATGGTAGGTATCTTCACCAACCACGTCTTTACGTACGTATAACTGCATCTTACCCGAGCGGTCCCATAAATCTGCGAAACCAACCTTACCCTTACCACGCTTGGCAAGCATCCGGCCCGCAATCGTTGCGGTTACGCCCTTATCGTTGAGTTCGTCTTTATCCATTTCCCCGTACTTATCTTGTAAGTCCTGGGCGAGGTCGGTCCGTTCAAAACGGTGACCAAAGGGATCGATTCCCTCTTCACGTAGTTCATTCATCTTTTCGCGACGAACTTTAAGTTGATCATTCATCGGTTGTTCTTGTCGTGCCACTAGTGTTCCTCCATTCCTAGCCAGGATCCGCCAAACGGCCCTGACCAATCACTACATGTTAATTTTGACAATCCGTTTCCAAAATTGCAAGTTAATTCTTCATTTTCACGGTCGGGCGTTTAAATACGCCTCCGTTTGGTGCGCAAATTTAGCGAGTAACGCTTGCATGGCCGCCGCGGATTCCGCCTCCATAATTGCCACTTTGGTGCGCGCTGACCGGGGGATTCCCTTTAAATAGTAGGGCGCCTGTTCCCGAAACTCATGGCAGCCACCCCGCTCACCCTTTAAGGCGACCAGTCGTTGTAAATGAGCTTGCGCCGTTTGCATTTTTTCCATCGGCGTCGGTTCCGATAATAATTCACCCGTTGCTAAGTAATGGGTGGTCCGCCTCAGCATCCACGGATTGCCTTCAACCGCCCGGCCAATCATGACCGCATCCGCACCGACTTCTGTCAGCATTCGGCGCGCATCTTCCGGCGTTCGAACGTCGCCGTTCCCCATCAACGGAATCGTGAGGGCGTCCGCAACGCGCTTCAGCACGTCCCAGTCCGCCTGACCACGATACATTTGTTGGCGGGTCCGGCCGTGCATGGCAACCGCCTGAGCACCACCCCGCTGCGCGGCTAACGCATTTTGAACCGCAAGCACGTGTTGATCATCCCAACCAGTCCGCATTTTAACCGTGACTGGTTTTTGAACCGCCGCCGTCACGCTAGCAACCATCTCGTACACTTTGTCCGGAGCTAGTAGCCACTTGGCACCGGCATCCGTCTTCGTGACCTTATTGACCGGACAGCCCATGTTAATATCAATAATATCAGCACTCGTCTGCTGGTCAACAAATTGCGCTGCTTGCACGAGGGTTTCCCGCGAACCACCGTAAATTTGAATACTCATCGGGTGTTCCTTAGGGTCCACGAACATCATTGCCAACGTCTTGGGATTCTGATACATAATACCCCGATCAGAAATCATCTCACAGACCACCAATCCGGCCCCAAAGTCCTTACAAATCACTCGAAACGCCGCGTTGGTAACCCCGGCCATCGGCGCAACGACGACCCGGTTGGGAATCGTAACGTTGCCAATTTGCCACGTCGGCGTCATTAATCCTTACCCGTTGAACGTGCGAGAACTGCTTCTAGCTCCGCTTCACTAAATTGATACTGGTTGCCGCAAAAATGACAAACCGCCGTGGCACCGTGATCCTCGTCAATCATTTCGCGGACTTCGTGCTTTGGCAATGCCATTAACGCCTCAGCAAACCGTTCCTTCGAACAATCACATTCAAACTTGACCGGCATCTTGTCCAAGACTTTAACGTCGTCATCAAATAACAAGTTCAAAATATCTTCCGGCGTTTGACCGTCGCGGAGTGATTTTGACACTAACGGCATTGCTTTGAGCTTCGCTTCCAATTGGTCGATTGCGTCGTCGGTCGCGTTTGGTAGTACTTGCACCAGGAAGCCCCCGGCAACCCCAATCGTATTATCGTCCTCGACGAAAACAGACAAACCAACCGCGGACGGGATTTGTTCCGATTGCGCTAAATAATAGGTGAAATCTTCACCAAGCTCGCCGGAAACCAACCCAACCGTCCCCGTAAAGGGATCGCCAACGCCCTGGTCTTTGGTTACCGATAAAAAGCCTTCGGTCCCAACCGCACCCTTAACGTCAATCTTATGCTGTTCATTCAACGGTAAGTGCACGTGGGGATGTTGTAAGTAGCCCTTAACCGTGCCGTTGGCGTTACCATCAACGACAATCCCACCAACCGGACCATTCCCGTTAATCTTGACCGTCATCCGTTCGTCACCCTTTAATACGGACGACGCCAGGAGTAGGGTTCCGACTAAACTGCGGCCCAATGCGGCGGACGCCGCACTCCAAGTATCATGTCGTCGCTGGGCTTCGGCTACAATGCCGGTCGCATCGACGGCGTACGCCCGAAACATTTCGTTTCCAGCCACGCTCTTTACTAAATAATCTGCCATTAAATCGTTCCTACCTTCTTCATTCAATTCAACTACTCATGGGCTGACCCCATTACGAATTGGGCTCTGTCATATCATACCGCACAAAAAGAGTCGAGACAAAGTCTCGACTCTTAATGACGTATTGATCAACGCTAGGCCTGGCTATCGTGATTCGAATCGTCAGCTGAAGTAGCCGCACTATCGGCTGCTTCGCTTGACGCACTAGTGTCGGTGTCAGCTTCACTGACCGCAGTTGTTTCCGTAGAATCAGCTGAGGTTGCAGTTGCCGAATCCGCACTGGATTCACTTGGGAAACTTGGTTCCGAATCCGCACTCGTTGGTGCCGCTTCAGAGCTAGCTTCATTTGCCAAACTGTGTTGGTGATCCGCTTGCTTTTCAGCTTCGCGGCGTTCTAATTCACGCTTAGATTCTTCAAAGGTGGCCGCTTTTTCACTTGGAAATTCGCTAGCGCTATCCTTCTTCGGCATCTTACCAGTCTTAAATAAACTAATAATTTGCTTTTCATCCAAGGTTTCATATTTCAACAACGCTTCCGCAATCACTTTGTGTTGTTCACGGTGGCTCTGGATAATATCCGTTGCCGTTTGATGTGCTTCAGCAGCTAACCGCCGAATTTCATCATCAATTAATTGCGCCGTATGTTGTGAAAAGGCACTGGAGCCCATTCCTTGTTGATAAGCCGCCTGTTGGTTAGCGTTTTCCAATTCAACCGGTCCAAGCTTCGAGCTCATCCCATACTGGGTAACCATGGCCCGGGCAATTTGAGTTGCCTGTTCAAAGTCATTAGAAGCCCCGGACGATTGGGAATCGAAGATAATTTCTTCGGCAGCCCGGCCACCCATTAAACCAGCCATTTGTTCCTTAGCATCGCGTTTCGACATTAACATTTGGTCTTCACGCGGGAGCATAATTGCGTAACCGCCAGCGCGGCCCCGCGGAACAATGGTTACCTTATGAACAACCCGGGCGTCATTTAAGACTAACCCAACAATCGTATGCCCAGCTTCGTGGTAAGCCACGGTTTCCCGTTCACGCTTACTGATTGTGCGATCATGTTTAGCTGGCCCGGCAATGACCCGGTCTTCCGCTTCATCCAGATCGGAAGCTTCCACCTGCTTCTTATTGCGCCGCGCCGCTAATAACGCCGCTTCGTTCAATAAGTTTTCAAGATCGGCCCCAACGAAACCAGGGGTTTGCTTTGCAATTTCCTTTAAGTCAACGTCGTCGGCTAACGGCTTGTTTTTGGCGTGAACCTTCAAGATGGCTTCACGCCCCTTCACGTCGGGACGCCCAACCAAGATCTTCCGGTCAAAACGACCCGGACGAAGTAAGGCGGGATCCAAAACGTCAGAACGGTTCGTCGCCGCCATCACGATAACACCTTCGTTACCCGTGAACCCATCCATTTCAACCAGCAACTGGTTCAAGGTTTGTTCACGTTCGTCATGGCCGCCACCCATCCCGTTACCACGTTGCCGCCCAACGGCATCGATTTCATCGATAAAGATAATGGAAGGTGCATTCTTCTTGGCCTGTTCAAATAAGTCCCGGACCCGGGAAGCCCCGACCCCAACGAACATTTCAACGAAGTCTGACCCGGAGATCGAGAAGAACGGCACGCCAGCTTCACCGGCAACCGCCTTGGCAAGCAAGGTTTTACCAGTACCAGGAGGCCCCTCTAGGAGTACCCCAGATGGGATCCGGGCGCCAAGTGACACGAACTTACGCGGATCTTTCAAGAATTCGACAACTTCGACCAATTCTTGTTTTTCTTCTTCTTCACCGGCAACGTCGGAGAACCGAACTTTGTTTTGTTTACTATCGGCTGGTTTAGCCTTCGTTTTACCAAAGTTCATGACCCGGTTGTTACCGCCACCTTGACCCGCTTGTCCCATCATCATATAGAATAGGAATACAAAGAGGATCAACGGTGCAATGTACATCAATAACGTGACCCAGATACCGCTAGATTCTTCAGCCTTAGCCGTTAAATTAACGTTGTGTTTGGTCGCTAACTTGGAAACGCGATCCACCGTTGCGTTGTTTTCCAACATGGTCGTTGAAAACGAGGTGGTCTTCGTGGACGCACTCTTGATGCCGAGCGCGTTGGCGGAAGAAACCGTTTGTGCTTTACGGTAGGTACCCGTTACCTTGTAGACGCCGCCACTAGGCTGAATACTAACGTTCTTCACGTTATCTTTGTCTAACTGTTTGACAAATTCACTATAGCGAATATTTTGAGTTTGCGAACTGGAATTATTGCCAAAGAAAAAGTAAATAATTCCCATCAAGCTAAGGAAAACCAAAATATAAAATAAGCTATTGCGAAAGAGCCCATTGCGTCGATTATTCATATGTGCCTCCTTCATCGAAACTTATATATACTATTATTAGCGTAATACTAATCCTTCGATAGTCTAAATAATAGCACATTTGACTATCATTGACCAATCATTAATGCTCGTAAATTGCTGGTTTTAAAATTCCGACATACGGGAGGTTCCGGTAACGTTCTGCATAATCCAGACCATAACCGACGACAAACTCGTTCGGGACTTCGAAGCCGATGTAATCCGCTTTAATATCGACCAAGCGCCCAGCCGGCTTATCCAGTAACGTGCAAACCTTAACTGAATTGACATTCCGTCCCTTCAATAGGTCAATCAAGAACTTCAACGTCCGACCAGTATCAATAATGTCCTCAATAACCAGGACATCGCGACCCGTTACGTCAGCGTCTAAGTCTTTCGTTAATTGAACTTGACCACTTGAAATGGTTTCATTCCCATAACTAGAAAGATTGATAAAATCTAGATCCGCATAAATATCCATCTCACGAATAATATCCGTGGTGAATAAGACGGCACCCTTGAGTACACAAATAATTAGTGGGTTCTTACCAGCATAAGCGGTCGTGAGTTCTTTACCTAACTTTTGTGCAACTTGGTGGATTTGCTCGCGACTATAAAGTACTCGTTCAATGTCGTTGTTCATCTTTTGAGATGTACTCCTTTCAACTCCTGTGTTTTAAAGCCAAAAATACGGTGTGGGCCCCAAACGTCGGTGAGCGGTAACTAAATTTATAGCCGACGACCCATAAAACGGACCCCTGGGCATTCACTAAGACCCTGACTTGGTCCCGCACTTCTACGGGAACCTTTTGATCAATCAAAATTCGACGTACCGGCTGGTGACCGCCGCCTTTCAAGGCTAAGCGGTCACCAGTCTGCCATGGTCGCCAGCTTAAGGGCCAGTCCGTCGCACTAAGGCGAAAAGGCTGGGCTGTGGGCACTGGCGCCTGCGTAAAGAGACCAACCGTATCAGTTGCCGTAATTTTCTGCCATTGGTTTAAGTCTACCATAATTTTTTGACCGGGCATTAACTTTTTAACCCTTTTTTTAGCGGGTGTAAGCGTCACCCGGCCGGCGCGTTTCACCAGCTCATAATCCCGCCCAAGCGGAAGCTGACCGCTGGGATGTTGCGGGTTAACGAGCCAGCGCATCACCGGCGTTAACTTCGTCGCACTAATCAGTTGCGGTTGGCAGTTGATGAGCCACCCCCGCAAAACCGGCCGCTGCCACAACGGCGGCAGTTGTTGCCAGGCCGCTAAATCTAGAGTGGCCCCCGCCGTAACGGTCGGTAATAACGTCGTTACCATTTGACGCTGGGCCGCGTACAAGTCGGTCAACTGCTGCTCATAACTCGCAACGTGCGTCAGCAATTCCGGGTTGACCATCATTAATTCCGGGACTACGCGCTGCCGAATGCGGTTACGGGTCAGGTGGACGTCTTGGTTGGTCGCATCCTCAAAGAACGGCAATTGCTGCACTTGCGCGTACTGTCGAAGCTGGGCCTTTGACCACTTTAACAATGGTCGAACTAACTGCCCGCTTAAGAAAGCACGCTGAACCGCAATCCCCGTTAACTGGTTCAACTCCCCGCCGCGGGCCAGCTTCATCAGGTACGTTTCCACCTGATCGTTGGCGTGGTGCGCGGTCATTAGGGTTTGCGCCTGATAGTCGTGCATCAGCCGGCCGAAAAAGGCGTACCGAAACGCCCGCCCGGCCGCTTCGATACCGGTCTTGGGGTGATCACGTTGTTGCCAGTCCGCCACTTCCAACGTTAAATGTCGCTGCTGGCAATATTTCATTAAAAATGCCACTTCATCCGCACTCTGCGCCCGCAAATGGTGGTTAACGTGCGCCACCACCAACCGCGGCCGCTGCGCCGCCGGCAAGTCTTCCAATAAATGCAATAACGCCATCGAATCGACCCCGGTCGACACCGCCACGATGACCGTTTCCGCCGGGTCCAAAACGTGGTAGCGGGCCAAGACCCGGTTAAACTGCTGAATTGGTGTGATGGTTACCGCCTCCTAACTCCTAGCCTAACTTCCAACAATCTCCGCATCGTCCCGAAACTAAAAAAAGCCCGGCCGCAACTCCGCGTCACGACCGTGCTGATTTTTTTAACTAAATTAATGGCAAATCCTTCCATCGGATGGCTTAGCTCCGCCGACCACCACGGCCGCCGCGCTTGCCTTCAGTATTCCGTTTCAAAGTTGCCAATCGGTCTTCACTTTCTTTTAAGAAGCCCGACATCAGGGAATCGAAATCCTGCTTCTTGTTTTCATGTTGCCGTGATTGGAAGCGGCCCCCGCCGTTTCCGCCACGACTATGGAAGTTATTCGAACGTTCACGATGGTTACCACCGTTTTGATGTTCATTACGTTCTGGCCGCCCGTGGTTATTATGACCTTGATGCGGGTTGTGATGATCATGCCGCCGTTCGCCCTGCGGATGGTCAACGGCTTTTCGAATCGATAAGCCGATCTTACCATCGTTACCAACGGATAACACTTTGACAGTGACTTCATCGCCAACACTCAAAACGTCATGAATATCTTTAACGAACCCATCGGAAACTTCGCTGATGTGTACCAGTCCCGTCTGATTATTGCCCAGGTTCACAAACGCACCAAAATTAGTGATCCCAGAAACCTTACCAGTGACTTTCGTACCTACTTCAATTGCCATAAAAAAAGTTGTTCCTCCTATGAAATAATGGTTTTAGTATAGCATACTTTGTAAATCATCGAGTGACACATTTTAACGACCAACAAAAAGTGGTCTACCCTTAAAAAGCAGACCTTAATCCTAGTTAATTAGCAGTTACGTCCGACGCATTGTCATTTGGTAAGCTATAAACTGTTTCGCCACTCTTCGTATAATCGTACTTAGATCGCAATAATTTTTGTAAGTAATCCTTATTATTGAGTTGCTTGATTTGTCCTTCAAGCTGATCATTTTTTTGCTTTGCTCGGTTAAGATCAACTTGGCTGGTGGCCACCTGCCGATTGACACGTTGCAAATTAGCATGCGTGTTGATCAATTGAAAGCCAAAAAATAAGAGCAACGCGCCAAAAACAGCAATAATCAAGACAAACCGCCGGCGCCGCACCTGACTAACACGCTGTTGTTGCCCACGCTGATCAGTCGCGACTTGCCGGGTATACCCGTTGTCTAATTGTCTAATTTTGCTACGTGAACCGTTCGTCATGCTGGTCCAGTCCTTTCAAGTTGGGTTGCCTAAATTATAACAACTTCCACGGTGGGTGTAAACGAGTACATTTGGTTTATATCAATGTTTATGACCAACTATTTTGACGTAAAGGGTCACACCAACTAACCGGCTAATCGCTAAATGGTTGCCGGTAATCCTCTTTATAAGTCTCGCTAACGATGTCGTACATCAAGGCCGCATCGTTTTTCTTGGTCGTTTCCAACAACTGGGTCACTTTGACCGTTAACGTTTTGTTCCCAAAGGCAATGATCAACTCATCACCCACACTAACGGTACTCGAAGACTTCGCAACTTTACCGTTAATTTGAATACGCCCCTTATCAGCGATTTCTTTGGCGACCGTTCGCCGCTTAATAATTCTCGATACCTTTAAAAATTTATCTAACCGCATACTCATGAATGATTTTCCTTTCCTTTTGCAACTGCCTTAATTAGGCGTTTGCCGTACGGCAGTACCAGCCACTCCCGAATGGAGAAAAGCCGGATCACTACGGCGCCGGCCACGAAGACGACGACACCGACAAACACACCGGCCAACGTATTGAGGCCGGCCATACTCCGGCTGTTAGCCATCACCGGACCCACTAAGGCGCTAATTTGATGATTCGTAAATAGGACGGCTAGGCCCATTGCGCCGCTTAAACTAACTAATTTGATTAAATAACCACTCTCTAATAAGACCTTTTGAAGCATTTCGGGAGAACCAAGCCACATCACCGCAAACATCACGGTCAAGCTGAGAACCGTGACCAGGCTAGCGCCGTTAATGCCGTAGTGCACCACTAGCACGTAATTAAAGAGTAGCTTAGTCGCCAACCCGGCAACGATCCCAACGATCAAGGCCGCGTACTGATCCATACTCTGGAGCACACTGGTATAAGTCGTAATCAGCGCCGCCACTAAAATACTCAGAACGTACACCCGGAGCGCAGTCGTCCCTTCGATCGACCCGAACAATAGCCGGTTGATTTCGGGCATAAGGACCACTAAGCCCACCGTTGCGGCCATCGAAAGTGCCAAGCTCACGTGGACCATTGCCTGCGTCTGCCGCTTAAACTCAATCGCTTTGCGCTTAGCTAACGCATTGGTCAGTGCCGGTAATAGCGTTGCCGAAAACGACGTTGCAATCACTAAGCCGAGTTGAACGAGCGGCTGCCCGCGGTCGTAGACCCCTTTCAGTGATTTGGCAATCTCCACTGGCAAACCTTGCCGCAATAGGCCGCGCATGACGGAAAATGAATCAATCAACTGCAGTAAGATTACGACCGCTGCCACTAAGCACAGCGTGCCACCTTCCACAACGAAGCGCTTAATTAACTTTCGGTAGCTCGGTAACGGCCGGGTTGCGGTTGGCGCCGGTGCCAGCAATTTTTCCAACCCAAAACTCAGAAAAATAACCGACGAACAAATGGCAGCTAACGGGGCCGAAGTCATTGCCCAGGTCCCCATGTGGTAAGCGTCCCAGCCGCGATGCAGGCTAAAGTACGCCGCCATAATAATGACGCCGACCCGCACCACTTGCTCAACCAATTGGGAGACGGCGGTCGGGCCCATCAGGAACTGTCCCTGATAGTAACCCCGGCCACTCGCCAACCATGGCATAAAGAGGAACATCCACGAAACGGCCACGATAATCGGGGCTAGGTTGGGGTCCCCCATTCGGACCGCGATCCAGTGGGCGCCCAACTGAAGACCAATGAAAAATAGCAACGACAGGCCACTCAAAATATGAAAGGCGCGCCGAGTAACCAGCGTCTTGCTAGTGGCATCCGGCTGTTCAGCGACTAATTTCGAAATGAAGTTTGGAAATCCGTTCAGGGCAAAGGTCATTCCAATCCCGTAAATCGGATAAATTTGTTGATAAACGTAAAAACCAGTATTACCAACCATGTTTTGTAACGGAATCCGGTATACCGCACTCAAGATCTTCGCCACTAACGACGAGACGGATAAGATCAAGGCACCCCGGAACATGGTGTTCAGGTGATCTTTTGGCATTGCAAATCCCTTCTACCGATTATTTACTCGGTGCTGCGGCCCGTTGTGCCGGTGTTAGAATTTCTCCTAACTGCGTCACAAACTGAGCCAACTGCTCCAACCAAACGCTTTGTTGCATCCGTGGTTGGATTACTAATTTAACCTTCATTTTATCATCATCAATTCCGACTGTCGCTTTTAATTTCGTTTTTGCCAACGCCTTAAAGATATCTTTAGTATCCAATTTAGCCGTTCCCTGCTTCGAAAGCGTTAAATGTAAGTTATCATCGGTACGCTGAATCTTTTCAATCAAAGCGTCATCCGCTAGCATCTTCAACTTACCAACTGCTAACAAACTTGCCACTTCTTCTGGATAGTCGCCGAAGCGGTCGATTAAGTCAGCCTGCACTTCCAAGTACTGGTCGTTATTTTCTAACTGGCGAATGCGCTTATAGATTTCAATTTTTTGGCGTTCATCCGCAATGTAAGTAGTCGGTAAGTAAGCTTCAACTCCCAACTCAATGGTTGCGTCCGTGCGCACTTTCGCTTGCTGGCCGCGCTTCTTAGCCACGGCTTCGGAGAGCATCTGAGTATATAAGTCGTAACCAACCGAATCGATAAAGCCATGCTGTTGCTTACCAAGTAAGTTTCCGGCCCCGCGAATCGACAAATCGCGCATTGCAATCTTAAAGCCCGACCCCAGTTCGGTGAAGTCCTTGATGGCTTGCAGGCGCTTTTCGCCAACTTCAGTCAGCACCTTGTTTTGCTGGTAGGTAAAGTAGGCGTAGGCTACCCGGCTGCTCCGGCCAATTCGGCCCCGGAGTTGGTAAAGTTGGGACAAGCCCATCCGATCCGCGTTTTCAACGAACAACGTATTGACGTTCGGAATGTCGACCCCCGTTTCAATAATAGTGGTCGTCACCAGCACGTCGTACTCGCCACGGATAAAGTCATACAAAATACCTTCGAGTTGGGACTCGGGCATCTGGCCATCAATGTGGGCGACCGCCGCGTCGGGCACCAACGCCTTGATCTGTGCGACCACTTTATCAATGTCGTGCACGCGGTTATGCAGGTAAAAGACCTGCCCGTTACGTTGCATTTCGCGCTCGATTCCCTCTTTAATAACGCCGAAGTTTTGTTCCATGACGTACGTCTGAATTGGGTAGCGGTTAGTCGGCGGCGTTTCAATCACGGAGAGGTCCCGAACCCCGAGCATTGACATGTGCAGCGTTCGCGGAATCGGTGTCGCCGTCAGGGTCAACACGTCAACACTTGCTTTCAGGGACTTCAGCCGTTCCTTATGCTTAACGCCAAACCGTTGCTCCTCATCAATAATGAGTAATCCGAGGTCAGCGAAGCTAACGTCCTTTGAGAGCAGGCGGTGGGTGCCGACAACAATATCCAGTTCACCATCTTTCAATTGCTGAACGGTTTCCTTCATTTCCTTAGTCGTCCGGAACCGTGAAAGCATCCCGACGTTCACCGGGTAACCTTCAAACCGGTTCAGCATCGTTTCGTAGTGTTGTTGCGCTAAAATTGTTGTTGGAACGAGGAACGCCACCTGCTTACCAGCTTCAATCGCCTTAAAGGCCGCCCGTAACGCCACCTCAGTTTTCCCGTAACCAACGTCACCGACCAATAGGCGGTCCATCGGTTTGGGCCGTTCCATGTCGTGCTTAATTTCATTAATACTGCGCAACTGGTCGGGCGTTTCCGCGTACGGGAATTCATTATCAAAATCATCCTGATAACTATCATCCGCCGGGAACGCGTACCCCTTTTCGGCTTCCCGCTTGGCGTACAAGTCCACCAGTTCGTCCGCGATGTCCTCAATCTTCGCGGCAACCTTGCGCTTAGCCTTCGTCCACTCGGTTCCACCTAATTTATTGATCTTCGGCGTCTTAGACTCCGACGAAACGTACTTTTGCACGAGGTTTAACTGGGTAACCGGAATAAAAATCTTGGCATTGTTCTGATAAGCAATCGTAATGTAGTCCTGATGGACCCCGTCCACTTCCAAGGTTTCCATCCCAACGTACTTCCCAATCCCGTGATTGACGTGAACCACGTAATCCCCCGGTTTGAGATCGGTATAACTCTTTAAGCGCTCCGCATTGGCCAGCGTCTGCCGCCGGGGGCGTTTCTTGGTCACTTTTTTAAACATTTCCTGTTCAGTCACCACTACTAGGTGGCCGTCCGGAAATTCAAACCCGTTTTGCAAGCGCCCCTGCACAATTTGGACGATGCCCGTCTGCAAATTAGTCGCCTTGGTCATCGTCGCTTCAATTTCAAAGTCATCGAGGGTGTCACTGACCTTTGTTAACCGCTCAGCCTCGGAAACCATCAGCACCACCGTCTGTTTTAGCTGCCGCCACCGGTCGAGTTCCGTTTTAAGCGTTGGTAACTGGCCGAAGAACTCCTGCATCGGCCGGGTCCGCACGTTGGTCACCTGCGCGAGCTTCACGTTCCCAATCCCCTTTTGGAAAAGTGAGATCAGTAATTGTGCGTGCCGGTCTTCGCGGAGTAAGTCGCGAATTTCATTGCCATACGTCGCCGACGACAGCACTTGGTGGTGCGCCAGCTGGTCAGTCACCCAGTCGGCCTCCTGCGTCAATAACTGTTGCTCACTATCCAGAATCCGGGAATACTCGTCAAAGACGACGACCCCGTTCTGGTTCACGTAGTCCAGCAGGCTCGTCTTTCGCTCGTATAAATAATCACCATATAATAGTAAGTCGTTGCTGATCAGACCCTTTTGCATATCCGCAATCGGCTGCGCCAAGTTGTCCATTAACGCCTGCTGATCAGCTGGTTTTAACTGCTTTTTTTCAGTTTGCGCGGCCGCTTTGAGCCGTTCAGCCCCCCGTTGGAGCATCGCCGTCGTTAAAATCAAATCAGTTGCGGGCAACACGGTAAACTCTTGCAAGTTATCAATTGAACGCTGCGTCGCCGGATCAAAGTATTTCAGGGTATCGATCTCAGTGTCAAATAGATCCAACCGCAACGGATAATCCGCATCAAGTGGATAAATGTCCACAATTGATCCCCGGACCGCGTAATCTCCGGGTCGCGCTACGAGTTGTTCTTTGGCGTAGCCCATGTCGTGTAAACGAACCTGCAACTTAGCCAGATCAACGTCGTGGCCAACCTGTAAGTTTAAGGTTGCCGCTTTAAATTGATCAACCGGCGGCAAAAAGCGTCGAGCTCCGGCAACCGACGTTACAACGATGGCCGGGGTCGGCCGCAACAGCGCGTTCATGGCTTGCACCCGTTGCGCGCGGTATTCCGGCGAACTCGTCGCCACCTCAGCCGCAATCATTTCTTCGGCCGGGAAAAGGTAGACCTGATCATCCGCCAGTAATCCCGCTAAATCGTCCACCATTTGGCTCGCATGAAAGCCACTGTCCATCACGATTAACACCGAGTGATTCAGCTGGTGAAAAAGGGCGCTGACATACGCCGTCCGCGCCGAGCCGTTTAACCCGGTTACCAGTTGGCGGCTACCGGGACTAATCGCTGCTAAAATGCTCTGAAAATCGGGAGTCGTCTGGATAATTGTTTCAATGTTCATAAAAAGGTCCCCCGTTAGTTATACTGATTCATGACCGCCGCAAAATCATTAGTTGTTAGCCAAGCATCGACCGCGGCCAGGGTCGTCAACTTAGCGTCCTCAAACTGTTTTAATTCCGCCGGGCTAAACTTACCCAGCACGTAATTGACAACGCTCATCTTTTGCGGATGATCGATGCCGACTTTCGCCCGTTTAAACTGCTGGTCGCCTACGTGACTAATGATGCTTTTAATGCCGTTATGACCACCCGCAGAGCCCTTCTGTTTTAAGCGGACCTTTCCGAGTGGAAGGTCTAAATCATCGTGGATGACTAGTAAATCGGCGGGGGCAACGTTGTAATAACTCATCAGTGGTCCGACCGCCCGACCAGAATCGTTCATGTAAGTTGACGGTTTCACAAGCAGGACTTTTTCACCCGCTTGAAAGGCCGTTGCGACCTGGGCTTCAAACTTACTCGTCTTAAAGTCCGCGTTTAACCGCTGGGCCAATTCATCAATTATCATAAACCCAACGTTGTGGCGCGTCTGGGCGTACTTGGTTCCAATATTTCCTAAACCGACAATCATTTTCATTTCAAGCAATTTCTCCTATAACTTTGGCATACGAAACAGGGGGTTGAGACGGCCGTCCCAACCCTGTTTGTCTGGATTTTAGCATGAATCCCTTTAAACGAGATTAACCGTGCTAATTTTAACGATTACGTTCGCACAAATCAACTATGCGCGCGTGCGGTAAGTAGCAGTGCGAATTAAGTGCAGTTAGTATACCACAAACCAAATGTAAACGCCCGTGACAAATACTTTGTTAATTACATAACAATTTCATTAAAACCCAGCGATTTTTGACGACAATTAAGCGGTTACCATGGTATAATTTACCCGTTAGGAAACAAATTTCATTACGAGAGGATGACCTATTTTGTCAAGCACAAACCACCAAAAAGTTGTATTAGTCGGCGACGGCGCCGTTGGCTCCAGCTACGCCTACGCAATGGTACAGCAAGGACTTGCTGAAGAATTTGTAATTGTCGACGTCATTAAAGATCGGACCTTGGGCGACGCCCTCGACCTTGAAGATGCTCAAGCTTTCACCGCTCCAAAGAAAATTTATTCCGGTGAATACTCAGACTGCAGTGACGCCGACGTCGTTGTTATCACTGCCGGGGCACCTCAAAAACCAGGCGAATCACGGTTAGACTTGGTTAACAAGAACATGAAGATCCTTTCTTCCATTGTTAAGCCAATCGTTGATTCCGGTTTCGACGGTATCTTCGTAGTTGCTGCTAACCCAGTTGATGTGTTAACTTACGCAACTTGGAAGTTCTCCGGGTTCCCAAAGGAAAAGGTTATTGGTTCCGGGACTTCCCTCGACTCATCCCGTTTACGGGTTGCTTTGGGTAAGAAGTTTAACGTTGACCCTCGCTCGGTTGACGCCTACATCATGGGTGAACACGGTGACTCCGAATTTGCAGCTTACTCAACTGCAACGATTGGGACAAAGCCCGTTAAAGTTCTTGCTAAGGAAAAGGGCGTTTCTGAAGACGACTTAGCTAAGTTGGAAGATGACGTTCGGAACAAAGCTTACGAAATCATTAACAAGAAGGGCGCAACCTTCTACGGTATCGGGACTTCCCTGATGCGGATTTCTAAGGCCATCCTCCGTGATGAAAATGCCATCTTACCAGTTGGCGCTTACATGGACGGCCAATATGGCTTGAACGATATTTATATCGGGACACCAGCCATCATCAACAGTAACGGGATTGGCGAAATTATCGAATCCCCACTTTCAGCTGATGAATTAAAGAAAATGCAAGACTCCGCCGCAACCTTGAAGAAGGTCTTAAACGACGGTTTAGCTTCACTCGAAAACTAAACAGTTTTAAATTACGGGAAGCCGGCGGATGCCGGCTTCTTTTTTTAGAGTGCTCGGGACCAGCGGGTTGACCTTGAGCATTGCCTAGCTAAGGCGTTGTCGCGGGCTATGCGATGGCGGCTTAGCGTAGCAAGCACAGCCGTCAGCTGGCCCCGAGCACGTTTCGGCCATAAGGCATAGGCGCGTCCGGGGTTTGGCATTATGTTCTTAGCGTAGTAGGCGCAGGCATCAGCTGGTCCGAGCACGTTTCGGCTGTAAAGCATAGGAGCGCCTGGGCTTGGATTGTTTGACTTACGGGGTTAAGCGGAGCCGGCTGACTTTTGGTGCACGTTTCGGCTGTCTTGCAGATATTGAGGCGTTGTCGCGGGCTATGCGATGGCGGCTTAGCGTAGCAAACACAGAGGTCAGCTGGTCCCGAGCACGTTTCGGCCATAAGGCATAGGCGCGTCCGGGGTTTGGCATTATGTTCTTAGCGTAGTAGGCGCAGGCATCAGCTGGCCCGAGCACGTTTCAGCAAGCAACCGCCATTAATATTTTATCTAAAAATAAGCAGCAACTAATAAATCGAACAATCTCCGACCCGGGACCCCCGTTAAGAGCCCCCCTTCACTTGACGGGTGCGGTTCCCAGCCCCTTTCATCCAATTATCATTATATTAATATTTACGCCATTTTCATCACGGTTTCCAGCCCTAGAATTTGCACTGTTTCGCAATCTGTTATATGGTGAGATTATTAATATTACTGGAGGCAATCATCCCATGAAACATAAACGTGGGCTCGCCATTACCGGTAGCATCTTCGCCGTCCTTTTGCTCGGCTACGTTGCCACTAGTCTCGTTTGGCAGCACCAACAAACCTTTCTGGCACATACCGAAATCGCGGGTGTGGACGTCAGCGGCAAAACGGCTAAAGCCGTCGCGCCGAAAGTCAACCGCGCCCTTGAACACCGCACTTATCGAATCGTTGAAAACGGTCAAACCAAGTACTCCTTTACCAGCCATTCAGCGGGCATCACCATTAATACTCGCCAAGAATTAACCAAACTCGTCAATCATCAAAATTATTGGCGCTGGCCACTTTCCCTACTTGCCACGGCACATGCCGATAACGCCGATACGGTCGGTCAATTAAATATCGGTCAACAAAGCATGCAAACGTTGATGCAAAAAATCAACGCATCGGCCAACCAGACGAACCGAACTCAAACGCAAAACGCTAAGTTAGTTTATCAAAACAACCGGGTCGCAATTCAAAAAGAAGTTCAAGGAACTGAATTAGACCAAGCCAAATTGCAGCGCGTGGTTCTAAAAGCCATTAGCAGCGGACAAAGTCAGATCAACTTGAAGGACGCCTACGTCACACCAACCATCACGAGCACCAATGCTCATTTGAAATTGGCCCAGCAGAAGACTCAGCCGTACGCCCAAGAAACCGCAACGTACAACATCAATGGGCATAAATTCAACGTACCGAACGCAACCATTTTAAGTTGGCTTCAAGTCAGCAAAGATGGCAAAGTCAGCCTCGACAACGCCGCCGTCAAAACTTACGTTAACCAATTGAATGATAAGTATCATACTTATCATACGACCCGGACGTTTAAGAGTACCAACCGCGGGGCCATTAAAGTTAGTGGCGGTTTATACGGCTGGACGATTCGGACGGCCGCTGAAACGAAAGCACTGAGCGCCGAAGTGCTAAAAGGTAAGTCCTTTAGCCGCTCACCGCTGATCAACGGTTCTGGGTATAATAACCACGGCACGGATATTGGCAACACCTACGTTGAAGTTGATAAGACTAGTCAGCACATGTGGGTCTACGTCGACGGTCAGGTCAAAGTTTCAACCGACGTCGTGACCGGGAAACCGGGCGGCCACGAAACCACGACCGGGGTTTGGTCGATTTGGAACAAGGAACGCAACTCAACCTTGAAGGGTCAAAATGACAACGGCTCGAGTTACGCGCAGCCCGTTTCCTACTGGATGCCGTTTGATGACACGGGTCAGGGCCTTCACGACTCCCCGTGGCAGCCCAAATACGGTGGCACTTGGTATAAAAGCCACGGTTCTCACGGGTGCGTTAATACGCCCCCTTCGGCAATGAGTAAAGTCTATAACGCCGTACCAGTGGGCACCCCCATTGTCATTTTCTAATTTAAATTTAATATTCACTCAAGCCGTCCTAAAACTGATTAGGACGGCTTTTTGATACTAATCTTAACCTCAGCAGAGCCAATCTGCCCCACTAATGGTTGCGTTTTATGGTATCATTTATTAAAACAAACTAATAAATCTGGGGGATCAACACTATGCTATTAAAAACGCTCGTTAAGCCTAAAGAACGCCTGACAACCGTCACCGCCGACGCCACTTTAGAAGAAGCCTTAAAAGTCCTCGAAGATTCCGGTTTTCGTTGCGTTCCGATTTTAGACGAAACTGGTCACATCTTCCGTGGAAATATTTACAAGATGCACATTTACCGGCATAAATCTCGGGGTGGCGACATGTCGCTCCCGGTTACCGCGCTCCTCAAGAACGCTACCAAAACGATTCAAGTCGACGCCGCGTTTTACAACGTCTTCTTCTCAATCAAGGACTTACCGTACATTGCCGTTTTGGATGAACACGGCTACTTTTACGGCATCCTAACGCATACTCGCCTACTCGACATGCTTTCCCAATCATGGAACGTTAACGTCGGTAGTTACGTCTTAACGGTCGTTTCGATTGGTGAACGTGGTGACCTTGCCGCAATGGCCAAAATCATCACTAAGTACACTTCAATTGCCGGCTGTTTAACGCTGGACGTTCAAAACGGTACGCTCGGTCACCGGACGCTCTTTACCCTTCCGGAAGACGTCGACACCGAAAAGTTAAAACGGATTACCGAC
This sequence comes from Lactiplantibacillus modestisalitolerans, assembly GCF_005405425.1. Classification (GTDB taxonomy): domain Bacteria; phylum Bacillota; class Bacilli; order Lactobacillales; family Lactobacillaceae; genus Lactiplantibacillus; species Lactiplantibacillus modestisalitolerans. Next base: position 34,721 of record NZ_BJEA01000019.1, on the reverse strand, counting down.
AACTTAAACCGCAAGCAGTTTAAAGTTATTGAAGTCGAAGACTTACAGGCTGAATAGTTTAATCGCAAGTACCAAAAAAGCTCGAGCAGTCGCTCGGGCTTTTTTTGATACTTTATTAATGTGGTGTCCCAGTCAGCTAGTTACCCCCGCCACTGGTGGCAGTGTAAACTAACAGCCGTTACCACTTAAATTTAGCGCGTTGAAGCTTGCATGCGGTCACTAAAATGTAAGACCCGGTCAAGCGCGTACATAATTGGTGCCGTAATGGCCATGATAATAAATTCAGACAGGGCGGTCGTCAAATACGTCGGCCAAAAAGCAACCCCGCTACTCATTAACGTAATCATCAACGCAATCATAAACATTGAAACCGTGAATAGGAGCACGTTTAACACCATTCGTTGCCCCACCGTTTTCAGTTTCGGTGCAATCCACGTTAAAACCAATAACGATAATAAGGACTGGCCGCCACCAAACAACACGTTTAACAGACTCGCTCCCGGGCCAAACGCATCGAATAAAATGACACCGGCAACGATGCCCCAGACGTACTTGCGATTAAATACCGCTAAGTGGTTCAGGCCTTCCGAGACCCGAAATTGAATGGCCCCCGAAGCTAAGTTAAAAGCCGCTGGCCCCACCGACAAAACGATGTACATTGCCGCGACCAGGGCGTTAATAATCCATGGGCGAATTTTTGATTCAGTCATGCTTGCGTTCCTCCTAGTTTTTTTCCGTGGGATGGTTCCGAACCACGCTAAATGCAAAACGGTTTTCATCGTAGCACGCTCACCAGCCGGGCGCAAGCGCCAATCGCCGCCGGAACCGCCTTCACGACAAAAAAAGTTAGTCCGCTCAGCGGACTAACTTTTACCTGCGAGCCTTTGACCAGCTCCCATGATACTTCGGCGGCTACCAAAGCACCTAATATGTAAAACGAACTACCACTCCAACCAAAATCCGGCACCCTAAGACTGGGCGCTACGTTGCGGCCGTGACCGCCGCCGACGTCGATCAACGAGCCCGACACTGATTTGCAAGGCACTGTCGACCCGCCGCATCGTTTGTTCGTCTAGGTGCGTAACCCGATCCTTTAACCGTTGCTTATCAATCGTGCGAACCTGTTCTAACAGGACGACCGAATTTTTCTCGATCCCGGTATGCGCTGCGTTGATGTTGACGTGCGTCGGCATCTTCGCTTTTTGAACCTTCGCCGTAATCGCAGCAACGATTACCGTTGGACTGTAATGGTTCCCGACATTGTTTTGCACAATCAATACCGGGCGCATTCCGCCCTGCTCGGACCCGACAACTGGTGATAAATCGGCATAAAAAATATCACCCCGCTTAATGTCAGTTGCGGCCATCGCCTCATCTCCCTTTATTCTGGCGTGCAAAACGCCATTTTCCAGTATTTCACGCTGGCAACCGACCCCGTACGCTTATTCTTGCTAATCATAATAGCATGAAGTTTCCGTACTTAGCAACCGTTTACTAACGCTAACAATCCGTTCAATATTACTCACTGAACGGTTAAATATTCAAAATACTTATATTAACACTTCTATAAGTGTATCATAATGACCACAAAAAGCGGCGGTTTTCGAATTAATTTACATTGGTTAACCAGTTTTCCGGGCCTACCGGCAATTAATTTCTTAATAAAAAAAGCGCCACAACGCCCCCCGGCAGTTGTAACGCTAACTTGCTAACCAGCCCACGTAAGCCGGAAGCGTACTAATCTTGATAAATGCGTGGAACCCGTGGCGCTAGCCCACAAGCGATTTCGTAGTGAATCGTGCCGCAGTAATCCGCAACGTCTTGTAAAGTAATCTCATGGTCACCGTCTCGGCCAATCAATGTAACCTGGGTTCCAACCGCTACTTGGGCTGGTAACCGCACCATTAATTGATCCATGCAGACCCGGCCAATCACTTCACAATACTGGCCATTCACCAGCACGTGGAATCCTTGTAATCGGCGTTCGTAACCGTCGGCATAACCAATCGGCACCGTCCCGACCCACTCGGCTCGATCAGCCGTATAAGTTGCCCCGTAACTCACCGATTGGCCCTTCGCTAAGCGTTTCACAAAACTCAACTGCGCCGTCAAACTTAGTGCGGGGGCTAACTCGTACGGTGCCGCTAACGCCGTCCCGGATGGATTCAATCCGTACAAAGCGACCCCAAACCGGACGACGTTTCCGTTGCAGGCCTGGTGCCATAAACTCGTCGCCGAATTGGAAACGTGAACGTAGCGGGGAAGTTCCCCGACCGCCGCGATCAGGCGTTTCCATTGGTTAACTTGGTGCGTGAAGTAAGTGTCGTCTGACTGATCAGCCGTTGCGAAGTGGGTAAAGATGCCCTCAAAATCAAACTGTGCCGTGTGCGCCCGTAACCAGGTGACCGTCCGCGCTAAATCCGCGGGAGTTTGAAAACCAATGCGGCCCATGCCGGTATCAAGTGCCAGGTGGACGTGGATTGGGTCCGGGGTTGCGTTTGCCGTCAGAATTTTTTCCGCCGTCTGTAACCAATCAAGTGAACCAACCGCTACCGAAATGCGCTGCTCCGCAATTAACGGTGCGTATTCCGGTTCCGTGATTCCCAACACTAGGATTGGTTCCGTAAACCCGGCCGCGCGCAGTGCTAAGGCCTCGTCCAAAATTGCCACGCAAAAGCCGGTCGCCCCGGCCTGTTTAGCTGCCTGCGCTACCTGCAAAATCCCGTGACCGTAGCCGTTCGCCTTAACAACGGCCCACAGTTCGGTCAGCGGATCCTTGCGCGCCATTTCCATTTCAACGTTATGCTTAATTGCCTGCAGATCAACGGTGACCTGCGTGTGGCGGTGTTCCCCAATTACAACCATCACGAATTGCCTCTTTCTAAAATGACTTGGGTCATCACAAACTGATCCGTATGCGAAATCGAGATCCACGCGGGTCCCGAATACGGGTGGCGGGTGATGACTGGCTTGCCCGCCGGATTATCTAAAATTTCAATGTCTTGAAAGCCAACTTGCGCACCAATACCAGTGCCGTAAGCTTTACTATAGGCTTCCTTCGCAGAAAAGCGGCCCGCTAAAAATTCCGCCTGGCGCTTAGGACCGTAGCCCGCAAACACCCGCTGTTCCGCTGGGGTTAGGACCTTTTGCGGAAACTTAAGCCCGGCAGCCACAATTTTTTGGATCCGTGCAATTTCTGTTAAATCAATGCCAGTACCGTAAATCACGGGACCGCCACCTTTCCGTTCTAACTTTTAAACAATGGATGTTTCCAATGTACCACAGCCACCGCTAGGTTAAAAGGGGCCGTAAACGCAACCTTTTCACATCAAGGTGAAGGCCGTTTCACCAGCGGTGGTCGCTTTTAGTGGCGCTGTACTAATTTTCGGGGGCCTTGCCGCCAGCAGCGGGTGTAACCGGGTGGCTGGAACACTGCGGGCATCGATTTGAGCTCACTCAGAAAAACCACTGAGCAATCTCAAATTCGAGCCTTATTCTAAGCCGGAAGCAGCCCACTTCCGGCCAAGAATAATTTCGCAGTTGAGCCATGGTTACACCCGCTGCTGGCTAGATTTACCTTCATATGAAGTTTTGCGGCGTAATTTAATAAATCTCAATTGATGAAGCTGTTTCCGTAGAACGATTACTAAATTTAACGTAATCTTGCTTGCTATTTTGCTAGTCACAACGAACTGATTGGCAGTCTTCTTAGCAAATTAACACCAAATATCACAGACCCCTTTTAGTTTAGCACGTCCGCCCACAAAAAAAGCCGAGCTCACGCTCGACTTTTTCCGTTTCAAGCGGAATCAACCGCCTGCATTTGTCATTTCAATTCGTTAACTTTAATCGTTAGTCCGAATCGTGTAGCTCCGCTTAGAACTTTGCTTGCGGCCGCTATCATGGTTCCGGTTACTGCTGCGGTTATCATCGCGGCTCCGACTCTTGTAGCCGTTGCTCTTCCGACCGCCGCGACCGTGGCCGCCGTTCCGATCGCGGTTCCGCCCATTATGGGAATAACCACCGCGACCATGGCCGCCACCATTCCGATTCCGGTTACCCCGGTAACCGCCCCGTCGATTACCACCGCCCTTATGGCGTGGTAATGGACGTTCTGGCGTAATCTTAACTGGAACGGCGGAAGCGTCGTCCTTCGTTAAGTCGTTTAATAACGCGGCAACCAAGTCAGTTGCATCATACTTTTGTAGTAATTCCGCAGCTTGTTCAGCGTACTTGTCAGTTGACGTCTTCGCAACCAGCGTATCAACATCCGCTTCTGCGGCAACTAATTGGCCGGCAAACGCTTCTGCTTCAGTTGGTGGCTTCAATGGTAACATCCGCTTCTTGGTCAATTTTTCAATGACCCGCAAATATTCCATTTCGTTTGGCGTTACGAACGTCAGGGAAACCCCTTTGTGTCCGGCCCGACCAGTCCGGCCAATCCGGTGAACATAACTATCTGGATCTTGTGGAATATCGTAGTTATAGACGTGGGTCACACCAGAGACGTCCAGTCCCCGGGCAGCAACGTCAGTCGCAACTAGGATATCTAACTTACCAGCTTTAAATTGCCGCATGATTTGCGTCCGGCGTTGTTGACTTAAATCACCGTGAATCCCAGCGGCGTTATAGCCCCGCGCTTCAAGGCCCTTCGATAATTCGTCGACCCGGCGCTTCGTCCGACCAAAGACAATCGTTAATTCTGGCGCCTGAACATCGAATAAGCGCGTCATAATGTCGAACTTTTCGTATTCCTTAGCCTTAACGTAGTATTGGTCGACCGTATCAGCGGTCATTTCTTTAGATTTAATTTTAACGTGGTGCGGTTCATTCATGAACTGAACCCCGATGCGCTTGATTTCTGGCGGCATCGTTGCGGAGAACAGCATCGTTTGGCGTTCATCCGGTACTTGTTTAATAATTGATTCAATGTCTTCAAGGAAGCCCATGTTTAACATTTCGTCGGCTTCATCAAGAACTAACATCTTAACGTGGTCCAACTTAACAGTCCCACGCCGGATGTGGTCTAATAACCGACCAGGGGTCCCAACGATGACTTGGGGATGTTGTTTTAAGTTTCTAATTTGGCGACGAATGTCCGCGCCACCATAGACAACTTGGACTTTCGCCCGTTCGTCCTTACCCAAACGGAAGATTTCTTCTTGCGTTTGGATGGCTAATTCACGCGTTGGTGAAATAACTAACGCTTGGATATTATGATTATCAAAGTCCAAACGTTGTAGGATTGGTAATGCAAACGCGGCGGTCTTCCCAGTCCCGGTTTGTGCTTGTCCAATCACGTCTTTTCCTTCCAGCACCATCGGAATGGTTTCGGCTTGGATGGGAGTGGCTTCTTCGTAACCGGCCCGCTGAACTGCTTTAAGTAGGCTATCGGTTAAGCCTAATTCTGTAAACTTCAAATATGTTTCCTCCTAAGGATGACACCATGGGATTACTGACAGCTAGGAAAAAATCCGTTCCCCGTAAGGCGCTATCATGTAAGCCAACGGTCTGACTTTCAAATGGTACAACTGAATCATCATACACCGGTTATCTTAAATAAGCAAGCAAGACCACTGACAGGAAGCGGTTACGCAACGCTAGCCTAAATTTTGTTAGCGTCACCATCGCCGTTTTCCTGCGAGCGGTCTTGTTAAAAGCACGGTTTAATTTTTATTTTTCGGCGTGGTCAACTAATGCGGCCAGCACGTTTTCTAAGTGAATCCCGTGACTCCCCTTCAATAAAACCAGGTCGTCTGCGTTCACCGCCGCGGTTAAGTCGGCAATTAGTTGGGGCTGCTCCGCCGTTGGATAGTAATGGATCGCCGTTTCTGGATAAGTCGATTGCAACGCCTTAGCAAGCGCCTGCATGTGTTCCCCGTTCAGGTACACACTTTGAATCGTCGTCGGGTCCAGCTCACTCGCTAGACTCACGTGTAAACTGTCGGATTGGTCCCCCAGTTCCAACATGTCACCAAGTACCGCAATCCGCTGACCCTTAGCTGGAACCGCACTAAAGGCGGCTAACACGCGCCGAGCCGCAGTTGGGTTGGAATTATACACGTCACTCAGAATAGATTCACCCTGCTGCCCCGCTAACCATTCCGTCCGGTTTTCAGTTGGGACAAAGCTAGCCAGCGCTTGCTTAGCCGCGTTCGGGCGGATGTGGAACGTATCGGCAACCAATAGCGCCGCCAACGCGTTATTAACATTATAAGCACCCATCATGGGAATCGTGTACGGTTCATCCGGCCACAGGCTCGCGGTAAACTGGGTCTGCGACTGACTCGTCGTGACCGCACTCCCCGCCAACGTATTGCTTGCGTCTAAACCAAACGTCCGTTGATGTTGTTGCACCGCTTGGGCCCGCGTTTGGAGTAGGGGTTCATCCCCGTTATAGATAAAGGTGCCGTCTTCTTTCAGGCCGTGCACAATTTCCATTTTCGCGTCCGCAATCTTATCCCGGGTCCCAAAAAACTCAATGTGGGCTTCGCCAATCATCGTAATAACCGCAACGTCCGGCTGCACAAGCCGGCTCAGGAAGTCGAGTTCGCCGAAATGGTCCATCCCCATTTCAACGACGACCACTTCGGTATTCGGTTCCATACTCAGTAGCGTAATCGGAACCCCAATCTGATTATTAAAGTTCGCGTGCGTCTTGGTGACGTTAAATTGGGTTGCCAAAACGCTCGCAATCATATCCTTGGTCGTTGTCTTCCCGTTACTACCCGTAACCGCAACCACCTTCGGATTAATTTTCTGTAAGTAATAGCGTCCTAATTGTTGCAACGCCGCCAGCGTATCGTCTACTAAAATCACCGGCAAGTCACTTGGTGCTTGGTCAGCGTGGTCGTTAGCCCAGAGGGTCGCCACGGCGCCGTGGTCAATCGCACTCTGGATAAATTGATGACCATCGTTAGCGCCAACCAACGGAATGAATAAGTCGCCGGATTGGAGCTTGCGACTATCAAAGGACACCCCCGTCACGTTGACGGTTGGCCAAGCCTGTTCAGCATTGGTGGCCTGAACGGCTTTAGCGATTTCGGTAACTTGCATCTTCATATAAATTAAACGCTCCATTCGTGGTTCCCACTTCTGCGGGAACCCTTTTTTGACTAAAGTTGCCACTTTCTCGAAAGGTAACCTACTCACAGGTTACTCGCAATAGAATTATACCACTTTCATTTCAAGAATGTTGCCGCTACTGGCGGATTCGCGCCAGAACGGGGCTACCTAGCGCCACTACCTTGTTCAGTGAACAACAAAATGGTCACCGTCCTAAAGGACAATCACCATCCGTATTCATCAGACTATTATAATATTAGTTGAACTTGACGGTATCGCCCGCCCATGAAGAAATTCAAATCCCCTCTTAATATGCCCTTCAGGCCCAGCTCTTACAAGTGGTCCTCAAACGCGTGCTTATCGTGGATTTGTAAGCCCCACTGACTGGCAGACAAATTGAGGGTTAAGGTCGCAACGTTGTGAGTCTTACGCCGTTCATCCGTTCGACTGGGATCAAAGACTTCAATCGTATCGTTGATAGTCTCCGTATGGACCGGTACTAGTAACTGCCGCTGGCGAACCATCGCCTGATCAAAATAGATAAAGAGCCCGTCTGGCATCAGTTTGACCAGTTGTTTTAAAATGGCTTCCGGGACAACCGGTACCTTGAGCGAACGCATAAACATCCGGCGACCATGGTACGCCGCCAACGCGTGGCGCACGATTGCCGCACTCAGAACGTGACTAAACGCTGAAATATAGTAAAAATAAACCTTGATACCGCCGTTTCGTTGTTCCAAGAAAACGTAGTGGTTCCGTAATTTGTAGTTAAACGGCGAACGAATTGGACGATTCATATGGCCTAAGTACAATAATTCCGCAATTTCAGTCGCGGTTAAAAAGTCCAGGTCCCCCACTTCGTCGTAGTCTAACCATTTCACTGGTAGCTCATGGCGTTGTAACAGGTAGCGACGAATCTCGTTTTCGTCATTGATCACGTTCAGACCGGTGTGAGCGTTAACGGCGTGCTCTTCATCATCAATCCCAACGAGCGAGACAAGGTTGGCCGGCAACCGTTTAATGCCGTGCACAAAATCACTCTGGTCAATCCCGTATGCAAAGACTAAATTATCAAGTTTTTCTAAATTGGCGTAAATATATCTGCGTTGCAACCGTCTCACTCTTTCAACTGTCTATTTAATCTTATTATAATCCGATATTACATTAATCGCAGTTATTTTATTACCTATTTACATTTTTCTTAACCGGGCAATTCGGTCTGCCGTATCCGGATGCGTCGCAAAGAGGTGCGTCCAGGAACGCTTCTTAAACGGATCCGCAATGTAGAGGGCCGCACTACTTGGATCAGCCTGTTGCATTGGCTGACTCGCGTCAATTTTCTCCAGGGCCTGAATCAAGCCCAACGGGTTACGCGTCAGCTCAACCGCTCCGGCATCCGCTAAGTATTCCCGGTTACGTGAAAGGGCGAGCTGTACCAAGCTCGCTGCCAGCGGCGCCAACACAATGACCAGCACTGCTAGTACCAGAATCAGCACTTGCATCCCGTTACCGCCTTCGCGATCATCATCCCGGCGCCGACCGCCGCCCCACCAAAAGGCGTTTAAGCCCCAGTTAACCAACAGGCTAATGGCGGCAGTTAATGCCAGCGCAATTGTTTGTAGCCGAATATCATAATTGCGTACATGGGTCATTTCATGACCAATGACACCTTCCATTTCTTCGCGGTTCAACCGGGCTTGAATTCCAGTGGTGACCGCAACCGCCGCGTGAGCCGGATTATTCCCGGTAGCAAACGCGTTCGGGCTTTCATCCTCGATAATAAAGACCCGGGGCATGGGCACTTTGGCAACCAGTGCCATGTCCTCAACGATGTGCCAAAGTTCAGGGTCATCGTCAGCCGAATGAAGTTCGCGGGCGTGATTCATATTCATAACAACGTCGGTTGATTGGCTAATCATGAAGACCATGTAGCAGACGGCTACGATGGCAGCCATAAACAACCCGGCCCCAACGCTATTAAAAAAGACGTAACCAACCGCGGCCCCAATTAACGCGACTAACATAACAAAAGCGGCCATCACGTACAGTGTGTGCCGCTTGTTACGGGCAATTTGCTCAAATAGCATGGGCAAGAACCTCGATTCTAAAACGAAACATTCGGTGCCGCCTTTTCAGCTTCCGGTACGGCCAAAAATTCGGCCGCTTGAAAATGATGCACGTTGGCAATCAAGTTCGATGGGAACTGTTGAAGCTTCATATTATAGCTCGCCGCACTCGAATTAAAGAGTTGCCGGGAATAGGCAATCTTGTTTTCCGTATTGGTTAATTCTTCCATTAGCTTGCCAAATTCTTGGTTGGCTTTCAAATCAGGGTAACTTTCAGCTAATGCAAAAATGCTCTTTAACGAATTCGTTAATTGATCAGAAACGGCCATTGCCTGTTGGTGATCCGAACTCGGAACTTCCGTTAATTGATTACGGAGTGAGATAACTTCTGCGAGCGTACTCTTTTCATGCTTCGCGTAACCCTTCACCGTGTTAACCAGATTAGGGATCAAGTCCGTCCGCCGTTTCAATTGAACATCAATTTGACTCCACGCTTCTTGCGTATACATCCGCGCTTTAACCAGGCCGTTATAAATAACAACGTAAATGGCAATTAGCACTAAGACGACCGCAACAATAACTAAGGTAACCATTAAGTAACCTCCTCTAAGTAAGTGACTGACGTACAAACAACTGTACGTGCTAGCTAATCTTATTGTACCGTGAACGAATTGGAAACGATACGCTTTTACAAAAATGTAACAATGTTAATATTTGTTATTAAAATGACTTGAAAACGCCTTCTGAACGGTTGCCGGGGCGCGGTTAAAGGCCCATTTTTGGACGTAAGTCCCCTGAATCATCAACCGCCCCGCACCAGTTTTATCGCACGTAATCAGGGTCACTAGCCGCTTCCCAGCCACATCGTTAATCACTTGAACATCGGTGGCTTTAATGAACTGGCGCGTCGTCGTCTTATACGCGTAAATCGTCGTGGCGTCGGTCAGGTAAATCATCTGCCCCACTTCACTTCGATAGTAGAGGGGACTGAATAGCGCGCCGTGCTTGACCATGTGATGCCCAGCTAACGCATAGTTGCCCGTCCCTAACTGCTGATCAGCCTTCATCGTCCCCGCTGACAACGCTAACGTTGCGTTGCTAACGCCGCGACCAATTGGCAGGTACAGGTCAATTGAAGGAATCGCAATTGAACCGACTACGTTAACCGCCTGCTTATCAATGCGGGCCTTCGCCACCGTTTGGAAATCCAGCGACTTAACCTTCGAAAAATCATAATCTGCTTGCCGGGTCTTCTTCTGCTTATTCTTTTTCACCGTCGTTTTCGAAACCGTTGGTGCGTACGAACTCACCATCCAGCTTTTAATTTGCTCGTTAAAAATCAGGACCAGTGAAATGGCGACTAAAATGACGAAGACGCCCCGCCCAAGCCACTTTAATCCGGAATGTTTTTTCTTCTGCACACGCCCGCCTCCCAGCGAATAATTCCAGTTAATCTACAGTCACTATACCTTAATTTCCAATCCGAAGAAAGTCAGATTCTCGACTTTTTGCAATTAATTAACACTTATAAAAATCATAATATTTGCACTATTTATAATTTATCACGTATAATGTCCATAATCTTAAACAGAAAGTAGGTTGACCCGATGACAACCATTAAAATTCAAACGCGCCATTCCCTCAACACGCTGATGCAGCAACGGGATACCGGGCCGTTCGTTTCACTCTATGTCAATACTGTTCCCGGCCTGCAAGCCGCTAACCGGCAGCGTTTACAGTTCAAGCAACTGATTAGCACCGCTGAACAGCTGTGGGGCCGCCACTTTCCGCAAACGGACTTTACACCTTACCGTGAGCAATTAACCGCCCTGCGGCGTAGTCCTGATTTTTGGAAAGAACACGTTCAGGCGCAGGCCGGCATTATTGTCAACGCTGAACAATGCTTCACCTTTGATTTACAGTACCCCACGACTGAACAAGTCATCGTCAACCGCATGCCCGCAATTCGCCCGTTACTAGCCGACCGGCAGCATCAGTTTGACTTTGACCTTCTCGCCTTAAGTGAAGACCGCATCCAACTCTACCAACAACGGCACGGTCAATTCGCAATCACCGAACTACCGGCGGACGCGCCGGTAACGTTGCGGGGAACCCTGGGGACTGAAAAACGCGGTGGCGACCTCAACTTTAATTCCAGCCCCGTCCACGGCGTTAATTATCACGGTCACAACGCGAAGGCCGAAGAGCGGGCCGTTGATCAACGCAACTACTACCTGCAAGTTGCTAAGTTTATGGACAATTGGTCAAAACGGACGCAGCGTCCCTTAATATTAATGGGGTTACCGCATAATCAGGCCCTTTTCCGGCAACTAACGCAGAACCCCCACCTGTCGGCCGTTCTCAAAATTGACCAGTCGCCCAACAATTTAAGCCCAGCCGCCGTTCTAACGGCCACGACACCGGTTCAATCGCAATGGCACACCCATATGGCTGACATCTTGCTTGCGCGTTACGATCAAGCGATCGGCCAAAAACGCGCTCTCGCCGATCCGTTTGATATGATTAAACCCGCCTTAAACGGGCGCGTTTCAACCTTAATTGTGGCCGCGGACGCTCAAGTTGACGGTACGATCCCGGCCACCGACGTAATGCTCACCGAGCCGCTAGCGTTACCAGACAACTTAATCGACGACCTCGTCGACGTGGTGATGGCCGCTAACGGGCAAGTCCGAATCATTCCAGCCGAGCGGATGCCGGCTAATACCAGCGCACTCGCAATTTTGCGGTACTAGTGCTAAGCAGAGACCGTGTCTTTTGGCACGGTCTTTTGTGTGTCTCCGAATATTAATCGTCAAAACGGGCGTTACTAGTTTGCTTTACAACCTAGTTAACTAATGCTACACTAACTATGTTCTTAAACAACCTAGTGAAAGGTGGCGATTTATTGAAACAGAGCCAACTTATTAAGGGCGTCCTGGAGGGGTGCGTTTTAGCGACCATTTCTCAAGGCGAGGTTTACGGCTATCAGCTCATTCAAGCCCTCCGTCAACACGGCTTCGACTCGTTAGTCGGTGGCACGCTTTACCCGCTCCTAGCTAAGCTCGAAAAAAACGGGGCCGTTACAAGCGTCATCAAGCCGTCGCCGGATGGTCCGAACCGTAAGTACTACACGTTAACGTCCGCTGGCCTGACCGCGTTACACGCGTTCGAGCAACAGTGGACCCAACTGAAACACCATACTGATCAAATTCTAGCCGAGGTGCAATCCAATGACTAACAACCAGCAAACGCTAACCCAAATTAACCAATTAAAACAACGGTTAGCCGCAAACGACCAGCGTTATTTCGACGACTTACAATTATACCTCTCAACCGCGGGCCTTTTTTACAACGAAACACAGCTCAATCAACAACTTTTAAACATGCTCCTCGATTTACGTGACGCCAACGCCGACGGTCAAAGTGCCATTGACTTTTTTGGTAACGATCCGCAGACGATGAGCAACGAAATTATTAAACAGTTACCGACGCCTAAATTACGTGATCAATTAAGTTTTATTAGTATTATCATCGGGATTACGTGGCTATTTCAATTGCTGTACAGTCGCAATACCGCTGCCGGGATGCACTTAAACATCATTGCACTAGTAATCGTACCCATCATTGAAGTTCTGGCAATTATGCTTATTTTTCGCGTTTTACACCACAGCGTTTACGGGGCGCCTAACCGGAAGTGGCTCGGCTACGTGCAAACCGCGTTAATTTTTAGCGTAACGGTGGGCTTAATGTTGGCCTTCACTAACCTGATACCGTTGGGGTGGACTTTGCTCATTCCGAGTCCTTGGAACAACTTACTGTTAACTTTGATTGCAATTATTGCTACGGGAACCCTGGTCTTCGTTCTCTCCCGGTACCAACACCGTAAGAACCACTAAGGATGAGAGTGTGCCAAAAGTCGGTTAGCTGGTGAGCATTAACGGCGTAAGGCGAATAATCCCGGGTTTGGATTGTTTGACTTACGGGGTTAAGCGGAGCCAGCTGACTTTTGGCGCACGTTTCGGCTATTAACATGAGGCAACGCACAAGAGGCTATACCAATTGCAATTGATATTGCCGCCAGCAGCGGGTGTCACCGGTTGGCGAAAACACTGCGGGCATCGATTTGAACTCACGGGGAAACCCACTACTGGCTAGACTGGTCATAATACTGAGTACCACGGATGACTTTTCTACGTCTTGTCAATAGGAATACTGTTAGTACGTATTAATCAGTGAAAATGCTTTTTGCGGAACGCTTACTACATTTAATTAGATTAAACATAATCTTACCTGTTTATTTTGATAATTACAGCAAATTTGGCGAAAGTTCAACTGATGACCTTCTTAACCGACCAACACCACATATCACAAAATACAAAAAAAGCCCTCCAGCAAGCTGGAAGGCTTTTATTCGTATACTTATTTGAGACCGTATTTCTTGTTGAAACGATCGACCGCACCATCGGCTTTGGTGAACTTTTGCTTACCAGTGTAGAATGGATGTGAGTCGGAAGTAATTTCAACCCGGATCAATGGGTACGTGTTACCGTCTTCCCATTCAACCGTTTCAGCTGACGTTGCAGTTGAACCAGAGATGAATTGCTTACCAGTCGTTGAATCTTGGAATACGACTTGGTGGTAATCTGGATGAATTCCTTTTTGCATTGTATTTCGCTCCTTTGCCCTGAATCATTTGCTGAAACAGAGATTATCATTGTTTTAATCAACGAGTAACATAGTAGCATGCTAACGCGGTCCGCGTCAAGCAAAATCCGGTTTGACCGGGGCTAACGTCGCGGCCGGCGGGAACTTTGCCCGTTAAATTTCAAACCGGCTAAATCGTGTAAAAACTCAGTATTCGTCTTAGTATGCTTCAAAAATTGCAGTAGTTGTTCGGTGTATTCCAACGCGTTGCCGGTCATCGAACGTCGAATTTGCCAAACCGGCTCAAGCGCCGCGTGCCCAACGAGTAGCTCTTCTTTCCGGGTGCTGGATTGCTTAATATCTAACGCCGGGAAGACCCGCCGGTCCGCGAGTTCACGCGATAACTGTAGCTCCGAGTTTCCAGTTCCCTTAAACTCTTCATAAATCATATCGTCCATGCGACTACCAGTATCCACCAGGGCGGTGCCCAAAATGGTCAAGCTACCGCCCTCCTCAATGTTCCGCGCGGAACCAAAGAAGCGCTTCGGCTTGTAAAAGGCCGTCGGGTCAAGGCCACCGGAGAGCGTCCGGCCGCTTGACGGAATGACCAAGTTATAGGCCCGCGTTAACCGCGTAATTGAATCCAGTAAGATAATGACATCCTGCTTATCTTCAACTAAGCGGCGGGCACGTTCTAAGACGAGCTCAGCAACCCGCACGTGGTTTTGCGGCTGCTGGTCAAAGGTGGAACTGACCACTTCTCCCTTGATTGACCGTTCCAGGTCGGTCACTTCTTCCGGCCGCTCATCGATCAATAACATAATTAACTTGGCATCTGGATAATTTGTCATAATACCGTTAGCAATGTTTTTCAACAGGGTCGTTTTACCAGCCTTAGGCGGTGCAACGATCAGCCCCCGCTGACCAAAGCCCAGTGGTACGAAGGTGTCAATCAGCCGCGTCGACAAAATGGTACTGGTTGTCGATAATTTAAGCTGACGTTGCGGATAAAGCGGCGTCAAAGCCGGAAAATGGGGGCGTTGCTTGGCTTCGTTCGGGTCCTTCCCATTGACGGTTCCGACCCGCATTAAACCGTAGTACCGCTCATTGGTTTTGGGCGGCCGGGCCTGCCCAGCAACGTAATCCCCGTTTCGAAGACCAAAGCGGTGGATTTGCGACTGTGAAATATAAATATCTTCCTGCGAAGGGCCGTAATTAATCGGACGTAAAAAGCCGTAGCCTTCCTGACCAATAATTTCGAGAACCCCTTCCATTTGGACAAATCCCCGTCGCTTATCTTGGGCCCGGAGCACGGCTAACGAGAGTTCTTTCTTATTCATCTGGGAATAATATTGAATTTTGTAGTCGCGAGCAAAGCCGTATATTTCCTTCAGCGTTTTCTGCTCAAGGTCATGCATCGTTAAAATCTTTTCCATTAGCACTGCTCTTTCTAACTTGGTTGCGGTTGTTACTAACCTTCTGGGACTTGTTCGTCAGCGGCAATTTCAACGTCCGCTCCTAGGGAGTGGAGTTTATCAATTACCCGGTCATAACCACGGAGGATGTTATCCGCCCGCGTAATTTGCGTCGTCCCGCTGGCTGCCAGCCCAGCAATCATCAGGGCCGCGCCTGAGCGAATTTCTCCCGCTTCAACGTGCGCCCCTTGCAAGTGCGACGAGTGGCCGACAATGATGAGGTTATCTTGAAGTCGGATGTCCGCCCCCATCTTGCGCAACTGTTCAATGTGTTGCGTCCGTTGCGGATAGATGGTTTCCAGCACAACGCTGTTCCCGTTGGCCCGTAATAATAAGGGAGTCATCGGTTGCTGCAAATCCGTTGCGAAGCCGGGATAAGTTGCCGTTTTAATCCGCACCGGCGTTAAATCGCCACAGCGCGGCACGTAAATACTATCTTCGTTAATCTGTAAATCAACGCCCATTTCCAGCATCTTAGCCGTAAACGACTCCATATGTTCCGGAATCACGTTTTTCAGCAAAATACCGTCACCAACCGTGGCCGCCAACGATAAATAGGTCCCGGTCTCGATGCGATCCGGAATAATCGTGTGGGTCGCGCGGGAACGCAACGAATCCACGCCTTCAATCCGGATAACGTCCGTGCCGGCCCCCCGAATCTTAGCACCCATATTGTTCAAAAAGGTCGCCAAGTCAATAATTTCGGGTTCCTTGGCAGCGTTTTCGATGGTGGTTGTCCCGTGGGCCTTGACCGCCGCCAAAATAATATTAATCGTCGCGCCAACGGATACTACGTCAAGGAAAATCCGGGCGCCGTGTAGGCCTTCCGTACCGGTCGAAATAAAGACCGAGTCGTTTTCCTCCACAACGTTGGCCCCAAGCGCCTTAAACCCCTTAATATGCTGATCAATCGGCCGCGGGCCAATGTTATCACCACCAGGGAACGTGACCGTTGCCCGGTTAAAGCGCCCTAAAAGCGCCCCCATAAAGTAATAGGAAGCTCGTAAACTTTTAATTGCCCGGCTAGGTAGTTCGGATTCTTCAATGTGGGTTGGATCAATTGTTAAAACATCATTTTCAAAAGTGGAATGAACGTTCATTGATTTGAGAATAATTTGGAGATTATGAACGTCAAGAATATGCGGAACCGTATCGAATTGGACCGGAGTGTCTGCTAGAATCGCAGCAGGAATCAGTGCGACGGTACTATTTTTTGCGCCACCGATCGTTAATTCCCCAGAAAGTCGTTTTCCGCCATGGATAATCATTTTTTTCATAACATAACTTTCCTCGCTAAATAAGTGTCACACTGTATCATACAATCATTAACCATAATAAAGAATGTCATGCAAAAAAACAACCAATATCAGGAAACTGTAATCTTTTTGCGTCACAAAATTATCAACTTAACAATATTAATCGCTTTCATTGGGTGGTTAATTGTTCTTAGTATGGTCGTGACTAAAAAAGTGTTCAAGCTCCGAGGCTTGAACACTTTAGTTAACTTACTACCTATTTAACTTCGACTGGAATCCCTATTTCACAATGGGTTTTAGTTGCAATTCAAGTTCTACTTAACTTGACCGGTTTCGTTCGCCGCGTCAATAAAGGCCTTGAATAACCCTTCTGGGCGGTTTGGCCGGGATAAGAATTCTGGGTGGTACTGAGAAGCCACGAAGAAGCGCTTCTTCGGCAATTCAATCACTTCAACTAAGCGGTTGTCCGGTGACGTTCCAGAAAAGACCATGCCCTTAGCTGCAAAGGCTTCCCGGTACTTGTTATTGAATTCGTACCGGTGACGGTGCCGTTCCATAACAACTTCTTCGTTGTTGTAGGCAGCTGCCGCCACAGAACCGGGCTTCAACTTGCAAGGGTAAGCCCCTAAGCGTTGGGTCCCGCCCATGTTTTCAACGTCTTCTTGGTCAGCCATCAAGTCAATGATGTTATCCGGCGTATCGGGATCGATTTCAGCGGAGTTCGCATCCTTCAATCCTAAGACGTTCCGCGCAAATTCAACGCTTGCCATTTGCATCCCTAAGCAAATTCCTAAGAACGGCACGTCGTTTTCACGGGCGTAGCGAATCGCGGTAATCTTACCTTCAATCCCCCGGTCGCCGAAGCCACCCGGAACTAAAATCCCGTCGGCGTCACCAAGCAAGTCCTGAACGTTATCCGGCGTCACGTCTTCAGCTGAAATCTTTTGTAAATCAATTTCGGCATCATCCGTATAACCGGCATGTTTCAAGGCTTCAGTAACTGAAATGTAGGCGTCTTGTAACGCAACGTACTTCCCAACCAAAGCGATTTTAATTTTACGTGAAAGGTGTTGAACGTGATGTTCCAAGTCAACCCATTCGCTCATATCCGCCTTCGGTGCGTCAATACCAAAGTGGTCTAAGACAATTTGGTCCATGTTTTGCTTCTGCACGTTCAATGGAATCGAGTAAATTGTCTTAACGTCTAAGGATTCAATAACCGCTTCTGGTTCCACGTCACAGAATAACGCAATCTTATTCCGCATTTCCTGCGTAATTGATTGTTCCGTCCGAACGACTAACATATTCGGCTGAATCCCATAACTCCGCAATTCCTTAACGGAATGTTGCGTTGGCTTGGTCTTCATTTCGCCAGCCGCCCGCAAGTACGGAATTAAAGTCGTGTGGATATAGAAGACGTTGTCTGAACCGAGGTCACTCTTCATTTGACGAAGGGCTTCGATAAATGGCAAGGATTCAATATCCCCAACCGTCCCACCAATTTCCGTGATGACGATGTCAGCATCGGTTGTGGTCCCGGCCCGTAAAACCTTTTCCTTAATGGCGTTCGTGATGTGTGGAATAACTTGCACCGTCGCACCGAGGTAATCTCCCCGCCGTTCCTTTTGTAGAACTTCTGAATAAATCTTACCGGTCGTAACGTTGGAATACTTGTTCAAATTAATGTCAATGAACCGTTCGTAATGCCCTAAGTCCAAGTCCGTTTCGGTCCCATCATCGGTTACGAAGACTTCCCCGTGTTGATAAGGACTCATCGTACCAGGATCAACGTTAATGTACGGATCAAACTTTTGAATGGTGACCTTTAAGCCCCGGTTTTTTAATAACCGCCCTAACGAGGCCGCAACGATCCCTTTACCAATTGACGAAACAACGCCACCAGTTACAAAAATATATTTGGTCATGTGATAACTCCTTAAAGATTTATTTCGTGGGGTGTGGATAAAATAAAGAAAACTCCCTATTCCATCCAGAATAGGGAGCTAATTTCGTTCGTTTGTCTCTGACCATCAGACCAGAGAGCCCAAATAAGATAATACAAGGAGATTGCCTATTCGTCAAGGCAAAAACTTAAAGAATCTATTTGTTCTCTTCGTCATCATCGTCATCGTAGTCGTCATCATCATCGTCATTTAATTCTGATAATTGACCTTCGATACCGTCCGGTAACGCTTCGTCGGCCGCGTTGTCATCGTCATCGTCGACCCCAGCAAGTTCATCATACTTACCATTGCCTTCAGAATCGTCCGCGTCACTTGACTGTTCGTCATCGTCCTCATAATTATCGTCGTCTTCCGGATCATCGTCGTCGTAATCAATGACATCGTCATCGTCGCCGGCGTCAGCCAAGAAGGCGTTGACCTTTTTACGCTTTTTACGTTTTGGCCGATCATCGTCTTCATCATCATCAGTATGAATAACGGCCTCATCGATCGATTCGAATGGGTACCATGCACGCAGGCCCCACATATTGTCACCGAGTGAGATGAAACTACCGTCGATGTTCAGATCGGTATAAAATTGTGATAAACGCTCCCGAATTTCTTCGTCGCTTTTACCCAAATAAGATTGCACGGCGTTGGTTAGATCGGCAAACGCCATTACATCGCCATGTTGTGACAAAATTGCATGGGCAACCTCAATTAAAGATAATTCGGACTTCTTTTGTCCATCAAATTGTTTTAGTTCCAAACTGGTGCACGTCCTTTCCGCAGTTTACAGTTCATCATACCAAATTAAGCAGTGAATTGCAATCGCAACTTATAGTTCCCTAACAGCTGCTCACCCGCGTATAAATCGTAGTCCACGTTCACCGCACCGGAGAACGGCCGTTCACGTAAACGGACTTGTAACATTGGCGTAACGGTCTCCACCGGTAAGATGCCCATTGGAGTTTGGTAGTGCGCCCGCACCCGCTTACCGTTTGAGAAATGTAATCGAAGCCGGTTTTCGGCGCTCCGAGTCAGCACAACGTCGCCGTTCGCCGCTAACTTAATCGTTACTGGAATCGGGTCGGGCTGGTCATCACTAACTTCTTTATACCGTAAATAAAAAGCGCTCCCCATTTGTACGAGCTGACCGTCAACATCGAGCGCATAATCAGCCGCTTCACCGTCTTGTACGGCCCGCGTTTCTAAGTGAATTGCCACGGGCACGCCGGTTGTTAAATCATCCATGCTTGGTTCCTCCTATATCGACCAGTCGGCCAGGTGGTTACCGACTGGTTGCCACAAGTTTTTTTATCAACAGGACCCGTCACGGTCACTGGTCAACTTCCCCCTAATTATAAGCCATTCCAATTAAAATGCCCAAAAATCCACCTAAACTACCGTCAGAACTGCGAGGCGCCCCGATAACGAGTATAATAATGGTATGAACCGATTATTTTGTCCGGGGTGATTTATTTTGACGCAACCAACCATTGCAACGCTCAGCCAACAATACGAGCCGGCGGCAATGTTAGATAGCTTTGCTTACACTAACGCGCTCCTTTGGCTCACTGCCAACCGCGCCCAACCAATCGTGCACTTTTGGCAATTATCCCATACCGTAATTTTAGGGTTACTTGACCAACAGCTCCCACACCTACAAGCCGGGCTCACCACGCTTCATCAGGCCGGCTACCAGACCTTACTACGTAATTCCGGCGGCTTAGCAGTGGTCGCCGACGCCGGCGTTTTAAACGTTTCGTTGTTTATTCCGGCGCCCCGCGACCGCTACTCAATTGACGCGGCCTACCAGTTAATGGTCGATTACGTGCGGGCGGTTTGGCCAACTTTACCGATTGAAACCGGGGAAATTACCCAGTCCTACTGCCCAGGCGACTACGACCTCAGCATTCGGGGGAAAAAGATTGCGGGTATGTCGCAACGGCGGACCGCCGACGCACTGGTCATTATGCTGTACGTTAGCATTAACGGCAATCAGGATCAGCGGAGCAACCACGTCCACGACTTCTATCAGGCCAGCTTAGCTGGCGCTAGCGATCCACGTTTTCCAACCGTTGATCCCGCGGTCATGACGACCGTTACCGACCAGCTTGGGCAACCCCTCACGGTCGCAACGGCTGAACAACGCTTCCGCGCCGTCCTCGCAACGCACGGACAGGTCGATTCAACCAGCCTACCGCGTTTAACTGAGGAACCCGAATTTCAGGCACACCTCAGCCGGGCTTACCAAGACATGCAACGGCGCCAGCAGCGCTTGCATTAATCCTGACGAACGGAGGAATTAACGTGACTTATCGTCAACAATTACTACCAATGGAAAAGGTCTTTCGCGACCCCGTTCACGACTACGTGTACGTCCAGCACCAAGTTATTTTAGATTTAATTAACACGTCGGAGTTCCAACGTTTACGGCGCATCAAGCAACTCGGAACCACCTCGCTAACCTTCCACGGTGCGGAGCATTCCCGCTTCGGTCACTGTTTAGGCGTCTACGAAATCACCCGCCGGATTTGTGACAACTTCGAACGCAACTACCCGAGTCAGCACCCGGGTGACGGCGGGTGGGACGATCACGAACGCTTAGTCGCACTGTGCGCTGCGCTTCTGCATGACATCGGCCACGGTCCGTACTCCCATACGTTTGAGCACATTTTCCACACCGACCACGAAGCGCTAACGGCTCAAATTATTACTTCGCCAGCTACCGAGGTCAATCACGTTTTACGGCAGGTAGCACCCGATTTTCCCGAACAGGTAGCCGCCGTCATTCAAAAAACGTACCCCAATCCGCAAGTTGTCCAAATGATTTCAAGTCAAATCGACGCGGACCGGATGGACTACCTGTTACGCGACTCCTACTTTACGGGAACCAACTACGGTAACTTCGATTTGACCCGCATCTTGCGGGTGATGCGCCCCTACCGCGGTGGCATCACCTTCGCCATGGAAGGGATGCACGCGGTCGAAGATTACATCGTCAGCCGTTTTCAGATGTACATGCAAGTCTACTTCCACCCGGTTTCACGCTCAATGGAAGTGATTTTAAACCACCTCTTGGAACGCGCTAACGAACTCTATCAAAATAAATCGGTCGATGCCGAAGCGACGCCGCACATGCTACTCCCATTTTTCAATCACCACTTCACGCTTGAAGATTACCTCCGGTTAGATGACGGCGTTTTAAACACGTATTTTAACCATTGGCGTGACAGTCGTGACAGTATTTTAGCCGACCTAGCAACCCGCTTCCTAGACCGCCGCCCATTGAAATCTGCCCGGGTGACCGCGCTCACGCAGCCAGTCATTCCCGAACTTCAGCAGTTAATCGAACAGGCCGGTTTTGATAGTCACTATTACACCGACGTCAACGATAGCTACGACTTACCGTACGACGCCTACGATCCCAAAATGAAGAAGCCCCGCACACAGATCGAATTAATGCAAAAGGACGGCTCGCTACTCGAACTATCGACCGTCAGCGACCTCGTTCGGGCCATCACCGGGAAGGTCTCCGGCGATCAGCGCTTCTTCTTCCCGAAGGAAATGCTCGGCCAAAACGCCGATAGCGACCTTTTTAAGCCCGTTTACCAAGAGTTCCAGCAGTATATTTTAAACGACCGCCTCGTTTTACCACGCTAACTAAAATTTGGAGGAACCTACATGTCAATCAAAATTATTGCCATCGATATGGACGGCACCCTATTAAACGAACACAGCGCCCTGAACCCCGCCACGATTAAAGCGGTTAAAGACGCAAGCGCCCAAGGCATCAAAGTGGTCATTTGTACCGGCCGGCCCCTAAGTGGGGTGACCCCGTTCCTTGAGCAACTGGACTTACAAGGCGATGACAACTACGTGATTACGTTTAACGGCTCCATGGCGCAAACCGTCACTGGTAAAATCATCACGAGCCATACGGTTACCCACGAAGATTACATCGACATCGAAGCGCTGAGCCGTAAGTTAAACATTCACTGTCACGTGGAGAGTGAAGATCACATTTACACGGCCAACCGCGATATCAGCCCCTACACGGTTGGTGAAAGCTCACTAGTTAATATGCAAATTCGCTACCGAACCAGTGAAGAAATGCGACCAGACTTGCCAATCGTTAAATGTATGTACATTGACAAACCTGAACTACTCAGCGCGGCAATCAAGCAGATCCCTCAAAGCTTCTACGACCGCTTCTACATCGTCCAATCCGAACCATACTTCTTGGAGTTCATGAACGCTAACGCAAGTAAGGGTCAAACTCTAAGCGCCCTCGCCGATTACCTTCACGTAAACGTGGACGAAGTCATGGCGATTGGTGACCAGGGAAACGACCTCTCGATGATTGAATATGCCACCCACGGCGTGGCCATGGGCAATGCCATCCCAGCAGTTAAGCAGGCCGCTAAATACGAAACCAAAACCAACGTTGAAGACGGCGTCGCCCACGCCATCCGGACTTGGGCGTTGAACTAAGGTGCTATGCCAATTAGTGTTAATATGCCGCCAGCAGCGGGTGTCACCGGTTGGCTGGAACACTGCGGGCATCGATTTGAGCTCACTCAGAAAAACACGGAGCAATCTCAAATTCGAGCCTTATTCTAAGCCGGAAGAACGGCACTTCCGACTAAGAATAATTTCGCAGTTTAGCCATGGTGACACCCACTACTGGCTGGACTGGCCCTTATTACTGAGTTCCATGGGTTACTTTAGCAAACCTCAATTAATGCAGATGATGCTTAATAGACTAAATTAGGCGCAGACTTACTCGCTGATTTTGATCATCGCAGCAATTTTATTGGCAAATTCAACTGATGACTTTTTTGCAAATCAGCAGCCCCTATCATAAAGCCAAACAAAAACGCTCAGTTCGCGGCTAATTGCCGTTAACTGAGCGTTTTTTTGGAAATCCCGCGCCCCTGACCGGGGGCGGTTCCGCGTCTTTTTTCAATAAGCTTCAAAATCGCCAGCTTCGTTTTGCTTCGTTACCCGCCCGCTATCTGGGTAGTAACGGTAAGTGTCGGTCGTCTGCGACGCCGATTGACCCGTTTGATCCGCGGGAATCACGACGATTTGATAATATTCCGGCGTTTGCTTAGTCAGCTCGAACTCGGTATCGTTGGCAAAGTTGCCTCCGGCCGCGTCCTGAAACTGCTTCACAATGTCCGCCGTTGTCAACGTTTGGTCACCACTAGTTGTCGAACTTGAACTCGTTGCATCCGCAGAGCTCGTCGCCGTACTACTGGTTTTCGACGATTGCGTTTCGCTGGCCGTTGAACTAGTCACGCTCGATGACGTCGAATCCGCCACCGCTGAACTGGTACTCGATGAGGCGGACACCGTCGAACTTGGTTCCGTTGAACTCGTTGATTGCGACGCCTCGTAGTTCATAATTGCTTGTTTCATGGCCAACGCTTGTTTTTGTAGCTGTTTAATTACCGGATGCACACTGGCTAACCGGTCTAATTTATCGATATTGTTCTTAGCAGTCGTTAAATTGTGCATACTTAACTCATCGCGGGCCGCGTTGTAATAACCGTTAGCCGCTTTAACCGCTTGATATTGACGTTCTAACTTCTGACGGGCATTGATAAAGGCCGCATCATCCGTTTCTTGATAACTACTTAAGGTTGCAAAATAACCCTTGGCGGTACTGAGCTGGTTTTGATCAAGTGCATCGGCCGCTTGTTGATAATAACGCAACCCGGTTGCTAAGTTCGTAACCGCCGTACTTGGGTTTGAAGCTTGCGCCAACGTTTTTCGCGCAGCGGCGACCTTTCCACGTTCAATCTGCTGATCCGCCTTCGTCAGGACCGCGCTTGAACGTCCGATCGGCGTTGCCGAAGTTGTGGTTGCACCACCGGTAGTTTTGGTACAACCTGAAAGCATCACCACCCCAATCAGGGCGATGAGTACTAAGTACCAAGGTGATCGATAGGCTCGTTCCACGGCAAACCCCTCCTTTTATCCCGTCTATTATACCATTATCTGCGTTCAAACGATTTTTATTTCCCGCAGCCCCCATGATTTTAAACTATCTTTAAAAACAATAAAACGTACCAGCTACTCAACGCAACGACGATACCCAGATTAGGCCAGCGGTACAGTAAAATCAGCGCTAAGTATTCTCGAAACATTGCAAATGGCAGGTAATACCACGGCGTTGGCGCCCCAATTCCCCTTAAATTGAGGTGTAGTTGCCGCGCAAAGATATTCGCCCGTAACACGTGGTAATTACTCGTTACAAAAACCGCCCGGTAAAACGGGTGCCGCCGCACAATCAACTGGTGCGAAAAGCGTAAGTTCTCAAACGTCGTGGTCGACTGATCCTCTTCCTGAATCGCATCCCGCGGAATCCCTTGACTGACCAAGTATTGGCGCATCGCTGTACTTTCCGCCATCACCTCATCACTGCCCTGACCACCCGAAACAACGATGGTCATCGGGTGGTGGTACTTGGCCCGCTGCTTACGGTAGTACTTCGCCGCCGTATTCAACCGGTAACGCAGCGTTGGCGTTGGTTGGCCATCCGGCATCAAACCGGCTCCCAACACGATGATCTCGTCAATTTGGTGCCGGCGGCCCAGCCGCGTCGTTAGGCAGGCCACCAAGTACGCAAAGAAACTAAAGGTGAAATAAACGGTCAACACAACCGCTAACCCCAAGACTTGCCATAACTTAGTTGAATGCCACCGGCTCAAATTAAGTGCGGATAAAGCCAGCATTCCGACCATTACCGCACCCACGAGGGCCAGCAAACTGTAGTGAAAGAGCCACCCTTCTTTACGAATGAGCCGGTAACTGTAACGAATAAAGCTAATCCCAACAATTAGGACCACTAGTGGGAATAAGCCGTACGCAGCAACCTTGACCCCCACCAAGAAAAATTGCCAAAGCGGGCTGGGCTGCTCGTTCAAGTGGCGGTAAGCCACCCAAATAAAACTTAATCCCGCAAATAAAAACAAGTGTCCGGTCAGCCAGTGCCGCCGGTCAGTTAACTGAAGCGTCACCGCAGCCGCTAACGCGACGCTTCCCCAATAAAATATCCAGTCCATTGCAACCCCCTTTAATTTTTAAACCCGCGTCAAAAAAGCGCCAAGCTGGTCACCCCAACTTGACGCTCTCATTAACGACTTAGTGTTGTTCCTCGTTATGGAACCGGTTCTTAAATAACGGACTAACCGGCTTGTTTTCGTGGATAAATTTAATGGCTTGACCCATTAACTGACCAACGGAAACTTGCACGATTTTGTCAATTTGCTTTTCAGCAGGTAACGCAATTGAGTCCGTCACAATTAACTTTTTAATTGGCGACTTTTCAATGCGTTCGATTGCGGGACCCGAAAGGACGGGATGAGTACAGCTTGCATAAACTTCAGTTGCCCCAGCATCCATTAAGGCTTGCGCCCCAAGGGTAATTGTCCCGGCCGTATCAATCATATCATCAATCATGATGGCCCGTTTGCCCTTAACATCACCAATGATGTTCATGACTTCGGCAACGTTTGCCCGTGGCCGCCGCTTATCAATAATGGCAATTGGCGCCTTCAAGAATTCAGCGAGTTTCCGTGCCCGGGTCACCCCACCATGATCCGGCGAAACAACAACGGCGTCTTCATCCAAGTGATGGTTCAGGAAGTAGTCAGCCAACAGTGGCGCACCCATTAAATGATCCAATGGGATATCGAAGAAGCCTTGGATTTGAGCAGCATGCAAGTCCAGCGCCAAAATCCGAGTTGCGCCCGCCGTTTCCAGCATGTTCGCAACTAGCTTAGCAGTGATTGGTTCGCGAGAGCGGGCCTTACGATCTTGACGCGCATACCCGTAATAAGGAATAACCACGTTAATCGTCTTAGCACTGGCACGCCGCAACGCGTCAATCATAATCAACAATTCCATTAAATTGTCATTAACCGGTGCGGAAGTTGATTGAATGATGTACACTTGGTCACCACGAATACTTTCCTCAATGTTAATGCGAATTTCGCCATCACTAAAGCGATCAACCGAGGTTTTACCTAATTTAACGCCCACGGCCTCCGCAATTTTTTCTGCCAATGGTTTATTTGAATTCAAAGCAAAAATCTTTAACTTTGGATCAAAATACTGTTCTGACATAATTTCCTCCATTCGAAAACTTATTACTTACTAAATAATAGGCATTTTAGCGTTGAAAATCAAGCCCTTGCATGAGTTATAAATTGCGTGAGACTGGGCTAGATGCGCGACTGGGCGCATTCCAGCCCAACTAACCGTATAAAAGATTAAAGTTTCGTGAGCTTTCACGGGTTAACCGGTTGCCCAGGCCCGAATCCGAACGTTATCACCAATGGTAACGCTATCCTTCATCCCTAATTTAGTTTCGACTATCAAGGGCATTTTTTAGCAGGCCGTCGTTTTTTTTAGCAAAAAACCGTTCAAACGCACCCTAATTCGTGGTTGAACGGTTCTTTATGATCTTATAGGCGTTGCTAGTCCGCTGGCGTGTTACCCCAGCTGGCTAGCTCCGCAACGTTTCTCGGCCTTATAGCCGAAACGTGTTCGGCCCAGCTTGGTCCTGCGGTTAGCTACGCCAGCGGCACCATGCACAACCCGCACAGCGCCGCTGGCTAGGCTAATTCTCAGATCAACCCGCTGGGCCTCACACTCTACATATTTTCCTTCTCATGCGGCAACTTTTTCCAATAATCTGGCTTATTCGTCTGCCGCGCCCGCGCAATCGCCATATCATGGAAGTTCACATCGTCCGTAATCGTCGATCCCGCCGCGATGAACGAATGGTCCGCCACCTCAACCGGCGCAATAATGTTCGAATTACTCCCGATAAAGGCCGAATCACCCACGTTTGTATGGTGCTTATTAACCCCATCATAATTGATGAAGACCACCCCACAACCAACGTTGATATCCTTACCAAGCGTTGCATCACCCACATAAGTTAAGTGACCAACCTTCGTCCGTGCACCAATTTGAGCCTTCTTCACTTCCACAAAGTTACCTAAGTGAACGTGTTCGCCAATTTCCGCCTGCGGACGCAAATGACTATAAGGACCAATGTTACTATCTTGATGCATAATCGAATCTTCCAGGAAGGAAGCCGTTACCCGAACGCGATCCTCAATAACCATATCGTGGATTTCAGAGTGCGCGCCGATGAAGCAATCTTCACCAATCGTTGTCTTTCCCTTAATAACGACACCGGGTTCAATAATCGTATCGGCACCAATCTTAACGCCCGCATCAATGTAAGTTGCATCGGGGTCAATAATTGAAACGCCGTCTTCCATGTGCTGTTCGTTAATCCGCCGTTGCATGACCTTCGTCGCCGTTGCTAACGCGGAACGGGTATTGACACCCATGGATTCATCAAAATCAGCCATCCGGTAAGCCGCAACCACGTCACCCTGGTCCTTCATGATTTGAATCACGTCAGTCAGGTAATATTCCCCCTGGGCGTTATCGTTCGTCACTTGGTGGAGGGCCGCAAACAACTTCTGGTTATCAAAGCAATAAACCCCGGTGTTGATTTCGTGGATTTTCCGTTCCTCTTCACCAGCATCCTTTTGTTCAACAATTTTTTCAACAATCCCTAAGTGGTTACGAACAACCCGGCCATAACCTTGAGGATCCGGGGCGTCGGAAGTCAAAATCGTACCGGCCGCACCCTTAGCTTGGTGGTATTCAAATAGTTCTTCAAACGTTTCCGCCCGAAAAAGCGGGGTATCACCACTGACGATCAGTGTCATACCGTCCGCATCTTTTAAAAGTGGTTCTGCTTGTAATACGGCGTGACCAGTCCCCAACTGTTCCGTTTGCGCTGCGTACTTCGTGCGCGCACCCAACGCCCGTTCAACGTCATCCGCACCGTGACCAACGATGGTGACAATGTTATTCATGTGCGTCGCTTCAACCTGGGTCAAAACGTGGTCTACCATTGATTTTCCACAAACTTGATGCAAAACTTTTGCTAATTTTGATTTCATCCGGGTACCCTTACCGGCTGCCATGATGATTGCGTTCTTAGTTGTCATTGAAAAATATCCCCTTAGTTTCTAGTTAATTCCATCATACCAAAAAATTGGTCTGGGTAACATATCACTTATGCTTCAAGCCCAAAAACCTTTTCCAAATAGTTCCCAGCAACGACTTTAATGTCCTTATCACTATCATTAACACTCGTTACTCGTAACAAAGAGGTATAGTCGTCAATTAACCGGTTACCGGCAAAAGCTGCCTCAGCAAACACGGTAATCCCAATCAAATTAGCGTCGAATTCTTCAATCAACGTCTTCATCCCGTTGATCGTGCCGCCACCCTTCATGAAGTCGTCAACAATCAGCACGTTTGCACCCTCTGAAAGACTGCGTTTGGAGAGCTCCATTTTCTTAATTCGTTCGGACGAACCAGACACGTAGTTCACGCTAACCGTTGAACCTTCGGTAATCTTAGAATCATTCCGCACGATTACAAACGGTACGTCGAGGTAGGTCGCAACGCTTTGGGCAATCGGAATCCCCTTAGTCGCAACGGTCATCACGGCATCAATCCGTTGGTTTAAATACTGAGTCGCAATGACCCGGCCAACTTGGCGCAAAATGTCGGGCTGACCTAAGATGTCAGACAAATACACGTAACCGCCCGGCAAAACCCGGCTCTTGTCGGCAACTTTAGTCGCCATTTCATCAATAAAGGTTTGCGCTTCTTCCTTTAAAATATAGGGAATGAACCGCGCCCCCCCAGCAGCACCAGGAATCGTTTCTAAAATCCCGGTTCCGCGCATTTGGAAAACCTTCTTCAAAATTGTTAAGTCTTCACTAATAGATGATTTAGCTGATTCGTATCGTTCCGCAAAAAATGTTAATGAGACCAACGTGTGTGGCCGTTCTAGTAAGTAACGCGTCATATCGATCAAGCGCTCACTTCTTCTTACTTTCATGTTGTTCTTCAACCCCGTTCATATTTTTCAAGTCTAGTCAAAATCATAACACAAACGTTCGGAAATTAGGTAACTTTTTGACACCTTTTTCGTAAATAGTCGGAATCTATCCGGATTTAAGATAAATTTAGTAAAATCAACCATCGATTATAACTAAATTGAGAACAATAAAAATACTATTGACTAAATACAGCATAAATTATGAAGGACCCAAAAAGTGAGTGTGCCAAACGTCGGTTAGCTGGTGAGCATTAACGGCGGAAGACGAATAATCCTGGGCTTGGCTTGTTTGACTTACGGGGTTAAGCGGAGCTAGCTGACTTTTGGCGCCCGTTTCGGCTATTAAGATTCGCAACCCAAAAAAAGACCGCGACGAAAGTCACAGTCTTTTTGGGTCTCTGAATGGTAATAATCGAAACGGGTAGTAGAAGTCAGCGAAACCCGCTAACTACCGACGTGTAGGCGCTGATAACCTAACGCGCCGAAATAAAAGAGGCATTCAATCGCGGCAATGAAGAAGCTGACTGGTAAATTAGTCACGTAACTGAGGTACAGTCCGAGCCACACACCAATTAGCGCAAAACCAATCGCTAAGAAAATCATTTTGCTGACGGTGTGCACGAAGTAGCGGGCTGCGGCCGCCGGTAAGGTCAGCAGAATAAAAATTAACAGTGACCCCACGATTTGCGCAGCAACGCTGACGCTCATCGCAACTAACACTAAGAAAACCACCGAAATCGCCGTAGTCCACAAGCCGCTGACCCGCGCGCCAATCGCGTCAAACGAATCAAACTTAAGTGGCCGGTAAAGCGCCAGCATCACGACTAGCACAATCGCGGACAGCACGGCCACACGTAATACGTCGGTATTCGCGATTCCAATCACACTCCCAAACAAAATGCTGGTTGCATAACTAGACGTTTGTTTCGAAAGCGAGAGAAATAAAATTCCCAGCCCGATAAAGAGCGCCGAAATCGCTGAAATCGAAGCCTCGCGCCGAGATTGTTTAACACTCATTTGGCCCACAATCACGGAACTAACGACCGTAAAAATCAGCATTCCGCTAAGGGCGGTCCAGCCCATAAAAATCCCAAAGGCGGCCCCGGCAAACCCAATTTCTGATAAGGTATGCGTCAGAAATGAAAGGTTACGGGCAATGACAAACACCCCAATCGTGCCACAAATAATGGCAATGAACGTCCCAGCAAAGTAGGCGTTGCGCATAAAGGCTAAACTAAACATTGAGAGCATCGCTGGCCTCCTTCAACTGTTCCACGGACATGTCCGCCACCCGACCGTATTCTTGTTGCCCCGGTCGCAAAGCCAAATAGTGTTTACCATACTTCTTAGCTAGTGGCAAATCGTGGGTGACAAACAGGACGGTAATTTGGCTCGTCTGATTTAAATTTTGAACCAAATCAAGCAATTCATACTTCATTTCGTTATCTAAGCTCGCGGTTGATTCATCCAAAATCAAGAGTTGAGGTTGTTGCACAATCGCCTGCGCGAGGTAGGCCCGCTGCTTTTCGCCCCCCGACGCCATTCCGAGCGGGCGTTGGCGAATTTTTTTCAGGTTGGTCACTGCTAAGGCTGTCATTACTTGGCGGTGTTCCGCCTTTGATAGCCACGGCCGCCAGCCCTTTAAATTCAGCCCGACGAAGTCTTCGATCGTCAGCGGATATTCTTGGTCTAAGTTCCGAAATTGGGGAACGTAACCAATTTTGATGGCCTTTTTATTCGGATAATAGTTGATTGCGCCCGCGGTGGGCTTTAATAAGCCAAGCAGCGCGCGAATCAGGGTCGTTTTGCCGACCCCGTTTTCCCCAATCACGGTCAGGAAGTCACCGGTTGGGATGTCAAAATTTAAGTCCTTAAACACGTGGTTATTTGGAAAAGTAATTGCTAGGTGCTGGACGGCAATTAAGGGTTCCGTCATCTTGTTACCCCCATCTTTCAAAGTAAATAGTAATCATTACTGTTTTAGTTTACCTGAAAGTCGGTATTTGTCAAGAGTGTGAGGCCAGGCGGGTTGGTATTGAGCATTGCCTAGCTAAGGCGGTGTCGCGGGTTATGCGATGGCGACTTAGCGTAGCAAGCGCAGATGCCAGCCTGGCCGAACACGTTTCAGCTATAAGGCAGAGGAGCCGTCGCGGGGTTGTGCATGGGGCCGCTGGCGTAGCTAACCGCAGGACCATGCTGGGCCGAGCACGTTTCAGCTATAAAGCATAGAAGCAGCGCGGGTTATGCGATGGCGGCTTAGCGTAGCAAGCGCAGATGCCAGCCTGGCCGAACACGTTTCGCAAGAGTGTGGAAGACCAACGGGTTGACGCCGAGCACTGTCTAGCCATCGGCATGACGTGGGCTGTGCGTCGTGTCGGTGGCATAGCAGGCGCAGGCGTCAGTTGGTCTGGAGCACGTTTCAGCTATATTGCAGAAAATCCGCAAGCTCAAACACACTTCAACATTCACCATCTAAAAAGAAAGCGAGCGCGGCCCCCACCATATCGTTGATTATTATTACAGATTAAAAAAGAAGCTGTGACCTTAGTCACAACCTCTTGTATCTCGCCGAATCTTAATAGCCGAAACGCGCACTAGCCAACCGGCTACACCCGCTGCTGGCGGCAATCGCAACCCTAATTAACTAAATGATTACAGCTTTAAGGTCCAATTAAATTTACATCTTATCATTTAAGCAGTCCCATTCAATTTCAAGCCAAACCAACTTCTTCACGCAAAAATTCGTCAACCACGTCCTGATACCGACTCGGATGGGTCCGAATCGCTTGAACGTGACCCGCCTGCGGATCAATATAAAGCCCTTTTTGTTGCGGTAATAAGTCGTATAAGCGACGGGCGTTTCGAACCGGAACGGTTTTATCCAGTCCACCGTGAATCATTAAAATTGGTAAACCACTCGCTGCAACTTGGTGAAGCATCTGCCCATCCGTGAACGCGTAGCCGGCGCGCATCCGGGCAATCCGGTTAGCCATCGGCATGATTGGGTAGACCGGTAAGTGAAATTTATGCGCAACCCGAAACTTCGCTTCATCGTAAAGATCCGCATAACCGCTATCCTCAATAACGGCCTTAACGTTAGCGGGGAGCGGCTCACCACTGGCCGCCATGACGGTTGCAGCCCCCATTGAGATTCCCATTAATACAATTTCAATTTGCGACCCGAGCCGGTTAACCGCCAAGGTAACCCACCGCTGATAATCTAAGCGGTCAAGCCAACCGTAACCAATCGTGTGGCCCTCACTATCCCCGAAGGAACGCGCATCGGGCATCAGAACGGCGTAGCCCAAGCCCATAAAAATCCGCGCATACGGAATCATTTGTTCCCGGGAGTGACCCAGGCCATGGGCCAAAATTACTAACCGCCCTTTTGACTGGGGATTAGGTAAGTAAGTGGCAACCAGCTTCAAACCGTCGTGTGAACGAACGGACCAACTTTCCTTCGGCTGCTTCTCGTACCAAAAATTTTCAATCTCCGTATTTTCGGCGTGTGACAACCACTGACCACGGCGTTTTTGATCATCATTAACGTGCATCGCCGCCCGGTAGGCGATTGCGCCTCCGGCCAGCGCTCCCGCGTAAGCCGCAACTCCCGCAGCGCCCGCAAGTTTTAATCCTAATTTCGTTGTTAACTTCATTAGCCCACCCCATTTCAAGAACAACCACTTCTAATTGGTTGCGTTTCCATTTGCTTTAATTCTAGTTAAGCACAGATAGCCGGCGAACGCTCGTGAAACGAACGTTACAAAGCAAAAAATGAGCCCGCACGCTTGCCGACTCACCGTTTAGTGCTCGATTAAATTAATTGGCCGAACTAAGTAGGCCTCGCGGCAAAAACCCTTTAGCGAGTTATAAACCCGCTGTGCCCGCGACTGCTTACGACAAATGCCGAAGACGGTCGGACCAGTCCCACTCATCTGAGCAGCGTCCGCACCAAACGTTAGCAATTGCTGCTTAATCGCCATGATTTCTGGATAGCGTTTCGCCGTAATTGGCTCCAGCACGTTACCCATATTCGCGAAAATCTGATGGGCATCGCCAGCTTCAATTCCAGCTAGTAACGCCTGAATATCGGGATGCGTCGTTAACTGATCGTAATCGATTTGCCGTAAAATGTTCGGCGTTGAAACGCTCATTTTCGGCTTGGCAACCACAATCCACATCGGCGGTAATTTTGGCAATGGCCGCACCACCTCACCCTTCCCAGTGACGTGCGCCGTCTGACTGTAAACGCAGTACGGAACGTCCGAATCAATTTTTAACCCGAGTTGTGCCAACGTCGGTAAGTCGAGGCCCAGGTTCCACATTCGGTTTAGCCCGCGTAACACGGCGGCCGCATCCGAAGAGCCCCCACCCAAACCGGCGGCAACCGGAATGACCTTTTTGATCGTAATCCGGACACCCGTGTGAACGTGGCAGTGCCGCTTGAGAACGCTGACCGCTTGAAACGCCAAGTTACGCCGATCATTCGGTAAAAAGCCGCTATCCGTTACGACCTCAATCCGGTTCGTTGGGAGCGTCTCTAACTGAACGTAGTCGGCTAAGTCGACCGAAGCCATCACCATGTCCCATTCCTTTTCGCCACTCTGATGTTCAAATAACGTATCCAGTCCTAAGTTAATCTTGGCTGGTGCTTTTTCGACAAGTTGCACGCGTCTCACCCTCTTCCATGACCGCGGTGACCGGGTCGTTGGTTACTTTGATACAATTATACTAATATCAAGGCAAAATAAAAAGACCTTGCTGGGGGTCTTAATATTGAGAATTCACGTGACGCGAATTAGGCTTCAGTTGTTTCGTCGTCGAAGGCGATTTGAACGTTTTTAGTTAAAACGTCGGTGTAACTATAGGAGACCCGTTCAAATGCGTTTTCTTGTTGATCTAAATCTACAACGAATACGGAACGGTAGGTTTCCCGTAAAACACCGTGACGTTCAGTGGTCTTCTTACGCCCGGCTTGCGCAACGACTTTCATTCGTTGGCCGATCCGCGAGTCGAGTTTATCTTTAATTGCAGCTAGTGAAATTGGCATTCAGAATCCTCCTCATGAAAGTAACTATACTAGCTTTTTTCAAAAAAGTCAATA
The DNA here is from genome assembly GCF_005405425.1 of Lactiplantibacillus modestisalitolerans. Classification (GTDB taxonomy): domain Bacteria; phylum Bacillota; class Bacilli; order Lactobacillales; family Lactobacillaceae; genus Lactiplantibacillus; species Lactiplantibacillus modestisalitolerans. The sequence continues at coordinate 211 of NZ_BJEA01000019.1, read as the reverse complement.
TTATATCACAAGGTTTTCCAATGTGCAACTATTTTATGACGGAGCCTAACTCCCACATCTCAGTAGCCAAGGCGCAAGCTCGGTACTTTAGTGCCGAGATGAAGCCAAACGAAAAGTAACGTTAGTTGCCCTTCTTAGAGGGACGGCCAGCGTTGCTTTTTTCTGTACGTTGATTGTTAATGTATTCTTCGACAACTTGCTTAGACATTTC
>NZ_BJEA01000018.1 GCF_005405425.1 Lactiplantibacillus modestisalitolerans | reverse complement strand
AGCAGCTTCGTCAAACTATCTCTTTCACCACTTATATTAGTATGTTTCCAGCCGCTTTAGGACCAACCGGTAAGGCGGCAAGTTGCCACTATCCGGGCTTGACTAACCGTAGAAAAATAGGCTATGACATTAGTCACGGCCTATTTGTGTATAACTGCCAGAACGTGCACTAGCTAACTGACTTTTGGCACGCTCTCATTTTTTAGTTCTAGTTCAAATTACGCAATTAATTTTAGTTTAGAAAGTAAGTCCTCGGCGTCCGCCAACACGAGTTGGGGCCGTTGGCGCGCGTTGCGCAGGCGTCCAAGCGGTTGGACGTCTAAAGCGACAAATTCCGCGTGCTCCATGAAAAACTCACGGTGAAACGCCCCCATCTCGGGAACGGCAATCGTCTGCGCCACCGGTGTCTTGGCCGCGTATTCGTTGAAGACCGTGTAGAGTTGTGGGTTACTATTAGTATATTCCATACTAAATTGAAGCCGCCCGAGATCTTCGAATAGCTGATTGTTTACGTCGGTCGTTGCGGCATAGGTTAAAATGACTTGGTCAGCGAGTGGCAGCCAACAATTATTGAGGAGCCAAGTTTCACTCGCATACTCGGCACCGGTCGTTTGTAGGTCGATCAATAAATAATCGGTCGTGATCGTCTGCAGGTCAAACCAACACGTCTCCAATTGCTCGGCGGTTTCAACGTCGGTTTGCCACTGGTGGCGCTTAGAATGGCTGATCCGGGTCCAAGTTAAAACGTTTTTTTGACACTCAATGATGGTGACACTCAACTGCTGGTCAACCAGGACGTTCGCAAAGGCTAAGGTTAGCAAGCTCTTGCCACTGGCCGCTTGCGTACCACCAATGAGCAGTGTACGCGGTTGTTTTCTCACGCTAATTACCCCTAATTTCTTTTTAGTACCCACAGCATAACCGGATAACTGGCGAATTACTAGTATTTTATTGCGCGCGGTTCGCACGCTTTTTTAATTAATGAGAATTAACTGATAAAGCTTTAAAGCGGATTCAATTTAACTGCGTTAATCAGTTTAATGAGGGCCTAACCGCTGTGTTTACCGGCATTAACCGAGTTTGAATTGCTAACCAGCTCATTGTTAAAGGCCGTGCACAATTAAACCAAGTCCGACTATTTTGAATGAAAGTAAAGTTTTTTAGCCCCTTAAATTAATTTTCAATAAACAACTTGGTTCCTTCAATTAACTAACCTAAACCGCTAACAAGCCGAGCTTACGTTCGACTTATTCGAATTTGTTAACCGATAAGGCGAATCGCCGCCACCCCAATTAACATCAGGCTCAAGCCCACCAATTGACGGGAAGTAACGGCCCGTTTAGGCGCGCCCAACCAACCTAGCTGGTCGATTAGGAGACTCCCGGTGACGAGGCCCACCAGCACAATCATCACGGTGAGCCCGGTACCCAGGCGTTGCATTAAGCTGACGTTCCCCAGCACGTAAAGCGCCCCGAGGAAGCCGCCCGTCCACGCCCACCAAGGAGTTACCGGGTGGTGAACTGGTGTGGACGTCCGCGCCAATCCGACGATGAGGGCTAATGCAGCGGTCCCCACTAAAAACGAAATGAGGGCCGCGGCAACGGCGGAATGCAAAACCAGCCCGAGGCGCCCGTTGATGGCGGTTTGACTCGCACTCAGCATGCCCAGTAAAATACCTAGAAGTTGCCAACCCCATGCTCTGGGCTGCGTCGTCACCCGCGGCGACTGCGGGGTAATGACCGTTAGCGTAATACCCGCCATCACCAACAGTGCCCCCGCGACCCGCCAGCCGGTTAACGGGACCCGGGCCGCTTGAAACCAACCAAATTGATCAATCAGCAAACCCATCAGAACCTGGCCAGCAATTGGAAACAAAACCGTTTGAACGGCCCCCAACCGCAGAAAGAGCAGCAGGTTCCCCGTTAGGTAGGCCACGCCCAGTAAGCCGCCCAGCCACAACCAACCGGGCTGGCACGCGAGTTGCGCCCACGCCACCGGCCGCACCATTGGGGCGGTTACGCCCCAGCCGACCAGTAAACAACCGCTGCCAATGGCAAACGACGTGCAGGACGCTCGCCAAGTCCCCAGTTGGTCCCGTAAACGGGTATTGACCCCCGTTTGGACCGGGAGGCCAATTCCAATCACGATGCCTAACAATAACCATCCCACGGTCGACTCCTCCTGACTTTAAGCCGCTAGCGCTTCAATTGGATTGAGCCGCGCCGCGCGCCGGGCTGGCAATAACGCTGCCAACCAAACGATGACTAGCGCTAACCCGAAAATCAACGCCACGCTTTGCCACTGCAACTGGATGAACTGGTAGCCCGCGATCCGTTGCAAAACCCGGTCGAGCCAGAAGCTCGCCGCGTACGCAAAGCCGGTTGCCAGTGTCGCACTAAACAGCCCCAACAGGACCGCTTCGCTGGTAAACAGCCGCCGAATATCGCGGCGGCTTTCCCCGAGCGACCGCAAGATCCCAATTTCACGCATCCGCGCACTGACTGACATGTACATCGTGACGATAATCATGATAATTGAAACGAGCAGCGAAATCCCGGCAATCGCCGCTAAAATGACGGTTGCGAGGTCCACGTAGGTATTGACCGTCACCAGGGTCGCCGCGATTGACCGCGCCGCAAACTGCTTTTTACCGCCCTGGCGAATGTGATTGATCAAGTTAACGACGGTCTCGTTTTGCGCCTGACCGTTGACCCGTACGGCGACGAAGGTCGGTTGGGTTGAGGCGCCCCCCGCGCGGTTCATCGACCGAATCGTCTGGTAATTGACCGCGTTCAGTGCAATCCCCGACGGACTATCCACGATGCCGGCCACCGTTAACCGCCGGGTAACCGTTGCTAACTGGTTAGCGGGGGTCAACACGCGGTAGCTCACCGTGACCCGTCGGCCGACGAGTTGCCGCCAGTTACTTGGCGACCACTTCTGCGCAATCGTGCGTTTATCCAACAGTAATTCATTATTTCCCGCCGGATGCCCCGCCTTCACGCTGGCCTTCGAGTCAATGCCGGTCCAAGTCGTCAGCTCCGGTGCTGAGTAACTCGTCCGGCCAATCTTAATGGTTGCGTCTGAAGTGGAAATTCCGGGTTCCACCCGGACGACGTTGGGCAACTCCCGTAAAGTTCGTAGTTGCGCCGCCGAAAAGGTCGGTAAGTGGTCCGCAATCGCCCCGGTCACCGCCGGATCGACCTGGGCAACCGACTGTTCCGCCTGTTGCTTCGCGTTAGTCGTGTAACGCATCACCGTGATCGACTGCGGATCAACAATCGTGTCGATTTGATCATTAATGTAGCCCTTCAGCCCGTTACCCAGCGCACTAAACAACATCACCGCAAACAGGCCGATCGCCGTTCCTAAAACGATGAGCGTATTCCAGCGCCAGGTGTAACACATGTGCTTAAACGCGGTTAACGCCGAAACGTGCCACGGTAACGTTCGGGACGTCAATTGCGTGCTGGCGTCTGCAGCCGGCTGGTGCGCGGGCTGTAAAACCGTCTCGGCGCACAACCGACCATCAACTAAGTGTGCGATCCGGGTCCCGGCGTGGGCGACGCGTTGCGAATGGGTCACGCAGATGACGAGCCGCCCGCGCTTGGCGATGGCCTGCAACAGCCGCATCACGTCGGCGGTGTTATCGGCATCAAGCGCTCCGGTGGGTTCGTCCGCAACTAAAAGCTGCGGGTTCCCCGCTAACGCCCGCGCAATCGCGACCCGTTGTTTTTGGCCGCCGGATAATTGGTTCGGGTACTGATGCAGGTGAGCCGTTAACCCGACCTGCGCGAGTAAGTCCTGGGCGCGTTGCAGGCGCGCTCCGCGGTGCAACCGGGTCATGTCGAGCGCTAACAAGACGTTCTCAAGGACGGTCAGGTGGTCAATCAAGTTATAACTTTGCGAAATATAGCCAATCGTTGCCCGGCGGTACTGATCAAGTTGGCGCTCATGGTAGTGGTCAAGTGGCTGGCCAGCAACCAGTACGTCGCCCCCGAAATGGCGGTCTAAACCGCTAATAATGTTGATCAGGGTAGTCTTGCCGCCACCGGATTCCCCCTGAATCGTGACGAATTCGCCCAACTCGAGCTTTAAGTTGATGTCCTTTAAGACCGGGTAGGTGCGTTTACCAATTTGATAACTTTTTGTCACGTGTCGTAATTCCAAAAAACTCATTGCGCTCCCCCCAAAGTCACCGCATTTTCGTTAACTTTAAGCATAGCACCACCCCCGTAAAACACCGCGACGGACTATTTGGTACCGTAAGTTACCTTTCCGTGAATGGCTAAAGTGGACGCCATGCTAATATAGGCAAAAATTGCCGCCAGCAGCGGGGGTCACCGGTTGGCTGGCGACAGCATCAACACTAGCCGGTACAGAACCCATACTAAAACGCCGCGCACCATCCTGTTTTAGCAGGCTGGCGCGCGACGTTAAGATTTATTTTAGTGCGGACTACATTTCGTCCGGTGCTTTGACCCCGAGTAAGCGGAGGGCTTCCTTGAGGACGACGCTCACACCCTTAACGAGGGCTAAGCGCGCGTTTAATTGATCGTCTTCTACGAGAATCTTAGTATTACCGTAATACTTATTGAAGGCCTTCGCCAAGTGAATTGCGTACTTGGCAACGACTGATGGTTCAAATTCAGTGCTGGCACGAACGACCGTGGCTGGGAACTCACTCAATAATTTCAACGTATCCCAAGCCGCGGGGTCGGCTAATTGTTGACCGTCCGTAGCGATTACCGGGCTCCCCGCCTTACGCAGGATACTTTCGGCCCGGGCGTGGGCGTATTGAACGTAGGGCCCGGTTTCACCTTCAAAGCGGACCACTTCTTCCAAGTTGAAGTCGAAACTGTTCATCCGTTCGTTCTTCAAATCATGGAAGACAACCGCGCCAATCCCAACGGCGTCCGCAACCGCGTCCTTGTTAGCCAAGGTTGGGTTTTTAGCTTCAATTTGTTCGTGTGCTAAGTCAACGGCGTCGTCCAGCACTTTATCCAGTAAAATCACCCGGCCACTCCGCGTGGACAGCTTCTTACCGTTTGAGGTAATCAAGCCAAACGGAATGTGGTGGATCTGGTCGGCCCAGTCAAAGCCCATTTCAGTTAATACGGCCTTCAATTGCTTAAAGTGGTTGGTTTGTTCGTTCCCAACGACGTAGAGCGATTGAACGAAGTCGTAAGTCCGTTTCCGGTAGATCGCTGCGGCCAAATCCCGGGTAATGTACAGGGTTGCGCCATCGGACTTTTTAATCAGGGCGGGGTTTAAGTCGTACTTACTTAAGTCGACCACTTCGGCTCCCTGGCTTTCGTGCAATAAGTCTTTGCTTTCAAGTAAGTCCACGACTTCCTGCATCTTGTCGTTATAGAAGGCTTCCCCTTTAAAGGAGTCAAAGTCGATGTCCAAACGCTTGTAAATCTTCTTGAACGCTTTTAAGGATTCGGAACGGAACCATTTCCACAGAGCCATCGCTTCTTCGTCGCCATTTTCCAACTTCTTGAACCATTCGCGGGCTTCGTCATCCATTTCTGGGTGTTCTTGGTCTTCCTTGTGGAAGCGCACGTAATATTTCAATAAATTGTTGATTGGGTCGGCCTTAACTTCGGCTTCGCTCCCCCACATTTTGTAGGCCGTGATCAGCTTACCGAACTGGGTGCCCCAGTCACCTAAGTGGTTAATTTTAACCGGTTGGTACCCTAACTTACTTAAAATATTAGCCAGTGAATTTCCGATAACCGTTGAGCGCAAGTGGCCCATTGAAATTGGCTTGGCAATGTTTGGTGACGACATGTCGATGGGAACCTGACCCTGTTCACCAATTTGGGCGTCACCAAAGTGGCCGCCGTTCGTTAAAACTTGGCTTAAAATATCGGCCGCAAAGTCAGCCTTTTTAAAGAAGAAGTTAACGTACGGGCCCATGGCAACGACTTGTTCGAAGTTGCTTTGGTCGATTTGATCAACGACCTCACTGGCAATCATTTGGGGCGCCTTGTGCATGATTTTAGCCAACGTAAAGGTTGGAAACGCTAAATCCCCTTGCTTGGACGTTTTGGGCTGTTCCAATTTAGCCATGATGTCGGCGGGCATCAAGTCTGGTAAGGCTGGTGCCAGCGCGTCAGTAACGAGTTGTTTGTAATCCATTGAAGTTCCTCCTCGAGCGGTCTGTCAGGACAAAAAAAGTCCCCTACATATTCCGTAAACATGTAAGAGACGAGAGTTCCCGCGGTACCACTCTAATTGATAGTTGCATCCACTTAATTATCGAATTGTCGTTCTCAAAAGCGCGCTTCAAAGGTCGCTACGCCCGGCTCCCAGCATCCCGGACTCGCTGTATTAGCGGTGGCTTTTACTCCTCTTTCTCATCGAACGTGTAAATTTTTACCATGCGTTAGTATAACAGAATTTATTCGCTTTGACTACCCTAAGCTCAGAACCATATCCTGGTGCGGAATATTATCTTCTAAGTAAACGTCCGAGACCGGCTGAAACCCAAACGACCGGTAAAACCGATCGAGATAAAATTGCGCTTGAATATTGATTTGGTGGGTTAACGGCCAAGCTTGCTGAATTTGCTGCAAAGCCGTTGCCACCAGTTGTTGTCCCCAACCACCTCCGCGAGCAGCCGTAGCAACACAAATACGACCGATGCGCGCCTGCCGTTGCGGTTCCCGCATTAAACGGGCGTAGGCTTGCAACTGACCGTGTTCGTCAATGCCCATTAGGTGCGTGGCGGTCAAATCCAAGTCGTCAACTTCCTGGTACGGACAGTGCTGTTCTACGACGAACACGGCAACGCGTAACTTGTAGATGGCTTGCAATTCTGCCGCGCTCAGTTGTTCAAACGGGCGCGGTTGCCAGGTTAATTTCATTAAAATCGGCTCCTAACTAAGCTCCAGTTGCAAATTGCAACAAAAAAAGCATTCCGCTAAGAATGCTTTACCGTCGCTATCGACGGTCCGTACGAGACTCGAACTCGTGATCTCCTGCGTGACAGGCAGGCGTCCTAACCAGCTAGACCAACGGACCATGAATCGAGGAGTAATACTCACTCCAATGCTTATTGATTGAGTAGACTCTTTCAATAAAGCGGGTGACGGGAATCGGACCCGCGACGCAAGCTTGGGAAGCTTGAATTTTACCACTAAACTACACCCGCATTTGACAACAGAAATAAGTATAGCATACATTTTTCTGGTTGTCATGGTTATTTATAAATTTTTTTACGCTTCTGTTTCGGGAGTTTTCGCCGTCTTCGGGGCGGCCTTGATCAACTTCGCGTCACCCTTCCGTACAACCGCACGGTGATTGTATTCATTCACGATTGGTTCATCGGACTTAGTGAAATCTTTAATCAAAATCAAAACTGAATTTTCATACACTTTTTCGATTTCACCCTTGAAATCATGTTCTAATGAAGCAAACTTCTTACCTTGGACATAATCGCCAATTTTTAATTCTACGGCCATTGAGATACTCCTTTAATAAAATTGATAACAAATATTATCAAAAAAACGACTGACTTGCAAGTCCTAATTATTTTTCGCGACGGCGTCGACCGGCGTGACGATTGGGTCGCCCCCGGTATGCTCATCCCGGGCCCGTTGCCGCAATTCGCGGACCGCCCGAATGTAGGCCGGCAACAAGACCGCACACGACCCTAACCAGGCAAGCGGTTCAGAACTGCACGCCCCCGGATAGGCAAGCAAGCGGACCATAATTAACGCGGCAAAAACCCGCATAAAGAGTTCGGCCGCCCCCGCTAAGGTTGGCACAACGCTGCGCCCCAACCCCTGCAAGGTGTTGCGCATAATAAATAGCATTTATAATAGCAGGTAGGTACTCCCGATAACGTTAAAGTAAGTCTGCGACAAGTTTAAGACCGCAACGTCCTGGTGTCCCACGAACAGGCCCACCAATTGTTTCCCCCAGATAATTTCAATCAAGCCAGCGGCCACGCTGAAACTCCCTGAGAGCCACATCGTTTGCTTAACCCCGGTAATAATCCGTTCGTACTGCTTGGCACCGTAGTTTTGCGCGGCGAAGGTCGCCATCGTAACCCCAAACGACATCAAGGGTTGCGTTGCTAACTGGTCAATTTTTTGAGCGGCGGTAGTCGCGGCAACCGAGTTGGTCCCTAAACTATTGAGGGCCGCTTGTAAAACAATCGTCCCAATCGCAATGATTGACATTTGAAACGCCATTGGTAACCCGACGTTTAGGTGCGCCCGGACTTCCTTAGCAACTAAGTGGAAGTGCCGCCGACCAATGTGTAAAACGGGCACCTTCAAAATAATGTAGACCACGCACATCAAACTGGCTAACAATTGCGCTAAGATGGTCGCCCAGCCAGCGCCAGCGATTCCCCAGTGAAAGACCAATATAAAGAGGAGTTCGAGGCCAATGTTAATTAACGAACTAATAATTAAAAACCACAGTGGCGTGCGACTATCTCCCAACGCCCGAATAATGTTGGACAGGAGGTTAAACGCAATTGGCGCTAACATCCCACCCAGCATAATTTGTAAAAACGTCCGGGCGTTGACCATGATGTCGGCTGGCGTCTGCATCAGGACTAAAATATGATCGACTAACACCATCGACAGCGCCGTTAAGATTAGACCAACGATCAGGCTGATGACGATACTGATGGCAAAGCTCCGGCGCACCCCTTTGTAATCGCGGGCCCCGTAATGTTGCGCGGTAATAATTGACAGCCCAGCCGTCAGTCCCTGGGCAAAGCCAATGATCAAGAACTGCACGCTCCCGGTGGACCCCACTGCGGCCAGGGCCTTAACGCCTAAGGTCTGACCGACAATCAGTGTGTCCGATAAACTGTAAAATTGCTGAAAAATGTTACCGATTAATAGCGGGATCGTGAACCAAAAAATCAACTTCAATGGTTTGCCCTTCGTTAAATCGTTCATATTTTCGCACCCCTTTCATTAATTGACGTCTGACTTAACACAAACTTTGCTAGTATAGCAACTTTATCCGGCTAATACTAGCGTTTTGTTCCGAAGATTGCAATTTTTATTAAAGGGACGCGTAACCGCGACCTGGCAGGCCTTACGTACCGGTCAGTGGGTACAAAAACTATAATAATGGTATTAAATTGATGTAAATTTGGCAGAGTGTGAGGGCCAGCGGGTTGATCTGAGGATTAGCCTAGCCACTGGCATTGCGCGGGGTGGGCGTGATGTCAGTGGCGTAGCTAACCGCAGGATCATGCTGGCCCGAACACGTTTCGGCTATAAAGCATCGATGCACCCAGATTTGGCGATGGCCGCCTTAGCTAGGCAATAAAAAATAGGCTGCGACTAATGTCACTACCTATTGTGTGTTTCCAAATGTTAATGGCCAAAACGTGTGCCAAAAGTCAGCTGGCTTTCGGCACACTCTCCCTAGAAGAAAAAAAACTAAACCAGATAAACGTTATACAGCACCAATACACTAACGACCATGCAAATTAAATTAAGTGGAATCCCCACTTTAAAATAATCACTAAAGCGGTACTGCCCCGGCCCATAAACAATTAAATTGGTTTGGTAACCAATCGGGGTCGAAAAGTCCGCGGTCGCCGCAATCGTAATCAGCATGACTAACATCATCACCGGCAAATCTTCCAGTTTGGCGGTTGAGACTACAATGGGAAACATCAGCGACAGTGCCGCGGCGTTCGAAAGGATCGCGGTTAAAAAGTTAGTCACGAAATATAACAAAAAGAGGTAGAGCAACGGGGAAGCGTCTCCGGCCAGTTTAACCAGTGATTTGGCAATGAGCTGGTCCGCTCCTACGTTGGACATTGCGAGTCCCAAGCCGTAGCTACTGGCAACTAGTAGCAACACGTTTAAATCGACCGCCTTGACCACGTCCGTAACGGAAATGCACTTAGTGACGAAGAGTACGACGCAGGCCGCGGCTAGGGCCACTAGCAAGTCAAGCCAGCCGAGCGTCGAAACGGCGATCGCTGCCACAAGCAGCGTCAACGGTAACCATTCCTGGTAACGCGGTCGTTTGGTCTGAATTGGTTGGACGTTAAAGACGTGCAGGTCGGCGAGGTGCGCCATTTCCTCGGGGTCGCGAGTTGTAATCACGACCAGGCTATCCCCCGCCTTTAGCCGGATACGGCCAAGCTGACCCTGCAAGTTAACGGTGTTGCGGTTAATCGCCACCACGACGCTGTCAAAAACGTTGCGAAAGCGGCTTGATTTAATACTGCGATTGACGAGGCTCGACGTTTCCGGAATTGAAACTTCCACTAAGCGGGCCGTTTCATTGGTAATATCAGCCATGTCAATTTGTTCGGTACTGGGGAGCAGCCCCTTGATTTGGACTAAGTCGTTCACCACTTGGGCCGGGCCGGTAAAGTACAGCCGGTCACCCTCCCGTAAAATGGTTGCGTTGGTCACCGGTACGATGACATCGCCATTGCGGTTAATCGCCACCAAAAATGAACTGGATAAGTGGCGGAGCTTAGCCGCCGCAACGGTTTGATTCAAATGCTCAAAGTCCGCGCTCAGTGACATTTCAATTAAATAACGGTTGGGCTCGGCCACCACGGCGTCGACGTTACTGCCATAGTTAGCGGGCAATAGCCGGTAGCCAATTGTGAGTAAATAAAGTAACCCAACGATTGTCACCGGAATCCCCACGATGGCGAGGTCAAAGGTCCCAAACTGTTTGAGATGGTATTTTGAAAGTAAACCCTGAGCCACCAGGTTGGTTGACGTCCCAAGCACGGTCAGTAAGCCGCTTAAAATCGTGACGTAGGATAGCGGGATTAAAAATTTCGAAACCGCGACCCCCTTTTGCTTGGCCCAGCGTTGAAGCATCGGCGTCAAGGTGGAAACGATCGGCGTATTATTCATGAATGGCGACAAAACGCTAACGCTTGTCAGTAATCTGAACAGGGAGTGCCGCTCACGCTGCCCGCTTCCGAGCACGCGGTTAAACACCCGGTTCAGCAAGCTACTCTTAGCGATTGCGTAAGCCATGATGTACATGAGGGCGATCGTTGCTAGCCCATCGTTGGCAAACCCCGCTAAGGCGTCACTCGGTGATAGGACCCCGACGACCATTAAAAACGCAAGGGCGCACAGGATGATGGCGTTAGGGGTGGTGATTTCCAACGCCATTAAGACGAAGGTCACGCCAAGCGTGATCAGGACAATTGCAATTTGAATGGTCATCGAAAGTCACCCCTCATGGTTGGTAAAATTGCTGAAACGGCATCCGTTCAACATGTTTCCCATTGTAGGCGGCAAATGTGAAAAAAGCCGCGGAAACCGTGGTGCCCATCCGACGAAAAGCTGACAATTCTACGACGAAAAAATGAAGATTTTGAGAGTGCGCCAAAAGTCGGTTAGCTGGTGAGCATTAACGGCGTAAGGCGAATGATCCCGGGCTTGGATTGTTTGACTTACGGGGTTAAGCGGAGCCAGCTGACTTTTGGCGCACGTTTCGGCTATTAACATGATTCTCGCTGTGCCAAGCATCACCGTAGCGGGTGACCCCCACTGCTGGCGGCAATAGCAACACCAATTGGTATAGAAGCCAAAAAAGCCTCCCTGCTCAGTGAGCACGGAGACTATCCTGAGAATCTATTTTAAATTACGCCTATTTCAAATAACTTGCCACTTGGTCACCGGCTTGGCGCCCAAAGATAACGATTTCGGCAACGGAGTTCCCACCGATTCGATTACTACCGTGTAAACCACCGGTTAATTCACCGGCCGCAAATAACCCTGGTACGGTTTGCCCGGCCTTGGTTAACACTTCGGTCTTAGGATTAACCTTCACACCACCCATGGTGTAATGAATCCCAGGCGCGATCTTGATGGCGTAGCATTTGCCGTTCAACGGATTATCCATCCCGGTCGTCCGCTGGAAGTCCGCGTCCTTCTTATTCTTAACGTTCTGGTTCCACCGGGTCACCGTTTGATCTAGTTGATCGGCTGGAACGTTAATCTTTTTAGCAAGCGCCTTCCAAGAATCAGCCGACTTCACAAAGCCTAGTTTTTGGTACTGCTTAATTGAGCCGACCCGGTTCTTAACGTCACTATCAAAGACGACGTACGCGTCCTTACCAGGTTGCTGATTGATGGCCGCCGAAACGAGGTCGCGGGTCTTTAACTCGTTGACAAATCGTTTACCCGATTCGTTCACAAGAATGCCCCCTTCACCCCGGGTCGCCTCACCAATTAAGTATGCTGGTTTTTGGTGTACCGTGGGGTGAATTTGAATCTTATCCATATCGACTAAGTAGCCACCAGCATCCGTCACGAGCTTCAAACCGTCACCGGTACTCCCCTTTTGGTTAGTCGTGACGTAGTTGGCTAGGTCGGGCCGGTACTTCTTGATCAGTTGCTTGCTGGCACCGTAGCCCCCGGTGGTAACAACGACCGCCTTCGACTGAATGGTCTTCGTTTGGTCCTGGTCGATTTTAACCTTGACCCCGGCAACTTGACCATTTTTCAAGTTGACCTTGGTCACGTCAGAGTTGACGAAAACGGGAATGTTTTGCTTTTTGACGTTCCGTAACAAACCACTGACTAAATAACCACCAACCGCAGACCCATCCTGTGGCCGGTGGGTGCGTTTAACGGTCATTCCACCCGAAATGGTTAAATTATTGAGCTTGATCCCCATGCCGTCCAGCCAATCAATCGCACTCGCCGAATGGTCCACGAAGAACCGCAGCATCGCCTTATCGTTCGTACCGTGGCCCCCCTTAAGGGTTTCGTCATAAAACGCCTGGTTGGAATCCTTGATCCCGTCCTTCTTTTGAATCTTCGTCTCCGAGGCGTTCATCCCGGAAGACGCCTTCAAGGTGTTACCACCCGCCGTGGGCATCTTCTCCAAAATAACCGGTTTTAACCCGTGTTGTTTAGCGGACAAGGCGGCCGACATCCCGGCACCACCAGCCCCAACAATAATCACGTCGTATTTCGACTTCAATTCCGACGGTGACGTGTAGGTCGTTTTCGACGCTGACGTGGTGACCGCCGTCGTCTTCTTGGCACTACTACTACTGCTACTACTACTCTTCTTTTGACTGCTAGTTGAATTACCACAGCCACTTAATCCTGCAATCACCATTGCTAAACTAGCCGCAATGGTTGTGAATCGCCGAATCTGCATGTGAACCCCTCCAAAGTCTTTTTCGCGGTAGCACTTGCTAGTTCCGATAGTTATTCACCTGAACTTTTCGAGGATTGTACTAAAAAAGCAATAACTTTCACAGCACCTAATCCATGCTACCACTGGTTTTGCACTTATTAGTGTAACATACCGTTATCGATAAATTAATATTTTCACAAAAATTTAGTTATCGAAAAATAAGTTGATGAGACTAGCATTGCATGCACTTTAGCGGGGCCAAAATAGGCATCATGTTTGAAATTGCTCAGTGGTTTTTCTGAGTGAGCTCGAATCGATGCCCGCAGTGTTCCAGCCACCCGGTGACACCCGCTGCTGGCGGCAGTCTCGACACCGATTGGGACCCGCAATATTCCGCCAATTGATATCGCGCTCAAAAAGGCGACCGCAGTCCTAGCCGCAGTCGCCTCAAAACAATCTTTAATTGTGCCTGGTGTCACCCAGCTCACTCAATGCTTACTCGTTAATCCCGTAAGCGTGCTTCGTCGGGTACAGTGAGAATCGTTCAGCACGGTAAACATAGCCGCTAGAACCGAGGTTGGTCAGTTCGACGTTGAAGACTTGCTTACCCGTCGTGGCGTCGTACTCAATCACGTTGGCCTTCTTCCCACCATCAAGCCAACCAAAATCAACCAGTCGGTTGGTCTTACTGAGATAGCGGTTCGAACCAATGATGTTCGCGAAATTAGATTTACCTAGTGACTTGCCGTAACTAGCCACCTGTGAAATCGTCATCGTCTTTTCGTTGATGTGGTACTCAACGCCCTCTGAATATTGACCCGAACTCTGCTTCAGGGCGCTCTTAGTATCGCCGACCGCCACGTTATTGTTAAATAGCAGGACGTTCAGCGATCCCTGCTTACCTAGCGTGGTTGGGTCAACGATGGCCGCGTGCTGCCCACCCGGCCAAGCAATCTTCCCCTTCGCTTTCAACAAGTACTTTCGGTAGGATTTCGGCCAGGCCGACGCTTTCTTACTAGATAAGATCCACTTGATTTTTTCAGTCTTGTAATCAATCTTCATGACTAAGTTCTGGTTACGACTCGAAATAATCAGGCTCTTGTCCGTGGCATCGTAATAAACGGAGTTTTGGTGGAACCAGTCGCGCTTACCCATGTACTTATTCGACTTCGTGGCCGAATAGTTGGTGTAGAACTTCGCTGGCAAAATGTTCTTCATATTAATGACCTTGGTGATTTTACCCGTTTTATGCGAAATAACGATCATCGTATCTTCAACATACGTCCGGCCACCATCCGAAACGGTTGCGATTAGGTCGCCGTTCGGTAACTCGGTCACGTCGTGGTGAATTTGATTATGGTTCTGCTTCTTCGACCCCTTCGCCTTACCCCACGCCTTATGATTAAATTTATAAGTTTTGTAAACCTTACCGGTATAGTCCATCTCAACGAGTTCATCGAAGTAGGAATTGCTACTATTCGACTTCGTCCAAATCAGGAGGTGACCGTTATTCAGCTGCTTAAAGATATGAGAAGTTGGCTTGGTCGTAAACCAGCGAATCGCGCCATCCGCGTCGATTCCAAACGAATAATTTTTCGACTGGTTCTTACCCGAAATCGTCGTCCGCACCATGAAGGTCAGCTTAGAATTACCGCTTCCCAGGGTCATTTTCGACTTATTCGCCTTCTTAACGTTAACCTTCAGCTTGCTTAAAGAGGCCGGTAACTTCGCCGTCTTTAATTGAATGGTCCGCGTCGCCGTCTGCCCATTCTTATAAGTCACGGTAAACTTCACCTGGTTAGTCGTATTCGCGTAGAGCCCCAAAACGGTTAAATTATGGCTGGTCGTATACTTGCTAGTTGAATTGCTAATTGATGTTTTGGCACTTTTACCAACGACCGTGTAACTAACCTTAGCGGCCTTATTCGTATGGAAGACGACCTTGGCCGACAGCGGCGAGCTCCCATAAGGGTTGACCACGGTGTACATGTTATTGAGCGTGTACTGGTCACTCTTGGCCGCCCGCTTAATCGCTTGACTCGCCTTCGTTTGCGTCGCCGACTGACTCGAAACGAGCCGACTATTAATATCTTTTTTGACCGCGCTATCTGAGCGCACTTTGCTAGTTGTCGTGTTGCTAGCCGTACTACTCGTCGTGCTGGATTGTTGGTAGCGCTGATAGCCGAACACGCCACCAACGGCGATGACAATCACCACGACAAGCCCAATCAGCCATTTTTTAACGTGCATTTCAAGACCTCCTCGATTTTAGCGGTGGGCGCTGACGTAGGCGTCGGTGGCCGCAATCACCCGGGACACACTGGTAAAATTATCGACAAACGCGCCACTCGCAAGCGGGTGGCCACCACCGCCGAACGTCGTCGCAATTTGGTTAATTGGTAACTTTTTCGACCTAAAGTGAACCCGAAAAGTGCCTTGGGGCGTGGCAATGAAGACTAACCAAACACGCACGTCGGTCAAATAACCGAGGAGCGGTACGATGATGTCCTCTTCACCAAACGGAATTTGGAGTTGGCGCAACACCGTTCGTGACAGCGTAATGTGGCCGAGGCCACTGGGCGTGACCGTCAGGTGACTCAAGACGTAGCCATAGAGTTGCCGCAGCCGCGGGGTTAAGTCGCGCACGTGGTGGCTAATCAAAGCGGCGTCGGCCCCCGCTGCCACTAAGTGGGCCGCCGTCGCTAGTGTTTGGGTGTTCGTTTCCGGCGTCGAGAACTGGGCCGTGTCGCCCACAATCCCGGCGTACAGGGCGTTGGCCGCCGTGGTCGTAATTGCTGCCGGCTCAATGGCCGTCAGTAGCGCCGTCACCATTTCGGCACAACTACTATACTGCTCATCAACCCACCCTAATTCTGCGTACCGGTCGCGATTGGGATGGTGATCGATCTTTAGTACCCGGGTCCCCGCAGGAATCCGGCCAGCGATTCGGTCGCGGTTGGCACAGTCGACCACGATCACCAAGTCAGCCGCCGTAATGGTGGGACTCGGGGTCAACGGCCGGGCCCCAGCAATCCAAGCTAAGTTCGCTGGAACGGGGGTGCCCGCCCGAACCGTTTTTTCAGGAAAGGCCGTACTTAAACCGTTCACCAATCCTAACTGGGAGCCAATCGCATCCGGATCCGGGTTCGTATGACAGAGCGTCACGATCCGGGGCGCGGCTTCAATGGCCGCCAGTAGTGGGGCTAGTGGGTCCCGACCGCGCTTCATCACGTTCATGGTGCCGCCACCCCATTCGGCGCCGTCAAGTACCCGTTGGCGGTCAGGTAAGTTAAAATTTGTTCAACCGACGTCGCCAAGGGTTGTTGCGACGTATCAATCGTAATTTCCGGTCGCTTAGGGGCTTCGTACGGGGCGTCGATACCGGTAAAGCCGGTAATCTCGCCACGGCGGGCCTTCGCGTATAAATGCTTAACGTCACGTTGTTCACACACGGCTAGCGGGGTATCCACGAAAATTTCAATGAACTCGCTGGCCCCTAGGCGCGCACGAACCTGATCGCGGTCCGCACGGTACGGTGAAATAAAAGCTGTTAGCGTGAGCACCCCGGCATCGACGAACAGCTTCGACACTTCACCGATGCGGCGAATATTTTCCGTTCGATCTTCGGCTGAAAAACCCAAGTTTTGATTCAATCCAAAGCGAACGTTGTCGCCATCCAAAACGTAGCTACTAATTTGGCGGTCGTATAACGCCTTTTCGACCGCGTTCGCAATCGTCGACTTACCCGAACCGGATAGCCCGGTAAACCAGAGCACCGCCGAGCGGTGGCCGAGTAACCGTTGTCGTTGGGCTTGCGTCACCTGCGACGTTTGCCAAGTAATGTTGGTTGCATGGTTCATGCGCGCACCTCCCGTTTTTGTTTCAACCCTTCAATTAAGACCCGCGCTACTTCTGGCCGCGAGACTTCCTTCGGCGGTACGACCCCGGCGCTCAACATTTTACGGACCTTCGTTCCACTTAACGAGATGTGATCTTGCTCACCGTGGGGGCACGTTTTAGCGGTCGCCATCGCCCCACACTTCTGGCAATAAAAGGCGTTGTCAAACTTAAAGAAGTGCATCCCCAGCTCAGCTTGGACCGACGTAATGAGTTCTTGCGCCGCGTAGGTCCCGTAATAGTCCCCCACACCGGCGTGGTCGCGACCCACGATAAAGTCGGTGCAGCCGTAATTTTTTCGGACAATGGCGTGCAAAATGGCTTCCTTTGGACCAGCATACCGCATGGCGGCTGGATAAATAACCAGCCGCACCCGGTCAGCCGGGTAATAATATTTTAGAATCGTTTGGTAACTTTTCATTCGGACGTCCGCCGGCAGGTCGTCCGCCTTCGTCTCACCCACTAAGGGGTTCAAAAATAGCCCGTCAACGTTTTCCAACGCTAATTTCTGGATATATTCGTGGGCGCGGTGAATCGGGTTCCGCGTTTGGAAGCCCACGATGGTTTGCCAACCGAGGTCGTGAAACATTTTGCGGGTTTCGATCGGTTCCATATAAAACGCGTTAAACGCGCCGTGACTCGGCTTTTTCAATAATTTAATTCGACCACCCAAGTAAACGTCACCGTTATCGAAAAGCCGCTGAACACCGGGATGGGCCTTTTCGGTCGTCCCGTAGACGTTTTGCGCCTCCAGCATTTTATCCGGGACGAACTTGTCTTCAATTAACATCGTCCCGTAAAGCGTGCCCTGCTCATCGCGTAACGCGACCTCGTGGTTCAGGACGAGGTCGGCCGCAACCGCCTTGCTAACGGGCAAGGTAATCGGAATACTCCAGATAACACCGTTTTTGAGGTGCATCGTCTTCACGACCGAATGATAGTCGTCGCTGGTCATGAAACCCGTCAGCGGGCTGAACCCGCCAATCCCGATGAGTTCTAGGTCGGAGAGGTTCCAAGCGTTCAACGTTAAACTTGGCAGTTGTTCGGCAGCCGCTAACGTTTCCGCGCTAAAATCCTTCTGGTTAATCAGTTGGCCCCCGTGGGCTTTAATTCCGTAAACTGTTTGCATATTGATCACCTTTCATTGCCATCATGGCGGCATAGTTTAAATTGATAAATTGGTCTAAAACGGCTTGCTGCTGCGGATCGGCACTCGCACGTTGGCACAGCTCGCTAAGGGTCGCTACGACCTCATTTTCACTTAACGGGGCGTGTAACCGCAACGCTTCGTTGGGCTGGGTAGTCGTTTGGACCGCCCGCACCGGCCGCTTAGCGTTCACGAACGCCGTTAATTGGGCTTGCCCGGCAGTCGTTGCCACGGCGGCGGTCGTCAATAACTGGTAGGGTTGCCCCGCAAGCGCGTGCAGGGTGCGAACGGTCGCCTTGAGCGCTACCAGTCGGTCACTAGCATCTGGATTAGCCTGCCAATCATCGTAGACGACCACGCTGCGGGTCGCCGCCCCGACTTCTCGCACCACCGTTGTGAGCATCTCGACCATCGGCGCGTTTTCCAGCACGCCAACACTCCACCGCGCCTCACGCTTAGCATTACGCCGCAAATAATTATTCAGGACTTCCTTTTCAGCAACGACTCGTTGGTCCTTAGGGTAGGTCGCCCGGTCAATTTGGCCGGCGTCTAGGTCAGCCTGTAAGGTCTGCCCCGCCGCCTTATAGGCCGCGGGCTTAGGATTGACCGTTAAGCCTAAGCTGGCTAACTGTTGATTAACCGCCGTCAAGGCCGCCCGGTCATCGCCATACACGATCACCGTTTGACCGTTAATCTTAGGATTGAAATCGCGGTACAGCGCGCCGTGCGCTTCCAAATAGCGATCGGTCAATTCCGCAATGCGTTGCTGGAAATCGGTTGAGGCAAAGAATTCCGGGTCGGCCGCCGCCTGCCGGGCTAAAATATAGAGGGCCTTAATGTCAGGGGCCACGTCCGTCCGGGTTTCAAACGCGCTCAGCGATTCGCCACTATCACTGGTCTGCAAATTGGGATCAATGAAATCGTCCAACTTAGCTTGCAAAGCCGCCTCATCGGCCGGCCACGGCAGGTTAAACTTCGTGGCGATTCGCTTTAAGGTTGCTAGCGGTTGGTCGAATAGTTCCTCATAGGTGATCAAAATGCGTGATTGCGGTAACGTGTCCCTTAGCGAAAGCAGGGTTCGCACCTGCCACTGCCGCATCGCCAAAGTCGTATCGCGGTGCCAAGCCCGTGAATTTGAGGCGACCACGTCTAGCGGATTCCGAATTAGGATTACTTCGGCCGGTGCAACGTTAATGTCACTTAGGACGTGTTGCCATAATTGGATATAATCGTTCATCCGCGGGTCCTTGATGGCCAAATATGACTGGTTGGCAAAAAAGGTCTTCAAATAATTGGTCAGCGCCACCCGGTCGGCCTTGATCTGCGAATGGTCATAGTAGCCTTCCGCAGCGGGCCTGTAACGAATCTTACTCCCGAGCGCCTTATGAATCTTAATGACGTCTTTATTTTCAAAGTAACCTTTCGGGTTAATTTTTTTACTAGGTGCTAACAAGTGGTCGGTTCCCAGTGAAATTCCCATCAAATTTAGGCTGCGGGTCATCACCGACGTTCCCGAGCGCCCGCTCCCTAAAATCAGAACGGCTTGCTGGGTGGGTTGCTTTTTAAATAAACGCTGCCAGAAACTTTGAGTCATACCAATCATCCTTTGCTTGTTTGTCATCTGCCGTTGGGCTCATTTCGTATGTTAGCAAGAACATTGTTCAATTCCATAACTAGAATCTGAAAGAACTGTGATCAATTTATGAATCCGGCCGTTGAAGCACTGACGAGGAACGCAAACTACGGGGTTTCCGAGTTCCCGAAGTTAACCGTTTCTTCACATTTAGCTCCCAACTTGCGCGGTTAAAATCCCCGCCGGAACCGCAAGTTCCTACTGAACGACCCTTGTTTGCCAAGTTAAAGCAGCCCTTTAACTAATCTGGCAATGCCTTTTCTCAGATATAACTAAATTTATTTTAAATAATTAAGTAGGACGGGTAGACGCCGCAAGCTAGCGGTCGGTTTGATTTTAAAATTAATATTAAATGAGCAAAGCGGGCTAAAAATGAGAATTTGATTTGACTAGCGCTTGAGAAGGTGGTATTTTCTAATCATTCTTAATATCGTAAACGTCCTGACGGGGAAAGTAGTCACTGAATCGTGTCCAGTGAGCTTGGGAGAGTGGAAACCAAGTCATCGATGACCTGACGAACAATGGCCCCTAAACGGTCCCACTGAGCATTTGCTAGGTGGCAACAGTTAGCTCCTGTTACCCAGCTACCGTATGAAACGTACGGGCTAAGATCAATATCGTGAGGTATTGGTGAAATTAAGGTGGTACCACGAACGGCAACTTCGTCCTTTTAAGTGACGAGGTTGCCGTTTTTTTGTTCTTTATATTCTTATCCATTGATGTTGTTTAGTGTTATTTGGGTTCTGTACTAATTAGTGTTGAGATTGCCGCCAGCAGCGGGTGTAACCGGTTGGCTGGAACACTGCGGGCATCGATTTGAGCTCACGGGGAAAGCCCACCCCGCAATCTCAAATTCGAGCCTTATTCTAAGCCGGAAGAAGCTCACTTCCGGCCAAGAATAATTTCGCAGTTGAGCCATGGTTACACCCGCTACTGGCTAGACTTGCCCTAATACTGAATTCAACGGTTTATTTTAGTAGCTCTCAAGTGATGAAGAAAGTTCTGTTGAACGCTTACTAATTTAAACGCAAACTTTTCTGCTAATTATGGTAGTCCAAGTGAATTGATTGAAAATCCAACTAGCACCCTATTGCATTTAAAAACTATGAAACTAAATGCTAATCACTGTTTAGCTGAGCAAGCAGGATTAGCATTTATTCTCACCCGTCGACAGTAGCAGCACCGGATTTATAACCAGCAGCATTATCAGTTAATTAACGTACAACGAACTAGCTAGCCAGCAGGGGACCGCGACTACGGCTCAGTGATGAAATTATTCTTAGTTGGAAGTGGGCTGCTTCCAACTTAGAATAAGACTCGAATTTGAGCTCACTCGGTGCCCTTCCGAGTGAGCTCAAATGGATGTCCATCACGTTCCAGCCACCGGTCGCGGCCCCCTACTGGCGGCAGTCAAAATAAAAGGAGTGACCCACATGACAGTGATCAGTAGTAATTTAGGCTATCCCCGGTTAGGTGAACACCGGGAATGGAAGCACTTATTAGAACATTTTTGGCAAGGCAAGTTGGACGAACCCGAATTTCACGCAACGGCTAAACGCCTGCGGTTAACCAACTTAAAGAAGCAGCGCGACCTCGGCACCAACTTAATTCCAGTGGCGGATAATTCGGATTACGACCACGTGCTTGATACCCTGGTTGCGTTTGGCGCCATTCCCGCCCGCTTCGGGCGGTTTGACCACCGCTTAAGTTTGACGGATTACTACGCAATCGCACGCGGTACTAAGGACGCCGTGGCAGCCGAAATGACAAAATGGTTTAACATTAACTACCATTATATTGTGCCCGAATTTGACAACGTCCACTTCCAACTCCTCGATAACCGCTGGCTGCGCTACTACCAGGAAGCCAAAACGGAGCTGGGCATCGACGGTAAGCCCGTCATTTTGGGCCCGGTCTCCTTCTTAAAGCTCGGTAAACGCGCCGGTCAACCGCTAACGGCGGCTGAAATTGCGGCCTTATTACCGCGGCTACTCCCGCTGTACGTTCAAGTCTTACAAGAATTAGCGGCCGCCGGAGCCCACTGGATTCAGCTGGACGAACCAACGCTCGTTCAGATTACCCGTCCAGCCGAGCTAGAACCCTACACCGAGGCACTGACCGCGCTCCATACCGCGGTTCCCGCCATCAAAATTGAACTTCAGACTTACTTTGACAGCTTGGATCGCTACGAACAAATCGTCGACTTACCCGTTCAAGCCATCGGCCTCGACTTCGTCCACGACCACGGCGAAAACTTACAACACCTCCGTGATTACGGCTTCCCAGCTGATAAAATCTTAGCCGCTGGCATCATTGACGGCCACAACGTCTGGGCAAGCGACCTTCACGCGAAGTTCGCCCTCGTGCAGGAACTTCAAACGTTGACGGCTCCCGACCACCTCTGGTTACAGCCCGCTAACTCGCTACTACACGTCCCCATCACGACCCGCAACGAAACAAAAGTCGATCCGGTCCTACTGGGCGGCTTAGCGTTTGCCGACGAAAAGCTACGCGAGCTAAGCTGGCTAACGACCGCTGCTAACGACGGGGTGCAAGCGGTTCAGGCCGCTTTCGATGCTAATCAGACTAAACTCGCTGCGTTGAACCAGTCCGCACACCGCAACAATCCGGCCGTGCGGGCGGCGGAAGCCACTTTAAAAACACAGCGCTTTGAACGCCAAGCACCATTTGCCACCCGAATTCAAAGTCAGCACGCCCGCTTAAAACTACCATTATTACCGACCACGACGATCGGTAGTTTTCCTCAAAGTCCCACGGTTCGTGCTAAACGGGCGGCGTGGCGCAAAGGTAACCTTAGTGACCGCGCCTACCAGGACTTTTTACACACGGAAACGAAGCGCTGGATCAAACTCCAAGAACAACTCGGACTGGACGTCTTGGTCCACGGCGAATTCGAGCGGACCGACATGGTGGAATACTTCGGTCAAAAACTGACCGGCTTTTACGCCACTCAAAACGGCTGGGTCCAATCATACGGCTCGCGGGGCGTGCGTCCGCCGGTCATCTTCGGCGACGTTGCCTATACCGAACCAATCACCGTGGCCGCGTCGGTTTACGCCCAAAGTTTAACCAAGCACCCGGTAAAGGGAATGTTAACCGCCCCCCTTACGATTATCAATTGGAGCTTTGTGCGCGACGACGTTCCTAAGGCCCGCGTTCAAAACCAGATTGCCCTCGCCCTGCGTCAAGAAGTCTTAAACCTGGAAAAGGCCGGCATTCGCATCATCCAAGTGGACGAACCCGCCCTACGGGAAGGCCTACCGCTAAAGCGCCGGCACTGGCAAGCCTACCTTGACGAAGCGGTCTACTCATTTAAGATCACCACTAGTGGCGTCCGCAATGATACCCAGATTCACACCCACATGTGCTACTCCAACTTCGGTGATATCATTGCGACCATTAAGGCGCTCGACGCCGACGTGATCTCAATTGAGACCTCCCGGAGCCACGGTGAAATGATCAGTGCTTTTGAACAGACCGGCTACGACAAGGAAATTGGTTTGGGCGTCTACGACATTCACAGCCCGCGGGTGCCCAGCGTACCAGAAATTGAAGCTAATATTCAGCGGGCCCTCCGCGTCATTGACGCTCGCCAGTTTTGGATCAACCCGGACTGCGGCTTAAAGACCCGCCACGAGGCCGAAGCACTAGCAGCGCTTCAAAACATGGTCGCGGCGCGCGACGCCATCCGCGCCCAATTACCGACAGCGACCCACGCTTAAAGGGGGGCGGTTGAATGGATTTTCGCGAAGCGCTTCAAAACCAAGTCCTCGTCGCTGACGGGGCCATGGGAACCCTGCTCTATGGAAGCTACGGCATCAGCTCGGCGTTCGAACTCCTTAACTTGACCCATCCGGACACGGTCCTGCGGGTCCACCAGTCCTACGTCAATGCCGGCGCCGATATTATTCAAACCAACACCTACGCGGCCAACCGCTTGAAGCTCGCCCGCTACGACCTCCAAGACCAGGTCAGCGTCATTAATCAGGCCGCGGTTAAACTGGCGGACCAAGCCCGCCAAGCGGCCGACCACCCGGTATTCGTTCTCGGAACGATTGGCGGGATGGCCGGGGATACGGATCAAGACGTGCAACGTGCCACGCCCACCGCACTCGCGGCTAGCTTAACGGAACAGTTGACCGCCCTATTAACCGGTGGCCGCCTTGACGCCATCTTACTCGAAACCTTCTATGATCTACGGGAACTGCTGGCCGCCCTTAAGCTCGTCAAAGCCCACACGACCCTGCCGGTGATCACCAACGTGTCGATGCTCGCACCGGGCGTCCTCCGTGACGGGACCAGCTTTGCCAGTGCAATTGACCAGCTTAGCGCCGCGGGGGCGGACGTAGTCGGAGCGAACTGTCGGTTGGGCCCCTACTACTTAGCGCAGGCGTTTGCGGGCTTAACCAGTCGGCCGCCAGTGCCCCTGGCCGTCTATCCCAACTCGGGGCTACCCGGAACCGACCAGGACGGCGCGGTCGTTTACGACGGCGAGCCGAGCTACTTTCAAGACTACGCCGAACGTTTCCGACAGCTCGGGCTGACCATCATTGGTGGCTGTTGTGGTACGACGCCCCTCCATACCGCGGCAACCGTCCGCGGTCTCGCAAGTCGCAGTCGGGTCCAAGGCCCACGGGCAACGTCCGTGCCACAACAACCAACCCTAACTCCGACCACCAGTCAGCACCGGTTCTTGCAGCGGGTCACGACCGCTAAGACGGCGCTCGTCGAGTTAGACCCGCCACGCGACTTTGAAACGGCCAAGTTTTTCAAGGGCGCGCAGCGACTCAAGGCCGCCGGTGTTGACGGGATTACCTTATCGGATAATTCGTTAGCCACGGTGCGCATTGCCAACGCCATCGTTGCCGCCCAACTCAAATTACGGTACGATATCACGCCAATCGTGCACTTAACGACCCGCGACCATAACTTAATTGGCCTGCAATCCGAAATCATGGGCCTTCACAGTCTAGGAATTGAAGATATTTTAGCTGTAACCGGCGATCCCGCTAAGCTTGGGGATTTTCCGGGGGCCACCTCGGTGGGAGACGTTCGCTCGGTTGAACTGATGAAGTTGATCAAACAATTTAACAGCGGCATCGGCCCGACCGGGAAATCCTTACGCGAAACTTGCGACTTCCGGGTTGCCGGCGCCTTCAATCCCAACGCCTACCGCACGAGCTTGTCAACTAAATCAATCAGCCGCAAGCTGAGTTACGGCTGCGACTATTTGATCACTCAACCGGTGTTCGATCTCGCTAACGTGACCGCGTTGAAAGCCGCCCTCAGCGCCAACGATATTCACGTTCCGGTGTTTGTCGGCGTCTTGCCGTTAGTTTCGCGTCGAAACGCCGACTTCTTACACCATGAAGTCCACGGCATTCGTATTCCGCAAGCCATCCGCGACCGAATGGCGGCCGCGGAACAAGCGGGTAACGAACGCGCCGTCGGTATCCAGATTGCCAAGGAATTAATTGACGGCATCTGCGAAAACTTTAACGGCGTCCACATTGTGACCCCGTTTAATCGCTTTAAAACGGTGATTGAACTCGTCCACTACGTTCAACAAAAAAACTTAACCGCAATTCAATAAAAGAAACCGCCCCGAAACAAACTTTCATGCTAAAATTAGACATGAATCGGATTTTCGGAGGCGGTTTTATGTTTTTAATTCTGCACATTGGCGGCTGGCTCTGGCTCACCTTCATGGTTTTAATCGGCTTGACCCGGCAATCGGTCAAAGCGGCGAACCGCTACTTGATTCTGAGTCGGTTAGGCTACCTATTTTTAATCATCACCGGCGTCTACCTCGCCACCAAAACGTTTAGTGGTAACTGGTGGCTAACGACGCTAAAAGCGGGGGTCGGCATTGCCACGTTGGGCGCCATTGAGCTGGCGTTTGCCCGCCGCCAAGAAAGTCACCTGACGGGGCGCTTAATTGCGCTCCTGATTGGCGGTTTGATCTTAACCGTCGCTTGCGGTTGCTGGTTACATTTTTCCCTCACGGGGAATTTATGGTAATCAAAAAGGCCACGCCTTAAACGTAGCCCGAGTACGACCCCTAACTATCCCGGTTACTTAACCGTTTCATCAAGGTTTGTCGCAAACGCATCTTCTGATTATGTTCCATAAAAATCAGGTAGGACGTCCCGTAATTAAAAATACCGACCAACAACTGATCAATTACTTTGACCAGCATTGGCGCCCAACCTAGGAGCGTAATTCCGGCAAACATTACGAACGTATCGAAAAAATACGAAAGCCCGCGGGTCAGCATGAAACCAATAAATTCGCGGCACCAGTGCCAACCGCTCGTCGATTTTGAGCGGAAAACCACCGCCTTGTTCGCAAAAAAGCTGAACAGGGTCGCCACGATCCACGCAATCGTATTTGAAAATAAATAATGTTGGAACAAAACGGAATGTAAGATCCAAAAAGCCAGCACGTTTACAAGTGCGGCCATAAATCCAAAGAGCGCGTACTTCCAAAAATATTGGAACCGCTGGTAGACTTTTATTAACCACTGCACTGCCGTTCGCCGCCGTTTCTTAAATTAATGGCCATCAGGCACTTAACATTAGCAATATCATACCGCATTTACGGGCTAAATAACAAGTCCCGCCCGTCTAGCTAGCCCTGAGCGTGAAGAGCGCTTATACTAGACCTAATTGGCAATTTATTTTGGAGTGAATTCTATGACAACTACCCTTTTGATTGGGGGCCTCACGTTGGTCTCCCTACTACTATTGATAATTCTGGTTGCGAGTGCCGTCCACTTGCGCCACGTCAAGCAGGATGCGGCTAAGCAGGCCGCCTTACTGAAAAAGATCCGCACGAAGCTGGTCCATCAAAGTTTAGCCAACCAGGAGCAGGCCCGACAATTAACCAAACTCGAAACGCAAAATAATGGTTTTCGGGAGCGCCTCAAGCAGGCGGTCCCCCGGCCAATTGCGGTACCGCATACTCGGCGTATCAATTCGAATTCGCGGGCGATTTTTCGGTCGTACGTGATTGGCTTAGATTACTATCAAAAGGAATTTGAAGCGGCGCTCACAGACGCAAGCAAACGGGGTTACTTTAAACCCTATAACGACTATAATGATTCCGGTTTGAAGGCCGACTACCTGTACGCCAAGAAGTACCGGGTCGACGCCAACGCCAACATTGGTGAAATTCAGTTAGTCGAAGAAGTTGACGGTCCCAACCGCTCGGTCCGAGTCGAATTAAAGGTCGCCGACCACGGTTACACGATTGGCTACCTACCGAAAAAGCAGGTCAACGAAGCCTTTAACGTTATCGACATCTACGCTAATTCGGTGATGACGTTGTCTTCTAAGACCCAGTTAACCGGTGGTGAGTGGAAAATGGCAATCGACGCGGTCGATGAGCTACAATACTTAAACGATCCAAACGCCCAGCACCGCGCCTTACAAGATTACGGCGGCATCGATACGCCGTTGAAAATTAAAACGGGTAAGCAGTCCTACTTCTTGCAGTTCACCTTGTACGAAATGGAAATTAGTAACGATGAAATTCCGCTGTATAGTCTGGTCGACACGGTCGACGGTCAGCGGGGCTCAATTATCGAGGTCGATGCGGCCCCGACGACTTACATCGTGGACGTCGAAGCGGGCTCCAAACTGGGCACTAAAGTGGCGGTGATCCCCGAACAAATCGACCGGGTCATCTGGGTGCCTAACTGGAAATAGACGGGAGCGGTTAGATGAAGCATTTATTAATTGGCTTGATTCTCTGTATTTTAATCGGCTGGATGGGGTTTACGGATGCGCGGATTATCCACACGACCTCCTACCCCAGCCTGACGCAACAACAAAGTCAATGAGGGGGATTGTGCTTGAAGCACTTCGCATTAATTATCGCAGCTAGTGGGTTACTACTACTCACCGGTTGTCGTTCAACGGCCGCAAGCGGCCTATCAGCGCACCAACAAAACGCGGTTGCGGCTGCGAACCGGTCACAGGCCGCACAACGGCAGGATGCGCAAAGTGACGCGGCCGCGAGCCACCAAACTGGTCGGCAGTACCAGGCGACCGACGACCACATTACTAGTGCCACCAAGGCCGGTGCAGCGGTTAGTCAGGTCCTGAACCAACCGCAGGATCAGTTGATTATCCCGGTGCCGACTAGTAGTACGGATGGTCAGGGCCACCACTATTACCAGGTCAATAGTTTTCAAAGGCGGGCTGATGGAAAGCGCGGCGCACCGTTGAAAAGCTACTTTGTTTATCCAAACGGAAATATTACGACAAGGCAATTAGATTAGCGTGTGAGACCAGACGGGTTGGTATTGAGCACGTTTAGAGTGTTCGGGCCAGCGGGTTGATGCTGAGCACTGCCTAACACGTATGGCCTTCAATTGGCAATATCAAATCAATCTGATTTTAATTTATGGCACTAAAACGAGGCGTAACCTCGTTTTAGTGCCTTTTTTGGGTTTCAGTTACCATTCATCTTCCACTTTACCGAGAATTACAACTACCACCACTAAATATTAACGTTTTTTAAGTATCTTTACATTTTATTCACATTTTTATCGCAGGATAACAATATCCCTTCGCTACAATCACGGTAAAGGTTCGGTTAGCATCTCATTGACCCGACTAATCTTCACATTTTGTCCTAACAATCATACTTTATTAAGGAGCTGAAACCCGTGCAAACTAAGCAACATCGTTGGTGGCTCTGGACCGGAGCCCTACTGATCATCGTTGCCATCATCGGTGGTGGTTACTGGTACTATCACCAACAAACAGCAACCCAGCAGACGACCAGCAGTCAGCCAACAACTCTTTCCACCAACCAGATCAAGAAAAACTTGGACGTTCAATTACTAACGACCCGTGAAAAGAAACAAAAAACGCTAACGGCTACATACAAGGCAGCAGCGCAAAATAAGCAGTACACCTTCACCAATCCGTACGTCAAAGTGAACCCTTACAAGACCTCGCCACTATCGGCGCTGGCTATCTACACGACCAACCAGCCGGTTAAAGTCAGCTACACGGTCGCTGGCAAAACGGATAAGACGGACATTACGAATGCGGTTAAGGGCGGTTATACGAAGGTTCACCAGGTGCCCATCGTTGGCCTGTACGCCAATTACAACAATACCGTCAAAATCACACAGACTACTAAGGATGGCCGAACTAGTACCAAAACCATCACCATTAAGACGGGGGCGTTGCCCAAGTACGTTCAAAACGCAACCGTCAGTGTTAAGAATGTCAACAAATCTAAAATGAACCTCGGCGATAATGAGTTAACGGTCTTAAACCGCACGACCAAGCAACCGCTCGCTGTTGACGCGGATGGCGAGGTTCGTTGGTACAGCACCAACTACTCGCAGCACATGATCGAACAATGGTCAAACGGCCACATCATGATTTTATCTAAGCGCGACGTTAATTCAGACGTTTACAACGACTTACTGGAGACCGACTACCTCGGCCGCATTTACCGTGAATACGGTTTTTCCGCGGATACGAGTAGTTCCGACTCCAGCAGCGTCAGCAAGGCGGCGGCTAAGGCCAATCCCGAAACGACCGTTATTCACCACGACTTGATTGAATTGCCAAATCACAACTTGTTGGCGACGGTTTCCGACGGCTCCAAGTATAAGGAAGACACGATGATTGAAGTCAATTACCGGACGGGTAAAATCGTGAAGGTCATTGATATGAAGAAGATTTTACCAAAATCAATGTGGAAAACTTATAAAAAAGGCGCCGATGGTAAGCGTGATTGGCTCCACCAAAATGCCGTGGACTACGACAAAAATGATGGTAGTATCGTCATTTCTTCCCGTAATCAAGACATGATTATGAAACTGGATTACAAGACAAAGCAAATCAAATGGATTTATAGTGGTAAGAAGAAGTCCAGTTGGCCCAAAGCCTACCGTAAGTACCTCCTAACACCGGCTAAGGGCACCACCATTACTGGTGGTCAGCACGGCCTGTACCTTTTAAATAACGGCGGTAGCAACCAAGCATCCAGCGAAGACTTCCTACTTTACGATAACAACATTGCGGTCACCAACGGTAATCAAAAAACGTCTGGTAAGTATTCGCAGGCGGTTCAATACCACGTGGATAGCGATAAAATGACCATTAAGGAAACCTGGGCCTACGGTAAGTCGCTAGGCAAAGCGAACTTCACCCAGGTAATTGGCTATGCTGAAAAGCAAGCAAACGGTAACGTCTTGATTGACTTTGGTTATAAGAATAGCGGCCAGGAAAGTAACATTATTGAAGTGACCCCTAGTGGTGAACAAGTCTTCAACTTAACGATGAAAAACGCGAGCGCCAAGGCCTACGTTTATCGCGCTTACCGGGTACCGTTCTATAGTTCAGCTTACCGATTTGATGCAACCAAGTAAGTTTAAGGACAATATGGGGGATGAACCCTAACGTGAATTAGATAAATAGTAAGGGACTCGGCAAACGATTAGTTGCTGAGTCCCTTTTATTTCGGTTAATTTTTCGAACTGGGCGGAATTATTAACTTAAGTAATGCCGGTAATTCATTGTACCTCCCCAAAAATATGAACCATAATTGCTATGGCTATTTGGATTTCAAAAAAAGGTTCACACTGACATAAATACCGTACAATGTGAAACCTTTTTTAACTGATAAAATTAAAGGGCGGTAGGTGGGAATCGAACCCACGCGTGCCGGAGCCACAATCCGGTGCGTTAACCACTTCGCCACTACCGCCATCAACACTATGAATCAACATTGACTATTATACACTAAAACCACTATTTGCAAACCCGATTCGCGTTATTTGCAAAAAAAATTGCATAAATATAGAAAAAGGTTTCTTTTTGGGCTCGTTTTCGTTATAATTATAGCTGTTGTTAAAACTTAGTTGCCCCAGTGGCGGAACTGGCAGACGCGCAGCGTTCAGGTCGCTGTATTGGAAACAATGTACAGGTTCGAATCCTGCCTGGGGCATCATTTTAATACGTCTAACGGCGCCTAGTCGTTAAAAACTCCGATTCCTCGGAGTTTTTTATTTTCGCTAAAATCCTCTTAACCAGTATCTAAATACACTTAGGCACTAAAAAAGCACCGTCCACGCAAATGGATAGCACTCCCAATAGGTCAAGAACGGTAGGTACATACGCCCTACTTTTTTGAACAACTTTCATTTTCAATTTTAAGGCTAAACCGATTCATTCACTAATTTAACGACCGTTCCGTAACCAGTAACAACTAAAAAGCGGGGCGCGACACTCATTTGCGCAATTTCCGTGTTGAAATTCACGTAAATGAGTCCATCGCCGCCCTTTTCTTCCGCCTTAGCAATTAGTTCGGGCTTCACTTGCTCAATTAGATCATCAAACCGATCAAACTGGTCAATCTCATCGGATTCAAACATTAGGTGCTTCGTTACCGAGACAACGCCCTTGATCATGTGAGCGCGCTGTAAATCACCCGTCGTCATAAACATTTAATCAACCCCTTTACGCATCAATTTTACTTGATATTCGGATAGCTAGCAAACATTGGCAAAATAATTGACCACTTTCTTTAGAAGGACTAGATTAGGCTATGGGAGGAAGAATAATGATGAAAACAGTAACAGAACTTTTACAAACTTATACGTTTGAACCAGTGACTACTTCATTAAAATTCGACCAACGTCTTTTACGGGTCCACCATCAGGATCGCGCGATTCCGTTCGGCCACTTCCGGTTGCGCCTCAAGAATATCGACAACCAGGAAGCTTATGAACTCGAATTGAAGCAACAATTAGTAACGAATCCCGCCACCGGAGGCCGGTTACGCGCCCGTTTACAAGGGATTCGGCACCAAGCAACTGCGCAGCACGCGGTTGTAGCTAATTTAACCATTAGACGCGCCCCTAAAGCTGACGCTAACGTTAAGCACGACCGCGCCAAGGTTAGCTGTCTCATTCCAATTAAAAAGCGGGTCGCCATGACCTTGCCCGACCAGGTTCCCCTGTATGCGTTTACCGATAATCATCAACTCGCACTTAACCAGGCGGCAATGGCTAAATTATTCCTAGCCAGTGTTGCGGTCACCCGCCATCAAGAGGCGCGTTAATAACCGTAAATTTATAAGTATTTATTATAAAAGTTATTTATATCTGTAATAATAATTGCAATTGGCCAATTAATTGCGTACAATGTACTGGAAAGGTTCAAAGGAGGTCAGTTGAATGGCAACGCCAACCAAAAACATTTTATTAGACGAACAACTTTGTTTTGCACTCTACACCGCCAGCAAGCGGTTCAACCACTTTTACGCGGAGGCTTTAGCGCCATTTAAGCTTACCTATCCCCAATACATTACGCTATTGGCCTTATGGGAAAATAGTCCGATGACGGTTCGTGAACTTGGTTCCCACGTTAACTTGGATAGTGGGACGTTAACCCCACTGCTCAAGCGGATGCAGACTCAAGGATGGGTCGAACGCAAGCGCGATGAAAATGACGAGCGCCAAGTCAATATTTCATTGTCACAAAAAGCAATCGATGCCAAGCCCGAAATCTTCGCCCACGTCAATACGTGCATGGATTTATTAGGGATGGATCAAGCGACATATGAACGCACGCGCGATACGGTCAACTTTGCGGCTGAACGTATTAAGCAAGCCGATCCAAAAAAGATTAAATTTTCTGAAGACGACATTTAGTTAATAGTTTCTAACAACCAGACTAAAACGTAGGATCAATCGCCATTTACCGGTGCTTGATCCTACGTTTTGTTTAATCTTAAAAAGTAAAATTGAAAAAAAGTGTCCATTTTCATCCAGGCGTGTTAGCATAAGTAACCGATACCCAAAATTAAAAAAGAGGCCCTAATTATTGTCATGGCAAAACATTATCAGCGCTCGTTACGTGGCCGAGTTCGGCTTACAGTAGTTACCTTAATTACTACTTTACTTATACTAATGGGGCTTACCACTATTCAGAACCACCATTGGATTGACTCAACCCTGACATGGTTTCAACAAATCGGTAAAAAACCCCAAGTAAAAGTAAATCGTGTCATGCTAAACGTTCCCCTGATCAATCAAATGACCCCACCAACGCTCTATAACGGTTGTGAAATCACTTCACTGACCATGATTATGCATTACTACGGGATTAACGTTAGTAAGAACACCCTCGCTAACCGCTTAACGAGCGTCCCCCTAACCTACGACAATGGTCAGCACGGTAATCCTAACGTTGGTTTTGTGGGCGACGTCACTGGAGCTGATCCGGGCTTAGGCGTTTACCACGGGCCAATTAAGCGGGTGGCTAAAACTGAGACGAAGCACGTCAAAGATTTAACTGGGGCTAGCTTTAACCAGGTAATTAAGCAGTTGGAAGCCGGACGGCCAGTGTGGACCGTTACGACGACGAGCTTTGCCCCCGTCAATTCGATGGAAACTTGGGATACCCCCCAGGGAAAAGTCAAAATTACGTACGATGTGCATAGCGTGGTCATTGTCGGTTTTAATCGCCAACAGCAAAAAATCTATATTAATAACCCGTATGGCAAAAAACAACAGGCCGTTGATTGGCAAAACTTTGCTGCCGCTTACAAACAGCTGGGCCAGCAAGCCGTTGTCTTGACGTTAAAGCACCATTAAACAAAGATTTGACCAATTAGAATCCCCATTGCTAATGCGTTAATAATGAAATGGAGTGCAATCGCCGCCTTAATTTTACCAACTCGCAAATAAACGGTTGCTAAAATCAGCCCCATCGTGACGTAAATTAAAAAGCTGGGCCACGTCGAGCTACTATGCAAACTCCCAAAGAGTACGCCACTAACGGTTACTTTGAGCCACCCCTGATTAAAAAAGAGGTTCATTAAGACGCCCCGAAAAACTAATTCTTCCACGATGGGCGTTAACAAAACGGCGCTAAACGCCATCATCCAGAGCGCAAACGGGCTGCCCGTCATTAACTGTTTAATTGCCGCATTATTTTGCGTCTGCGTTTGACCGTACAAAAAGTGGTTGAGCGCTTGGAACCCACTTTCTAACCCCACGATCACGAGGTACCCGAGTAAAACCGCACCCCAATCACGTTTAGTTAGTGGTTCCGATTCATAAATACCAGTATAGTGGCGTTTAACGGCATCAGCGGCCAAAATCAGTAAAATGAAAACACCAAAATAAGCCACCATAATGGCAATCTGCCAGCCCAACGTCCCTGTGTGGGTTGCAAGTTGGTTAATTAATCTAAGTAACATTGGCGGCGCTAAAACGCCAATAATGAGTCCGACCATGATGGCGACTCGCCAAAGCCAACTCAATCCGCGGTCGATTAATTCCATGGATGCCTCACCCCTTTAGACTCCATTCTAGCGCACCGCTCCGCGCCTGACACGCGTTTGCAAGTCTGATTTATAGTTGCGTCCCGCATCGATTAGACCACTAGCGTTCTAATTTGTAGTTTAAATAAATATAGTTTATATCGAAACAACAATACCTTTACAAATAAAAGTTATATTTACGGACGTTTCGGCGTCAATCTTCACACTTTCTTCACAATTATGTAATAGTATATACTTGTACCTAATAGTTATACACTTGTTCATTTTACTCCCCCAAAGTGGATGGACAAGCAAGTACAATCCCCCATATTGTACTTAAACCTAACTCTTTGGCCCTACTGCTTCTTAGCGGTAGAGTCATTTTTTTATGCCGCCAAACGCCAATTATTCTTGATCTCTTATAATTAATCGGAATCATCGTAAATAAATAAATTTATCGTAAACAAAAAAAGTGATTCCCAGCCCCGCCGAAAATCACCCTACGCCCCGGATGCCCCCAACCAAACAATCAGCACATCAAAGCACAAAAATAAAACGTTAAATTGTAATAACCACCAGTTCATTAATCCGCGCTCACGAACCATGCCGTAAACCGCTAGCCCAATTCCAATCAGCGGAATCAGCCCACCCTGAAAAATCAAATAAAGCGGTAAATAAATTTTGGCAATGAACGTTGGCGCCGTTAATTGACCCAACAAGATAGATAACAGAAAAACGCCAATGTTCAGCAACGAACAAGCAAAGGCCGTTTCGGTTACCGACCCCATGGCTAAGCGAAAATGAAACCCGTAGCGCAAAATCAACGTTCCGATGATCCCTACTGCCAGGATCACGCTAATTATCAGCATGGTGCACGTCCCTTCTAACTCAGTTAGTTTCACAATACGCTTCCCGCGTAAGCCTAGCTAGCATCCGTTGATAAATTTAACGTTTTTTTAGCAAATCACTCCTCACGAAAAAAACCCCCGGGAACCACTCCCGGCAGCTTTTCAGCACCACTTTAATCAATTTAGTTCAAACCGCAACCAACCTAACTCTTGGCCCTTGCCGGAACAACTAACACTTTGGGCTTGGCGCCCGCCACTTGAACCACCACCGACTGGCGGCGCTTAGCCCGCAACGTCAGTTGAAAACGGCCGGTCTTGTGGTTCGCCGTAACCTGGTGAACGCGATGATCACTACTAATGGTAACCAAACTGCCGCGCCGAGTTTGCCCCCGAACCGTGGCTTGATGAGTCGCCGCTTGATAACTCAGTTGAGCCGTCACGCGTCGCCGCACGTTACGGTGATCTGCGCCTTGTAAACTATATTCCGAGCCCCAGACCAATGCCGAACTGGCAATAATCATCAAGCTTAGTGACTGCCACCGTTTCATCGCGTTCACCCCCTTCTTAGTCCCCACGACTAAGCGTTTGACTTAGCGTTAGGTTACCAAACTTAGCGGGCGCGCAACGAACAATTACTCAAAAAGCGTAAATGCTAGCATAACTGTCACTTCGGCCGGGGGCGGTTAACGATTTTGTTACCTAAGTGTTGTTTAATCGATTGTGACCGTCAACTCATTTTGCTTGATCAGCGCCACTAAATCGCGCATCTTTCGAACCGCAATGTCGACCGCCTCGCCGTTATCGAAGTAGCCGCGCTGATTAGGCTTGTCGATGCGCGCTAACTGGCTCGGATTGACCAAAAAACTCTTGTGCACCCGAAATAGCTCCGGGTGCGCGGTCGCTTCGTCGCTAATTTTGCCGTTATACTGCACGAGCCGATCAGTCAAATGGAGCACTAACTTATTGCGACTCGTCCCGGTCTCGATAAACAGGACGTCGTTTAGCGCCACGTTAAAGAGCTGACCGCCCTTAGTGTAGGAAAAAATCGCCTGACTAACCGCACCCTGCTTGGTATAACGATCGTACGCGATTCGAATATCAGTTTCAACCTTAGCCTTGACCGCCGCGGGACCCAGGTCCTTAACGATGAAGTCGAGCGGTTCAATCCGGCGTTCAAACGTTAAAAACGCCATCTCCGCGTGCGTGGACACAAACACAATTTTGGCGTTAACGTCCATATCCCGAATCTTAGTGGCGAGGGTGAGCCCGTTTAACGTTTGACCGGGATATTCAATGTCGAGGAAATACAGACCATCAACGTCGGCGTGGTCGGCTAAATAACTCAACAACTCCTGCGCCTGCGAAGTCGCTAAGGTCAGTTCCATGTCAAAATCATTGATCATAATGTGATTAGCAACGGTTTGCTTGAGCGTTGCTAATTGTTCAACATCGTCTTCCACGATAAACGTACTCAACATGTGGGTCACTCACTTTCAATACTAATAATAAACTCAAACTGGTGGTTAGCCGCCACTTCGTAGGTAACGTTCAGTAGCGGATCCAATAATTCCCGCACGGTGGCGAGGCCCTGACCGTGCCCGCTCCCCTTAGTGCTTTTGCCCGCCACAAAGAGCTCATCTAAGCGCTCAATTGGCTGGCGCAACGTATTTTGAAAAATTAACTCAACCATTTGGGGGTACTTAATTACGGCAACGGCAATCTGACCGTTAGCCAACCCGTTGACGGCCTCAATCGCATTATCAAGCAAAATCCCGCTAACCCGGGCGAGTGTCACCGGGTCAATTGGTAACTGACCAACTGGTTCGCTGGCCTCCAGCCGCACCTGAATTCCGGCTTGACGCGCCACTGAAAACTTATTTTGAATGATGGCTTTCAACGACTTATCCTGAATCCGTTCCAGATTATCAAAGTGACCAAAATCACGGGTCAAACTCTGCTGCGACTTGGTAACAACGGCGTCAAAGTACTGCTTAAGCGCCGGATCATCACTGGTCTGCACGTATTCACTTAACGACAATAAAATATTTTGATAATCGTGCCGGAATTTCCGCAAGTTTTGATAACTACTTTCCAAATTTTGAACGTAGAGATCGTACTGCCGGCGCTCAAGCTTTTGGCGGTGGGCCCGAATTCGAATCGTGTAACTATAGAACACGTAAATAAACGAACCGGCGTTGATCAATAGGATGACCACTAAGATTAGCATGAGAATGCCCACGAAGCCGGAACCAATGTTGTAATTGTCGGCCGCCACCGTAATGGCAAAAAAAGCACTCGACGCAACCGCCAGCGCACTGACCGTGACGTTCAGCATCATCCGGTCCGCAAAGGGTTGCGGGTAACGCTGATGTAGTAGGCGAAATCCAACCGCAACCGCCAGCATACAGCCAGTCACGATGGCTTCGCCCACAATTTCAAATAGCCAGCCCTGCCAAGCGTTAATGCTAAGCCGGCCAAGCGCAAACATTGCCGCCGTTGCATAGTTTCCAAAGTAACTAAACAAAATGTAGGCCAAGGTAGCCGTTAAACTCGTGACAATAAAATATTTTTTACGCCGGACAAAGGCCAACAATCCCAGGTTAACTAGGAAGGTAACAATGTCCGAATAGTCGTCATAAAGCATGTAGGTTAGCGTTAAACCGACCGCCATTGCCAGCACGGTCCAGTAAACGCGTGGCTGGCGGAGCTCGCGGTTAATCAAAATTTGGAGCATAAAGACCAGCATCACCGAGTACCAGTGATCAAACGCCGCAATGTACCAATAAACGTAAACGATGAGCCCCTCACTCCCCCCGTGACTCATAACTCAATACTCCCATTGTAGCGAAGGACTCCAGCTTTGTATATTTGTACACGCAAAACTTAATAATCTTTAACGTTTAGCCCAGCGAAACCAAAAATTCCACCCCAAGTGCTGACGCAACTGAGGGTGGAATTTTGAATTAACCGGTTAATGGAAATCGCCCGGCATGTAACTTTCAATGATTGCGGTGGCGTTGAAGGTTTCAAAGCTATGGAAACTAACTTCATCAATTTCCGAATAGCGCACCGCGATTTGGGGCCGTTGACTAAGGTCAAACATGTCCACGTAATTAAATTCAATATATTTTTTATGTTCACTATGAATAAAGCCAGTATAACTATCACCATGATGCTTGATTCGGCCCGAAAGCTGAATCACCTGGTCATGCTTGAAGGCTTGTTTGAGTAAGGTTTTTAACAGCGAATGCTTGCGTTCCTTTTTTAAAAACTTCGCAACTAGGTGCTCCGTATTCCAAACATCGTAGTACCCGCGTTGTTGCGCTAAGGTAATGATGGTGCCCATACTCTTCAAATAATCCGTACCACTCACAACTTTGGCAATTGACGCTTTCCGAAAAACGACGAGCCCGTCTAATTCTCCGTCAACGTTAATTGCTTTCACGAGGACGAACTTCTCATCCTGATGAACGGCAAATCCAACACTAAACTGTTCATTGGTTCCTTTGGCATAGATTTCAACGAGTTGCTGGTTCTTAATTGCTTTAGCCAAATCGTCGCGAATCGCACTCATACGTGTTCCCCCATTCAAAAGTTTTAAGGCTGCTTACTGAAAAATTAATGAACCAATACTATATTTTCAGTAACCATCATACCACTAGCTAATAATTGAATTCAAACTAAGTCGCGTGAACGCAACCAAAAGAACAGTTACAGCACAAATTTATTAATAACTTCGGCTAATGCAGACTGATTATTGTTCGCGGTAGTCACGTACTTAGCGGCCGCTTTAACCGCATCAATCCCGTTCGCGACGCTGACGGGAAGCCCAACCGCGGTCAACATTGGTAAGTCGTTACTATTATCACCAGCCGCAATGATTTCCGCCGGTTTAATTCCAAGTAACTTCCCCAGTTGAACGCTGGCCGTCCCCTTGTTAACTCCGGCCGGATTAAATTCAACGTACCGATCAGACGAATAGGTGACCGCTAATTTAGCCGGGTCCACCTGCGCCTCAACGTCCGCTCGCATTTGCTTGCGTTCGGGCATACTTGGTAGCGCCATGATAATTTTCATAATATTCATCGACTTAAAGCGCGTGAAATCTGGGCTGGTTAGCGGTTCAAACTGAACCCCCCGATTTTTTAAATAGGCACTGTCCACCGGTTGTTGATTATAAATATAGGTCTGATCCTGCGTATAGACGTGCGTCGCGGCGTTCGGGTTAGCCGCCCCAACCGCAAAAACGGTCGCCGCCAGGTCATAGTCCATCGCGTTAACCGCAATTGGCCGGTTGCCGGCGTTTTCGACGATCAGCCCCCCATTATAAGAAATTGAATATTGGTTTGCCTGATTCTTTAATCCCAGCGTCGCCAACTCCGTTTGAAACGACGTATAACTTCGTCCCGAATTAGGCACAAAGTAAACGCCCTTCGCAGCTGCCGCCTTAATGGCTGCTTGGTTTTCAGCCGATAACGTCCCGTCGTCGTTCAATAAAGTTTCATCTAAGTCACAAACAATCATTTTATACATCGATGCAAGCCCTCTTCCCGTTAAAAATGCAGGTTACTTGTCCACTCTAGCGAACATTGCGGCCGAATGCAACCGCTTTACCCACACACGATTGACCCCCATAACCCCATCTTTAATTAACGTTGCTACGTTCTAATCTTTAAATTTAACTAGTCTAACTGGTCTAAATATGCGTTGGCTTCCGCCCGCGCCTTAAAAATGGTCACCGCTTTACCAGTTCCAAACCGCGCCAAATCGTCATAAATTAGTGGCAATCGCTTATAAGGAAAATCTAAAATATATTGCTGAAAACTAGGATCAAATTCAGTTTCAACCCACGGCAAATCCACTCTTTTTAGACCCACCCGGCTTTTAGCACCTTGAAGGCACACGTCAACTGGATAGTCGAGCAAAAAAACAGTATCGCAATTGTTCAAACGTAACGGGAGGGTGCGGCAATAATTACCATCAATGATCCAGGTCTCCCCGTTAATGATTTTCTGTAGCCGTTGCTCAAATTTTGCCCTTGAAATGGTCGTTCGATCCCGTTGATGCCAAATTAAATCTAAATAAACCAACGGCAACCCCGTTTTCAATTGCAATTTACGGGCAAACGTACTTTTACCAGCACCCGGACTGCCAATGACCACGACTTTTTTCATCCCATTCACCCCGCAATGAATCTAATCCTATTTAAACCAACCGGCATTGAGCAGCTTACAAAAAGCTCATCTACCTTATTTTCGGAGTTCATTTTTTTCAATTCGCGTAACTTGCTTTTGTAATTGGTCTACTTTTTGAGTCAACTGGTCAACTTTAACGAATAATTGTTGTAAATCTTCAGCATGTTCAGCGTGCGAACGGCCGTTTAAATCGGTCGTTTGCTGTGTTTGCTGCGTAAAAAAGTCCGTAATCGTACTGGTCAACAACCCAATAAAACCAATTCCGCCAAACATTAAGCCCACCGCAATCACCTTACCGACCGCAGTATGCGGCGTATCGTCACCATAGCCCACCGTCGTTGCCGTCGTGATGGCCCACCAAAGGGAATCTGACAAGCTTTGGTGTTCAAAAACAGAAAACAGCAACGCGCTCAATACAATAATCGCAATACTGATTGAGAACAGGTAAATAAATCCCGTATCATAAATAAATTTATGAAAGGCGTGCGTCCACCGGCCATCCCAACCAAGCTTCCAAAACAAATGATTAGCTTGAACCATCCGAACCAAACGACCAATCCGAAACAGGGCAAAAACTGGGTGCATTGGAATAATCCCTAACAAATCAAACGTCGAATGAATCAAAAAGGTTTTACGATCAGTTGACCGTCCCAGCCGCACAAAGTAATCAACGGCAAAAGCTACTAACAAACTGTTATTCAGATGCGCTTCAAAATACCAATCGCCAACGTGCCCAGCTTGTAAGAGGACGTTAACAACTGACAATAACGTTAATCCAGTAATCAGTAAATGATAAAAAACCTGCCAACGTTGTTTCGCTACCATTGTGCTTACCCCTAAACTTATAAATTGGTCATAATATAATCCAATTTCGGCTAAATAACCATAATCAATCGTTAAATTTTTTGATAAACTTGAAGTTCGCTAACGTCCCAACTCCGCCACCATCAAATAACACGTTAGCGGTAGGCGCTCCAGCCCGCGTTTAATCGTAATTTGACGCTGAGCTGCGATATGAAAGCCCCGGTGCAAGTAAAATTGGTACGTCGAGTCCGAATCCGTGTATAGGAAAACCGTTTGGCCGGCGTTAGCACGCGTAAGCTGGGTCAATAACTGCGTTCCAATCCCCTGCCCATTACACTGCGGATCAACGACTAAGAAACTTAGCTCGCCAGCTAATGTTCGGCTTGCCGTCACTTCACGTCGCATGGCCAAGTTGGCCCGCTCGTATTGATCCGTTAAGTTACCGTAAAATTTGGTCATCGCCCAATCAATCAGCCGGTTACGAATCGCCCGCAACGGTAACCGGTAGACGGGCGTTTGCCCGTCAAAATGGGCTAATAACGCGCCCACCAAGTGACCGGCTTGGTACGCACCGTACGCCTGGGTCGCTTCCAACAATTCACCATCTACGAAGTAGCGACTGTAAGCCGCCAGCTCGATGGCATTGTGCGTATAGCGGTCCAGGTGCATACCATCAATTGCGAACCGCCGCATCGCATCAAAGTCTTGCCGTCGCAGTGGTCGAATTTGAATCGTCATGGTACCCCTTCCTTCAAAAAAAGAATCCAGTTCAAAACTGAACTGAATTCCTAAATTAACGCCTAACCGCAACCAAATGCGCGCTACGGCTTAACTAAAATGATCCTTAAAATTCTGCGTTCCCAGGTGTCCGTGGGTAAGGGATCACGTCACGAATGTTTTCCATCCCGGTGATATACATCACGAGCCGTTCAAAGCCGATTCCGAACCCGGAGTGCACGGTACCACCGTACTTCCGCAATTCTAAGTACCACTTATAATCTTCTTCGTTCATTTCAAGTTCAGCCATCCGTTTTTCAAGTACGTCTAACCGTTCTTCCCGTTGTGAGCCACCAATGAGTTCCCCAATTTCAGGCACTAACAAGTCAGCCGCCGCAACGGTCTTACCGTCATCGTTAGCCCGCATATAAAAGGCCTTGAAATCCTTCGGGTAATCCGTAATGAAGACCGGTTTCTTGTAAACTTGTTCAGAAAGGTAGCGTTCGTGTTCAGAATCTAAGTCTAAGCCCCAGTATGGTTTAACTTCGAACTCAACGTCGGTTGCCTTTTCCAAAATGTCAATGGCATCCGTGTAAGTCACGTGCGCAAATTCTTCACTAGCCGTCGCTTTTAAGCGGTCGATCAACGTATCATCGACGTTTGCGTTTAAGAACTCAAGCTCTTCTTTGGCGTGAGCCATCACGTAGTTAATCACGTACTTCAGTAAAGCTTCTGAACAATCCATTTCATCCTGCATGTCCGCAAAGGCCATTTCGGGTTCAATCATCCAAAATTCGGACGCGTGCCGACCCGTATGGGAGTTTTCAGCCCGGAAGGTTGGCCCGAAAGTATACACGT
Organism: Lactiplantibacillus modestisalitolerans; assembly: GCF_005405425.1. Taxonomy (GTDB): domain Bacteria; phylum Bacillota; class Bacilli; order Lactobacillales; family Lactobacillaceae; genus Lactiplantibacillus; species Lactiplantibacillus modestisalitolerans. The sequence continues at coordinate 34,420 of NZ_BJEA01000018.1, read as the reverse complement.
TACGGAACGCTAAGGCAAACGGTTCAACTTCCAATTGACCACTAACCGTTAAGTTAGTTTCCTTCTTAAAGAAGTCCTCGTTGTAATCAACCTTGCCGTCATCGGTCTTCGGCACGTTGTTCATATCCAAGGTCGTCACTTCGAACATTTCGCCGGCCCCTTCAGCATCGGAACTGGTAATAATTGGCGTGTGCACGTAGACGAAATCGTTAGACTGTAAGTATTCGTGAATCGCAAAAGCGGCTAATGACCGAATCCGGAAAACGGAGTAAAAGGTGTTCGTCCGGGGACGTAAATGCGCGATCGTCCGCATGTATTCATACGTGTGCGCCTTTTTTTGCAACGGGTAATCGGAATCAGAAGCCCCGAGGGCCACTACTTCGGTCGCGTGAATTTCAAACGGTTGTTGTGCTTTTGGCGTTAACGCCACTTCACCAACCACTTTGATGGTCGTGCTAATTGGGAATTTCACCACTTCGGCGTAGTTGGCCATGTCGCTCGTCAGCACAACTTGAACGTTCTTAAAAAATGAACCATCGTTCAGTTCAATAAAGCCGACCCGCTTGGAACCCCGGACGGTCCGAATCCAGCCTTCCAGCGTAACTTGATCGCCGTCGGCAAATTCTTTTTTGTATAAATCTTTAACTAAAACCTGTGCCATATTGTTCTCCTTTGATTATTGAAATGTCAGTGGCCGAAAAAAAGACCCTTCGCCCCCTGTAACAGGGACGAAAGGTCTTTCCGCGGTACCACCCAAGTTTTTTATAAAAAAACACCTCAAAACGCATCCATTAAAAATGCGCACCCATGATAACGCACGGGAAATGCGTCGCGGCCTACTACCATGTTCAGCCTGAGGAAACCAAGATGTTTTTCCGCTAATCCGGCACACTAGGTTCTCAGTCACCCTAGCTCCCTGTAGATCAAGATTAACGTACTCGTTCTTTTTACATTCCAAATATTGATTTTCTTAAATGTAGCATATTCCCAATTCACTTGTAAAGTATAGTATGGTATTTATAGCCATAAATCTTTGGAGGAATGTTCATGCGAAAACGAACCAAATGGCTAATCGGCCTACTAACGACCCTCTTTGTGGTCGTTTTGGTTGGCCTTTTGACCATCAAACACAAGCAATACCAACCGTCAGCGGCTGCCAATCAGGCCGCGCAAACCAGTACCCAACTGGGAAGCACCACTGAATTTAAGGGGAATGCCGCGAACCCGCGGGTCATTTTTTACCCCGGGGCGTTAGTCGAGCCGCAAAGCTATAGTCTCTGGGCTAAGCAGGTCGCGGCCGCGGGCTACACCGTCGACATCGTCCGCTTTCCACTCGACCTGGCCGTTTTGAACGTCAACGCTGCCCAAAAAGTTCAGGGTAATCAGGCGTACGTGATTGGCGGACATTCGCTCGGTGGGACGATGGCCGCGCGCTACGCCCATAACCACCCTAAGCACCTCAAGGGCGTGTTTTTCTTGGCTAGTTACCCGGAAGCCAAAGGAACGCTCAAAAAAACTAAGGTGCCGGTTTTATCGCTAACCGCGTCCCGGGATGGCGTACTGAACCGGACCAATTATCGCAAAGCGAAAAAATTACTGCCACCGCAAACCGTCTATGGTGTAATTAACGGTGGAAATCACGCCGGTTTTGGGAGTTACGGTCGGCAAAGCGGCGATCGAGCCGCAACCATTAGTAACCGTCAGCAGCAGCGGGAGGTCGCGGAGCGGATGATTGGGTGGTTGTCGGAAAGCGTGTGAGGACTAGCGGGGTGGTCTGAGGATTAGCCTAGCCACCGGTAGTGTGCGAACTGTGCATGGTGCCGGTAGCGCAGCTAACCGCAGGACCATGCTAGCCCGAACACGTTTCAGCTATGTTGCAGTGGAGCGCCCGGGCTTGGCGATGGCGTCTTAGCTAGACAAGCGCAGATGTCAGTCGGACCAACACGTTTCGGCTATAAAGCATAGGTGCGCTACGATTCTTGCGTCGTGCCACTGTCGTAGCGAGCAAAGGCCGCCACTGAGGAGAACCCGTTTCGCCCACGCCACCCGATTAGTACGTTGACCTTGCAAACATAGCCTGCGAACATCAGATTATTCAGTTGGAAACTGTTTTTATTAAGTTAAAACTAATCATTAACAGAAGATTCTTAACATTTTAGCGAACTTTCATCCCAATTTCTCAAAGGCGCTTCACTTACGTTCCGTCACAGTTGAGTCACCGTCCCTTTTTAGCTATACTTGATTTTGACTAAAAAAGGAGGATTTTTATCATGATTCAGGAATTCAAAGAATTTATTGCACGGGGCAACGTAATCGACTTGGCCGTTGGGGTCATTATTGGGTCAGCCTTTACCGCAATCGTTAAATCATTAACCAATAACTTGATTAACCCGTTGATTGGGATTTTCTTAGGCAAGATTGATTTATCTAACTTAAAAGTCAGTATCGGTGACGCCACGTTCAAATACGGGGCCTTCTTAAACTCCGTCATCAACTTTTTCATCGTTGCGTTAGTCGTATTCTTCTTAGTTAAAATTATTAACCGGATCGTTCGGACTAAGGAAGAAGAACCCGAAGAAGACGCAACCGACGCTTCCGAACAATACTTAGAAGAAATTCGTGACCTGCTCAAAAAGCAGTCTGAAAAATAAATTTAATTATCCGTGGCTGGGACGCATAAATACTTGCGTTTCAGCCTTTTTCGAATGTAAAAGCTAGCGGGTTGGTCTAAGAATTAGCCCAGCCACCGGTAGTATGCGACCGGTAGCAACTATTATCATTCAGATTCATAACAGAATATTAAAATTCAATTGCAAACCAGATAATAGATATGGTGTAAAGTGCTTTTTTGTTATACAATATATGGTGCAATTTTCTATAAAGAGGGGCTATCATGGTGATAATAACAGCAGGAATGATTGGGGTCGGCAAAACCACGTTAACGGGGTTAATCGCCGATCACCTTGGAACTAAGGCTTTTTACGAACCCGTTGGTGACAACCCAGTGTTGCCACTATACTATTCGGACCCAAAAAACTACGGTTTCTTACTTCAAATCTACTTCCTCAACAAACGTTTTGCAATGATCAAGAAGGCACTGGCAGATGACAACAACGTCCTCGACCGTTCGATTTATGAAGATGCCCTCTTCACCAAAGAAAACAACGCTGAAGGAAATATTTCAGATACTGAACTGAACGTTTATCTACAATTATTAGATAATATGATGACCGAACTGACCGAGCTTCCTAAAAAGGCGCCGGATTTGATGGTTTACTCCGAAACCGACTTTGAAACCATCCTCTACCGGATCAAGAAGCGTGGTCGCGACTACGAACAATTCGATAATAACCCCGAATTAGAGTCTTACTACTTCAAGATGTGGACGGCTTACCGTAAATGGTACGACGAATACGATGCAAGTCCTAAGATGAAAATCGACTTACAACAATATGACTTGGAAGATCCCGCTAACCAGCGGGCCGTGTTAGCTCAAATCGACGCTGAACTTGGCAAGATTCGCAACCCAGCTAACGTCTAAATACAATCATTAAGGGTCCCACGTAACTAAACTAATTACGCGGGACCCTTTTTTCAATTAATATAAATGCTTGGCTTACATTGCCGCTCGTACATCGCGCGCAAGCTCAAAGTTATTGGTGATAACCGCGCTCACTGAACGGGCAAATAACCGTCGTAATTCGGCCGGATCATCGACCGTCCAAACGCGCTCCGATACTTGGCCGACCGGCTGATAATGTTCGAGGTGCAGCCCTTCTAAGTGTTCCGTCGCCGCAAAGTCCTCCGGGTCACCAATCCGCGCCGACGTCAAAAACGCGTACTGCTGGCTCGGATCAATGGCGTAGCTGCGTTCAATGCTGTGAAGGTTAAACGACGAGATTACGACTGGGTAAACCAGGTCCGCCCGTTTGAGCATCCCTAGCACGAGCCGCTCAATTCCCGGATAGTATTGATGATCCGTTTTTAGTTCGAGATTCAGATGGACCGGCTTCGCGGCCACTAGCGCTAACAGTTCCGCTAAGGCAGGAATCGGTTCACCGTTTGCCAAGGTAAACTGGCGGAGTTCCGCTAAAGAATAATCAATAATTCGGCCGCGGCCGTTCGTCGTGCGGTCAATCCGTTCGTCGTGCATGATAACTGGTACCCGGTCACGGGTCAAATGCACGTCAAACTCCAGCCCGTCAATTTGATGGGCGATTGCGTAGGCAAATCCCGCTAGTGAATTTTCTGGAAATTTTACCGGGACGCCCCGGTGCCCGTAAATCAATGATGTACTCGCCATTACTCACTCAACTCTTTCCTCTAATTACCGGCCGTGGCTCGGCGTTTTAAGTTTACCACTTTTCACTTTCACCAGCCGGGCGTTTTAGGGGTGCGGTTCCGGCGAACTTCAAGCCAGTTAGGTGTTTAGGCTAGATTGTAAAGATTCGGTCAATTTTAGAATTAGAGGACCAACCCAAAAGCACCTTCCCACAAAAAACGCCTGAGACGCACCCGTCCCAAGCGTTCTTGCAATTATAAGTGCCGCATCATCCGTTTAGGAAGCTCCGGTACCCGTTGCGCTAAATTCGTCCGAACAATCAAGGTATCACACACCGCGTTGCGCATAATGTAAGCGGCGTTGGACCCAATTAAAATACGGGACACGTTGTTTAGACCGGTGGCGCCGACCACGATCAAGTCGGCTCCGAGTTCCGTCGGTAAGGTATTCGCGAGTAGCGTCTTCGAATTACCCGAGCGTAAGTGAACGTAGACGTCCGTCACCCCGGCCGCAACGGCGCGTTGGTGGGTCTTGGCGAGTTCGGCCTTCAACTTCGCAGTCAGCTCGTTCAGCACTTGCGGCGTGGCCGCCCCGAAACCCATCGGTCCCTGGGTAATGCCAATAAACTTTTCGGTATTGATGACCGTCACGATGTCCAGCGCCGCCTGATTTTCGATGGCAATCGCAATCGCCTTATCTAGGGCGAGTTCGGACTGGGGTGAAGTGTCGATACCGACGAGAATTCGTTGATACTGTGTCATCTTGAATACCCCCTCTTTTACTTATCGGTGGCTAAAACGGCAATTGATTCGGCGTAGATCGCCATGGCGGCCATTAGGTCGGCTACCGGTTGAAATTCGTTTGCTTGGTGCATTGTATCTTCCGTGTGTGGGAAAAGGGCCCCAAACGCAACCCCGCGTTTCATCATCCGGCCATAGGTCCCGCCACCAACGATTTCTGGTTGTGAATTTTGGTCCCCAGTTTGACGCCGGTAGACAGCCATCAAATCTTTAACGATTGGGTCGTCAGGATCAACGTAGTGTGGAACCATGAAGCTCCCCTGCGTCACGGTCGTGTTCGCTGGCACTTGCGCTTTAACCTTGCTGGTCAAGTCGGCCGGTTCAATCCCCTTTGGATAACGGAAGTTCAGCGTTAAGTCGCCACCCTGGTCGTGATCAAAGTGGAGCAACCCAACGTTCATCGTCAAGTCACCCATCACGTCGTCCGCAAAGGTCAGCCCTAGCTGGTTCACCCGGGAGTCGTCGTGTAGCTTAGTGGCAATGAAAGTTAAGAAGTTACCAGCGTCGCCAGCAAACGCGTACTGACTTAAGAACGTAGCCAAGTAGGTCCCGGCATTGATTCCGTTACGCGGTTCCATTCCGTGAGCGGCCTTCCCAATGACTTCAAATTGTAGTCCGTCCGCGACGGACTTAACTTCACCAGTTACTGGTTGTTGGTCCAAAAATGCGTTGAAGGCGCTCGTCATTTGTGTCGCATTGGCCGTTGTCACGACCGCGACGGCTTCCCGGGGAACCATGTTCTCTCGTAGCCCCGAATCAAAGGAAAGCAATTGATCCGCACCCGTATCACTGGTACCAAAGTGAACTTGCAGGCTAACGTTCCCCTTTTCACCATTGATCAGTGGAAATTCAGCGTCGGGTGAAAAGCCTAACGTTGGTGCGGGTTCCACTTCAAAGTAGCGTTTCATCCCGGTCCAATTGCTTTCTTCGTCGGTTCCGACGATGAAGCGGACCTTTTTATTCAGTTTCAAACCGAGTTCCTTAACGATTTTGAGTCCGTAATAAGCGGCCATACCGGGGCCCTTGTCGTCCGAAGCACCACGCGCATACAACTTACCGTCCTTAATGGTTGGTTCGAACGGATCAGTGTCCCAACCGTTGCCAGCCGGCATTTCGTCAACGTGCGCGAGTACCGCTAAGGTTTCGTCACCCTCGCCGTATTCGGCGTAACCGACGAGGTTATCAATATTTTTGGTCTTAAAGCCGTCCCGTTCAGCTAATGCCAAGAAGGTCGTCAACGCTTGCTTGGGACCGGGTCCTAAGGGTGCGTCTGGGGTGGCTTGACTATCATCTCGAAAACTTGGAACGCGAAGCATGGTCGTTAAATCCGCTAAATAATCGTCTTTGCGGTTGGCCGCTTCTTTTTGCCAATCAATTGTCATTTGTTTATTCCTCCCACATTGTGATTACCTTAATTTTAGCATAGCTCGCCGTAAGTTAATAATCGAAAGCAACGCGCGCGTGCTATACTCGATGTAAACGCATGAAAGTCAGTGATAAGATGCAAACGATTACAACTAATTTGGTTCAAAACACAATTAAACGCCGACCGGCCAACTCGCATAAGGGCGATTATGGTCGGGTCATGCTGATTGGCGGTAACGACCAATTCGGCGGGGCCATTATCATGGCAGCGACCGCCGCCGTTTATAGCGGTGCTGGCCTGGTGACCGTCGCAACCGCCCCCAGCAACTTCGCCAGCTTGCACGCACGGCTACCAGAGGCGATGATCGTCGACTACCGCGCCACCACGACCTTGTTGGCACTCCTGCCGAAAATGGACGTCGTGGTGATTGGCCCTGGCCTGGGCACGGACGTGGTGGCCCAAGGTTGCTTGACCGCCGCTTTAAGCACGTTACAAGCCCCCCAGCGACTGGTGATCGACGGCTCGGCGTTGACACTGTTAGCGGCCGACCCCCAAGCCTTGCCGGACTTACCCATCGTGGTGACACCCCACCAGATGGAGTGGCAACGCTTAAGTGGGATTCCAATCGCCGAACAAACACCGGCGGCCAACCAGCGGGCCCAACAAAAGTTAGGCGTCGTGGCGGTCGTGAAAGCCCACCACACCACCGTTTATACGGATCAACAAGCGTGGCGTAATCCGGGCGGCACGCCGGCGATGGCGACTGGTGGCATGGGTGATACGTTAGCTGGGATGGTTGGCGGCTTTGTGGCCCAATTTACCGATTTCACTAACGCAATTTTGAGCGCGGTCTACCTCCACAGTGCGATTGCAGACGATTTAGCGCGGACCCGCTACGTGGTTTTGCCGACGCAAATTAGCGCGGCGCTGCCAGCGTATATGCACCGAATGAGCGTTGCCCAAGATTAAGTAGACCCCTACTGTTATTAGTCAGGTGCTGTACCAATTGGTGTTGAGGTTGCCGCCAGCAGATCAACATCACAACTCATAGAACCAAGAATAGTTAAAACGAGGCGGTGACATTTTCCTTGTCACCGCCTCGTTTGCTGTTTTTAAATGCCTTATAGCTGAAACGTGTTCGAGCTAGCATGGTCCTGCGGTTAGCTACGCTAAGTCGCCATCGCCAAACCCGGGCGCTCCCATGCTTTATAGCCGAAACGTGTTCAGCCCAGCTGATGCCTGCGCTTGCTACGACAGCAGCACAACGCAAACACCGCGTCGCTTCTATGCTTTATAGCCGAAACGTGTTCGGTCCGACTGGCATCTGCGCTTGCTACGCTAAGTCGCCATCGCCAAACCCGGGCGCTCCCATGCTTTATAGCCGAAACGTGTTCAGCCCAGCTGATGCCTGCGCCTGCTACGACAGCGGCACAACGCAAACACCGCGTCATGCCGCTGTCTAGGCAGTGCTCAGCATCAACCCGCTGGGCTTCACACTCTGACAACCTTCCTCAGCTCCGCCAACTCCGTCTCCGTCAACGCCCGGTAATTACCGGCCATCAAGCCAACCGGCAACGTTAGCGGTCCAAAGGCAGTTCGGCGCAACTCAACGACCCGTTCCCCCAGCGTCCCAATCATCCGTTTCACCTGGTGATACTTACCCTCGTGAATCTTGATTCGGACCGTCGTAAAGTTTTCAATTTCATGAAAGGCCACAATCTCAGCCTCAGCAGGTTGGAGCTGCGTCCCGTCCTTTAAGATCAAGCCGTCGTTAAAGCCCGCAACTTGGTCGGCAGTGATCTCGCCAGTCACCTCAGCTTCGTAAATCTTAGTAACGTGGTGTGCTGGTGCGAGCAAGGCGTGTGCTAGGGCGCCGTCATTGGTGATCAACAGCACCCCCTCGGTATCCTTATCTAATCGCCCAACTGGAAATAAGTCGTCCCGAAAATCAGTCGTATTGAACAAGTCCATCACGGTTTTCGCACTTGCATCGGTGGTTGCGGTAATGACGCCCACTGGTTTGTTTAACACGTAGTAGAAGTATTCTTGGTAGCGCACGGGTTCATCATCGAGGGCGACCTCGTCATTACCTGGGGTCACCTGTTGCTTGCCAGACAAGACCGGCTCACCGTTTGCGGTCACGTGACCGTCTTTAATCAGCCGTCGAACCTGCGTGCGCGTCCCGATTCGCATCGCGTGTAAATATTTGTCAATTCGCATAATTCACCTACTTAATTCGTAGTTTTCGCCGTAAACCGGCGGCCCGACTACCAATCATCATGTCCGCAAGGTGCGACTTGAGGGCAAAGTACGCGTAGACGCACCCACCCGCAGCCACGGCCACCAGCACGATGATCAGTGATTGGAACTTACTTTGTTCGTTAAAAATGAAGTTTAAGCCGTATACGAGCACGCGAGCCGTAATGTACGTCAAAATGGAATACATCAAGATTCGGTTTACTTTCGGTAAAATCTTCACGTAACGAATCCCGAAATTCCGTTCCAAATCGTACATCGCCATCATGCTGGCAACGGCCATCCCGATGGCGGTCGCCACGAGCGGACCGGCCGTCGAGAGGAAGTAAATACATGGCCACTGGACAATAATTTTGACCAGCAAACCAATCAGATAAAAGCGGATAATGTCGCGATTCCGCGAAAGTCCTTGCATCAGGGCTGAAACCACCGTGAACAGGCCGAGCAAGATGGCGGTAAAAGCCGCAATTTGTAGAATCAACGTGCCGATTTGGTCGTAACTATAAAACAGGGTGTTCAGTGGTTGGGCTACCGCGGCCATCCCCATCGCTCCTGGAATCATGATAAAGAGGAATAAAATAATCGAATCTTCCAATTGTTTCCGGATGTTGCGCATGTTGTGGCTCGCTAACGATTCGGATAAAAGCGGCACGACCGTGACGGCAATCGCCGACGCTAACGACACGATGATCATAACTAACTTGTTCGCATTGAACGCAAAGTAGGCGTACAAAGTGTTAATTTGATCCACCCCTAAGTGGTAGGCCAGCTTCATCATTGGCTGGAACGTCGCTTGATCCAGTAAGTTGAAGACGGTCGTGGCCGTATCAACTACGATAAACGGAATCGCCTGCACGATGATGTCTCTGAACAGCTTCCAAACGGGAATCACGAGTTGGTTTTCACTTTGTTCAGCCAGAGCGTTCAGTTCAGGGCGTTTTCGGTAGTAGTACCACGCCAACAGTAACAGACTCGCCGCCGCCCCGATAAAGGCTGCGAACGTTGATTGTGTTACCGCGTTGAACCAGTCACCGCGTTGAACCCGCATAATAAAGTAGGTCGCCCCTAAGAGGTACAGGACCCGGAAAACTTGTTCCACGAACTGCGAAATGGCCGAGGGTGCCATTTCTTGGTAACCCTGAAAGAAGCCCCGGGTTAGCGACATTGATGGAATGATCACTAGCGCGATGGCCAGCGCTTTTAACACTGGAATGACGTTCGGGTCGCTCCCCCCAAAGATAACGGCAATTGGCTTGGCGCCGAACCACATGATCGCGCCGCCGGCAATCCCAAAGGCTGCGGTCAATAACAGGCCGCGTTTAAAGAGCCGTTGTCCCACGGCGTATTCATTCATAGCATTATATTCTGAAATTTGTTTCGAAATGGCGGATGGAATCCCACCAATCGCGATGAGGAGGAAGAAACTATAAATATTATACCCCTTCGCGTACAGCGCGTTCCCTTGGGTATAATCGCTGCCCATCCAGAGCACCCAGGGAATAACGTACAACGCACCGAGAATGCGGGAAAACATGCTCCCCGCCGTCATCCAAGCCGACCCGCGAACCATCTTTTGGCGCGCTTCAGCTTCCGAATTCACGTGTCCAGCCTGCGACTGCTTCGCTTTTGGTTCCTCAGACATGTTTGTAACCCACTTTCTTAGTTCAATCTTAACTATTTTAGATGAAATACCCCTAAGTTGCAATCCAAATCCGAACTTCCACGTGAGTTTAACCGAACTTTAACGGATGTCCACTTTTCCAGGTTGTTCAGTTCAACTTAGGGGCCAACTTTATCCTACCGTGAAGTGCCCAGAGACGCGCCCAAAAGCAACGGCTGATTGCCCCTTTGTTAGGTCAGCGCGCAAACCGCCCCCGACTTGACTTTCCAATCGGCTGCGCTATGCTTAAAGTCAATGTACATATAGGGGGACAACTACATGACCGATGAAAAACTGAACGCTTTTATTACACAACTTAGCCACTTATATCAAGAGCCGGAAATTAAGCGGAATCCCGCACTACGCACCATGTTATTGACTGCGGCTAACCGTTTGAATCAAGATGAGGACTTCGGCAAGGTCGTTTCCGACCTTTCGCACGCGATTTCGCAGCGTTACGTTGCCCATCACGACGTGCCCGCGGTTCTAGTTCAGTTCTATAATCAGATTCAAACCGACGTCGAAGCCGGTAAGTACGACGATACCAACATCCGAAACTACTTTATCGCCACTGGGCTAATTTCCCTTTCCATCTCGTTTGGCGGTTTCTAAATCAAAACGGGGTCCCCAAGTCAGCTAACCGACTTGGGGACCCTGTTTTAATTATTTTATTTTTAGAATTAATCGCTAGTTAGCGACGATGTTAACCAGCTTACCCGGAATCGCAATGACCTTGCGAACCGTCTTGCCAGCGGTAAATTCTTGAATTTTTTCATCGGCCAAGGCGAGCTTTTCAAGTTCGTCTTTCCCGGTCTCCTTAGCAACGGTTGCGTGTGAACGCACTTTACCGTTAACTTGGAGCACGATTTCAACGGTACTTTCAACCAACTTCGATTCATCATAAGTTGGCCAGTTAGCGTAGGTAATCGTGTTGTCGTGACCCAACAGTTGCCATAATTCTTCGGCCAAGTGTGGCACGATTGGTGACAGCATCTTTACAAAGCCTTCGATGTAAACGATTGGTAAATCGTCCACTTTGTAGGCTTCGTTAACGAAGACCATCATTTGTGAGATGGCAATGTTAAAGCGCATGTTTTCGTAATCTTCGGTGACCTTCTTGACGGTTTCATTGTAAACCTTGGTTAACTTGCCGTCGTTAATGGTCGTAACCCGATCGCGAACGCGGTTATTGTCATCAATAATTAGGCGCCAAACTCGTTCAATCCACTTGTTGGCACCGTGTAAACCATCGGTACTCCACGGAATCGAAGCTTCCAACGGCCCCATGAACATTTCGTAAAGCCGTAATGTGTCGGCCCCATATTGGTCCACGATGTCATCCGGGTTAACCACGTTGCCCCGTGATTTGGACATCTTTTCGTGGTTGTCCCCTAGGATCATGCCTTGGTTAACCAACTTCTGGAAGGGTTCCTTGGTTGGAACGACCCCTAAGTCGTAGAGGAACTTGTGCCAGAACCGCGCGTATAGCAAGTGCAAGACGGCGTGTTCGGCTCCGCCAACGTACAAGTCAACTGGTGACCAGTACTTCAACTTATTAAAGTCAGCTAAGGCGTCCGGATTGTGCGGATCAACGTAACGCAAGAAGTACCAGGAGCTCCCGGCCCATTGTGGCATCGTGTTGGTTTCGCGCTTCCCTTTCCGGCCGTTTTCATCAACCACGTTAACCCAGTCGTCAATGTTAGCTAACGGGCTTTCGCCAGTCCCGGATGGTTCCAGGTTCTTAGTTGCTGGTAAGCGGAGTGGTAATTCATCTTCTGGAACCAGCGTAGTTTCGCCATCTTCCCAATGAATAACGGGAATTGGTTCGCCCCAATACCGTTGCCGGGAGAAAATCCAGTCCCGCAAGCGGTAATTGACCTTCTTTGCGCCACAATGGTGGGCTTCTAACCAGTCGATCATCTTATCGATTCCGGCCTGCTTGTCTAGGCCGTTGACGAAGTCAGAATTAATGTGTTCGCCGTCGCCGGTATAAGCTTGTTGATCATAGTCGTTGTCGCCCGCAATGACCGGCTTAATTGGCAAGTCAAACTTCTTGGCAAATTCAAAGTCGCGATCGTCATGCGCTGGTACGGCCATGATGGCCCCAGTGCCGTATGACGCAAGCACGTAATCGGCAATCCAAATTGGTAACTTTTCGCCGTTTACGGGGTTGATCCCATAACTACCAGTGAAGACCCCGGTCTTGTCCTTGTTCAGATCAGTCCGTTCAAGGTCGGACTTAGTCGCAATCTTTTCCTTATAAGCCTTGATGGCATCCGCTTGTTCAGGCGTCGTTAATTGGTCAACGAGTTCGTGTTCAGGCGCCAAGACCATGTAGCTCGCACCGAATAACGTGTCCGGACGGGTCGAGAAGACTTCGATTTGAACGTCGTCGGCTTGCCCCGCCACTTTGAACTTAATGGAACCGCCAACGGAACGGCCAATCCAATTACGTTGCTGTTCCTTGATGTTTTCAGGCCAGTCAATGTCGTCTAAGTCGTCAATCAAGCGGTCAGCGTAGGCCGTGATTTTCAAACTCCACTGCTTCATTGGAACGCGGTAAACATCGTAGCCGCCGCGTTCAGTTTTGCCGTCAACAACCTCTTCGTTAGAGACGACGGTCCCACCCATCATGTCCGGCGCCCAGTTAACTAAGGTTTCGGATTCATAGGCCAGCCCGCGCTTGTAGAGTTGTTCAAAAATCCACTGGGTCCACTTGTAGTAAGACGGATCGGTCGTATTGATTTCCCGGTCCCAATCGTAAGAGAAACCTAACGAGCGGATTTGGCGCTTAAAGTTCTTAATGTTTTGGGCCGTAAAGTTCTTCGGGTTGTGCCCCGTTTTCAAAGCGTACTGTTCAGCTGGCAAACCGAACGCATCCCACCCCATTGGGTGTAAAACGTTGTAACCTTGCATCCGCTTGAAACGGGACATAATATCCGTTGCGGTGTAACCTTCCGGGTGTCCCACGTGTAACCCTTGACCAGACGGGTACGGGAACATGTCTAAGGCGTAGTATTTCTTCTTGTCGGTTGTATCTAGCGTCTTAAACGTTTTGTTTTCTTTCCAATAATGTTGCCATTTACGTTCAATGACCTTATGGTTGTATGCCATAATGTTGCCCCTTTCTTGCTACCTATTTATGTAAGCTAGCATTGCGACTGTGCTGACTGAACAACTCTGAACAGGAGGACTTATTCCCGGTCAAAAAGCCGCATAAACGCCCCCGGCGGTTCGCTCCGTTCAGTTCAACTTGGCCGTTAAACTAAAAAATCCCATAAGTCAGCATGACTTATAGGACGAAAACGGGTTCCGCGGTACCACCTATGATTCCACGTTGCCGTGGCCTCTTGACTTTCTTAACGCGAAAACACGTCCGCCCTACGTTGGTTCAGCCGGAAAACTCGAAGGTGAGTTCAGTTCGCGTGAATCCCCGTTTTCATCAACCACGGCGTTTCTTAAAAACACGCAAACTTACTGATCCTTCTCAGAGTCGTAAAGTTATTGTTCTCATCGTAGCAAACCCCGCCCGCTTTTTCAAGCGCTAACCCGTAAAATCGAAAGACTTGCATGTGCCCCCTAATAAAAAATATAATGAACAATGCTATAATAAGCACAACAAAGTATTTATCGGAGGTGACGGGATGTCCTTTAATTGGCACCGCCGTGATGGAGGCATGCTCGCTTTACTATTATTTTGGCTCTTTTGGAGCTGGTCAGTCTGGCAACGTGCGGACTGGCTCACGAGCTTTGATCACCACGTCGCCCTGGCCCTGCACCACTCGCCACAGTGGTTTCAACAAGCCATGCTGACTTACACCCTGTTTGGCAACCCCCACTCCGTGACTTTAATTACCTTAGTCATTGGATTGGCCTTAATCGTTGGCCGCCACCCGCGCTCAGCGCTCTTTTTTTGGCTTAATACCTGGTTGTTAGCGGCCTGCGGTAATTACTGGATCAAGCAGCTTATCCAGCGGCCCCGGCCCACTGCTTGGCGGCTCACAAATATTGGCGGGTTCAGTTACCCCAGTGGGCATGCCACCACGACGACCGTTTTAATTGGGAGCCTACTCGTCATCGCGTACGACCTACTTAAACGGCCCGCGGTTCGGCGGTGGTTGCTCGGCACCGGGGTAGTGCTCATCGGGTTAATGCTCGTCAGTCGGGTCATCGTTGGCGTCCACTATCCCAGCGACGTACTCGGTGGCGCAATGCTCGGTAGCTTGCTACTATACGCAAGCACCCGCCTCAGTCGCGGTCACCGAACAGGTCCTGTTCAGTTCAGAAAATAAATTCAAGTTGGTTTTTGGGAGTGATTCATTATCCAACTCAGTTCAGCCTTAGCTTTTAGTCATACTTTAATTAATCAGGCCGTCGATCCCGGCGACACCGTCATTGACGCAACGGTCGGCAACGGCCACGACACCGTTTACCTTGCCAAGCTGGTTGGTCCCAGCGGCCACGTCTACGGCTTCGACATTCAGGCCACGGCGATTGAAAACACCCGTCAGGCCCTCGCTGCCGAGCAGCTCAGCCAACAGACGACCCTAACGCAAGCGGGCCACGAAACCATCGCCCAAGTTTTACCCGCCGAGGCCGCGGTCAAGTGCGCGGTGTTTAACCTCGGCTACTTACCGGGCGGTGATAAAACGGTGGTCACGACGGCTCCAACCACCTTAACCGCCGTTGAAGCGGTCGAGCAACGCTTAACACCAAACGGGCTCGTCTTATTGATGGTCTACACCGGTCATCCGGGTGGTCAAGACGAGGCCGATGCCCTGTGGGAACACGTACAGCAACTTAATCAGCATGAATTTCAGGTGTTGCAGTACAGCTTTGTGAACCAAATTCACCAGCCACCCTACTTATTAGCGATTCAGAAGCGTGCTCGTCATCAGCAACCTACAAATTAGTAAAATCCAGCGCCGATTGAGTCGGTAGCTGGATTTTTTTATAAAATTCTAGTCATTTTAACTTAATAAAGCGGTTACTTTCGGTATAATAAGAGCGTGGGTCCGGATCAACTTAATAAAAAACGCCGATATCGAAATATTAAAACGTTGATATTACGGGATTTTTTTAGTGTGTTCCCCGCGTATGCGGGGGTGATCCCCACAAGTACGTTTGGGGCGATAACCCGCTGATGTGTTCCCCGCGTATGCGGGGGTGATCCTAATATTGTTAATTGTCCGGCTTGCAATGCACCGTGTTCCCCGCGTATGCGGGGGTGATCCTTACAAGTTTATCGTACACCACGGACTAGGGCGGTGTTCCCCGCGTATGCGGGGGTGATCCTAACTTACTAGTGGGGTTAGTGCACCCTTTTAGGTGTTCCCCGCGTATGCGGGGGTGATCCCTTTACAAACGGTTCAATTTCTAAATGGAATAAGTGTTCCCCGCGTATGCGGGGGTGATCCTAAATTTATTTCCGTCTTGCGTTCCACCGTAAAGTGTTCCCCGCGTATGCGGGGGTGATCCTTACAAGTTTATCGTACACCACGGACTAGGGCGGTGTTCCCCGCGTATGCGGGGGTGATCCTGATTATATCATAACATTGTTCTCGTTTGGAAAGTGTTCCCCGCGTATGCGGGGGTGATCCTACCGGCTTTATGACTTACGGCGTTAACCGTTCGTGTTCCCCGCGTATGCGGGGGTGATCCCTGGTATGAGACTTATAAAAAAGCTAGCATTGCGTGTTCCCCGCGTATGCGGGAGTGATCCCGGGTGTTGTTCCTCGCCAATGCGACCAACCTTGTGTTCCCCGCGTATGCGGGGGTGATCCTGATTATTCATTAGATTCAACCGCAAAGCCGGCGTGTTCCCCGCGTATGCGGGGGTGATCCTGATTTGGAAAGTTGCTTTACCGCGTTGACGCTGTGTTCCCCGCGTATGCGGGGGTGATCCTAATTTCGTTATAAAAGCCCATACCAGCGTTCAGTGTTCCCCGCGTATGCGGGGGTGATCCCAGCACCATGAAGCGCGAACGACAACGCTTTACGTGTTCCCCGCGTATGCGGGGGTGATCCTCCCGACTACATCAATCGAACTGTCGCGCTTAAGTGTTCCCCGCGTATGCGGGGGTGATCCTGTTGGTGCCATTTTAGTGCTATTTCATATATCATATTTCCCGCATACGCGGGGCCACCCCTTTTCATCCGCCACTTCGACCCCAATCGCCGGTATCCAACCGCAGCTTGTAGAATTACTCAGCTTCACACCTATTTCCTATCGGAGGTACGCTAATGTTTAAGCTCATCGATCATCTTGCGAACGCGCTAAAGTCCCTCTGGTCCGTTGCCATCACGCTACTCACCATTGTTATCACAGTACTTGGCATCATTTTTATCCTAACCGCGCTATTTGGTTAGGATTCAATGCGGTTGCTTGCCCATCACCGCCACTTCCAAAAATGACCCCTACGAAAAAAATCGCAGGGGTCATTTTTATTGACTTAGAAACTGAACAGCCACAGCTATTCGTGCGACTTCAGTTTTTCGTTCAAATGATTCAATTTTTCTGCGTGCTGAGCGGCCGTTAGTTGCGGACCGCGATCCAACCAGTTGACGAGGATGGCGAGTACGACCAGCGCCAAGCCAATCCAGTAAACCCAGTGCAAACCGGTATAGAGAATACCGCGCAACGTTGGTAGCAGGTCACTTGGCAAACTCGTCGCCGTTTTCGGGTTGATCAGTTTGTTCAGCATTCCCATCGTGGTGCCGTGATGTTGGGCGATTCCCTGGTTCATGCCGACGTTGAGGGCAATTCCGAAAACGGAAATCATCAGCGTTTGACCAATCGTTCGGCTCAGCGTGTTAAACGAGGTCGCCACGCCGACGTGTTCGGCGGGCACCAGGTGTTGCGACGTCACGGTCGTTGCGGTGATGGTAATCCCAAAGCCGATCCCGCCAATGGCCGTAATCAGGAAGAACCACATGAACGGCGTGCTGACGGGCAGTAGCGCCAGGCAGATGCTCGTGACCAGAATGAACGCTAGGCTCAGGAAAAGGATGCGGCGCGGCGCCCACTTGGCAAGTAGCCGGCCGGTGACAAACGACCCAACGATCCACATTAATGAACTGGGCGTAACCGCAAACCCCGCCAGCGAGGCCGGGACGCCTAGAATCCCCTGCGTCCAAGTCGGAATGTAGACTTCGACGGCCATCAAGAAACCGCTGACCAGTGCGGCCACCGCGTTTTGAATGACGAAGGTGCGGTTTTTGAACAGGTTCATTGAAATAACCGGCTCATCCGTATGGTTTTCACGACGAATAAAGCACCAGAGGCTCACCCCACTAACGAGCCACGCTAAAAGGACGGCCGTCCAACTGATGGTTGCGTTTCCGAGCAGTTGAAAACTGAGCATTAAGCAGAGTAAAAAGAGCATTAACCAGAAACTGCCGAGGTAATCGACCTTGACGTCATTGTGGCGGCGTGGTTCACGCAGGTAAAATTGGAATAAGAAAAGCGTGATCAGGCCGACCGGGACGTTGATGAAGAAAATCCAGTGCCAGCTGAGACGGTCGACGATCAGGCCCCCGATAAGCGGTGCCAGCACCGACGCGATGCCCCAGGCCGAGCTGTTGAAACCCAGTACTTTGGCCCGACGTTCAAACGAATAAATGTCGGCAATAATCGTCATCGACACCGGCATTAACGCTCCGGCCCCAATTCCTTGAATTGCCCGCCAGAAAATCAAGACCGGCATCGAGTTAGACAAGCCACTCATCATTGACCCGATAATGAAAATAATTAATCCGGTTTGCATGACCGGCTTCCGGCCGACTAAATCGGTCAACTTACCATAAATTGGCGTCATCATGGCGTTGGTCAGTAAGTAAATCGAAAAGACCCAGTTCATCAGCGACACCCCGTGCAGGTCCCCGACGATTGTCGGCAGGGCCGTCGAAACGATGGTTCCCTCAATCGCACTCATAAAAGTAGCGACGTAAATTGCCACCGTGACTGCCATCACGTTGGTTTTTCGTTGTTGCATGTTCGTTCTTCCTCCCTAAAAAAACAGTGTTCAGTTCAGTTTCAGGCCGCAAAAAAACGACCCGGTTAAATCAGGTCGCTTTTATCGTCGAGTACCTACAGACTAACGCGCTAACCGGCGCGCACGTAAAAGTACGAGCTGGTTGGCACTGGCCGAACTGATGCCCATTGCCGCTTGTTGCGGTAGGGGCATGCTGGCCACTTTGATAACTTGATAATTTTGCCGCAATTCCTTGGGGAGCCGGGCTAAGATAGCCGCGCGGTCAGTTAAATCAACCGGCGGCGTCCCCCACGTCAGGCCCCACACAACGTATTCCGGCGACTGATGCTTCACTTGGGCCCGTAAGGCTTGCGGTTGGCGCGGATATTTTTGGTCATCAACGTTCGTATGTTCAAAAATATAGTTCGGTAACCGCAAGCGGACGTAGCGGCCCACGCCCCAGTCCAGCGTATTATAGTATAACAGGCGTGGCTGGCGATGACCATCCGCCCGAACCGCTTGCGCCAGTTGTGCAGCAACTGGCCGTTCAGTTTCCCAGACGTACGGGGCGGCCGTAGCGAACGGATTAGTCCATTTCGGTAAAACGAACAGGACCGCCACCAGTAGTCCGACCACGCCGAGGGCCACTTTCCGACTCGCCGCGTTCAGTAAATCGACTAAACATAGGGCGAACAGCCAACTCATAAGTAAAATGAGCGGAATGAACAGGTAAACGTCGTTGCCCCCCGACCAAAAGGCCAGGATGGCCGTCAAGAGCCCAATGACCAGACTTTCACCCACTAACCAGTACCGGCGTTGCCCCCAGAACTGGTAAATAAGCGCCAGTACCAGGCCGTCGAACAGGTGCGGATGGTGCTGCCAACCCAACATTAAAACCTGAACTGAACGCCAGGCCGTTGCGAGCGGTCCCTGATACCCCTGCCCGTACGCCGTTAAGTTGGTGACAAAGTAAACGTCAATTAACGCTTGTAAGCCGCCCACCAAGGCAAAGTAACTTAAAATCACGCCGGAAACCACGGCAACGCCGGCTAACGCGCCTAGCGCTAAGCGCCAAGCTGCCCGCCAGTCTTGAAAATAAACTAACCAACCGAGGCCCACGAGCGCTAACGCGACCCACGGTCCCACTAATGAATACTTCATCCAAAAAACCAGTGCAAACGCCACCCCAATGACGATGCCACTGCGCCAGGCCGACCAAACTTGCCGTTTCCACGCCGCAAACGCAAACAGGGCCAGTAACATCCAGGCACCCGCAAACTCCTCCGGTGAGCCGCCGGTTTCAAACGAAAACGCCCCCACCAGTAGTAGCGGCACTATTAGTGCGCTAACCCGAATCAAAACTGGCTTTTGCGACCAGTACAAGCCGAGCCACCGAACCGTTAGCCACCACAGCGCTACTAAGTTCAGTACCTCAATCACAAACAGGCCCAAGTAACCCTGCCCGTGAATTAAATTGGCCACCAAGTAGTAAGCGTACATGACCGGGCCGCGTTGTTCAAAAAAATCTCTGAACGGTACGTGCCCTTCTAACCAATAGTGACCCACCGACAGCATTGCGTTACTATCCACCCACGGATTACCCTGACTTAACGGGCTGGCGGTTACAAATAGCAGCGCAAAGGCTACGATCACTGCAATTAGCCCACCGGTTAACCAGTAACCCGTAAATTGACGTCCGCGGTTAAAGCGGATTTTCTCCCCCATACAAATACCCCATTCTTTTTGAAATGCTTTCATTATAATCGTTTCCGACCAACTTCGGCAAGCGCCAATTTGCCCTAACAAAAAAGCGACCCCGGAAGGCCGCTTAGAAAGCGGATCACTCCTATATATACGGAGATCACCATTCATATCTTTTAGTTAAATTCAGCTTTCAAGGCGTCGACCTTGTCCGTGTGTTCCCACGGTAAGTCGATGTCGGTCCGACCAAAGTGGCCGTACGCCGCCGTTTGCCGGTAGATGGGCCGCCGTAAGTTCAGCATCTTAATAATGCCGGCTGGCCGTAAGTCAAAGTGCTTGCGAATCGCCTTGATTAGCGCCTCGTTGCTAACTTTACCGGTGCCCGCAGTGTCGACGGCAACCGAGACGGGTTCCGCCACCCCGATGGCGTAGGCTAGTTGGACTTCGATTTGGTCCGCTAAGCCGGCCGCCACCACGTTTTTGGCAATGTAACGCGCCGCGTAACTGGCAGACCGGTCAACCTTAGTGGCGTCCTTACCGGAGAAGGCCCCGCCACCGTGATGGGCAAAGCCACCGTAAGTATCCACGATGATCTTACGACCCGTTAAGCCGGCGTCACCCTGGGGGCCACCAATAACGAAGCGGCCAGTTGGGTTGACCAAGTACTTGGTCTGATCATCTAACAATTCGGCTGGAATCACCTGCTTGATTAATTGATCAATGATGGTCTGCCGAATCGTTGGTAATTCAACGTCGGGATCGTGTTGGGTTGAAACCACGACCGTGTCGACCCGTTGCGGTTGATTATTTTCATCGTATTCAACCGTCACTTGGGCCTTTGCGTCTGGCCGTAACCACTTAATGGTCCCGTCCTTCCGCAGTGCCGCAATTTTACGCATCAAGCGATGGCTCAATGCGATTGGGAGCGGCATGTATTCTGGGGTTTCGTTAATGGCGTAGCCAAACATCATCCCCTGATCACCGGCACCAATTTGGTCCAACGGATCACCGTCACCTTCACGCGTTTCCAGGGAGTCGTTGACCCCTTGGGCGATGTCTGGTGACTGTTCGTCTAATGAAACTAGGACGGCGCAGTTATCACCATCAAAGCCATATTGACCATCAACGTAGCCAATCGACTTGATCGTATCGCGCACGACCTTTTGAATATCAACGTAAGCCTTAGTGGAAACTTCACCGAAGACTAGGACTAACCCGGTCGTAACGGACGTTTCAACGGCAACCCGCGCTTGTGGATCTTGTTCTAACATTGCATCTAAAATGGCGTCACTGATCTGGTCAGCGATTTTATCCGGATGGCCCTCTGAGACGGATTCAGATGTGAATAAGTGTCGTTCACTCATTGTAAATTCCCCCTTAACAAATTCGGTTACAAGGCATCTAAGTAAGCTTTGGCACCGGGCCAAAATTAACTAACTTATCCTTTCGGGAACGGCTCATAACCCTTTTAGCGTATCACAATCTAGGCTTTTTTAAAAGATTCTTCAGAAAAGATTGACGCCCCCGCGCCCGACCGGTACGATAAACGTATTACATTATGAAGAAAGATGTTGGCTTATGATTCGGATTGGAAAAATAAAGCTCAACCGCAACTACCTCGGGCTGATCGTTTTTACGCTGCTGCAAAGTATCGTTAGTTGGTGGGCCGCGCTCGATTACGGCCGCTCCTTTGAAACCGCGCAGTTTTCAGCCGCGCAACTACCGTTAATTGGTTACACGTTAGCGATTTCGGCCGCCGTTTTTATCATTTTAGATCATCACATTTCACCGCAGTGGTGCCTAGTCGCCATCGGAATCTCGGTGGCGTTTGCATTCACAAACATCATTGCCCGGGAATCAGAACTCCTTTACCTACTACTGACAGGGAGCGCCTGGTTATTCGTCATGGCCGTCCCCCGGTTCGGCATGCAGAACTACTTCGGCCTGGTCGTGTTTAGCGTGGTTATGTCCTTTACGGTGCCGGTCGCGGTGTTTGATTTACAAAATAATTACTTATCAACGACCTTTCTCTGGCAACTAACGCCACTACTGGCCAGCTACGTATTCCTCTACGTGCCCAGTTTCAGTCACGAACGCCAAATCAACCAGCTAGTTTCGGCCGTGACTGGAATCATCCTGGTGTTAACAATTTTCCTCCAGCCGCTGTCCTGGCAAACGATGCTGGCGATTGCCATTGCCATCGCGGTCTGGTTTAGTCAGCAGTTCATGGGCCGCACCCGCTGGCACCTATTTATGAACGTCGGGGTGCAGTTGGCGTTGATGTTGTTGCTATACTAGTAAAAGCGCTGAGGCAGCCTCAGCGCTTTTACTATGGAAAGATTCAGACTTTAACGGCAAATACCGTTACCATTTAACAGACCCATTTCCTATCTTGTATAGGCTTATACACCAAGACACAGTAGCATAAATCATTTTGAATCACCAGCAACTTGTTCAATTAATTCGTATTGACTGCTGTTATGATTTTTGAAGGTCATCTTTA
Source organism: Lactiplantibacillus modestisalitolerans (assembly GCF_005405425.1). Classification (GTDB taxonomy): domain Bacteria; phylum Bacillota; class Bacilli; order Lactobacillales; family Lactobacillaceae; genus Lactiplantibacillus; species Lactiplantibacillus modestisalitolerans. The sequence continues at coordinate 11,879 of NZ_BJEA01000018.1, read as the reverse complement.
ATATCATTTAATAATTTTGAAATAAGTTTAAAGTAAAAATGGTGAGTATAATTCTTATTAAAAATACCAGATTCGCTAATATATTGTAATTCACCTATCAGATAAAAAGCTTCACCACTTTCTAAAGTGATTTGCATAGATTCATTGTTGCTAATATTATCCTGTTTAACTTCAGACGTTTTTTTAATATCCTTGATGTTAAAAATCAATTGTTGAACCGTCATTGAATCTTTTAGTCTATTTCCATTTGCGCCATCTGGCAGTGTTTGTACAGTCTCAAATTTTTTTGGAATATCATGAGAAAATAACTCTTCAGCCCCATAAGGCGCATTAAGATAACCGGTAAATATCAACTGAGAATCAGAAGACGCTATACTTTTAAGAAAATCCCAATTAGCAAAAAAAGTTTTTTGATTAAAATTTGAATTATCAGTTTTTGACTGAACGTACATAACTGTTCCATCATTAAAAATAAACAGTTTTGAAATATCATAGATATAACGTGTGCTTAAAGCAAAAATTAAGTCGTCAGGAACCAAATTATTCGGAACTGTGATTGGAAATTGTCCCGCGTAGGAAATAGCATCAGCATCATCAATCCAATTATAAATATTTTCTCTTTCTTCTGGTGTCGCTCTCCAAATCTGAAATAGACTTTTATTGAACAAACGACTAGGAACCGTATTAATTTCATATGTCAAGTCATTTTTATGAAGAGCAAGAGCCTCTTTCAATTCTTTTGATCGAGCATCAACTATTGCAGTAATCCTTTTTTTGCTAAGTTTAGCTTTCTCATCTGCTTCTTTTTTAGCCTTTGCTTCGGCTTGCTTCTTTTCCTGTTCAGCTAGGAATTTAGCCTTTTCTTCTTCAAAAGCCCTTTTTTCTGCTTCAATTTTGGCATGTGCTTTTTCTGCTGCCAGTTGAGCTGCTTTTACTTCATCAATATCTTTTAAACCATATTTTTCAATTAGTCCTTTAAAACCGACCACTTGCACAATGTTTTGAATGTTATTCGCGATTTTTTCGCGATCATGTTTATTAACACTGAATTCACTTAACGTTTCGTCCTGATAATTTTCAGTATCATTTAAGTAATCGTATTCCATTAAGACCTGCAAGTAAATTTTTTGAGTACTCAAGCTATCAATGTTACCAATCGATGAAATTTTTACGCCAATTTGCGGCTCCGTCACGTTTAAGTAAGCCTGTAAGTGGCGCAAGTATTCTTGTTGAAGCTCATTGACATCGAATTCGCCACTGAAAGTATAGAGTAAACCAATTAAATGCTGGCGCTCAGTTTCATCCAGAGTGCTGACATCGTAAGTAGTATTAATCTGGTATAGGTCATAGCGTTCCTTAGTAGAGAGTGAGTCTAATACGGCATCCATAACTTGTCCGTGCTGATTTACTTTTTGATTAATGGCTTGGACATTATCATTGACTGCTTGCGCGTTTTTCGTGGCTTGTTGTAAATTCTCATTCGATTGTTTGACCGATTCATCAAGTTGATTGAGTTTTTGTTCAGTTTGCTCAGTATTCTGTGACACTTGGTCACCCAACTTATTAAACTTTTCCTCGAATGGCTTAGCGCCATCCGCCATACCATTTTTATATGCTTTCTTTTTACCAAATCCAAAAAGTCCCATTTTTATACCCCTTTTTTATAAATCCATGATTTCTTGATACCAGCGGTTCGCCATAAACTCTTCAAATATATCCTCTTGAACCTTCCCGTTACGGAGGACAGTTACGATGGTGACTAGCAAGCCCCCGATGTCTAAGCTATTAATTGCATTCGCATTTCCGAAAGCTGAGGCCACTGCTACGTAAACAACGTTACTGGCACTAGCAATCATATTAGAGTAACTAATAATTTTACGCGTACGCACCTCGTAAAGTCGTTCGTCACCGTCCGTCGCTGCGTCATACATGAGTCGGTGAATCATGGCAACCAATGTATTAATCGCAACCGAAGCGCCAGCCTGCGCGCCAACCATCGTAAGATTATGCATATTTAGACCATATCGACTTAATTTTTCGGCAAACTCTGGACTCATAGCTTCAAGACCCGGCAAACTTAATGAAGCTTTTGAATTTATATCCGAATGTAAGTGACGGGCCTCAACGGAAAGTGCCTCTGCCAGAATACAATTATCCAAATGCTTCGCTGGTTCTACCAAGCCGTACTTAAGTACCTTATAAGTGTCCGCTCTGGCAGCAAAATAATCCCCTGGTCTTACCGATAATGTCTGGTTACCAGTCATATACTGACCATAACGAACATGGTAAGAGCTCACGATATCACTCATGGTAACGGTGCGTGTCGCAATATTAGCCGTCCCAAAAATCCAGCCCAGAATTGGATCATGCCCCAGAGTGTGGAAACGGTGCCCCCAGCCACCACCTAAATTTTCGCCAAAATTAAAAGAAGCATTTTGAGTGTCAAAGGGTACTGGATTATGCTCCATTTCTTCATACGTAGCGTGATAATAGCCACTACCGCGGGTACTGCGATCATATTTACCACCATGTCCTTCCTTCTTTGCAGCTGCTTGATCATCAAGACGATCAGACGACCGATAATTATTAACTTTTGAGAAGGCAAGTTGACGTACGACCTGTAAAGCTGTTGCTGTAAATAAAAAGATAAAATCCTTTTTCTTTAATTTAGTAGCAGTTTTAAAATCATCCGCATATTTAGCCACGATTTCGTTAACCCGACTAGCCGCATCCCCGACTTTGTAGGCAACGGTAGCCAAATCCTTACGGTCATTTAATAGTTGTTGCAAGCCATCAAAATTATGCTGATATTTTTGCGCAATGGCCAGTTGTTGCCGATTTAAGTTAACTTGATAATCAGTTAAGACTTGCTGTCGCTCTGACAACTGCTGAATATCATGCACAACGTCCGCATTTTGACTTCGCAACTCATCCCATTTCGATTTCACGGAAATCACCCTAATTATAAACGAATTTAACTATAATTATACGCTTTCGTAAGCGCTTTTTTAACTGTTAAATCGACTGCTTAAGTTAAGCTACATTTCAAGGCCTAAATCACTAATTATTTCCAATAATAACCGGCGTCCCCTAAGCACTCAAAAAGGGACGCCCCAGTCCCACGACCGCAAGCATCCCTCAACCTCATTAATTCACTTTAATTCGACTGCACTTCCGCCGCAATCGTTTCAATATCAGCCGGCGTCGTCCGACAACAACCGCCAATAATCCGGGCCCCCGCTGCCAACCAACGCGGCACGAAACTATCAAACTGGTGACTCAACTCAGTTGGTTGCCACGTCTTAGTCTGCGGATCGTATTCGTCACCCGAGTTCGGGTACACGATCAGTGGCAAGTCCGTCGCCTGGGCCAGCGTTTTAAGCGCCGGTTCAATATTTTCGAGCGCGGTACAGTTGACCCCGACCGCCACGGCGTGCGACTGGGTCGCGACCCAGTTGGCCGCTTCCGCCAGTGGCGTCCCGTCGGATAGGTGGGTTGGATCAGCGATGCTGAAGCTGACCCAGTACGGCGTCTGCGGCCACGTCTGGTCGATCAGGTGGGTAAGCGCCTGCACTTCACTTAACTTCGGCATGGTTTCGAGGGCCAATAAATCAACCCCACTGGTTAAAATTAGCTCGAGACGCTCCCGGTGAAATTCCTGATACGCGACCTCGTCCAGGTTATAGTGGCCGGTATATTCGCTACCATCCGCCAAGTAAGCGCCGTACGGGCCGATGCTGCCGGCCACCCAAACTGGGCGCTCGGGGTGCGCCGCCACGTAAGCATCGCGACTCTGGTCCGCCAACGTGACTGCCTGCTGGATCAACTTGCGCGCACGCGGTGCCGCAATCCCGGCGTTCACAAACGCGGGCACGTTGGCCTGGTAAGTATTGGTCGTCGCAATTTGAGCGCCCGCTTCAAAATAACTGCGGTGCACCGCGGTAATTGCTTCGGGGTGGTCGAGCATCGCGGTCGCCGACCACAACGCGCTATCGGTTGCAACGCCGCGTTTTTCAAGCTCGGTTGCCATGGCGCCATCCGAGACGATTGGCCCCCGTTGCAGTGCTGATTGGAATGATGAAACTTGCATTTTTTCGTTTTCCTCCGTCCGTTAGGTATGTTATTCTAATAACATTGTCGATTTCCTCATCTTATTCTAATCAACTCAATCTTGCAAGTAAGGAAGGCTAAATAACCATGTCAAAACAAACCCACCTTAGCCGGCAAATGGAGTCACGGCACGTGCTGATGATTTCCCTCGGCGGGGTGATTGGGACCGGACTGTTTCTCAGTTCCGGTTATACGATTCACGAAGCGGGGCCGATTGGCACCCTGCTTGCCTACTCGGTTGGGGCCCTACTGGTATACCTCGTGATGCTCTGCCTCGGCGAATTAGCGGTCGCCATGCCCTACACCGGCGCCTTTCACGTCTACGCGAAGCGCTACATTGGTCCCGGGACCGGCTTTACGGTGGCGGTACTCTACTGGCTAACCTGGACGATCGCGCTCGGCTCCGAATTTACCGCCGCCGGACTGATCATGCAAACCTGGTTTCCGCACGTCGCGACCTGGATCTGGAGCCTGCTCTTCATGGTCGTCATTTTCACCGTCAACGCGTTATCCGTCCGTTGGTTTGCCGAAGCCGAATTCTGGTTTGCCAGCATCAAAGTCTTTGCCATCATTGCCTTCATCGTACTCGGCGGCCTTGCCATCGTGGGCTGGCTCCCACTGCACGGTCACGCCCAGGCACCGTTGCTCAGCAACTACACCCGCAACGGCTGGTTTCCAAACGGCTTTGGGGGCGTCTTCACGACCATGCTGACGGTCAACTTTGCGTTTTCCGGGACCGAATTAATCGGGATTACCGCTGGCGAAACGAAGGACCCCGCTAAAACGATTCCCAAGGCGATTCACACGACGCTTTGGCGCCTAATTATTTTTTTCATCGGGAGTATGTTCGTGATGGCCGCCCTCATTCCGTACAAACAGGCCGGCGTCACTCAAAGTCCGTTCGTGCTGGTCTTTAAAGAAATCGGGATTCCGTACGCGGCCGACCTGATGAACTTCGTCGTCTTAACGGCGATTATGTCGGCGGCCAACTCCGGGCTGTACGCCTCGACGCGGATGCTATGGTCGCTCGCTAACGAAGGGACCATTCCGAAAATTTTCAAAAAAACGACCAAGCGCGACGTACCGTTGATTGCCCTGATCACCAGTATGTTGGGCGGAATCTTAGCCCTCCTCTCCAGCGTTTACGCGGCCGATTCGGTCTACCTGGTGCTAGTCTCGATCTCGGGGCTGGCAGTCGTGATCGTTTGGATGGCAATTGCACTGTCTGAAATCAACTTCCGCAAGGCCTACCGCCGTAGTGGTAAGCCGCTCGACCAGTTAGCGTTTAAGACGCCCGGCTACCCGTTAGTGCCCTGGTTGGCATTCATTTTAAGCGGGTTGTCCTGCTTGTTAATCTGGTTTGACCCGAACCAGCGTATCGCGCTCTACTACACGGTGCCGTTCGTACTGCTGTACTACGCGGGTTACTACCTCCGGCAAAAATGGCACAAACGCCAGCTGAAGGCGCCGCGGTAAGGCAATCCTTTCCGGCAGCCTTGTTTGAAACAGCAAATATTTAAAAGCTTTAGCGTTTAAAACGCGGTCAGTCGGAATCGTTCGGCTGGCCGCGTTTTGTGGACTCTGTACTAATTGGTGTTGACTTGCTAAAGGGTCCCATCCGCTGCCAGCAACAAAATTAACCCTAATTGGGACCGCGCGCTAATCGCCAAGAACAACCGCTTTTCCCCACTAACCACGCGGAACGGACGCGGTTTTATGCTATGATTAGTTTATTGATTATGGGAGGGGATTATCTATGCGACCAGGGTTATTATTAGTGAATTTAGGCTCTCCGGCATCGCCCAAAACGGCGGACGTGAAGGCCTACCTACGTGAATTTTTAAGTGATCCAAGTGTTATTGAAATGCCGCGGGCCTTGTGGCAGCCCATTTTAAAGGGCATCATCTTGCCAACCCGTTCGTGGCGCTCAGCGACCTTTTACGCCGATAGTTGGACCAAGCAGGGGTCACCACTAATTGTTAATAGTCGGGCGATCCATAAAAAGGTTCAAGCGTGCCTGCCTAACTGGAACGTGCGGCTCGCGATGACTTATGGTGAACCCGACATTGGGCAAAATTTAAGGGCGTTACACCAATCGGGCTGCGACCCGCTCATCGTGTTACCGCTGTTTCCCCAGTACACTCAGAGCACCCATCAGGGCATCATCCGGCAAGCCGACGCTACCGGACTCGACTACCAATTGATCGACCACTTCTACGACCAACCGGACTACGCCAAGTTACTGGCGGCTAAGCTGTGGGCAGCGTATCAGCAACACGACTACGACACGGTGGTCTTCAGTTACCACAGCATTCCCACCGCAATGGTTCGGCACGGCGACCCCTATCAGCAGCAGTGTGAAGCAACGACCAAACTGGTCTTAAACCAACTTCCCGACTTACCGCAACGGAAAGTTGTGACGGCCTACCAGTCAAAGTTTGGCCCGTTACCGTGGTTAAAGCCCTACCTCAAAAACGAACTAATGAGCTTAGTTGAACTCGGTAAGCGCAAAGTCTTACTAGTGACACCGTCGTTTGTGACCGACTGCCTGGAAACGCTCGAAGAAGACGCCGTTCAAAATTACCAAACCTTTAAGGCTAGCGGTGGTGAGCGTTTAGATATTACCCCCCTCATGAACGCCGACCCGCAGTTTTGCCGGATGCTGGCAAACCTAGCAACCCAGCGTTTGGAGGTGGCGCAACGTGACGCCCAATCCGTCTAAGCAACCAGCCCACCGTAGTCTGGAAGAAATCAACCAAAGCGTGGCGGTCCCGGACACGCCGCAGCCCGCGTTTTGGCGTAAATTTTTAGCGTATAGCGGGCCCGGCGCGCTCGTTGCGGTCGGCTACATGGACCCCGGCAACTGGCTAACGTCGCTGGCCGGCGGCGGACAGTTTCAGTACCGCTTACTTACGGTCCTTACCATCGCCATTTTAATTGCCATGTTCATGCAAACGTTGGCTATCAAGCTCGGGGTCGTCGCCGGCCAGGATCTCGCCCAGGCAATTGCCAGCCACCTCCCGCGCCCGCTACGCTACGGCTGGTGGCTACTTAACGAAGTCGCGATGGTGGCCACCGATATGACCGGTGTCTTGGGGACCGCACTAGCACTAAAGATGCTGTTTAACTTGCCGCTCGCGGTTGGGATTATTTTAACGATTGCCGACGTCCTAATTGTCCTGCTATTTTTACGCTTCGGCATCCGCCGCGTCGAAATGCTCGTACTCCTCGCCATCCTAACCGTTGGGATTATTTTCGGCATCGAGGTGGCCCGCGCCCACGCGAATTTTCCCCAGGTGCTTCAGGGCCTGATCCCCAGTCACGTGATCATTGACAACCACGCGGCGCTCGTCTTAAGTTTAGGTATCGTCGGGGCGACGATTATGCCACACAACCTGTACCTGCACTCATCACTGGCGCAAAGTCGGCGCTACGACCGCCACGATGCCCGTCAAGTTGGCGAAGCGCTGCGGTTTGCCAAGTGGGACTCCAACGTTCACTTGGTGGCGGCGTTTCTAATTAACGCGCTGCTACTCGTGCTGGGTGGAACACTGTTTTTCGGCCATTCCCAGGCGTTCGCGAGTCTAAGCGGGGTTTCCCGTGGCCTGCAAACGCCAGCGGTGGTCGGGCAGCTCGCCAGCCCACTAATGGGCAGCCTGTTTGCAATCGCCCTGCTGATCACCGGGCTCATTTCGTCAATTACCAGCACGTTAGCGGGGCAAATCGTGATGGAAGGCTACCTGCGAATTCGGCTCCCGCTTTGGCAGCGACGCTTATTAACGCGAACGGTGACGCTGATTCCGGTGCTGTTAATTGGTTGGCGGGTTGGCTTTAGGGACCAGGCGCTTGAGCAGTTGATCATCAACGCCCAAGTCGTTCTGAGCATTGCGTTGCCCTTCACGCTTTTCCCGCTAGTGGCGTTAACCGCGAGCCATAAGTTGATGCACAACCGCGTTAACCACCGTATTAGTACGGTGCTGGGCTACGGATTGGCGACCGTCATCAGTGGGTTGAACCTACTTTTAGTTATGAACTGGTTTTAGAAAACCGTGTTCCAGCCACCCGGTGACACCCGGTGCTGGCGGCAGTATCAGTAATAATTAGCACGGCGCCACAAAAAAACCGTCGTTATCACAAGGATAACCACGGCCGCGAAACGAATTGGCTTGAATATACGTGCTAATATATTACTTCGTTTCGTAGTCCATTATAACAGATTAAAGTTACGATGACTTTTCATAGTCATTACAATCAACCAAATTTTAAGCACTTTTTTACCCAGATTGATCGCTATCTTACTAAATCCGGGATAAGTGCGAGAGGAAGTTTTTCGATGGTCAAAATTGCAGTCTTGTCAGACGTACACGGTAACGCCACCGCCCTAGCAGCCGTTTTAGCGGATGCCCGCGCTCAGGGGGTTGACACTTATTGGACGGTCGGCGACATGACCGTCCGGGGCCCAGAATCCGAACGATGCTTACAGCTACTCGATTCCGTCCAGCCCACGGTGGCGGTTCTCGGCAATCACGAGCAAAATTATCAAAAGGTGCTCGCGGCGGATCCCGACCACTTTAATAAGCCTAAGCAGGTCATGGCCACCATTTTAACCGCCTATGACCGCCACCAGCTCAGTCAAGCGCACTTTGAAAAAATGCTGCCCCTTCCCAAAACGGTCACGAAGCACGTTGGGCCCCTGACCATCCGGTTACAGCACGTTTTACCCGATTTCGTTAGTGGGCACGCCCTCGCGCCAACCGCACCCCAGGCCAATTTCGACGAAGCGGCCAGTGGCGAACCGGACATTGTGATTTACGCGCACACCCACCAGCCCATCATGCGCTACTCGTCACGCGGTCAACTGATTTTAAACGCCGGGACGGTCGGCTTGCCGACCGCTCCCCGTCGCCAACTCGGTCAGCCGCGCGCCATGTACCTGATCCTGACAATTGACGAACGCGGTTTACGCGACCTTGATTACCGTAACGTTGATTTTGATACCCACCGCGCCATTCAAATTGCCCGTGAACACCACCTGCCCTACTTCGACTTTTACGCGCAAACGTTAAGCACCAATACTTACCAATACGCACCGAGTGCTGTTGCCGCTTACAATGCCCAGCACGACCTAGATCGGGTTGCGCGCAAGATTTTACTTGAAAATTGGCATTAAAAAAAATAGCGTTTTTCGAGTAAAAATAGTTCCAATTTTTCGTGATTTCTGTATACTGTTTAAGGTCGAGCGTTTATCAGAACGTTCGTCTTAAGAGAGGAGTCACGATTTATGTACTTTAAACAAGCAACCCTTGATGATTTAGATACGATCATCGATATTTTGAGCGATGGTCGCAATCAACTCGCCGAAGCCGGCGTCGACCAATGGCAAGGCGATTACCCGTCCCGTAACCAAATTACGGCGGACATCATGCAAGGCGCCGCGTTTCTATTTAACGCCGATGATAACGCAACGGTTGGTGCCGTCGCGGTGGTCCCATCACCTGACGATACTTACGATACGGCAACTGCCAAGTGGTTGAATCCCGATCAACCTTACCGGGTCATTCACCGCGTCGCGATTCACTCCAGTCATGCTGGGCACGGTTACGCAACCCAACTATTCGCAAAGATTATTGACCACATTACCGCTAAACATCCGGACATCAAGAGTATCCGGATCGACACCCATTCGGACAATTTACCCATGCAACACTTAATTGCTAAGATGGGCTTTGAACGCGTCGGCGAAATGGTCGGTGTTTACCATACTGACGACGTCTGCTACGTTTACGAAAAAATCATTCATTAATTTTAATGTCTAAAACCCGCTTGCGTAATCCTCTGGTTGCGCTAGCGGGTTTTTTGCATCCAATTGTTTTGTCCAGCACTTCACCACCACTCATAAACACGAACATTAAAACGTTAATAAAACTTTTAATTCATATTTATATGTAAAAATACTGGAATTTAGGTTATTTTAATTGTATATTGTTCGTATAAAATATAAAAAGGATGGCGAAACACTTGCACTGGTTAGCAGACTTACTCGCCGCCATTGGCGTAGTCCTCAACGGGCTTCCCCAAGGCATTATGGCGATGACCCTCGGATTTGCGGTTTTCCCAACCGCGTTCTCATTTGGACTGGCAGCCCTCGTCAACGGTGTGGCCGGGTCGGTCGCACCAATTTCATTTCAGGCCGAATCGTTGGCCTTGACCGGTCACCTCGGTAAAGATTTACGTGAACGAACTTCAATTATCTTCCTTGGCGCTGGCATCATGTTAATCATTGGACTGACCGGCTCACTCACCAAAATCGTCGCCTTACTCGGCAATCAAATCATGGCCGGGATGATGGCTGGCGTGGGCATTATGTTGGCGAAGATTGCGCTTCAGATGTCCCGTGAACAGCCGCATTTCGGTTGGCTTTCAATCGGCCTCGCCGCCGCGACTTACCTCGTAACGAAAAACCTGGTCTGGACGATTGCGGTTTCAGTGATTGGCACGAGCCTGTACGCCGTATTGGGCGAACGTTACCACGTCACCCTGCCCGCCCACGTTACCGCCCGCAGGTTCCAGTTCGTCAAACCCCGGTTCAATTTAAAAATTCTTCGAGGCGCACTCAGTTTAGCCTGCCTAAACATTGGCGCGAACATTTCATACGGGTTGATCACGGGCCAAATGACGGGTCAAAAACCTAATCCAGTTGACCTTAACCTGCTAACCAGCACCCAGGCGCTAGCCGACTTTGGGACCAGTTTACTGGGAGGGGCCCCGGTCGAAACGATTATCTCCGCGACCGCCAGCGCCCCGGAGCCGGTTTTTGCCGGCGTCCTCATGATGATCATAATGGCAGTCATTTTACTACTTGGTTGGCTACCCAAAATCGGCCAGTACGTTCCGAGCACATCAATTGCCGGCTTTCTGTTTATTTTGGGTGCGGTCGTGACCTTCCCGGAAAACGCAGCGACTGCGCTTCAGGGTTCATTTGGCCCAGTAGCGGCCCTCACGTTAGTCGTGACGGCGCTAATTGATCCGTTTACCGGGCTCCTAACGGGGGCGTTACTAAAATTTGGTCTACCACTACTAGGATTGGGGTTGTAACAATGGCAAATACTTATCAATTGAAACTCGGGCCGTTGACCCGCACGTTACCGTTAATCCGAATTAATCCAACTACAACGATTGCATCGTTCGTATTGCTCGGTGACGCAGAACTAACGGCGTACGCGGCCGACCAGTTAGCACAAAAATTAGTGGACGTCGATTTTGACTACCTCGTTACCATGGAAAGTAAGGGGATTCCGTTAGCCCAGGTTCTGAGCGACCAGACGCACCATCCGCACTTCATTGTCCTACGCAAAAGTATCAAGGATTACATGCAGGCCCCGCGCTGTGAAGACGTCCACGCCATTACGACCAGCGCCCACCAACAACTCGTTCTGGACGGCGCCGATACCACCCGCATCCGCGGCCGCAAGGTGGTTATCGTCGACGACGTCATCAGTAGTGGCGGCTCGCTCCAAACGGCCCACGACCTGTTGACGCGGGCGGGCGCCACCGTCGTCAAACAACTCGCTATTTTGGCAGAGGGAGCGGCGGCTGACCGTTCCGACATTGATTTTTTGGCCCCCCTGCCACTATTTGATTGAGTAATACTCTGAAGACACGAAAGCAGCCCGTGATCAAAATCACAGGCTGTTTTTCTACGTCTTGTCAATAAGAATGTTGTTAAATCAATGTTTTATGATAAGAAGTTTAGGGCCTATGTTCCGGAA
>NZ_BJEA01000017.1 GCF_005405425.1 Lactiplantibacillus modestisalitolerans | reverse complement strand
GTATGCCCTTTTTGATTTGTAATAAAAAAATTTGGTGTTAATGGATTTCATCCATCAACACCAAATATCATAGACCCCCTTAAAAACGCCCTGACACTCAAGTCAGGGCGTTTTGCTTCTAATTAATTAAGCTTGCCAATGTTTTTTAATAAATTGTTGTCGACCACCGAGCTCCTCAATTTCGTAGCGAAATGGATTTTGCCGGTAAAAATTTTGGTGAGCGGCTTCAGCGGGATGGAATGGTTTTGCTGCTTCAATTTGAGTCACGATGGGCTCCTTAAAGCGTCCGCTTTTCGCCAGTGCGTCTCGGGATGCCGTTGCAATTTTGCGTTGTTCTGGACTATTCACGAAAATAACTGGTCGATAGCTGTCGCCCCGGTCCTGAAATTGTCCGGCTGCGTCGGTTGGGTCGGTTTGCCGCCAGTAAATCTCAACGAGTTGGGCGTAACTAATAATTGCGGGATCAAAGGTAATTTCGACAGCTTCCGTATGACCAGTGGTGTGACTTGCAACCTCTTCATACGTCGGATTCGGAACCGTCCCACCAGTATAGCCAGAAAGGACCCGTTTGATTCCAGGCTGTTGATCGAATGGGTGAACCATGCACCAAAAACAACCACCGGCAAAAATTGCTGTGTCCGTCATCGAATTCCCCCTTTTAGTTAAAAAGTGACTGATATTCTGCATAACCCGCGGCTGCTAGCTGGTCAGCCGGGATAAACTTAAGCGCGGCGGAGTTGATACAATAACGTAAGCCCCCCCGATCTTGCGGCCCATCTGGGAACACATGCCCTAAATGGGATTGCGCTTGGGGACTTTTAACCTCGGTCCGGCGCATGCCAAACGAATGGTCTTGATGCTCGTCAAGGTTAGCCTGAGCAATTGGCTTAGTGAAGGACGGCCAACCGCAACCCGCATCGTATTTGTCTAGCGAACTAAAAAGCGGTTCGCCACTAACAACGTCCACGTAGATTCCTGGTTGATAAAAGTCATCATATTTCCCACTAAACGGGCGTTCGGTAGCTGCTTCTTGCGTTACCGCAAACTGTTCTGGTGTTAACCGCTGACGTAAATCAGATTCTTGCGCACTCATTTGATCAGTCCTTTCGTTATCAGAATTAAATTGTACACAACTTAATTCCAATATTTATTCTACACTTATTTCAAATAGATGCAAAAAATCCGCCCGCGCAAATTAACTTGCGCGGAGCGGATTTGATGGTTTTAATTAAGCACCGAAAGCTTCGGTCAATGGTGGTACGACTTGCTTCTTCCGTGAAACGACGCCTGGTAAGCTCATGCGGTTGTTCGCAAGCGACTTGCCAAAGGCCTTTTCAACGGGTTCAGTTGGCGCACCCACAACTAATAATTCGGAATCGCTGTTCAGGATGTTCGTTGCCAAGATTAAGAATAAATCGTAACCATTAGTTGCGTTTTCATCCTTAGCGGCTGCTTCTAAAGCAGCTTGCCGTTTGAACACATCGTCCAAATCAACGGTGTTAATTTGAGCGACCCGAACGTTGGTCCCTGCCATGGTGAAGGACTTGGCGTCCGCATCGATTAATTCTTTTTCAGATTTAGCATCGATGTTCGTCCCAGCCTTTAACATTGCTAAGCCGTAAGTTTCGTAATCGACGTCGGCAATTTTTGCTAAGGCTTCTACGACCTTTTTATCGGTTGGCGTTGAGGTTGGTGACTTGAGTAACAACGTATCTGAAATAATTGCAGATAACATTAAGCCAGCTAACTTAGCAGGAATTTCAACGTTATTTTCTTTAAATAACTTGTAAATCACGGTACTGCAGCAGCCCAATGGTTCTGCACGGTAGAACAATGGTTGGGCCGTGTTAAAATCTGAGATCCGATGATGGTCAACCACGTGAGTGACCGTCACGTCAGCAATGTCACTAACACTTTGTTGCGGTTCGTTATGGTCAACTAACATGACAGCATCAACTTCTGGTGCGGCCTTCGTAATGACCCGGGGTGCTGGTTCGTTAAAATGTTTTAAAACGAACTGAGTTTCCTCGTTAGGTTCACCAAGCGCAACGGCTTCGGTGTCGGCCCCCAATTGGTTTTCTAAATATGAAAAGGCCTTGGCCGCCACAATGGCGTCAGTATCCGGATTTTGGTGTCCAAAAACTAATTCCTTACTCATTAGCACAAAACTCCTTTAAAGCTTATTTTTGATTAATTTTTTGTAACCGTGAAATATAATCGTCTTCAGCGAGGTACTTGTCAAACTCTGCTAAGAAATTCTTAATTCGCGGAATTTGATCCTTATCCTTTCGGAAGACAAAGTTTAAGTCGAACTTAATGGCTGGTTCAAACGATACCGTGTGTAATTGATCCACGGCGGGATTAGCAACCATAAACGAGTTCGGTAAGGCAGTGTTGGTTTCGGTTGATGCAACGAAGCGGTAAATTTGTTGCGGCGTTGTAAAGCGGGCAACCGCCGTTGGTAAATCGGTCAACTGATTTTTATACGATTCCTTGATAACTTGATCTAAATAGTAGTTTTCAGGATACATGACCCATGGTTCGCTGGTCGTATCTTTAAACTTAATGCGTTTCTTTTTAGCCTGCTTTGGATCGCTAGAGATGAAAAGCAATTCATCTTGAATGATTTTTTTAGACTGGTATGGTTTCCAGTTTTTAATGCTTTCATCTGGTAAATACATCACGGCCAAGTCAATCCGGTTATTTTCCAAACGTTCCCAAATCTCTTTACGCGTTAGCATATGGAACGAAATGATTACATTGGGGTTGGCAGCGTAGTACTTAATTGCAAAATCTTCAAAGACGTGATCTTCAATGGAAGCTAACACGCCAATGTTGATGGCCCCCTGAGTGGCGCTAGTCGTTTGTTGAATTTCGTCGGTGGCCTTATTCAGGACATCGTAAATACTGTGAGTTGCATTGAGCATCGTGTAGCCGGCATCGGATAACCGGAGCTTTTTACCGACGGAGTAAAACAGTGGTGCCCCTACCGTCCGCTCCAACTTCTTAATTTGCTGAGTCAGTGCGGGCTGCGTAATGCCCAGAATTTGGGCGGCTTGTGTATAATTCATTGTTTCGGCTAATTGCAAGAAATACGTTAACGTTTTGGATGAAAAAATACTTTCTTGAGTTGTCTTCATGAATTTTACCTGATCCTTTCGTCTTATCGTCATCTTATGATATCTATAATATTATACAAGATTAGATTTGAAAGCAAGCAGTTGTTATCGGTAAATAAAGCTTTACTAATTATTAAAGTTTATTGACGATAACTTTATCTTAAGCTAATGTTAGCGCGCATGCAAGCGTTGACGTAAAAAGTTAAACGGTCAGCGGTACCGGGTGAATCTGGATTGATACGGGAACTCCCTCGGTATCGGTATCAATGACGAACGAGCCGTTGGAATAACGCGCACTCACCGGGTGATCATCGCTTAAAATGGAATGATGCTTACCGCGCGCCGTTAATACGTCTAAGGCAACCCCAGTTTCCTGACCAGCAATCAATATGTCGTCGACAATTCGGTGCGGATGATTTTTTAACTCGCGGAGGACTTGAACACCCCGTCGCGCACGACTGGTCACCGGAATATCGCTAACCTTCATTTTTTTGAAGGAGCCTCGTTGGGTGATCAACGCGATTAAGTCGTTGTCCTGCGCAACGTCAGCACGAACGACTAAATCGTCGCGGAGGTCCATAGACTTAACACCAACCGCCTTCGCACCAATCGTTGGTACCTCACTTAAGTCGTACCGTAGTCCGTACCCGTGTTGAGTTACTAATACGAGGGTCCCAGTTGGTGCACTTGGCAGGTATTTAACCGTGACCACGGCAGATGTAGCCGTTTTAAGGCGCATGAACTGACTTGCGCGGGTCTTATAAGTCCGTCCCGGAACGTAGTCCGTAAAGGCGGTCTGCTTAATATAGCCGTCGTTGGTAGCAATCAAGAATTTACCGGTTTCTTTGAGTGTTGCAAAGTCAAAGACCCAAGTAATGCGTTCATTGTCTGCTAGCCCAATGGTTTGCGAGATGTGTTCGCCAGTGTCCTTCCACTTGGCGTCGCTGATTTCGTAGACGGGCCGGTAAATCAGGTGGCCCAGGTTAGTAAACATCATCAAGTGATCGAGGGTGCTATTTTTGGCGAGATAAATTGGATAATCTTCATCTTTCAGCCCGTTATCATCAGGATCTGAAGCGGAGTATGAGCGTAAACTCGTTCGTTTAATGTAACCATCATGACTGATCATCACAATAACGTCCTCTTGCGGAATAACGACTTCCGTTTTGACCTTCAATTCTTGAATCTCAGTTTGAATTTCCGTTAAGCGTTCGGTTGGATAAGCTTTTTGAATCGCTTTTAGTTCTTTGCGAAGCACCTTATCGAGTTCCTTCGGTTCATGCAAGATTAACTGGTAGTGTTCAATCGCGGCTGCTAATTCGGCAGCCTCCTTTTCCAGTTGCGTCACGTCGGTGTTCGTTAACCGGTAGAGTTGCATGGTGACGATGGCTTCGGCCTGAATTTCACTGAAGTCAAACTGACTAACCAAATTCTGTTTGGCGTTTTTCTTATCCTTACTACCGCGAATCGTCTTAATGACTTGGTCCAGAATCGACATCGCCTTGATTAGTCCTTCGACGATGTGTTGCCGATCAGCGGCCTTCTTCAGATTAAATTGGGTCCGTCGGGTTAAGACGTCCCGTTGGTGTTCAAGGTACGCGGTTAGAATCGTTTTTAACCCGACGTGCTCTGGCCGTTGATGGTAAATGGCGACCATATTAAAATTATACGTAATTTGGAGGTCCGTATTTTTAAATAAGTAGGTTAAAATGCCGTCCGCGTTGACGTCCCGCTTTAGTTCGATGACGATCGATAACCCTTGGCGGTCACTTTCGTCGCGAACTTCCGCGATTCCTTCGATTTTTTTCATAATTCGAATTTCATCGAGCTTCTTCACTAATTGGGCCTTATTAACTTCGTAAGGAATTTCAGAAACCTCGATTTGTGACTTATTACCCTTGAGCGGCACAATTTTAGTTCGCGAACGAACCACGATCCGGCCGCGGCCGGTTTCATAGGCCTGACGGATGCCATCTAAGCCCTGAATAATCCCGCCAGTTGGAAAGTCGGGGCCCTTAACAAAGTCCATTAAGTCGGCCAAACTAGCCCGCTTGTGGTTCATTAAGTACAAAATTGCATCGATGACTTCACTTAAGTTATGCGGCGGAATTTCCGTGGCGTAACCAGCTGAGATCCCGGTCGCCCCGTTAACTAAAAGGTTCGGAAAGCGGGCTGGTAAGACCGTGGGTTCGTATTCGGTATCATCGAAGTTTAAAACCATGTCGACGGTTTTTTTGTCGATGTCTTGGAGCATGGTCCCCGCAATTTTACTTAACCGGGCTTCCGTATACCGCATGGCGGCAGCGGGGTCACCGTCCATTGAACCGTTGTTTCCGTGCATTTCAATCAGTGGTTCCCGGAGCTTCCAATCCTGGCTTAAGCGCACCATTGCTTCGTAAATTGATGAATCGCCGTGGGGATGGAAGTTCCCCATAACGTTCCCAACCGACTTTGCAGACTTACGGAACGCCTTATCAAAGGTATTGCCGTCCTGATTCATCGCGTATAAAATCCGGCGTTGGACAGGTTTTAAACCGTCCCGGATGTCTGGCAAGGCTCGTTCTTGAATAATATATTTTGAGTAGCGGCCAAAACGGTCGCCCATGACATCTTCAAGGGTTAATTCTTGAATTTTGGGTTGTTCAATTGCCATTTTGCGACCTCCTAATGCTTAAGTTGCTGCGCTAATTCTTCGTCAGCTTGTTCGTGTGCGGATGAAACGGCTTCGTTATCGAGCAACGACCCGTCTTCGTCCAAATTAAAGTGGACGTTGTTTTCAATCCACTTCCGCCGGGGTTCGACCTTATCGCCCATTAACGTGGTAACCCGCTTTTCAGCGAGGGCCGCATCGTCAATCCGAACCCGGACCAGGGTCCGCTTTTCGGGATCCATGGTCGTTTCCCAGAGCTGTTCGGCATTCATTTCGCCAAGTCCTTTGTAACGCTGTAAGGCGTAACCCTTACCAAACGACTTCGTGCGTAAAGCAAGTTCCTCGTCGGTCCAAGCATATTCGGTCCGCATTTGCTTACCCTGCTTTTTTTGGAGTCGGTACAATGGTGGTAACGCGATATAAACGCGCCCGGCATCGATCATCGGCCGCATGTACTTATAAAAGAAAGTTAGAAGCAAAATTTGAATATGGGCCCCATCGGTATCAGCATCGGTCATGATAATAATCTTATCGTAATTACTAGATTTAATATCAAATTCGGGACCAACGCCAGCACCAATGGTGTAAATCATGGTATTAATCTCTTCGTTTTTAACAATATCCGCTAGTTTGGCCTTTTCCGTGTTTAAAACCTTCCCCCGCAACGGTAAGATGGCTTGGAATTTACGGTCACGGCCCTGTTTAGCCGAGCCACCGGCGGAATCCCCTTCGACGAGGAAGAGTTCGTTGCGCTTGGCGTTTTTAGACTGTGCGGGCGTCAGTTTACCGGACAATAGCCGTTCGCGTTTATGTCGCTTTTTTCCGTTCCGACTTTCGTCCCGGGCTTTTCGCGCCGCTTCCCGGGCCTGACGGGCCTTAGTTGATTTGCGAATTAGCATTTGCGCAAATTCACCATTTTCCATTAAGAAAAATTGGAGTTGCTCGCTAACGACGTTATCAACGATGGTTCGTGCTTCCGGTGTCCCGAGCTTTTCCTTCGTTTGACCTTCAAATTGGAGCAAGTTTTCAGGGATCCGCAGTGAAATTACTGCTGAAAGACCTTCGCGGACGTCGGAGCCTTCTAAATTTTTATCCTTATCCTTTAAGAGTCCCACTTTACGGGCGTATTCGTTAAACGCTTTGGTCCACGCAGCGCGAAAGCCGGCTTCGTGGGTCCCACCGTCGGGCGTTCGCACGTTGTTCACGAATGATAGGAGGTTTTCAGAATAACCGTCATTGTATTGGGCGGCAACTTCCACTTCGACGCCTTCCTTGGTGCCATCAAAGAACATGACGTCGCCTAAGGTGTCTTTATCTTCGTTTAAATAGGTCACAAAGGCCTTAATCCCGTCTTCGTAATGAAACTCGAGGGCCTGTTCCTGGTGCTCACGTTCATCGGTTAACGTAATCTTAACGCCCTTAAGTAAGAACGCGGATTCGCGTAATCGCTCTGCTAGCGTCTGAAAATTGTAAACCGTCGTCGTGAAGACGCTCGGGTCCGGCTTAAACGAAATAGTTGTCCCAGTAGGCTTATTCGTTTTACCCTTCTTTTCAAGGGTTCCAACGGGATGGCCGCCGTTTTTAAAGTGTTCGACGTACCGATAACCGTCCCGAATAATGGTCACGGTTAGTGAGGTCGACAACGCATTGACGACGCTTGCACCAACCCCGTGAAGCCCCCCGGACGTTTTATAACCGCCCTGGCCAAACTTCCCACCAGCGTGAAGGACGGTCAGGATGACTTCGGGAGTTGGAATCCCGGAAGCGTGCATCCCGACGGGCATTCCGCGTCCGTGGTCCACGACCGTAATGCTATTATCGGCGTGAATCGTGACGTTAATTTCTTTACCGTAACCGGCAAGCGCCTCATCAACGGCGTTGTCGACGATTTCATATACTAAATGGTGGAGTCCGCGGGCGTCCGTGGAACCAATGTACATTCCGGGGCGTTTCCGAACGGCTTCTAACCCTTCGAGCACTTGGATCGAAGAATCATCATATTTTGGCTTTTTATTGGCCATTCTTACAACTCCTTAATTTCGACTTGTTTGAAATAACTTTACGGCTAATCCAAGCCTAAACTTGATTTATCGGGCTTGGGACCGCTAACGAAAGCTATGCAAATTTGATTATAGCACAGCAGGCGGTTGTTCAGGCTAAATTTTATCATTTTAGCGTTGCACAGGCGTATTTTAAGTTCAACTTCACTAAAAAATTAACTTATTTTTTAAAAGTAATCGTTAAAAAGCACCCTAACCGCTCCCAGTCTAGTCGAATGTATGTTCGCTTAATTGTAAATAAATTTGGGGCCGGTTGTCAACTATTTTTCCAACTAGCCGCCGGTGCTTAGAATGTTCAGTGACTGAAAAAGTTCGCCTAAAACGCCCCGCTTTTGTTGAAAGCATGCTAAAATATTGAAGTGATTCTATTGCAGGAGGAATTTTTCGTGAAAATAGTTATAATGCTGATCGTTGCCTACTTAATCGGCTCGATTCCCTCGGGTGTCATTATTGGCAAGCTATTCTTTCATACCGATATTCGGCAGGCGGGAAGTGGCAACATTGGCACGACCAACACTTACCGGGTGCTCGGACCAGTCGCTGGAACGATTGTTATGGCAATGGATATTCTTAAGGGAACTTTAGCGGCCCTTCAGCCGGCGGTACTATTCCACATGGCTAACCGCTACACCCTCCTGATTGGCTTAGCCGCGATTTTGGGCCACACCTTTTCAGTTTATATTGGCTTTAAGGGTGGTAAGGCGGTTGCAACCAGTGCTGGAATTCTACTTGCCTATAATTGGGAGTTTTTCTTAATTGCTAGTGCCATTATGTTTACGCTCGTATATATCACAAGTATGGTCAGCGTCGCTAGTATGACGGCCTTTCCAATTGTGACCTTAATTGCCATTTTTTATTATCAAGATCCACTTCTTTCAATTGTTGCGTTGGTACTGACCGGGTTTATTTTTTATCGCCACCGAACTAACATTGCCCGAATTAAAAATGGTACCGAATCGCTTGTCCACTTTGGACTGGGCTGGCGGCGTAAGCGGGCTAAATCGAAGTAATGGTTATAATTAAATGTCATCCAGAGATAAACTTCTCGGATGGCATTTTTTGTTGATGAGGAGGAGCCTTGCAATCTAGGGAGAAATCGTTAAGCTTGGTGCTGGTTTGGGGGTTGTTTGATTTAGTTAAAGTAACTATTTACAATCAATTAAATTTTACTATCAAAAAGACGCCGACCCTTTTTAGGCCTGCGTCTTCAACTAGTTTTTAAAAGAATTTAACGTCATACTGCGCATTAAACGTTTGCTTAGGTGCCAGCCGGTTGATGCCCATTTTATGACTCAATTGACCATCCGCCTGAACGTTATCCGCAATCCCCCACCACGGTTCCAAGCAAACAAACGGAGCCTCTGCCGGGTACGGTGACCATAGTCCCACGTACGGCGCATCCTCAATCGTCATTGCTACCCCGTGATCGTCTAGGTCGGAGCTCAGCATCAGTGTCGTCTCCCGATGCTCCAAATTAAGGATAATCGCGTCGTCCTTAAACAGCTCGCGGGTCAACGGCAACGGTTTCGTTAAGTCTAAATCATCCGCATTAGCTGCATCGTTGAGGGGCGCTTGGAGCGGAATGTGTTCATAAACCCGCTTAGGCGCAACCGTCACGTGGTAGTTACTTAACTGCCCGACCGGATCGGCTAGTGGTACGTTGAACGCCGGGTGACCGCCAATCGAGAATAACAAGTCCTGATTGGCCGGATTATGCACGTCATAGCCCACCGTTAGCTGGTGTTCAGTCAAAGTATAGTGTAACCGCAAGCGGAAGGCGTACGGGTACCGCTGACGCGTTTCGCTGCTGTCCGTTAACTCAAGCACCGCGCTAGTCGCCGTTTGGCTCACGACCGTAAAAACGTGGTCGCGTGCAAAGCCGTGTTGCCCCATCGCATAACTCTGGCCCGCAACCGTATACTGATCATCCTTTAAGCGTCCAACGATTGGAAACAGAACCGGTGCGTGCCGCCCCCAGTACTTCGCATCCGCTTGCCACATGTATTCAATCCCGTCCGCTGACCGAACGCTACTCAGTTCCGCGCCAGCTTCGTTGATTTGTACCGTTAAATAGTCATTTTTAAGTTCGACTGTCATCGTATCCCGACTCCCTTGTTTTTTAATTATAAGATGTAACGACTAAGGTCCTTATCCGAAGCGATATCGCCAATGCGTTCGTTGACGTAGCTTTCCGTAATCGTCACTTCGCCCATTTCCATGTCTGGGCCTTCGTACAACAGTTCTTCAAGCAACTTTTCAAGAACCGTGTGTAACCGCCGAGCCCCAATGTTTTCCGTCTCGTGGTTAACATTATACGCGATTTTCGCAATGGCTTGAATGGCTTCAATCGTAAAGGTGACCTTAATGTTGTCGGTGCCGATGAGGGCAATGTACTGCTTGATCAACGCGTTCTTCGGTTCCGTCAAAATCTTAACGAAGTCGTCCTGACTGAGATCATCTAATTCCACCCGAATTGGGAAGCGACCCTGTAATTCAGCGATTAAGTCGCTCGGCTTGCTTTCTGCAAACGCGCCGGATGCAATGAATAGGATGTGATCCGTATTAATTGGACCGTACTTCGTTGAGATTTGGGAACCTTCCACGATTGGTAAAATGTCGCGCTGAACGCCTTCCCGTGAAACTTCACCGGAATTCTGCTGACCACCGGCCGTGATTTTGTCGATTTCGTCAATGAAGATGATCCCGGTGTTTTCAGCCCGGACGATCGCGTCATGATAAATATCCGCGCTATTGACGAGCTTTTCGGATTCTTCCTTCACTAAAATTTCCCGGGCCTCGGCAACCGGCATCGTGCGTTGAATGCGTTTCTTCGGCATAATTGAGCCGAGGGTGTCCCCCAAGTCAATCCCCATCTGGCCAAGCATGTTGTTATTACCAGCAGTGGCCTGTTGCGGATCGTCCATCTCAATCGTCACGTCCGCGTTTTCGAGCGACCCATTTTTTAACTGATCAGCAACGGATAAACGTTGGTTGCGCACGTCATCCGTCACTTCCTCGTTACTATTTTGAGGGTCGTTCGGCATTTGACCATTTTGTAACTGGCTAAACATGTTCATCATGTTTTGAAATTCGTTACCGTTCTTGTTGGCCTGCTTCTTTTTAGCGGGAACAAGCAACTTCACGAGCCGCTTGTCAGCTGCTTGGACCGCCTTAGCCCGCACGCCGGAATAAGCCGTTTGCTTCTCCATTTCAATGGCAACGTCCACTAAGTCACGGACCATCGATTCCACGTCGCGACCAACGTAACCCACTTCGGTAAACTTCGTCGCTTCAACCTTAACAAACGGAGCTTTCACGATTTTAGCTAACCGCCGGGCAATTTCAGTTTTCCCAACCCCGGTCGGTCCGATCATTAACATGTTTTTGGGAGTAATTTCTTCCTGCATATCAGCAGACAATTCCATCCGCCGGTAACGGTTCCGCAACGCAATCGCGACCGCTTTTTTGGCTTCGTTTTGACCAATCACGTAGTTATCTAAGGCCGCAACGATTTGTTTCGGGGTCTTGTTAATTTGTTCCATCGTAACTCTCCTTCACTACAAAGCTTCTGAAATAACGTTATGGTTCGTAAAGATATCAATATCACCCGCAATGTTAATGGACGCTTCCGCAATGTCTTTAGCGCTCATATCCGGGGCGTGTAGTTGCATGGCCCGGGCCGCTGCAAGTGCAAAGTTCCCACCAGAGCCGATGGCTAACACGTCGTTATCCGGCGTGATCACTTCACCGCTCCCGGAAACCAGCAGCATTTCGTCCTTATCCATTACGATCAGGAGGGCTTCTAGTTTTTGCAAGGCCTGATCACTGCGCCATTCCTGCGCTAATTCAACGGCAGCTCGTTGGAGGTTCCCCGAGTATTCGTTGAGTTTCTTTTCAAAGCGGTCTTCAAGGTTGAAGGCGTCAGCGACCGAACCGGCAAAGCCGACGACGACCTGATTATTATAGATGCGCCGCACCTTTTGGGCCGTGCCTTTCATGACCACCTTTTCACCCATGGTAACTTGGCCGTCCCCGGCCATCGCGTTATGGCCGTTTTGACGAACGGCACAAATGGTAGTTGCTTCAAATTTTACTGGCATTAGTTACGCTCCTTTGATTATTTCCGCGTTGCCCGCGGGAAAAAGTTTCGATAATCTTGTTGTAAATGTTCCTTAGTCACGTGCGCGTAGATCTGCGTTGTTGACAGGCTCGTATGGCCTAACAGTTCCTGAACCGTCCGTAAGTCGGCCCCGTTATTTAACATCTGGGTCGCAAAGGTATGCCGCAACATGTGCGGGTGAATTTTAGCGGTTAAACTACTTTTCTTCACGATTTGATTCAGCACGTACTCGATCCCGCTGCCCGTAATCGGTCCACCGTGACGGTTAATGAAGACCCGGGCGTGCGTTTGCGTGTATTTGGCCATCACGGGCGTGCGACACGCTTCAAAATAGCGTTGCAGGGCGCTGGCCGCGTAACGCCCAAACGGCACGTAGCGCTCCTTATCGCCCTTACCACGAATCAACATCATCTTCAATTCAAAGTCAATATCGTTGACTTCGAGGTCGACGCACTCGCTTAGCCGAATACCAGTCCCGTATAACACCTCTAACAGGGCCACGTTGCGGGTACCCATTAGGCTGTCATCCGCATAAACCGTGTTAAACAGAACGTCGAGTTCCTTTTGGTAAAAGAACCGTGGTAACCGCGCCACGTGTTTTTTTAGCTGGACGTACACGAACGGGTTATTAGTTGCCAAATCGTTCTTAACGAGAAAGTTATAGAACGACCGCAAGCTGGAAACCTTCCGGGCAATCGAGTTGCGGGTTAAGTGGCGGTCATACAGATGGCTCAGGTAAACGTTCACGTCTAAGTGGTCAACTTCAGTATACGCCTTCGCGCCGCCGTTCGCCGTTAAGAAATCGTTAAATGCTTGGATATCCTCACGGTAAGCAGCGGCCGTTTCCGCTGAATATTGCCGTTCGACCTGAACGTACTTTAAAAAAAGGGCTAAATAGTCTGTTTCCATCTAAAAAACCTCCATCCGTTGCTAACTTTAGCAAAGTCTGGAGGAAAACACAATCACTAGCCCTAAGCGTTAAACGTCCGCCGGTGCATTGGCGTCTAAGGTCGTTGTTTTAAACGTCGTAAGCGTTGCTAGCGCCCGTTCTGAGATTGCGGTATTGCGTTCCCGTTTATCCCGAATTCGTTTTTTAAGCTTCGGGACGATCCCAAAGTTAGCGTTCATTGGTTGAAAATGGTGAGCACTCGTATGGGTGATGTAGTGGGCCATCGCCCCCATCATCGTCTCCGTTGGGAAAACGACCGGCGTTTCGCCCAACGCTAGGCGGGCCGCATTGATTCCCGCGACAATCCCACTAGCCGCACTTTCAATGTATCCCTCAACCCCGGTCATCTGGCCCGCAAAGAAGAGGTCGGGCCGTTGTTTCGTTTGATAAGTCGCATTTAATAGTTTCGGTGACTTCATGAAGGTATTCCGGTGCATCACCCCGTAACGCACAAATTCCACGTTTTCAAGCCCCGGAATGAGTGAAAAGACCCGTTTTTGTTCGCCCCATTTTAAGTGGGTCTGAAAACCAACGATGTTGTACAGGTTCCCCGCGGCGTCGTCTTGCCGCAACTGTACCACGGCGAAGGGCTGCTTACCCGTCTTCGGGTCTTCTAACCCCACCGGCTTTAGCGGGCCAAATAGCATCGTTTGCCGCGCGCGTTGCGCCATCACTTCGATGGGCATGCAACCTTCAAACACGTCGGAATTTTCAAAATCATGCGCTTCCGCCATTTCAGCGTTGATCAACGCCTCGTAAAAGCGGTCGAACTCTTCTTCAGTCATCGGACAGTTTAAGTAGGCCGCCTCGCCACGGTCATAGCGTGACTTGAGGTAAACCTTGTCCATGTCAATTGAATCCTTCGTTAAAATTGGAGCAGCCGCGTCAAAGAAGTGCAAATCATCTTCGTCATTAAATGCCTGAATCGACTTGGCTAGTGACGCCGCAGTCAGTGGACCGGTCGCCACGACCGTAATCCCTTCTGGTAAACGCGTGATTTCTTCGTTAATAATCTCAACGTTCGGCAGGTCACTAATTGCCGCGGTGATTTCAGCAGAAAAGCTATCCCGATCGACGGCTAGTGCGCCCCCAGCCGGAACCGCGTGGTTTTCCGCTGCCCGCATAACGATTGAGTCGAGTTGCCGCATTTCAGCCTTGAGTAACCCCGCCGCGTTTGCGAGTTGGTTGGCCCGTAGTGAGTTCGTACAAACGAGCTCAGCAAACTGGGCCGTGTGGTGCGCCGGGGTCGTTTTACCCGGTCGCATTTCGTATAAGCGCACGTTGACGCCCATGTTGGCAATGTGCCAAGCGGCTTCGGAGCCCGCGAGGCCCGCGCCAATCACGTTAACTGTTGGTATTGATGCCATCCAGAATTCCTCTTTTCTTGGTAATCGTACCGTTGATAGTACGTCATTATCATACCGAAATTCATCAGCGAACACAAACAAAAGTCAACCCGTGACGCACCCTCGTTAGCGAAAAACCGAAGATTAAAATTAACCCGATCGTGTTTTGCCGGAAATTTCGAAGCCAAGCTAGTCAAAACGCGAACTTTAGACTTGAAACTTGGGCTAATTCTTTGTAACCAACCGGATAAGCGGAAACCAAAAAGACGCGCTTTACCGAGCGCGCCCCTTCATTTAATTATTTTTGAACGTCTTCGGCGTAATCCCCGTTTGGACAACGGACTTGCTTACCACCCTTGACCTTCTTTTCAACCAAGTAATGACCATCTTTTGGACAATTCCGGCCAATTGGTTTATCCCAGGAAACAAAGTCACATTCTGGGAACCGGGAACAACCGTAAAAGACCCGGTTTTTCTTAGACTTGCGTTCAATAACTTGTCCCTTTTGACATTGCGGGCAGGTTACCCCAATTTCCTTAACAATTGGCTTGGTATTCCGACAATCTGGGAAGCGCGAGCAGGCGTAAAACTTGCCGTAGCGCCCCATCTTGATCACCATCGGCGCCCCACAAATATCACAGTTGAAGCCGGCCAGCTCATCTTTAATCTGAATCTTTTCCATGCCGGCTTCGGCCTTTTCAACTTCTTTCGAAAAGGGCTTGTAAAAGCTATCAACTACCTTGACCCAGTTTTCACGCCCAGCCTCGGTCGCATCCAACTGTTCTTCCAACGTTGCCGTAAAGCTAACGTCCACGACGTCCGGGAAGTATTCCTGAATCAAGTCGTTAACGATTTCGCCGAGTTCGGTCGGTACAAACCGCCGGGTCTCTAACTTAACGTAGTAGCGCCGTTGAATCGTATCCAAGGTTGGTGCGTAAGTTGATGGCCGCCCAACCCCGTTTTCTTCCAACGCCTTGATCAAGTTGGCTTCAGAATAACGGGCCGGTGGCTGGGTGAAATGTTGTTGTGGGTCGGTCTTACTTAACTTGACCACGTCGCCTTCCGCTAAGTCTGGTAACACGTTATTCTTAGCCGTTTTATCGTAGATCTTCGTAAAACCGGCAAACTTCGTTTTGGAACCGTTGGCCCGGAACTGTACGTCGTTTTGGTCGATCGTCACCGCCATCGTATCCAGCACTTCGGGCGTCATCTGACTCGCGACGAACCGGGACCAAATTAATTGGTATAACCGGAACTGGTCCTTCGTCAAATAATCCTTAATGCTAGCCGGGGTCCGAAAGACTGACGACGGCCGAATCGCTTCGTGGGCGTCTTGAGCGCCTTCTGGTAACTTACCCTTAACCGGCTTAGTCGCCGCGTATTCCGCACCGTACTTTTCGTGCAAGAACTTAGAAGCTTCGTGCTTCGCAATCGTTGAGATCCGCGTCGAGTCGGTCCGCATATAGGTGATTAACCCCACGTTACCGTCCTTACCAACGTTGATCCCTTCGTATAATTGCTGGGCCGCCATCATCGTCTTCCGCGTCCGAAAGTTCAGCTTGCGGTTGGCATCCTGTTGCATCGTCGAGGTCGTAAACGGTGGTGACGGCATGCGTTTACGTTCCTTTTTCACCACTTTAACAACGTTAAAATCACCCTGACGATCAATTTGGCCTAACACTTGTTGGACGGCCGCATTGTCGTCTAACGCTTGTTTTTTACCATGGGTCCCGTAAAAACTAGCCGTAAACTTCGAGCGGCCCTTCTTGAACTCACTATCGATCGTCCAATATTCCTTCGGTTTAAAAGCCTTAATTTCGTTTTCACGTTGAATGATCAGGTCGAGCGCAATCGACTGCACCCGTCCCGCGGATAACCCTTTTTTGACCTTTTTCCAAAGAAGCGGACTAATCGAATAACCCACTAAGCGGTCTAAAATTCGACGCGCCTGCTGGGCATCAACGAGGTCCATATCAATTGAACGCGGTTCCTTAAAGGCGTTTTTAACGGTATCCTTGGTAATTTCGTTAAAAACGACCCGGTTCTTATCCTTCGGGTCTAACCCCAATAGGTAGGATAAGTGCCACGCAATCGCTTCACCTTCACGGTCCGGGTCAGAAGCCAAGTACACAGCCTTCGCCTTTTTAGCTTCCTTCCGCAGGCCCTTGATCACGTCCCCCTTACCACGAATTGAAATGTAGTGGGGCTCGTAATCATTCTCAACGTCGACCCCCATCTTACTCTTCGGTAGGTCGCGAATGTGGCCTAAACTGGCCACCACTTTATACGAACGTCCCAAATACTTTTCAATTGTCTTAGCCTTCGAAGGGGATTCCACGATCACTAATTTTTTGGCAGTTGTTCTGGTTTTTCGTTTTGGTGCTTTTTTAGCGGCCGGCTTACGAGACGTTGCCGGCTTACGCTTGGTTGTACTAGCAGCCACTAGATCAGCTCCTTACACTTTTAATGGTTCCTAAATGGCGCTTGATAGTTCTGACAAATCCATGTAATCATATTTCAAAAAATTCAGCTTGTCAAATTATCGGTAAAAACTCTTCTATTATATGCGCCGAATTTAGTACCGGTTTTGCTCCGGCTACGATTAATTGATTACAACCAACCGCTAATTCCGCATCGATTGGCCCCGGAATTGCTAAAACGTTGCGGTTGGCCTGTAACGCCAGGTTGGCCATCATTAAACTCGCCGACCGCGCCCGGGCCGCTACCACCAACAACGTCTGACACAGACCGGCAATAATCCGGTTGCGGGCTGGAAACTGGGATGGCCGGGCAGGCGTTCCCAGCGGATACTCACTAATTAGTAAGCCCACCTGACCAACCCGCCGCTGCAACCCCCGGTGCTGAGGCGGATAAGCCCGGTCTAAGCCGGTCGCCAGCACCGCCACCGTCGGCAAACCGCAAGCAATTGCCGTCGTGTGGGCTGCCCGCTCCACACCAGCTGCTAAACCGCTCACCAGGACCACTTGGGCCGTGGTAAGTGGCGGTAATAGTTGCCGAATACATTGCTCCGCGTACGCATCCGTCTGGCGGGTACCTACGACCGCAAGCTGGCGCGGCGAGGTCAATAAATTGCGGTGGCCCCGTAAAAATAGAACCAGCGGCGGTTGGTAACTTTCTAATAAGGCTATCGGATAATCAGCATCTAAAATCGTTACACTATCGAGGTGCGCATTTAACTGGTAGCGGCGCTCAAGGGCGGCACTTTCCCAGTCACGACCAAAGGCTTGCGCTTGGGGCGCAGTTAATTGACCAAGTTCACATAGTCGATTCAAATCCGTTACAACGGTTTGGTTTTGGTGACACGCCCGGATGATTCGAGCGATTGTTTGATAAGTTTGCCCCTGAGCGAGGTGTAATCGAATTAATAATTGGCGTAATTGCACGGCCGTCACTCCCTTTATTAGGAAGTTACGCAGTTACGGGCGTAATACGTGCTGGACCGGCGAAAAAGAACGGCGGTGAATCGGCGTTGCCCCCAATTCCCGGAGCCCTGCTAAATGTTTCGCCGTCCCGTAGCCCATGTTATGGGCAAAATCATAACCAGGATAGACTTGCTCGTAAGTTGCCATCAGGTGGTCTCGGGCCACCTTGGCCACGATACTGGCCGCCGAAATGCTGGCGCTCTTCGCATCCCCCTTGATCAAGCGGACCTGTTCAATTGGGACGGGAATCTGCATCGCGTCAACCAGTAACCGGGTCGGGGCCACCCGTAAATTAGTGACGGCCTGCGCCATCGCTACCCGGGTCGCCTCGTAAATATTTAAAGCATCGATTTGCGCTGGCGAGGCCACTCCCAGACTCACCGCGACCGCGCGGCTTAAAATTTGGGGCATTAAGCGTTCCCGTTGTGTTGCGGTTAACTGCTTTGAATCGTTAACTTCAACCAAATCAAAGTCCTGGGGCAGGACGACCGCGGCGGTGACCACGGGCCCGGCTAGTGGCCCGCGGCCAACTTCATCGATGCCGGCAACGTACTGACCGCCGGCCGCCCAAAAGGCTCGTTCCAGCCGCATATGCTGGTCAAAACGGGTCTGGAGGGCCGCCCGCGCGGCTTGCCGCTTTAAATATTGCTGGTAGGCCTGCTGAACGCCCTTGCGCGGATCTTGTTGGGCGGCCGTCAGCAACGTCTGATCCGGGTGGTGCGCTAACTGCTGTTTAAACGCGGCAATCGTTAACTTAGTCATCCGCTTGCTCCGTCGTTAAATCGAGGGTGAAGCGGCCCAGCCGGCCCTTACGAATATCTAATAAAAAGGCTCCGCAAAAGCGCTCCCAGTCATCGCGCATCCCAGCGTTTTTCGTCATCACCATGAGTAGCTCGGGGTTGGCCAATTCTAATTGGGCTTCATCAAGCTTATACCGCGTTACTAACCGTTGCGGGTAATGCTGCTTATAGAAATCCAATGCAAATAGCGCCACGTCGTCGTTCGGATAAATATTTTCTTTGATTGCCCCGGTGACCGCTAGTTTCGTCCCAACGACCTGGTCCTCAAATTTAGGCCAGAGGATTCCGGGTGTATCTAACAATTCCAATTTGTTAGACGCTTTTAGCCACTGTTGACCCTTAGTCACTCCCGGTCGGTCCCCGACCTTGGCAATTTTCTTATTCACAATGTGATTTAATAGCGTCGATTTACCAACATTCGGAATGCCGACGCAAACCGCACGAATCGGCCGGTTCGTAATCCCCCGCGCCGCAATTTTAGCCAGCTTATCCGCTAGCATCGTCGTTGCCGCCTGCGTGATCTGCTTACCAGTCGTCCGGTTACGGGAGTCCACGGCGATCGCCGTTTGCCCTTGCGCTTGGTAGTGGGCGACCCAGGCCGCGGTCTGTTGCGGATCGGCAAGATCCTTCTTAGTCATGATCAATAAATGGGGCTTGTGTTGAATGACTTTTTCAATATCGGGGTTTCGGGAAGCCTCGGGAATCCGGGCGTCCACTAGTTCGAAGACGATGTCCACTAAATTGAGGTTATCCTGAATTTGGTGAATGGCCTTCGCCATGTGACCGGGATACCATTGAATATTCATATAAATTGCTTCCTTTCGTCTGGCTAATTGCCAGTTCATCGCACCTTTCATCATACCGAGAATTAACTAAAAACGCTAGTTTCCGCGCGTTTTTCTCATTAAAAATGCCCGTAACCGCCCCCGTCAGTGGTGCCGGACAACGGTTAAATGTGGGAGCATGGCGTGAATGCGCGCCGCCGCGTGGTCGGCTTGAAGTTGCTTTAAGATGGTCGCCTCGCTAACGGTCGCCGTTAAATCCGGACTAAAGCTATGAACGCCAAAGCTATCGTAGGTCACCTTGCCATCGGGGCTGAGCGTGAACCAATTCGGCTGGAGTTGCTTAGCCGGCGCTTGAATGTGCTGGTCAGGCCAGACTAAGTATTTCGGCCGACCATGATTGGCATAAATCTCGACTTGCCAGCCACGTTCAAAGTCACTAACTTCTTGCCACCGCTGAATTTTCAAGTGCTTCACTGCATAATAGATCAAACTCGCATACTTTAATTTGGGGTTTTGCCGCCAACGCGCTTGCGTGATTTCAGCTACGGGCTTGCTTGATTGTGCTTTTCGGCTAATTTGGGGCACTTTGGTGGCAGCCGGCTGACTTAAGCGTCCCCAGCTTAGCCCGCCACCAATAACAATCACTAGTCCCCCTACGATTCCGAGCTGAACCCACCGTTTATGCATCCGTAACCCACCTCTCCGTATTAAACGACCGCCGCATCCAATAGACGGACCGCTTACTTTAATTAAAAATCGATTATGCGCGTCTAGCGTCCACTTGTCTAGTCTAAACGAGCGATGCTGAACCACGTAAGCCGTAAAAAAGGACTCTGTACCAATTGGTGTTGAAATTGCCGCCAGCAACGGGTGTAACCGGTTGGCTGGAACACTGCGGGCATCGATTTGAGCTCACTCAGAAGACCACTGAGCAATCTCAAATTCGAGCCTTATTCTAAGCCGGAAGCAACCCACTTCCGCCTAAGAATAATTTCGCAGTTGAGCCATGGTTACACCCGCTGCTGGCTAGACTGGCTTTTATATTTAGTTTTACAGGTTAGTCTCAATTAATGAAGATGATCCGGCAGAACGGTTACCAAATTTAACGTAATCTTGCTTACTTATTTCGGTAGTCATAACGTCCTGATGAAAACTCAAGTGCTAGCTTTCTTAGCAGCTCAACACCAAATATCATAGACTCTAAAAAAGCAGCTCCAAGAAAGGCCGCGCCTTCCTGTAGCTGCTCACTGCTTCTGATCAACGCTTAAAACCGTCTTAGTCGGTTTGCGTTTGACTCATTAATTTAATGGCCGCATCGTACGCTCGGTCATGCGCGCTGATTTTTTCCGCCAATGCGGTTTCAATCTTAGCCAACGTTTGCTTGTCGACCTTCCCCGTTACGGTTAACTTGGCCTGCTTTTGATACTTTTTAACGGCCGCGGTCGTACTGTCACCAAAGTAGCCGTTCACGGTTCCGTCAAAGACGCCCAGGGCCTTTAAGTACTGCTGGAACGTCTTCACGTTCTGGTTAACCTTTTCAGCTTGTAAGTCGCTGACCTTGCTGACGATGGTCAGGCTCGCATAGCTGGGCTCGTTAGCGACGATGTCCGGGGTTAAGCCCTTCTTATTGATCCAATCACCATTTGGCGTTAACCATTTAGCAACCGTAATCTTCATTTCAGTCTTATCATTAAACGAAGTGACCGTCTGCACGGTCCCCTTGCCGTAAGACTTCGACCCAACGAGCTTAACGCCGGCAGATTGGTGTAACGCGGCGGAGAAAATTTCGGCCGCCGAGGCACTCCCACCGTCGATCATCACGGTCGTCGGTTTGGTGACCTTATAGCCGCCATCGTACTTCTTACCCGCAACGTACTTCTCAGCAGCGCCATCCCGTGACTGGACCTGCATGATCGTTTTACCGTTCTTTAAGAACATGGAAGCCATCTTAAGGGCCGCCGTCATTAAGCCACCCGGGTTCCCGCGCATGTCAATGACCAGCTTTTTGGCGCCCTGTTTGTCCAACGCTTTTAACGCCGCCTTAAATTCCTTCGCCGTATCAGTTGAGAAGGTCGAAACCGTCACGTACCCGATCTTCTGTTTACCACCAACCAGCTTATAATCAACGGTCGTCACCGGAATCTTCGCCCGTTTCAAGGTAACGTTAAAGGTCTCACCGTTACGCTCAACCTGTAATTTAACGCTCGTCCCGATTTTACCACGCATCAAGTTCACGGCTTCGGTCAGGGTCTTCCCCGCAATCGACTTACCGTTGACCGCTTTGATCACGTCCTTAGGCTTTAAGCCCGCCTTTTTAGCGGGTGTCCCGGCAATTGGCGAGATGATTTGGACGTAGCTCCCGGCTTTTTGGACCTGCGCCCCGATTCCTGAAAACGAACTGTCAATCGTATCGTTTAAGTCCTGGGTCTCACTTTTGTCCATGTATTCGGAAAACTTATCGCCCAGGGAATTAACCATCCCGTTAATGGCCCCGTTAGCTAACTTGTTCGCGTTGACCGGTTGGTAATAGTTTTCACTGATTGTCTGGTATACGGCAGCGACTTTTTTCATTGCCTGATTGGTCTGCTGCATGCTAGCAATTTGTTGGGTCACGGCCCGGCCTAAAAACCAGTAGGTTCCGCCGACCCCGACGCCCAAGGCCACGACGATCGAAATAATGTAGGTCCATAACCCTACGCGGCGTTTAGGTCGCGGTTGTTGCTGTTTCAAATGCGGATTTTGCTCCGTTGGTTTTTCTGGCATCACTAACGTCCTCTTTCTTTCAAATTAAGCGCCTTACGCCTCACTCGCTAAGTAGGCTTGCCAAGCATCGTCAAAAATCGTCATCCCAGGCAAGTAACCCGCGTTCAATTCTAAGTACTGGGACAGTTCGTGAAAGTCCCGGCTCTGCTTTGGAAACGACTGGTCTAAGAAGGCGTTGTTCGCAAACTCCGCAATGGCCGCCGTACTATCTGGATTCCGCTGCGTCATTAAAAACTGATAAAACGTTTTGTGCATGAATTCACCCCACTGGTCTGCTAATTATTACTGGTTGGAATGTGCATTTCAAACTGGAACTGGTCATTCGCCAGATCAATCTGATCGACACTATAAGAAACGTCGTGCTTGCTAACCAGCTTATTTAAGTACAAGTTGACCGTTTTTTGCTTAGCGTTCAGCCGAACCCACTTGGGAATCTTGTAATTATTGTTGATATAGTTGATCACAAAGCTAATTGGCAACGACATCGTTCCGACCGACAGCTTAGTCGCTTTGAGCGAAATGTTCCCGTCATCGATGACCTTAGGTTGCATCGTGATCACAAACGAAATATCCTGGCCTAACACCTGGGTCGTCCCGAGTAAGTAGGCCGCCTGCTTTTTAACTAGGAAACGGTACTTTAAATCCTGACCCTTTTGCAAATCAGTCAAATAGTAACTGGCTAACGCGTTCAGCTGCTTACGATTCATTTTAATGGGCACACTGGCCGCATCGTTACGTTGACTCGTTAACGTGGTCGTCTCACTTGGGGATCGAAAAATTTGCGTTCCGACGTAGGCACCGGTCCCAATGACTAACGCCAATAAAATAATGGCAATCCACTTCCACCCATTAAACGGTTGCCGTGGTTGCGGTGTTTTTGCTTGCGGTGCGGATGCTTTTTCCGCCCGCTTAGCCCGCTGTGCTTCACGCATCCGAACTCCTCCTTATTTTTTTACGGCCCACTGATCATGGGCCATCATGGTTTGATATAGTTTCTGACTAAAAATGCCGTATCCCCGTTTATTCGGGTGAAAATTATCCGTCGTCGAAATCAACACGTTGGTTTTACTCTCCGCAGCCAGCACGTTGGCGACCGACTTCTGATTGGATAAACTCGTGATCGTTGATTCATCCGCGGAACGCTTGAGCCGCTTCAGTTGGGCGGATGTCTTGTATTGCCCGTGCGACATGGCCGTATTAATATCCATGAAATGGGCGTCCGCGTACCGGGCAAGAATCGTTTCCGTTTGCTCATTCCAGCGACTAACATAACGCGTAATCGACGTTACATTGGGGAAATTAACAAAAATCGGGTTATAAATACTGAAAACGAATAGCGGGGCCTTGGGGTTTAGCTCGTGAAGACGATCAAATAGCTTGACCAGCTTATTGGCATAGTCTGTTTGGGCCTTAGCCACGGCCGCGTTATTTTTCGCAGTGTTGTTCGATCCTAACGTTTTTTCAAGCGTTTGCAGTAAATCGTTACCGCCAACCGTCACCGTGACAACGTCAGCTTTGGCAATTTTAGCCTGCAGCTGGTCAGATTGATTGATCCGCGCGAGAATTTGGTCGCTCCGATCACCAGCCTTCCCGGCGTTCGTCGTGTGGACGGTCAGGTTTTGCTTTTTGTGTAGTAGTTGTTTGATTTGGCCAACGTAGCCGCCCTCGGCTTGATCACCGATGCCCTCCGTCAACGAATCGCCGACTGCCACTAAGCTAATTTGCTGCTTACGCTGCACCTTAGGCGTTGTCTTAGTCGCTTTTTTGGCCGTCTTCGTCGGTTGCGCCGCTGGCGTGGCCGTGGATGGGGGGCTCATCAGTCGGCTGACGCCAAAATACACGCCAACCGCGAGCACCCCAACAATTAGGACCACTTTGAGTGCGCTCCATAGTTTTGACAAATTGATGCCCACCTTTCCAGATTGTTCATTGGTAATAAAAAAGGGGCGCGCTTTGGCGTCCCCCTCGTTTAAACTGGCGCTTGCGTGTGGTATTCAACCGCAAAAGCACCCGGACCACCGTGGGTCGCAATAATGGGTACCGTTGGTTGGACACTTACTTTTAAACTCGGTAAGGCTGCCTGCAAGCGCGCCTTGTAGTCTTCAACGCGTTCCGTCGCGCCCACGTGGGAAATTGCGACCTCCGCCACGTTCGGCGTGGCAATAATGTCATCGATGATTTTATCGAAAAATTTATTAATGGCCTTAACACCGCGGCCCTTCATTTTCACGTCCAATTCGCCGTCGTCAACTTCCAAGGCAATTTTGACGTTTAACAACGTACTGATTGCTCCGGTCAGCCGACTAATGCGCCCCCCGGCAACCAAGTTATTCAAAGTCATGACTCCCATGAATAACTTGGTATGTTGTTGGGTGGCATGAATCGCGTCAATCACGGCCTGCTTTTCAGCACCAGCTTGAGCCAATTTGGCCGCTGTCAGCACTTGAAACGCCATTGCACGGTCGGTGGTGCGCGCGTCAATCACCGTGACGTCGGTTTTAGTAATTGAGGCCGCCTGTTCGGCCGTATGGACCGTCCCAGAAATCGCCTCAAGCATGTTGATACAAATCACACTGGCACCGTCCGCCCCCAAATTATCGAAGGTTTCAATGAAAGTCCCAAGTGCGGGTTGACTAGTTTTAGGTAACGACTTAGCCGTCGCCATCTTATTAATGAATTCTTCCCGCGTAATGGTCTCATCTTCCACATAAATGGTCCCATCGATCATGACGGTCAGCGGAATCACGGTAATATCGTATTTTTTTACCTCTTCATCCGTTAAATTTGCCGAAGAATCGGTCACAATCTTGATTTTCGTCATACTTTGCCACGCTTTCTTATACTCATAAAGGTTTCGCGCCTTTACAATAAATTAATGATTTTAGTATAGCAGAAATATTGATTTCTTTCACGGTCAGGACCGAATTAACGCCGTTCAAAATCATCAAAACTAAACGGGTACGGATTGCGCTCGTCGCTCAGGCCCGCTTGGTGGGCCGTTAATTGCCACTGCGCGTAGTCAACCGTTGGCATCCAAGTGTCGCCGGTAAAGGCGTGGTCGATTCGCGTCCGGTACAAGCGTTTGGCCAATGGTAATACGGCCTTAAAGACCTGCGCGCCACCAATGACGAAAGTCAGTTGTTCCGGGTGCTGGGCGTCTAAGGCCCGTAACGCGTCTAAATCGGCAAGCCGTTGCACCCCCGCCGGTAACACTAACTCCTGGCGCGATAGGACCCAGTTCGTCCGCCGCGGTAATGGCCGTTGAAAGCCGGCAAAGGTTTTACGTCCCATCACGACGTCGTGCGCCGTGGTCAGCCGCTTAAAGCGTTGCAAATCGGCGGGCAGGTGCCATGGGAGTTGCCCCGCCCTTCCAATTAATCCATTTTGGTCCTCGGCCCAGATAAGTGCAATCATTGCGTTCCTCCTTGTTAATAAAACTAACCAGAACGGGGTTTAAATCGCCACGGGGGCTTTAATTGCGGGCGCTGGATCGTAACCAACCAGCTGAATGTCCTTCATTTGGTAGTCAAAAATACTAGCATGCGCGCCGCTCAATTGTAATTGCGGTGCGGGCCGTACCGGCCGCTGCAACTGCGTCTTGATCTGCGTTAAATGGTTTTGATAAAGATGAGCGTCGCCCAGCGTATGCACAAATTCGCCAACCGCCAGCCCACATTCTTTCGCGATTAAGTGCGTCAGTAACGCATAACTGGCAATGTTGAACGGCACCCCGAGAAAAACGTCGCCGGAACGCTGGTACAGTTGACAAGAAAGCTTCCCGTCGGCCACGTAAAATTGAAAGAGCGTGTGACACGGTGGTAACGCCATGCTCGGCACGTCTTCAGGATTCCAAGCCGAAACGATCAACCGCCGCGAGTTTGGCGTCGTCTTGATCATATCGATAACGTTCGCAATTTGATCGATGGTCTGTCCATTACGTGTCTGCCAATGCCGCCATTGGGCCCCGTAAACGTCGCCTAAATTACCAAACTTGGCCGCAAAAGCGTCGTCATTTAAAATTTGCTCATCAAAGCGTTGCTTAGTCTGCTGATAAACGGACGCAAAATCCGGATCCGTTAAGCGCCGATGCTCAAAGTTCGTCATTGTGGGGCCCACGTAGTCCGGGCTATTGACCCAGTTCTTAAAGGCCCACTCGTCCCAAATATGGTTGCGGTGTTGCAATAGGAAACGAATATTGGTGTCTCCGTGTAAAAACCATAGTAATTCGCTCTTGATCAAACCAAACGGGACCTTTTTAGTCGTTAGTAGCGGAAATCCCTGGCTGAGGTCAAAGCGCATCTGATAACCAAAAATACTGTAGGTCCCGGTGCCCGTTCGGTCGTCCTTGTAAGTGCCGTGTTCCAAAATCGTCCGTGCTAATTGTAAATACGCTTCTTCTAACATCCGTTCGCTCCTTATGCCTGATCAAACTGGCTGAGATAGTCCCACCGATCCATTTTTTCATCAATGGTCGTTTCCGTCTTCGTCAATTCCTTTTGCAAATCCGCCAGCTTGCCGTAATCGCTGGCGTTCGCAGCCATGGCCTCCTCGATTTCCGTTTTATGGTTATCAAGTTGTTCGATCACGCCCTCGATTTTATCGTATTCCAATTGTTCCGCGTAAGTTAACTTGACCTTTTGCTTCGGGGCGGCCGCACTCGCGGGCTCGGTTGCCGCCGGTTTAGCTTTAGCCTTAGTCGGTTGATTAGCCGCCTTAGCAGTTTGCTTTTGATCCTTCAAGTAGCTTGAAAAGCGCCCAGAATAACGTTCAATCTGGCCGTGGCCATCGAAGATCAAAAGTTTCGTCCCGACTTTATCCAAGAAGTAGCGGTCATGGGATACCGTAATCACGGTGCCAGCAAAGTCACTCAGATAGTTTTCCAGCACCGTCAAGGTTCCAATATCCAAGTCGTTGGTCGGTTCGTCTAACAGTAAGACGTTCGGTTGTTGCATTAATAGTTTTAACAAGTACAACCGCCGCTGTTCGCCACCCGACAACTTCCGGATCAGCGTCCCGTGCATCCGCCGGGGAAAGAGGAATTCTTCCAACAATTCAGTGACCGAAACGTGCTCGCCCTGCTTATTTAAGACGGTTTCACCAACGTCTTGCAGGTAATTAATGATCCGCTTATCACCCGGAATTGGTTCGGTTTGTTGGGTGTAATAGGCCATTTTAACGGTCTCCCCAATCGTGACCGTCCCCGAATCCAACGCTTGGCGCCCGGCGATAACGTTCAGTAAGCTTGATTTACCAGCTCCGTTCAAGCCGGTGATCCCAATGCGGTCATTTGCTTGGATCAACATTGAAAAATCGTTCAAGATTTGAAGGTCACCGAATTTTAAGCTGGCGTTTTTCAGCTCAATGACCTTTTTTCCTAAGCGCTGTTGCCCTAACGAAATATCAACGTCGTGGTCGACCTGGAGCGTATTCAGATTTGATTTCAAATCGTTAAAGCGGTTAATGCGGCCCTGCTGCTTGGTGCTTCGCGCCGGGGCCCCGGCCCGCATCCAGGCGAGTTCCTTTTTATACAATTGCTGCTGTTTATGTTCCGCTAACACGTCCCGGGCTACCCGTTCGGCCTTCGCTTGAACGAAGTCCTGGTAATTCCCGGTATACTGGTGGAGCTCGCCAAAGGATAGCTCAAACATCTGGTTAGCCACCTGGTCTAAGAAGTAGCGGTCGTGGGTCACAACGACCAACGCGCCCTTATACGAAGCCAGGTAGGACTCAAGCCATTCAATGGAATCAAAGTCAAGGTGGTTCGTTGGTTCATCCAAGAGCAACAAGTCGGGCGCCTGGATCAAAACCTGCGCCAACCCGACCCGCTTACGCTGTCCCCCGGAAAGGTGCTTAACGACTTGATTCAAATCGGTAATGTGCAGTTGGGTTAAAATCGTTTTAACGTCACTTTCAGCCGTCCAAGCATCCTCCTGGTTCATTTGGTCCTCAGCGTCAACGTAAGCGCGTTGGGCTGCGGGGTCCTCCGGATGGTCCCCGTACGTGCTCAGCGCTTGTTCATAGCGCCGAATCGTTCGAAAGACTTGCTGACTACCAGCTAAAACCGCGTCAATCACCGTTAAATCTTCTTTTAATTCGGGTTGTTGCTTTAAATAGCCGATCGTATAATTTTTCGGCTTGATCAACTGACCAGCTTCTGGTGTCGTTACGCCGGATAAAACGTCCAAGAGGTTCGTCTTACCAGAACCGTTAACGCCGATCACACCGATTCGGTCATGTTCGTTGATAATAAACGAAATATCGCGAAATAACGTCTTTTCACCATACGTGCGGGTCAGATGTTCTGCTCGTAATGTTTGCATGTTTTAAATCCACCCTTTTTACTTCATTACTATTTATCTTAGCTAGAAACGCGTAAAAACACAACTCGTAGTGTTGTTGAAATTAACCGCGGCAGTAATTTTTAGTTGTCCAAGTTGGCGGGGTTACTTCTGGTTTGTTGATTACGGTTGGGTTTGAGATTGTAGTTAAAGTAACTAATTACTATTTAATAGTTCTCATAACGTCCCCCCATTAAAAAAATCACATTATCCGGATCAATTAATCCGAATAATGTGATTTCAGTTACGCTGCCAATCTAAC
Organism: Lactiplantibacillus modestisalitolerans; assembly: GCF_005405425.1. Taxonomy (GTDB): domain Bacteria; phylum Bacillota; class Bacilli; order Lactobacillales; family Lactobacillaceae; genus Lactiplantibacillus; species Lactiplantibacillus modestisalitolerans. Next base: position 50,756 of record NZ_BJEA01000017.1, on the reverse strand, counting down.
CACGTTAACGTGGTTAAGCTGAGACGTGATTAAACCGTTCCTGGGCGATCGTTGTCACCGTAAATATCAATCACGGTCCGTGAATCGTCAACAACTAGGTGTAAGCGACCGTCTTTCGAAATTGAACTCGTCTGATAAACGTTATCAATTCCGTCAACGTCCTTGGCTTTGAATGGTAAGTAAACTTGTTCACTCCCACGTTCGTCACCAAATAAAATGTCGATTTTTTCAATATCTTGGAAATGGGTCACCCGTTCAAACATCCCACTAGTTACCGTTGATAAGTGGGTCGTTTCTGGATCAACCGCATCCGCATCGGGCTTAAATTCAGCCTTAAAAGACTTGCAAGGATGAATAATGGTCATCTTGCCACCCTTAATCCGGCCGTAACTTGTCGTTACCCGGCCAATCCATAAGTCGGAGATATCTTGATGATGAACGACCCAAGTGTCACCATTGCGGAAATTAAATTTTAATGCTTCTAATGCTCTTTCCATTGAAAATCACCTCATTGAGAATTAGTTTCATCTTAATCGTAACAGATTCATAGAAAATTTCAATCACTTTTTGTATCCGCTGCCATCCTTGAAAAATCAAGCAAAGCGTCTCGCTGGTTTGCAACTTGGCCATCAATCACCGCCGTTAAGCACGCTTGCAGGATCGTCCCCATGGCCGGACCGGGTGTGACCACGCCCGTACGAATTAAATCACCGCCGTTGACGGCCAACTCGTGCCGATCATGAATCGGTAGCTGGTGGTAAGCCGCCGTTAACTGATCCAGCGGCTGACCAAAGCCAAGAATTGCCGCCACCTGATTAGCCGTTGTCAGCGCGTCTAAGCCGGTTGCAAAGTTTTCCTGGGCCGTTAGCCGACCATTAGCTTGCAGACTCGCTAGTGCCGAAACAGCGGCCGTAACGTGAACAATCAACTCGTTACTCGTCTTCCACTGCTTCAATAGTTGCCGAACCTGCGTGCTTTGGCGGCGTTCAGTAATCCAAGCCAGCAACGTCCACGCCGCTTCGATCGTCGGTAGGTGCCAGTCAGCGTTATCCATCAGGTCCGCTAAAACGGCCCGGTGCGCCGCCATGCCGGGCAAGTACCGGTACAACGCTGTCGCTAGCAGCGCTCGGAGGCCCCGTTGGGGGCGCTGACCCATTAGGAGTTTCTCCCATTCGACCCGGGTGCGTTCAACCGCAATCTTGGTTAAAAGCGCGGCATTATCCGCAATGGCCGCTTGCGTTTGCGGTTCAATTTCGAAGTCCAACTGACTGGCAAAGCGCACCGCCCGCATCATCCGTAGGGCGTCCTCGTGGAATCGCTCCTCGGCTACGCCCACCGCGCGTAAAATGCCCGCGTCTAGGTCCTTTAAACCGTCAAACATGTCGATAACGGTCCCATCCGGCTTCATCGCTAAGGCGTTAATCGTGAAGTCGCGGCGTTGTAAGTCTTCTTTCAACGAACGCACGAAGGTGACCTGGTCCGGCCGCCGAAAGTCCTGGTAACCCGATTCCGTCCGAAAAGTGGTCGTCTCGTAGCCGGTCCCATGGTCTAAGATCATCACGGTCCCGTGCTCGATCCCGGTATCAACGGTGCGCTTGAACAACTGCTTGACCTCCGCGGGAAACGCACTGGTGGCAATGTCTACGTCGTGCAACGGCTTACCTAGAATCGTGTCGCGAACACTCCCGCCAACAAAGTACGCTTCGTAACCGGCCGCAATGATCGTATCGAGCACCGGCTTGGCCGCCTCAAACTCGGCGGGCAACGCCGTTAATTTCATAGTAAGTGCTCCAAACCGACAAAGAGTTCGTGGTACTGGTTAACTTTTTCAACCGCGACCTTAACCCCAGTCATGAACGAAATCCGGTCAAAGGAGTCTTGTCGAATTGTTAAGCCCTCACCAGGGCCACCAAACATGACTTCTTCGTGCGCAACTAACCCTGGTAAGCGGACCGCATGAATCCGCATGCCTTCATATTCGGCACCGCGCGCACCAGGAATGGTTTCAGTAGCGTCGGGGTTACCCTGTTCCTTAGGTGCCCGGACTTCCGCAATTTTCTTCGCCGTACTAATCGCGGTCCCGCTTGGCGAGTCGATTTTATCATCATGGTGCATTTCAATGATTTCAACGTCTGGGAAGTACTTGGCAGCTTGTTGTGCAAATTGCATCAAGAGCACCGCACTGATCCCAAAGTTCGGGGCAATTAAGCCCCCGATTTGTTTTTCCTTCGCGAGCGTTTGTAAATTTTTAACCTGGGTATCCGTCATCCCAGTCGTCCCAATGACGGGGGAAATGCCATGTTTCAACGCAAAGGTCGCGTTTTCGTATACGGCCGTTGGAATCGTAAAGTCGATCCAAACCGTGGCGTCCGTCTTAATTTTGTCCAACGCGTGAAAAGCTGGCACGTCTTGACCCTTAAAACGGTCATCTTCACCGAGGTTCTGATCCTGACTGCGTGCGTCGTATACACCGACCAGTTCAAAATCCGGGTTATCAATTACCATTTGAGCAGCGGTACTGCCCATCCGGCCCTTATAGCCGGCTACAATTACTTTTACCAAAATAATTCCTCCTCAAGGTCAATCTACCTTTTATTTTAGCAGAGAATCCGGGTCAACGACACGTGATTAGTGTTAAAGCCCCCCGAAACGCCAAAAAATCGATCGTAACCGCAGTCACCACCGATTTGCTTGAACTGATTTGATTGTATTGCAAGGCTGGATACACCGGGCGCGCTTAAATTAGCGCGTCGATGGTTGCCAAAACGCCCGCATGATTATTATCCGCGACCGTTACCGCGTGCGCCGCCGATTGAACGTGCGGCTTAGCATTCTGCATCGCGTAGCTGTACGTGGCGGCGTTGAGCATCTCAAGGTCGTTACTGTTATCCCCAAAGACCGCCGTTTGTGCCGGCGTAATTTGCCAATGCCGTTGCAAGTACGCTAACCCCGCCGCCTTATTCACGTGAGGCGGAATGACGTCCAGCCCGTTACCACCACTGACGGTTGCGCGTAACCGACCGTTAAAATGTTGATTAATCAACGCCGCGTTGGTTTCAGCTGCCGTCCCCGGCCAATTAAAATTGACCTTATAAATATGATCATCAACGGCCGTAATGTCGTCCACAATTTGCATGTTACTTAAAAAGTAGCGCACCGTGGGCGTATCATCCTCTGGCCGAATGTAGGCCCCCCGTTTTCCAGACAGCGACAGGTTAGCCCCCGTTAGGGCCGGATGGGTGGCGACAAACTCAAGTAGCTCTAAAAGTAACGGGTGCTCGATCACACTCTCGTGTAAGATGTGCCCCTCACTCGTCATCACTAACCCCCCGTTTTCCGCGACGTAGGTGAGTTCACCCTGAACGCCGTCAAAAACGTCGATACAGTGTTGTAATTGGTTGCCACTGGCCACGACAAAGTGCTGACCTTGCTGATTCATCCGGTCCAACTGGGCTTGAAACCGGGGTCGGTCAAATTGATGCTGGTCATCTAAAAACGTCCCGTCCAGGTCCGTTGCAATCATTGCGATTTTCAAATTGCTTACCCCCAAGGTTTGGTCTGATTAATTTCATTCTACCAAACTTGAAAGTGTTTTCAACTCCCAGGCCTACTAGTAACCCTGATCTTCAAAATCTTCCAACATGGCAACCATCTCACCGTCATCCGGGACGATGGCCAAGTAATTCCGGAGCGCGGCGACCGCCTGCTCACGCATCCCCGCCTCACGGAAAAAGTAAATCGCGGGCTTTAAGAAGTCCTGGTTATGTTCAAAGAACGGGTAGGCCGCCAAGTAGTTCTCTTGAGCAGCTTTAAAGTGGTCCAGATGCTCGTTGGAAACTGCCAAATTCCAGTAAAACTGCGGGTCAAACTCGTTGCTTTGTAAATATTGATCCAATAAGTCAATGTTCGCCTGGTACCGCTCCTGCTGAACGAGTAAGTTGGATAATTCCAACACGGTCGTTAAATTATCGGGATCGATACTGAGGCCTTCCCGGAAGTACCGTTCAGCCAGGTCCTGATCGTCCAATTTTAGCGCTAAGCGGGCCGTTCGCAAGTAGAGCTGTTCATTATACTGGTCAACTGCTAAGCCCTCTTGGAGCGTTAATAAGGCCTGATCAAGCTGGTGTAACTGTTCCTGCGCTTCAGCCAAGTACGGATAAACCGTTGCGTACTGCGAATCCTGCTCCCGTAATTTATTAAAGGTATCGATTGCCTTACGTGGTTCGTTTAATTGTAAATACGTAAAGCCCAGCTCAAACTGGGTATCCGGCGTTAATTTAGCCGGCTTAATTTGTTCCAAGTAACCGACCGCCTGTTCAAAGTGACCGGCTTCCGCGTAAGCCACCCCGAGGCGTTCAACCAAGTTAACCCGCGAAATCTCTAAGTGGCCCTGCTTAATGAGTGCCAAGTAAAAGCGGACCGCCTGATGGTAATTCCGAATTAAGAAGTAAAACTCGGCCAGGGCGAACTCAACAATCGGTTCATCGGGATCAAGCCGGTACGCGGTTAGGAGTTTTTGTTCACTTACTTCAAACAATTCTTGGGTTTGATAAAGGTCGGCCTCCACGAGTAGTGCTTGCACGTAGGCCGGCGAGTCCGGTTTAACCTGGTGCAGGTAGTCCAATGCCAAGTCGGTATCGCCCTCATCAATCGCGATATCGGCCAGGCCGGTTTTCAAGTCGTCTTCGTCGGGGTACTTGGCAAGCAACTTCTTATAAGTGCGTGCCGATTGCTTCAAAAAGCCCAAGCCATAGAGCTCTTCCGCCAAACTAAAGAGCGTATCGTCATCGTCCTTGCGGAGGGCCCACGCAAAGTGCTTATTTGCCGTTTCTAATTGCCCGTTGGAAAGGGCCGCGAGCATTTTTTCTGAGTAACTCAATTGTCCACATCCTTTAAAATCCGTTAACCGCGGTCGACACCGGCGCCACTAGCGTTAGTCACGCGGATAAGCCGGCACTTCGACCGTTCGCTGATTCGACTTACTATCATAACGCAAACGACAGCAAAAAAGCCAGCATAACGGTCGCTATACTGGCTCAAAAGTTAACACTTTCGGTATTGCTTATTTAACTGCATCCTTTAAAGCTTTCCCTGGTTTAAATGCAGGTACTTTGCTTGCAGGAATTTGGATTTCATCACCAGTTTGTGGGTTACGGCCCTTACGAGCAGCACGTTCACGTACTTCGAAGTTACCAAATCCGATCAGTTGAACTTTTTCACCCTTTGCAAGAGTGTCTTGGATTGATGCAAAGACTGCGTCAACAGCAGCGGTTGCGTCTTTCTTGGTTAAGTTAGTTGCCGCAGCAACGTTGTTAACTAATTCAGCTTTGTTTGCCATGTTTGATTCACCTCCCCTTTACAGAGTAAAGATGTAGAAGTCACTTTTTCAAAGACGTACATCCAGATGATCATTTTTGAGTGGTCCAAAAATGAGAGAAACGATAACAAGCATCATTTCTTCATCAAAGATAGCATAGGAATGCTGTAATAGCAAGCTTTTTTAAGGTTTTTGACTAAAATTAGCCGAAAAAGTTTTAATCGTTTACAAGCACAATCGATTATGCTAAAATGCTGATTTACCGCGCTTTAGACTACTTTCGTTGCCGCTCGATCATGTGGATCGGTGTTCCGGTAAAATCAAAGGCGTTTCTAATTTGATTTTCGAGGAACCGTTCGTACGAAAAGTGCATCATATCGGGATCGTTCACGAAAACAACGAAGGTTGGCGGTTGAATCGCCACCTGGGTCGCGTAGTAAACGCGGAGCCGTTTCCCATTGTCACTCGGCGTAGGATTCATCGCAATTGCGTCCATAATCACGTCATTTAAGACGGACGACTGAATCCGCCGGGTATGGTTCGTGTGCACCTTCTTAATCAGCGCTGGGAGTTGTTCCAAGCGCTGACTCGTTTTCGCCGAAACAAAAATGATTGGCGCGTAACTAAGGTAAACGAACTGGTCACGAATGTAGGCTTCAAACTCCTGCATGGTGTGGTTATCCTTTTTAACTAGGTCCCACTTGTTGACCACGATGATGATCGCTTTCCCGGCCTCGTGCGCGTACCCCGCAACCCGCTTATCCTGCTCGCGGATGCCTTCCTCACCATTGATCACGAAGAGGGCCACGTCACTATTATCAATGGCTTTTAGGGCCCGCATCACACTGTAACGCTCCGTATTTTCGTAGACCTTCCCTTTTTTACGAATACCGGCCGTATCAACCATGACGAACCGGCTACCACTTTCATCAGTAAAGGCCGTATCAATTGCGTCACGGGTGGTCCCGGCAACGTCCGAAACGATGACCCGGTCCTCGCCCAGTAACGCGTTCACAATTGAAGACTTACCGACGTTGGGCCGACCAATTAAACTAAAACGAATCGTCCCCGGTTCATCTTCCCCCTGTTTATCGGGAAAGTTCTTAATCACCGCATCCAATAAATCCCCGAGGCCCAGCCCGTGGGCACCGGATAGTGGGTACGGATCGCCAAATCCAAGGGAATAGAAATCATAAATTTCTGACCGTAATTCGGGATTGTCGACCTTGTTCACACCAAGGACAACCGGCTTATTTGACCGGTATAAAATCTGCGCCACGTGTTCATCAGCGTCGGTGACGCCCTCCTGAACACTGACCAGGTAAATAATGACGTCGGCTTCGTCGATCGCAATTTCGGCCTGCTGGGTAATCTGCTTAATAAACGGGGCGTCAACAATGTCGATCCCACCGGTATCAATCAAGCTAAACGATTGGCCCAGCCACTCGCTATTTGCATAGATCCGGTCCCGAGTAACGCCAGGAGTGTCTTCCACGATGGAAATCCGGTCACCCGCAATCCGGTTGAAAATCGTCGATTTACCCACGTTGGGCCGGCCGACAATTGCAACAACTGGTTTCGCCATACTAATTCCTCCTCGTATCTAATAATATACTGTTTGTGATAAAAAAATATCCTTCAAGGCTAGCTTGAAGGGTATTTTTCAGGCAATCAATGATTAGTTTTTGTCATTGTTGTTTTCAGCGTTCTTCAATTCATTACCGATCAAATCACCTAAAGTGAAGCCAGTTGATTCTTCTGGGGCGTTAGCCGTTGAACGTTCACTAGCAGTCCGGTTGTCGCGGTTGTTGCGACGACGGTTGTTACCACCACGGTGTTCGTTCCGGTTTTCGTTTTCGCCTTCAGCAGCTTGTGGCTTTTCTTCCAAAGCTTTGATTGATAAGGCTAAACGCTTGTCGTCTGGGCGAACGTCTAAGACCTTCACTTTGATTTCTTGACCAACCTTTAAAACGTCGTTTGGCGTTGCAATGTGTTGGTGTGAAATTTGTGAAATGTGTACTAAACCTTCAACGCCAGGGAAGACTTCGACAAAGGCACCGAAGCTCGTCAAGCGTTTAACTTTTCCGTCTAAGACGGCACCTTGAGAGGCTTTTTCTTCAATGCCATCCCAAGGTTCTGGTAAGGTCGCCTTAATTGATAAGGAAACCCGTTCGCGATCTGGGTCAACAGATAAGATCTTAACCTTAACTTCTTGACCAACTTTCAAGACGTCACTAGGCTTTTCAACCCGTTCGAATGAAATTTCTGAAACGTGAACTAACCCATCAATCCCGCCAAGGTCAACGAAGGCACCAAAGTTCGTCAAACGCGCAACTTTACCTTCAACCGTTTCGCCAGCTTGTAACGTCTTCAATGCTTCTTGACGTTGTGCTTCGCGTTGCTTTTCAACAACTGCACGGTGCGATAAGATTAAGCGGTTTTCGCTTGGTTCAATTTCGATAATTTTAAGTTCAAGTTCTTGACCCTTGTAGGCGTTTAAATCTTCAACGTAGTGATCATCGATCATTGAGGCCGGGATGAAGCCACGAACACCAGCGTCAACGACTAACCCGCCCTTAACAACTTGCGTTACCGGAGCTTTAATCGTATGACCTGCTTCGTATTCTTTTTCAACATCGTCCCAAACTTTGCGAGCTTCTAAGCGACGATGTGACAGTAAGTAACTGCCGTTTTCTTTATCGCTGCCAATCCGAGAAATAACAACCAAGTCTAAGATGTCGCCAACCTTAGCGACTTCGTTGACATCGTTCACCCGTTGCGTTGAAAGTTCTTTCAAAGGAACGACCCCTTCAACACCGGTACCTTGGATCCCAACAATAACTTGTTTGTCGTCATCGATAGCTAAGACTTCACCCTTAACTACGTCACCGACGTTAACTTCTTCGACGCTGTTTAAAGCGTCCAAGAGTTCCTTTTTCTCATTTTGACTATTTTCGTTTTCACTCATGCAAATTTCCTCCTGTCAACAATAACTCTAACCTATATCATAGCTGAAAATGCAATGAAAAGCTAGCTAAAAGCATTAAGTTATGCAATTTTAGATTGTTGAACTTTGTTTTTTTATAATTTCCGCAATGGTTGCAACCACTTCATCGATCGACAACGGGGTCGTATCAACTAAGATTGCATCCGGTGCTTGTGTTAACGGTGAAACTTTCCGGGTCGAGTCCTTATGATCCCGTAATTCGATCTCAGCTTGTAGTTGAGCCAAGGGCGTTTCAATTCCCTTTTGAATGTTTTCTGCGTAGCGCCGCTTAGCCCGTTCAGCCGCCGAAGCAACCAAAAAGATTTTCACTTCCGCGTGCGGTAAAACGGTCGTTCCAATATCGCGACCATCCATCACGATGCCACCAGCATCCGCCATGGTCCGCTGATGCTCCGTTAAGATTTCCCGAACACGGGGTAACGCCGCAATCGTTGAAACGTTATTGGTCACGTCCGGTTGCCGAATTGCCGTCGTAATATCTTCCTGATTTGCAAAAACAAGCTGATCAGGATCACCCGGCTTAAACGTAATTTTTAACGACTGCATGGCTGCCGTAACGGCGGCCTCATCCGTTAGTTCGACGTTATGTTGCATTGACCAGTAAGTGACTGCCCGGTACATCGCACCGGTATCCACATAAATATAGCCAAACTGTTTTGCAACGAGTTTGGCTACGGTGCTCTTACCAGCCGATGCGGGGCCGTCGATGGCCACTTGTAGTGCTTGCTTAGCCATGATTCTACCCTCGCAATTTCCCAAAATCGTGTTTTTTAACGGACACGTAACCGCTGCCCTGCCGAGATGGTACTATTAGCAGACAAACCATTTAATTCTAACAATTCATCAACTGAAATACCAGCATTAGTTGCGACCCGGTAAACGCCTTGACCGGCCTCTACCGTGACGTACTTTTCTCCAGATTCTGAGCTACTACTGCTACTACTGGCGGCTGAACTGCTTTCAGATTGAGTACTCGCAGCTTTTTTAGAACTGGCGGCTTTTTTGGAGCTGGCAACGGCTAAGCTAGAACGTTTAGCCGCCGCCTTTTTCTTTGAAGCGGCACTAGCCCGTTTCTGACTCGCAGAATCTTTAGAAGCCGCCCGATCAGCGACACTAGTTGACTTACGCGAGCTAGAACTGGCGACTTGTTCGGTCTGTTGCGGATTATTAAGCGAATTCTTTTTCACCAAAAAATAACCAATTGGCGCTAAGGCGAGCAACAAAATTAAAACCACTAACACCGTGGTTAAGGTTGAGTTGCTATTGTCTTGCTTACGTTTTTGAGTTCGCGATAAATTGCCCGAGTCATCCCGATCGTCTTCAAAAGTTTTGTCCCAGGGTTTGGTCTCCTGTGACTGTTTATCATCATTCTTTTGACTCATAGGGTGTTCCTCCTCAAAAAACTTTCAACCAACATTGTACCATAACCGCCGACTGATTTCTTTAAGAATTTGGTAAAAACAACTTTGCAAGCGTTGGCTCCCAGCCGCTTGGAGGCGCCAGTTTAACGTCCTGCGCACGGTCTAATCCAAGCGCTTTCACGGGTAGCGGTTCGCCCGGCAATTGACAGCAACTAGCCGTGTGCTGCGGTGCTTGCTCTTTAAAATGGGCCAATAGCAAGGCTCGCCGGCAATCCTTAGTGGTCACGTACTGCAACAGGCTTTGCAATTCCCGTTCCTTAGCCAGCTGTCGGTTGGCAAACTGAGTGGTCACGGCAGCAACCGTGGCCCCCCGTTGCCAGTAAGCCGTTAAGACCCGCTCCATTTCTGAATCAACTGTTCGGTTCGGCTGCGCCTGATAACGCTGATAAGACTGCTCAATCTCACTCGGCGTCGCCGCCGTTAGTGCGTTTAAATTCCGAACCAAGTTCTCATCACCAGGAACGTACAATATCACCGCCACCGCCTGCTGACCATCCCGACCGGCCCGGCCAATTTCTTGAACATAGTCGGCTAGCGTAGTCGGTAGGTGGTAATGGATCACCATCCGAATATCGCCCTTATTAATGCCCATTCCAAACGCTGACGTGGCACAAATCACGTCCAAGTCCCCCGCCATAAACTGCTGTTGAACCTTATAACGGTCCTCCGCGGTAAGCCCCGCATGGTACGCGGCCACCCGTAACGTCGTCTCAGTTTGAAGCCAATCCGTGATCAATTCGGTCTGACGTTTTGAGCTAAAATAGACGATACTGGGTCCGGTGACCGTCGTTAGTAACTGCCGTAAGCGCTCGCGTTTAGCGGCTTCACTTTCTAACTGTGCGACACTTAAATAAATGTTCGGTCGATCAACGGAATAAATGACCCGGTGGGCCGTTGGAACCGCAAGCAGCGAGACAATGTCGTGCTGGACTTGCTCCGTCGCCGTGGCGGTCAACATCAGCGTGCGCGGATCACCGAGTTGGTGGCGCAAGTGCCCCAGGTCCCGGTAGTCCGGCCGAAAATCCGGTCCCCAGGTTGAAATACAGTGGGCCTCGTCAATTACGAGCAAGCTAATTGGCGTTGCCCGTAACGCGCTGAGCACCGCCGGCTGACCAAGCATTTCCGGTGAAACAAACAGAAATTTTAAGCGGTTTAATTGTCCGAGCAACCGTAATCGCGCACCGTAGTCCACCTGGGAAGTTAAGGCCGCAACGGCTTTTTCGCCTTGGTAGTTTAACCGGGCGACCTGATCCTGCATTAACGAAATGAGTGGTGAGACCACCACCACAATTCCGGGCAGTACCGTCCCGACAAACTGGTAGATTAACGATTTACCCGTCCCGGTTGGTAACACCGCCAAAACGTCTTGCCCCGCTAACAAGTCTTGAATAACCGGTAATTGACCAGGACGAAACTGATCAAAACCATATTTACGTTTTAATAGTTGTCTAAGTTCTGCTTTAGTCCAGGTTTTAGGCATGTTGACACCTCATAATTTGATACAACCGAAATTCAAAGAAATCTAAATCTGGAGCTTGCGCCTGTGCCGTGCTAAATTGCCAGTCGGCAATGTTAGGGTCAGCCGCAAAAATGGTTGCGAGTTGTGCGCACTGGGCATCCGATAGTAGGCGAGCAAACGGAAAATCGGCGGTCAAGATGGCCACTTCTAATAGGTGTTCACGCACGGTACTCAATTTTAGGTGGCGCACCGTCGCAATTTCTGATAACGTCCCGTGTTGCAAGAAAGCCGCGTACGTTTGTTGGGCACTTTTACTGACCGCACTCGTCTTAACCAACGGGGCCAGAAGCGGCCAGAGAGGGTCCTGCGGATGAGCTTTTAGCCAGCGCACCCATTGACACATTAAATCCTTACGCATCACGAGCATTTCCACTGGTAACCGCTTTTGCTCGGTAGCCAACTGTTGGTCCGTCTGGCCGGGATGTTCAAACCCCGTCAAGCTCCTGACAAACACTTCCGCCTGCGCCACCGTTAGACTGGCTAAAAAAGCGTGCAAGCTAGCATAGAGCGCCGGCCCCAGCTCGCTGGCTGCCCAGGGGCGAAACCACTTTTTAACACGGATTTGAATGCTGGGATTAGTCGTTACGGGGTAATAGCGCGACTGTCCGTGGACCGCCTCGGAGCCCACCTGTAACGCGAGTCGACTAACCTGCGTAAAACGCCGAACGTCGGCCGTTTGAAATTCCCGCCACGCCGTGGGCCAGTACCGCGTTTGTCGTAATTCCCGTTGACGCCGAACCCCCGCCGGCGTTAGTTGTAAATAGCCCTCCCGCGGCGCTGTCAGTAACTCATCCTTGACCAACTGATCCGCCGCCACTAAAAAGCGGTCTAACGCCACCCCGTGCCAACCATCTAATAAGTCCAAGCAGCCGTAGGTTAACCCCGCAAACAGCGTCGAAACTGTCCGGCGTCCCCGTAGCACGTTAAAAACCGCCTTCGCTCGCCGGGGCGCGGTCGTAAACATCAGCAAAACATAATCCGTAAACATGGCCGTTCTCCCCTTTCGTCGCGTTTAAGCATAGCACTGTCGAGTGGCCGCTCGCAACTAAGCCGCGAGTAACGCGTGCAAATCAAAAAAAGCCATGACATAAGTCACAGCCTTTTGCGTGTTTCTGAATGTTAATAGCCAAAACGTGCGCCAAAAGTCAGCCGACTTCTGGCACACGCTCTAACTTTTATTTTTTTAAACCCGGCTCATTAATTGGTTATGATTCCCCAGCCACTTTGCCAGTCGCTGATAAACTAACCAGAAGACGTTGCCCACGAGGAGCCCCTTAATCAGGTTAAATGGAACAACCGCCACCAGGACAAGCGTGTTGAGTGACATGCTAAGCTTCATGCCCATGACCTGGAGGTAAAACGGCAACACAAACGTCAGGTTGGCCAGCGACTCGATAATCACTAGCCCAATTGTCGCAATACCAATTGCTAACGGCATCCGCCACTTAGATGCTCCTTTGAAGTAACGGAGTACCAGCGCGAACGCAATAATTAAAACGGCGGAGCCCAGGAAACTTGCAAACGAACCGATTAAATCGTAGATTGCAAAACCCATCATCGCTGAGTGCAGAACCAATTTAATTAAGGTAATCACAAACGCGCCCCCCATTCCATACAGGAACAGGCCAATTAGGATCGGAATGTCAGAAAAGTCAATCTTCATCCACGGTGCAACCGGTAGAATTGGGAACTCTACTAACATTAAAATATAAGCACACGCGCCGAGTAAGGCAATGCCCACGAGTCGGCGTAACGTTGATTGTTGCATAACGCATCCTCCTATGGGTCATCTTCAATGAACCGTATTGACACTTTTTCACAAAAAATAACCGCTCGATAACACTGACTGTCATCCGGGCGGTCTTATTTCGCGATTAATGCCAAATAAGCTCGATCTTCTTTATACCAGACTTTACTGTCGACTTTGGAATTGCACCAAATCACTATGCTTCAGCATAGGTCGCGGGTTATAACCGCCGGTCGGGAATTGCACCCTGCCCTGAAGATGAACCAGTTATTTATTTTTACAATTATATTCTAAGCACTTTAGTTATAAAATGCAAGCCCTATCGTTCACCTTTTAACTTGCCTACTTCAATCGGCTTCAATTTCCGGTACTCACCCGGTTGTAAGCTTTGCAAATCTAAAATACCGTAGCGTTCGCGCTTCAGCTTTGTGACCGGATGGCCAACCGCCGCCAGCATTTTCTTAACTTGATGGTTATGGCCTTCGTGAATGGTTAATTGTACAAGCGCGTTGTTCTTTTTATGATCACTATCTAACAAATTCGATTTAGCGGGCGCCGTCTTCCGACCATCAATTTCAACTCCGAGCCGCAACTGCTTCAAGTCCGCGTTCGTTGGCACGCCCTCGACTTTAGCCAGGTACGTTTTCTTTACTTCGTACTTCGGGTGCGTCAACCGGTTAGCTAAGGCCCCGTCGTTAGTCATGATCAGTAATCCCGACGTATCATAATCTAAGCGGCCGACCGGGTAAATGCGTTCCGGCACATCCTTAAAATAATCCATGACCGTCTTGCGGCCCTTCTCGTCGTGGACCGTTGTTACCACGCCCCGCGGTTTGTAAAACAAGTAATAAACGTGCTTTTCCGCGTTTAACGGGGCCCCATCAACTTCAACTTGATCACTAGGATCAACTTTGACGCCCAGTGTCGTTACGGTTTTCCCGTTAACTTTAACGTGCCCGGAAGTAATCAAGACTTCCGACTTGCGGCGGGAAGCAACCCCCGCTTCCGCCATCACTTTTTGTAATCGTTCTGCCATTATTTTTCCTCACGATCTGTGGTTGAATTATCTAACTTATCTTGAAACGCCGTTAAGAATAAGTCCGTTTCGGGCGCCCCGTTGGTCGGGTCCTGTAACGCTTCAACGTCAATCGCCGGTAAATCATCCAACGACTTTAAGCCAAAGTAATCCAGAAACAACTCGGTCGTCCCGTATAAGATTGGCCGTCCCGGTTCGTTCAAGCGCCCCGTTTCGGTCACTAGTTGTCGTAAAACTAATTTTTGAATTGTCGAACCGCTTTGCACGCCCCGAATTTCATCAATTTCGATTCGGGTCAGCGGCTGCCGGTAAGCAATGATTGCCAGTACTTCCAATGAAGCCTGGGATAAACTTGTTGAGAGGGGCGCTTCAAAGTACCGCTTCAACACCGGTGCAACCGCGGCTTTAGTGGCCAAACGGTAGGTGTTTTCCGTCGATAAAATCGTTAACGCGCACTGCTCGTCCTGCCGATACTTTTCAGCAAGCGTCGTGACCATCGTTTGAATCGCTGGTTTGGCAAATCCGGTCGCGTGGACCATTTCGGCCAACGTAATCCCCTCATCCCCGGCGACAAATAATAAGCCTTCAATTTGTTCAATGTTCGTCATGCTGTCCATCCCGTCGTTGATATAAATACAGTGGCCCTAATTGGGCCGTTTGTCGCAATACTAGCTGGGCCTGCTTGGTCAATTCTAACACGGCCATAAAAGTGGTGACCAACATTTCATCACTAGCCGTGACTTCAAAGAGGTCCGCAAAATTAACCCCCTGGGGGGCGCCTGCAACCCGCGTTTTAATTTGGGTCATCCGTTCGTCAATGTTGATGGTTTCCGTCGTTACGGTTTTCGTCAAGGGACGCGCTCGACGACGTTTGGCAACTAATTGCCGAAATGCTGACTGTAAGTCGTCAAGCGTAATTCCCGCCGTTAACTGCGGCGTGGCCACGTCCTTAGGGACTAACATTGCCGCGCGAGTAAAATGCTGGTGGCGAGCCTGCTCCTTAACGCGCAATTCACCGGCCGCTTCCTGATAAACCTTATAGGCCAATAATTGGGCGACCAAGGCATCGCGGGGATCATCCTCCGCCTCATCCGCGTCCAAATCGTCCTCCGGTTCTGGCTGCGGCAGTAAATAACGACTTTTAATGGTCATCAACGTGGCCGCCATCACCAGGTAATCCCCAGCAATGTCTAATTTTAACTGCTGCATCGAATGTAAATAGTCCAAGTACTGCTGCGTAATTGCGGCAATTGGAATATCATAAATATCCATTTTATTTTGCCGAATTAAATGGAGTAAAAGGTCAAGGGGGCCTTCAAACTCCGAAATTTTAATCGTAATCGGCTGTGTTTGATCGTTGTTTGTCACGCTTTCGCTCCCATTCACCAATAATCGGGGCCATATCTAACGTCCCCATGATCCGCTTCGTTGGGTATAACGCGGCTAATTCATCGAGCATTTGTTGCTGATTATCCGCCGTTCGCTCTTCGGGCGATAACGAATCGTGGTGCACGAGAATAAAATCGGAACCAATTTCAATTCCAATAATGCCACTAAAGTCACCATCCGCTTGCCGCCAGAGTAGTAACTGGTGATCATCCGTTGCTTGATACCATTGCATTTCGGTCTTTAAATGGGTCAGTTCCTTAAATTCAGGGACGAATGACAGCAAACCCATCGCGACCTTTTCATAATCTTTACGATACTTGACGAGCATTCCGGAGTCCCTCCAATCTGTTGACCAATAAATCCGTAAGCCTAAGCTCGCGGATGATACTTGTTATAAACTTCCGCTAATCGTTTTTTCGTAATGTGGGTATAAATTTGAGTGGTTGAAATATCGGCGTGCCCCAACAATTCTTGTACCACCCGTAGATCCGCACCGTTTTCCAAAATGTGGGTCGCAAACGAATGGCGGAGCGTATGGGGGGTCACGTTCTTCTTGATTCCAGCTGCCCGCACTTGCGCCTTTAAGTTTTTCCAAACTCCTTGGCGAGTTAGCTGACCACCGTGATTGTTTAAAAACAAATACGTGTTGCGCCGTTTAGCTGAGACGAGCTTCGGGCGGGCGTCCCGTAAATAGCGGTTAACGTAATCACTCGCAACGTCGCCAATTGGGATAATCCGCTCCTTATCCCCCTTACCAATCGTCTGAATCAAACCGAGGTCCAAGTGTAGGTCGTCTAATTTTAGGCCAATCGTTTCGCTGACCCGTAAACCGGTCGCGTACATCACTTCTAATAACGCCCGGTCCCGGAGCCCCAGTGGGGTCTCAACCTTGGGAACGGCTAAAAGTGCTTCCACTTCATGCGGCGACAACACTTGCGGTAAATGTTGGGCACGCTTGGGCGTATCAATTTTCAACGTCGGATCACTAGTAATCAGGTGCATCTGCGCCAAATATTGAAAAAATTTACGCAAACTAGACACGCTGTGAATGATCGTATTACGCGATTTTCCAGCCGTATCTAACACTTGTAAATAATTTAGTAAAACGTAGCGATCAACTTGTTGGTAATCCGTCAATTGTTGCGTCGCCAAGTACGCATTAAAGGCTTTTAGATCCTGATCATAGCTCTTAATACTGTTGGTGACCAACCCGCGTTCCACACGCAAAAAATGCAGGTAGTCAGCAAGCTGGTCCTGCATCCGTTGATTAATCGTCGGTTTCGTCATGATCAGCCTCGATCAATTGAATTTCTCCCGGTTGTTGCGTAATTAAGCGTTGTTTTAGTAAATTACCAACGGCCCGTTTGAACTGTCCCTTACTAATCCCGAACGCTTGGCGAATATCTTCTGGATCACTCTTATCCCAATAAGGGAGTCGGTGATCCGCCTGACGTTGTAACATGGCTAAAAGCATTTGTGCGTCGTCGCCAATTTCTTCGTAGCCCCGCGGTTTCAAGGATAGGTTAAGTTCACCATCCCGTAAATGCCCAATGACCCGAGCTTTAACGTGCTCACCTAGGCGCGGTTCCTGATTGCGTTCTGACGGATGAACAAAGCCGAGGTAGCCTTCATCGGTAATCACGGACGTACCGGCCATTTTCAGCCGAAAGACGGTTGCCTGAACGTCCGCGTTTTTAACCGCTTCCCGCGCATAGGGCTTAGCCAGCGCCGCAAATTCAGCTTGATCGGCTAACGTTCCCCATAAGCGCTGCTTATTATCACGCGCTAACTTGATATATAGGCGGTCATCTTTTTTAGGCCAGAGCCGACTAATCGTTGGGAGCTCATCCAGTGACACGGCCAAGTCCTTATTTGGCAGACCAACGTCCACAAAAACGCCCAAGTCGTGACGAGTACGGACAACCGTTCCCCAGACATAGTGGTCGAATGAAATTGCGGGGACGTGCCGGGTCAATTGCAGGCGGTGATCTTCATTTTCGTAAACAAAGCCCTCGTATAACCCACCAATATGCAGTGGCTTTTCGGGTTCGGCCTTATCGACCCACAAGGTTTCACCATTGACTTGAACAAAGTAGGCGTCCTCGTTTTCGTCCGTAACTTTCGCCGTAACGACGGTCCCAATAATACTATCCATTTTGTTAGCTCCTTCTAAATTACGTCAAACTCAGGTGTAAGACCTGAATAATGCAGTACGTGATTCCGGCCGCAATAATCGGACCGGCCGCGATCCCGTTTAATAAGACAACTCCCATGATGGTCCCAAAGACCAGCGCCACCGTCACTTCGGGCGTGGCTGAAAGTAAGCCCACGCCGTGAAAAGACAGTACCGAAACGAGCACCCCACAGGCAACTGCAATCCAGCCAACCGGTGATTTAAAGGCGTGCCATAAATCACGAAACCCAATTTGACCGGTCGCAATCGGGATCAGGATTGCAACGGTAATCACCGTTACCCCCCAGTTAATGCCCTTTTGTCCAATCGTCGTTAATAATTTACTTGTATTCGGAATTAATTTAATTAATAACACGATGACCGTTGCTAGTTGCAACGACTGGTTTTTTCCTAACCAAGCAATCAGTAAAATTGCTCCTAAAAATAACCAACTTTCCATATGTCACCTCACGTGTTATTAATTGTAACCGAAAACGCCCGAAAATACGAGGATTCCCGGTAATTCTCCCCTGAAAAATCCCGACCAGGTTCGTAATCCTGAGCGGCTAGCGCCAAGGAGTCCTAAACCGCTCCCGGATTGTGACGCGCTCACGTTAAAGCGCCGCGATAATTGTGAGCTTGCGCCGGTCTTACCAACCAAAGCGTTGTAACTCCCTTGCCATGGCCGTCCGCCGTTTATAAAGTACCCGCCACTTCGTAATGAGCTCACGGATAACAAGTTGACCAGCTGGATACGTCAGCATTTGGTCGAAAACGCGGGCGACTTGCCGATAGTACTGACGGCCAGTTGGTTGGGCCATTATTTGAACTTCCTGCTTATACTTAGCAAGTAATTGATCCGAAAACCGCCCCTTCAGCAGATGACCATAGCGGTCCGCAAGTTCTAATCCGGGTGTGCTGAGCACCACTTTTAATAGTGGCTTGAGCATTTTTTCGTTCGCATATAGCGGTGCTAGTGTCTGCCGTGGCCGCGTCCTTAGTGCTTGAAATAACTGCTTACGTGCAGGTGGCCATTCCGCGGACTGATAAGTCGCCTTTAAGGCCTTGAAGTCTTCTAAATCCGGTTGATCGGGCTGCGTACAGAGTTCAAACCATTCGTGCTGGGCATCGGTCAACCGGCCAAGCTGCTGGTAAGTGGTGGCTAATTGCCGCTTAAATTCTAAGTACTCCGGATCCTCCCGCTTGCCTGCCTGTAAAGTTTGAATCGCTTGTTCACCATCACCACGCTGAAGACATAACTGCGCGTAAGTACACCGAATTTCTGGAATTGATAACTCTTGTCGACAAAATGCCAGCACTTGCGTTTCTGCGACGTTTAATTCTTTTAGTATTTCTAAGTATAAAACTGCCCAGTGCTTACAATGCCAATCCCGCTCAAACTGATCCGTCAATTGGTGCGCGGCTGCCAGCCGCTCCGCGACAAATTGACATTTTAACTCTAGGGCCGCCGGTGATTTAAAGTACTTAAATAGCCAGTCTTCCAAGGGCTCAGCAATGATTGTCGGCGATTGGCGGAGTACGTCACAAATGGCTGGTACCATTTGGGCTTCCGTTTGCGGATCACAAACCGCGTCCAACCGGTCAAGTAGGAGCTCACAGCCCGAAAAAATTAATAATAACTCGCCATCTGAGTCGTCGATTTCGACGTGCTCCAACTTAGTCAGCAACATCAGCAATACTTGGGCCGCAAGTAAGCCTTGCCGCCGTTCAATCAAGCTCCTCACTTCATCATCAAGAAAAGCTTGCACCTCAACTTCAAAATCAGTAGCCGCATCGTAATCGATGAAGCCCTGATAGTCCGTAGCCCCAACTATTAAAGCATCCACTTCCTGCTGGTAGGATGCTAATTGATTAGTTGCTGCTGATTGGCGCGGCTTAAATTGCCGATCAAAACGGCGGCGTAACCCCGCATCAGCTCGTAACGCCCGCCGGACAAACGCCCGTAATTGCTGTTCAGGAACCCTGGCAACGAGATCCTGAGCAGTTGCCGGCCGCTGGCTTTCCGCAACGATCAGCACGGCCGCCATGTGCTTACAGTAGCGGCCATTAGCCGCGTAGGGACAAGTACAATGCCCCGCAACCAACTCATCACCACTAATTTCAAGTTGCACTTGATACGGTAGCCGACCATCGACGGTCGCGGTTAGTCCGGTCGCCGTAACTTGCAAATCTTCGACCGCACCCTCCTGAGCGTACGCTTCGCCGCGTTCAATGATCTGCGGTTGAAACCATTGTTGCCAATTCATTACTATCCTTCCAATCTACTTAAGTTACGATAACTATACCAGAAAATTGGCTCACAAACGCCCCCCTTTAAAGATTGGCTCTGTACCAATTAGTGTTGAAATTGCCGCCAGCAACGGCATACAAAAAAGCCGTCGCAAAGCGACGACTTTCTTGATTGAATTTAAATTCAGATTAAAGCGCGTTGGAAGCACCGCGGTAAACGATCCCACGACGTGAGTCAACGGTGATCAATTGACCATCGGCAACAACGGTCGTTGCATCCTTAACACCAACGATAACAGGAATTCCCATTGAAATCCCAACAACGGCAGCGTGTGAAGTTAAACCACCATTTTCAACAACTAAAGCACTTGACTTTTCAATTGCTGGTAAGTAGTCTTTGTCGGTCGTCTTAGTAACTAAGATGCCGCCTTCAACAGCCTTGTCGATTGCTTCTTGAGCAGATGTTGCGATTACGGCTTTACCAATAACCGTTTCGTCACCAACACCTTGACCATCAGCTAACTTAGAACCAATTAATTGGATCTTCATGATGTTAGTCGTACCGCGTTCGCCAACTGGCACACCGGCAGTGATCAAGATTAAGTCGCCTTCCTTAGCAAAGCCAAGTTCAACGGCCTTTGAAGCAGCTAAGTCAAACATGTCATCGGTAGTTTCTGGTTTGTCAGCCACGATTGGTTGAACACCCCAGTTAACCATTAAGCCCCGTTGAGTCCGTTCGTCAAAGGTAATTGCTAAGATATCAGCATTTGGACGGTACTTCGAAATCATCTTAGCAGTGTAGCCAGATTCAGTCGCAGCAACAATCGTCTTGATGTTTAAGTTCTTAGCAGCCCGTGCGATCGCAATCCCGATAGTTTCAGTAACACTCGTCTTATCGAAACGGTTTAATTGTAAAGTCCCGTTTTCGGCTAAGGTGTTTTCAGCCTTTTGGTCGATCTTAGCCATCATGGCAACTGATTCAACTGGGTAAAGACCGTTAGCACTTTCACCAGAAAGCATGGTTGCGTCAGTACCGTCAAAGACAGCGTTGGCAACGTCAGATGCTTCGGCACGCGTTGGGCGTGGGTTTTCTTGCATTGAGTCTAACATTTGAGTAGCCGTGATAACTGGCATCCCTAAGGCGTTGCACTTCTTAATCAAGCTCTTTTGTACCAACGGTACGTTTTCAGCTGGAATTTCAACACCCATGTCACCACGAGCAATCATCAAACCGTCACAAACCTTAAGAATTTCATCGGCGTTGTCGATACCTTCTTGTGATTCGATCTTAGGGAAGATTTGAACGTGTTCCATGTGCTTTTCTTCAAGCAATTCACGAATATCTAAAACATCTTGAGGCTTACGTACGAAGGAAGCCGCAATGTAGTTAATTTCATGATCCAAACCAAAGCGAATATCACTTGAGTCCTTTTCAGTGATCCCAGGTAAGTTGATGGATACGCCAGGAGCGTTAACCCCTTTACGTGAACCTAAAACACCGGCGTTTTGAACGGTCGTAACCAATTCGCGGTTAGCTTCGTCTTTTTCGTCGATCTTCATGTCTAATAAACCATCATCGAAGAGGACGTGACCACCTACGTGAACGTCATCAAAGAGGCCATCGTAGGTAACGGCAACTTTATCATGAGTGGTTTCTAATGAATCATCCATGGTAATCCGTACCTTGTCACCGATCTTGTATTCAGACTTACCGTCTTTTTGAACGGTCGTCCGAATTTCAGCACCCTTGGTATCAAGCATAATACCAACAGTCTTACCCGTAATCTTTTCAGCTTCGTGAACCTTGTTTAAACGGTCCAAGTGTTCAGCATGGTCACCATGTGAAAAGTTGAAGCGGAAAATATTTGCGCCGGCTTCGATTAATTTAACAATAGTGTCAGTATCGGTGCTGGCAGGACCAAGTGTTGAAACAATCTTGGTTTTTTTCATAAGAAAAATCTCTCCCTTGAAAGTTTTTTATAAAAAGACATTAACGTCATTTTTATCAGTAGTTACAAGCAGTCAGAATATAACGATTAGTAGAATGAAATTTCGTTATTCAACTTATCAAGCGTTAATTCTGCGTGGTGCTTGGAATTAAATAAATCTGTAATATCATGGCTAACAAGTTGGTTGTTTTGAACCCCAATAGCTAAGCCACCCTTACCTTGAAGTAAGAGTTCAACGGCGTAGCTACCCATTTTACTTGCTAGAACCCGGTCTTTAGCCGTTGGGTGGCCACCACGTTGCATGTGGGCAATCGTGTTCCCCCGGGCGTCAAAGTCACCGTATTCAGACAATTTCTTGACGAATTCATCGGCACCCATGACACCTTCAGCTAAGACAACTAAGTTACTCCGGTGACCATTTGCCCGGTTGTGCTTAATCTTATTGGCAATGGCTTCCATGTCCCAATCAATTTCGGGAACAACAATGGCGGTTGCACCAATTGAAACCCCAGCCCATAAGGCAACGTCACCAGCGCCACGGCCCATTACTTCGACAACGAACGTCCGATCATGACTATGTGCCGTATCGTAAATTCGGTCAAGGGCGTCAACGTTAGTGTTAACAGCCGTATCAAACCCAATCGTAAAGTCGGTGTAAGGAATATCGTTATCGATCGTTCCTGGAAGACCGACCGTGTTGTAGCCGTGTTCTGTCAGGCGCAAAGCACCGTGATAGGAACCATCGCCACCGATGACAACTAACGCGTCAATTCCAAACCGCTTTAATTGTTCGATTCCTTTCAACTGACCTTCTTCATGTGCAAATTCTGGATAACGGGCTGAATAAAGCATCGTCCCGCCGCGTTGGATCACGCCATCCAAATCTGCCGGTTCGATTTTATGGATATCACCAGCAACTAACCCAGCAAAGCCGTAGTTAATACCGTATGCTTCCAATCCTTCGGCCATTGCTTTACCCGCAACGGCCCGAACTGCTGCATTCATACCAGGAGCGTCACCGCCACTAGTTAAAATACCAATGCGTTTCATTTCTTCACCTCAGGCAATAAATTGAGTTCGTAACTCCATATGTGATTCTAACACTTTTCACAGCGAATGTCCGTTATTTTCGCAAATAAAAATGCGCTAACGAACCCCGGTGCATCAAGGGCTGACGTTCTTCATGACGACATTATCGCGGCCTAATAACGTTGTAAGCGCTCCAAACATTTTTTCATTTTCAGCGACCCAGTACCGCGAATTTAATTCAACGGTCCGGTGATCACGGACCGAATAAATCAAAACGGGATTGGGCCCTGGAAACCGTTGTAGTAAGCGCAAAATCTGCTTCTGAACTTCTGGCGTCGCCTGCGCCGCTTGGAGCCGTAAAAAGAGTTGGCCGCTCGGCTTATGGAACGTATTCGCAAGTTGCCAGCGGTCCACGATCACCTGCAACCCCCGCTCCTGCTCGACTTTACCCGTCACGACGACGATTGCTCCGGTTTGCAGGTCATCCTGAATACGCTGATACGTTCTTGGAAAGATCGTAAAATCAACCTCGCCGGACAAATCACTAGCAGTCGCAAACGCCATCGGCTGGCCGCGTTTCGTGCGAATGGTTTTCACCTTGGTCACGTAAACTAGTAAAGTGGCCCGGTCAGTTCGACCAAGTGAACTCACTAACTGTGTTCGCTGCTGCCGTGCTAGCCACTGGTACTGTTCAACCGGGTGACCAGACACGTACGCCCCCAAATATTCAGCTTCCTTCGTCAACCGCTCGTCTAACGAAAGGTCGGGTTGCCGTTTCGTTTTCGGCGCCAATGACTCAAATAGGCTCACGCTGTTACCAGCCAACTTCGCACTAGACATCATTTCAGGCACAATTGTTAACAACTCTGCCCGGTTTAACCCAAAGTGATCCAGGGCCCCCGCATAAACTAGGGCCGTCATCAGCTCTGCTTTAAGCCACTTGGGATCCAAGCGTTGCATCAGCTGTTGCAAATTCTTAAAGGGACCATTTGCGTCCCGCTCGGCCACAACGCTCTGAATAAAATCTCGACGCAGCCCCTTGATAGAGCTAAGTCCAAAGGTAATCTGGTGACCATCCCAGTCGAAATATTGACCACTTCGGTTAATATCCGGCGCAACAATGGCCACGTGGTGCTGTTTGGCTTCTGCCAGATATTGTTTAAGCTTAGTACCGTTACCCAGGACCGAATTCATTAACGACGTAAAAAACGCGCCCGGATAATGCACCTTCAAGTAAGCCAACTCAAACGCCATCTTACTATAAGCTACCGCATGTGAGCGATTAAAGCCATAATTTGCGAATTGTTCGATATATTGATAAACCTGCGTTGCAACCGCCGCATCAAACCCCTGTGCTTCGGCCCCGTGAATAAACTGTGTCCGCATCTGATCAATAACGGTCCGCTTTTTCTTACTCATTGCGCGCCGTAGCAAATCGGCTTCGCCCAAACTAAAGCCACCCATGACCGCGGCAACCTGCATGACTTGTTCTTGATAAACCAACACGCCGTACGTGGGCCCAAGGATCGGCGCTAACGCCGGAGCGGGATAGCTGACCGCCTCCTGGCCCTGCTTGCGCGCAATAAAGTGCCCAATATTTTCCATCGGGCCGGGCCGGTACAACGCGTTAACCGCCGCAACCAGTTCAAAGTTATCGGGATGGAGTTTTCGTAAAACGTTGCGAATTCCGGCCGATTCAAACTGAAAAACCCCAGTCGTATCCCCCGCTTGAAATAATTTTAACGTGGCGGGATCATTAAGGTCAATTTTAGTGATTGCCAACGGTTGCCCATTTTGACGCTGAACATAGTGGAGGGCACTTGCTAATAACGACAAGTTTCGTAACCCCAAGAAGTCCATTTTTAACAACCCCACCGCTTCAACCGTATCCTTTGTATACTGGGTCATCATCATCGTTTCGCTCCCCGCTTGGAGGGGAACGATTTGAATTAATGGCTTTTGACTCAGAACGACCCCAGCCGCGTGAGTCGAATAATGCCGGGGCAGTCCTTCAAGTCGTTGGGCCGTTTCAAATAGTAACCGGTTTTTCTCAGAATCCGCAACGAGGTTTTGAAGGGGTCGCGATGCTTGGTAAGCTTCTGCCAAGGTAATGTGCAGTTGGTTAGGAATCGCGCCGCTCCAATCGCGCATTTCAAAGGTCGAAAGGCCAAAGACCCGGCCAACGTCCCGTAACGCCTGCTTGGCCGCCAACGTCCCGAACGTGATAATTTGAGCCACCCGATCATGACCATACTTATCATGAACATAATTAAGAACCTGTTCACGACGATTGTCCGGAATATCTAAGTCGATATCGGGCATATTCGCGCGTTTGGCGTTTAAAAAGCGTTCAAAGAGTAAGTTATAGGCCAGGGGGTCAACGTCCGTAATTCGAAGAACGTAGGCCACCAGTGAGCCAGCGGCCGAGCCCCGTCCAGGTCCCGTCATAATATTAGCCCGGTGGGCGTAGTTCATCACGTCCCACACAATTAAGAAGTAGTCATCAAAGCCCATCTCGTCAATGACCCGAAGTTCCCGGGATAAACGTTCACGGTAGGCGCTAACGTCGACTGACGCTGGTAACTGCTTTAAACGCGCGGTCAGGCCAGCTTCACACAGTTGCTGTAAGTAGGTGTTTGCCGGCTGTTGCTGTGGTGTTGGAAATTTAGGAAGTTGCGGCGCCTGAAAAATCAAATCAACCTGACACTGTTTACAAATCGCGGTCGTTGCCTGAACTGCTTCTAATAACCCTAACCGCTGATAATCCGCAATAACCGTCTCCGGCGGCCGTAAATAGTGCGCCCCCGCAATCCCTTGCAACGTTTCCGGGTGGTCGATTTGCTGCCCCCGGTCAATCGCACGGAGCACCGAAACGGCAAAATAATCCGTAGCTTGAACATAGTCGACCGGATCAAGTGCCACAACGGGCACCGCTTGTTGCCGTGCAAATTCAACTAAGGTCGTTCGCATCGCCGGCGCTTGGTCCGCGGAAATTCCTAGGTATAAACTATCCGGATCCACGGCGGTTTGAAGCGCCCGCAACCAGTCAACGGCCTGGTCAGTCGCTCGTTGCATTAGTAACGCGTTCAGTTCACCATCGCGGGCGGGCGTCATCACGACTAAATGGCCTAGTTCCGGTAAAATTTGGTCGAGCGTTAAGGGCGCCGCCGCGGTGGCAGTCTGCTTGAATGTCGACAAGCGCATCAACGCTTGATAGCCGGCCTGGTCCTTCGCCAAAACCACTAAACTAAACGATTGCGTTGTCAGTTGCTTTCCGCCAACGTTGAGGGTTAAACCCAGAATTGGCGTGATGGCAGCTCGCTTACAGGCATTGTAAAAATCGACGATCCCGTACATCACATCCACGTCAGTTAACGCTAATGCCTGGTACCCCTGTTGCTTCGCCGTCTGAACTAACTCATCAATCGTACTTGTACTTTGTAGTAAGCTATAGGTGCTTAAAACTTGAAGCGGAACGTATTCCATCCAGCAAGCTCCTTTCTCTAAAGTTTGATTAAATTCATTATACCAAACGGTTGTTCGAAACGGCAGTGATAACGCAATTGCATTTTACGCCAATTGTGCTAAAATTACTTTCATTGGGAGGTGTCGGCAGATGATGAAACAACTAACAATCATCGTTTGGGCAGTTCTATTCGGCGAAGTCATCGGGTACATCGGTGGCGCCTTGGAACAATTGAACTATAACTTTGGCGAAATTGGCGTGGTCTCCGCAATCTTTGCGTTGATCATCGTTAACGGAATCACCCTAATTACAAACCATTCCCTACCCGTCAAAGGTGCTGAAAAAAAGTAAACACGTTACAGTAAAAAGACGCTGAGTGAGTACTCAACGTCTTTTTGTATGCGCAATTTAGTTCTGATTTTCAAAAACCAAGTGATCATCCAACAGATTAATGGCAACCGTTGTCTTGGGTGCCACCCGACCAGCAATGATTTCCTTGGCAAGGGGCGTCTCCACGTGATTCGTAATGAAGCGTCGTAACGGCCGCGCCCCGTATGCTGGCTCGTAACCTTGCCGCGCAATCCACTGTTTGGCTGGCGTTGAAATGACCAACTTAATTTGCCGGTCTTGCAGCCGTGCCGACAAGCGATCGATTAGCTTAACCACAATTTGCTCAATGGCGCCGAGCTGTAGCGGTGTAAACATAATAATATCATCAATTCGGTTCAAAAACTCCGGCTTAAAGCGACTTTGAACCAATTGCATCACTTGATCATGGGTGGTGCTAGCCAATTGCCCCTGTTCATCCACCCCGGCCAGTAATTGTTGTGAGCCTAGGTTAGAAGTCATGATTAAAATCGTATTTTTAAAGTCAGCCGTTCGGCCCTGACCATCCGTTAAACGGCCATCATCCAAGACTTGTAACAAAATGTTAAAGACGTCCGGATGAGCCTTTTCAATTTCGTCAAACAGGACAATTGAATATGGGTTTCGGCGAACCGCTTCGGTTAACTGGCCACCCTCTTCATAACCAACGTAGCCGGGAGCCGCCCCAACTAAGCGGGAAACCGACTCTTTTTCCATATATTCACTCATATCAATCCGAACCATGTGATCATCAGCATCAAATAAATTCTCCGCTAACGCCTTCGCCAGTTCCGTTTTCCCGACCCCGGTTGGGCCTAAGAACATGAACGATCCCAGCGGCCGGTTAGGATCCTGGAGTCCCGCTCGTGACCGTAGAACCGCATCCGCAACCGCCGTCACGGCTTGGTCCTGACCGACGACCCGTTCGTGTAAATGATCCGCCAAGTGCAGGAGTTTTTCCCGCTCACCAGCAACCAGTTTGTTGACCGGGATTCCGGTCATCCGTGAAACAACGTTTGCAATCTGATCCGCCGTTACGGATTCCTCAACTAGCCAATCTTCATGGTGATCATTGGCTTCCATTTGCTTCAATTCTGCTTCTAATTGCGGAATGGTGCCGTGCTGTAATTTAGCCGCAGCTTCCAAATTATACTGACTTTCCGCAGTTTCCAAATCATGCTTCGCTTTATCCAAGGCGGATTTCTTATCACTCAGCGCCTGTAAGCTCTTCTTTTCGCTATCCCAACGCTCGGATAGTGCCCGCTGACGTTCTTTCGCGCTGGCCAGTTCCTTTTGCAACCCCGCGAGCCGCTGTTTGGAAGCATCATCACTTTCATTTTTTAGCGCGGCCTCTTCGACTTGTAGTCGCATCAGTTTCCGGTTAACTTGATCTAACTCGGTTGGGTTCGAATTCATTTCAACGCGAATTTCGGCCGACGCTTCGTCAACAAGGTCCAACGCCTTGTCCGGTAAAAAGTGGTCCGTAATGTACCGATTGGATAATTTGGCCGCCGCCACTAACGCATTATCGTGAATCCGGACACCGTGATGGATTTCAAAACGTTCCTTAAGTCCCCGTAGAATCGTAATCGTATCGTCAACGGTCGGTTCGGCCACCAAGATTTTTTGGAAACGCCGTTCGAGCGCCTTATCCTTTTCCAGGTACTGACGATATTCATCTAAAGTCGTCGCACCAATTAAATGTAACTCGCCGCGGGCGAGCATTGGCTTAAGCAAGTTACCAGCATCCATACTACCCTCAGTCTTGCCCGCACCGACAATGTTATGAATTTCATCAATGAACATGATAATTTGACCGGCGCTCTTTTTAATTTCTTTTAAAACCGCCTTTAATCGTTCTTCAAATTCACCGCGGTACTTAGCCCCCGCAATCAGGGCCCCCATGTCCAGCGAAAAGAGTGTTTTATCCTTTAAATTTTCCGGGACGTCACCACGGACGATTCGTTGCGCGAGTCCTTCCACGATCGCCGTTTTACCAACGCCGGGTTCCCCGATTAAAACGGGGTTGTTCTTAGTCTTGCGGGATAAAATGCGAATAACATCTAAGATTTCTTCATCACGGCCAATTACCGGGTCTTGATGACCTTGGCGGGCCTGCTTAACGAGATCGATACCGTACTTTTCAAGTGCCTGATACTGATCTTCTTGATTACGTGACGTTACACGCTGACCGCCCCGAATGCGCTTAACCGCGTTTTTAACTTGACCCGCGGTAACTCCCGCGCCCGTTAAGTACTTAGTTAATTGGTCACCCGTTTGGTCCATTAACGCTAAGGCCACCGTATCCGTGGCTAGAAAATCATCACCCAATTCTTGACGCTTGGTATCGGCCGTTTGCATGAGTTGCGCTAAACTACTACTGAAGTTCTGCCCGTACTGGACGTTTGACCCACTAACGATGCTAATATCATCAAGCTCGCGGTCAAGTTCCGCCTCGAGCTGGTCTAAATCAGCCCCCGCTTCACTAAAGATTTGGCGAACGAGTTCACCGGGTTGCGTTAAAAACTTAAATAAGTGCGCAACCCCTACTTCTTGGTGGCGGCGAGTTTGCGCAATCCGTTGCGCTTCTGCTAGCGCTTGTTGTAGGCTTTCTGTAAATTGTTCTGGATTCATAAAAATCATAACCTCCTCAAGTTCGGTTAACAAAAAGGCAGCCATCACAGCTGCCAATTGAAGTTTGACCTTTGTTGACGATTGCATTATAACCCCAATGGTCAAAGAAGGTCAAGAAGTTAGTTTTGGTTGTAATTATCCTGAATAATTTGCAACACGACGTCCGCCGCTTGTGCCATAACTTGTTCGGAAACAAACTCAAAGCGACCATGCATATTCTCGCCACCCGCAAACAGGTTTGGCGTTGGTAAGCCCATGAATGAAATCTTAGAGCCATCCGTACCGCCCCGAACTGGGAAAATCAACGGTTTAATGTCCAATTTCAACATCGCTTGCTTGGCCAGTTCAACTACCCGCATGTCCTTTTCAATTACTTCACGCATATTGTAGTACTGGTCTTTCATATCAACTTTAATCCGGTCCGCACCGCTAGCAAGGTTTAAGCGATCCGCTTGGGCAATCAAGAGCCGTTTACGGGCTTCAAACTTAGCGCGGTCGTGGTCGCGGATAATATAGGTCATCTTAGCGCCGTCCACGGTTCCGTTTAAGCTGAGCAGGTGGAAAAAGCCTTGGCGACCAGCCGTTTTTTCTGGAACGTCCGTTGCGGGTAGGCCGGCCTGAAAATCAACGGCTAATTGCAGGGCGTTGACCATCACGTCCTTCGCTGATCCGGGATGAACGTTTACCCCGGCAATGGTCACTTCCGCCTGAGCCGCATTGAAGGTTTCATATTCAAGTTGGCCAAGCGGACCGCCATCGACCGTATAAGCATAATCCGCATCAAAATCAGCCACGTTAAAGTGGTCAGCCCCCGTCCCAATTTCTTCATCCGGGCCAAACCCAAAGCGCAATTCGCCGTGCTTGATTTCTGGGTGTGCCAGCAAGTATTCTGCCACACTAATGATTTCAGCAACACCAGACTTATCATCTGATCCTAGTAAAGTGGTTCCATCCGTCGTAATCAGGGTGTGGCCTTGATAATTTTTGAGCTGTGGGAACATGGTCGGGTTCAGTTCGTAATCACTGTTCCCTAATTTAATGACCGACTGCCCATCATAATTCTCAACGATCTGGGGATTAACCTGCTCCGAGTTAAAGTCCGCCGTATCAATATGGGAGATAAAACCAAGCTTTTTAACCGCCTTGTCCCCGTTTGCGGGTATGGTTGCAAAGACGTAGGCACTCTGTTGGTCTTGATGAACGTCGCTTAACCCCAGGGTCTTAAGTTTATCCATTAACTGTGTTAAAAAGGCCGTTTCGCGTGGTGATGACGGCACCGTGGTTGAAGCTTCATCCGAACGCGTGTTGACCTTTACAAAACTTAGAAAATCAGAGATTAAATTAGGATACTTTGCCATGACTTAAACTTCCTTTCAGTTTTTAAATAAAAGTAATTATTGTTTAAATAAAAGTAAATGGATCCGTATTTAGTTTAGACGCCGTAAACGTCACGTCCCAATCGTTAGCGCGTTGCCACTCTTGAAAACGCGCTGTCAGGTGCGCCTTACAAATACTTTCAATGTGGTGTCCGGGATCAACGACGGTCAGACCAGAAGCTAGCATATCGTGAGCCGTATGGTAATAAACGTCGCCCGTGACGTATGCCTGGGCCCCGGCGGCTAGCGCTTGTGGGTAAAATTTACCCCCGTCACCACCAAGAACCGCAACCCGCTTGATCACTTGGTCGGGAGCGGCGGTTACTAACCGTAAACCGTCGACCCCAAAGACCGTCTTACAATGTTGGGCAAAATCACTAGCCGTCATCGGCGTCGTCAAGTTACCTACCCGTCCCATCGTATACTGGTGACCACCCGTCAACAACGGTTCAACTTGGTAGTCCCAACTAGTCGGCACAACGAACTGGTTCACGCCAGCAACGGCCGCGTCGACCTGATCAGCTAATAGGTTCACTGAAAACTGCTCGCCGGAATTAAATGCGTAGCGGTTAAGCTGGCCGTGCCAAACCGTGGTTAAATATTCCTGAACCGCTTCCACTTGATCCGTCGGCACGGTCACGGTCAATTTAACCGCCTTCGCCCGGTAACCCGGAACTAAGCCGTGAACGTCCGTCAGCCCAAGCGCACTGGCTAACCAATCGTTCATCCCACCCTCGGCGCAATCTAAATTCGTATGAGCCGCGTACACCAGAATGTGGTGCGCCGCAATATCGGCATACATTGCCTTTTGGGGGTCCCGATAATCCAAATTATTAGCGGGCCGAAACATAACCGGGTGGTGAGCAAAAATCATATCCGCCCCAATTTCAAGCGCCTCTTGCACCACTTCCGGCCGGACGTCTAAGGTGACCAGCACCTTATGAATCGCCTGCTTGGGGTCCCCAATTTGTAACCCGGTGGGGTCGTTAGCCCACTTCAGTTTCAGGGGCGCCCACTGTTCAAATCGTTCAATTAACTCATTTGCCAGCATCCGCTAAGACTCCTTCAATTAATTTTATTTTTGCCATTGCCGCTTTTAAGTGCGCGGTTGGACTAACTTTAGCCCGTTGCATTTGGGTAACGGCCCGCTGTTCGCGTTGTAATTCCCGCGTCCACTTAGCCAGAAAACTAGCCGAGCGTTCCCGCAACAAGTACGGCCCAAATAATTGTTCTTCGGCCGAATAACTAACCGGCGTGCTCACCCGGTCAGCACAAATCACTTCGTACGTATGCCCATCCTCCGTGAGGATTCGCTCCGCCGTGATCGCAAAACGGTTCGCAGCCAGCCACTCACGGACAGTTGCTTCACCGACATTGGGTTCCAGTACTAACCGTTGAACCCCCGTTAGGCGGCGCGGATCAGCAGCTAAAATGTGTCGAATCAGTGGTCCACCCATTCCAGCAATGGTCACCGTATCGATTCGGTCCGCTGGTTGAATGGCCGCAAGTCCGTCTGCCAAACGGGCTTCTAATTGTGCTGACAGGCCCAGGCGCGTAATCTCGCGCTGAGCGTTTTCAAACGGCCCGCGCGCGACCTCACCAGCAATTCCCCAGCTAATTTGATTCGTCAGGGCTAGGTGCGCTGGTAAGTAGGCGTGGTCCGAACCAATGTCCGCCACCCGCGCCCCCGATCGTACGAACGAGCCAACCGTCGCCAATCGACGGGATAATTGTTTTGCATCCACACACATAACCCCTTTTTTACCATCAGTTTTAATAACTCCATTTTACCATGCTTCCCCGTGAATACGCAGCCGCTACGCGAAAAACTTCAAACCGCCCCCGGCAACGTTTGGGAAATACAACTAATTAGATGAGCTAGTCCGCACTAGTCCTTGGTAATACCAACAAGCTGATAATTTCACGTTTAGTTGTAAGGTCGTTCCATAATCAATAGCCGCACACCGGTCATTCATGTTTTCCTGGAGAATCCAGCCTGATTAGCATTGGTCACAACCAGCCGTAAAAAAATGACTTTTTTTGAAATAAAAAAATGAAACCTATTCTGACTACGAAACTATTTAATAAGAGCAAGTTACAGTTTGCTCACAAAACAATTGGAGTTGATAATGATGATTCAAGCACACCTGCAGTCCATCTTAGAAAGTCGGACAATGTCAAGTGAACGGTTAGCAGAATTAACGGGGATTCAACCCGAAATCCTCACCGAATTAGTCAACGGACAAGCTACGAGTATTAGTTTTCAACACCTTAATAAAATTAGTCGCGTTCTGGACGTCGGGATTGAGGAATTATTTGTACTGACCCCCGACCTTGAATTAGGCGTTGAGCTCGCACGCCTAAATGAAAAAACGCGGTCATTTTCCGGGACGGCCCACTTCATTGATAACGACCGCCAAACCGTTCTGGACTTAGAGTTAACCGGTCGCTACCAAAAATCCGGACCACTATATACGTTTACGATCAACGATACGTTTGATGCCGAACTAGGTAGTGATAACCTCGCCATTAACCTAGCCCGACTCCAGCCCACCAACGAAATGACACCGACTAAGCGTCATTTAATTGAACTGCTGACACTTTACCCCGAACAACAGGCCTGGTTTGAGCCAGAAGGCATGCCCCTAAGCGCCAATCCAACCGAAATTGAGATGGAACGCTACCTGCAAGTCGGTAACCTCATTGCCCGTACCCAGTACGAAAAATTGCACCGGTTACTAGAACCACTCGCGATGAATTTCTTGACCTGTGTCTATCAAGACTGGCCACAATTTTTAGGAGATTCTCAAACAAGCGCCGTTCCGTGGGGCGCGCCGGACGCCTTTCGGGTTTACAATTTTATTCTTGCCGAAAGTCCCGAAGCGCTGGCTGAGAATGGGATTACTAAACGCCGTGAACAAGCGCGCCAGCAAAGCTCCTTTCCAGTGAGTTATACCAGTTTAGATGTGCTAAGCTATTTTTCAAATGACTAAACCCTAAACATACTGACATCAGTCTCTAAAATAGAAGCAGGTCTGCGAAAATCTTTGGGTTTTCACAGACCTGCTTTTGATATAATTGAAAATAAGAAAGTACCAATCGCTCCCGAGACTTTTACGAAATTATCCTCGAAAGAACATTTCGATATAGGTGAGTTACATGAAGCTAAGCTTATCGACGAGGTCCCTGCCGGCTCAAAACTAACACCTGAATTATTGGATCTTATGATCAGTAAAGTCGCAAAAGCGAAAACTAGATGAGCAACGTGCTAAATTACAAGAGCACGCAGGACAAACAACAACTTTTAGTCAACATAGTAGTTACTCGAAAACCGCCCATGACACCACTTTCATGCTGGTCAAAGAAAATTCGCTGCAAACTGCCAGTCAAAACCTGCTTACATTCTCCAAATCGCCACTAGTAATCAACTTATTATCGGCTAACAATACGTTAAGAACTACCGGCGGATAATATAATTATTACAGTCATGAAATGAAGAAGTCGTGCGCCCATTCACTTTAGTGTACTTTGAGCGTCAGCGAAAGGAATGCTTAAATATGAAAAAAGTCTGTATTTTGGTCTACCAGGGACTACCATTTATAATTGATCCCGTAGTTACTTTTAACCAAAAAGAGAACCAGTTTGTAGAAAAATTAAACCATAAACTTAATGAAGTCTCCATGGATTGGCACATAGAACTAGATAACTCGTCGGGAAATATCGATGATATTATGAAGAAGAATCCGCAAGTGTTAATTTTAAAGAATGGCTTACAACAGCGCTTTTATAAGGGTAATTTCCCCCAAGAAAGGATTTACCAATTAGATGCATTAGAATTAAATGAAGGAGCAATAAACGGGGTCATTTCCTTTTTAAAAAGATTAGCTTAAGAGTCTTTCTTTCATAATTTGCCGCTAATTGCTTTGAGCTTAT
Organism: Lactiplantibacillus modestisalitolerans; assembly: GCF_005405425.1. Taxonomy (GTDB): domain Bacteria; phylum Bacillota; class Bacilli; order Lactobacillales; family Lactobacillaceae; genus Lactiplantibacillus; species Lactiplantibacillus modestisalitolerans. The sequence goes on along the minus strand of NZ_BJEA01000017.1, from coordinate 16,144 downwards.
TTTGTGAAAATTCGGATTAAGCTATTTCTCAAATGATTAACCGGTTAACCCGGCAACGGTCTAAAAGGGGCTACGACGAAAGTCATAGCCCCTTTTAGCTCTTCAAATAATGCCTAGTAGATGCCCCAAATCAGTTAACGGCTCCACTTGATTACCTGCTTGTTAGCCAGTCAAATTAAGCTACTGCGCCGCAACAACTAGGTGCTCATTCACAAACGCACTGAAGCCCAGGTCAGCCAATTCCCGGCCGTAACCAGAAGTCTTGACGCCCCCAAATGGTAATTCAGGGACACTGACCCAGCCCCGGTTAATAAACGTCATCCCAGATTCAATTTGATCAGCTACCCGTTGCGCGTGATCAAGATCCTTAGAGAAGACGGAGCTCCCTAACCCGAAACTTGAATCATTGGCTAACTTAATTGCCGCCGCTTCGGAATCCACTTTATAAACGGTCGCAACTGGGCCAAACATTTCTTGATCATAAATGGGGTTATCCGCCGTGATTCCCGTTAAAATAGTTGGCTGGAAAAATTGTCCCGGTAAATCAATCGGTTGATTACCGTAATAAACTTGGGCCCCGGCTTGCACTGCCGCATCGACCTGTTCTTGTAAGTGCTTCTTAGCACCAGCTGAGGACAAGGGAGCTAGCGTCGTGGCTGGGTCCATCGGATCACCCGGCTTGACCGCCGCAAACGCCGCCTTCAGCATTTCTAAAAATTCATCGTAATGTTGCGCAAGCACAATAAAGCGTTTCGACGCGGTACAAATCTGACCGGCGTTCCCAATTCGTGAAATTGGGGCCCACTGGGCAACTTGCTGCATATCCGCATCATCTAAAACAATAAACGGATCGTTCCCACCCAATTCTAGGGTGGACTTTTTCAAACTTTCACCAGCCGTTTTGGCAACCGAAGCACCACCACGTGCGGACCCGGTTAAAGCCGCTCCGATTACTCGCGAATCTTTAATCGCACTGGCCACCTGATCATAACTAATAAATAAGTTGGTTAAACTAGCCGCTGGCGCCCCCGCTTCTTGAACCAAGTTTGCAAAGGCCGCCGCACACGCCGGGGTATTAGATGCGTGCTTCAAAATCATCGGGTTACCAATCATAAAGTTGGGTGCAAACACCCGCATGATTTGATAATACGGAAAGTTCCACGGCTCAACCATAAAAAGCACCCCGAGTGACTGCTTCCGATAATAAGCGGGACCAATTGCCGTCGTTAACGGAACCGGTTTCAAAAATTCGGCCGCATTATCCGCAAAGTAGTCCGCAATCTCCGCGCACAACTCAACTTCAGCTTCGGATTCACTAATTAACTTACCCATTTCGCGCGTAATCGTTGCCGCTAACTGAGCCTTGTGGGCCCGCATCAAGGCCGCAATCTGGTGTAAAATTGGCTTACGCGTTGCACTACTTTCACCACGCCACTGCTTATACAACTGGTGCCCAGCAACTAGCGCTGCTTCCAAATCAGCATCGCTTGCGTTGGGATAACTTTTAAGCACCTGATTATTGTACGGATTAATTGATTGGTATGCCATCCTAAACTCCCCTTTGACAATTGAATTCCGAGCAAATTCTCGGTTTAAACCAGTAGCCGGTTTCACCGGACCGCTGGCTGATTCTCGTAAGACTAAAGCGCCCCCAACGATCATTACCATGAGCCAGAGGCGCTCTAAAATTTGGTTGTGGTCTATGTTAGCGCTTACCAAAACGAATGTCAACATTGTCAAAGATTACACGAACCCCGTCGCGGTGAACTAAGAAGGCTGCTGTAAAGCTTGCAGGTAATCCAAATTTTTTAAGTATGCGGTTTGAAGCCGTTCCAGCACTTGGTCCGTGGTGAACGGTTGACGGGTCAAATGATACCAAGCTCGTAATTGGGCTAACCGCGTTTCCCGCCCCAAGCTGGCCTGCTCAACCGTAACCATCCGGGGATCCGTTTCTTGTAACTGACGACTAAGGGCTCCAATTTCCGTAGCCAACTGACTAGCCGCCGTCTGGACCGCACTCGGAAACTGAGCCGGATCTGCTAGTTGAAATCCCTGCGCGTCACCAATTCCCCAGGGCCCGCTAACGACGTGCTCACTTGGTCGTGAATGGTAGCGCCGATACGTGAAGTTGCTCACAACCATCCGTTGCCGACTTAACATGTCGGGTGCCACCTGTAGGTTTTCATTTAGCTCTGTCAAACTCATTTCCCGAAAATCATGGTTCGCATACTCATAGCGACCACCGACAAGCACGAATTCAACCGGCCCTAGATTTTGCATAATGGCCGCTTGGACTTTCTGACCATCATAGCAAACGTATAAATTATCAAACAAGTCGACCGGCTGATCATCCACCAGTACACCAAAGTTTGGACCCGCATTTTCCGGATAAACTAAGTTACATTCATACTTAAAGGTCACACCTAGTAACCCTGAAAACTGGTTGTCCGCTAGCGCGGTGTCCGTTAACGGACAAAAGTATCCGGCCGTAACTTTAAAGTTCATCACAATCCCCTCCATTTCTTTGTTCAATTAGCTTTAGTTTACCAGTCCACTCAGGTTTATAAAAGTAATTGACTTACGATTGTCTCGGCAATGGCAGCGATTACAATGATTTTAATTAAAAACCCCGGCAGTCACCGCTAAGGCGGCCCGCCGGGGTCCTTTTTAGTAAAATTTAACTAATATTTATTCTAAAAAGTCTTTTAATTGTTTACTCCGTGATGGGTGGCGCAACTTCCGCAACGCTTTAGCCTCAATTTGGCGAATCCGTTCACGGGTGACACCAAAGACCTTCCCAACTTCTTCCAACGTCCGGGTCCGGCCATCGTCTAAGCCAAACCGTAACCGGAGAACGTTTTCTTCCCGGTCAGTTAACGTATCTAAGACGCCTTCTAGTTGTTCTTTCAAAAGTTCGTACGCCGCCGCATCGGCTGGTGAAGTTGCATCTTGATCCTCAATGAAGTCCCCTAAATGCGAATCGTCCTCTTCACCAATTGGTGTTTCCAACGAAACGGGTTCTTGCGCAATCTTCAAGATTTCACGAACCTTCTCAGTCGGCATATCCATTTCGGCCCCAATTTCTTCAGGGGTTGGTTCCCGGCCAAGGTCTTGCAATAACTGCCGTTGAATCCGAATCAACTTGTTAATGGTTTCAACCATGTGGACCGGAATCCGAATCGTCCGTGCCTGGTCCGCAATTGCCCGCGTGATGGCTTGACGAATCCACCAAGTAGCGTAGGTTGAAAACTTAAACCCTTTCCGGTAGTCGAACTTTTCAACGGCTTTCATCAGCCCCATGTTACCTTCTTGAATCAAGTCCAAGAATTGCATGCCCCGACCAACGTACCGCTTGGCAATCGAAACCACCAACCGCAAGTTGGCTTCGGCTAATTCCTGCTTAGCACTTTCATCACCCTGTTCAATTCGCAGGGCTAGGGCAACTTCTTCATCGGCAGTTAATAAATCAACCCGTCCGATTTCTTTTAAATACATCCGGACCGGATCGTTAATTTTAATTCCGGAAGCGGAACCGGCCGCGTGCAATTCTTTCTTAGTAACCTTTTTAACACTCTTAACGGCCCGTGCATCCGGGTCACCCTTTTCGTCAACGACACTAATCCCAGCGTCTTCAACCTTTTGCAATAACTTATCAATGCCACTAGCATCCAATTTGTATGGTGCGGCAATCTTGTCTGATAACTCATCGTACTTAATGCTACCAGTTTTCTTGTAACTCTTAATTAACGCGTTCACGGCTTTAGTATATGTCGTGGTTGATTTTGCTTTTGCCATGTCGTAGCCTCCTATAAGTTGTCAGCTCGTTGTACCCGCTGCTGTTGTTGATATAATTTAATTAATGCCAAAGTGAGCTTTTGCACGAGATCCCGATTACCCAACTGCTTGGCTGCCAGTAATTCGGAGCGCTTATCGCTAATCTGATCTTCCAACGGCGCTTGGTTCATAATAACATTCACCAAATCGTTGGTCTCTTCCTTAGTCGCAGCCGCCGCAACCTCCATAAATTCCAAACTCGTCACGACCGGTTGAAGCTGTGGATCACTCATGAAATCGGTAAATTGGCCCAAGTCAAACTGGGAATGTGTCTTGAAATACGCTTCCGCGTAGACCAAGATTTGCTGGTACGGATCATGCACAAAGTGGAATCCCCGCACCGCCATCACCTGAAGCCAGACGTCGTGGTCATGGAGCATCCGAAACAGCAGTAACCGTTCCGCCTTTTCCACCCGGGTCAAGGGTTGCGCTTGTGCCCCCGTCCTTTCAGTAACCAGCGGGGGCGGGGTTGGCGCTGGAGCCGTCTGGGGCGCGGTATTCATGGACCGTTGCCCGACCACTGACCGCAGTTGCGTTTTCAGGTCGTTTTTATCCAAACCAAATTCTTGAACCAGTTGGTTTAAATACAGGTCCTGGGCCACACTCGAATCCAACGTCGCCAATTGCTGTAAAACCGCCCCAATGTAGGTTAGCTGATCAGCAGCGTTTTGCAAATTCAAATCATGCCGCAAGTATTGCATTTCAAACGCAGTTGGCGTCTGCTGCCCGTCCGCAAAGACCTGAACAAACTTTTCCGAACCGGCATGCCGCAAGTACTCGTCCGGGTCCATCCCGTCAGGCATCTGAATAACACCCAACTTAAGCCGGCTATCTTTTGATAATAACTTTAATGCCCGGTCCGTAGCACGTTGTCCCGGCAAATCACTATCATAACAGATAAACAGCTGATCCGTCACCCGTTCTAGCATATAAATTTGTTCATTTGTCAGACTCGTTCCCATCGACGCAACGCCGTTTTGAATGCCGGCCCGGTACGCCGCGATCACATCCATGAATCCTTCAAATAAAATGACTGCCTTTGCCTGACGAATCGCACCGCGAGCTAAGTCAAAATTAAACAGAACCGAACGCTTATTAAACAGCTTCGTCTCGGGACTATTAAGGTACTTCGGCTCATTGGGGGATTTAGTTAAAATCCGGCCAGAAAACGCAATCACCCGACCACCCGCATCCTTGATTGGAAACAGGACCCGGTCAACAAAACGATCCCGGAGTTCACCAGCTTGGTTTTCGATGAACAGTCCCGATTGCCGGAGCAATTGATAGTCGATATTGTGTTCCTTAAAGAAATCTAATAATAATTGATTCTTCGGCGCGTAACCAATCCCAAAAGTCGCAATCGTTTCATCATCCAGACCACGTTCGTGTAGATATGCTAGCGCTGGTTCACCTAGTTCGGTGTTAACTAAAATATGTTGATACATTTTAGCACTATCCGCATATAACTTAAGCAAGTCAGCCTGCTGCTGATCCTTAGGCGCGGCTGGTTGGCTATTAGCCGTATACGCCTGATCAAGTTCAATGTGTCCAAAATCGGCGACTTTGGCAACGGCTTCCGGGAAGGACAAGTTTTCTAATTCCATTAAGAAGGAGAAAACGTTGCCCCCCCGACCGCAACTAAAGCAATGAAAAATTTGCTTTTGTTCGTTGACCGAGAATGACGGCGTCCGTTCCTCATGAAACGGGCACAACCCAAACAGGTTTTTCCCAGCCTTCTTTAATTGAACGTACTGCCCAATAAAGTCCGCAATGTTGACCGCCGTTCTAATCTGGTCAACTTTTTCTTCAGGAATTCGATTGGCCACTTTGCCACCCCATTTCTCACTTACGTCCGACAAATTAACCAAAAGACTCACAACAATCAAAAGTCGCACCACTCATCGGGATGCGACTATGAACGTGCGAACTTTTACAGAGTATATATTACCACAAGCTTGACAGCGTTGCAATAATAAGTCCCGCTTATTAGACGCTTTTGTCAAATTTGTTCAATCAAAAAAGGCTAGCCCAGTGGCTAACCTTCCATAACAGGCGTGTTACATCGTTATTTAACGACTAACTGGTTCAAATCACCCATAACGTTAATCATCTTAGCAATGATTAAGAGTTGCTTAATATGGTTATTCCGAACCGCCTCGTCCTTACTCATGACCATCGTTTGTTCGAAGTAGTCCGCAATCAACGGCCGCAGCTTTGCTAGCGCCGTGAAGCGTTCGTCCATTGGCATGGTCGTCGTTACCGTCTTTTCAAGCGGCTGAACCGCATCGTACAACCGTTGTTCCGCATCATTTTCAAACAGGCTTGGATCGACCGTTAAATCGGCCACCTTTAAGTTAGCCTTAGCGGTAATCCGGAGTAACCGGGTAAACGCTTCGACCGTGTCTTTAAAGTCGGCGTCGTCTTGGTGCGCGTTTAAAACGTCGGCCGCCTTAAACATTTCACGGATATCTTGCCGGCTGCCCTTAATCACGGCATCCACAATATCGTAACGGAGCTTGCGGTTCCCGAACCATTGCTTAACCCGGTCCGTTAGAAAGGCCGCGATTGGTTGCGTCTGGTCCGCAAAGTTCAAGTTAAAGGTTGCGCCGTGACTAGCCAGCTCTTTTTGAATGGCCGTTTCAATCTTCGTAATTGGGAAGTCCCAACCGCGATCACGAACGATTCGCACAATCCCAAAGGCTTGCCGCCGTAGCGCAAACGGATCATTAGAACCACTTGGTGTTAAGCCCACGGCGAAGAAACTACTAATGGAATCTAGCTTGTCCGCAATGGCGAGGACCGCGCCCACTTGGGACTTCGGTAAATCACCATCAGCGCTAATTGGCATGTAATGTTCCCGAATGGCTTGACCAACGGCCGGATCTTCACCCTTTAATTCGGCGTACTTTTCACCCATCACACCTTGTAACTCAGGAAATTCGCCAACCATTCCCGTAACCAAGTCAAACTTATAAATTTGCGCAGCCCGGTGCAACTGGTTCTTTTCGGTTTCACTCAAGCCAAAGCGGTCCGCCAAAAAGTCACTAATGTACATGACCCGTTGCATCTTTTCGTACATCGTCCCAATTTTATCGTGGAAACTAACCTTCTTTAGTCGTTCCACGTAAGCCTGAATGGAGTGCTGTTGATCTTCATGGTAGAAGAAAGCCGCGTCTTCCAAACGGGCCGTTAGAACCTTCTGATTACCTAGCGCAACGTTCTTCAAGTGGTCCGCATTCCCATTACGGACGGAAACGAAGTGTGGTAATAAGTTATCCTGATCATCGGTCACGTAGAAAAACCGCTGATGATCACGCATCGAGGTAATCAAAACTTCGTCCGGAATCGTCAAATACTTGGCGTCAAAATCACCCGCAAAAGCAGTTGGATATTCAACCAAATTATTAACTTCTTCTAATAAGTCTTCGTTAACCTTGATGTCCCAGGCGTGGTCCTTAGCCAACGCCGCGATTTGATCGCGAATCAATTGTTTCCGCTTATCAGCATCGACAATCACTTGAACGCTCGCTAAGTCCGCTTCGTAATCGGTTGCCGTTTTAATTTCAACGTCGTGGCCTAAGAACCGGTGCCCCCGACTCGTCCGACCAGCCTGAACGTCTAAAATTTGAACCGGCACGATTTCATCATCCAATAATGAAACGATCCATCGAATTGGCCGGATATACTTAAAGCTATAAGTTGACCACTTCATCATCGTCGGGAAGTTCATCTTCGTAATGACGTCCTTAATGCCCGCGGTTAAGACGTCTTTGGCTGGCTTGCCGGCCGTAAAGGTTTGGACAAACACGTACGGGGTCCCCTTAACGTCCTTAAACACGATGTCATCCGTCGAAGCGCCCTGACCCTTTGAAAAGCCAATCGCCGCTTTCGTCCAGTTGCCATCCGCGTCCTGCGCAATTTTTTTCGCGGGGCCGCGAACTTCCTTCTTGACGTCGGCTTGTTGATCGTCCAGCCCCTCAACTTGAACCGTTAAGCGCCGCGGCGTTGAAAACGTTTGAACGGCCGTAAAGTTTAAGCGGGCGTCCTTTAAAAAGCTACTGATCCGTTGCTTAAGTTGCAGCACACTGGGCGTAACGACGTGTGCCGGCATTTCTTCCAAACCAATTTCTAATAAATAAGTTTTAGCCATTATTTCGTTTCCTCCTGTGCATGTTTTAATAACGGGAAGCCGCGCTTTTCACGCTGCGCCACAAATTCCTTGGCAATCGACTTAGCCATGTTCCGAATACGGTCTAGGTAGCCGGCCCGTTCCGTAACGGAAACCATCCCCCGCGCATCCATCAGATTAAAGGTGTGACTGCATTTCAAACAGTAGTCATAGGCGGGATGGACGAGTCCGTTTTTAATTTGGCGTTTGGCTTCTTTTTCGTATTCATCGAATAGCATTAATAGTAAATCTTCATTACTGTCTTCAAACGCATACTTTGAGTTTTCGTATTCAGGTTCCAGGAAAATATCCCCGTATTTGACACCGTCGCCCCATTCAAGGTCAAACACGGTGTTAACGTCTTGAATGTATGACGAGAGCCGTTCCAGTCCGTATGTGATTTCGGAGGTCACGGGGTCAACTTCTAACCCACCGACTTGTTGGAAGTACGTAAATTGACTAATTTCCATTCCGTCTAGCCAAACTTCCCAACCAACCCCGGCACAACCCATGGATGGGTTTTCCCAGTTGTCTTCCACGAACCGAATATCATGTTCCAACGGGTTAATGCCAAGTTGTTCCAAACTTTGTAAATACAAGTCCTGAATATTTTCCGGAGAAGGCTTCATCACAACTTGGAATTGGTGGTGTTGGTATAACCGGTTCGGGTTTTCACCATACCGCCCGTCGGCTGGCCGCCGGGATGGTTCCACGTAAGCGGCGTTCCATGGTTCGGGTCCAATTGCCCGCAAGAACGTATACGGACTCATCGTCCCGGCCCCTTTTTCAGTATCGTACGATTGCATTAACATGCAACCCTGGTCAGACCAAAACTTCTGCAAAGTTAAAATAATCGTTTGCATCGATAATTTTTTGCTCATGATTTTCCTCCCAAAATTAGTGACTGAACGGGCTGCGGCCACAAAAAAAGTCCCCTGTCGTTCACTAAAAACGACATAGGGACGATTGATTTCGCGGTTCCACCCTACTTCTGAATAACTTCAGCAGCTTGATTCGTGACTAAGCTCCGAAAGCGCCAATTAACGGGCGGTACCAACCGGTTTGCACTGTTCCGGTCTCACTGGGGGCAAACGCCCCGTTAACTTTCTCTCATCAACACTTAACTATTCAGTTCTTCACCATCATAGTCGATGGTTCCCCGTTTGTCAATTCTTGTCACGTGGCGGCAACGGCTGGTACCAGCTCCCCATTTGATCAATGAAGCGTTTGGACTTCAACCTTATGCCAACCGAATGATTATAGATCTCATCTAAAATTTGACGCAACTGGGCCGCCGTCGCTGGCTTGACCTTAATCGAACGGACTTTAGCTAAGTCTAACACCGAAAACCGCCGCAAATAGAAGATGGCGGCTTGACTGGCGTGCAAGCGGTACGGGTCTAAGTGCCAGTGCTGTTGACACAGCAGACCCCCGTAACTTTCCGAATAATCCAGGGGCAAGTCTTCGCGACCACAAACCGTGCACCAGCGTAGTTCCGGAGCCACCCCGAAGGCCGCCAACAACTGAATTTCAACGACGTTTGCAACCAGGGCCGGTGCAACGTTGCGGTCAATCAATTGAAGTGCACTAACGAGTTGCTGATACCAGCGCCCCACCGGCTGATTATCCGGATAAGCCACGTCGATTAAGTTCATCACGTAAGTTGCGTAAGCGTTCAACGCAATGTCTTGACTGATCTGTTCAAAATATTGAACAGATTTAACACTATTAATAAAGGAAAGACCGTCCCGCAAGTCACCAACGTACTCGCCCATCGTAAAGGGCAGTAGTTCCGCCGCCATCTTAAACCCGCGGCGGCGCGCACCACGCACAAAAAACATCTTCTTACCGTACTCGGCCGTTAGAAATTTAATCAGCATGTCCCGTTCGCGGTAATCCTTGCGGTATAACAGAATCCCGTTAAAGTTTGTAATCATTTGGCGGGCCATTTTATCACCTGCCACTCCGTCGGTCGCGCCTAATAGTCGTCTTGGCGATAGCCGTAGCTAGCTAACAGGTCCTGACGATCCTTCCAATTTTCTTGAACCTTAACCCACAGCTCTAAGTACACCTTATCACCCAGCAAGTGCTCGATGTCCTTACGAGCCATTGAGCCGATCCGTTTTAACATACTACCGCCCTTACCAATAATAATGCCCTTTTGGGACGGCCGTTCAATGATGATTGTCGCCTGAACGTGAATCTTTTCTTCGTCCTGGCGCTTAATGGAATCGATGACGACCGCGGTTGAATGCGGCACTTCTTGGCGCGTCAATTCCAAAACCTTTTCACGAATTAATTCTGAAATAATAAAGCGCTCCGGGTGATCCGTGATCTGATCAGAAGGATAGTACTGCGGTCCCGTCGGCAATTGGGCTTTCAGGGTCGCCAATAATTCGTTGACGTTATTACCTTCCAGCGCTGAAATTGGATAAACTTCCTTCCAGGCCAGCGCATCCTTATACTGATCCATTACTTCCAATAAATGGTCGGGATGAATCTGGTCAATTTTATTAATGACCAAGTAAATTGGCTTTTTGACGTTTTTTAAGCGATCAATAATGAAATTATCGCCAGCCCCGCGACGCTCATCCGCGTTGATCATAAATAAGATGGCGTCAACTTCGCCTAACGTCGAGAGCGCCGACTTCACCATGAAATCACCCAACCGGCTGTGCGGCTTATGAATCCCAGGGGTATCGATGAAGACCATTTGAGTGTCCTTCGTCGTGTAGATCCCCTGAATTCGGTTACGCGTTGTTTGGGCCTTATCGGACATAATCGCCACTTTTTGACCAACAATCCGGTTTAAAAGGGTTGATTTGCCAACGTTGGGCCGCCCAATAATTGCCACGAAGCCGGAATGAAATGCTGTATTTTCTGCCATAATAAATTCCTTTCTAAAGCCCAGTTGAGACCAACGCCCACAGTTTCGGTACAAAGAGGATTAAACCAACGATAACCGCAAACCCGGCTGCAAACACAACCGCACCAGCTGCAATGTCCTTAATCTTCTTCGCTAGCGGATGAAAATGGGGCCCAGTTACCAGGTCGCACAAATTTTCTGCGAGCGTATTATTAATCTCACAAAGCATTACCATAAAGATCGCCAACGCTAGCCATAACCACTCACTAACTTGTAAGTGCACAAGCCACCCAGCAATCAGTGCCAGCGTTCCAAGTACCAAGTGGGTCCGCATATTGCGTTCCTCAACGACCACGGTTTTCAGGCCGTTTAACGCGTGCAACCACGATTGCCAAAACGAGTGGTTCTTACCAACTTGGTAGCGATCCGGTCTATTTTTTGAGCCCATAAGCATCCAAAATCTGGCGTTGCAGCCCAAACATTTCAGCCTCATCCGCTGGCTGTAAATGATCATAACCATTTAAATGTAAGAAACCGTGCACCACTAAGTAACCCAGTTCACGGGCCGGCGAGTGGTGTAAAAACGCCGCCTGTTCAGCCACCTTATCAATTGAAATCATGATATCGCCTAGATTTAACGGCATTTCAGCCGCTAATTCGGGATCCATGATAATCGGATCAGCCTCGTCATCGTCGTGCATCGCAAAACTAATGACGTCGGTCGGCCGATCAACTCCGCGGTACTGTTCATTGATTTTTTGAATCGCATCGTTGTTCATCAAAGTGACCGAAACCTCGGTATCCGCCCGCAACTTTAACGTTTTACCAGCAAGCGCGATTAAATCTCGGACCAGCTGCAACTGTTCTGCGGACGCGCCCTCAGTCGTTTGGTCAAATAATTCTAAATCCATAATTGCCCCCTAGTGCTGTGCCACTTGATCATACGCGGTAATGATTTTGGCCACGACTGGATTTCGAACAACGTCATCCGCCGTAAACTTAACGAATGAAATGTTGCTAATCCCACCTAAAATGCGTTGGGCCTGAATTAAACCACTCGTCGTGTTGCGTGGCAAGTCAATCTGTGAAATGTCCCCATTCACAATCATCTTGGCGCCAAAGCCTAACCGGGTTAAAAACATTTTCATTTGCGCGTTAGTGGTATTTTGAGCTTCATCCAAAATTACGAACGCCCGGTCTAAAGTCCGGCCCCGCATGTAAGCCAGCGGCGCAATTTCAATGACACCCCGGTCCATCAACCGTTGCGTATGCTCGGCGCCATAAATATCGTACAAAGCATCATAAATTGGCCGTAAATACGGATCCACCTTTTCCTTTAAGTCACCGGGTAAAAAGCCCAGACTTTCCCCCGCTTCGACGGCCGGTCGGGTCAAAATCAATTTTTCAACGTCACCGCGCTTTAAGGCTGCAATCGCCATGACCACGGCCAAGTATGTTTTACCAGTTCCGGCCGGACCAATTCCAAAGGTAATGTCACTCTTTTCAACCGCCTGAACGTACTGGCGTTGACCAAAATTTTTCACCCGAATGGGCCGCCCGCGGTTATCCTTAATCAGGGTCTCCGAATAAAGATCTTTAAAGTATTCAAGCGTGCCGCGGTTAACCATTTTAATTGCACTAATCACGTCAGGTGCGCCAACTTGAATGCCCTGCTTAATCAGACTCGTTAAATTTTCTAAAACGGCTTGCGTATGCTGAACAGCTTCTTCCTGATCGCCACTAATGGTGATTTGATCACCAAAAACGTGAATCGAAACGTGCAATCCATCTTCCAACAGCGCAACGTGGGCATCTTCGGGACCTAATAAGGCAACGGATTGACTCGGATCAGCGATAAGAAATTTTTGTTCATACTTTGAGTTTTCGGACAAAAACATGAACTCCTTTATTTACAGATTTATTAGTAATGGTGTCGTCGCCATTCTAACTGATAACGAAACGGCAGCCCGGGCATTTTAAGCGCATGCAGCATCCCGGCAAACACCAGCCCCCTTAGCGTAACTAGCGGGTTTTGTTAACTAATCATAGCATAAAAGCGGGACAGCGACCAGCACCACTACTTCCGAGCAACCACGTTGAAACGCGCCCCCAAAAGGACTTTTTACGACGGGGTGTTGATCCGCTAAAAACGCAATCGGTTTAATTTCCAACAAATTCACGATGACCGTCAAAATAAGTGGGCACATTTTTTGCGGCGGTCATCTTAACACTAATTCGTGCGGAGCCACAAAAAAGAGAGTGGGCCAAAAGTCGGTTAGCTGGTGAGCATTAACGGCGTAAGGCGAATGATCCCGGGCTTGGATTGTTTGACTTACGGGGTTAAGCGGAGCCAGCTGACTTTTGGCGCACGTTTCAGCTATTAACATGGGGCAACGCACAAGAGGCTGTGACTTATATCACGACCTCACAAAAAAGCCAGGGAAATTAATCCCTGGCTTACCGTTAATTCAATAATGATTTAACTGTTTGGTTGATCAGTTTACCGTCTGCCTGACCTTTTAGCTTAGGCATAACCGCACCCATCACCTTACCGAAGTCGCCCTTACCGGTCGCTCCGACTTGCTTGATGGTTTCCGCCACCACTTGTTTGACTTCTTCGTCAGACAACTGTTTTGGCATGTACTTCTCAACAATTGCAATCTCCGCCTTAACCCCGTCAACGAGGTCTTGCCGGTTAGCACTTTCGAATTCGCTTAAAGATTCACGGCGTTGCTTCAACTCACGTGATAACACGCTCACTTCTTCATCCGCTGTTAAATCATGGCCCGCACTAATTTGTTCGTTCATCAATGCGGCTTTAAGCATCCGCAAAACACTAAGGCTTTGCTTATCACGTGCCTTCATCGCAGCCTTTAGATCACCATTGAGTACTTCAACTAGACTCATTGGTTACCCTCCTCGCACAAGTTTTAAATTAGTAAAGACCTTACTAATTACTTGAAACGACGACGGTTCTTGCGTTTACGAGCTGCTTCAGATTTTAACTTCTTCTTCACACTTGGTTTTTCGTAGAATTCCCGTTTGCGGTATTCTTGTAAAGTACCACTTTTTGAAACGGTACGTTTAAAGCGACGAAGAGCATCATCAAGAGATTCGTTTTTACGAACGACTGTTTTTGCCATGTTAAATTCCCTCCCTCCGAGCTTAAAAAGTAACCGTCAAATTATGCATACTTACATAATACAACTGTTCTAGTAAATTATACATAAATCAAAAAAGGCCGTCAACATAAGTTTTAAAAAAGTTCCAAATTAATTAAATTCAGGCTTACGCCCTGAACCAGTAAATCGTTTTCAAGCACGCGGCGCTGTGCTAAACTAAAGGTAATTTAACCGCTCTATTATTGAATTGAAACGAGGTCCTGAGTATGTCAGCAATTAAAGTTTTTATTCTTTCTGATTCAGTTGGTGAAACTGCCCACAGTGTCGCTCAAGCGGCTGCGGCCCAGTTTGCCGATTATCCGGTCCACTACCAACGCTTTCCGTTCGTCCGGACCGAATCCTTGTTAAAAACCGTTCTAGCGCAAGCCTTAAAGGCTAAGGCGGCCATTTTTTACACCTTCGTCGATGGTCATCTCAGCCAGTTGACTAACGATTTCTGTTCAGCCAACCACTTACCATACTATGACGTCATTTCCCCGGCTCTAAGCGTCTTTGGCAGTTTAACCCATGCCAAGCCGACGAACCATCCCGGGAAGGTCCACGACCTGAATACGAGTTACTTCGACCGGATCAACGCGATTGAGTTCGCAGTTACTTATGACGATGGTAAGAATCCGGCCGGGTTCCTCGAAGCCGACGTCGTTTTACTAGGGGTCTCACGGACCTCCAAGACCCCGCTTTCACTCTATCTAGCCAACCGCAACCTCAAGGTGGCTAACTTACCACTCGTCCCTCAAGCCAAAATTCCAGAGGAGATTTGGCAGGTCGATCCCAAAAAGGTCTTTGGTTTAACGAACGATCCCGAAAAGCTCAACAGTATTCGGCGGCAACGGATGGTCCAGTACGGACTCAACCCCGATACGTTGTATTCTAACACCGATAAAATTCGCCAGGAATTGGACTATGCTGACGACATCTTCAAAAAAATCGGCTGCCTCGTCATTAACGTTGCTAACAAATCAATCGAAGAAACGGCAACGCTGATTACTGAAAGTCTGGGCTCCGAAGAAAATAATTAAGGATTATTGTTAAAGTTCAGTCCAAATTAAAACCGTGGTTACACCCCTTCGCTGATTAGCGCGGGTGCGACCACGGTTTTTACTTAGACGGACGTAACCCCGCCATCCACGTTCAAGACTTGACCAGTCACAAACTGATTCGCCATTAAATAAGTATACGCCGACGCCACTTCAGCAACCGTCGCGACTCGCCGGAGCGGAATTCCTGCACTGACGTTGGCCGCCTGTTGTTTGAGTTGTTGTGGGGTCAGTTCCCGCCACAGCCCAGTTGGGGTCCAGGTCGGGGCAACCGCGTTAATTCGGTAATCTGGTGCTAACTCCACGGCCAGACCCGCTACCAACGTATTAATGGCTTGATTCCCAATAATAGCGCCCGAAGCATCGTAAGGGTGACCACCCGCCCCGGACGTCAGAATCAACGACCCGTGCAATTTAAGATAGCGACTGGCAACTTGTGCTAACTGTAAATTTGCAAAGAATTTTTCTTCAACAACCTGCCGGATCTCCGCTACGGAATGGTCCAAAAAGCCCCCTCCCATTGCACCGCCTAAAAATGACAAAACGTGGTCAAACTTGCCCGCTCGCTGAAAAAAAGTCCGGAGTTGATCCGAATCCTGCGCGTCAAAGGCACTACCAACGGCCAAGCGACTATTTAACGTTGCGAGTGCTCGTTGAACATGTGTCGTGGTCCGGCCAACAATATGCACGGCTTGTCGCTGCGCAATTACTTGCTGAGCAACGGCTAACCCAAACCCCGATGTGCCGCCAATAATTAATACTGTTTGTTCTGACATCGATCTCAGTTCCCTTCCGTTTCAATTAATATTACCCTAGTGAACTCTCCCGTCACTAAAGTAACGGGCTTCGGCGTAAAAAACCTGCAACTAAACAGGTTCTATCCGAAAGCGTTTAGGCAATGCACCCTCGCGGATGGGCGTCAGTTAAGAAGCTCAAACAACGTGTCGTGCCCGTTTTCACTAGGTCAGGGCAATACGCACCACGTTTATTCTTATAGCCATTAAGGACGACAAGGTTCTGTCTCGCCCGTAAATTTTAATTGATAGTTACTAGACTA
>NZ_BJEA01000016.1 GCF_005405425.1 Lactiplantibacillus modestisalitolerans | reverse complement strand
GTTACTAAATATAATGTAATCTTGCTTGCTATTTCGCTAATCACAACGAACTGATTGAAAATTCAATTGGCAACCTTTTTAATAGATCAACACCAAATATCATAGCCCCCTTTTTTTGGCGCACGTTTTGACTATTAACATTCGGAGATCTTTTCTGCACCAATGTGCGTGGAGATTGCCGCTACTGGCTGGTCTTATCTTAATAAGGACGGTGCGACTGAATTTTTTAACAACTCAATACTGTTTACCATAGTCCTCTTTTTTGCAGTAAATAGTCGACTACGGGTAATGGTTGGCCATTTTTCGCTAAAAAAGTGAGATTTTTACCGGAATCAGCTAAGAATCGCCGGTGGGTGCTTGCTTTTCTAGTGCGGGTTGCTTAAGCTAAATAGGAATAGATTTTGATGAGGATGGATTAATCAATGAAACGACTGGCAAATATTAAATTATTTGATACGTTGTCAAAGAAAATGGTGGCCGGCTTTGTCATCCTGATTGTAATTGGGTGCATTCTACTAGCTTTACCGTGGGCGACAGCGCCCGGACAAAGTACGAGTTTTATCAACATATTGTTTACGGCGACTTCTGCGACCTGTATTACGGGGTTAACGGTCGTTAATACGGCGCAACACTGGAGTACCTTTGGTCAGATGGTGATTTTGGGGCTCTCCGAAGTGGGGGCGCTTGGTTACATGACGTTCGCGGTCTTACTATTTAACATTATGCGGCGGCGAATCGGTCTTTCGACGCAGTTAATGGTCAAAGCGGCCTTGAATCTCGAAAACTTAAGTGATACGAAGAGTGTGATGCGGTACGTCATCGGCCTGTCGCTGATGTTTCAATTTGGCGGGCTCGGTTTACTCGCATTGGACTTTGTCCCCCGGTTTGGTTGGGGACGCGGGTTATACGTGTCGATGTATCATTCGGTGATGTCTTTTTGCAACGCCGGTTTTGATGTTTTTGGCGATAGTATCATGGCGTTTCGGGACGATCCGTACGTGATCATTGTGACGATGGTGCTGATTGTTGCCGGTGGACTAGGTTTCTTAGTTTGGCGGGACTTGTTACTATATCATGAACGTAAACGGTTAACGTTGAACTCTAAATTGACGTTACTAACGACCCTCAGTCTCTTCGTGATTGGCTTTATTTTGTTGCTCGTGACGGAGCGGGATTTGAAGCTATTACCGGAGGGAACGCCGTGGTTTATTCGAACGATTAACACGCTATTTCTGAGTGTCACACCGCGAACCGCTGGGCTGATCACCATGCCGACCTCCCAGTTACAAGCCGGGAGCTTATTCGTGATTATGATTCTAATGTTTATTGGTGGGACTCCTGGCTCGACTGCCGGTGGGATCAAGACGACGACCTTTGGGGTACTGATGTTTCAAAGTATCGCTCAAATTCGGGGGCGGCGTGACGTTGAATTTAATCACCGGCGCTTTAGTCAGGACAACATTAGCCGGGCGTTATTATTAGTTTTCTTGGCAAGTATCGTGATGACGGTTGCGACGCTGATTTTAAGTCAAACGGAAAAAATTCCGGACGGCTTTGGGTTAGAGTACGTCCTTTTTGAGGTCCTTTCCGCCTTTGGGACGGTGGGTCTCAGCTTGGGATTGACGCCGGATTTAACGGTGATTGGTAAGATTATTATCATGTTACTAATGTTTATTGGTCGGGTAGGAATCTTTACGTCGCTGTACGCCTTATCGAAACGGCAGACGAAGGTCAACACTATTCGGTACCCGGTTGAAAATGTCTTAATTGGTTAATAATGAGAGGTAAGAACATGAAAAAAAGTTTTGCGGTCTTTGGGTTAGGCCGATTTGGTGAAAGCGTTGTGCGGACTTTGGCGGAAGCCCATCAGGATGTTTTGGCCGTTGATATCCACGAAGGCCCAGTCAACGAATTAATGGACATTGCTACGCAAACCTTGATTGCGGACACCCGCGATGAAGAAGTGCTGCACGACTTGAACATTGATACGTTCGATTATGTCATTATTGGAATCGGTAATAACATGGAAGCGAGCATCTTAACGACGATGCTGAGTAAGGAGCAGGGCGCCAAGAAGGTGATCGCGAAGGCCGAAACGAGTGATCAGGGTCGGGTGTTGGAGCGCGTCGGCGCCGACGAGGTCGTATTTCCGGAGCGCGATATGGGGCATAGCGTGGTACGTAAATTATTATCGAACCACATCTTGAACTTTATCGACCTTAGCGACGAGTATACGCTGGCTGCCATCGAAATCACCGACCCGACCTTCGTTAATCAAAATCTGATTGACTTAAAATTACGGCAACGGTTTGGGTTAACGGTGATTGCGATTAAGCACGGTAAGGAGATTAACGTTGCCCCGCAGCCGACCGACATGATGTCGACCAACGACGTTTTAACGGTCGTGGGTCCGATTACCGGGGTCAGTGCGTTAGACGACGCCTTGAAAAAATAAAGTTGAACCGCATCCGCGAGTCGGGTTCCGTTGAAATTGAACGGGCCGGCGCGCGGATTTTTAGTTTTGAGAAGCATGATTTGAAGCCAGTTTGGTTGATTAAATGGTGAGTTAGGTTGGACACTAATTTTGTACATCGCCGGATAAATACGGTTAATTAATTAACAAATGTTTAAACCGGGATTAAATGGGTTAACGGTGCTAATCTAAACTTGAAGTTAAATATGGGAGGTGAGCGACTGATCAGGAAACGAGTTTATATAGGAGTTCAGCAAGTAGTTACCATGCAACGTAATCAAGAAACGGAGGAAACGAGAATGCAAAAAGTCAAAATTTTTAGTGGCTTAGCTAGTAGTGCAACGTTACTAACGTTGGCACTCTTTCCACTGGGCGCGTTAGCAGCTGGTCCGGGAACGGCTTCGGATAATTTAACGACCATTACGGGCGGTTATGCGGCTGATGAAACGAGTAATGGTCAGGCCCAGTCGAACGCTCAATTTGAAGTGACACCCGGCGCATTAACTTTGAATGCGGTTCCAAACATTTTGCTTAATAATACTGGGGTCGAAAATATTGCTAGTCAAGATACCAGTTTAACGGCTGCGACGGGCAATACTAGCGGTGGCAGTGGTTATGATGGTAATGGTACCGGGAGCCTTTCGGTCAGTGATTACCGTGGGAACCATGCGGGCTGGTCCCTGACGGTTGGCCTCGGCAACTTCACCGCGGCCGACAGTTCAACGGTGACTAGTGCGGTGCTGAATTTAAACGCAACGAAGGGCACCGTTGATAATACGGCTACCAGTAATCCGACTTCCGTTAAGCTTTCACAGTCAACGGTGGCACCGGGGGCTTGGGTAACGAGTCCGCAGACGATTTGGGATGCTAGTGCGGCTTCTGGTGAAGGTCAAAATACGGCAACGACGACGGGTAGTTCATTGGACGTTTCTAAGCAGCCGACGATTTCATCGGGGACCTACACGGCAACTTTGTACTGGGCATTGCAGAACGCACCAGCGGCAACGCCTGCCAGTTAGTTAAGTTGGTCGGTCAGAATTGATTAGGAAGGGGTGTTAGGATGCATAAGTTGATTCGGTTAGTGGTCATGCTAGTGCTGACGTTCATTGGGAGCGGTTTAACGGCTATGGCTGCTAAAACACCGACGAGCAATTTTACGGTCACCCCGATTCTTCCGGATAATCAAATTGATCGTCGAACGAGTTATTTTGATTTAAAAGTTGAACCAAACGCGAGCCAGGAATTACAAGTTAAAGTCAGCAATCCTGCGACCAGTCGAAAAACGCTCCGCATTATGCCGATTAACGCAACGACCGCGGACGGTGGTCAAGCGGTTTACGTGCCGTCACCAAGGCAAGACCCGTCAGCAACGACGACGTTTACTAAGATGACGTCTCCGGCCGTGACCGTCGAATTAGCACCTAAGGAAGCAAAAACCGTGACGTTTCGGAGTCGGATCCCACGGGCGGGGTTTAGTGGCCAAGTGCTCGGTGGCATCTTTGTGACCGATACGAAGAGTCAGGCAACGACCACGAAGGCGAAACGGGGCTTTGCATTACGTAACCGTTACGCGGAAGTGGTGGCCGTTTCAATGTGGTGTCAGCCACGGACGGTGCCAGTTGAGTTACGCTTGGCCCAGGTTAAGACTGCCGATACCAATCAACAGCCAACGGTGAGTGCCAAGATTCGCAACGTGACGCCAGTTTTATTTGGCCAAATGAAGATTGAGGCTCAAGTTATTCAGCAGTCGACGGGCAAAACCATTGCGACCCAGCAACTTAAGAATGGTTCCATGGCGCCCAATAGTTGGTTCAATTATCAAGTTAATTTAGGAAAACGCACCTTATCTGCAGGTGACTATTTGTTGAAACTGCATTTGACCACTGGCAAACGTGATTGGAAGTTCAGTGAGCACTTTGAGTTATCGACGCAACGCGCCCAACAACATAATCGGAAGCTGAAGCAACCACAATCACAACCTTGGTTGCTCTGGATTACGTTAGCAGCTGTTGGAGTCATCGGATTACTAGGTGCGGCATACTGGATCGGCAGACACCGATCACGTGAGGAGTGAGAAGCAATGCGCCAACCAATTCGATGGCTGATGTTATTAATCGTCAGTTGCTTTTTCGGCATGCTGGTTGGTAGCGCGGCTCAAGCTGCGGATGCGCCGCAGCCAGCGAGTAGTGCCCCGAGTTCCATTTTAGGGGTCAACCTGGCAGGCGGTTTTACCGCCCAACCGCAAGATACGCGGGCCGTTTCAGCCGAGACCGTCACCCTTTCGGCGAAGGCGCAACGGAGTGCATTGGAAGCCGCAACGAGCTTAATCGGCAGTCGGAAGTACGTTTGGTGGGAATCTACCGATGGTGGTACCACTTATACTAAGGTTGGAACCAATAGTTCAACTTACACGTTTACCGCACCAACCGTGACGCAGTCGACAGCGTTAAAGTTTCAAGTTCAGTACGATTATTCGGGGCTGGGAACCTACGCGGATTACTGGTCACGCATTAGTACGGTGACGGTTGAGCCTAATCGGATCCCCACTACGGGGATTAGCGGCAGCGTGGCGGATTCTGTGTTGTATAATCAGCAGGTCACGCTTGCGATGGCAAACCTGACCCCTAGTGATGCGACCGACGACGTTAAGTGGACGAGTAGTGATCCTAGTTTGGCGACGGTTGATCAGTACGGGGTCGTGACCGCAACGGCGGCTTCGACTGATACTAGTGGTATGGCCCATGACCATGGGAAGGTGACGATTACCGCCACTAGTAACGGGTATTCTGCAAGCACCGATATTGTTGTGGGTTCTATTCAAGATATTCAGGTCGTGGAAGGGACCCCGGCAACGTTTACCTTGGAAGGCTTACCAGCCGGGGTGCAAGTCACCAACTGGTACCGAGTCAAGGACGGACAAGCGACCGCGCTGAACGTGACAGCTAATAGTTATACGGTTCCAAAACCCACGTACGCTGATGATGATGGGACGTCTTATTATGCGACGGTAAGCTATACGCTGAATGGTGAAACCAAGACGGTTACGAGTAACGCGGCCCGGTTAACGGTTACACCGGGTGGTAGTTTGAATTTGACGGCGGTGCCCAACTTTAATTTTGGCCGGGTCAGCGTTGCCGAACTTAGTCGCGGGGTCGATTTAAAGACGACGGCGGAGGCTGCAAGTGGTGATGCTTACGATGGTAACAATACCCATACGCTAAGCGTGAGTGATCAACGAACGGTCGGCAATGACTGGCAATTAACGGTTAGCCTAGCCCCCCTTAGTACGATGGGGGGGCCGGCAATTGGTAACGCACAACTGGAGTTAGCTGATTCAACGGGCCAAATTAAGCAAACGGTGAATGCCAATCGAGCCGCAGTGGGGATTCAAACCCAGGCGGGGCAACAGAGTCGGCAGTTTGATTTAACCCCAACCACGCTTCATTTGGATGCCAATCCGCTGGCGAGCGTTGGGACCTATCATAGTACGCTAACGTGGACGTTAGCGCTCGTGCCGGCTAGTTAGCAGTGAGATGAGTGGTTGTCATAAGTTGTAGAAAGTGGGAGCTGGGAATTAACCCGGCTCCTTTTTTGTGCCGCTACTTGCTGAGAGTCGTAGAAAGCAATTCTTTAGTTAACATAATTTTAATTAATGGCAGTAAATGCAATTGAGTACGTCTGGGGATGAACATGGACTAATCAGCTGGTAAACGGTCCCGCTGAAAAGTAGGGTGGTCCGGGGCGGACCGCCCAAGCGAGTGAGGACGGCCATGGTAAAATCATTTTTGAAAACTGACTTGAAAACTGTCATAATGGATAGAGATTAGCACGACGCGGAAACTATTTTAATGAGGAAGTAATCAATTGACAAAATTATTATTTATTCGGCATGGTAAGACGGAATGGAATTTGGAGGGCCGCTATCAGGGGTCTCAGGGTGATTCGCCGTTGTTACCCGCGAGTTATCAAGAAATCCATGAATTAGCGGCAGCGTTGCGGGACATCGAGTTGCAACACATTTACGTGAGCCCGTTAAAGCGTGCGCGTAATACGGCGATGACCATTAAGGCCGATTTGCAGCGTCCTGATTTGCCAATTACCGTCTTGAGTCGGCTCCGAGAATTTAACCTTGGTAAGATGGAAGGGATGGCGTTTGCCGACGTTGCCAAGCAGTTTCCCGCAGAGTTTGAAGCGTTTCGTTACCATCCTGATCAGTATGACCCGTCGACAATCAACGGTGAAAGCTTTCAACAATTATTAAAGCGAATGTTACCGGCAATCCATCAAATCGTTGCGGCTAACCCCAAGCGTCAAGATAACGTTTTAATTGTGAGTCACGGGGCGGCCTTAAACGCGCTCGTCAACACTTTACTGGGTGCGTCTCTAGCCACTTTGCGTGAGCGGGGTGGGTTGGCCAATACGTCCACAACTATCTTAGAAACCCGGGACCGCGGGAAGCACTATAAATTATTAGATTGGAACGATACGTCGTACCTCTCCCGTAAGTTGGATCCCACGGATACCATTTAGTGAAAGGAGCGATTGGATGGCAAAAAATAAACGACCTAGCAAGGCCCAGCAGCAGGCACTGGTTCATCAACTCGTAGCGACGATTGATGCGCATCCAGATGATTACCAACCCTATTATGAGTTGGTGGTTTTATTAACGGCTGGCCAAGATTTTGAGCAGGCCGAGGAATTAGCCATGAAGGCGCTTGGAAAATTTGACCAGCAACCGCAAGCCGCAGATCAGTTGCGGTATGCACTGGGGAACGTTTATTATCAAGCGCAGGAGTATGACCGGGCCTTGCCGTATTATCAGCAAATTACGGACCAGCAATTACGAACGGATGCCTACTTAATGATGGCGCAATCCCTAATGGCTAAACGCGATTATCAACACGCTTTGGTGTATGCACTAACGGCCCAAGAAAGTCGCAAAAACGACTATGACGCCAACTTGCTAGTAGCAGACATTTTACTTGCTATGGGCAATAATCAGCAAGCGTTTGATTATTATCAAAATGCTTTTAAGTTGGACCCACATTCGGGGAAGGCAGCGTTTAACGCTGGCTTAACGGCGATGGTCGTCGGCCAACCGTATGCGGACTGGTTTGCTAAGGCGCAGGCGCTCGATGCGACTTATTATCAACAGCATCAACAACAATTAACGGATATTGAAAAAATGTTGGCGAGCCAACGAACGAATCAACAAGATGATGCCCAATGAATCCACGGCAAAGTAAGGAGGATGCCCCGTGACTGATGATCAACAAAGTTTATTTTCGCAAGATGCGGTAGCTCAGCCCCAGGCCCACTACGTTGTGGGGAAGGTGGTTGCCACTTTTTTTAGTAGCCCGGATAGTTTTTATAAGGTGTTACTTGTCAAAGTTGCGGAACAAAACATTGACTGGCACGAGGACGAAATCGTCGTTACCGGGAACTTTGCTGATATTCAGGAAGAGACGACTTACCGGTTTACCGGCCGCAGTGTCCGGCACCCCAAGTACGGGACGCAGTTTCAAGCGGACAATTACCAAAATGAAACGCCCACTTCGCGGAGTGGGCTAATTGCCTACTTGTCGGGGAGTGATTTCCCCGGCTTAGGAAAGCGAACGGCCGAACGAATCGTGGATACACTGGGTGAACAAGCCATCGATCTGATTCTGGCCGACCCGAAAGTTTTAAAGCCGATTGGACTGCGGGCGGGGGTTCAGCAGACTTTGCTGGATACGTTGCGCGTGAATAACGGGCTTGAACAAACGATTATTGGTCTGAATGCCTATGGTTTTGGTAGCCGGCTAGCGGCATCGATTTATGCGAAGTATCAGGCGGATACGCTGAGCGTCATTCAAGAAAACCCGTACCAGCTCGTTACGGATATTAAAGGGGTCGGTTTCAAAAAGGCGGACCAAATTGCAGCTCAGTTAAAAATTGACCCGCGCTCACCAGAACGGTTGAAAGCGGCCTTGCTAACGACGATTAATGAAACCTGCGCGCAAAACGGTGATACGTATACGACGGCTGAACCATTGTTAACTGCAACCATGCAACTATTGGAACAAGCACGCCACGTTCAAATTGACCCCCAAACGCTGGCAGACCAGCTAATTGTATTAGCCAAAGAAAATAAAATCGTTGGTGATGAGAACCGCATCTACTTGCAACCAGTTTATGAAGCGGAGTGGCGAATTGCTGAGAATTTAAAGCGGCTCACGACGGCCGAGCAAGCGGACGTTCCGAGTGAACGGGCCGTTGAACGCGCTATTCAACACGTTGCTAAGGCTAGTAATCTGACTTATGACGATTCTCAGACGCAGGCGCTTAAAGCCGCGATTTCAGCTCCCGTGTTTCTCTTAACCGGGGGACCAGGGACCGGTAAAACAACCATTATTCGTGGCTTGGTTGCGTTATATGCGGAATTACACGACGTCTCCTTAGACGTTAACCAGTACCACGATGAGGCGTTTCCCATCCTTTTGGCAGCGCCAACTGGTCGGGCGGCCAAGCGAATGGCGGAAACGACCGACCTTCCGGCAAGCACCATTCATCGCTTGCTTGGATTAACGGGGCGCGAGGACGGCCCGGAACAGCCAACTAAGGAGCTAGACGGGGGCCTCTTGATTATTGATGAAATGTCAATGGTGGATACAAGCCTATTCCAGCTACTGCTTCAGGCGGTGCCTAACCAGATGCAAGTAATCCTGGTTGGTGATAAGGACCAGTTACCATCGGTGGGAGCGGGTCAAGTATTTCACGATTTACTGGCTAGTCCGGCTTTGCCGCAAATTGAATTGACGCGGATTTACCGGCAAGACGGCGATTCGAGTATTATTCCCCTGGCACACGCGATTAAGGACGGCCGCTTACCCGCGGACTTTACGGTTAACCAGTCGGACCGCTCGTTTATTAGTTGTAATGCTAACCAAGTGAACCACATTGTGGCCCAAGTGGTGGCTAAGGCACTCAAGAAGGGCTTCACGGCTGAGCAAGTTCAAATTTTAGCCCCCATGTATCGTGGTTCTGCGGGGATTGATCAGCTTAACCAAACGGTTCAAAATATTTTTAATCCGCTTAAAACGGCCAAGCAAAAGCATTTAACGTACAACGGACAGGATTTTCGGGTTGGCGACAAAGTTTTACACTTAGTTAACTCACCAGAAAATAACGTCTTTAATGGTGACATTGGTCAGATTGTTGGGATTGATCTGGCAAATGATCCCCATAATGAAGCCAAAAAAGACCAACTCGTGATTGCGTTTGATCAAAATGAAGTGACTTATCAGCGGAGTGATTGGAATCGGCTGACATTGGCGTATAGTATGTCGATCCATAAATCCCAAGGGAGCCAGTTTAAAATGGTGATCCTACCATTAGTTCCGCAGTTTTCAAGGATGTTACAGCGCAATCTGCTTTATACGGCGGTAACGCGGGCTGAACAAATGTTGATTTTATTAGGTGATCCGCAATCCTTTGAGCGGAGTGTGACTAACGAATCGGTTAACCGCCAAACGACGCTAACTAAGCGTCTAAAGCAGGTCTTTACCGATGAAGTTGCGCCGGGTGAACGGGTGGAACGGCCGACGTCGCAAGCAGCGAATCCGCCTGCTGATGACCAAGTTACGACTAGCAATCCCGCAACGGCGCCAAGCCCGAATTCAGCCGGTGCTGATTTGGCGACCAGTGATGGACCGGCGGATTACCGGTTAACACCGGCCAAAGCGCAGAGCGGTCAAATTGATCCAATGATTGGGATGGACGGAGTGACCCCGATTGATTTCATGCCCCGGGTGGCCGGTGCGTAAAGTAAGCCGGATTCGTTAAATTAAACTGTACGTCAAGCGTTTCTAATTTTGAGGTTACTGTTATAATTAAACTAGATGATGAAATTATTTTTACGGAGGTCGTTATGTCAGCAGATGAAGCTTATTCCAACCTTAAGTTATTTGCGCTGAATTCTAATTTGCCCTTAGCAAAGAAGATTTCTAAGCGCGTTGGCGTTCCGTTAGGTAAAAGTTCGGTGAGACGGTTTAGTGATGGTGAAATTCAGATTAGCATTGATGAGAGTATTCGGGGCTCAGAGGTGTACGTTATTCAGTCGATTTCTGATCCCGTTAACGATACCATTTTAGAGCTATTGATTATGATCGATGCGCTTCGCCGGGCGAGTGCGAGTGAAATTAACGTCGTGATTCCATATTATGGCTATTCACGACAGGATCGTAAGGCGCGTTCACGCGAACCAATTACGGCTAAGCTAATTGCCACCTTATTGGAAAAAGACCGCGCCAACCGCATTCTAACGGTTGACCTGCACGCAGCGCAGATCCAAGGGTTCTTTAATATTCCAGTTGATCACCTAGTTGCGGCGCCTATTTTGGCGAGCTACTTCAAAGATCGCGGGATTACCGATAATTTAGTGGTCGTATCACCAGACCACGCCGGCGTTTCACGTGCGCGGAAGTTGGCGGAACTGCTGGGGGCGCCAATTGCAATCATTGATAACCGCCATCCAGAAGACGACCATGCGGTTCCGGACAGTATCATTGGGGACGTTCGTAATCGAATTGCCATCGTAATCGATGACATGATTGATACGGGGACGCGCTTCGATGTTTCCGCCCGCACGCTAGCGAAGGCTGGGGCGGCTAAGGTTTATGGTTGCGCCACCCACGCCATTTTTTCACAGGACGCGGCTGCGTTGCTGCAAGCTTCACCGCTAGAAAAGGTGATCGTCACCGATACGATTCAAATTCCGGCGGCTAAACAGTTTGAAAAACTCGTTCAATTATCAGTTGGGCCGCTCCTCGGCGACGCGATTCGGCTGATTCACGCGCAACAACCGGTCGACCGGTTGTTCGATCCGCAAGAATAACTAATAATTGCCTTAAAAAGGCGTTCAGGATTCGTTTACTGGACGTCTTTTTTGATTGCGGGCAACAAGCTGACAGAAAATTGCGTTAAAATTAATTGGCTAATACAACTAAATTTTGTGCTTACCAACTGTTAGATTTAGGAAAACGGTTAAAAACTTGATGTGCGGGGAACCGCGTCGTCATTGACTTTACCAACTATCTATTAAAATTAACGGATTGTTTTACAAAAAAACGAGTAATTCTGGTATGTATTTTTCTAAATTGTGCTACAATAAAATTATGATTTGTAAAAGGTATTAAGCTTTTCTTAAGAATTAACACTAGTTATCTGGATTTGTTAGAATTTGCTAAAGGAGTGAATTAGATGTCACAAGCACATACAACGGGCAAGGTCCTAGCCGGTACGGTTGGTGCCGTTGGATTATTGCTTGCTACGGGACAAGCTGCCAACGCGGCCTCGGTCACAGTCAACGCCCATGATACGGTATGGGATCTCGCCCAGCAACACGGCGTTTCGGTTAAAAGTATTGAACAATTAAACAAACAAGCCCTTAATGGCAACTCAAATTTGATTTATGTTGGTCAGAAACTGCAAATCAGTGGGACAACCACTAAGGAAGCAACCAAGGGGTCTGCGCAGGTCACTAAGTCTACATATAAGGTTCAGACTGGTGATACTTTGTGGGCGCTTGCGGACAAGTACAATACGTCCGTTCACGCTTTACAACAGTTAAACGGGATTGATGGCGATTTGATTGTCACTGGTCAAGCCATTAAGGTTCCAGCAACAACGGTTAAAGCGGCTAAGACGCAAACCCCTGCTAGTCAGGCGGAAACACAAACTAGTCCGGCCGTTCGTTCAGTAAGTAGCGCATCACAAGCGAGCGTCAGTCAGGGGACGTCGCAGGCTACTTCTGCAACAACTACCAGCCAAACGCAAGCAACCACAAGTACAAGTGATGCGACGAGCGCAAGTTCAACCACGGTTACGAGTGCTAGTTCCACGCAGGCGACGTCTGCCAGTGCAACTCAAGTAACCAGTGCGGCAGCTACTAGCCAGTCAAGTAGTCAAGCTACTAGTACGGCCAGCCAAACTAGTTCAAGCACTAGTTCGCAAGCCACGAGTAGTACTTCAACGGTAAGTAGCCAATCAACGCAGTCGGCAGCATCGACGAGTCAAGCTAGCAGTCAGGCAAGTTCGTCGAGCTCGGTAACTAGCTCGTCGACCACGCAACAACCAGTTGCGGAGAAGACGACGGTTAGTCACGCAACTGCGACGACCACGACGCCAACTAACACGAACGCAGCGGCTGCGACCCAAACCACGGCCACCAGCAGTAGTTCGCAGGCTACGAGCAGTGCGAGCCAAAGCAGCTCCCAAGCCACCAGTAGTAGTGCTTCACAGGCCGCAGCCAGTTCTTCAACGAGTCAGGCGACGACCAGTACTAGTGATTTGGCTACTGGATCAGTTACCGGCTTAGCTTTGAAGTTGGCTAGTGCGAACATCCCGTACGTTTGGGGTGGCTCAAGCTTATCTGGGATGGACTGTTCTGGACTAGTTGCCTACGTCTATCAACACGCCGCGGGTATTAGTTTACCGCATAATACGATTATGCAAGAATCCTACGTAACAACTCATTCAGTTGCGAGCGCCCAACCAGGCGACATCCTCTTCTGGGGTTCACGTGGGTCGACGTATCACGATGCCATTTACATTGGTAATAATCAATTCGTTGCCGCACCACAACCGGGTGAAAACGTGAAGGTTCAAACGATTAGTTCGTACTTCATGCCAAGCTTTGCTGGAACGGTAAAATAACGTCAATAATGGGGGATTCCGCTACTAGTATTTTAGTAGTTGGATCCCTTTTTTGTTTGCGGTTAGACCTCTCATCGGCACGTTAGGTTACTAATCAAAACGGTCAGCAGCGTCGTTGCCGGGGCATTAGGCGTTAACGCCCGTTTTTTTGCGCTTGGGGATTTAATCTAGCGGCGCTTTGTGGTATATTAAATTAGCTGTTTTTTTAGTTCCCGCACGCGGGAACCTGACCATATTTTAGATGCTAAGGGAAGTGTTAAAGTGAGTAACAGGTTTGAGATCCTGGAAGAATACCAAGCGGCGAATACGGAGCTAGAACGATTAAAGGGACTGGCTGTGCGTCAACAGGATCACTCACGGGTTGTGACGATTTATCCGCACTTACATGAACGTGTCAGTCACTTATCCGAAAAATGTGAACAGCTTGACATGCTTCTGGAAGCAATCAACGCTTCAGAGGATTAAGCCAACGAATAAGGGGCCGTGACATTAGTCATAGCCCCTTGTGTGTCGTCTTATACTAATAACTAAAACGTGCGCCAAAAGCCAACTGGGTTTTTGACGCACGTTTTTTGTAAACTCATTTTTCGTGGTGATCATGGATACTGGTATCAATCCAAAAAGGGTAATTTTCAGTTGATAAATAGAGGTCGTAGTTTCGATTACCAATAATTTGGCCATCCATTTGGCCAATTTCCACCGAATTAACGAGTAGGTGGAGCTTATTTGTCCGGTAGTGGTGCACGAAGCGTGACTTTAGGTGTCGACCACCCATTAGCAGGCCCAGGAATAACCAGACGACGATCCACCAGTGGGGTTGTTCAACGACGATTAATTCGAGCTGATCGTCATGGAGGTTAGCGCCCGGCAAAATCTTAACGCCGCCCCCAAAGTAGGGATGGTTAGATGTCGTGCACAGGAAGGCGTGGCGGTAATAATCCCGCTTGCGGCCAACGTGTACCGTTAGTGGAAAGCCCTCCTGTTGCGTGTAGGCTTTAATGGCGTTACTTAAATAGGACCACCGGCCTAACCGGCCCTTTTGACGACTACGATTGGTATCGTCCACGATTTGAGCATCGAAGCCTAAACCAACGTTGTTGACAAAGTAACGGTGTTCATTTTTAAACGTTTCGTGGTAGTAGCCGATGGCAAGCGGGCGGGCCCGCATATTGTTTAAGATTTGGGCCAATGCAATTTCTGGATCAGTTGCCATTCCGAGTCCCCGGGCAAAATCGTTCCCAGACCCTCCTGGAATGTAGGCGAGGGGGATCGGGGTGTGCTTGGGGACCTGTTTGAGTCCGTTCAGTGCTTCATTGAGTGTGCCGTCACCACCAATAACGAGCAGAACGTCCGTAACGCCAGCGCGCGGCCTAACCCGGGCGGCGAACTGGGCAGCGAGTCGGGTTGTATGACCTGCGTACTCGGAGACTGCAAAGCCAAACTTAATTTGACGCTGTTCTAGAATCGGCTTGACCGTATCCCAAACCGTCTGCCCACGTCCGGAGCCCGCCAGTGCGTTGATAATAATGTAGTATTCAGCAATCAAATTTACACCTCACAAAAATCAAGTCAGTCGGGACTGACCCTTTCACCACAAAAAGCCGGAACATGATCGTTCCGGCAAGTGGTTAGTTCATAATCAACATCGGTAAAATCATTGGGTGACGTTCAGTTTTGTCAAAGAGAAAACTTTGAAGATCATCAATGATTGCATTACGAATCGTTGCTTCACTAACTTTATCTGACTTCATTTTACGACGAATCGTACGGAAAACGTGTCGGCGAGCCTCATTGATTAGGTCGCCAGATTCACGCATGTAGACAAACCCGCGTGAAAGAATGTCTGGACCGGCTTGAATTTCTTTCTTTTTCAAGTTGATCGTGGCAACGACCACGACGAGTCCTTCTTCGGAAAGAACCTGACGATCACGTAGGACCACGTTACCAATGTCGCCAATCCCGGAACCGTCAACGTAAACGTCGCCAGCGCCAAAGTGGCCAGCCACGCGGGCTGAATCCTTGGTAAAGGCTAACACGTCACCATTTTCCAAAATGAAGCTGTGGTCAAGTGGTACCCCACACTGTTCGGCTAATTCCGTATGGATTTTCAGCATCCGGTATTCACCGTGAATCGGCATAAAGAACTTAGGCTTCATTAAACGTAACATTAGCTTTTGTTCCTCTTGGCCCCCGTGACCAGAAGTATGGATGTTATTAACTTTTCCGTGAATGACGTGCGCGCCAGCTTCTTCAAGTTCATTAATGACGTGGTTTACGCTAAGCGTGTTCCCAGGAATTGGTGAACTTGAGAAAATGACGGTGTCGCCAGGTTGAACGGAAATTTGCCGGTGAGTACCATTGGCAATTCGCGATAGGGCGGCCATCGGTTCACCTTGAGACCCGGTACAAAGAATCATCACTTTATTTGCTGGTAACGAGCGAATGTCGTTTGCATCAACCATTGCGTCGTCGGGAATATTGAGATAGCCTAATTCCCGACCATTAACGATGGCGGCTTCCATACTCCGACCAAAGACGGCAATTTTACGGTGATGTTCTAATGCAACCTGAGCTGCTTCTTGAATTCGGGAGATGTTTGAAGCAAAGGTGGCAAAAATGATGCGGCCTTCGACTTGTTCAAAAATCCGTCGAATCGATTGGGCGACCCACTGTTCAGACTTCGTCCAAATTGGTCGTTCCGCGTTAGTACTATCGGAAAGCAATGCTAAGACACCGTGTTCACCAAGCTTAGCCATTCGTTGTAGATTCGGTGGCTGGTGGGTAATTGGTGTCAGGTCAAATTTATAATCTCCAGTTTCCACAATGGTGCCAGGTGGGGTTTGAACGGCAATTCCTAACGTATCGGGAATTGAGTGGGTGGTCCGGAAGAACGAGACCCGCGTTTTGCGAAACTTCAGAACGGTATCTTCATTAATTTCGTGTAATTCGGTCGTCTTCAGAAGCCCGTGTTCTTCCAACTTACCCTTAATCAGTGCCAATGCGAGTGGTCCAGCATAAATTGGAACGTTGATTTGTTGAAGTAAGAATGGAATCCCGCCAATGTGATCTTCATGCCCGTGCGTAATGACGAGTGCTTTTATTTTTTGCTGGTTTGCAACTAGGTAAGAATAATCTGGAATGACGTAATCAATTCCGAGAAGTTCATCTTCGGGGAATTTAATTCCGGCATCAATCAGAATAATCTCATCTTGAAATTGGATACCATAGGTATTTTTCCCAATTTCGCCCAAACCGCCGACTGCAAAAACGGCGGTTTCATTATTTTTAACGTTTAACCGTTTCATTGATTAAACTCCGTTAGTTGAAACTCTGGATTTTTTTGTTCATAATCCAAGTAGTTACCTTCTAACGGTTCGATAAACTCAATGTTGTACTTCGTATTATCTTCCACTAAAACGCGGGCAGCAACTTCGGTGTCAGCTTCTAAGTAGAGTGACTTAGTTGTTTCCCGTTGTGGGTTCCGTTGTTTGGTTTCTTGGTAGTAAACTTTGTAAATCATTAACAAAACTCCCTATAAACAGATTTATTTAGACCCGGACGGCCTAAATAGGTAGCAAAAATAAAAGTTTGATCCGTACACCGGGTTGTGTAAACACAACAATTATCTTTCATTTTAGCATAATTCCCTAAGGGTGTATACAATGTTAACTTTCTTCAAAGAATAAGCGTCTTTCGGAAAATTTTTTTATGAAACATGTTATGCTAAATTCGAATATTTTTAGATAAAATTTTGGAATTTGTGAATCAATAAACAGCTTTAAATGAGGAGGGGGCCTATGCAAACTTGGTTAATTATTATTGGTGGGATATTAATTGCAGTTATCATTTATGAAATTCTACGCCGCCAGGTTTTAAAGCGAGCGGCGCTCAAGATTCGGCTAGCTGGGCAGCGAACGGTAGACCAAGCTATGCAGCAAGCACTGCAGACGCTTGCGGCGAACGTTGCCGTTCAAGAAGTGGCTGGCTTGATTCATTCAGTACCGGTCGCGGACGTTTGGGGCCGGGGCGTCATGGTTTTTGAATACGTGCTGGAGACCCCCGGAATGGTCACCTTAGATTTACCGGAAGTCCGTCGACTTTTCAATAATCAGTTGGAACGAGTTGCGGCCGCCCAGCAGTTAACGGCTTTTCAAGCGGCAGGGCCGGCCCTCCGTGTCACGGATGCTTGGTTGCGTGATGGCCAATTGCACCTGGACGTCGCTTATTTAATGAATGAAGCAACCTATGAATACCTTGAAGACTTACGGCGGTTAAATACTGGTAATTAAACGAAAAGGCCGGCCCAATCAGCGATTGGGTCGGCCTTTTCGTTTAGTTTGTATTAGGAAATTAAGACGAGGTCGTCGTCTGCGGCAAACGGTTGCGACGTGTTGATGTGGTCGTAGAACAGAATCCCGTGTAAGTGGTCGATTTCATGTTGACAAACGATGGCGGGATAATTCTTCAACCGGATCTTCTTTTGTTCACCAGCGGTATTGTAGTACCGTAGCGTGATTCGGTCGTGACGAATCACGTAACCTGCAACGTCACGGTCAACGGAAAGGCAACCTTCACCTTCTGTAAGCGCACCAGGTTGAACGGAATGGCTAACAATGACCGGGTTGATGATGACGTCCTTAAATACCGGATCAGCATCGTCGGTTTCGCCCGGAACAAGGACGGCCGCCATTTGTTTGGACACGTCGACTTGGGGTGCGGCCAAGCCAACACCAGCACGTAACCCGTATTTACGGGCTAGTTCAGGGTCTTGACTGTTCTCTAAGTATTCCATCATATCCTTAGCTAATTTTTGATCAGTTTCACTAAGGGGAAATTGTACTGGTTTAGCTTCGGCACGTAGGGTGTCGTTGCCTTCACGGATGATATCTCGCATTTTGATCAATCCAAACTACCTCCAAAAACTATACTGTGATCTCAAGGACCGCGCATTTTCTCATATATAAAACTAGTTTAGCATAAGCGGCTATGAAAATGTAGAAACGGTTTTTAAAAAAGTGTGATTGATAGAAGATATGAAATAATCAATAGAAAAAATGAAAGTTAGCTGAGTTGACAAATGAAATAATTCACAATCATTTTGGCGGTCAGCGCCGGTATCAAGGCGTTTGAAAGGGCTTGCAAAACTTGGAAGGCAATGGTAAATTAGACTTGTAATTTTGAAAACGATTACGAGCCGAGCCAGTCGGCACCGGCCCGTACGTTCATGAAAGGGATGTGTCATTTATGGGCAACGAAAAATCAATCGTTGATTTTAGTGCAATCCGTGATGCGTTGGGAAACGATTTCAAACCCGTGCAAGTAATGGATGGACAATCTAAAGTAGTTAAACCAGAAATTGTCGCTAAGTATTCAAACGATCAATTAGTAGACTTTTTAAAACTGATGATCTGGGAACGGACGTTACACCAACGTTCTAACGCGTTGACGCGTCAAGGCCGCTTGGGCTTCTACGCACCAACTGAAGGTCAGGAAGCCAGTGAAATGGGGACCAACGCCGCAATGAAGAAGACGGACGTTTTGATGCCTGCGTACCGGGATATTCCACAAGTGATCCAACACGGTTTACCCGTATACAAAGCCTTCCTCTGGTCACGAGGCCACGTTTTAGGAAAT
Source organism: Lactiplantibacillus modestisalitolerans (assembly GCF_005405425.1). Taxonomy (GTDB): domain Bacteria; phylum Bacillota; class Bacilli; order Lactobacillales; family Lactobacillaceae; genus Lactiplantibacillus; species Lactiplantibacillus modestisalitolerans. The sequence goes on along the minus strand of NZ_BJEA01000016.1, from coordinate 70,393 downwards.
GAATATCCAGAAGACTTCCACGCAATGCCACCGCAAATCATTATTGGTGCGCAATACGTGCAAGCTGCTGGAGTTGCGCTCGGGATTAAGAAGAATAAGACGCCGGACAAAGTTGCTTATGCTTATACCGGTGATGGTGGGACGTCGCAAGGTGACTTCTATGAAGGAATGAACTTTGCAGGCGCGTTCCAAGCCCCAGCCGTGTTCATCGTTCAAAACAACGGTTATGCCATTTCAGTACCACGCCGGAAACAAACGGCTGCTAAGACGCTGGCCCAAAAAGCGGTGGCTGCTGGTATTCCGAGCGTTCAGGTTGATGGGATGGACTTCTTGGCCGTTTACGAAGTTACCAAGGCGGCCCGTGAATACGCAGCTGCTGGTAACGGCCCGGTTATGATTGAAACCTTGACTTACCGGTTCGGACCACATACTAACGCTGGTGATGATCCTAAGCGTTACCGGACGAAGGACGAAGAAGAACCATGGTTCGACAACGATCCATTAATTCGTTACCGCAAGTACTTGACGGATCAAGGTGCCTGGTCAGAAGAACAAGAAAACGAATACGTTGAACAAGTTAAAGCAGATATTAAGGCCGCTGTTAAGCAAGCGGACGATGCACCAAAGCAAAAAATGACCGATTTCTTGGCGAATGTTTTTGAAGAACAACCACAAAACATTCAAAATCAAATTACGGAATTCCAAGCAAAGGAGTCGAAGTAACATGTCAAAGAAAACATATATTCAAGCGATTACCGATGCACTTCGATTAGAATTAGGGTCCGATGATCGCACCTTGATTTTTGGTGAAGACGTTGGTAAAAACGGTGGGGTCTTCCGGGCAACCGATGGCCTACAAGCTGAATTCGGTGAAGACCGGGTTTTCGATACTCCTTTAGCTGAATCTGGTATCGGTGGCTTATCAATTGGGTTAGCCCTCGAAGGCTTCCGGCCAATTCCCGAAATTCAATTCTTAGGGTTCGTATTTGAAACCTTAGATTCAATTGCGGGTCAAATGTCACGGGAACGCTTCCGGACTGGTGGTACGCGGCACATGCCAATTACGATTCGGTCACCATATGGTGGTGGGACGCACACTCCTGAAATGCATGCTGACTCTTTGGAAGGTTACTTGGCACAAATCCCTGGGTTACGCGTGGTTACGCCATCCAACCCATACGATGCTAAGGGCTTATTGATTTCATCAATTCGGAATAACGACCCGGTCTTCTTCCTTGAAAACCTGAAGTTATACCGCTCCATGAAGGCGGATATTCCGGATGAAGCTTACACTGTGCCGTTAGATAAGGCCAACGTTGTTCGCGAAGGAACCGATATTTCATTGATTGCCTACAGTGCACAAGTTAACCAGTCATTGAAGGTTGCGGACAAGCTTGAAAAAGAAGGAATTTCCGTTGAAGTTGTCGATTTACGGACTTTATCACCATTAGATGAAGAAACGATTTTGAAGTCCGTTGAAAAGACGGGTCGCGCCGTTGCCATTCAAGAAGCTCAACGTCAAGCTGGGATCGCAGCTAACGTGGCTTCCTTAATCGCTGAAAAGGGTGCCCTTTATCTTAGTGCCCCGGTTGGTCGGGTTTCAGCACCAGATACCGTTTATCCATTTGGTTTGGCTGAAGACGACTGGTTACCAGCTGAAGATGAAATTGAAGCAAAGACCCGCGAGATCTTGAACTACTAATATTAAGATCAAAAATCGATAAACAGCCGCTCGGGCTGTCATGAAAGGAAGTTATCCAATGGCTTACGAGTTTAAATTACCAGAGCTTGGTGAAGGCCTCGAAGAAGGCGAAATTGCATCATGGCTCGTAAAACCTGGTGATGAAGTCAAAGAAGACGATTCTCTAGTTGAAATTCAAAACGATAAATCGGTGGAAGAATTACCTTCACCGGTTGACGGTAAAGTATTAAAGATTTTAGTTCCTGAAGGTGAAACTGCTAAAATTGGTGACGTAATTGTTACCATTGATGACGGTTCTGGCGATAATAGTGCGACGGATGCGGCCCCAGCTGAAAGCGCTGCCGCAGACAAACCAGCCGCAGCTGAAAGTTCGGCGCCAGCTTCTGAAGCTGCTGCCAGTGCCCCGGTTACGCCAAGTGACCCGAATAAGCGGGTCTTGGCAATGCCATCCGTTCGGCAATATGCCCGGGATAAGGACGTTGATATTACTTTAGTTACTGCAAGTGGTGCCCACGGGCAAGTGACGAAGCAGGATATTGACAACTACGCAAGTGCGCCAGCCGCTGCGGCTCAACCAGCTGCAACCGCGGCGCCTGCTGAAACGGCACCGGCGGCTACTGAAGCTAAGCCAGCGCCAGTTAAGCCGTACGTTTCTGATACTCCAGAATTAGAAACGCGCGAAAAGATGACCCCAATTCGGAAGACGATTGCGAAGGTCACGATGCACAGTAAATTGACTTCGCCACACGTGACCCTCTTTGACGAAGTTGAAGTGAGTGCGTTAATGGCTCACCGGAAGAAGTACAAAGCAATTGCGGCTGACCGCGATATTCATTTGACCTTCTTACCATACATTGCGAAGGCTTTGGTTGCCGTCTTACAACAGTACCCGGCTTTCAATGCGTCAATTGATGATGCCAATAAGGAAATTGTTTATAAACACTATTACAACATCGGGATCGCTACGGATACTGATCGTGGATTGTTAGTACCAAACATTAAGCATGCCGAAGGTAAGGGCTTATTTGCCATTGCCAAGGAAATTACTGAAAATACGCAAAAAGCGTACGACGGGAAATTAAAGCCTAGTGAAATGAGTGGTGCTTCAATCACCATTACCAACATCGGGTCCATCGGTGGTGGCTGGTTCACACCAGTAATTAACCAACCTGAAGTTGCTATTTTAGGGGTTGGCCGAATTGGTAAGGAACCGTACGTCAACGAAGACGGCGAAATCGTTGTTGGTAAGATGCAGAAGTTATCCTTAAGTTTCGACCACCGTTTAATCGACGGGGCCACTGCTCAAAAGGCAATGAACTTATTGAAGCAATTGCTGCATGATCCAGAGTTACTATTGATGGAAGGATGAGGTCAGAATGGTTGTAGGAGATTTTGCTGAAGAACGCGATACAATGATCATTGGCGCGGGCCCCGGGGGCTACGTCGCTGCGATCCGGGCCGCGGAACTCGGTCAAAAAGTCACCGTGGTTGAAAAGGAATATATCGGTGGTGTCTGCTTAAACGTTGGCTGTATTCCATCAAAAGCACTGATTAGTGCCGGTCATCGTTTACAAGAAACAAAGGATAGTAAGATTTTTGGGATTAAAAATATTCAAGATCCCGTTCTAGACTTTAAAGTGACGCAAGACTGGAAGGACCACCAAGTGGTTGACCGGTTAACGAACGGGGTCCGGATGTTACTCAAAAAGCACAAAGTTGAAGTGGTCAAGGGTGAAGCTTACATGCACGATAACCACACGTTACGTGTTATGAATGGGGATCACACTGGTCAGACCTATAAATTTAAACACCTGATTATTGCAACGGGGTCCCGCCCAGTTGAAATCCCAGGCTTTAAGTTTGAAGGTCGGGTCGTTGACTCGACTGGTGGCTTGAACTTGCCAGAAGTACCGAAAGAATTGGTCGTTATTGGTGGGGGCTACATTGGTTCTGAATTGGCCGGCGCTTATGCTAACTTAGGTGCGCACGTTACAATTCTTGAAGGAACCAAGCAAATCTTACCAAACTTCGAAAAAGACATGGTTAAGCTAGTTCTTAACGACTTTAAGAAGAAGGGCGTTGACGTCATTACGAACGCCATGGCTAAGAACTCCGAGCAAGATGGCAGTGGCGTAACGGTCACTTACGCCGTTGATGGTAAGGAAAGTACCGTTCATGCGGATTACTGCATGGTTACGGTTGGTCGGCGGCCAAACACGGACGACATGGGGCTTGAATATACGGACGTTAAGTTAACGGACCGGGGCCTGATCGAAGTTGACCAACAAGGTCGGACCGCTGCTGAAGACATCTTTGCAATCGGTGACATTGTTGCTGGACCAGCGTTGGCACACAAAGCCTTTGCGGAAGCAAAAGTCGCGGCAGGCGCAATCAGTGGCAAGAAGACGGCGAATGACTACGTTTCGGTTCCCGCAGTTTGCTTTACTGATCCAGAATTAGCGACGGTCGGAATGACTAAGGCCGAAGCCGAAGACGCGGGCTTAAAAGTAACCGCTTCTAAATTCCCGTTTGCTGGGAATGGTCGGGCAATTTCGTTGGACTCAATGGAAGGCTTCTTCCGCTTAGTCTCAACTAAGGATGAAGGAACCATCGTGGGTGCCCAAATTGCCGGCCCCGGCGCGAGTGACTTGATTTCTGAATTGAGCGTTGCCGTTAATGGCGGGATGAACGTTGAAGACTTAGCGTTGACGATTCATCCACACCCAACTTTGGGTGAAGTTGTTCAAGAAGCCGCGGACGTTGCAATGGGCTTCCCAACACATATCTAAATTAACCGAAATAATTCGGAACCGAAAGTTTGAGGGCGTTTGTTCTCAAACTTTCGTTGTACATAGGACTAAATTAGCTACCGGCAAAACCGTGGTCGCTAAACTACTGCTTGATGGGTGCGGTTACGAGCTCTTTTGACAATGTTACAAAAGGGTAAGCTTTTCGTTAATGTTTACTTGAATTCGTTGACAGCTCAGGTACAATTGTTAGCGAAGGTTGGAGGGATTGTCATGAACAATACAGTGATTATTCGTGGATTATTCGAATTCGTACAACAATTAATTTTAATTGCAATGGCCAAGGACTTACCGTTCAAGTTGGTCGTTGCCACCGATGCGGACGAAACCCCGCGTTACCAGTCATTAGTTACGGCTAGTTTAACTTGCCGCCACTTTGGCTTGGCCGCGGAAGTGAAACCAGATTACTCGCAAGCAGATAGTTTAATTATTGGTAACTTGGTACCCTTAGCTAGTGATGGCGATGCTGAGGGTGATTTAACGGCGACGTTACCGTTGTTTAGAGCGTTTGTGAACGACGCGATGGGCGCGGGCTTTAACGGGAAGTTGATTTTAGCAGGCAGTAACGATGCCGTTTTAAGCGTCTTAGCAGCCCGTTTTAGCGGGGTTGATCATCAAAAGGTGCTGGGACTCGGGACTTTACCGGAAAGCCGCTTATTGGAGCAGTTACTGCGCCAACAATTTAACGTCGGGACTAACGATGTCCGGGCGTTCGTTGTCGGGACCGCTGCGGCCCACTTAATTTCGTGGAGTCGCTCCTACATTGGACCGGCCCCGGTGCTGACGTACCTAGCTAATCAAGATATTAATTTTGGGATGGATGAAATGACGGCGGCGGCTGATCGAATTGATGATCCGGCCGTGGTTACCAATCAAACCCTAAGTGTGTTAGCATTAGTACGGATCCTGAATGCGTTTTATCAGCAGCAACCATTTATTGGGACGGTTACCAACGTCCAAACGGATACTGAAGACCAGCTCGTGGGGCTAGCTTCGCCGGTGTTGGTGAGTGCCAATGGCATTAAACACTTAGCTGATATGGTGCTTTCGGATGAGGAACAAAAGGAATATCGTGAAATTGCAACGCAGGTCCGTGAGCAATTAGCGCGGGTGACTGCCGGGGAGCTTGATCAAGATGACAAACAGTAATGCAAATTATCAGTACCCACTCGATGATACTTGGACTACGGCCGAAATTATTACGGTGACAACGTTGTATCAACAAGTGGAAGCGGCTAACGAAACGGGGACGGAAACGGCCGCGTTATTAGCGGCTTACCGGGCGTTTAAAACGGTCGTACCTGCTAAATCCGAAGAAAAGCGTTTGGGTCGTGAATTTGAGGCAGCGTCGGGATATAGTATTTATCGCACTATCCGGGCGGCAAACGCCAGCAACAAACAACGCTTTAAAGTTCAAGGTTAGGTGACAAACGTGGAAAAAAGTGCACTGGAACAACTAAACCAAGCCGTTCAAGCGGCCTTACGCGAAGCCCGCGCAACCGTGTTAGCTAAAATGGGAACCACCCTGACCGTGGCCGAAAAAACGAGTAGGCGCGACCTTGTAACCAATGTTGATCATAGCAATGAAGATTTTCTCGTTGCGCAAATTCGGAGACTGGACCCGCAGGCGCATATTTTAGCTGAGGAAGGACGTGGGGACCGCGTCACGACCATGGCGGGTCACGTATGGATCGTTGATCCGATTGACGGGACGATGAATTTTGTGCACCAGCGCAACCACTTTGCGATGATGATCGGGTATTATGTCGACGGCCAACCCACTTTGGGGTACATTTATGATGTGATGGGTGAGCGACTCTATGCCGGTGGGCCGCGAGTGGGGGTCACCGTCAACGGCCGGCCACTTAAAGCACCGGAAAATTTAGATTTAACCCAGGGGTTATTTGGAGCCAGTGCACCGTTATTAATTGAGAATCGGTACCAGATGCAAGCCATTGTTGCGCAAAGCCTAGGACCCCGAATTACTGGTAGTGCGGGGATTCAAATCAGTCAGGTCTTAACGGGCGAACTGATTGCCTATTGTTCTTATCTGAGACCGTGGGACTTTGCGGCCGGGCGGGTCTTAGCTGAAAGTTTAGGGTTAGTGATGACACAAGTTGACGGCACGCCGGTTAATATGTTATCATCTGGTGCTGTACTAGTAGCGACACAGCGTGCTTCACGCACGATTTTGGCGATCGGCAAGTAAAAGATGGGACTGTGACCCATACGTCACAGTTTTTTTATGCCAACCGATGAAAACCATTGAAAACGTCGTTACGGATAGTTAAGTCAGCTCAAGAAACTTGATAGTAACGACGGTTTGTATTAATATATGTAAGATTTCTGCTATCGGTTGATGGTTAGAATTTTGAAGGACGAAAGGAAGATCAATTTTGAAATTTAGAGATGATATCCGCAACATTGCCATTATTGCCCACGTTGACCACGGTAAAACGACGTTGGTTAACGAAATGCTTAAACAATCGGATACCTTAGATGAGCACACAACGATTGGTGATCGGGCCATGGACACTAATGCCATTGAAAAGGAACGCGGTATCACGATCCTTTCAAAGAACACGGCCGTTCGGTACGGCGACAAACAAATTAACATCTTGGATACCCCAGGACACGCGGACTTCGGTGGTGAAGTTGAGCGGATCATGCGAATGGTTGACGGTGTGTTATTAGTTGTCGACGCTTTCGAAGGAACGATGCCACAGACGCGTTTCGTTTTGAAGAAGGCTTTGGAACAACATTTAACACCAATCGTCGTCATCAACAAAATTGACCGCCCGGGTGCCCGTCCTGAAGAAGTTGTTGACGAAGTTTTAGACCTCTTTATTGAATTAGGGGCTGATGAATCGCAATTAGACTTCCCAGTGGTTTACGTTTCAGCTTTAAACGGGACTTCAAGCTACGAATCAGATCCTGCTAAGCAGGAACACACGATGAAGCCAATTTTTGACACGATTATTAAAACTATTCCAGCACCAATTGATAATTCAGAAGAACCACTCCAATTCCAAGTAGCCTTGTTAGACTATAACGACTACGTTGGTCGGGTTGGAATCGGCCGGGTTTTCCGGGGAACGATTAAAGTTGGTGACAGCGTTACGGTCATGAAGTTAGACGGTAGCCAAAAGAACTTCCGGGTAACGAAGTTATTTGGGTTCTTCGGGTTACAACGGTTGGAAATCAACGAAGCCCACGCTGGGGACTTAGTTGCGGTTTCTGGGATGGAAGACATTAACGTTGGTGAAACCGTTGCGGATTCAGCAACACCAGAAGCGTTACCAATCTTACGGATCGACGAACCAACCTTACAAATGACCTTTGGGACGAACTCATCCCCATTTGCGGGTCAAGATGGTAAGTTCGTGACGGCTCGTCAACTTGAAATGCGGTTGAAGGCTGAATTGGAAACCGACGTTTCGTTACGGGTTGATGACACTGATGAACCTGGTTCATGGGTTGTTTCAGGCCGTGGGGAATTGCACTTGTCAATCTTAATCGAAACGTTACGACGTGAAGGTTACGAATTACAAGCGTCCCGTCCAGAAGTTATTTACCGCGACGTCGATGGCGAACGTTGCGAACCGTTCGAATCCGTTCAAATCGATACGCCGGACGAATATACGGGTGCGATTATCGATACTTTATCGAAGCGGAAAGCTGAAATGAAGAACATGGAAAGCACGGGTAACAACCAAACCCGCTTAACGTTCTTAGCACCTTCACGGGGCTTGATCGGTTACTCAACTGAATTCTTGTCCTTAACGCGTGGTTACGGAATCATGAACCATACCTTCTCGAAGTACTTGCCAGTGATTAAGAACTGGAACCCTGGCCGTCGTAACGGTGCCTTAGTTTCAATCAACCAGGGTAAGACGACGACTTACGCTACGATGGGGATTGAAGACCGGGGAACGATTTTTGTTGACCCAGGTACCGACGTATATGAAGGGATGATTGTTGGTCAAAATAGTCGTGAAAACGATATTTCGGTTAACATTACCAAGGGTAAGAACATGACTAACGTCCGTTCTTCAAACAAGGACTTAACGGCGACAATTAAGACGCCAACGCACTTGACCCTTGAAGAATCCTTGGAATTCTTGAACAGTGATGAATATTGTGAAATTACGCCAGATCACGTTCGCTTACGTAAACGTACGTTAAACACGAACGCACGTGAAAAGGAATCTAAGAAACGTAAAATGAATAAGTAAGCCGAATATTCGGTTTGTAAGCGTCCGCCAGTTATTGGCGGATATTGGCGGACGTTTTTTTTGAAAAAAACACTAAAAATCTGGTAAATGACTAGTTTCACATGCCGCGTGAAAAAGGACTATGCTATAATTGTTGCAAGCGAACTGTAAGCACTATTATGACGAAATCGTGCCAAATGAAGTTAGTTAACAGGGTGGGATTGAAGCACATGATTTTGAAAAAGATGCATTATTTGGATTACGCGCTATTCGTGCCGTACTTGATCCTATCTGCGATTGGGATTGTCATGGTTTATTCAGCAAGTTCGTACGTCGCCGCTGAAAACGGACTAACGCCAACCGGCTACTTAACGAAACAAGTTGTTTGGGTGGGCATTGGGCTACTCGTAACGATGATTTGTATGAATTTGAAAATTACGTATTTTAAGCGAACGAAGCTACTGGGAATTCTTGGATTTGCCATGCTAGTCGTTTTGCTAGGACTACGGGCCGTTGGGAAGTCAATTAACGGGGCAGCCGGATGGCTGACGTTTGGCCCCTTTTCAATTCAGCCGGCTGAGTTTTGTAAATTCTACTTGATTATTTACTTAGCCGCCATCATTGCCCAACGCGAAGATCGCTTTGGACGCGCCCAGTTTACGGCGTTAGCGCCGCAGTTTGTCATGATTACGGCGATGATTGCGTTGATTTTAGTTCAACCAGACCTTGGTGGCGCAACCATCAACCTCGCGATTGCTGCGGTAATTCTTGCGGCCAGTGGAATTTCTTACTTAATTGGGATTGGTGGGGCGGCTGCGGTCGTCGTACTATTCAATTTGGTGGTTATCCCTTACGTGAGCAGTTTACCGCAGTCCGCATTTGATAATTCGTACCAGTTACGTCGGTTCTTAGGCTTTTTAGATCCGTTTAAAACCGCGTCTGGTGCCGGGACGCAGCTCGTAAATTCGTACTATGCCATTTCCAACGGTGGCTTGACTGGCGTTGGAATCGGGAATAGCCTTCAAAAGCGAGGGTACTTACCCGAGCCCAACACCGACTTTATTATGTCAATCACTGCGGAAGAACTCGGGCTAATTGGCGTTATTTTTATTATGGGATTGTTACTTTTAATTGTATTACGGACCCTCTACATTGGTGTACGGTCACGAAATACGTTCAATTCATTAGTTTGTTACGGGGTAGCCGCCTACATGACTATCCAGGCATTTATTAACGTTGGTGGAATTGTTGGCATCATCCCAATTACTGGGGTGACGTTCCCGTTTGTTAGTTACGGGGGTTCCAGTATGGTTGTTTTGACGTTATCACTCGGATTGGTGTTAAACGTTAGTGCGCTTGAGAAGATGGAGCGTCAGAACGCCGTTTTGCAAGCAGGTTAGGTCGATTTTTTTGGAAATGAGGGATTTTGGTGAAAAAAGTATTAATTGCTAACCGTGGCGAAATTGCGACCCGGGTCATTCGTGCCTGTCACGAATTGGGCTTGCAGACTGTTGCGATCTACGCCAAAGAAGATGAGTTTTCGGTTCACCGCTTTAAAGCTGACGAGGCCTACCTCGTTGGTGCGGGAGATGCGCCGATTGCAGCTTACCTTGATATCGAGGATATTATCCGAATCGCAAAAGAAAATCACGTTGATGCGATTCATCCGGGCTACGGGTTTTTAGCCGAAAACGCCACCTTTGCGCGACGCGTTGCGGATGAAGGGATGACCTTTATCGGACCAACACCGGAGCAATTAGACATGTTTGGCGATAAAATCACGGCTAAGCAGGTTGCCCAGGATGCTGGTGTCCAAACGATTCCAAGTACCCTTCATCCCGTTAGCAGTTTGAATGAAGCTTTACAATTTACACAAAAATACGGTTTTCCAATTATGATCAAGGCGGCCATGGGTGGTGGCGGCCGCGGGATGCGAATTGTTCGCGAAGCCTCCGAATTACAGGAAGCCTTTGACCGGGCTCGTTCGGAAGCTAAACAGTCCTTTGGCGACGACGAAATTTACTTAGAAAAATTCATCGCTCACCCGAAGCACATTGAAGTCCAGATTTTAGGGGACTCCCACGGTAACGTGATGCACTTATATGAACGGGATTGTTCCGTTCAACGGCGTAACCAAAAGGTCATTGAATTTGCCCCGGCGGTTTCACTCCCAATCGAATTACGGCAACGGATTTGTAACGCCGCCGTTGATTTGATGAAGAGTGTGCATTACTTGAACGCGGCGACGGTTGAATTTTTGGTTGAAGGCGACCAGTTCTACTTCATGGAAGTTAACCCACGGATTCAAGTAGAACACACCGTTACCGAAATGATCACTGAAATTGATATTGTGCACGCCCAGTTAAAAATCGCGATGGGCGGGGATTTGTTTGAAGATCTCCACTTACCGCACCAGGATGCGTTAACTTACAAGGGGGCGGCGATTCAGTGCCGGGTCACGACTGAAGATCCCGCTAACGACTTCATGCCGGATACTGGTCGAATCGAAACGTACCGTTCGCCCGGTGGGAACGGCGTGCGCCTCGATGCTGGGAATACCTATTCGGGGGCGGTTGTAACTCCTTATTACGATTCCTTGTTGGTTAAGGCGTGCGTGGTTGCCCGTAACTTTAAGGCCGCCGTACATAAAATGCGGCGGGTCTTAGTCGAATTTGACATTCGCGGGGTTAAGACCAATATTCCGTTCATGTTAAACGTGATTGATAACCCAACTTTCCAAGCTGGCGAAGCCAATACGCGCTTTATCGACAATACGCCGAGCCTGTTCAAATTCCCAGATGATACGCAACAGGAAGCTAAGATGTTGAAATATATCGGGAATACCACGGTTAACGGCTTTGCGGACGTGGCTCAACACTCCAAAAAGTATTATCCCGACGTTGAATTTCAGGATAACTTTAAGCCCCTGCCTAAGAACATCGTTACTGCGAAGGACGTTCTGGATACCAAGGGAGTCAAAGGCCTCCAAGAATGGTTGCTGGCGCAAAAGAAAGTCCTGTTAACCGATACAACGATGCGGGATGCTCACCAGAGTCTGTTTGCGACGCGGATGCGGACGAAGGATATGCTCGCCGTTGCGGGTGCGTCACAAAAAGCGATGCCGGAACTATTTTCGTATGAAATGTGGGGCGGCGCTACCTTTGACGTGGCGTTCCGCTTTCTGAATGAAAATCCATGGGACCGCCTACGTAAGCTGCGCAAAGTAATGCCACGGACGCTGTTTCAAATGCTATTCCGGGGTAGTAACGCGGTTGGCTATCAAAATTATCCAGATAACGTGATTCGCGAATTCATTTTGGAAGCAGCCAAAAGCGGAATCGATGTTTTCCGGATCTTTGATAGTTTAAACTGGATTCCACAAATGGAAAAGAGTATTCAAGCCGTTAAGGAAACCGGTAAAATTGCGGAAGCCACGATTTGTTATACGGGCGATATTATGGATCCCAACCGGCAGAAGTACGACTTGAACTACTACCGGCAGTTAGCGCTTGATTTGCAATCGACTGGTGCGGACATTATTGCGATTAAGGATATGGCCGGGGTGCTGAAACCTGAGGGTGCTTATGAATTAATTTCAACCCTGAAAGACGCACTCGATATTCCGGTCCACTTGCATACGCACGATACGACCGGGAACGGAATCTTTACCTACGCCCGGGCGGTCGAAGCCGGGGTGGACGTCGTGGACGTTGCGGCGAGTGCCTTATCCGGGACGACGAGTCAACCATCGATGAGTTCGCTATATTACGCTTTAGCGCATAACGATCGGCAACCAGCTATCAATATTAATAACGTCGAAGCCATTAACCGGTACTGGCAAGGGGTTCGGCCGTACTACCAAGACTTTTCTAACGGGATGACCGGCCCACAAACTGATATTTATCAAACCCAGATGCCGGGTGGTCAATATTCAAACTTACAACAACAAGCGAAAGCCGTTGGTCTCGGCGACCGGTGGGAAGAAGTTAAGGACATGTATGCGACCGTTAACGATATGTTTGGCGACATTATCAAAGTGACGCCTAGTTCAAAAGTAGTTGGCGATATGGCGCTCTTCATGATGGAAAACAACTTAACGCCCGACGACGTTTACGATCACGGCGAGAAGTATGACTTCCCAGATTCCGTCATTAACTTCTTTGCCGGAAACATTGGTCAACCGGTAGGCGGTTTCCCGAAGAAGCTCCAAAAGATTATTCTTAAGGACCATAAGGCGTTAACGGTTCGTCCCGGGAGTTTAGCTAAGCCGGTTGATTTTGAAGCCGTTAAGACTAAGTTGCAGGATTTAATTGGACACGAACCTAATCATCAGGAAGTGCTCAGCTACATCATGTACCCGAAGGTCTTCTTGGAATACATGCAGAGCCATAAAACTTACGGCCACATTTCGTTACTTGATACGCCAACCTTCTTCCAAGGAATGCGGTTGGGCGAAACGGTTAACATTGAACTTGCTAAGGGTAAGACCATGATCGTTAAACTTAACCAAATCAGTGAACCAGACGTGGATGGGATTCGGACGTTGTACTTTAGTATCAACGGTCAAAACCAAGAAATCACGGTTAAGGATAACGCCGTTCACCAAACTGCTTCGAACATCCGCAAGGCGGAACCGACGAACGAAAACGAAGTTGGGGCAACGATGAGTGGTTCCGTTCTTAAGTTACTCGTTCAAAAGGGCGATGAAGTTAAGAAGGGCCAGCCACTGATCGTCACCGAAGCGATGAAGATGGAAACCACGATTCAAGCACCGGAAGATGGGGTCATCGCGCACGTGTACGTCAGTGCGGGTGACGTCATTCAAACGGATGACCTGTTAATTGAAATTACACCAAAATAAAGGTTGGTTACGGTTCCATTACCGTGCCAACTGACAAGCTTAATTGTAACTAATGGTTGCGGTTGAGCGGAATCGGATTGTGGGGTGCCGCCCCATAATCCGATTTTTTTGACTTGCTAGGGAAAGCGGTTGACGAACGAGCTAATCTAGCCTAACATTTAAACAGCCACACTCGTAGGAAGGGGTGACCATGCATTGGCATTTACAGTAAAACCACGGCGCGCGCTGATCGTTTACTTGCACTCGATGAAGCAGGCGCGACAGTTAAAGCGCTACGGGATTATTCAATATCAATCCCATAAGCAACATTACGTGGTATTGTACCTTGACGAAAATCAGGTACAAACCGCGACCACTAAAATTAAGAAAATGGGGTTTGTCCGTAAGGTGGAACCGTCCTACCGCCCCGACATTGCCATGAACTTTGGCGAGCGGGTCGACCAGGGGTTCTTTAAACCGCAACCAGACATTGAAGCGGATAACCGCCCCCAAGATGACGAAGACTAAAGATGGTGAGAGAATAGATGCGAATCGTAGCAGGAGAATTTGGCGGTCGGCGATTAAAAGCCGTCCCCGGCATGCAAACGCGGCCGACGACTGATAAAGTTAAGGAAGCCGTTTTTAATATTATTGGGCCGTACTTTGATGGCGGCCGTTCGTTAGATTTATTTGCGGGGAGTGGCGGTCTAAGTATTGAAGCCGTTTCCCGGGGAATTGACCAGGCAGTCTTGATTGACCGGCAATACCAGGCCATCAAGACCATCCGAGAAAACATCGTTGTAACGAAAGCTGCGGATCGGTTTGACGTTATCAAGGGAGACGCGCAACGGGTTTTAGAGCGCCTAGCCACGCAAGGACAAACGTTTGACCTCGTTTTTTTGGATCCGCCCTATGCAAAGCAACAAATTGTGAAGGACATTCAACGGTGTGCGGACTTACAACTGCTGAACCCGGGTTGCCGGATCGTTTGTGAAACGGATACCAACGCCCAATTACCGGCTGAATTACCCGGTTTTGAACGAATTCGCCGTCAAGACTACGGTATTACAGTGATTACAATTTACCAAAAGCAAGAAGTGGGGGGCAACGAATGATAACAGCAGTGTTTCCGGGGAGTTTTGATCCGGTCACGCGCGGTCATCTGGATATGATTCAACGCGCTAGCCGGTTAGTTGATCGGTTGATTGTTGCGGTAATGGTTAATACGAGTAAGCAACCACTGTTTTCAATGGCGGATAAGGTCGCAATGATCAGTGCCGAAGTGCAGGATTTACCCAACGTTGAAGTGCAAGCAGCGACCGGATTAACGGTCGATTTTATGGCCAAAATGCACGCGACGGTGCTGGTCCGGGGGTTACGAAACGAACAGGACTTTGGTTACGAGCGGGATATTGCGTGGATGAATAAGTCGTTGAATGATCAGATTGAAACGATTTGTTTAATTGCCCGGCCACCGTACGCCTACTTTTCTTCCAGCTTAATTAAGGAAGTGGCCAAGATGGGAGCCGACGTTTCCAAGTACGTCCCGGACGCGGTCGCCCAGTTATTGCAGACCCGGCTAAGGGAGCGCGCTAATGAATAAACTACGCCGCTATTGGGGCTGGTTAGTCGCTATTTTAGTGGTGATCCTCTTATTTTGGTTCCCATTACCGGCGTACGTTGAGGGTCCGGGCGATGCCAACAACTTAAAAAGTTTGGTTACGGTTCAAGGTCACCCGGACAAACGCGCGGGAAAGTTTATGCTGACCTCGGTTGGCCTGGCGAAAGCCACCCCGGTAACGTGGTTATTTGCCCAGTTTAATCCACATTATTCGGTTGTCAGTGCCGCTGAAGTTAATGGTGGCCAGGATGACGCGACCTACGATAAGGTCCAGTCGTTTTATATGCAGAGCGCGATTAACGAAGCGATTGCAACGGCTTATCGTGCAGCGGGCCAGACTTATCAAAAAACGTATCGTGGCATTTACGTTTTAACGGTTCAAAAGAATTCCCATTTTAAGCAAAAGGTTAAAGTGGGCGATACGATTACTAAAGTTGACGGACACCATTTTAAAAGTGCCCGCGGTTACCAAAACTACATTGCAAAACGGGGTGTCGGGCACAAAGTAACGTTGACGTACCGCCATAACGGTCACGTTAAAACGGCCCGAGCACCGTTAATTAAATTGAGTACGAAGCGCGCGGGAATCGGCGTGGGCTTGACCGATAACGTTAAGGTTCACACGGACATCCCGGTTAAGGTCGATCCGGGTCAGATTGGCGGCCCCTCCGCTGGCTTGATGTTTAGCTTACAGATTTATCAGCAGTTAAGCGGTGAAAATCTACGTCGGGGACGCAAGGTTGCAGGAACCGGAACGATTGCGGCCGATGGCTCGGTTGGTGAAATTGGTGGGATCGATAAAAAAATTATTGCCGCTAAAAACGCAGGGGCGACGATTTTCTTCGCACCGTACGTTAAACCGACCAAGGCCGTTTTAGCGTTAGAAGAACAGCACCAGACAAACTATCAACTTGCGAAGCGAACCGCCCAAAAGTACGCCCCTAATATGAAGGTCGTACCGGTTAAGACGTTCGCGGAAGCCCGTCAATATTTATTGAGTCATTAACTTTGGCTCTATACCAGTTGGTGTTGAGGTTGCCGCCAGCAGCGGGTGTAACCGGTTGGCTGGAACACTGCGGGCATCGATTTGAGCTCACTCAGAAAAACTACTGAGCAATCTTAAATTCAAGCCTTATTCTAAGCCGGAAGCAGCCCACTTCCGGCCAAGAATAATTTCGCAGTTGAGCCATGGTTACACCCTCTACTGGCTAGACTGGCTTTTTTACTGAGTTTCACGGGATATTTTAGTAAGTCTAAATTAATGAAGATGATCCTACAGAACGGTTACTAAATTTAACATAATCTTGCTTGCTATTTTGCTAGTCACAACGAATTGATTGAAAATTCAATTGGCAGCCTTCATAGCAAATCAACACCAAATATCATAGACTCTTAACTTTGGGAGTGGAAAAAAATTCCACTCTTTTTTCGTGCGTTCACGCCTTTTTCGCGAAATTAATGAATGAACGGAAAGGTGGTTATCACAATGATGGAAAAGTGGCTCTGGCTAAAGGCCCATTGGCAAGTTGGACTGGTTGCGGTTGTGGTGCTGATTACGGCGATAGGTTGGGGACTGGGACAGTTAGCCCAGCCTGAACCGCAACCAGCTAATGTGTTGGCCCAAGCCCATTCAGCGGCGGCGCGGCCCGCTGGGAAACCGGCGTCGCACCAAGCGGGGCGGACGGCTAATTCAATCGCCGCGCCAGCTACGGAGGCGTACGTTGATATTAAGGGAGCGGTTAAACGTCCCGGTTTATACCGGGTTCAAGCAAGCATGCGGGTTGCCGACGTTGTTCGCTTGGCGCAGGGCTTGTTACCGCAGGCCGATCAACAGCAGGTTAACTTGGCAGCTAAAGTTCGTGATCAGCAAGTTATTTACGTACCAGCGAAGGGGGAGCAGCACCCCGTTTTGCCGCCAACGACGGCTCCGGCGGCCTCCGCGGGGCCGGTTGGCGCGACTAGTGCAAGTACGGAAGCAAGCGGGGCTTCCGGCGCTGGCGTTAATTTGAATACCGCCGACGCCCAGGCACTCCAAACGCTACAGGGGATTGGCGCGAAGAAGGCCCAGAAAATTATTGATTATCGGCAACAGCACGGTCCGTTTAAATCGGTCGATGACTTAAAAAACGTTGCCGGTTTTGGTGAAAAAACGGTTGCAAAGTATAAAGATAAAGTGAGTGTCTAGTTCACCGCCAGACTATTTGGTATACTACTGTCATTGAAAGTGAGGCAATTATAATGAAAAAGCAGCGAATTCCTTGGGATCAATATTTTATGATGCAAGCCGTGCTACTGGCGACGCGGAGCACGTGTGAACGGTTATCGGTGGGGGCAACGATTGTCCGGGACAAACGGATTATTGCCGGTGGCTATAACGGTTCGGTCACGGGCGATGTTCATTGCATTGATGAAGGCTGTTATTTAGTTGACGGACACTGCGTTCGGACGATTCATGCGGAAATGAATGCAATTCTGCAGTGTGCGAAGTTTGGCGCGGCCACGGACGGTGCGGAAATTTACGTCACGGATTTTCCGTGCTTACAATGCACGAAGATGCTGTTACAAGCCGGAATTAAGAAAATTCATTATTTACGTAATTATCATAATGACGATTACGCCATGGCGCTTATTAAGCGCAAGGGGGTTGCGTTACAACAAGTTAAATTTGATCAACATGATTTAGATCAGTTGGGATTAGACAAGATTTTACTTAACCAACAGTAAATGACGGCGCTGTTTTTTGCCGCCATCGCTGCGGCGTTACTCAGCAGTTGGTTGGTTGCAGATCAGTGGGTGGCGGCCGGGTTATTAGGCTTGTGGCTTGTCCGCGCTTACCGGACTCAAAATCGGGTGATTTTAATGACCACCCTAAGCGTTACCGGACTCATGATGGGTTGGTTTGGTTGGCAAGGACAACGCTTTCAATACGCACAAGCTCAGATGCCGACAACGGTAACGACCCGGATGGTAGTGGCACCCGATGATGTTCGCGTTCGCGGGGACCAGTTGCAGCTGCTAGGGACCGTTGCGGGCAAGGGGCGGGTGATTGCATATGGTCGCATTGCTCGTCCAGCGGATCAGCATCAGCTTCAAACGGTCACAACCACGACTGAATGGCGCGTTCAAGGCACGCTTGGGCCAGTGGCACCGCCAACTAATCCAGGGCAATTTGATGCCCCTAAGTATTACCGGGGTCAGGGTGTTTTGTATCAATTGCAGCTAGCAGACCATTATCAGTGGGCGCCGCTTAAGGTGACTGGTTGGCAGTGGCCCGCAGCGCAGTTGCATCGGTATCGTAAACAGTTTGCGCTAGCCTGCGAACGGTTACCGCCGACATTACGGCGGTACGCGCTCAGTTTATTGATTGGTATGCGGCCGGCTGACTTCCAAACTGAAATGGCACCGGTGCGTGAGTTGGGATTACTCCATTTATTTAGCTTGTCGGGCATGCACGTGATTCTTTTGATCAGCATGCTTCGCTGGGGATTGATTCGACTGCATTTAAGTGAACAGGCGACGACCAATTGGTTATTGGGATTGCTACCCGCATACCTGATATTGGGTGGGGGCGCGGCTAGCTTACAGCGAGCGGTTTTAACGGCTGGCTTACCACTGGTATGGCAGCGGCTGAGTCATCAGCGCCATAGTGCTTTGAGCGGCTGGAGTGCGGCCCTCTTAATTGGGTTGATTACGGATCCGGGGGTGCTAGGCCAGCTTGGCGGGCAACTTAGCTACGGCTTAGCGCTACTGTTATTACTAGTGCCGCACCGCTCACCGTGGCAATTAGCACTCAACGTGCAACTTGTCAGTTTGCCGTTGTTACTGATTGCTACGGCGCAATGGCACGTTTTAAGCTTGCTCATTAACGTCTTAATTGCGCCACTGTTTGGAGCGGTTATTTTTCCGGCAACCATTGGCGGCACCGTTTTCGGATTAATAAATCCCGCGGTAACGCCCCCGATTGAATGGTTACTTAGCCATTTTCAAGCCGGGTTAGTGGCAGTTGGGCAACTTCCCGGCTTGTTAACGGTCGGTCAACCAAACGCGGTGTGGGGCTGGGGACTAGGATTATTAACGCTCTGGACCCTGCGTCGGCCCAGTTGGCGGCGATACCAATCGCTACTGTTAGCTTACTTGGCGCTCGCCATTACGTTGCACTATCCGTTACGGGGAGCGGTTCACTTTATTGACGTTGGGCAAGGCGATTCGATTCTAATTCGTCGACCGTTCAACCGCCAAGTTAGTTTGATTGATACGGGCGGCCAATTGAAGTTTCCCCAACCAGCCTGGAAGCAGACTGATCAATATCGCCGGCCAAGGGTGGAAAGCATTACCGTTAATTACCTCCACCGTTTAGGAATTACGCAGCTAGATCGCGTTTATTTGACCCATAAAGACGTTGACCATATGGGAGATTTCGGGGCTTTGTTGCGGTTGATGCGGGTTAAACAAGTAGTTGTCCCGGCTGGAATGGCGCACTTGCCTAAATTCCAGCGACTATTAAACGTCGTCCGCCGGCCCCCGCAAGTGATTGAGGCCCTGGCCGGTCAGCGGTTCGCGGATGGTTTAACCGTCCGGCATCCGTTTAAACCGGGGACTGCTGAGAATGCGGACTCGTTGGCTGTGAGCGGTCAGTTTGGTCGGCGAACCTTTATGTTTACGGGCGATTTAGACCGACCGGGTGAGCGGGCCATTATGAAGCAGTTTCCCGATTTACGGGTGTCCGTGTTAAAATTAGGACATCACGGTAGTCGGACCGCTTCGGACCCGGGGGTGCTTCAGCAACTCGGCGTCCAAATTGGTATTCTATCCGTTGGGCGGCATAACCGTTACGGTCACCCGAATGCCAGTACGTTGGAAACGTTACGTCAACAGCAAATCTGGACGTATTCAACTGCCCAACAGGGGATGATCACGTATTGGTACGGGGGTGGTCGTCCAGAACGGTGGCAAACATTTTTGAAAGAGGGTAATTTATATCAACGCTCAGCAGGCCTTGAAAACCATTCGCGCGGGTAAAATAGCACCGCTTTACGTTATCTTAGGAAAAGTGGATTATTTAGCTGATCAATTAAGGCACCAACTAATAGAATTAATTCCGAGCGAAGAACGGACGATGAACGTCGGTCGTTATGATATGGAAACGACTCCGGTTGCCGTTGCGTTGGACGATGCCATGTCCGCACCGTTTTTTGGTGAACGGCGGCTGGTTTTTGTAAACCACCCGTACTTTTTGACCGGTGAAAATAAAAAAAGTAAAGTGGACCATGATCTGGAGAGCTTACAGCGTTACTTCGAGCATCCTGAACCGAGTACGATCCTGGTGCTAATTGCGCCTTATGATAAGTTGGATGCGCGAAAAAAACTGGTTAAAACACTGAAAAAGCAGGCCACCATCATTGAAATCAATCAAGTTTCGGAGCGCGAAACGCGGCAGTACGTGCAAACGGCACTGGATGCAAAGCAAATCAGTATTGACCAGGATGCTTTTCAAGAGCTGATGAATCGGACGGATGGGCAACTAGGGTTAATTATGGGGCAATTACCGAAATTAATGATCTACGCGGCGCAAACCCAGCGGATTGAACTAGCGGCAGTGGACGCGTTGGTTACGAAGTCCCTGACTCAAAACGTCTTTGATCTGGTCAATCATGTTTTACGGTACCAAACGCAAGCGGCCGTGGCGTTGTATCACGACTTGGTGGCGGCCCAGGAAGCGCCGTTGAAAATTAACGCCATTTTACTTGGCCAATTTCGACTTTTACTACAGGTAAAAATATTAGCGCGGGCGGGGTATAGTCAAGGAAGTCTGGCAAGCACGTTGAAGGTGCACCCGTACCGGGTTAAGTTAGCCATGCAAGTTGTGCGGCATTTTGATCAGGCTGCGTTGCGAGCAGCTTACTTAGGACTATTAAAGACTGAAAACCAAATGAAGACGACCCAACGGGACCCGGAGCTTTTATTTGAATTATTCATGGTTCAATTTGTAAATGAACGGCGCGTTGTGAGTGGTCGGCGGGCATAAAAATAGGGGCTTC
Organism: Lactiplantibacillus modestisalitolerans; assembly: GCF_005405425.1. Taxonomy (GTDB): domain Bacteria; phylum Bacillota; class Bacilli; order Lactobacillales; family Lactobacillaceae; genus Lactiplantibacillus; species Lactiplantibacillus modestisalitolerans. The sequence goes on along the minus strand of NZ_BJEA01000016.1, from coordinate 49,171 downwards.
ACAATGCAAAATCGTTTGCATTGTGAAGCCCCTAAAATAATGGTATAAAAAAACGCCAGCGCGAAGCTTCGGCGTTCTAATTATTACTTGGCGTAACGTGCAGCCATCCGTGACTTGTCACGGGCAGCTTTATTACGTTTGATGAGCCCCTTAGAAGCGGCTTTGTCAACAGCACTTACGGCTGCGACGTATAAGTCATCGACGTTGTCAGCGCCAGCAGTTTTAGCATTTTCGAATTTTTTAACAGCGGTCCGCATTGCACTCATTTGTGCAGTGTTACGGGCGTTTGCTTTATTGTTTGTTTTCACGCGTTCAATAGCGGATTTGATAATTGGCATCAGATTCACCTCCATCATTTTTTCAACAAATGCTATTATACATAAGCGCCGGCTTGAATGCAATAGTTAAGTGTAAAGTAATTTATCTTGATATGCGTTGGTGCTTGCTTTTTACTGCTTGCTTTGCTAAACTATATCAAGTGTTCAGCAACCCTTTACTTAGTTTTTCGCGCACCACCGACGATTTACTCAGTTTAGGGCAATTATTTGAAAGGTGGTTGAAACACATGGCAATTTCACGCGAAAAGAAGACGGAACTTATTAATAAGTATGGCCGTCATGAAGGCGACACTGGTTCAGTTGAAGTCCAAGTTGCAGTTTTAACGGAAGACATTAACGAACTGAACGAACATATCCGTGTTCACAAGAAGGATTTTCATTCACAACGCGGTTTGATGAAGAAAATTGGTCACCGTCGTAACTTGTTAGCTTACCTTCGTAAAGAAGACGTTAACCGTTACCGCGATTTGATCAAGAGCCTTGGTCTTCGTCGTTAATTATGAAATTAAGCGCACTACCCGAATGGGTGGTGCCTTTTTTTGTCTAATTACCGGTTCGTTAAGCGGATTCCCGGGTCGTAAACGTCCTTTACATAAACTATACATAAAATCAACCATCAACAAACGAGTGTTCGCTATAGTGGGCGATAGATTAAATGATTGAGGCGATTAGGTTGATTAAAAGTCCGACGCTAACCCGGAATTTTCGTATTTTATGGTTTGGTAGTTTGATTACCGATCTTGGTAACGCGATGACGCTACCATTTATTGCACTTTATATCCAAACATTAGGAACCTTTACCACTGCACAACTAAATTTTTTAGGGGCGGCGGCGTTTGGCGTGACGTACGCTTGCAAGGCGCTGGTTGCACCTTTGTGGGGACGCTTAGCGGATCAAAAGGGGCGTAAGTTAATGTGCTTACGCGCTTCTGGAATGATGTCACTGACTATTTTAGGGGTGGGGCTGGCCCCTAACGTAGCGGTACTACTATTGCTACGAGCGTTGCAGGGGGTGTTTTCAGGCTATATCAATAATGCAAACGCCCTGCTGTCACTGACGGTGCCGGCTCAGCGCCGAGGCCAACTGCTCAGTAAATTGGTGACTGGCGCAATCAGTGGTAGCCTATTAGGACCGCTGTTAGGAAGTGGTTTAGCGGCGACGGTTGGCTACCGGGGAGCGTTTATCGTGACTAGTTTTTTGATGGCGCTCGTATTTGGCCTCACCCTTTGGGGAGTCACGGAGGAGGTAACGCCAATTAGCCGGGCGGCGTTACCGCCGCTGCGGCCCGTCTTACGCCAACTGGGGGCTCCGTTTTTATTGGCGTTGTTTAGTTCGTTACTCGTGATTCAGGCGACAACGAACGCCATTACCCCGTTATTAAGTTTATTCGTGGCAGAATTGGAACGGGGCGCGCCGACCCAGACCGTTTTATGGATGACCGGGCTGATTGCCGCAGCACCAGGGATTGCGACCATTTTAATGGCTGGGTGGGTTGGCCAGTTAATCGACCGGTTTGGGGCCCAGCGATGTTTGCTGGTCTTTCTGAGCGGAGCGGGATTGGATTTGTTATTAACGAGCTGGGCGCAGTCGCCGCTACAAGTTTTTGTACTGCGCTTACTTTTAGGGGTCGCAGATGCTGCCTTGCTACCCGCGTTGCAGGTAATCACGGTTGAGCACGTCCCCCGGGCCACCTTTGGTCGGGTTTTTAGTTTGAACCAGTCGGCACAGGCCACCGGTAACGTGGTGGGCCCCGGATTGGCGGTGGTGGTCGCTAATCAGTGGGGGTACCAACCGATCTTTTTGGTGACGGCGCTACTTGAACTGGGTGTGGTTCTGCTGTGGTGGCATTACTTACGGCGTTCACGCGGTCGGGCAGAAGGCTGATGGTGTAAACGGTCTAGCTATTGCTTTAGTTTAAAATGTGATAAACTAAGGAGAGTTACTTATTCGGTATGAGTATATTGATACTCGTAAAACTTAATAGAGGAGTTTTTAATTCATGAACTTTGAAAATGTTGATTTAATGACTGCGATGGTAACCCCCTTTGATGAGCAACAGCAATTAGACGATGCGCGCCTTAAAAGCCTGATTGAACATTTGTTAGCCCATGGTACTCAGGGGTTGATCGTTGGGGGCACTACTGGCGAAGCCCCGACCTTAACGGACGATGAAAAGGTTGCGTTATTAACTAAAACTGCGCAAATCGTTGCTGGGCGCGTGCCGATTGTTGCTGGGACTGGTTCTAACAGTACGGCGGCAACCATTGCGTTTACGAAGCGGGTTAGCCAGATTGAGGGAATCGATGCGGCCTTAGTCGTGGTTCCTTATTACAATAAGCCGGACCAGGCGGGCATGATCGCGCACTTTACGGCGGTTGCTGATCAGGGTGGCCTTCCCGTTATCATTTATAATATTCCGGGACGGGTCATCGTTAAAATGGACGTTCAAACGGTCTTAACTTTGGCACAAAACCCGAATATTATTGGGATTAAGCAGTGCACGTCGATGGACGAATTTGGCGCCATCGTTGAAAACGCACCCGCTAATTTCTTAGTTTATACTGGTGAAGATGCACAGAGCTTGGCCGCTAAGGAGATTGGCGGTGCGGGTGTTATTTCAGTTGCCAGTCATATTTATGGGGATGAAATGACGGCCATGTTCCAAGCCGTTGAAAAGGGTGAAATTGCGAAAGCTGCTAAGTACCAACGGGATTTAACCCCTAAGATGGCAGCTTTGTTTAGTGCACCGTCACCATCACCAGTTAAAGCGGCGTTGAACCATCTCGGTCAGCCCGTTGGTGAACCACGGTTGCCGATTTTACCGCTAAATGATGAACAAGCTAATCAGCTGTTCACAACGTTAAACATTAAATGAATCAAGGTGAAATAATTGAGTAGTAAAATTCAAATTACCCCCTTTGGTGGGGTTCGTGAAAACGGTAAAAACATGTACGCAGTCGAAGTTGATGACGATATCTACATTTTAGACTGTGGTTTGAAGTACCCGGAAAATGAGCTACTAGGGATTGACATTGTCATCCCAGATTTTAGCTATTTACGGGAAAATGCGTCCCGAATTGTCGGGGTATTTCTAACGCATGGTCATGCGGATGCAATTGGTGCGTTGCCATACTTTCTAAGTGAATTCAACGTCCCAGTTTTCGGCTCTGAATTGACCATTGAGTTGGCAAAAATTCAGTTACAAAAAGATCCGAAGGCCAAAAAGTTTAATGATTTTCATATCATTAATGAAAAAACGGAAATTGATTTTGGTAACGTCACCGTTTCGTTTTTCCGGACAACCCATTCAATTCCCGATTCAATGGGCATTGTCCTGCAAACCGATGCGGGGCCAATTGTTTATACGGGCGACTTTAAATTTGATCCAACCGCCGTTGGTGATTACAAAACTGACTTTGCCCGGTTAGCAGAAATTGGGTCGAAGCACGTTCTGGCGCTCCTCAGTGATTCGGCCAGTGCTGAAAACTATGGGCAGCCAGTTAGTGAACGTGAAATTGCGGCTTACGTCTTGGAGACGTTTAAATATCATGAGGGTCGCATTATTGTGGCATCGGTGGCGTCCAATATTTTACGTATTCAACAGGTGTTGGATGCGGCGGCTAAGTCGAATCGGAAGGTTGCACTCATGCCGGGAGACGTCGAAAGTATTGTTAAGACTGCCTTGAAATTAGGTAAATTACAAATGCCGGACGATGTCTTGGTACCACTGAAAGCCGTCGATAAGTTAGATCCGTCACAAGTGGTTATTCTACAAACTGGACGAATGGGGGAACCCATTAAAGCACTTCAGCGGATGTCTAATAAGCAAGAGGGCAAGATTAATATTGAAAAGGGCGACTTAGTCTTTATTACGACAACGCCGTCCCATTCAATGGAAACGGTCGTTGCCAAGACGCGTGATATTATTTATCGGGCTGGTGCCGACGTGAAGGCCATTGCAGATGAAATGAATTCGTCTGGTAACGCGACTAAGCGGGACTTACAATTAATGATGGACCTAATGAAGCCTAAATATTTTATCCCGATTCAAGGGGAATATCGGCTCTTAGACGCCCACGCGGAATTTGCCAAGGAAGTTGGGATTCCGGCCGACCATATCTTCATCACATCTAAAGGTGATCAACTATTATATGATGGCGAAGAAATGCACTTGGCGGGCTCGATTGAAGTTGGCGACACCATGATTGATGGGATTGGTGTTGGTGACATCGGGAACATTGTGTTGCGCGACCGCAAAATTTTATCTGAAGATGGTATTTTCGTGGCAGTCGTTACGATTGACCGGAAGAAGAAAAAAATTATTGCGACGCCGAAAATTACGTCCCGCGGCTTTGTTTACGTTAAGACCAGTAAGGATTTGATGCAGGAAAGTGCTGAATTGGTGCGGGCGACCGTGCAATCAAACTTGGATAACAAGGAGTTTGATTGGGGACACCTCAAGCAGGCGGTCCGTGAAAAACTAAACCATTATTTATGGGATCAGACGAAGCGTCACCCAGTGATTTTGCCGGTAATTATGGAAGTTAATCAGCATCATCACCGCCACGCGAAAAAGGCCAAAACGCAAGCGGCTGACAAAGCGAATGCGGGCCAATCAAAGGGCCGGCAGGCAGCTGATAAGCAGAAGGCCGCTAAGAAATCAACGGCTGCGACTAAACGACCAACGAATCAAAAGTCGACGACGCACCGGGTTCCCAAGCGAAAACCTGCTAAAGCGCAAGCTAAAGCACAACCAAAAGAATAGCTGAAAAAGCCGGGAATTTCCCGGCTTTTTAGTGTGGATGATTTTGAGATGGGGGTGTCAGAATTGACTCTTGAGGAACTCTATCAAGCGGCCCAAGCGGCCAGTACATCCCAAAAGTGGTCGCAAGCGGCCAGCTTATGGGAACGCGTTTATCAGGCACAACAAACGCCGAAGTTTAATTTTCAATTAGTGACGGCCCTAGTTGCGGATCGCCAGTATTCCGCAGCGATTAACTATGCGGCCGAATTTGAAGGTGTTTATCGCCGAAGTGATTCGGCGGCCAGCTTGTATTTGCGGGCGCTGATTGGTAGTCAGCAGTTTATTCCGGCCCGAATGTTAATTGTTGCCCGGGTAACGCATCGGGATTGGTCGAAAACGGCTAGTCGTGAACTGGACGCGGCGGAGCGGGCCGCAACTTCTGAGATGGCCGCAACCATGAAGACGGCAATGCGGCGCTTTTATCACCTTTCAGATCAGCCAGCAATTGCACAGGCTGAACAGATTCAGGCGGCTCAACGGCTTACCTATGAAAAGTACGTGACCGCGGCTAAGTTTTTGCTGGTTGACCCATTTTTACACCAACTTGCCCGGGTAGAAGTGCTGGATACGCTACGAGCACTGGGCGTTAGCGAAACGGTGACCTTTCAATGGCTTGACCAAACCGTGATTAGTTGCCAACCCAGCGCGTTAGTTCCAGTTGGAACGGATTCCTTGGCAAAAACGGTGCACGCTGCTCTTGAAGCCAGAATTGGCCATCAGAATGCTAGTTTAAGTCAGGAGTTAACTGCGAGCTTGCGGTTACAGCTCATGTATTTATACCCACGGACTGAATTGGGAATTACGGATGCAAACGCCTGGGTTCGGTTGATGTTGAACCAGTCACCGACAACGCCCGCAACTAATTTAACCGCAGGCGAAGAAAAAATGGTACACTTACAATCAGTTATTCAAAAATATAACTCCGAATTATTACTTTAATTGAAAGCAATAAGCTCTGGCTTACAAAAATTCAATTTTTTGAATAATATCTGTTTACAAATCAGATGGGGCTATATATAATATTTAAGGATTCTCAGTGATGGGTGCTGGATTTGGCCTTTTCACTAGGATGTAGTATAATACTAACTAAAGAATTGTCGGGGCCTAATTAGGTCTGGCACTATTCTTGCGAAAATCACAGGAGGTTTCATTAATGGCAAAAGAACATTATGAAAGAACAAAACCCCATGTAAACATTGGTACTATTGGCCACGTTGACCATGGGAAGACTACTTTGACTGCAGCAATCACTAAGGTATTGTCTGAAAAGGGCTTGGCTCAAGCTCAAGACTTCGCCGCAATTGATGCTGCTCCCGAAGAACGTGAACGTGGTATTACTATCAACACCGCGCACGTTGAATACGAAACTGAAAAGCGTCACTACGCGCATATCGATGCCCCAGGACATGCTGACTACGTTAAGAACATGATCACTGGTGCCGCTCAAATGGATGGTGCCATCTTAGTTGTTGCCGCAACCGATGGTCCTATGCCACAAACGCGTGAACACATCCTCTTGGCTCGCCAAGTTGGTGTTGACTACATCGTTGTCTTCTTAAACAAGACTGACCTTGTTGACGATGACGAATTAGTTGACTTAGTTGAAATGGAAGTTCGTGAATTACTTTCCGAATACGATTTCCCTGGTGACGATATTCCAGTTATCCGCGGTTCAGCTCTTAAAGCCCTTGAAGGCGATGCTGAACAAGAAAAGGTTATCTTACACTTAATGGACGTTGTTGATGAATACATCCCAACTCCAGTTCGTGATACTGACAAGCCTTTCTTGATGCCTGTTGAAGACGTCTTCTCAATCACTGGTCGTGGGACCGTTGCTTCTGGTCGTATTGACCGTGGGACTGTTAAAGTTGGTGACGAAGTCGAAATCGTTGGTTTACACGATGACGTCTTGAAGTCAACTGTTACGGGTCTTGAAATGTTCCGTAAGACGCTTGACTTAGGTGAAGCCGGTGACAACGTTGGTGCCTTGTTACGTGGTATCAACCGTGAACAAGTTGTTCGTGGTCAAGTTTTGGCTAAGCCAGGTTCGATCCAAACCCACAAGAAGTTCAAGGGTGAAGTCTACATCTTATCCAAAGAAGAAGGTGGCCGTCATACGCCATTCTTCTCAAACTATCGTCCACAATTCTACTTCCACACCACTGATATCACTGGTGTTATTGAATTGCCAGACGGTGTTGAAATGGTTATGCCTGGTGACAACGTCACATTCACTGTTGAATTGATTCAACCAGCTGCCATCGAAAAGGGTACCAAGTTCACTGTTCGTGAAGGTGGCCATACCGTCGGTGCCGGTGTTGTTTCAGAAATTGATGACTAATCTCTAACTGATTTTCATTGATTCATTTAAGAGACTTGGGAGGTTACTTCCGGGTCTCTTTTTTTCAGAAATTTTACAATTAAACGCGTACTTGCGCGGTTTTTTGGCTGATTTGGTTTACTTTATGGTAGCGATAGGTTAAACTTAACAAGTATGCAATTGACTTGAATTGTAGAAAATATTAATGTTTCGGAGGGAATACAATGGCTGCAAAGTGGGAAAAGAAAGAAGGCAACCAAGGCGAATTAACGTTCGAAATTGGTGCCGATAAGATCAAAGAAGGTATTGACAAAGCCTTCCAACGGACTAAAAAGAATTTAAACGTTCCTGGGTTCCGTAAGGGTAAGGTTCCGCGTCAAATCTTCAATCAAATGTACGGTGAAGAAGCCCTTTATCAAGATGCTTTAAACATCGTGCTCCCAGAAGCATACGAAGAAGCAATCAAAGAAACTGAAATCGAACCAGTTGATCAACCACAAATTAACGTTGATAGCATGGAAAAGGACCAACCTTGGGTCTTGAAAGCTGTCGTAACGGTTAAGCCAGACGTTAAATTGGGCGATTACAAGGAACTTAGTGTAACGCGTCAAAACACGCGTGTTTATGCTAAGGACATTGATGCTGAATTAGAATCACGTCGTCAAAAGCAAGCTGAATTAGTTTTGAAAGAAGACCAACCAGCTGAAAAGGGCGACACGGTCGTTATTGACTTCAAAGGTTTCGTTGATGGTGAACCATTTGAAGGCGGCGAATCAGAAAACTATTCACTTGAATTAGGGTCAAACTCCTTCATCCCTGGCTTTGAAGATCAATTAGTTGGTGTTAAGGCTGGCGACGAAAAGGACGTTAAGGTTACTTTCCCTAAGGACTATCAAGCTGAAGACTTGCAAGATAAAGAAGCAACCTTCAAAGTAACGGTTCACGAAGTTAAGACTAAGGAATTGCCTGAACTTGACGATGAATTCGCTAAGGACGTTGACGAAGATGTTGACACCCTTGAAGAATTGAAGGCCAAGATCAAGGATGAACTTAAAGAACAAAAGGAACGTGCTGCGCATGACGCCATTGAAGACGAAGCTTTGAACCAAGCCGTTGACAATGCTGAAATTGAAGCAATTCCTGACGCTATGAAGGAAGACGACATTCGCCGTCAAATGGATCAATACTTGGCAAACATGCAACAACAAGGCATTGACCCAAAGACTTACTACAAGTTGACTGGAACGTCTGAAAAGGACTTACACCAACAATTTTCAGCCGATGCTGATCGGCGGGTTAAGACTAACTTAGTCTTAGAAGCCGTTGTTGAAGCTGAAAATATCAAGCCTTCAGAAGACGAAATTGCAGCTGAAGTTAAAGATTTAGCTAGCCAATACAACATGGAAGAAGATGCCGTTCGCGGTGCCTTAACCGATGATATGTTGGCCCACGACATTGCAATTCGGCAAGCCGTTGACTTGATTACCGATTCTGCTAAGCAAAACGCTAAGGCGGACGATAAAAAAGAAGATAAAAATTAATTAGTAATTTTTAATGGTAACAGCCCCGTAGGAGTACTCCTGCGGGGCTGTTAGCGTTTTGAACAGTTAGTTAGTAAACAAATCATTTCGAGTTTTGAATAACCCATGTTATAGTTATGGGCGTAGAGAACAATGCCTAAGCTGGTTTTAACTAGGCATTTCTGGTATGATTAATCCATGGAAATACATCGATGAGGTGAGAATGAATGTTTGAAAATACCGAGACAAACGGTCCAGTCAACTGCTCATTTTGTGGTAAATCACAAGATCAAGTAAAAAAAATTGTGGCTGGCCCTGGTGTCTATATCTGTAATGAATGTATCGATTTATGTAAGGAAATTATCGATGAAGAGTTCAGTGAAGAACGAGCCCATGAATTAACAGATATCCCAACACCTAAAGAAATTGTTGACGAGTTGGACCAGTATGTAATCGGTCAAAACGAAGCTAAGCGGACCTTATCGGTTGCTGTTTATAACCATTATAAGCGGGTTAAAGCAATGTCTGAACGCAAGGACGACGATACGGACGGGCCTGAATTGCAAAAGAGTAATATTAGCCTCGTCGGTCCAACTGGTTCTGGGAAAACGTTCTTAGCGCAAAGCTTAGCACGGATCTTAGACGTACCGTTCGCCATTGCGGACGCAACGACTTTAACGGAAGCCGGGTACGTTGGTGAAGACGTTGAAAATATCTTATTGAAGCTGTTGCAAAACGCGGATTATGACGTTGAGCGGGCTGAAAAGGGTATTATTTATATTGATGAAATTGATAAAATTGCGAAGAAGAGCGAGAACGTCTCAATTACGCGGGATGTTTCGGGTGAAGGGGTCCAACAAGCGCTTCTGAAGATCTTGGAAGGGACCATTGCAAACGTTCCGCCGCAGGGTGGCCGGAAGCATCCACAACAAGAGTTCATTCAAATTGACACGACCAATATTTTATTTATTGTTGGTGGGGCCTTTGATGGTATCGAAGAAATTGTTAAGCGCCGGTTAGGTGATAAGACGATTGGTTTTGGAACTGATACGGACCGTAAGAATGCCGTGTTGGACAATTCTAAGAGTTTGATGCAGCAAGTCGTTCCGGAAGACCTACTTCAATTTGGGCTTATTCCAGAATTTATCGGTCGGTTACCAATTTTAACGGCCCTTGAACGCCTAACTGAAGAAGACCTTGTTCGGATTCTAACGGAACCGAAGAACGCACTGGTCAAGCAATATGAGCAGTTAATTGCGTTGGATGGTGCGGAGCTTGAGTTTAAGCCAGAGGCCCTCCAAGCGATTGCGCGTGAAGCATTAGCGCGGAATACTGGTGCCCGGGGACTTCGCTCGATTATTGAAGACACGATGCGGGATATTATGTTTGATATTCCAAGTCGACAAGACGTTAAGAAGGTTATTATCACACCAGAAACGGTGAATGATCACGCCGAACCTAAGTTGATTTTGGCAGATCAAAAGGCCTCATAAACGATTATAATTGTTGACTAAGGACAAAGGTACAACAGGACCGTCGTGAGCGTGCTCACGGGCGGTCCTGCGTGCTGTTTAGCCACTTTAGTGAAGTGACTGTAAAGGAGTTTGAAAACGATGGAAGTACACAATGTGGAGCTCGTGATGAGTGCCGTTGCGCCGAGCCAGTATCCAACGACCGGGTATCCTGAAATTGCGTTGGCTGGCCGCTCAAACGTCGGTAAGTCCTCGCTAATTAACGTGTTGATTAATCGAAACAGCTATGCGCGGACGTCTAGTCAGCCTGGTAAAACGCAAACGTTGAATTTTTATAAGGTTGAAGAACAACTTTATTTTGTGGACGTTCCGGGTTATGGTTATGCGAAGGTTTCTAAAAAGGACCGCGAAAAGTGGGGTCAAATGATTGAAACCTACTTAACTAGCCGCGAGACGTTACGGGGAGTTATTATTTTGGTCGATGCCCGGCACGCACCGACTAAGGACGACGTTGCCATGTATGAATGGATGCGCTACTACGAGATGCCATTACTAGTCGTTGCCACTAAAAGTGATAAGATTCCGCGCGGCAAGTGGAATAAGCAAGAAAGCTTGATTAAAAAGACGCTCAATTTTCAAGATGACGATGATTTTGTTGCGTTTTCTGCTAAAACAAAGAGTGGTAAGGATGCCGTTTGGCAATGGATCAGTGCGCATACGGCTTAATACGTCATACTTAGCGGCGTCATGAGACGCGTTGGCAATAAAGCGGGGCGTGCGGTCCTCCAAGGTGGCTTGAGCGCGTACGCTTAAATAAACTGAATCAAAAGCGGTGTGCGTTTTAAACGCCGCAACGTATCTATTAATGAGTAATCGAGAAAGGAATGTGCAATTAGCAGTCAGCCGGCTAGCATCAGGATTGCGGTTGACGGGGGCTTTTTGCATAGAAGGCGACTTGGATTGGAATTTAATGACTATCAATCGTTAGCAAACCGAACCCTATATGGGAATGAACAAGTTTTAACGAATTTATCCCTCGGACTAGCCTCCGAAACGGGGCAAGTGGTGGACTTAATTAAGAAGTATACGTTCCACGGTGAACAGCTTGATCACGAACAACTAACGAAGCAAATGGGCGACGTTTTATGGTATTTATCGCAGGTTGCGGAGTGGGCGGATATTCCGTTCGAAGAAGTTGCCCAACAAAATATCACTAAACTGAATCATAAGTATCCGAGCGGCAAGTCCGTTCAATAATAGATGACACCTAGTCGCATGGCCCCGGCTAGGTGTTTTTGTGTGCGATTTAAAGTTAATTTATTTGAACATTAGGATGATTCCCGCTACACTAAGCTTGATTAATGGCGGTTACGGGGAACGTGTGAGGCCAATTTCTTGCAATGCTTTTGGGGATGGGTTATAGTAGTACTCGTAGTTAAGTTGCACACAATTGAATTTTCCATCATGGAAAGGATGCATAAATAATATGAAAATTAATATTAAAGACGACGCACAAACCTACTTGGCAGATAAGATTCCAGCCGGCAGTCGGGTAATCTTAACAACTGATGACGGCTCAAACAAGTACTCTAGCTTAGGTGGGAGCTGTGCAATTGGGAATAAATTCCAATTAGTCATTCTAAAAGCGGCCGATCCGGATTATACAATTGATTTAGAAAACAACGCTGGCTACGAAATGAGCACGGCCCCTGCTGACCAAGCCTACCTTGGTAACGGGCTTAACATTACTCGCTGGCACAACTCCCTAGCATTGAAAGATGATAGTGGGATGCTTGATGGGGCCCTTTCAGTCGTTGATTGGCGGAATGTTTCACCAGAAACCGAAGCTGAACGGCGTGAAAAGATGCAAACCATTGGGACTAAAATTTGCTAAATAATTAAACGCAAAGCCATGACTCGTTTTGAGTCATGGCTTTTTTGAGTGCTGCATCGTTGGGGTGGCGGTAAACGCCTGACTAATTTGCTGAAGGCTTTGAATACTTAGGCTAAATTGATCAGCGAGTAGTGTTTGCATGCGCCGTTCACTGGTTGCAAAAAAGGCTGCAATTTGTTGCGCCATTTGCCGGGCGTGGGGGGTCAATAGGAGGCGTTTATACCGAGCATCGGTCGTTGAAGGAACCCGAATTAGGAGATTCTTAGCAACCATCGCCGTTACTAAACTAGAAGCAGTCGCTTTGCGGATGTTAAATTCGTGTTCTAAGTCGCGCTGGAAAAGATCCCGCTCGTTTTCGTGGTCCGCGATGAAGTTGATGGCACTTACCTGACGCCCGGTTAGACCTAATGTTTTGGCAAATTGATCGCGGTCCCGAGCAAGGGCGTTATTGGCCTTTTGAATGGCAATCCCAAGGGAATTTTTCATAGTTCCTCCTTAATATAGTTCGTGTACTAACTAAAATCATTATAAATTGTTATTCAGTTCCCGTCAATTTAATTCTAGCTAGGAATTAGCGGTAAATTATGATATACTAGCTAACTAGTTCGTAATAGAACTAATTAGTAAATGGAGTGGTTAAATGACTAAAAAAGTCGATTTAAAGTTAATCTTAGCAGTGGTCGCCACGGGCTTACTTTCTTTCTGTGGTGTCATTGTAGAAACCGCAATGAACATCACCTTTCCGGTATTAATGCGGCAATTCCAATTGAACGCAGCAACGGTGCAGTGGATGACAACGGCCTACTTACTCGTCGTCGCAATCATTGTTCCAATTTCAGCCTTTTTAAAGCGCCGTTTTCGGACGAAAACACTCTTTATAACGGCTAACTTGTTATTTATTCTCGGGTTGATTATTGACAGTAGTGCGCTAAATTTTCCGCTGTTAGTAGTTGGGCGGATCGTTCAGGGGCTGGGAACCGGGATTGCATTGCCGCTGATGTTTAACATTATTTTGGACTGGGTCCCGCTTGACCAACGCGGTACGTTAATGGGGATTGGGACGCTGATTACGGCGATTGCCCCCGCGTTAGGGCCGACGTACGGAGGACTCGTTATTAGTGCTTTAAACTGGCACTGGGTCTTTATCTTATTGTTGCCATTATTAGTACTATCACTAATTTTGGGAATTTATGCGATTCGCCAAGCGGAACCGCCAATTAAAACGACTTTTGATGTTCGCGCTTGGGTCATGGTGATGTTAATTTTCATTGGTTTTACGTTTGCGTTTAGTCGCTTACAACAGCTATTCCGCGCGCCGGTGGTGATCATCGGCTGGTTAGTGGTCGGCGTTGTGGGACTGGTGGCGTTTGTTTGGTTAACGGGCCGTTCGCAACACCCGTTGATCAGTTTAAAAATATTTCAAACGCAATCCTTTAATTGGCATTTAACGGGCTTTTTCCTCGTCCAAGTCAATGCGCTGGGACTGGCTTTCATTCTGCCGAATTATTTACAGCTGGTTGATGGCAAAAGTGCCCTCGCAGCCGGGCTCTATATTTTACCCGGTGCCGCAATTGGCGCAATTTTAGCGCCCTTAGGGGGGCGGTTGCTGGACAAATTTGGGGCGGCCAAGCCAATTTTAACGGGGGCCGTTATTTTGGTGGTCGCGATTGGCTTGTTTACCTTATTAGGGATGCGTCTGACTGGGCCACTGGTAATGGGAATTTACATCTTACTTATGATTGGGATGGGAATTACCATGGGAAACACGATGACGAGTGGCCTCTCCCAATTATCGGCTGAACGGCAAGCGGATGGTAACGCCGTTTTTAACACCTTACAACAGTTTGCCGGGGCAACCGGGACGTCGCTCGTGTCGGCGGTAATCACGTTGATTCAGGAACGGACGAGCGGGTCAGCGGCCCATGCCGTAGCGACGGGCTCGACGGTGGCTTTGATTTTGCTGTTCATCTTGATTGCTTGTAATTTAGTGGCTTTGTTCTTGGCGATGCGAACACGTCAGTCCGCGCACGCGCTACATTAAAGACGACTAATCAGGTTCTATGATATGCGGTGTTGATCTGCTAAAAAAATACTAGTTGAGTTTTCAAAAAATTCAGGATGCTTGCCAGAATAAGCGGGTAAGGAGGCTGAGCTTGATTTAGTAGATGTTCCGTAAAACTAGTTTCACCAATAAACGCAAAGCACGCGCCACAATGGTCGAATTGACCGTTGTGGCGCGTGCTTTGCGTTATTTTTTAGGTTGCTGGTTCTTAGATGACTGTTCCGCTTTTTGTTTAGCGTGGTCATCAATCGTTTTTTGAATTGACTTAGTAGTGAGTTTATCGGGGTCATCCGGACCAATCGCAAATTTATCAAATAGTTTGTCTAAGTTATCTTGACGTTGTACTTTTAAGCCCATAGTATCATTCCTTTCGCTTCCAGCTAATGATAGCAAATTTTACCGGCTTTGTCAGTTATTCGTCTTTTGTGCATAAACAAGGCCCGAAAAGCTGCATAAATGGTCTTTTTATGTATAAAATAAAGAAATTTTCAAAAATACTTGCATAAATAATCATAAGCGACTATACTTTATTCTTGTAAATTAGAAGACAAGGAGAAAGCCGATGAAAAAAAGATTTGGGATTGTGTTAGCCATTATTGTTGCCCTGTTGTTGACCGTCGTACCGTTAGGTCAAAACCAGTCGGCACAGGCCGCTGATGACTCATTAGAAAAGATTCAAAAGAAGGGGGTCCTCGTAATGGGGACGTCACCCGATTATCCGCCGTACGAATTCCAGGCAACCGTGAAGGGTAAGAGTCAGGTTGTTGGGATGGACGTTGAAATTGGGAAGAAAGTTGCTAAGGATTTAGGGGTTAAACTGAAAGTTAAATCGATGTCGTTTGATTCATTACTAGTTGCGCTACAAACTGGTAAAGTTGACATGATTATTTCGGGGATGAACCCAACGCCAGCTCGGCGGAAGAACGTTGACTTTACTCATATCTACTACCAAGGTGGGTACAGTATCGTCATTAATAAGACCGACTTAGCCAAGTACAAGAATAAGGATTCATTTAAGGGTGGTACGCTGGGTGCGCAAACTGGTTCTACCCAGTACAATGCGATTAAGAAGCAAACGGTTGGAACGACTTCCAAGGGGATGACGTCGCAGTCTGATTTGATTTTAGCACTTCAAAGTCATAAATTGGACGGGGTTGCGATGGAAAAGCCCTCCGCTGAAGCTTACGTTTCCAATAACAAGCAATTAGCCGCCATTCCAAGTAATTTTGATTTGAGTTCGGATGCAACCAGTTCTGCGATTGCGTTTCGGAAAGGTTCAACCAGCTTGGTTAACGAAGTTAATAAGACGGTTGATAGTATCAAGAAACAAAATCTGGTCAAAAAGCAATATTTACCAGCCGCTGGGAAGTATTTGAAGACCAACACTGTTAATACGTCAATGACGCATTACTGGAAGGCCTTCCTAACTGGGATTGAATATACGCTGATTATTACGATCTGTTCCGTATTCTTTGGGTTTATTTTAGGGATCTTACTATCGTTAGCTCGGATGGCCAAGGGCAATCCTTTCAAGACCGCGCTTCGGTGGTTAGCGACGGCCTACGTTGAATTTATTCGTGGGACGCCAATGATGGTTCAAGTTATGTTCGTTTACTTTGGCTTAGGGCTCTTCGTCAACTTACCGGCGTTAACTTCCGGGATTATTGCGATTTCCTTAAACTCGGGAGCTTACATTGCGGAATATATCCGTGGTGGGATTAATTCCGTCAACATCGGGCAAACGGAAGCAGCGCGGAGTCTCGGGATGTCAAACGGCGCAACGATGCGCTACGTTGTCCTACCACAAGCGTTGAAGAATATTTGGCCGTCACTTGGGAATGAATTTATTACCTTGATTAAGGATAGTTCGATTGTCTCGATAATTGGGGTTACCGAATTAATCTATCAAAGTAACATCGTTCGTTCGGATACGTACCGGGGGGTTGCACCAATCGTTGTTATCATGGTGCTCTACTTCATTATGACCTTTACGGCGTCACGGATCTTGAACTACTTCGAAAGGAGAATGCAACATGACTAAACCAGTTATCGAGGTTGAATCGCTGGCAAAAAGTTTTGGCGATAACCACGTTTTAAAAGATATTACGGAAAAGGTTGAACCCGGTCAGGTGATCGTGGTCATCGGGCCTTCCGGTGGTGGGAAGAGTACCTTCCTGCGCTGCTTGAACTTATTAGAGACCCCCACGAGTGGCAAGGTTGCGTTTGAGGGCCAAGATTTAACCAGCTTGGATTCGAAGAGTGTAGATTCGTTACGGGAAAAAATGGGGATGGTTTTCCAAAGCTTTAACTTGTTCCCAAACATGACGGTGCTCGAAAACATTAAACTGGCCCCAATGAAGGTTAAAGGGGTCGCAGACGCAGAAGCGACCAAGACAGCACATGAATTATTGCAACGGGTTGGCTTGGAGGATCACGCCGAGGCCTTTCCGGCCAGCTTATCTGGTGGGCAAGCGCAACGGGTCGCCATTGCGCGGGCCTTAGCAATGAACCCTGAAGTGATGCTCTTTGATGAACCGACGTCCGCGTTGGATCCTGAAATGGTTGGCGAAGTGCTTAACGTTATGCAAGAGTTAGCTCAAGAAGGGATGACGATGGTCGTCGTTACTCACGAAATGGGCTTTGCCAAGGAAGTAGCCGATCGGGTGTGGTTTATGGCCGACGGGTACATTCAGGAAAATAACACGCCTGATGAATTCTTTAATCATCCGCAAACTGAGCGGGCTAAAGATTTCTTATCCAAAATTATTATGTAGTCCTAAGGAACCGGTCGATATGACCGGTTCTTTTTTGTATCAGGCGGATTGCTTGAGACCGGCTCTGCCGGGCGGTATACTGGAAGAGCTAAGTTAAAAACGAAGGAGGGGGCACGGTGGCGTCACCACATATTGAACATAAGTTAAGTTTGTTACCCGATTTACCGGGATGCTACTTAATGAAAAATTTAAATAGTCAGATTATTTATGTTGGGAAAGCAAAAAATTTGAAGAACCGGGTACGCTCCTATTTTAAGAGTAGCCATACCGGGAAAACGGCCCGGCTGGTTTCGGAAATTGCGGACTTTGAATTTATCGTCACTTCAACGGATAAGGAAGCTTTTCTGTTAGAAATTACGCTAATTCAAAAGCATCAGCCGTATTTCAACATTAAGTTGAAGAAGGGGACCGGCTACCCCTACATTAAAATTACTCACGAACGCGACCCGCAAATATTGATCGTCAGTGACGTGCGGAAGGACGGCGGCTACTACTTTGGTCCGTATCCGAACGTCTATGCCGCCCAAGAAACGGTTAACTTTATTCAGAAGGTTTATCCCCTGCGCCGCTGCCACGGTTTTCAGAACCGGCCTTGCCTGTATTACCACATGGGCCAGTGTTTAGGGGCCTGCTTCAAAACCGTTCCGGAAGCGGAGTATGCGGCCCAAATTGAGCGGATTAAGTCGTTTCTTAACGGTCACGTTGCGACCGTTAAGCGGCAACTAACGAAACGGATGGAAACCGCGGCCGCCAACTTAGAATTTGAACGGGCAGCTGAGTTGCGGGACCAATTAACGTATATTGAAATGACGGTTGAAAAGCAAAAGATCATTTCAAATGACCATACGCCGCGCGACTTATTCAACTTTTACATGGATAAGGGTTGGTTGTCGATTCAAGTATTCTTTATTCGGCAAGCACGATTGATGAAACGTGAAAAGCGGCTGTTCCCGGTTGTTTCAACGGCCGAAGAAGAAATTACGAGCTTTATTCTCCAATTCTATAACCGTAAAAACAACGTATTACCGCGGGAAGTCCTAGTTCCAGCTGGTCTGGATAAACAGGTACTTAGTGATATTTTGGGGATTCCCGTCCGTACGCCACAACGGGGGCAGAAACGCGACCTATTAGAAATGGCGCAAAAAAATGCGCAGTTGGTACTGGAAGAAAAGTTCCGCCTGTTAGAATTAGATGAGTGGAAGACGACCGGGGCGATGAAGGAATTGACTGATGCGCTTGGGATTCCGGCGGGCCATAAAATTGAAGCGTTCGACCACTCGCATATTCAAGGAGCCGACTTAGTTTCTGCGATGGTGGTATTTACGGACGGTCAGCCGAATAAAAAGCTGTACCGGAAGTATAAACTAAAAACCGTTGACCATGCGGATGAAGCGGCGTCGACGCGGGAAGTCATTCGCCGGCGCTATACGCGGATATTAAAGGAGCACGCGGCCTTACCCGACTTGATTCTCATGGACGGGGGCGAAATTCAATTAGAAGCGGCGAAGGATGTGCTTGAAAATGAATTAGACATCCATACGCCGGTCGCAGCCATGGTTAAAAATGAACACCATAAGACGGCGGACTTATTAAAGTCGGCAGGTGATCAGCACCTTCACCTCGATCCAAAGAGTCAGGGCTTTTACCTGCTGCAGCGGATTCAAGACGAAGTGCACCGGTTTGCCATTACGTTCCACCGGCAAGTACACACGAAGCATTCCCTCAGTTCGCGGTTGGACGAGATTCCGGGCGTTGGTCCGAAGACGCGTAATAAATTGTTACGAAAATTTGGTTCAATGACCAAGATTGCGGCAGCGTCGATCGAAGAGATGCAAAAACTAGGAATCTCTAAAAACGTAGCCCAGACCGTTAAATTTTCGTTAGCGGGTGCGGGGGTTACACCGAAACATTATCAGAAGGGCGCCACGTAAAAGAAGCCCACTCAAAGTGCAAGTGACCTTTGAGTGGGCTTTTTGAGTGGGTTTTGTTGTGCAGCTTGAATAAAATTATTAGGTTAGCGGACGGCACCTGACCAGCTGAGATTACCGCGTAGTTCAAGGGTTCGGAGAATTAGGGTGCGTAAACTCGTGGACGCGGGTTGCTTTTCCCAGGCTCGGATGGCGGCGGACCGTTCCGGGGGCGTTCCGCGGAACATGGCAATGTTGGCTTGCCCCATTCCGGCGGCCAGTTGCTGGACCTGCTTGGTCGTCAGGTGGTTTTCGTCCCGTGTTTCGTAAAGTTGGGCGATGGCCGCGTTGTACCCGGCGGCGTAGAGTACGTGGTGATCATACTTTTTAAAGGCCCGGGCTGCTGCCGCATCCTGGGTACGCTGCAGATAGCCTGAAACGTCTAACGGCGTAGCGTGGTAGTCCGCGCGCCCGGTTTTCTGGTCAATTTTAAGGGTCCCGTAGTAGTGTGAGCCAATAATGAGGGAGCCGCTCGCGATGTCGGTCAGTGTTTGACCGTTGACCTGCTGACTGGCAATGTTCTGCGCGTGAATGTGGCCGGTTAGTGCTAGCTTGATCCCCGCCTTGGTGAAAACGTCGCGAACCTGTTCCGCGTAGCCAATCGTGTAGTCCTGATGAATCATCATGTGATCCATCGTGTTATGGTGCAGTACCGGGATAACGGTGGCGCCTTGCTTTTTAGCCTGTTTACCAATCTTGGCGACCCACTTAAGGGTGCCGTCAGTTAAACCGCCGCCGACCGTGGAGCTACCTTGTTGGTAGTTCCCACGATAAATCGCTGAATTAAGCATGAGAAACCAGGTTTTAGCACTGGGCTTGGCAAGGTAACTTAATGAGTTAGGATCGGTTTCGGCGGCTTGCCCGTAACCCGCCTGTTTGTAAATTTTGGTAAACTCTTCGGGTCCAACTCCGCTGGCCTCGTACTGGTGTTTGCCTTTGAAGCGGCGGGTAAGGGGATTATTAATATCGTGATTACCCGGGACGACGTAAACCCGAATCCCTTGTCTATGTAAGCGCTTTAACTGGCGAGCGACGTACTCGTGACTCGCTTTTTCGCCGTTATTGGTAATGTCGCCCGAAATCAGTAACACGTCCGGGTGCGTTTGAAGGGCCTTTTCAATAAAAGCTTTGAAGATCGTAGCGCTATACTTTAAATCGGCGCCGCCGTCATTTTCGGCGTAGGTCTGAAAAGATGAGCCGTTATCGTGTAAGCTTGGTGCAATAACGTGGTCGTCGCTAATCACCATTGCCGTTAGGGTGCGCCCCTGAACGGGAGTGGTCTGCTTAGCGGACTTTTTTTGACAAGCTCCCAGTAATAAAACACAACTGAGTGCTAATACTAGTAGGGGCGTTTTGAACTTATTGGTCATCGTTAATCGTCTCGGTTCTATAAATGAATTAATAATTTCATTATACCCGTTTGATTGCGGTTTTAGATAATAACTTGTTTGTGCACAAAGAAAAAACGGGTCTATGATATTTGGTGCTGATTTGCTATGAAGGCTGCCAATTGAATTTTCAATCAATTCGTTGAGACTAGCAAAATAGCAAGCAAGATTACGTTATGTTTAGTAACCGTTCTGCGGAATCGGCTTCATTAATTAAGACTTACTAGCGTAACCCGTGAGACTCAATATAAAAGCCAGTCTAGCCAGCAACGGGTGTAACCATGGCTCAACTGCGAAATTATTCTTGGCCGGAAGTGGGGTGCTTCCGGCTTAGAATAAGGCTCGAATTTGAGATTGCTCAGTGGTTTTCTGAGTGAGCTCAAATCGATGCCCGCAGTGTTCCAGCCACCCGGTTACACCCGCTGCTGGCGGCAACCTCAACGCCAAGTGGTATAGAGCCGAAAAAACGACGGCTCCGAAGAGTCGTCGTTTTTTGAAATTAAATTAAGCTTTCTTAGCAGGTTTCCAAAGACCAAGAATGACACCAGCAATGACGGCACCGATGACCGTCGCGGCGATGTAGCCCCAGATGTTCGTTGCTAAGAGTGAAACCCACAAACCACCGTGGGGTGCGGGAACCGCAACGCCCCAGAATTGGGTTAAACCACCGGCAATGGCGGCCCCAATCACACTAGAACCGATTACGTGCACTGGGTCGGCCGTGGCGAATGGAATGGCACCTTCAGTAATGAAGGAAATCCCAAGTAGCCAGTTGGAAATCCCAGCTTTGCGTTCGTCGTCCGTAAACTTCTTTGGCCAGAAGGCTGTGGCAATCGCGGTTGCCAACGGTGGAACCATCCCACCAGCCATTACGGCGGCCATTAAGTTCCCATCGTTAGTTGCCGTGAAGGCCCCGGTCGCGAAGACGTAAGCGGCCTTGTTGAAAGGACCACCCATATCGATGGACATCATCCCACCGAGCACTAAACCAAGAATAACGGCGTTTCCAGTACCCATTGAGTTCAGGAAGTGGGTAATCCATTCGTTGATGACGGAGAAAATTGGGTTAATGATAAAGAACATTAACGCGGCCATGATCAACAAGCCCAAGATTGGGAAAATCAACATTGGCTTCATCCCGTCTAAGGATTGTGGAATGTGCTTCGTCCACTTCTTCAAAAGAACGGTAATGTAACCAGCCAGGAACCCGGCGGCAATCCCACCTAAGAAGCCGGCTGGGCTCTTAGCGTTAGCGGCGATTGAAGCGGTGTAGACCCCACCATAGGCACCGGTATAAACGGTGGCCATAAATCCACCAACGAACCCGGGCATCAGCGCGGGGCGGTCACCAATCGATTCGGCAATGTAACCCGCCAAAACGGGAACCATGAAGGCGAAGGCCATGTTCCCAGCCTGGTTAAAGAAGGTGAAGGCTAAACTCTTGCCACCCGTAAATTGTTCAATGATGAAGGAGAGGGCCATTAGGATCCCACCACCAACAACGAATGGTAACATGTGGGAAATCCCGTTCATCAGGTCTTTATAAACTTCGCCCCAAACGCTCCCGTTTGAATTTCCCTCAGCGTCGTCGGCGTCGTCGCCAGCGTCAGCATCGTGATAGATGGGGGCTTTACCATTTAAGGCTTCCTGAATCAAATCATCGGCTTTGTTGATTCCGTCGATAACGGGCCGGTTAACGAGGTGCTTACCATCGAAACGGGCCATCTTGACTTTTTTATCAGCGGCAATCACAACCCCGTCGGCATTGGCAATTTCGTCCGTCGTTAAGAGGTGCTTGACCCCTTCAGAACCGTTCGTTTCAATTTTAATATCAACCCCAGCGGCCTCACCAGCTTTGATTAGCGCGGCTTCGGCCATGTAGGTGTGGGCAATCCCGTTAGGACAAGCGGTGACCCCAACGATGTAAGGACGTTTTGTATCAGCCTTAGCACTACTTTCAGCGGCTTTCTTTTCCGCTTGCGCTGCTTGATCCTTCGCATCCTTTTCTTCCTTCGCAGCTTGGGCGTCGGCAAATAATTGTTGCACTTCTTCAGGGGTTTGCGCTTCTTTGAGTTTTCCAACCAAGGTTGGGTCGATCAGTAAACTCGAGAGGGCGGCTAACGCAGCCAAATGGGTGTTGTTCGCACCTTCGGGAGCGGCAATCATGAAGAAGAGGTGGACCGGCTGGCCGTCAAGGGCGTTGAAGTCAACCCCGTTTTTACTCTTAGCGAACATGACGGTGGCGCGTTGAACCGCCTTGTCCTTAGCGTGGGGCATGGCAATTCCATCACCAATCCCGGTCGTTGATTCGGCTTCGCGCTTAATGATGTCCTGCTTGTAAAGGGCTTCGTCGTTGATGACGCCTTGTTCAGCATACTTATGAACTAACTCATCAATGGCCTCGTCCTTGGTCGTGGCTTGCATGTCCATGATCATGACATCTTTTAATAGTAAATCGCGGATATCCATTTTCTGGTAACAGTCCTTTCTGGAAATGTTAGTTTGTTAATTGTTCAATCTTAATGAGCGGTAAAATTTCATCGATCTTAGCGCGGGTGGCAATGTCTTCTGAGAAGGCGGTTGCGGAACCGCAAGCTAAGCCGTAACGGAAACTCTCAACGGCGTCGTGCGTCTTAGCAAAAGTACCAACAAAGCCACCAATCATTGAGTCACCAGCACCAACTGAATTGATGACGGTTCCCTTAGGGGCAGGGCTGAAGTAAACGGCGTCTGGTGTAATTAATAAACCACCGTCACCGGCCATTGAAATTAAAACGTGTTGAGCCCCTTCAGCGAGCATCCGTTTACCAGCCGCAATGATGTCGGCTTGATTATTAAAGGTCGTGTGGTAGTAATCAGCTAATTCATGGTTATTGGGTTTAACGACCAACGGATGGCTAGGAAGTGTCTTTTTGAGGGCTTCACCAGTCGTGTCAATCACAAAGTTCGCGCCAGCTGCTTCCACTTTTTGAATAATATCATAATAGAAACTATCGGGAAGACTGGGTGCGAGACTACCGGACATTACGACAACGTCGTCGGGGGTTAACCCGGCTAATTCTTGATAGAATTGGTCGATTTCGTTAGCGGTGATATCAGGGCCGGCCCCGTTTAATTCGGTTTCTTCGTCGGCGTGAATCTTGACGTTGATGCGGGTATCATCCGCAATTTGTGTGAAGTGGCAATCCAACCCCTTCGCCTTTAAAGCGGTATGAATGAAATCACCCGTAAAACCACCGATGAACCCGAGGGCGCGGTTCGGCTGTTCTAAGTCGTTTAAAATTTGTGAAACGTTGATTCCCTTACCACCAGGCAATTTAGCAGTGTGCGCTAAGCGGTTCACGCTACCGAGTGCCATGTGGGGGAGTTGCACCACGTAATCAATCGATGGATTGACGGTAATGGTATAAATCATGATTTAACCTCCTGAATGGTAGTTAATGGCTGATACTGTTCGGCCAGGGTCGGGGTTAACTTACCCGTGATGATCGTTGCGCTGGCAAGATCAGTGACCCGGGCGAACGAGACGTGGTCGAATTTGGAACTATCGGCCAGGATAAAACTTTCTTCGCTTTGCGCGATGGCCGTTTTTTTAACGATCGCTTCGTCGGGATCGGGCGTTGTTAACCCAAATTTCGGGTGGACACCGTTGATTCCTAGGAAAACTTTGTTGAACCGATACTCCTGTAACGATTTGACGGCTTCGGGACCAATAACGGCCTTGGTAACGTTTTTTAAATTGCCACCTAATAGGTAGGTTTTAATCCCCATATCCGCTAGTGCGGATGCGTGGACGACCCCGTTAGTAACGACCCGTAAGTTGTAGCCGGGATTTAAATGGTGAATCATGGCGAGGGTTGAGGTCCCCGCGTCCAAGTAAATCACGTCGTCAATTTGAATGTTAGCGACAGCTTGCTGAGCAATCTGGTCCTTAGCATCAACGTTGCGGGAAACCTTGTCGTTCATGGCCGGTTCCTCTTGGAGTGAGTTCATGTATTTCGCGCCACCGTGGACGCGAACGAGTTCCCCCTGTTCTTCGAGTTGTTGCAAGTCACGGCGGGCCGTTGACTCTGAACAATTCGTTTTGGAACAGATGTCCTTGATTTTAATAATGCCCTTAAAACGAATCGCATTTAGAATGTATTGTTGCCGTTCCTCTGTAAGCATTTTCAAATCCCTCCGCAGACTAATATACGCGTTCAACTATCAAAACGCAACAAAAACATTCAAAAAACGTCAAAAAAGTTCAAAAACCGTCATTGAAAAAGTCACGGAGACGCAAACCCGGAGTTTAGTGGCCGTTGGCCGCAGAACTTTTGACGAAGCGCGCGAACATTTGTATACTAGGTCAGGTATCTAATTTCGCACGAAACCTTTCGTAGATAAATAATATAGAAGAAACAGGGGAAAAACATGTTTGTTGATCAAGTAAAAGTAGATGTAAAGGCCGGTAACGGTGGTAACGGCATGGTTGCTTTCCGCCGTGAAAAGTTCGTGCCGAATGGCGGTCCGGCCGGTGGTGATGGTGGCCGCGGAGGCAGTATTATTTTGCAAGCCGATGAAGGGTTACGCACCTTGATGGATTTCCGGTATACGCGTAAATTCAAAGCCGATAACGGCGGTAACGGGATGATCAAGCAAATGACGGGGCGGTCCGCACAGGACAAAGTGATTAACGTCCCATTAGGAACGGTCGTGACGGACGCTGACACCGGCAAGTTAATTGGTGATATTACGGAGAAGGACCAGCGCTTAGTTGTTGCTAAGGGCGGTCGGGGTGGTCGCGGAAACATCCATTTTGCCAGTCCTAAAAATCCGGCTCCAGAAATTGCGGAAAATGGTGAGCCGGGTGGCGAGCTAACGATTCGGATGGAGCTAAAGGTGCTTGCGGACGTCGGTTTAGTGGGCTTTCCTTCGGTTGGGAAGTCGACACTCTTATCAGTTGTCACGAGTGCTAAGCCCAAGATTGGGGCGTACCACTTTACAACCTTGGTCCCCAACCTTGGTATGGTGCGCTTAGATGATGGCCGCGATTTTGTAATGGCCGACTTACCTGGATTAATTGAAGGGGCGGCAAACGGAGTTGGCTTGGGAATTCAGTTCCTGCGTCATATTGAACGGACCCGGGTCATTTTACACTTAGTGGATATGAGTGGGATTGAAGAAAATGATCCGTTTGATGATTACGTCAAAATCAATCATGAGTTGACTAGTTATGATCCCGATTTGTTGAAACGGCCACAAATCGTGGTTGCAACCAAAATGGATATGCCAGACGCGGCGGACAACCTGGCAAAGTTTAAGGTTAAGTTGGCGCAGGACAACACCTTCGAAACGGTACCAGCCGTTTATCCAATTTCTGCCATCACGCA
This sequence comes from Lactiplantibacillus modestisalitolerans, assembly GCF_005405425.1. Classification (GTDB taxonomy): domain Bacteria; phylum Bacillota; class Bacilli; order Lactobacillales; family Lactobacillaceae; genus Lactiplantibacillus; species Lactiplantibacillus modestisalitolerans. The sequence continues at coordinate 23,259 of NZ_BJEA01000016.1, read as the reverse complement.
GCAGGGGTTAACGGCCTTGTTAGCGCAGACGGCTGACTTATTAGATAAGACGCCCCAGTTCCCAGTTAAGGGTGTCGATGACGTTGAACACCGGGATTACACGACGGATGCGAACCCTGACTTTAAGGTTGAAAACCCAGAAGAGGGCTTGTATGTCTTGAGTGGTGAAAAGCTCGAACGGCTCTTCAAGATGACCGATTTGAACCACGAAGAAAGTTTGATGCGGTTTGCACGGCAACTCCGCGGGATGGGCGTTGATGACGCCTTACGGGCCGCAGGTGCCAAGAATGATGATACAATTCAGATTTTAGATTACGCGTTCCAGTTCATGGATTAATTGAACTGGTGAATGCGGTTAAGGAGCGCTTGGCGATGGCCAAGCGCTTTTTTAGGCGTGATTTTTATGAAGTAAATTGAAAGCGCATGCACGAAAATGACGGCTTTTGGTTAGCCCAATAACAGTTGCTGATTTTCAATTCGGTAGCCAAACAAGCGTAAGGGCGTCGGATTGGCCTGCACGTAAAGCTGGGTCTGACCGCCAATTTGACGGGTTCGAGCGTTGAACTGGTCCAAGGTAAGGGGGTGCTGGCGGGCCGCTGGAATTAAGATTAACTGGTGGTCATGCAACTGTAAAGCGTTGATGGCAATCCGGGCGTGTTTTGAAGTTTCCAAGTATAATGGCAATCCTTGCCATAAATCAGCCGTTGATAATTTAAAATCAATTAAACGCATCGGTAAGTTCCTTTCGGGTTAGTCTAATTGAGCTAAATATATTATAGTGGCGCGTTTTGCGCAAGTTATAAATTATTTATTTATAATTTACGTGCGCAAATCCATGCATGATTAAAATTTATATGATATAAATACTAGCGTAGAAGAATCAATCGCTTTCATCTGAGTAACAGTCGAAACCAATCCGTTGATTAGCACATTTGTTTAATCATGATCAGGCCAACTAGACGATGGCGGTTCTTATTTTTTGTCATTAAACGAATCACCGCAGTTTAGTGGGTGACGTAAAGGGGTGATTTTTGATGGTCGTTCTATCAGCTTATGGAACTTTAAAAATGGCCATTCGGTTAGGTGCCTACCTCTTACTGGGCGGTCTGGTTTTGTGGATTAGACATCGTAACCGGCATCGAACCAAACATGAGTTAGACGAAGGAACGCGCAAAATGATGCGTGCAACGCCGAAAGATGAAAATGGTAAATATCCTTGGGAGAAATAATTACGTTGAAAAATTTCGATTAATATTTATTAGCATCGTTATTATTTAGAATATATAATATAAATATACAAAGAACGCGGTAAAGTCGTCATTGAAGGTAAAGTGCCTTAATCGTCAATGGCTTTTATTGCCGTTCTAGTTTAAAACAAAGACGACAGTTGACCCCGCGATGGGTAAAGAAAGAGGGCAAACCAATGAAATTTCTGAGAAATAAGGCCTTTAATGGCGATCCTAAGCTCCATTATAAGATGTTTAAGGTTGGTAAATCCTGGGTATTTACAACCATTGCTTCCTTTGCATTAACGGGGGCAATCCACACCGTTGCCCATGCGGATCAGACGACAGCAAGTCAGACGGCTGATCAAAATCCGGCCCTCGTCGTTAAGGCGTCACCAACTGACGAGGCGGTCACAAATCCTAATGAACCGGTGGAACAAGATGATGACGTACTATTGGCGGCTCAAGCGGCAGCGTTAGCCGCGTCCCAATCAGCGGGAGCGACGAATACGCCTACCACCGTAACCAATGTTTCAGTTTCTTCCCAAACTGATAGCAGTCGGAATTCCGATTTGATTTCTCAAGGGGCTAATAGTCAAACGGGTAAATCAGTTTCGACGGAAGCTACTTCGGTTAGTTCGGCAGCGACCACCCAGAGTCGTTCTGAAGCGGCGGATACGGAAAGTTTAGATACTAACCAAAGTAATCAATCGACGCCGGTTCAACCGGAATCAGCAACTCAGTCCGAGTTGGCGGCTGCGGCCCAGTCAACGGAAACGCGGACACAATCAGCGGCAAACGACACGCCGGTAGATACCAGCGCGTCAACCAATGAGTCGCAGGAACAAGGTCAATCAAGTGCGGCCACCAAGGATCAAACGAGTAGTGCGGCGGCCAGTTCTTCGGCTAGTTCAGCTGCAGAAACTACGACTAGTTCGGCGGCTGCTAAATCCCAAGCCAGTGCGGCGGCCAGTTCTACGGCAACGCAACCAGCGCAGGTTGCCAACAATACCAGTAATGATAATGCGAGTGCGGCAGCTGAAGCGAAAGCTAAGGCGGCCTCAAATGCGGCGGCTGCAAGTAGTTACGCCCAGTTAGTTAAGAATTCGACGACCCAAAATGCCGCGAGCGCGGCCAATAGTGCTTATCAAGAAGCGGTGGTGGCAGCGGACCTTGCGGCGCATTATTCCAGTCTAGCTAACATGTATTCGCAAGCGATGGATGACGAAGTTGGGACGACTAGTACCAACTTAGCCGAATATGTGAAAGCGTTAAGTGCGGCGAGTTCAGCAGCTGAACGGGCGATTGCCGCGGCCGATGCGGCTTCGCAGGCAGCAGCGGATGGTCGTCAGGGTGCGACTCAGGGGATGGTTGATCTCGCGAACAGTAGTTATGCGGCGGCGAGTTCGGCAGCTAAGGCAGCTGAGGAAGCGGCTAACTCCGCGGCCAAAGCCGCAAGTAGTGCTTACCTGGCGACTCAGTATAATAAGGGTGATGCAGCGGTTTCGGCGGCTTACAATGCGGCGAGCAGTAATGCAGTTGCGGCCCAAGCAGCAGCGGATGCGGCTAAGAGTGCGGCGGCAACGGCTTACACGGCCTTTCAAGCGGTTCAAACCAACGCAGCGAATGGTGATTATGAAGCAACTAGCGCGGCGTACACGCAAGTGGGAACGGCCATGGATGCGGCCATCAAGGCGGGTAACACTGCAACCGGTGCTGGTACGGCAGCTGAAGCCAGTGCCAGTCAGGCTAACCAACTAGCCATTAAAAACATCGCAACAAACGCCAGCTCCAGTGCGTCCGTCGCGGCAAATCAGAGCAACGCGGCAAGTAGCTCGGCCCAGGAAGCTGGCAAATACAACGGAACGCAAGCCCAGAACTACGCATCCTTAGCAGCAGATGCTGCGGCTAAAGCAGCAACGGCGGCCCAAACAGCTAGTTCGGCGGCAACGGCGGCTAAAACGGCAGCTACGCCGGAAGCGGCGGATGCGCTAATGCGGATTGCCAAAAACGCGGCGACCGATGCGGAAAACTATGCTAAGGTAGCGGCGCAAAACGCGGACTTGGCGAAGCGGTTTGCGAGTGATACAACCGGTGAACAGGTCGTTAATGATGGGGCCACGTTGGTTTCGAATACGACGACCGAAACCATCAAGGTTGGCGAGTCAATTAATATTACGAATACGTTGGATCTGGGGAGCGGTTATAGTCTGGTTGGAACGGCGACATACGTGTGGTACGTTTCAACGGATGGTAATACTTGGAAAATCATTGACGGAGCGAGCTTGGAGAGTTATTTAGCCGCTATGAAAACGGCCGGAACGTACTACTTCCAAGCGACAGTTAGTGGGTCGAAGCGTAAGTACTTGATTAGCGACCCGTTTAAGGCGTCCGGAAACGTTTTAACCATCGTCGTGACTGATCCAAATGGGACCTACACGCAGCAGGCGGACAGCTCTGCGAACACGGCGAACAGTTCGGCCTCTTCTGCAAATTCCGCGGCCAATAACGCGGCTGATGCGATTAAGAATGCTGAAGATTCCATTGATTTATCCGGTGCGCTTTCAACGGACCACATGAACTCGGCCTATGCGGCGCAAAAGAAAGCGGCAAGCTATGCGGTTCAGGCAATGGAAGCCGCAAGTGCGGCTAAGGCGGCGCAGGCGAGTGCGGCGGCCGCCGAAGCGAGTGGTAATTATGAAGCAGCTAGTTCATACGCGTTAGCGGCGGCGGACTATGCCAGTCAGGCTGAAAATTATGCCAGCCAAGCCCGCTCAGCGGCAACGGAAGCTTTAAACTTTGTTGAAAAAGCCCTCCAAGTTTCAACTTCTGAAAATGGGGGTTCAAACGCAAACGACTATCTTGGTTCGAGTTATGCAGCGGGAGCAGCTTCGGCGGCGAGTTCGGCGGCTAATCAAGCTAACCAGGCGGCCTCAAACGCGGCCGACGCTGCGAACGCCTACAACACCGGGGGTAGTCAATTTAACGATGCAACGACGGCGGCGTATAACTCGGCGGCGGCTTCGGCGGCCGCAGCGGCTAAGTCCTATGCGGATCAAGCGGCAACGGCGGCTAGTCTAGCGGCCTCGTATGCAGCTGAAGGTAATTATAGCTCGGCAGCTTACCAATCAAGTGCTGCTGATTTATGGCTTAAGAATGCGACCAATCAATTGCAAGCAGCCTCTAGTGCGGCTTCTGCGCTGACGATGGCCGTAGTTAACTCACAGGCAGCCTACTACAATTCCTTAGCAGCGGCGGCTTCGAGTGCGGCGGCGGCTGCGAATGCAGCGGCATCTTCCGCTAACCAAAATGTTCAAGATAAAACGGGGGGTTATAAGCAAAACACGGATCTCGGTAAGTCGTATGCTAACCAAACGAACGCTAAGGCAGCTGATGTAGCCCGGGCGGCTAATTCGGCTAGTGAAGCGGCTAGCTTAGCGGCCCAGTACATGAGCCAAGCGACTTCCGCAATTGCAGCGGGCGATTTTGCGGCGGCTAGTTCCTACGTGAACGCTGCAAGTAGTGCGGCAGCGGAAGCGGGAGCTTACGCGGCAACGGCTGCCCAGCAAGCGGATGAGGCTAAGGATTTAGCGGTTCAAGCGATTAATTACTCCAACGATTTAGGAACTTTAAAGGATAATAAAAATACCGGGAACGTTTCAACCATTCTTGGCATCATTACTGACGGTGGGATGACTTCGCAACCGACCAAGGTTACTTCGATTAAGTCGGGATCGCGGGTCACGCTATCTGGTTCCAGCTCACGGGCGCTGGGGTACTATTCCTTCGGAGTTAAAACGACTTGGTACGTGCAAATTAACGGAACCTGGATGACGGCGGCTGATGCGGCGGCGAAGGGTTACATTACCATTATTGAGGAATCCAATAATGATGGGAGTGGCGTTCTCGTACCGACGTACAACAAGGGTCGAAGCACACTGATCTTTGAAGTCAGTGCCGATTATACTGGAACAATGGTGTTCCAGATGATTTCAGTTTTTAATAATTTAGTAGGAAGTACGACGTTTGCCAGTGATGGTGCTGAAGTTCACATTTATGACAAAGATATTCCGGCAACCGGGATTGAAATTGATGGTGACGACTACATTGTCCTCCCAACTGGAAATAACGAAAAGGACAATACGACCGGCCAGTACGTTAGCATCACGAACCCGGGGAACGCGACTGGGACCATCACGTGGAGTACGAGTGACTCCAGTATTGCGACCATCGACGACTCCGGTTTACTGACCGTCTACAAGGCTGGGACGGTGACGATTACGGTAACAATCACCAACGCGGATGGGTCCGTTTATACGGCAACTAAGACCATCACGATTGGGAACGGACTAGAAGATCAAAACGTTTCAGCGGGTGATGATTTTGAATGGCATCCAGTGGGCGACGCTAACGTTGTCGATGAGAACTCCACTTATCAATGGTACTTTATTGACGAAAACGGAAACGTGACGCTAATTGAAGGCGCTAATAGTCCGTACTTGTCATTTACGGATGTCAAAACTGGCCAGAGTGGTAAGTACTATTTGATCGTAACGATCACAACGACCGATGAGAATGGTAACAGTACGACTACTGAAATGAAGGTCGGGGAAGCAACTTTAACCGTGAATGCGGTTGCGACGGGTGATTCTTCCTCGGCGGCGAGCCAGGCAAACGATTATGCGAACTCAGCTTCAGAATATGAATCAGTCGCTAACTCCTACGCAAACGTTGCTGGAAACTATTCTGACAGTAATTCGACGGCTAGTTCTTACGCGCAAAAGGCGCAGGAAGCAGCTCAAGCAGCGAGTGATGCAGCGGCCGCTGCTTCTAGTGCCGCTGCCGCGGCAAAGGAGGCCCACGAACAAGCTAAGGCGCACGAAGCGGCTGGCGATAATGCGGCGGCATCCAGTTACGCTAAGGTAGCAGCCGAAGAGGCGGCGAAAGCGAAGAAGGCGCAAGAGCAGGCCGCTGCGGCGGCTGACGATGCCGGTTACTGGGCTCAGTTGGCGGCAGATTCACTAGGTGGAGATACGGATACGGACGCGGATACTGATACGGATACGGACTCCGATACTGACACAGATACTGATACGGACACGGATACTGATACGGATACCGACACCGACACTGACTCGGATACGGATACCGACACAGATACCGATACCGATACTGACACCGATACCGACACAGATACTGATACTGATACAGACACGGATACCGACACGGATACGGATACCGACTCGGATACAGATACCGATACCGATACAGACACAGATACTGATACAGATACCGATACTGACACAGACACGGATACTGACTCGGATGCTGATACGGACTCCGATACGGATACCGATACTGATACCGACACTGATACTGACTCTGACACAGATACTGATACCGACACAGACACGGATACCGATACTGACTCGGATACTGATACTGACTCGGACACAGATACGGACTCAGATTCAGACACGGACTCAGATACTGACACAGATACCGACACGGATACCGACACCGACTCAGACTCCGATACCGACTCTGACACCGATACGGACACTGATACTGATACCGACACCGACACAGATACCGACTCCGATACCGATACTGACTCCGATACTGACACGGATACTGATACGGATACAGACACCGACTCTGACACGGATACTGACTCTGATTCAGATACCGACACGGATACCGATACTGATTCCGATACCGACACGGATACTGACTCTGATTCAGATACCGACACGGATACCGATACTGATTCAGATACCGACACGGATACCGATACTGATTCAGATACCGACACGGATACCGATACTGATTCCGATACGGATACTGATACCGACACGGATACCGACTCGGATACGGATACCGATTCTGACACAGATACAGACACAGATACAGACACAGATACGGATACTGATACAGACACGGATACCGACACAGATACCGATACTGACACAGACACGGATACCGACTCGGATACTGATACGGATACCGACACTGATACTGATACTGACACGGATACGGATACTGACTCCGACACTGACACAGATACGGATTCGGACACGGATACCGATACTGATACAGATACAGACACAGACTCAGATACTGACACGGATTCAGATACGGATACTGACTCTGATTCAGATACTGATACAGATACGGATACCGATTCAGACACTGACACCGATACTGATTCGGACACCGACACGGATACTGACTCAGATACTGACACTGATTCGGATACCGACTCCGACACCGACACAGATACCGATACGGATTCAGACACAGACTCTGATACAGATACTGACTCCGATACCGATACGGATACCGACTCAGACACTGACACCGATACTGATTCGGACACCGACACGGATACTGACTCAGATACTGACACTGATTCGGATACCGACTCCGACACCGACACAGATACCGATACGGATTCAGACACAGACTCTGATACAGATACTGACTCCGATACCGATACGGATACCGACTCAGATACTGACACGGATACTGATACTGACTCTGATACCGATACCGATACCGACACCGACTCTGACACGGATACGGACTCCGATACAGATACTGACTCGGATTCAGATACCGACACGGATACCGATACTGACTCTGATACCGACACGGACACAGATACGGATACCGACTCCGATACTGACACAGATACTGACACGGATACGGATACCGATACTGACTCTGATACCGACACGGATACAGACACGGATACAGACTCTGATTCAGATACTGACTCTGATACCGATACGGATACCGATTCAGACACAGATACCGATACTGATACTGATACCGACACGGATACCGACACGGATACTGATACAGACTCGGACACAGATACGGACTCAGATTCAGACACGGACTCAGATACGGACACAGATACAGACTCGGATACCGATACCGACACCGACTCAGACACAGATACAGACTCGGATACCGATACCGACACCGACTCAGACACGGATACCGACACGGATACCGATACAGACTCGGATACTGACACAGACTCTGATTCAGATACGGACTCGGATACCGATACCGACACGGATACCGATACCGACACGGATACGGATACCGACTCCGATACCGATACTGACTCGGATACCGATACTGACTCGGATACTGATACCGACACCGATACGGATACGGACTCGGATACCGATACGGATACTGACACGGACTCTGATACCGACTCGGATACTGATACAGACACCGATACTGATACTGACACGGACTCTGATACCGACTCGGATACTGATACAGATACCGACACTGACACTGACTCAGATTCCGATACCGACACGGATACCGATACAGACTCTGATACTGACACAGACTCTGATTCAGATACTGACTCGGATACCGATACCGACACGGATACCGATACCGACACGGATACCGATACCGACTCCGATACCGATACTGACTCGGATACTGATACAGACACCGATACGGATACTGACTCCGACACGGATACTGACTCGGATACCGATACGGACACGGATACGGATACCGATTCAGACACCGACACGGATACCGATACGGATACTGACACGGACTCTGATACCGACTCGGATACTGATACAGACACCGATACTGATACGGACTCGGATTCCGATACCGACACAGATACCGACACTGACTCAGATTCCGATACCGACACGGACACGGATACCGACACAGATACCGATACCGACACGGATACCGACACAGATACCGACACGGACACGGATACCGACACAGATACCGACTCGGATACGGATACGGATACCGACACAGATACCGACTCCGATACCGACTCCGATACTGACTCGGATACTGATACGGATACAGACTCTGATACGGATACCGATACTGATACGGACACGGATACAGACTCCGATACTGATACCGATACCGACACAGACTCCGATACTGATACCGATACTGATTCGGACACGGATACAGACTCTGATTCAGATACGGACACTGATACGGACACGGACACGGATACCGATACGGACACCGACACAGACACAGACACAGATACCGACTCCGATACCGATACTGACTCCGATACGGATACGGATACAGACTCTGATTCAGATACCGACTCGGATACCGATACTGATACCGACACAGATACCGACACTGACACAGATACGGATACCGATACCGATACTGATACAGACACGGATACCGACTCGGATACGGATACCGACTCGGATACAGATACTGACACGGATACCGATACTGATACTGACACGGATACCGATACTGATACTGACACGGATACCGATACTGATACAGACACGGATACCGATTCAGACACCGACACGGATACCGATGCGGATACTGACACGGACTCTGATACCGACACGGATACCGATACTGATACGGACACGGATACCGACACTGACTCAGATTCCGATACCGACACAGATACTGACTCGGATACTGATACCGACTCCGATACCGATACTGATACTGACACGGATACTGATACCGACACCGATACTGATACTGACACGGATACCGACACAGATACTGACTCTGATACGGACACAGATACCGATACTGATACTGACTCCGATACTGACTCTGACTCTGATACCGATACTGACACAGACTCTGATACTGACACTGACTCAGATTCCGATACGGATACCGACACGGATTCAGACACTGACACTGATACAGACACCGATACTGATACTGACTCGGATACTGATACGGACACGGATACCGATACGGATACGGACACCGACACAGACTCAGACACAGATACGGATACCGACACAGACTCAGACACAGATACGGATACCGACACGGATACCGACACTGACTCAGATTCCGATACCGACTCCGACTCCGACACGGATACCGATACGGACACGGACACCGACACAGATACGGACACCGATACTGATACCGACTCGGATACTGATACAGACACCGATACTGACACAGATACTGACTCAGACACGGATTCGGATACCGACACGGATACTGACTCCGATACTGACTCTGACTCTGATACCGATACTGACACAGACTCTGATACTGACACTGACTCAGATTCCGATACGGATACCGACACGGATTCAGACACTGACACTGATACAGACACCGATACTGATACTGACTCGGATACTGATACGGACACGGATACCGATACGGATACGGACACCGACACAGACTCAGACACAGATACGGATACCGACACAGACTCAGACACAGATACGGATACCGACACGGATACCGACACTGACTCAGATTCCGATACCGACTCCGACTCCGACACGGATACCGATACGGACACGGACACCGACACAGATACGGACACCGATACTGATACCGACTCGGATACTGATACAGACACCGATACTGACACAGATACTGACTCAGACACGGATTCGGATACCGACACGGATACTGATACGGACTCAGATACTGATTCGGACACCGACACAGACTCCGATACCGACTCAGACACGGATACTGATTCGGACACAGATACTGATACCGACTCCGATACTGATACGGATACGGACACGGATACAGATACGGACACGGATACTGATACTGACACGGATACCGACTCTGACTCGGATACCGACACAGATACAGATACTGACACGGATACTGACTCGGATACTGATACTGACACCGACTCTGACACGGATACGGACTCCGATACAGATACTGACTCTGATTCAGATACCGACACGGATACCGACTCTGATACGGATACCGACTCAGATACTGACTCTGATACGGATACTGACTCTGATACCGATTCCGATTCAGACACCGATACCGACACAGATACTGATACGGATACTGACTCCGATACAGATACTGACTCTGATACGGACACAGATACCGATACTGATACTGACTCGGATTCAGATACTGACACTGATACAGATACTGACACAGATACTGACACAGATACTGATACAGATACCGACACCGACTCCGATACTGATACCGATACTGATTCTGACACAGATTCAGATACGGACACCGATTCGGATACAGATACCGACACTGACTCGGATACGGACACAGACACAGATACCGACTCTGATACGGATACCGATACAGATACTGATACTGACTCCGATTCAGATACTGATACGGACACGGATACAGACACAGATTCTGATACTGATACCGATACAGACTCAGATACTGATACAGACACTGACTCTGATACGGACACGGATACCGATTCAGACACGGACACAGATACTGACTCCGATACCGACACGGACACGGATACGGATACTGATACAGACTCTGATACTGATACCGACTCTGATACCGATACCGATTCAGACACGGATACCGATACTGACACGGATACCGATACGGATACTGACACAGATACTGACACGGATACCGATACTGACTCTGATACTGATACTGACTCTGATACCGATACCGATTCAGACACGGACACAGATACTGACACGGATACTGATACCGATTCCGATACTGATACTGACACAGATACCGACCTAAATACTGGTTCCAATAACGGAACTAGCGGCAGCAACACGGTTGGTGGCACTGGCTCGACAACTGGTGATGCGGGATCGACGAACAATACGGTGATAGGGGGTAGCAACACTGGTACTAATTCAGCGACAACTACAAACACAACTAATTTGACAACTAGCGCTGGAAACGCAAGCCCGCAGACTTTGGGTACAACGCCAGTCTCGCCGGCTACGTTTAGTACCGTTACGGGAACCACTAACTCGGCCGTACCAACGAACGATGAAAGTTCCAAGCGAACATCGAGGACAGCGGTTTCAAAGGATGATAAACTTAAGCCATCCGATGATAGTAAAAAGGTTTCGAAACAAAAGACGCAACAACATGATTACGCTAAAGTGAACACTCAAGCGCGTTGGGGCTTGATTGGTAGTATCTTAGCAGCCATTGCCGCAGCTGGTGCTGGCGTTTGGTACCTCTTTGGTCGGCGGAAGCGTGATGATGAATAAGCAATAGATGCACAAGTTTTGATTGGCTAAGCCAATTTCCCGGGGTGCGCCTCGGGGTACATATAATATGAAAGAAAATGAGGGATCGATATGCAAAAAGCGATGATTAAACAGTTAAAACAAGCAGTAGTAGCCACGGGAAACTTGGTAGATCGGGGAACCCAAACGGTCACGCTGGTGCTATCGATCTCAACTAATCATCGGCGGCGCGCAAGCGTTGAGTTTATCCGGCGGGATAGCTTTAAACAGGCGTGGAACACAGTAGCTGAGCGACTTGCGAATACCGCACAGCAAAGCTGGGTTCGGATTGAGACGGTTCAGTCGACGCAACGTTTAAGCCGCGAGGTTTTTAATAAGCGTCTAGCAGAAACGATTCGGATGAATTATTGGCGGAAAGGCGTTAGTTTTGATCAAGAGTTCAAAACGGGACTACTTGAGATGGAAATCAACGCTCAGGCATTCTTTAAACCCGGGAAAAATCATAAAATTGGGAAAAACCGCTCGGATTCCTGGGTAGATTATGATCAGGTGGAAAAGTATTTAAAGCAGCGCTCGGGTGATGCTGGTATCGACATTCGTCAAACGCCATATATTTGGACGTTTACGACGGTTGGGGTATTTACGGACGGTGAACAACTGTGGCAATTATCGGCCCAAGAAGATTGTACAAAGGGAATTCGAATTTTTACTGATCCTAAACAAGAAATTGCTAACTACATTGATCACGGCGAGCAGTTCCTGATTAATCAGATTCAAGCCGATGGCAAATTTATTTATGGGTATTACCCGTCCCGGCAAAAGGTTTTGAGTAACTATAATTACGTTCGTCACTTTTCTTCACTTTATGCATTACTGGAAGCCATTCCGTTTACTGGTCGGACCGAGAACTACGCTAAAGTTAAAGCGGCAATTGAATGGGGTCTCGCACACGCAACCATTGAGCGGGAGGGGGCCATCTTCATTGATGATCGCGGTGAACTGAAATTGGGCGGCCAGGCGCTGATGATGCTGACGTTATGTAAGTATCAAACGGTAACGCATGATGATAGTTTTATGCCCGTTTTAATGAAGGTCTTTAAGGGGGTTCCATACTTCCGTCAAGCGTCGGGTAAGCTGGTCCACGTTTTAAACCATGACCTGACGTTGAAGGATGCTTATCGGATTATTTACTATGAGGGTGAAGTTGTCTTTGCACTTTCACGAATGTATCAATTGACACAGGATCAGGCTGTCATGGACCTCGTTAAAAAGATCTTGGATTACATGGTCGCAAACGATTACGGTAAGTACCACGATCACTGGATCTCTTACGCAATTAATGAAGCACTAAAAGTCTTCCCGGATAATCGCGATTTTATGGCGTTAGGGTTAAAGAACGTCTTTATCCACCTAAAGTTTATCGAGGATCGGGATACGGCGTACCCAACCCTACTCGAATTACTAGACGCGGCCGTAAAGATGACAGACCTGGTCAAGGCTTCTGGAAACGAGGATTTGATGGAATCGTACGACCTCGTTCGCTTACGGCAAGTGTTAACGTACCGTGCGGAGTATGAATTGACAACCGGGGGCTTCTTCCCTGAAATTGCGATGTATTTCTATAATCCGGGTAAGTTTATCGGCGGTTTTTATGCGCGGCATGACAGTTTTCGGACGCGGATTGACGATTGCGAACACTTCTTATCAGGATTAATTAATTACTATAATTATGTCTATCGTCAGGAAAAAGACCTGGAACGCTAGCATGGAAAGGAATCAACGATGATTTATTTCATTAATGAATATTTATTACAGAAAAATTCAAGCGTTGAACACGCCGCCATCAACCGCGTGCAGTTATTTGCGCACCAGCACGTTCCGGCTAAGATTGTGACCAAAATTTATGATCGACTGTTAATGCAAACGATTAACCAGTTTGATTTGCAGCCTGCGCAAGTAGTGAATATGTTTGATTATTTTCAAGGAACGCAAGCCGTTCCTGCTAAGGTGATGCGAACGGAATCCTTACACCTTCCGGCCGAATATCAAGTGATGATTGGGGCTAATTACAGCCAGGTTTTCAATGGCGATGATTTAGTAACGAACGTTGGTTTCATTCCCGGCACAATTGGGCGGGTCTTTTATCAAGAATTCTTTGATAATCAGGGCAACTTACTTTCGACCGATTTATGGGACTGGCGGGGCTTTAAATCGGCGACGCAGTATTTTGGTCAGAATGGCAAGTTAATAATGACCCGTTACTATAATTTAGCCGGGCAAGTTGTTTTGGAGGAATACTTTGTGCCCGACACGAAGGGGGCGCCACTGACTTCCCGCATAATTTTGAAAAACTATGCGGGCGTTGCCGAGCGCTTTTTCCAAAATACGGATGATTTATTCAATTTCTTTATTGCGGAGCTTAGTCGGCAAGATTCCGAGCAAACCATTTTTATTAGTGACCGCCCGGGGACCGGCGTTCAACCATTACTTCAGCTTAATGATGACGCCAAAAAATACGTGGTTGTACCAATTTACCACGCTAAGGCAATCAACGATCCGTTGCACGCGCCACTAGACGGCTTTTTACAACCGGCATTAGATAACCTTGATCATTTTGATGGGTTCATTACGCCAACACCGAGTCAGGCGCAGCATTTACAGCGGCGCTATGCCCGGGCCCACGTGACGGCAATCCCAACCGTTACGGCGCGGACTGCTAAGCAACAGCCACTAGTACCAATGGCGCAACGGCCCAAGCAGTTGCTCTACGTTGGGCGGTTTGCGCCTGACCGACAGCTAGATCAGTTAATTCGAGTCGTTGCTCTGGTTCGAAAGTCAGTACCGGACGTTACTTGTGATTTATACGGCTACGGCGATCCAGCCTACGTTGAGACGCTAGAAAAATTAATTGCGGAACTGGACTTAACGCAGCAGGTTCGGTTGAAGGATTACCAGCGGCCGTTTGCAACCATTTATGATCAGTATCAATTATTGCTAAATACGGCGTTGGCCAACGGTGGGCCACTGGCGATGCAGGAAGCGCAAGCTCACGGTCTGCCAGTGATCAGTTATCGCTTTAATTATGGCCCGGCCGACTACGTTCTTGATGGTCAGGACGGGTACGTAATTGACTCGGGCGATCAGTTAACGATGAGTAAGCGAATTGTAGCGCTCTTGCAAGCACCGCAACAATTAGTTGATTTTAGCCAGGCCGCTTATCAAAAAATGCATACCCGCCAGACGCCGACGAAAGTGTGGCGTCGCTGGCAACAATTACTAGCTCTGTAGGGGGGCGTTTCCATGTATTATTTTTTAAACGATAACATGCAATTTTCTAAGTCGGGAATTGAGCACGCAGAAATTAGTCGGTTACGGCTCTTTAAACGCCACCAAGTCCCAGCGCAAATTGTGACCCGCATTTTTGCGATGAACTTACACGACGTCTTAGCTCAGGCACAATTAACGGACGACGACTTAATTAATCTGTTTGATTTCTTCTGTGGCACGCAACACGTTGAACGGCAATCGTTTGAATTGGCCGATTTGCAAGTGCCAGCGGATGCAATTAAAACCCGTAAAGATAATCAGGTTCAAGTTGTTCAACGGGGGAAGCTCCTAATGATTATTTATTTACGGGGGCAAACTGATCAAATTAGTAACGTGCAGTACTTTGACGTTAACGGGAAAACACTAAAAATGGTTTGGTGGGATACCCGCGGTTTTAAATGTTTAGAGCAATTATTTGATTGGGACGGTAAAATCACCCAGGAAGCGTACTTTGGGGTGGACGGTCAAATTCACATTGAAAAACTCCACTTTCTAAACCGTGCGGGTAAGGAACGGCTAACGTGGCGGGTACTAAACTACCAAGGACGCGCCTGGCTGTTTAACGGGCTCAACGAACTGACCCGATTTTTCTACGATGAGTTAAATCGGAAAACTGGCGAAGCCAACGTTTTCATTTGTGATCGAACCGTGGAATGTGCCTGGAGTCTTTTCAACATGCAAACACCGACGAAGAAAGTTTTGCATTTGCATAATAATCACGTTGGTGAAGAACGGCCTGATCAGCCGGTGACGTTGAATAATAACTACGCCCACGCGTTGATGAATTATGATCGTTGGGACGCAGTCATTTCAGCGACTCCCGAACAGACGGCAGACGTTGTTGCGCAATTTGGGGGGCAGGTCCCTGCGTTTACGATTCCTGTCGGGTACGTGGATGACGCGACCCTTAATGTTAAACGGGTTCCATTCGAGCAACGTGAGGCGGGCTTGATTGTTCAAGTAGCCCGCTTAGCCCCTGAAAAGCAGCCGGATCAAACGATTACGGCCTTTGCACAGGTGCATGCCGAATTGCCCGCTACCCGGTTGGAGTTTTGGGGTTACGCGAACGGTGATACCCAGCAACAGCTGGTCCAGCAAGTGAACCGCCTCCACTTGAATGACGTGGTTAGTTTTAATGGCTATACTAACCAGGTAAACCAAGTTTATGAACGCGCCCAAATTGGCGTATTACCGAGTCGGGCCGAAGGTTTTTCATTAATGTTACTGGAAGCGCAAGCCCACGGGCTACCGATGATTGCCAATGACGTGAAGTATGGTCCTAGCGATATTATTCAGGATGGCGTTAGTGGCGTTTTAACTACGGTCGATAATGTTCAACAGTTGGCGGATGAGATGCGCCGTTGCTTGCAGGATCAGGCAACGCTGGCAGAATACAGTCGTAACGCCTATGAAAATGTTCGGCGTTACTCTGCGGAGGCCGTGTTTGATCAATGGCAAACGTTTATTGATCAAATGGCCGAACCGCAACCCGTCCATTAAAATTGAGGTCGTCTTTGTTGTTCCCAGGTAAAGTTTGCCTGGGAATTATTTTAGTTTGAAGGGTGGAGGAATTTGCGAGTTTCAAGAGGTCGTCCTTGAAAGCGGGTTGGACCCCGGATTATAATTAATTGATTAGTGTGATTATTTTACATTGTCAGACTGGTCGTTGTTTATTACCGCCAGTTTCGGTAAAATAGTTAGCAGACTGTACAGATAAGGACGAACAAATTTATGCAATTAGAATTTCTAGGTACCGGTGCCGGCTCACCGGGAAAGTTTCGCAATGTGACCAGTACGGCCCTGCGCTTGCTGGATGAACGAAACGAGGTTTGGTTATTTGACGTGGGTGAGGGTACCCAACATCAAATTTTGCGGACGACGTTGAAGCCCCGTAAAATTGCCAAAATCTTTATTACCCATTTACACGGAGATCATATCTTCGGATTGCCCGGGTTATTAAGCTCACGCTCGTTTCAGGGGGGCGACGAACCGCTGACGATTTATGGTCCGCGGGGGATTCGCGACTTTGTTCAGGTGGCGCTCCGGGTATCGGGAACGCGCTTGTCTTACCCACTGAAGTTTCACGAAATTACGGCGGCCGAAACGGTGTTTGAAGATCAGACCTTTAAAGTGGTTTGTGAGCCGTTAGATCACCGCATCGCGTGTTTTGGCTATCGGATTGAAGAAGCGGATCATCCAGGTGAATTACAAGCAGACCGCCTGAAAGCCATGAACATCCCGAGTGGTCCGGTTTACGGCCAATTAAAAGCGGGGCAGACGGTAACGTTGGCGGATGGCCGGACGATTAATGGTCAGGACTTCATTGCGGCGCCTCAACCTGGACGAGTAGTGACGATTTTAGGCGACACTCGTAAAACGGCTCACGCCACGAGCTTAGCACAAGGAGCGGACGTACTCGTACATGAGAGCACGTTTGGTTCGGATGAAGCGAAGCTGGCCCATAATTATTACCACTCAACCAGTACCCAGGCGGCCCAGGTTGCAAAAACTGCCGGTGTGCACCAACTTTTGTTAACCCATATTTCTGCCCGCTATACGGGTAAGTTAAGTAAGGAATTACAAAAACAGGCTCAAAAAGTCTTTAATAATACGCGGGTGGTCCGTGATTTTGACTTGATTGACGTGCCACTTGCCAAGAAAGCTTAGGTGAAGTGTGATGGCACAGTTAACTGGAAAAACGTTTTTGATCACCGGGGCCTCGAGCGGCTTGGGTGAACAGCTCGCATTTGCGGCGGCGGCGCGTGGCGCTAACGTTGTTCTCGTGGCACGGCGCAAGGAACGCCTAATGCGGGTGGCCGATCAGTGCCGCATCTTATCGGCCGGCGCTCAGGCACTTGCGGTTACGGGCGATTTAAACCACGTAACGGCGATCGAACACGTTTTTGACGTGGTCGATCAAAGCTTTAAGCAATTGGACGTCGTTATCAACGCAGCCGGGTTTGGCTACATGGTCAACGCAACCGAGATGGACCCCGCAATGATTGCGCGGATGTTCCGCGTGAACACGCTGGCGACGATGTACATCAGCCAACTGGCGGCACGACGAATGCGCCAGCAAGCCAGCGGTGAAATTGTCAATATCGCTTCAATTGCGGGGAAAATTGCAACGCCAAAGTCAGCCGTTTATGCGGCAACCAAGGCCGCGCTAATTGCCTATGATAATTCGTTACGACTTGAGTTGCGAGCCAACCACGTCAACGTGATGACGGTTAATCCTGGCCCGATTAAAACGGACTTTTTTGAGACTGCTGATCCAAGTGGACACTATTTGGATCGGGTTGAAAAGCTGGCGTTGGATCCCATTCGATTGGCAGAATTAATTGTGAGTCAGTTGGGTCGGCGGCGTCGTGAAATTAATCGGCCACGGCTAATGGCAGTGGCCAACATCGGCTATCAGCTTGCGCCGCGCGTGGGCGATTGGTTGACCGGATCAGTGTTTAATTTTAAATAGGGGGAATTCATGATGGTAAAGAATCAGTGGCGCTTAGTGAGTGCCTTAGTGATCGTCTTAGTAATCATTGTTTTTGCAATTTTAAACGTTGAACCTGTTCGAGTAAACTTTGGGGTGGTCGCGGTGAAGTGGCCGCTGATTCTCGTCATTGTGATTACCTTGATTCTAGGCGTGGTGACCGCCGTTTTAATGGCAACGGTCAACGCCTCGAAGGAACGAGCGGCCCACACCAAGGCGCTCGCGGAAGCCCAAGCTAAAATTGATAAGTTGACGGCTGAAAACAAGCGTTTAACGCTGCGGCTCAATAATAAAGGAAAACAAACGCGCTTGGATAAAGAACCACAATCAAGCGCACCAACCAAGTAAAGATGAGAGGAAGGATGCCATGTTAGCGGCGAAGAAGAAGTGGGTTCCGCGCGATGAACAGCTCGATACAACCGCAGTCAAGGAACTAGCAGCCGCCATTGATGAACCGGTCTTAGTTGCCCGTTTACTCATTCAACGCGGGATTCAAACGGCCGAAGAAGCAACGCGTTTTTTGCACCCGGACCAGCAACCGTTACTTGATCCAAATCAGATGCATGATATGCAGCGAGCGGTAGAACGAATTCAAACGGCCGTGATGAATGGTGATCAAATTACCATTTATGGTGATTACGATGCTGACGGGTTGACGAGTACGTCAATTATGTACGAAACGCTGGATCAAATTGGTGCCAACGTTAATTATTACATTCCGGACCGCTTTAAAGATGGTTACGGGCCGAACCAAGCCGCCTTTGACCGGTTGGTAGCGGCTGGAACTAAATTATTCGTGACCGTTGATAACGGCGTGGCTGGTAATGAAGTGATTAATCGGGTTCAGGCGGCTGGCGTTGACGTGGTCGTTACCGATCACCACGAATTACCGGCTGAATTACCAAAGGCTTACGCAATTGTGCATCCTCGGCACCCGGAGGGCCACTACGCGTTTGGCGGTCTTTCTGGTGCGGGAGTTGCCTTTAAAGTTGCGACGGCTTTATTGGAAGAAGTCCCACAAGATCTGTTAGATCTGGCCGCGATTGGGACGGTGGCTGACTTAGTCCCATTAACTGGTGAAAACCGAACAATCGTATCACAGGGCTTACAAGTGTTGCGCCAGACGACGCGACCGGGCTTGGCCGCGTTGATTAAGGCGGCTGGGTTGGATCAAAGTCAGTTAGACGAAACGAACATTGGTTTCGGAATCGCGCCCCGTTTGAACGCACTTGGGCGGCTCCAACACGCGCAAAGTGGGGTTGAATTGTTGACGACCCTGGATGACGAACGGGCGCGTGCTTTAGCCCAGCAAGTTAATCAATTGAACGAAAAGCGCCAGGGGTTAGTGAAGGACTTAGCCGCAAGTGCTTTGGAACAGGCCCAAACACCGGAAAACCAGCAGCGGCAAACGTTGGTCATTACCGGGCAAGCCTGGCACGAAGGGGTCTTAGGTATCGTTGCGAGCCACGTTGTTGAAGCGACCGGTAAGCCGACACTTGTTTTGAGTGCTGACGAAACTGGCCGCTTAAAGGGGAGTGGTCGGAGCGTTGAAGCCTACAATTTGTTTGAGGCGATTGACCCGATTCGCGATCAACTCGTAGCGTTTGGTGGTCATCACATGGCCGTTGGTTTGACGGTGGCAGCGGAGCATTTAGATGATTTAAAGCTGGCCCTTGAGCAAGCTGCGGATCAGCAAAACTTACGCGAAAATGCACAGGTTAGCTTACCAATCGATGGGGAGTTAGCCGTGGCGGACGCCACGCTCGCGACTTTGGAGCGAATCAAGCAACTGGCGCCGTTTGGAACGGATAATCCGGCGCCGACTTTTCAGCTCAAGCCGCAGGCGATTACGCAGGCGCGCGCTATTGGGAGTGATCAGCAGCATTTGAAATTACAGCTCAGCGATGGGAAAAATCGGCTAGACGCCATCGGCTTTTCTTTCGGTGCGGCCTTACCAGCGGTTCAAGCGAGTCCCGGGGCGGTTCAGCTAGTTGGGACGTTAAGCGCAAATACCTGGAATGGGCAAACTAAGCCCCAGATTATGATTGCTGACATTGCGGTCAGTGGAACCCAGGTTATTGATGCGCGGACGCAACGGCTAGCGGCGCACCAGTTTAAAGCGCCGGGCGTTTACTTATTCTTCCATCAGAAGCTGATGACCCAAGTTAAGGACTACCTTGGTGCGGGCGCGCAGGCGGTTCTGGTGGGGGCGTCTGATCAGGATTTAGCGACGGTTACGGCGCACCAGCCAGTGGTAATCGTTGATTGCCCAGACAGTCTGAGTGATATGAGTCAAGTTTTAACGAGTATTCAACTTGACCAGGTCACCCTATACTTGTACCGGAAAGATTCCGTTTACCTGACGGGAATGCCAAGTCGGGCCCAGTTTGCGAAATTGTTCCAGTTTACTCGCAACCAACACGACGTTGACATTCACCGGCAACTCACCCAGGTAGCAAAACATTTACAAATTGAGCGAAATTTGCTTATTTTCATGATTCAGGTGTTTTTTGAGGTGGGATTTGTTAAAATAAGTGATGGTGTCATGAATGGCGTTTCGGATCCAGCGAAAGCGGATTTACATCACGCCCCTAGTTATCAGCTACGCGAACAACAGATCGCCGCTGAAGAAACGCTTTTATATAGTAAATCTGCAGCATTACAAGCTTGGGTCAAAGGTCAGGCTGCAGTGAAGAATTGAAGGAGCTGTTATTAAGCAATGGCATTAGACTTAAGAAAATATGTGGCTAGCGTTCCAGATTATCCCGAACCAGGAATTATCTTTCGGGATATTTCGCCATTAATGGCGGACGGCGAGGCGTACCGTGAAGCAACCGATCAGATTGTCCAATTTGCTCGCGATAAGCAGGTGGATATGATTGTTGGTCCCGAAGCACGGGGCTTTATCGTTGGCTGCCCGGTCGCCTATGAATTAGGAATTGGATTTGCACCAGCACGCAAGAAGGGGAAGTTGCCCCGGCCAACGGTTAAGGCAACCTATGATTTGGAATATGGTCAATCAGCCCTTTACTTGCACAAGGACGCAATCAAGCCCGGCCAAAACGTTCTGGTTACTGACGATTTGTTGGCAACTGGCGGCACTATTTCCGCGACAATTCAACTCGTTGAAGAACTGGGCGGGCACGTTGTTGGAACGGCCTTCTTAGTTGAGCTGAAGGATTTACACGGTCGTGATAAAATTAAAGATTACGATATTTTAAGTTTAATGGAATTCTAGTTAAACAAATGAGACGCGCTAGCTTAAATGGTTAGCGGGTCTTTTTTTACACCCGTGGGCGCGGTTGATTGTTATTTGGTAATGACAGTTTACTGATTTTATTGGGATCAAGTTGGTATCAGTCTTGAATCAGTTAGGAAAATCATTGGGTACTACAACTAACTAACAATGCCGAGTTAGCTCGAATTGTGCGGTGGCTGGGGGTTCGCGCTTTGGTTATTTAATCGAACGAAGAAAGCGGTTGCAATTATTTGGATTGGCGGTACACTGTGGTTAATTGGAATGTGATTCAATTGAAAGGTGGTTTTAGCATGCCAATAACTAGAGTTAACGAAACGTCGACAAAGGATGAGCTGTGGGCCAACTTTAAATTGACCGGGTTGTCATTAGACCGAGTGGCGCAGGATTTACAAACAACGGCGATGCACGTCGAGGACGTTTTAAACATGAACGTCCGCCACGTGGAGGAACCCTGGATTTTAAGAAATTACTTGAATGCGCATTTGGATGATCAAGGTAAAACACCGGTGGCCTATACAAGATTGACGGGGGCCACGAGTGATTATTGGTTTTTGAATCAGCAGCGGATCCGGCGGGGGATGTTGGGCTGACTTATTTGTAAAAGTGGTGCTTGAGTGGCCTGACTTAACGAACTTATTGCATAAAAATTCTAAAAATCGGTTGAGATTAGGCCATTTTATGATATACTATTCAAGTACCACATGGAGAGTTGGCAGAGTGGTAATGCACCGGACTCGAAATCCGGCGAACCGGCTAATACCGGCGCGCAGGTTCAAATCCTGTACTCTCCTTATTAAAGTAGTATAGTGCAAATTCAAAAAATAAGGACCCTGACAAATCACGTTTGTCAGGGTCCTTATTTTTTGGGTCTATGATATTTGGTGTTGATGGATGAAATCCATTAACACCAAATTTTTTTATTACAAATCAAAAAGGGCATAC
>NZ_BJEA01000015.1 GCF_005405425.1 Lactiplantibacillus modestisalitolerans | reverse complement strand
AATACTACTCATAGTGCGGTCTTCCGTGAGGGCCGCGTCAATGGCGTGCAGGGTGTTTTCAGAAATTTGATGTTGTTTCTTGACTAGCGTTGTTTGAGCGATGCAAGTTTTACCGCAATTTTTACAACGAAATCGCTGTTTCCTAAGTACTAGTAAAGTTGTTCGCTCACTAACCCGTGGCAGTCGAATCACGGCGGTTTTATGCCCGTTATGGCTCATATTTGTTTGACCACAGCGTGGACAAACAATATCATCATAGGATAAATCACCAGTAATGCGCATGACACCGTCAGATGAGACCTCGGCATTAAGATTTTTGATGTTGTGGTCTTTAATTTGAAGTAAAACTCTAGTAGACTGTTCTTGGGACATACTGTTCACTCGCTTTCGATTGGTTTTCGACGACTCGATTGTAGCACAGGGCGGTATGCCCTTTTTGATTTGTAATAAAAAAATTTGGTGTTAATGGATTTCATCCATCAACACCAAATATCATAGACCCTTTTTTGTTGAAACCGGGTATCGAAAGTCGGCTGGCTTTCGATACCCGGTTTGACAATTGAGACTTGGAAGTGCTAAAAAGGGCTGTGACTTGTCGCCACGGCCCTTAACTTAGTTATTATATTTAGTGATTGGGGCAAGCGGTTGGAGCAGCTGCCGCAACGAGTGCTAAGAGGAGCTCGTTTAATTCGGCCGCACTCTGAATGATTTGATCAGGAATGACGGCTGGTTGCGCCTGGTTATTTTCGCGATGGTTAAACCAAAAAGTTTGCCAGCCGGCGTGACTCGCGCTGGTAACGTCCAGCTGGGCGTTATCACCAACGTAAACGGCCTCGTTAGCACGTACGCCCACTTGGTGCGCCCAGGTGGTAAAAATTGATGGGTCGGGTTTAGCTATCCCCAGTTCCTCGGAAATAAAAATATGGTCAGGATGCACGTAGTGTTCAATTTGAAGCTGGTGCAACTTGTTCCGCTGGGTTGCGGCGGGGCCGTTGGTAATGATGCCAATTTTAAAACAATGACTTAGCCGGGTAAGCGTCGCTGCTAGCCCGTCAAAAAGCTGAATGTTTGTGAGCGCCCGTTGATAGGCCATTTGGAACTGAATAGCCCAGTCGGTCGTGACTGCTTCCGAAGTTAATTCAGCTAGACTATGGCGCATCCGCGCGGTTTGCCACGCTTCGAGGGTCAGCTCTTGACCGGTCACACGGTTGAAAGTTTGGTCGTTAAATTCGTGGAAACGCTGAAAAACAACGTTCGCT
The DNA here is from genome assembly GCF_005405425.1 of Lactiplantibacillus modestisalitolerans. Lineage (GTDB taxonomy): Bacteria > Bacillota > Bacilli > Lactobacillales > Lactobacillaceae > Lactiplantibacillus > Lactiplantibacillus modestisalitolerans. The sequence goes on along the minus strand of NZ_BJEA01000015.1, from coordinate 88,803 downwards.
TGCTCAGCTGTTAACGTGCGTTGCAACGTTTGATTAACAGCGGTAATCAGCGGACTTTTTTGATCATATAACGTGTCATCGAGATCGAAAATGATGGCTTTTATCATGAGTAAGTTACACTTGTTTGCGTGATTGGTGCGGTTGAGACGTGCATCGCAAAACGCAGGTTCCTTTCTTCAGGTATTAGCAGAACGACCCCGGGGGCCTGATGCTGCCACGAACGGTGTGATTTTAGCCTTAACAACGTTGGAAAAGGACGCTTAACTTTCCATAACGCTGAATAGGGGCCGGCGGTTGGCGCGCCGTTTGGCGGCGTTAGCCGCGCGTACTTAATAATTACGTTAACCGCAGGCCCTGCCATTTTGAAGCGTCACGATTTACCGTTTCGGTTCATTCGGGCGATGGTGCCATGCGAAATTGTATTCTAACACACTTTCTGAAAATCACAAATTTCCAGTGAAATAGCTTGCATGCGACCGGGATATTCGGTATACTAACTTTCGGTATCAAACCAATTCACACTCATTGTGATGGCGTCAGGTGTGCTCGGGAGAGTCCCGACGGCAGTTGATCGGTGAGGAGGATCAAAACAAATTTTTGGAGGAACATTTATCATGGCTGTTATTTCTATGAAACAATTGCTTGAAGCCGGTGTCCACTTTGGTCACCAAACTCGTCGTTGGAACCCTAAGATGAAACCATACATCTTTACGGAACGGAACGGCATTTACATCATTGACTTGCAAAAGACGGTTAAGATGATCGACTCAGCTTACAACTTCGTTAAGGATGCTGCTGCTGACGATGGTGTTATCTTATTCGTTGGGACTAAGAAGCAAGCGCAAGATTCAATCGAAGAAGAAGCTACCCGTGCGGGTCAATACTACGTTAACCATCGTTGGTTAGGTGGGACGTTGACTAACTGGAACACCATCCAAACGCGGATCAAGCGTCTTAAAGACTTGAAGAAGATGGAAGAAGACGGTACTTTCGAACGCTTACCAAAGAAGGAAGTTTCATTATTAATCAAGCAACGTGCTAAGCTTGAAAAATTCCTTGGTGGGATCGAAGACATGCCACGGATTCCAGACGTTATCTTCATCGTTGATCCTCGTAAGGAACAAATCGCGGTTAAGGAAGCTCAAAAGTTGAACATTCCGATCGTTGCGATGGTTGATACGAACACTGACCCTGACGATATCGATGTTATCATCCCATCAAACGATGACGCTATTCGTGCCGTTCGTTTGATTACTTCTAAGATGGCGGATGCCGTTGTTGAAGGTCGTCAAGGTGAAGAACAAGACGTTACTGAAGACTCTTTCAAGGGTAACAAGGACGCTAAGAAGTCTGCAGACTCAATGGAAGATATCGTTGAAGCCGTTGAAGGCGACAACGACAAGAAGTCTGACAACAAATAATTAATTTGAAATAATTAGGCTGTCTAAAAAATCGTGGACCGTATCGGCCTGATTTTGCGGGCGGCCTTTTATCTAAAATCAAGCTACTCAAAGGAGAGTAAATTATGGCAAAGATTTCTGCAGCACAAGTTAAAGAACTCCGTGATAAAACCGGTGTTGGTATGATGGACGCCAAAAAAGCGTTAGTTGAAACTGAAGGCGACATGGAAAAAGCCGTTGACGTTTTACGCGAAAAAGGCGTTGCTAAGGCTGAAAAGAAGAGCGGCCGCGTTGCTGCTGAAGGGATGACTGCCGTTGCCATTAAGGACAACAAAGCGGCCATCGTGGAAGTTAACTGCGAAACTGATTCAGTTGCTTCAACTGATAAGTTCAAGGATCTCGTTGCTGAATTAGCTGACAAAATTGCGACCGAAGAACCTAAGACGGTTGACGACGCCTTAGCTTTAACGACTGCTAACGGTACGGTTAAGGATGACATCATTGAAACGACGCAAGTTACCGGTGAAAAGATCAGTCTTCGTCGCTTCCACGTCATCGAAAAGGGTGCGGACCAAAACTTTGGTTCATACTTGCACAACGGTGGTTTAATTGGTGTTTTAGTTGTCTTAGACGGTGCTGATGAAGCAACTGCTAAGGACGTTGCGATGCACGTTGCTGCCATTAACCCAGAATACGTTAACCGGACGCAAGTTCCTGCTGACCGTTTAGCGCATGAAAAGGAAGTTCTTGTCAAGGAAGCCTTGAACGAAGGCAAGCCTGAAAAGATCGTTGAAAAGATGGTTGAAGGCCGTTTGAACAAATGGCTCTCAGAAATCAGCTTGGATGACCAAGAATTCGTTAAGGATTCTGATCAAACGGTTGCGCACTTCGTTGAATCTAAGGGTGGTAAGGTTAACACCTTTGTTCGCTTCGAAGTCGGTGAAGGAATCGAAAAGAAGACTGATAACTTCGTTGACGAAGTCATGGGTCAAATTAAAGACTAATTGATTAGTTAAGTTATAACTTAAAGAGAACGGTGGCAAACTTGGCTTTGTCGCAGTTCTCTTTTTGTGTAAAGTGGCCGATTTTTTCACTAGGATGCGTAGCGGTGCTATAACGGCCGTTGATAATATGGTAAAATAAAGGCAGATAATCTCGAGGAGGACAAAACGATGTCGGAAGTTAAATATAAGCGCGTGATTCTAAAACTTAGTGGTGAGGCCTTAGCTGGCGAAAAGGGCTTTGGAATCAACCCACCCGTTATTAAAACGGTTGCTGAAGAGTTGAAGGACGTCTATGATATGGGCGTTCAAATCGCCATTGTCGTCGGTGGTGGCAATATGTGGCGCGGTGAAGCCGGGGCCCAAATGGGTATGGAACGTGCTCAAGCGGACTACATTGGTATGTTAGCAACCATTATGAACGCTTTAGCGTTACAGGATAACTTGGAATCAATCGACGTTCCAACCCGGGTTCAAACGTCGATTGAAATGCGCCAGATTGCTGAACCATACATTCGCCGCAAAGCAATGCGACACTTAGAGAAGCGGCGCATCGTTATTTTTGCTGGTGGGACTGGTAGCCCATACTTCTCAACCGATACGACCGCAGCGTTGCGGGCCGCTGAAATTAACGCGGACGCGATCTTAATGGCCAAAAACGGGGTGGATGGTGTTTATTCTGCTGATCCGAATAAGGATTCTAGCGCCGTTAAGTTTGACACGTTAACTCATCTTGACATTATCAATAAGGGCTTACAAGTGATGGATACGACCGCTAGTTCGTTATCGATGGATAATGATATTCCGGTTGTTGTCTTTAATTTGAATAAGCCGGGCAATATTCGCAAAGTTGTTGCCGGTGAACACATCGGGACAACGGTTAGGGGGAAATAACATGGCATTGACAGAACCAATTTTAAAAGATGCGCAAGAACGCATGCAAAAAGCAGAAGCAGCTTTACAACGGGAATTAGGTAATATTCGGGCTGGTCGGGCTAACGCCTCACTTTTAAACCGGATTTCCGCCGATTATTACGGGGTTCAAACGCCACTTAACCAAATGGCAGCCATTACGGTTCCAGAACCACGGGTTCTGATGGTGACGCCGTTTGATAAGTCCGCTTTAAAAGAAATTGAAAAGGCAATTTTAGCTTCCGATTTAGGGATTAGTCCTGCAAACGATGGCTCCGCCATTCGGTTGGTCATTCCACAATTAACTGAGGAACGCCGCAAGGAACTCGCTAAGGACGTTAAGGCCGAGGGTGAACGCGCCAAGGTTGCCGTTCGAAACGTACGCCGCGATGCGATGGAAGCGTTGAAGAAGGGTAATAAGGATGGTCAGTTTACTGATGATCAATTACACCAACTCGAAGAACAAACCCAGAAGTTAACCGACGAAGCCGGTAAGGGTGTTGACGCCATTGTGGCGGATAAAGAAAAAGAAGTATTGGAAGGCTAGTTGGCCCACCAATTATTAAGGCTTGGAGAAATTCAAGCCTTTTTTTGTTGACGAATAGTTAAATGCGGCATTTTTTGGTAAAATAAGGCATAGTTAAGCTATTTTTTGTGGAGGTGCGATTTGTTCGCTTTTTTAAATAAAAATGATCCCGCCGAACAGGCGCCGATTGAATTAGACCCGCAGCGGATTCCGGCTCACGTTGCCATCATCATGGATGGCAACGGTCGGTGGGCTAAAGCGCGACACTTACCGCGGGTAGCTGGCCATAAAGAAGGGATGAACACCGTTAAGAAGGTGACCATCGCGGCGAGCGACCTGGGGATTAAGGTGTTGACGCTTTATGCGTTTTCAACTGAGAATTGGAAGCGGCCCTCGGATGAAGTTAACTATTTAATGCAGTTACCAGTCCGGTTTTTCGATACGTTTGTGCCCGACTTAGTTAAAAATAATATTCGTGTTCAAGTGATTGGTTACCCAGAACAGTTACCCGCAGCAACCCGGAAGGCCGTTAACGATGCAATTGCGGATACGGCTCATTGTGACGGCATGGTCCTTAACTTTGCGCTTAATTACGGGTCGCGAGCTGAAATTGTGAGTGGTGTTCAAGAAATTGCACGCCGGGTTCAAAGCGGTCAGCTGGATCCAGCAACAATTGATGAACAAACGATTGATGACGCGTTAATGACGTCGGCACTTACGCCGTACAACGATCCGGATCTGTTAATTCGGACGAGTGGTGAAGAGCGGATTTCGAATTTCTTGTTATGGCAAATTGCATACAGTGAACTTGTGTTTACGGATGTTAAGTGGCCAGATTTTACAGCGACGACCTTAAAGGCCTGCATCGCCGATTTTCAGCACCGCGATCGCCGGTTTGGCGGTTTGTCGGATAAAAAGTAAAGGGAGTTTTATAGGATGAAACAACGGGTCATTACGGCAGTCATTGCCCTAATACTATTTGTACCGGTCATTATTAAGGGTGGCCTGCTTTTAGATATTGTCGCGATGTTGCTAGGTGCAATTGCGATGGGCGAGTTATTGATCATGCGGAAAAAATTGCTAATTTCGTTTGAAGCAATTGTGAGCATGGTGGCGGTTGCAATTGAAATTGCACCTAACAAGTGGTTTAATGGGTTACCAGCCCAACTTGATAAGCAGTACGTGGTGTACTTTTTAGTCATTTTACTCTTACTCCACACCGTGTGGTCACGGAACCGGTTTTCGTTTGACGATGCCGGCGTATTAACGTTAGGTGTTTTGTACATTGGGATGGGCTTCAATTACTTTACGGCTGCCCGCGGTATCAGTGTTTACATGTTACTGTACCTGATGTTCATTGTTTGGTTGACAGATAGTGGCGCGTATATGGTTGGCCGTAAACTCGGTCGACATAAGGTGACGCCAATCAGCCCGAATAAAACTTGGGAAGGCTGCATTGGCGGGAGTGTCGTTGGCGTCATTATTGCCGGCGCCTTCGCGATTATTTTAAACGTCGGTTACCAAAGTGTCGTTTCAATGATTCTGATTACGCTAATCTTATCGATTGTTGGCCAATTCGGTGATTTGGTTGAATCCGCCCTTAAGCGCTATTACGGCGTTAAGGATTCCGGTAAAATTTTACCGGGACACGGTGGGATCTTAGATCGGTTTGATAGTATGTTGTTGGTTTTCCCAATTGCCCACCTATTTGGTCTCTTTTAGGACCGGCAAACAGTCGGTTAGAGCGAAAGGAGCGTTTAATTGATAGTTACAATTATTGCGTTCATCATCGTGTTCGGTATTTTAGTCATTGTTCATGAGTTCGGCCACTTTTACTTTGCGAAGCGCTCGGGCATCCTTGTCCGTGAGTTTTCAATTGGAATGGGGCCGAAAGCGGTGGCATTCCGGCGTAATGCGACCACCTATACCCTCCGCTTTTTGCCAATTGGCGGGTACGTCCGGATGGCCGGGGTGGCTGATGATGAGGACGAAGAATTAAAACCCGGAACGCCAGTTAGTCTGTTGATTGGACAGGACGGGCGCGTTGAGTCGATTAACGCTAGTAAAAAGACCACCTTATTCAACGGAATCCCACTTGCCATCACGGCAACGGACCTGGAAAAGGAACTGTGGATCGAAGGGTACGAAAACGGGGATGAAAGTACCGTTAAACGCTACCCGGTTGATCACGATGCGACGATTATTGAAAGTGACGGTACTGAGGTTCAGATTGCACCGGTTGACGTGCAATTTCAATCGGCCAAGTTATGGCAGCGGATGTTGACCAACTTTGCTGGGCCGATGAACAACTTTATTTTGGCTATTATTACCTTTGCAATTTTAGCGTTTATGCAGGGGGGCGTGACTTCGGTTACCCAGAAAGTTGACGCAACGATGGCCAATTCCGTTGCGCGGGATGCCGGGATTAAAGCTGGCGATGAGATTCTAGCCGTCAATGGTAAGCGCATGAAAACGGCGCAGTCAATTTCAATTTTGATTCAGGATAGCCCGAAGGAAAAATTGAATTTGACGGTCAAGCGGAACGGTACAACTAAACACGTGACCGTGACGCCGAAATCGAAGACCGTTTCTGGTACGACCATTGGCCAAATTGGCGTGGTCTGGGCCACCCACACGGATAAGAGCGTGGGTGCTAAGCTGGCTTACGGTTTTACGGGCTCGTGGAACATTACGAAGCAGATCTTTCAAGTTCTGGGCCGGATGGTCACGCACGGCTTTAGTCTCAATGATTTGGGTGGTCCGGTTGCCATTTTTGCAACGACCTCGCAGGCGGCCCGTTCAGGGGTTCGCCAGGTAATCTACCTACTGGCAGTGCTCTCGATTAACCTTGGAATTGTTAATTTATTACCAATTCCGGCATTGGACGGTGGTAAACTAGTTTTAAACGTGGTGGAAGCGATTCGTCGCAAGCCACTGCGGGTTGAAACCGAAAGCGTCATTACGCTGATCGGTTTTGGCCTGCTAATGTTATTAATGATTTTAGTAACTTGGAATGATATTCAACGTTATTTCTTCTGAGCTATTTAAAAAATTGGAACCAATAAGGAGAAGATTTAGTCCATGAAACAGTCGAAAATGTTAATCCCAACGCTAAAGGAAGTTCCGAACGACGCGGAGGCACTCAGTCACCAAATGATGCTCCGAGCCGGTTACATTCGCCAAATTTCTGCGGGAATGTACGCGTACTTACCCTTAGCTTACCGGGTCTTAACCAACATCGAAGGGATTATCCGCGATGAAATGGAAAAAGTTGATGCGGCCGAAATGTTAGTACCGGCCGTCATTCCAGCGGAACTTTGGAAGGCGACGGGCCGTTACGATACTTACGGGCCAGAACTGTTCAAGTTAAAGAACCGGCATGATCGGGAATTTATTTTAGGCCCAACTCACGAAGAAACCTTTACTTCGTTAATTCGGGATGAAATTAAGTCCTACAAACGCTTGCCGCTGACTTTATATCAAATTCAAGCGAAGTACCGTGATGAGGATCGGCCACGTTACGGGCTGTTACGTGGGCGTGAATTTATGATGCAGGATGCTTATTCGTTCCATGCGGACGAAGGCTCCTTGGACGACACCTTTAAGAATATGGCGCAAGCTTACCAGAACATTTTTGAACGTTGTGGCTTAAAGTTCCGCTCAATCATTGGTGATGGCGGTGCCATGGGTGGTAAGGATTCACGCGAATATTCAGCGATTGCGGCCGTTGGTGAAGATACGATCGTTTATTCGGATGCCAGCGACTATGCGGCTAACCTCGAAATGGCCCGTAGCTTGTACGTACCTAAGAAGTCACACGCTTCCTTGAAAGATATGGAAAGAATCGACACTCCTGGTGTTGGGACAATCGATGAGTTAGCAGCTTTCTTGAAGGTTGGTGCGGATCAATTAGTTAAGAGTATTCTCTTTATGGCTGATGACCAGCCAGTAATGGCGTTAGTTCGTGGTGACCACGAAGTGAACGACATTAAGTTAAAGAACTATTTGGGCGCGGACTTTCTTGAAATGGCAACGCCGGAACAGGCCCAGGAATACCTCGGTGCTAGTTTTGGGTCGTTAGGACCAGTCAACGTTAGTGAGGATGTTAAAATCATTGCCGACGTTTATGTTAAGGACATGGTCAACATTACCGTTGGTGCTAACGAAGATGGTCATCATTTCACCAACGTTAACCCTGAACGTGATTTCCACGCTGAAGACTACGTTGATATTCGTTTTGCGCAGGAAGGTGAATTATCACCGGACGGCGCCGGCGTTTTGAAGTTTACCAAGGGGATTGAAATTGGGCATATCTTCAAGCTGGGTACCCGGTATTCAAAGGATTTACACGCCGAAGTCCTGGATCAAAACGGGCGGAATATTCCAGTTATTATGGGTTGTTATGGGATTGGCGTTTCCCGGTTACTTTCAGCGATTGCGGAACAACGAGCTGACGAAAATGGCTTGATTTGGCCAAAGGCGATTGCACCGTTTGACGTCCACGTTATTCCAGTTAACCCGAAGAAGGAAGACCAAGTTAAGGTTGCTGATCAAGTAGAAGCGCAGTTGGAAGAAGCTGGCTACAAAGTGCTCTATGATGATCGGAAAGAACGTCCCGGGGTTAAGTTTGCGGACTCTGATTTGATGGGCTTGCCGGTTCGAATCACCGTTGGTAAGAAGGCCAGTGAAGGTATCGTTGAAATTAAGTTACGTTCAACGGGCGAAACGCTGGAAGTTAAACAAGAAGAAGTTGCGAATAACTTAGCCGTTTTACTCAAAAACATTGACTAAGCAACTGAACGGCACAACCGTTGCATGTTGCACAAAAAATGCGTACACTAAGTGATTAGTGGATGCGAAAAGCACCTAGTTTCGGCCACTTCGAAGCTAGGTGCTTTTAATTCCAAGCGATTCGGTTGTGCGCACCGCTAGCGGTGACTAAGCGCACTGATAATCATAAACGAACTTTGATTTAAAATTTTAGTTTTAAAGAAGTAAAGGAGGGGCACCGTGAGCCTAAATCAGCAGGAAATGTTTGAGAAGCTGCTCGAACAAATTGGGATGCCTAGTAATCCGGATTTCGCGGATGCGGCCATTGAAAAACTGACCGTCCACCAAGCCTCAAAAGTTTGGGAGTTCCATTTACACTTTCAACACGTGTTACCATACACGCAATTTATGACGTTCCACAATCAACTCCAAATTGCCTTTAAGGGGATTGCTCAGATTCGATTGCGAATCCAGACGGATGATACCGAAGTTCCCGCGCAAGCACTGGCCGATTATTGGGAATGGATCGTTCAAAATAGTGGGATTCAATCGCCACTGGTTCAATCGCTTTGTAATAGCAACGTACCGACGTTAGATGACGGGCGCGTCATTTTACTCGCTGAAAACGAAGTCATTCAAAACTTTTTAACGAATCAGGCCCTCGGACCAATTGAGCAACATTACCGGGTCCTCGGTTTTCCAAAGTTTTCAATTCATACGATGATTGATGAATCGGCGTCGCAGGCTAAAATCAATGCGTTTCATGCCCAAAAGGCGAAGTCTGACCAAGAGCTCGCCAAGCGCGCGGAGGCGGCCATTAAAAAGGCGAATGAGAAGCGGGCCAAGCAGGCTGAAACGGCCGCACCCGTTGATGGTCCGGTTCAGTTAGGTAAACAAATTAATCCGCAGGAACCAGCTAAACAGTTGGTGCAAATTACGGAGGAAGAACGGTCGGTCATTGTGGAAGGCTACGTCTTTGACATGGAGGTCCGGACGTTACGTTCACAGCGGCAACTTTTGATTTTAAAGGTCACCGACTACAGTTCCTCGATGGTCGTGAAAAAATTCTCGCGAAACGCAGACGACGAAGCCCAGTTTGCGGCTCTTAAGACCGGCATGTGGGTCCGCGTTCGGGGGTCGGTTCAAGAAGATAGCTTCATGCGCGACCTGACGATTAACGCTTACGATATTAACGAAGTCGGCCACGCCACTCGTCAGGATAAGGCGCCGGCTGATGATAAGCGGGTTGAATTGCACCTACATTCCAATATGAGTCAGATGGATGCGACTAATAGTATTTCAGATTACGTTAAACAGGCTGCTAAGTGGGGCCACCCGGCGATTGCGATTACTGACCATTCCGGTGCGCAGGCTTTTCCAGAAGCGTTTGCGGCTGGTGAGAAAAATAACATTAAAATTTTATACGGGGTCGAAGCCAACATGGTTGATGACGGGGTTCCGATTGCGTATAACGATGCGCATACCGACCTGAAGGAAGCCACGTACGTGATCTTTGATACGGAAACGACCGGTTTGTCAGCGATTTACGACCGGGTGATTGAATTATCCGCGGTTAAGATGGTCAAAGGCAACGTTGTCGACCAGTTTGAGGAGTTTATTGATCCGGGCTTTCATCTATCCGCGCAAACCACGAACTTAACGAGTATCACGGATGAAATGGTCCGCGGTTCCAAGTCGGAGGAAGAAGTATTCCGCCTGTTCCGCGAATTTTATGGGGATGCCATCATTGTTGGGCATAACGTCACTTTCGATATGGGCTTTATGAATACTGGCTATCAGCGCCATCACATGGAGCCAATTTCAAACCCAATTATTGATACTTTGACGTTGGCGCGATGGTTATATCCCGATTTTCGGCGTTATACGTTGGACTCACTGTCAAAGAAATTTAATGTTAATTTGGAGCACCATCACCGGGCGATTTACGATGCTGAATCAACGGGGCATTTAAATCATATTTTCCTGAAAGACGCTGAGGAGCGCTATGGCGTTCAATTTCATAGTCAGTTGAATGACCACATGAACGAAAATGCAGCTTACCGCCACGCGCGGCCATTCCATGCGACCTTGTACGCAACGACCCAGGCGGGGCTAAAGAACCTCTTTAAAATCATTTCATTGGCGAACGTGCAGTACTTTGCGAACGTGCCGCGGGTTCCCCGCAGCGTGCTGAATAAGTACCGGGATGGCATCTTGGTTGGTTCGGCTTGCCACAATGGCGAAGTTTTTACAGCTATGATGCAAAAAGGCCGTGCCGAAGCCAAGCAAAAGGCCAGTTATTATGATTTCTTAGAAGTTCAGCCGAAGCCCGTTTATGCTGATTTGATTGAATCCGGCCTGATTGCGGATAATAATCACTTGGAAGAAATCATTAAGAACATGGTCGACTTGGGCCACGAACTCAATATTCCGGTCGCGGCTACCGGGGACGTCCATTATTTGAACCAGGAAGATAAAATTTACCGGACGGTTCTAATCAAATCACAGCCGAAAATTGCGCTGGGACGCAAACGGCTAGAGTGGCCGGACGTCCATTTTCGGACCACTGATGAAATGTTAGCGGACTTCAGCTTCCTAGGTGAGGAAACCGCGCACGAAATTGTGGTTGATACACCGCGGGCGATCGCGGACCGGTTTGAATACGTGCGGCCGGTTAAAGATAAGCTTTACACTCCCCGGATGGAAGGGGCCGAAGCGGAAATTAAGCAACTAACGATGGACCGGGCCCACGCGTGGTACGGTGATCCGTTGCCAGAGATTGTGCAAGCCCGGGTTGATAAAGAGCTTAAAAGTATCATTGGGAACGGGTTCTCAGTTATTTACTTGATTGCCCAACGGTTGGTGTTTAAGAGTAACAAGGACGGTTATTTGGTTGGATCGCGGGGCTCGGTCGGCTCAAGTTTAGTGGCCACTTTATCCGGGATTACCGAAGTTAACCCAATGCCGCCGCATTACCGGTGCCCCAACTGTCAATATTCGCACTTCTACGTGAATAATGAGTATGGTTCCGGATACGACTTACCACCTAAGGATTGTCCTAAGTGCGGTACCGAGATGGTTCGTGACGGTCAAAACATTCCGTTCGAAACGTTCCTAGGTTTTTACGGGAACAAGGTGCCCGATATTGATTTAAACTTCTCTGGGGACTACCAGCCAATCGCGCATAACTATACGAAGGTGCTGTTTGGTGAGAAGAACGTTTACCGAGCTGGGACGATTGGTACGGTTGCGGATAAGACCGCTTACGGTTACGTCAAGGGATATGAACGTGATAGTGGACAAAACATTCGCACCGCTGAAATTGACCGGCTGGCGAAGGGAATGACTGGTGTGAAGCGGACGACCGGGCAACACCCGGCCGGAATCATCGTTGTACCCGACTACATGGATATTTATGATTTTACCCCGGTTCAGTATCCAGCCGATGACCAGAGTGCGGCTTGGCAAACGACCCACTTTGATTTCCATTCGATTCATGACAACATTTTGAAAATTGATATTCTGGGGCATGATGATCCTACGATGATCCGGATGCTTCAAGATTTGTCAGGAATTAAACCGGAAAGTATTCCGCCGGTAGACCCAACCGTGATGAAGATTTTCTCGAGTCCGGAAGTACTCGGGGTGACGCCGGAACAGATCTTTTCAAAAACGGGGACCCTCGGGATCCCTGAATTTGGAACCCGGTTCGTACGAGGCATGTTGGAAGAAACGCACCCCTCAACCTTTAACGAATTACTTCAAATTTCCGGGCTATCACACGGAACCGACGTGTGGCTAGGTAACGCCGAAGAGCTGATTAAGGACGGTACGGTTACGCTGGCTGAAGTTATTGGGTGCCGGGATAACATCATGACCGACTTGATTCACTACGGGATGGAATCCGATATGTCCTTCCAAATTATGGAACACGTGCGGAAGGGCCGGGGGATTCCCGATGAATGGCAACAAGCGATGAAGGACGCGAACGTGCCGGACTGGTACATTGAGTCTTGTTTAAAGATCAAGTACATGTTCCCGCGGGCCCACGCTGCCGCCTATATTTTGATGGCGTTGCGGGTGGCCTACTTCAAGGTTTACTTCCCGCTAGTTTACTACGCGGCCTATTTCTCCGTTCGGGCGGATGACTTTGACCTAGTTGCGATGGCTAACGGTAAGGACGCCGTAAAGGATGCCATGAAGGTGATCACCGATAAGGGGATGGACGCCTCCGCTAAGGAAAAGAACTTGTTAACGGTTCTTGAGCTGGCCAACGAAATGCAAGAACGGGGCTTTAAGTTCCAGATGGTGGACCTTTACAAGTCGGACGCGTCCGACTGGTTGATTGACGGTGATACGTTGATTGCGCCGTTCCGGGCAGTTCCTGGGTTGGGGCTCAACGTCGCCAAGCAAATCGTTGCAGCGCGCGCGGATAAGCCATTCTTATCAAAAGAAGACCTCTCGAAACGGGGGAAAGTTTCACAAACCCTGATCGATTTTATGACCGAAAATGGCGTTTTAAATGATTTACCAGATGAAAATCAATTATCACTTTTCTAGCCAATTTTAACGACTGACCAGGGAAAAAGGACGCATAACCGCCGGCACCAGTACGCTTAAGCTTGCGGTTGCGCGATAATTGTGCTAATATATGGGTTGTAATTTAAAACTCGTTAACGAGTGAGCAGCGATGCTCACTCTTTTTATTGGACTAATCTGGATAGGAGGCACAGCCTTGAGCAATAACGTTGTTGAGACCATTCAGCCCGTTGCGCAAGCAATTATCGCTGCTCATCAATTTGAACTCGTCGATATGGAGTTTGTTCGTGAGGGCCAGAGTTGGTACTTACGGGTCTATATTGATAAGCCAGGTGGCATTAACATTGAAGAATGCGCCATGGTTAGTGACGAATTAAGTGAAAAATTAGATGCAATGGAACCAGATCCGATTCCCCAAGCTTACTTCTTGGAAGTATCCTCTCCGGGTGCGGAACGACCGTTGAAAAAAGAGGCGGACTACCAAAACGCCATCGGTAAGTACGTTCACATCGGACTGTATCAGAAGGTGGACGGTAAAAAGGTTTTTGAAGGCGATTTGACTGCGGTTACGCCAACGACCTTAACCCTTGATTATTTGGATAAGACCCGGCATAAGACGATTACCGTTGAACGCCAACAAATCGCCCAAGCCCGTTTAGCGGTCAAGTTCTAATTTTAGTAAAGGAGTTTACTCATGAGTAAGGAATTATTAGGGGCGTTAGACACCCTTGAAACCGAAAAAGGTATTAAAAAGGAAGTTGTCATTGACGCGTTGGAAGCAGCCTTAGTTTCCGCATACAAACGGAACTACGGTCAAGCTCAAAACGTGGAAGTCGAATTCGACCAAGTTAAGGGGAACATTCACGTGTACGCCGTTAAGGAAGTCGTTGAAGACGTCTTTGATTCACGCTTGGAAGTTAGCCTTCAAGACGCACTCGCCATCAACAAGGCGTACGAAATTGGTGATGAAATTCGCTTCGAAGTAACGCCGAAAAATTTTGGTCGAATTGCTGCCCAAACGGCTAAGCAGGTCATTATGCAACGGGTTCGTGAAGCGGAACGCGGCATTATTTACGACGAATATAGTCAGTACGAAAATGAAATCGTGACTGGTGAAGTTGAACGTCAGGATAACCGGTTCGTTTACGTTAGCCTCGGTAAAGTTGAGGCGGTCATGGGCCGTTCCGACCAATTACCAGGTGAAACGTACCGAATTCACGATAAAATTAAAGTGTACGTTTCAAAAGTCGAAAATGCGACGAAGGGGCCGCAAGTGTTCGTCTCACGGACAGCGCCGGACTTGTTAAAACGTTTGTTTGAACAAGAAGTTCCTGAAATTTTTGATGGCATCGTTGAAATCGTCTCAATTGCCCGTGAAGCGGGTGATCGGGCTAAGGTTGCGGTTCGTTCAAACAACCCGAACGTTGATCCAGTCGGGACTTGTGTGGGTCCTAAGGGCCAACGGGTCCAAACCATCGTGAACGAATTACACGGTGAAAACATGGATATTGTTGAATGGACGGACGATACGGCCGTCTTCATTGCGAACGCTTTGAACCCGGCGGAAGTCTTAGACGTTATTTTTGATCCGGAAAACGAACGTGGTTGTACCGTCGTCGTTCCAGATTATCAATTGTCATTAGCGATTGGGAAGCGTGGTCAAAATGCCCGCTTAGCTGCTAAGTTAACTGGGTTTAAGATCGATATTAAATCAGAGACGGAAGCTTCTGATATAATGGAAGCGAACCCCGATAACGTTGCAGCGGCCGAAACGGCTACTGATCCTGCTGACTTGGATGCTGAGTCAGCAACTAGTGAAGCACCTGCCACGGAAGAAGCTGATGATTCAGTAGCTTCGGACGTTGAAGCACCGGCAGATGCTGAATCCGCAACACCCGCAGACGACGCTACCAGTGATGCAACTGACGAAAGTAGTCATTAAGTAACTAGAGGAGGTTTTGGGATATGAAAAAAAGAAAAGTGCCGTTACGCAAGGACATTGTAACGGGTGAAATGCATCCCAAGAAAGACTTAGTCCGAGTCGTTAAGAACAAGCAGGACGAAGTGTCGGTCGACCCAACCGGGAAAAAACCGGGCCGGGGCGCCTACATTTCATTAGACGTCGAAGTCGCCAAGCGTGCCCAGAAAGAAAAGACCTTTGATAAGGCCTTTGGTATTAAGGTTGCGCCTGATTTTTACGACGAACTCGTCGCCTACGTCGATCATCAGCAAGCCCGAAAGGAATTGTTCGGTGATGACGCCTAAACAAGCTTGTTTAAACTTACTGGGCCTTTCAGGGCGTGCCAAACAGCAAATTGCGGGCGAGGGCTTGACCCTGGCAGCAATTCGTAATCAATCGGCCAAACTGGTTTTAATCGCCAGTGATGCCGGTCCCACGACCGCTAAGAAGTTTCATGACAAGGCCCAATTTTATGACGTTCCTGTGATCGATACCTTTACCAAGGCTGAATTAAGTGCGGCTGCGGGCAAGCCCCGAACGGTTTTTGCAATTACTGACCGGGGATTTGCGGAGAAAATGGTGGCGATCATGACGCATTAAAGGAGGGTGACGATATGGGAAAAAAGCGAATTTATGAGTTAGCAAAGGAACTCAACGTACCGAGTAAGCAACTGATTGCCCGGGCACATAAGTTGGGCTTTGATGTTAAAAATCATATGTCGACACTTGGCGAAAACGAGGCCCGTCAGTTGAAAACGACGGCTTCGAGTGCCCATCCTACATCCCAACCGGCCAACAATGACCGGGCTACCAAACCGGTAGCAAAAACTGTGACACGAACTGCTAATCAGCAGCAATCCAACTCGCGTCATCAACAGAGTGGTGATTCTTTGAATAATAATCGTAATAATAACAATAACCAAAATCGTAACCAACATTCAAACAATAATGGTAACCGGACAACGACGGGGCGGCCAACTAACGGCAACCGGTCGGCTAATAGCAGCAACCGGACCAGTAACGGTAACCGTAATGGGAACAACACCCAAAACCGGAGTAACAACCGGCCAACCAATGGTGGTAACAACAATAACCGGAATTCAAACCGTTCTAATAATAACGGTCAAAACCGGTCCAATAACCAAAACCGTAACCATAACGGCAGTAACGGTAATAGCAATAACAACCGGAACAATAACCATACGAATGGTTCGGCTAACCGGACAACCAACAATGGTAACCGTTCAAATACCACGAGCAACAGCTCGCGGAATGGCGGCGGCCGCTTTGGTGGCAGCCTAAATAACAATAATAATAACGGTGGCGGTCGTTATCGTGGTAATAATAACAACCGGCGTCGGAATAACCGCAATAAGCAAAACCGCAAGAATCAACGGATTCGGCAAGTTAACCATAAGCCGGCACCAGTTCGTAAGGATAAGCCGTTGCCAGAAACGCTGGTTTATACGGTCGGCATGAACGCCCAAGATTTGGGTAAGATTTTGCACCGCGAACCCGCTGAAATTATTAAGAAGTTATTTATGCTGGGCGTAGCCGTTAACCAAAACCAATCGTTAGATAAAGATACAATCGAAGTTTTAGCGGCTGATTATGGGATTAACGCGCAAGAAAAGGTTCAAGTCGATGTGACTGACTTGGATAAGTTCTTCGATGATGAAAACAAGAATACCGAAAACTTAGCACCACGGGCACCGGTCGTAACCGTCATGGGGCACGTTGACCACGGGAAGACGACCTTGCTGGATAAGTTACGGCATACGCACGTGACGGCCGGCGAAGCTGGTGGGATCACGCAGGCCATTGGTGCTTACCAAGTTAAGCATGATGGCAAGACCATTACTTTCTTGGATACGCCTGGGCACGCGGCCTTTACTGAAATGCGGGCACGGGGTGCGGACATTACCGATATCACCGTCTTGGTTGTTGCGGCCGATGACGGGGTCATGCCACAAACTATCGAAGCCATTAACCACGCGAAGGCGGCGGAAGTTCCAATCATCGTTGCGGTTAACAAGATTGATAAGCCGGGTGCCAACCCGAACCACGTTATGGAACAACTGACGGAATACGGGTTGATTCCAGAAGACTGGGGTGGCGACACGATCTTTGTTCAAATTTCCGCTAAGTTTGGTAAAAACTTGGACGAATTGCTGGACATGATCTTATTACAAGCAGAAGTGCTTGAATTAAAGGCTAACCCCAAGCAAAACGCTGCTGGGTCCGTCTTGGAAGCTAGTTTGGACCGTGGTAAGGGGTCAACTGCAACCTTGTTAGTTCAACAAGGGACGATGCACGTTGGTGATCCAATCGTCGTTGGGAACACTTATGGTAAGGTTCGGACGATGACGAACGATCACGGTAAGCGGATCAAGGAAGCCGTGCCGTCAACGCCGATTGAAATTACTGGTTTGAACGATGTTCCGGATGCCGGGGACCGCTTCGTCGTCTTTGATGATGAAAAGACGGCGCGTGAAGCCGGTGAACAACGGGCTAAACAGGCCTTGATGGATGAACGGAACAAGACGACCCACGTCACGCTGGATAACTTGTTTGATTCGATGAAACAGGGTCAACTTAAAGAAGTTGACGTGATTATCAAGGCGGACGTGCAAGGTTCCGTTGAAGCGCTAGCGGGTAGTTTACGTAAAATTGATGTTGAAGGCGTACGGGTCAACATTATTCATACTGCCGTTGGGGCCATCAATGAAAGTGACGTGGCCTTAGCGGAAGCAAGTAACGCCATCATTATCGGGTTCAACGTACGACCAACGCCACAGGCGAAGTCACAAGCTGATACTGACGACGTTGATATTCGGTTGCACCAAGTCATCTACAACGCGATTGATGAAATCGAAAGCGCGATGAAGGGGATGCTCGAACCGAAATACGAAGAAAAAATCACTGGTCAAGTTGAAATTCGTGAAATCTATAAGGTTTCGAAGGTCGGCACGATCGGTGGTGGGATGGTCACTGACGGGGTCATCCACCGTGATTCTGGGGTTCGCGTTATTCGTGACGGCGTTGTTATTTACGACGGTAAGCTTGCCAGTTTACGGCGCTTCAAGGATGACGTTAAGGAAGTTAAGCAAGGCTTCGAATTAGGGTTACGAATTGAAGATTATAACGATATTAAGGTTAACGATGTGATTGAAGCTTACGTGATGAAGGAAGTTCCGATTGACTAAGCACCTGACAAAGGGGGTCAACTAAATGGCACAACATTATCGGGTTGGTCGGCTTGAACAAGAAATTCAACGTGAAGTTGATGATATCTTGTTAAAACGGGTCCGTGATCCACGGGTTGCGGGTATCACTATTACGGGTGTTACCGTAACGGGGGACCTGCAACAAGCCACCATTTATTACAGTATTTTATCTGATAAGGCGTCGGATGGTGAAAAGACGGCGGCCGGTTTAGAAAAGGCCAAGGGTTTAATTCGGTCTGAACTAGGCTCGCGCTTAAGTATTTACAAGACGCCAGAACTCACATTTGAACGGGACCAGTCCGTTCAATATGGGAGCCGAATCGACGAATTAATTAATAATTTGAAACGGCAAGACTAACCAGTTGATGACGTTGATTATTCGAGCGTGTGCCAAAAGCCAGCTGGCTTTTGGCACACGTTTCGGCTATTGATATTCGAAGACACACAAGGGGCCGCGGCTAATGTCGCAGCCCCTTTTTTGTATAGATTAGTGTAGGAATACCGCCAGCAGCGGGTGTAACCGGTTGGCTGGAACACTGCGGGCATTGATTTGAGCTCACTCAGAAAAACCACTGAGCAATCTCAAATTCGAGCCTTATTCTAAGCCGAAAGAACTTCACTTCCGGCTAAGAATAATTTCGCAGTTGAGCCATGGTTACACCCGCTACTGGCTAATCTTACCTTAACATGCGGTTGTGCGGTTGACTTTAGCGAGTCTCAATTGATGAAGTTGGTTGTGCGGAGCGTTTACTAAAATAAGCGCAACCTTGCCCACTTATTCTGGCAAGTATAGTGAATTTTTTGAAAGCTCACCTGGCATCTTTTTAAGAAAATCGACACCGCATATCATGGAATCTTTTTTGATAAATTTAAACCGCTTTCAACACCGTGGCTGCCGGCTTATAGAAAAATGGCTATTAAATTAAAATAAAATAAGTGTTGACGGATTAAAATGAGAATGCTTTAATATAACTATTCAATTCAACGGAAAGGAACGATAATTATGACTCAGGGACTACCAATCAATGCGTATTATTTTGGCTTAGTTTACTTTAGGTAGCGTCCGGATCTTTAGATGCGGACGGCACACACGTCCGTGTCTAAGGTTAGCGAAGTCATTTTTGTCTTAGCCAGCTAGACACGTTTGGGAGTCTAGCTGAAATTCAATCACGTTAATGACGTCTTAATGTGAGCCAGCTAGATTCTCAGAATCTAGCTGGCTTTTTTTCGTTAAATTTTAGTTGAAGGGGTCTTGACGATGAATCGAAAAATGCTTTCTGGCAGTCTTTACCTAAACTACTTTATTCACGGTTTGGGCTTAATTATTTTAACGCAAAACATGCAGGCGCTCAGTCACCACTGGCAAACGCCACTAGCTACGGTTTCTTACGTAGTTTCAGGAATTGGGATTGGCCGGTTAATGGCTTACTTTATCTTGGGGAACCTTTCGGACCGCTTTGGTCGGCGCCTATTCGTCAACCTGGGCATGTTGAGCTACCTCGTTTTCTTCCTGGCGATGCCGTTTGTAACGAATATTCAATTAGCGTACGGGTTAGCCATCTTAGCGGGAATTGCAAATTCCGCGCTGGATTCAGGCACGTATACGACGTTCATGGAAATGGGGGGCAACGCGGGTGCGGCTAACGTTTTCTTGAAAGCGTGCATGTCGGCCGGTGAGTTCTTGCTGCCCCTCCTAATCGCACTTCTGGATCAACGACAGTGGTGGTACGGTTGGTCATTCTTGATAGCAGCAGCCATTCTCGTGATTAACTTTGTTTGGTTAAACCGGCAGACCTTTCCAACCCGAAATCAGGGGTCGGCGCAAGTCGTTGAGCAGCGGGCGCAATTACCCCGGGGACGGCGGCTAGTTGCTTCGATTGGCTTAGCTGGCTACGGCTACACGTCGATGGCCCTAATGATTCTTTACACCCAGTGGATTAGCTTGTTCGTGACGCGGACGTTTGGGTTCCACCAAGTCCTCGCCCATTTATTGTTATCACTTTACAGCGTTGGTTCTATCAGCGGCGTGCTGATCATTTTTATCTTACTACGGCGTGGGATTGCGGAGACCAAATTACTTATCGGAATGAACGGTGGTGCGTTGGCGGCGCTGCTAATCGTCAGTTACAGTGCGGTTAGCTGGTTATCAATGGCGGCGGCGTTAGCCTTTGGCTTCTGTGCAGCCGGGGGCATCATGCAAGTCGGATTGAACCTGTTCATTAAGCTCCATCCGCGTATTAAGGGGGGCGTTACCGGGTTGTATTTTACCTTTGGGAGTTTGGCGTCCTTCACGGTTCCGCTGATTACGGGGTGGCTGTCACAACAGAGCGTGGCAACGGCAATGCGCTTCGACCTGGTCATTGGATTGGCTGGTTTGATGCTTGTTAGCTTGGTGACCTGGGCGCTCCGACCGGTAAAAAAGACGCAAACCGCGCCCACGTTAGCGACCCAACGCCAGCGGATTAATCAAATCGATGCTCAAATTGTGACGTTACTAAACGATCGTTTTGAAACGGTCAATGCGATTGGTCAGTTAAAGGCGCAAACCCACCAACCAGTGCTCGATTCAAAGCGCGAGGCGGCGGTGTTGGCACAAGTGGCAACGACTAGTCGGCAGACGGGCCACACGCCGTACTTACAGGCAATTTTTCAAGCAATTATGACGAATTCGCGGGCTTACCAAGTTCGCTTGACAAGAAAGGATGAAACGAATGATTGATTACGTGACGGCCGGGGAATCCCACGGTCCAGAATTAACGGGAATTTTAAGTGGCTTTCCAGCGGGGGTCGCCATTGACGTAGACGCTCTGAACGCAACGCTGGCGGCGCGCCAAGGAGGCTTTGGGCGGGGCAACCGTCAGCAGATTGAACACGATCAGGTCAAAATCACCGGCGGGTTGCGCCACGGCGTTACGCTGGGGTCACCACTGGCGCTGACGATTACCAATCGCGATCACGCACACTGGTCAGCGGTAATGGATCCGACGAGTCCCGCCACGACAGCGAATACGCTCCGACAAGTGACCCGCCCGCGTCCCGGGCACGCGGACCTCGTTGGCGGGATGAAGTATGGCCAGCGCGATCTACGGAACGTACTGGAACGGTCTTCAGCCAGAGAAACGGCGATGCGAGTCGCGATTGGAGCCCTCTGTAAGCAACTATTAGCGCAGTTGGACGTGCACCTGATTGGCTACGTTTGTCAGATTGGCGCAACGAAACTCACCGAACCGACCGGTTTAACGGTCGCTGAATTAGCAGCGCGGGTTGGCGACAACGACTTACGGATTGCGGATGCGCGGCAGCTGCCCGCACTTCACGACCTAATTTCAGCGACCAAGCGCGCCGGCGACACCCTCGGCGGGGTGGTGCGGGTCGTTGCCGAAAACGTGCCGGCGGGACTAGGAAGTTACACCAGCTGGTCAACGAAGCTTGATGGTCAGTTAGCGGCCGCGGTCATGGGGGTCAACGCGATCAAGGGAGTCGAAATTGGCGACGGTTTTACCGCGGCGGCCAATCCTGGTAGCCGGGTCATGGACGCCATTGATTGGTCCGCTGATACGGGCTGGTCGCGACTGAGCAACCATCTTGGGGGCTTTGAAGGTGGAATGACGAACGGTATGCCAATCGTTTTACAAGCGGCGATGAAGCCAATTCCGACGCTGTACAAGCCGCTTCAAAGCGTTGACGTGGTGACCAAGGAAAAACGGAAGGCCAGTATTGAACGCTCGGATACGACCGCGATTGTGCCCGCGTCACTGGTGGTGGAAAGTGTCGTGGCCATTGAACTGGCGCGGGCGGTTACGGCAACTTTTGACGGCAGTCAGTTGACCCGGTTGCAAGCCCAACTCACGGCTTACCGGGAAGAACTCCGGCGGTATTAAGATGCGAATCCACACGCTGGGACCGCAAATGACGGACAGCTACGCGGCGGCCCGGGCGTATCAGCGCCACCATCCGCAACTGGCCGTGACGATCAGCGGGCACCTGAGTTTTGAGCAACTATTTGCGACGCTGGCGCGCTACCCCAATGAGTACGTCCTGGTCCCCGCGGCGTTTAAGTCCGAACAGCTAGATGCCAGCTGGGGCGACCTCCACTACGCGTTATTGGCGCAACTGACACTGTGTCATAGTTTCATTACCGCGTTAGATCCACTCGTCGTCGTGGCCCGGCGTCACCCGGATAATCAGATTGGTTACACCCACGCAGCTACCGCCCAATTGCTACAACGGACGGTGCGCGCGGTCAGCGTCCAGACTTGCGCGAGTAAGTACTTGGCGTATCAAGCGTACCAACAAAATCAGGCGGCTTACGTCTTGACGAATGAACGAAACGTGACGCTCACGGCTGACGAGCGGTTGGTGAAACGTTTCACACCCAAAATGGTCTGGTGTTTATACCGGATTAATTCAATTGGAGAGGAAATTAGTTAATGAAAATTATGTTAAATCAACGCCCGCAAGGCGGGCTTCACGGGACCTTACAAGTTCCGGGGGATAAGAGTTTGTCGCACCGTGGCCTAATTTTAGGGGCAATCAGTACCGGGACGACCACGTTGCGGCGCTTTCTACCGGCGGCTGATTGTCTGGCCACCTTAACGGCTCTGCAAGCCTTGGGGGTCCCGATTAAACGCCAGGGCACAACGGTGACGGTCACGGGCGTTGGCTTGCGGGGCTTGCGACCGGCCAGTGCGGCGTTAGACTTGAAAAATGCTGGCACGGCTACCCGGCTCCTAACCGGATTGTTGGCGGGGCAGGCGTTTGATAGTCGCTTGATTGGCGACGCTTCGTTGAGTCGGCGACCCATGGCACGTGTGCAGGCGCCGCTTGCAAAGTTCGGCGCGCGGGTTCAAACGACGAGCGGGCACTTACCCCTCACCATTCACGGGCGTCAGTTGCACGCCGCGCAGGTCAGGATGACGGTTGCCAGTGCTCAGGTTAAAAGCGCGCTGATTTTAGCGGCCCTTCAAGCGCCGACTGCTAGTACCATCGTTGAAAAGCAGCCAACTCGCGACCATACGGAACGTTTACTTCGCCAGTTTGGCGGGCGGATTACGACCGCTCCGGATCAGCGCACGATCGTCGTTGATCCGGGGGCGCAATTGCATGGGTGTGACGTGACCATTCCGGGGGATCCCTCCTCGGCAGCGTTTTGGTTGGCGGCCGCCACGATTGTGCCGAAGTCCCGACTACGGCTGACTAACGTGGGCTTAAACCCGACCCGCTTAGGTTTTCTCCGGATTTTGAAACGGATGGGTGGGCGGGTGACCGTGACCCCGCATACCAGCGCCACGACTACGGCGGAGCCGGTCGGGGACCTGCTCGTTAGTTCTGCTGAATTAACCCCCGTGCAACTAACGGCGGCGGACATTCCGGCGGTGATCGATGAACTTCCACTGGTCGCGTTATTAGCTGCGACGGCCAACGGTGTGAGCACCATCCGCGGTGCGGCGGAACTCCGGTTTAAGGAAACGGATCGGATTGCGACCATCGTCACGGAACTCCGAAAATTGGGGGTGGCGGTGACTCCGCTAGCAGATGGGCTAATTATTGATGGGCGGCAAACGTGGCAACGACCAACCACGGCGTTTGATAGCCATGGTGACCATCGCATTGGCATGATGATGGCGGTCGCGGCGTTACGCTTACCGGCACCGGTCGCATTAGTGGGGGCGCAGGCTTGGGAAATTTCCTACCCGGCGTTTTTAACGGATTTACAAACGGTTTGTCGGGAGCGGGTGAACGCATGGTAACGGTGGTTATTAAGGGGTTGGGGTTGATTGGGAGCTCGCTGGCTCGCGCTGTGAAGCAAGCCGACCCGCGAACCCACGTGATTGGGGTTGACGTAGACCCGGCCAGTTTAGGGTGGGCGCGTCAGCACCGCGTCGTTAATGAAGTGCATCGCGATTTCTCAGATTGCGTTTCGCAAGCAGATTTTATTATTTTAGCGGGTCCGGTCAACGTTATTCAAGCGGATTTAAAATGGCTCGCAACCGCTACCTTAAAACCCGGCGTCGTCGTGACCGACGTCGGGAGTACCAAGCGGGCCGTCATGGCGGCGGCGCTGCCGTTACAACGCCGCGGCGTGCCGTTCATTGGTGGGCACCCAATGGCCGGTTCGCACAAGGCGGGCGTCCAAGCGGGGCGCGCCGACCTCTTTGCCAACGCCTTCTATTTTCTGGTGCCGGGCCTGACCGCCACGCCCGCAGTACCGCGGCTACAACGGTTACTCAGCGCAACGCAGGTTAAATGGGTCACGGTAACGCCCCAACAACACGACCAACTGGTGGGCCAGTTGAGTCACTTACCCCACGTCGTCGCGGCTGCTTTAGTGAATGAAACGCAGACGGCCTTGGCGACGTCCCCCTTAGGTTTACGCCTGGCGGCCGGGGGCTTTAAAAGTATTACCCGGATTGCCAGTTCCGACCCGACGATGTGGACGGCGATTCTGGAGAGCAACGCCGACGTTTTAACCAGTCAATTGCAGGCTTATATTGACGCGCTTCGCGCCGCGCAACGGGCTTTGACGCGTCATGATCAGGCGGGCATTCACGCGCTTTTTGAACGGGCGAAGGTCACCCGCGACCGCTTGGGGCCCGCTCATCAGGGCCAATTACCTAATTTCTTTGACCTATTTTTGAATATTCCCGACCAGGTCGGCGCAATCGCAGCCGTGACGCACCAGTTGGCCAAGGCGCACCTGAACGTTGTTAACCTGCATTTATTAGAAGTTCGCGAAGACGTCGACGGGGTCTTACAGTTAACCTTTAGTGATGCAGCGAGTCGCATGCGGGCGGTTGAAGTTTTAACGGCTGCCGGGTTGCAAATTATTCGAAAGGACTGAGCAAATGCAAGCAGTTTTAATTGGATTTATGGGGTGCGGTAAAACGACGGTTGGTCGCGCGCTAGCAACTGAGCTTCGAACCGAACACGCCGATTTAGATGAGTTGATCGTTGCTGAAGCGGGGCGCCCGATTACGACGATCTTTGCCGATTCGGGGGAAGCCACTTTTCGGCGACTGGAGCGTGAAACGCTACGTCAAACCTTGGCACGGACTGGCGTGTTATCGACGGGCGGTGGGACCGCCGTTTCGGCGGCGAATGCCGAACTACTCGCGGCTAGTCGGGTACCGGTCATTTGGCTGACGGCTTCGGATCAGACAACGCTAGCGCGGGTTCAAAATGATGCCCAAAGGCCGTTAGTCAACCAGCTTGACGTTGAAGGGCTATTGGCACTTAAGCATCAGCGGGCCCCGCGGTACGAACAAGCTGCGGACTTAGTAGTCGCAACCGACCAGCGCACGCCCGTGCAAATCGTTAGCCAGATTGCCCAGTGGTTAGCACTACGAACGGAATAAAGATTAGAGCGTGTGCCAAAAGCCGGCTGACGTGTGGGGCACGTTTCGGCTATTAGTGTTTGGAGATAAGCAAACGCGGTGATGCTTACGCTCGCAGTATTTTATTCTTAGCCGTTCGTAACATGATTCGCCGACAAAAAGCGGCTTCCAACCTTATTGTTGATTACTATTATCAATTAAAAAAGGACCTCATTCCAAATAGGATAAGGTCGCAGTGGTGGCTTGCATGCATAAGACGGTCAAATGGCTGTTAAGCATGGTGAAGACCAGCCAAGGGTCTGGCTACTCATACCACGGACTCGCAGTCCAATCAGGTTCACACCTTATAATTTAATTTTAGCAGTCTCCCAATGATTGATGTTTCCAATTTCAATCATTGGGAGCCACTGTTTAGTTGACACTCATTTAGCCGTGAGGGCGGTCCTAAAGTGGCTCAGTGGTGTCGTTTGCGTTAGTCGGGGTTGTTTCCCGACTTACCCAAAGACCGAGCTTTAAGACAAGTGGGTTGCTTGGCTTAAAGTCGTGTCCACCACGTTCCAGCCGCTTTAGGACCAACCGGTAAGGCGACAAGTTTTCACTATCCGGGCTTGACTAATCGTAGGAAGGGGCTGTGACTAATGTCACGGACCCCTTTTTGGGTTCTAAATGACAATGGCCGCAACGGGTCTAAAAGTAGCGGGGAGCTTACCCGCTAGTTTGAATTTGGAACGTAATTGACGCATAATGGATAATGCGCTTACAAAGCGGACAATGTGGTATACTGAAAAAAGTTTATGAATTTACGCTGAATTCGCGGGTTAACAACACTTAACGTGCGGTTCGGTATCAATGAGAGGTGCCCTTTTGAACGGAATTTTACCATTATATAAGCCACGTGGCATGACCAGTTTTGATTGCGTGGCTAAGATTCGCAAATTATACCAAACCCGCAAGGTGGGTCACTCGGGGACGCTCGATCCGAACGTCGACGGGGTGTTACCAATTTGTATCGGTAATGCAACCAAGGTCGTTCAATTTTTGGTGGCTTCGGGCAAGCAGTACCAGGGGAGCATTACCCTGGGCTTTGCCACGACGACCGAAGACCTCGATGGTGACACGGTTGAACAAGCCGCAATAACGCGCCCCTTTACAACGGCGGAAATTGACGCGGGGTTGGCGGCACTGACGGGGGCGATTACGCAGATTCCGCCGATGTTTTCCGCGGTCAAAGTTAATGGTCGGCGCCTATACGACTACGCGCGTCATGGTGAGACGGTTGAGCGGCCGCAACGCCATGTCACGATTACATCTTTTATCCAGCGACAAGCCGCCACCTACGATCCACAGCGGCAAACGCAAACCATCTACTTTACGGTTGCTTGCAGTAAGGGGACCTACGTCCGTACGTTAGCGGTGGACCTTGGCAAGCAACTCGGGGTGCCCGCGGTTATGAGTGACTTGACCCGCTTGAAAAGCGGGGGCTTCACGCTCGCTGACACCGTGACGTTTGAGGAAATTGAAGCGCACGTTGCGGCGCAAACTGAAGCCGACTTGTTGGCGCCGATTGATCGGGCGCTGACCCAATATCCGCAGGTCACGCTGACGGATGCGCAGTGGGCGAAAGTGAAGAACGGGGTTTGGTTGACTAAGGACGAAGGCCAACAGGCTGCCCCGGACGAAAACACGGTGCTTGCGCTCGTTTATCAAAATAGCATAAAATGTTTATACAGTTACCGACCAAACGAACAACGGTACAAACCGCTGAAAATGTTTGCGGTTAATTAAGGAGTTTTTGTTCATGCAGGTGATAAATTTAACTTATCCGGTGTCCGCTAATCAAATTCCGAACGTACCGGTTGTGCTGGCACTCGGCTTTTTTGACGGCGTTCATCGCGGTCACCAGCGGGTCGTTGCGGCGGCCCGCAAAATTGCGACTGATCGCCAGGCCAAGCTGGCTGTAATGACCTTTGATCGGCACCCATCGGTCGTTTTCCAACACGCTGATCCGGACCACGTGCGTTATTTAACGACGGTCGCCCAAAAAACGGCGCTGATGGCCGAACTTGGCGTAGATTATCTGTACGTGTTGCAATTTGACGCGACGGTTGGCGCCCTAGCACCCCAAGCGTTTGTTGATCAATTGATTGTCGGACTACGGGCCCAGACGGTCGTTGCTGGTTTTGACTATACTTACGGTCCCGCTGAAATTGCAAATATGCGTTTGTTGGGTGGGTATGCCAAGGGCCGTTTTGAGGTCGTCGAGGTGCCTAAAGCGGAATTGGATGCCCAAAAAATTAGTTCGACGCGGATTCGGCGGGCGTTGGACGCTGGCGACGTTGATCAGGCTAACGCGCTATTGGGTTATCAATATGAAACGGCCGGCCGGGTCGTTCACGGTGAGGCCCGTGGTCGCACGCTGGGGTTTCCAACCGCCAACGTTGCGCATAGTGACAATACCCGGGTCCCTGGAATCGGGATTTACGCGACCATGGTTCAAGTGGCCGGTCAATGGGTTATGGGAATGGCGTCGGTGGGGCGCAACGTGACGTTTGGCGATCACCGACCAATTACGGTTGAAATTTACTTATTAGACTTTAAAGCAGATATTTATGGTCAGGCGTTAACTATTCGGTGGGGCCACCGGATGCGGGGCGAAATCAAGTTTGACGGGGCGGCGGGACTGGTTACCCAGTTAAAACACGATGAACAAGCGACCCGGGATTACTATCAGGCCCACCCGTTTCGGGCCCAACCACGGTTAACAACACCAACCGGACGATTAACGAAAACGGAGGGATTCTAATGGCGGCAACGGGAACAATTTTTCAACACGGAACGCTTGGCTTACTCGTACCCGGATTATTTGACGGGACGATTACGGCCGGAGCGCTGTTAAAGCACGGGGATACTGGAATCGGAACGCTGGCTGGTTTGGATGGCGAAGTCATTATTATTGATGGACACGCTTATCAAGCCCGTGAGGATGGTCAAATTCGTGAAATCGCGGCTGACGAGACGCTTCCATTTGCGTCGGTGCACTTTGAGAAACCGGATATTAGTGATCAGCTCCAAGCACTAAGTCAGGCGGATTTTGAAACGCAAGTTGTTCGCGATTACCGTTTAACCAACGTGTTTGCGGCAATCCGGATTGACGGACATTTTAAACACATTAAGACCCGGGTGGCGCCGCGGCAACAACCGCCTTATAAAACGTTGGTCGAAGCGACCTCAACGCAACCCGAATTTAGTGGTGATGACGTAGATGGCACGATTGTTGGCTACTATGCGCCGCACCTGTTTCAAGGCGCAACAGTGGGGGGCTTTCACCTCCATTTCCTAAGTGCGGATCATCAATTAGGTGGCCACTTATTGGGGTTTGAAATTGCGAAGGCGACCTTGAAAGTTCAGCACTTTGCCGATTTTCACGTCCATTTACCAATTGATAACGAAGCGTATTTACAAGAACAATTTGATAACCAAACGATTGATCACGCCATCAATAAGGCGGAACGTTAATTGTTGACCGGGGACCAGGCTACGGCGGGGCCCCTTTTTTTGCACAGCGTGGGCGGGGGCTTTAACTGCCGCGCTTGCGCCTGCGATCCAAGACTGGCGAACTGCTCGGTTGCACTCAGCCAATAATGGGTGTATATTAGCACTCGAAAGCTCGGAGTGCTAATTAAGCGCTTCGGCTTAAAACGCCCGTGTTAATGCTAATCAGGAGCAGGACTTAGTCGGTGTGGCGAGTTTAATGAGTCGTTTAAAAATACTTTGTCCTTCCTTGACTTTCACAGGGCGGATTGGTATATTAGTAATTGTGTTAGCACTCCATTAAGACAAGTGCTAAAAAGAGGTGATGATCACGTTAACTGAACGACAACGCCTAATTTTAAAGGCAATTGTCCGTGACTATACCGAAGGCGGTAATCCCGTTGGTTCCAAGTCGTTAGTGCAAGAACTCCCGGTAAAGGTTAGTTCCGCAACGATTCGTAATGAAATGGTTCGACTGGAAGACTTGGGGTTAATCGTCAAAACGCATTTATCATCAGGTCGGATTCCGTCAATCAAGGGGTATCGATACTACGTTGATCATATCCTCAAGCCTGAAAAGGTGGATGGACGGGACCTGCAAGTCATTCAACATTCATTAGGTGGCGAATTTCATAAAATTGATGAGATCGTTGCGCAGTCGGCCGATATTTTGTCACAATTGACGAGCTATACGACCTTTACGTTGCGACCAGAATTGAAAGATAGTCGCTTGAGTGGGTTTCGGCTGGTTCCATTAGGCAACCACCAGGTGATGGCAATTCTAGTGACGAATAATGGTGACGTGGAGAATCAAACCTTCACGATTCCCAACGATTTAACGGGTGATGAACTGGAACCAGTGGTTCGCTTCATTGATGACCAGTTAGTTGGCCTGCCGTTACAAGACGTCCTTCAGCAACTTCAACGGGAAATCCCGTTAAAGTTGGCAAAGTATCTCCAAAATCCAGATGGATTTTTAGATATTTTTGGAAGTGTACTGTCCAAGGCAGCTTCGGAGCGGTTCTTTGTGGGGGGCAAGTTAAACTTGTTCAACTACACGGCGCAACAAAATCCGAAAACGCTCCAATCGTTGTATTCGTTGCTAGACCAAACCGATAACTTGGCCAACGTGATTGGCCCACCTGGCCAGCGCATCCAAGTGCGAATTGGTAACGAAATCACTAATGATTTGTTGAAGGATTACAGCTTGATTACCGCTACGTACGACGTTGATCGCCACGGAAAGGGTATGATTGCCATTCTGGGGCCGACCGCCATGCCGTACTCACGGATGATCGGGTTAATGGGCGCGTTCCAACGCGAACTTGCCCGTAAATTATTAGACTATTACCGGTACTTTGACGAGTAACGGACGGGGAGATGAAAACATTGGCAAAAAAATCAACGAGTGAAACGGCTAGCGAAACTGCGCAAAGCAGTGCCGCAGCTGAATCAGCAACGAGCCAATCAGAAGCAACTGCTAAGGCCGCTGCTAGTGATACAACCAGTGCGGCGGATCAAACCAGCCAAACTGATCCACGCGATGAACAAATTGAGCAATTAAAGCAACAATTGGACCAACAAGGCGACCAATTGTTACGGGCTCAAGCTGAAATCGTTAATATGCAAAACCGGAACAAAAAGGAACAAGCCGCAATCATCAAATACGACGGCCAGTCCTTAGCGAAGGATGTCTTACCGGTTTTGGATAACTTGGAACGCGCGCTGGCAACCGAAGCAGATGATGCCGCCGCTCAACAACTCAAAAAAGGTGTTGAGATGGTTTATGGGCACCTGCAAGACGCGTTAAAGAAGCACGAAATAACGGAAGTGCCAGCCGCTGGTGAGAAGTTTGATCCAAATATTCATCAGGCTGTCCAAACCGTGCCCGCTGACGATGATCATCCGGCTGATACGGTGGTACAAGTTCTTCAAAAGGGGTACTTGTTCAAGGACCGGACGTTACGCGCCGCAATGGTAATTGTTGCACAGTAATTAACAAAAATAATAAATTCAAAAGAGGTTTGTTTATTTATGGCAAGTAATAAAATTATTGGGATTGACCTTGGGACGACGAACTCTGCGGTTGCCGTTCTAGATGGTAACGAACCTAAAATTATCACAACGCCTGAAGGTGGCCGGACGGTCCCATCAGTTGTTGCGTTTAAAGACGGTGAAACACAAGTTGGTGAAGTTGCCAAGCGGCAAGCCATCACTAACCCGAACACGGTTGCTTCGATTAAGCGCCACATGGGTGAAGCGGGTTACAAAGTTAACGTTGATGGCAAGGACTACACGCCACAACAAATTTCTGCGATGATCTTACAATACATCAAGGGCTTTGCTGAAGACTACTTAGGCGATACGGTTGAAAAGGCCGTTGTAACCGTTCCGGCATACTTTAACGATGCCCAACGGCAAGCAACTAAGGATGCTGGTAAGATTGCTGGTCTGCATATCGAACGGATCATCAACGAACCGACTGCCGCAGCCTTAGCTTATGGGCTTGACAAAACTGATAAAGATGAAAAGATCTTAGTTTATGACCTTGGTGGTGGGACCTTTGATGTTTCCATCCTTGAATTAGGCGACGGGGTCTTTGAAGTCTTATCAACCAACGGTGATACCCAACTTGGTGGGGATGACTTTGACCAAAAGATTATCGACTGGTTAGTTGACGGTTTTAAAGCCGATAACGGCATCGATTTATCTAAGGATAAGATGGCCTTACAACGGTTAAAAGATGCCGCTGAAAAGGCTAAGAAGGACTTATCCGGGGTTTCAGAAGCGCAAATCAGCTTACCATTTATTTCAGCTGGCGCGAATGGCCCATTACACTTGGAAACTACGTTATCACGGGCGAAGTTCAACGAATTGACGGAAGACTTAGTTGAAAAGACCCGGATTCCAGTTGAGAATGCGTTGAAGGATGCTAAGCTTTCTGCTAACGACTTAGACGTTGTTATCTTAAACGGTGGGTCCACCCGGATTCCAGCCGTTCAAGAAGCCGTTGAAAAGTGGACGGGTAAGGAATCCAACCACTCAATTAACCCTGATGAAGCGGTTGCCTTAGGGGCCGCGGTTCAAGGTGGGGTTATTACCGGTGACGTTAAGGACGTTGTCTTGCTTGACGTAACGCCGCTTTCCCTTGGGATTGAAACCATGGGGGGCGTCTTCACGAAGTTAATCGATCGGAACACGACGATTCCTACCAGCAAGTCACAAGTCTTCAGTACGGCCGCTGATAATCAACCAGCCGTTGATATCCACGTCTTACAAGGTGAACGTCCAATGGCTGCCGATAATAAGACCTTAGGCCGGTTCCAATTAACGGATATTCCAGCCGCACCACGGGGGGTTCCTCAAATCGAAGTTAAGTTCGATATCGATAAGAACGGGATCGTTAACGTTTCTGCGAAGGATATGGGAACTAACAAGGAACAAAAGATTACCATCAAGAGTTCATCGGGTCTTTCTGATGAAGAAATTGATCAAATGGTCAAGGAAGCTAAGAAAAACGAAGACGCCGATAAGAAGCGTAAGGAAGAAGTTGACTTGAAGAACGAAGTTGACCAATTAATCTTTACGACTGATAAGACGTTGAAGGAACTCGATGGCAAAGTTTCCGAAGACGAAGTTAAGAAGGCTAAGGATGCGCGTGATGCGTTGAAGAAGGCCCAAGACGATAACAACGTTGACGAAATGAAGGCTAAGAAGGACGACTTGAACAAGATCGTGCAAGACTTGTCCGTCAAGCTTTATCAACAAGCTCAACAAGCACAAGGGAGCCAAGCTGGCGCCGCTGATAGTGCTGCTGGGAATGCTGATCAAGGCAAGGCTGGCGACGATAACACGGTTGACGGTGATTTTGAAGACCTTGACAAGGATAAGGACAACAAGTAATTACCGGTAAAACAAAAAGGCCAGGGCCGCGCGGTCTTGGCCTTTTTGCGTGAAATATGCTAATATGAGTGAGACTTTAATGGATCATTAGGAGGTTACAATGGCAGAACAAGACTTATATAAGGTTCTGGGTGTTGAAAAGGATGCCAGTCAGGACGAAATCAAACGGGCTTATCGCAAGCTCTCAAAAAAGTACCATCCTGATTTAAACCACGAACCTGGTGCGGAAGCGAAGTTTAAAGCTGTCAACGAGGCGTATGAAACGTTAGGTGATCCGCAAAAGCGGGCTCAGTACGATCAGTTCGGCGCTGCTGGTGGCCAGCAACAAGGCTTCGGCGGTGGTGCCGGCGGCTTTGGCGGTCAAGGCTTCGGTGGCTTTGGCGGCGGTGGTGGTTTTGATGATATCTTTAGTCAGTTCTTTGGTGGCGGCGGTGGCGGTGCCCGGCGAAATCCGAGTGCCCCCCAACAAGGTCGCGACTTACAATATGAAATGACTTTGAAGTTTGAAGACGCCATTTTTGGTAAGAAGACTAACATCACTTATAACCGTGAAGAACAATGTGAAACCTGTGACGGTTCTGGGGCTAAACCCGGGACGTCGCCCGTTACTTGTTCAAAATGTCACGGTAGCGGCTACGTTCAAGTTCAGACGAACACACCACTTGGTCGGATGATGAGTCAACAAGTTTGTGACGTTTGTCATGGTACGGGTAAGGAAATCAAGGAAAAATGCCCAACTTGTGGTGGCTCTGGTCATACCGAACAAAGTCATTCAATCAAGGTCACGGTACCAGCCGGAGTTGAAGAAGGCCAGCAAATGCGGCTTCAAAACCAAGGCGAGGCCGGTGTTAACGGCGGCCCTTACGGGGATCTGTTCATTATTTTCCGAGTTGAACCAAGCAAGGACTTCGAACGTGACGGGGCGACGATCTACTTCAAGTTGCCGATCGACTTTGTTCAAGCGGCCCTGGGTGATGAAGTTGAAGTGAAGACGGTTCACGGGGACGTTAAGTTAAAAATTCCCGCAGGAACGCAAACCGGTACGACTTTCCGGCTTCGTGGTAAGGGTGCGCCCCGGCTACGAGGAAACGGAAATGGTGACGAACGCGTCACCGTCTCAATCGAAACGCCAACCCACCTGAATAAGGCGCAAAAAGACGCATTACAAAACTTTGCGAAGGCCAGTGGGAAGTCGGTTTCGGGCAACGGTAAGAGCTCGTTATTCGATAAGCTGCGCGGCGTTTAAATTTTTAAATGAATTGACGGCGGAATAGCCGTGGAGAAGGCGTGTAATCAGCGATGATTGCACGCTTTTTTTGCGCTTAAAATGGTTGGCTTAGAATAAGGCTCGAATTTGAGATTGCGGGTGGGGGTTCCCGTGAGCTTAAATCGATGCCCGCAGTGTTCCAGCCAACCGGTTACACCCGCTGCTGGCGGCACTAGTAACGTCAATTAGTACGGGGGACCTGCGAACCCCCAAGCGACCTTGCCGCATTCGGCCAGCAATGTAAACTAAAGGCGACGATTAATTAATTCACTTTTTTGACAACGGCTTTTTTTGAAAAC
This sequence comes from Lactiplantibacillus modestisalitolerans, assembly GCF_005405425.1. GTDB lineage: Bacteria > Bacillota > Bacilli > Lactobacillales > Lactobacillaceae > Lactiplantibacillus > Lactiplantibacillus modestisalitolerans. Next base: position 54,134 of record NZ_BJEA01000015.1, on the reverse strand, counting down.
TGTTTCGCTATGTTACCAATCCCTAAATTGCCAGTGCTAGAATTAGTCGAGGTGATGAGGAAGCCGCTAAATGGGGGTTAGCGACGATTATGTTACAAAATCGTTACGAAACCGCAATCAGCTAAACGAATAGGTAGGGATTTGTTCTTTTTAGGTTCATTACCGGCGTTAGCGGGTCAACTTGCTAAAATTAGTCTTGAACAGAACGGGCAAGTTTCCCGACGTGTTCCGGAAAAAAACGATGGGAAGTTGGACGGTTGAAACGCAATCAAAAAATATTACTCATAATTTTAGGCCTGTTGGTTATTGTGGAGGGCGGTTGGGGCGCTTATCAGTGGCACCACCGCCACACTAGTTCGCCGCAGTCGTCGGCGATGCGTCACTTGCAAAAGCGGACCCAGTCGCGGACGACGAAGCAGACGGCCTTCACAAAAACCAAGGATGAGTTGCCTGCGGTTACGCGCCTTTTGCACCAGCAACGGTTTGTGGGAACGGCTTTGATTGTTGACCACGGCCGGGTCGTTTACCAGCGGGGCTTTGGTTATGCGGACCAGGCCCGCCAGGTGCATAACGGGCCCCGGTCACGCTTTCAAATTTTGTCGATTCAAAAATCGCTGACGGCGGTGGGCATCATGCAACTAGTCCAACAAGGACGTGTTAAATTGAGTGATCCGGTTTCCAAATATTATCCGCAACTGAAGCACGGGCGGCAGACGACGCTCCGGCAAATGCTGGATATGACGACGGGGTTTCGGTTGAACCGCGGTGCTGACCAACCTGCCAGTGAGGCTCAGGTCGTTGATTACGCGGTGCGCCACGTCAGCTATAATCCGGCTAAGGACGGTGTCAACAATTATTCTTCCGTTAATTTCTTATTATTAGCTGGGATTATTCGGCAGGTTAGTGGTAAGTCGTACCGCCACTTCTTCGATCGGCAGATCATTCAGCGGTGCGGCTTAACGGCCAGCGGCTTTGTCGTGGATGGTTTGGCACCGCACGCCACGGTTGGCTACCGACCGGCAGATGCGACGGACGTGGCACCAACCTATCAACAGCGGATGCCTGAAACGAAGGCCCAAATGGCTAACGAGCTCGGAACTGGTCAAACGTACATGAGCGCAAGCGATTTATTTACCGTGGAGCGGGCGATTTTGCGGGGAAAAGTGGTTTCTAAGCCTAACGTGGCCATTCTCCATACCCGCACCGCGACCGGTGAATATGGCGGGGGTGTTTATAACATTAGTAATGGTATCCGTTCGCACGGCGTCGGGTACGGCTACGAAGCTGATATCCACCTTTCGCCGGATGGCAACACTGGCGTTGTGCTACTTAGCAACTATTACCGCAAAAACGCAAGCATTGAAAAAGCAGCCGGAATCTTGTTTGACCGGCTCTTAGCGGGTGAATTATAAGGAGGTGAGAGCATGCTTGCAAAGCTTAAACACTGGTTTCAACGACCGGTGGTTCAATTTGTTGCACTAACCATTTTTTATTTTGCGGTCATGCTGGCACTGGTGTACTTGTATGGCTATAGCGGGATTAACCAAGCGAAATTTATTTACAATGAATTCTAATAGTGAAGGTCACATTTGGGGGGAAGATCGATGGTCACAAACTTAATTGAAACAATTGACGATTACGCTCGCACGCAACCTGAACAAGTCGTTTACGACGTTCAGGGCGTACGGCATACGTATGCGCAGTTAAAGGCGTATTCGGATGCGTTGGCGGCCCATTTAGACGCGTTAGCACTACCAGAAAAGGCGCCAATCATGGTTTTTGGTGGGCAAACGTTTGAAATGATTGCAACTTTTTTAGGGATTGTTAAGGCGGGACGCGCGTACATTCCAATTGATACGCATTCGCCAAACGACCGCATTACGATGATTAATCAGATTGCAAAACCAGCTGCGATGATTGCGGTTGAAAATTTACCGGTGGGGGTTGGCACGACGCCGGTCATTACGCCGGACCAGTTAGCCGCCATCTTTAAGACGGAAACGGACTACCACGCGGACCACGCGGTTAGTGGCGATGACGATTACTACATCATCTTTACGTCGGGGACCACTGGTCAACCGAAGGGGGTTGAAATCAGCCACCGCAACTTACTGAGTTACGTGAACTGGATGTTAAGTGATGACTTTGGGTTACCTAAGCATCCCAACGCTTTATCCCAACCACCGTATTCGTTTGACTTGTCGGTCATGGATCTTTACCCGACGTTAGCACTAGGTGGAACGCTGTACGCATTACCTAAGGCGGTGACCGACGACTTTAAGCAACTCTTTAGTGCGTTACCGCAGTTACCAATCAACGTCTGGGTGTCCACGCCGTCCTTCATGGATATTTGCTTACTAGAACCGAAGTTTGACGCAGCCCACTTACCGGCGTTGACCCATTTTCTGTTCTGCGGTGAGGAGCTGACCCATAAAACGGCGGCAACGTTGAAGCAACGCTTTCCACAAGCCCGGATCTTTAACACTTATGGTCCAACCGAGACGTGCGTGGCCGTAACGCAGATTGAGTTGACGGACGCCGCCTTAAAGCAATATGATCGGTTGCCAATTGGTTACGTTAAGGCGGATACCCAAATGTTCGTTGTGGATGAAAAGGGCCAACCGCTCCCGGCAGATACCGAGGGTGAATTAATTATCGCCGGTCCGAGTGTGTCCAAGGGGTACCTGAATAACCCCCAAAAGACCGCTAGCGCCTTTTTTGAGTGGCAGGGGCAGCCGGCTTACCATACTGGGGATGTCGGTACGATGACTGCGGACGGTTTATTCCGTTACCGCGGGCGGGTCGATTTTCAAATTAAGATGCACGGTTACCGAATCGAACTGGAAGAAGTTAACCACTACTTGGCACAGCAAGCGCAAATTGAACAAGCAGTGGCGGTGCCGAAGTATGACAAGAATCACAAAGTGACGCAGATGATTGCTTACGTCGTCCCTAAGCCCAATGATTTTAAGAGCGACTTTGCGTTGACGACTGCCATTAAAAAGGACCTTCAAGGAATGATGATGGAATACATGATTCCACAACGGTTTATTTACCAACAGCAGTTACCAAGAACCGCTAACGGTAAGATTGACGTTAAATCGATCATTAAAGAGGTCAATCCCGAATGATGTCCTTTGATCCGTATGGGAACCCGACCTACTTCATTTTACTTTTCGTGGCGTTACTGCCACTAATGATTGGCCTGTTGTACGGTCGGCGTTCACACGTCTACGAAACCATTATCTCGTTTGTCTTCTTACTGCTCACCTTTGGTGGGGTGAAGTGGCATACGGGAATCGCACTGATCTGTTACTTGGTTTATCAGATCGTCTTGGTGGGGCTATATTCCAAGTATCGCCAGCGACCGGATTCGCCCAATAAGGGCTGGGTTTTCGTCGTTAGCGTGATCTTAGCCATTGCGCCACTGGCCGTTGTTAAAATTACGCCCGCCGTTAGTCACGGTGCCAGTTCCATCATTGGGTTTTTAGGAATTTCCTACCTAACATTTAAGGTGGTTCAAACCATCATGGAGACCCGTGACGGCGTGATTACCGAGTTTCACCCGGTCTTATTCGGCCAGTTCTTACTCTTCTTCCCAACGATTTCTTCGGGACCGATTGACCGCTACCGGCGGTTTGTCAAGGACTACGAAAGTGTACCAACCAGGGAAAAGTACCTGGCGCTAGTTGAAAAAGGGGTCCGCTACGTCTTCTTAGGTTTCCTCTACAAATTTATTCTTGCTTACATTTTCGGTACCCGGATGTTACCAGTCGTTGAGCACGCGGCTTTACAGGCCCACGGCATTTCATGGGCGCTTCTTGGTGTCATGTACGTTTACAGTATGGACCTCTTTTTCGATTTTGCGGGCTATAGCCTGTTTGCGGTTGGGATTAGTTATTTAATGGGTGTGGAAACGCCAATGAACTTTAACCAGCCCTTTAAATCGAAAAACATTAAAGATTTCTGGAATCGGTGGCACATGACGCTGTCATTTTGGTTCCGCGATTTTATCTACATGCGGCTCGTCTTCTTCGTGATGAAGCACAAGGTGTTTAAAAGCCGAATCACAACCGCAAACGTCTGTTACGTGATCAACATGTTAATCATGGGATTCTGGCATGGCGAGACGTGGTACTACATTGTTTACGGGCTTTTCCACGGGTTTGCGATGGTAATCAATGACGCGTGGCTGCGCTACAAGAAGAAGCACCGGGCAAGCATTCCATCTAATAAATTCACGGAATACTTCGCGATTTTCTTAACGTTTAACGTTGTTTGTTTTAGTTTTTTAATTTTCTCAGGATTTTTAGACACGCTATTTTTTGCGGGTCGACCATAAAAACGATAATTAAGGGGTAATTGATCATGGATGAAACAAAATCAGCAGTTTTAGCAATTTTACAAGATTTGACGGGGGAAGACGTTTCCGCCAACATGGATGCGAACCTCTTCGACGAAGGGTTATTAGATTCAATGGGTTCCGTTCAATTATTATTGGAATTACAAAACCAACTGGGAATTGAAGTACCAGTTTCAGAATTTGAGCGTTCAGAATGGGAAACGCCCGCTAAAATCGTTGCCAAGGTTGAGAGCATGCAATGAAAATGGGGAAACGCCTGTTTAAGATTTTTGGGCCAATTGTTTTAGCGGCCGTCTTATTACTGGCCGCGTTACTCTCACCGTTCTCATTCGGCTTAAACCATGTTTCCAAAGAGACCGAGCAAAAGGCGGCCGTTTCCCTATCTGCAAACGTTTTAAAGGGGCGGCTCATTAAACGCCAGGCCCTCGATGATGGTTACGTCCCATTCTTTGGTTCTTCCGAATGGTCGCGGTTTGACCCGATGCATCCGTCGGTGTTGGCGCAAAAATATCACCGGGATTACCAGCCCTTCTTATTAGGTGCGCGGGGAACCCAGTCATTGACCCAGTACTTTGCGATGCAATCGGTCAAAAAACAACTGACCCATAAGAAAGCGGTTTTCGTAATTTCACCCCAATGGTTTGTTCCGAAGGGGACTCGCAAGGACGCTTTCGGTTACTACTACTCGCCACTCCAAACGACGGACTGGCTTCAAAGTGAACGTAACACGGCGATGGACCGGTACGCGGCCAAGCGGCTGCTCCAAATGCCGTCCGGCTCATCCGACCGGGTTTTAGCGGACGCTCTCGCCCGGGTGGCGGCCGGGTTTAAGCCGACTAAGTCCCAGCAAGCTTATATTAACTATAAAGCCCGGCTATTAGGGAGTGAGGACGAATTCTTTTCCCGGGTCGGCATTGCCGATAAAAATTTACGAAAAGTTGAGCACCAAACGCAAGCCTTACCAGCCAACTATAACTTTAATCAACTTGATCAGTTAGCGGGTAAGATTGGTAAGGCGAACACGACGTCGAATAGCTTGGAAATTAGTAATCAGTTTTGGCGGACCCAGCTTAAGCGGAACTACCACCGCTTACAGGGTTCCCAGACGCATTTGAATTACACGAAGTCACCCGAATTTTCGGATTTCCAACTCGTTTTAAACCAGTTTGCGAATAATCATACGGACGTACTGTTCATTATTCCACCAATCAATCAACGCTGGGCCGATTATACCGGTCTATCAATGAAGATGATTCAACAGTTTGACCGTAAGATTCGTTACCAGCTGACGAGTCAGGGCTTTACGAATATTTGTGACCTTTCGCGGCGCGGGAGTGAAGATTACTTCATGACCGATACGATTCACCTTGGTTGGCGGGGCTGGTTAGCCGTTGATCAAAAGGTGGCACCGTTCTTGAAGCAACCAAGTGCTGGCCAACTGCACTATGACTTGAACGATGCGTTCTATTCGAAGCAGTGGCAACAGCTTAATCCCAATGATATTCGCCGCTTTGAACAGAGTAATTAGGTGAACAAAAGAGAGTGTGCCAAAAGTCGGTTAATGCTCACCAGCTGACTTTTGGTACACGTTTCGGCTATTAACACGAGGCGATACACAAGAGGCTGTGACTAATGTCGCAGTCTCTTTTTGGCGCTTGAATTGAGATTCGGCCGTTAAGTTGGTATAATTGGAGAGATTAGGAATTAGGAAGAAAGTAGGAAAGTCAATGGATAAAGCGACTATGCAGGATCGACAACGACACATCCGGAATTTTTCGATTGTCGCCCACATTGATCATGGTAAATCAACCTTAGCGGATCGAATCTTGGAGTTAACGGATACGATTTCTAAGCGCGAAATGCAGGATCAAGTGCTCGACTCGATGGATTTGGAACGCGAACGTGGGATCACGATTAAATTGAATGCGGTTGAATTGAATTATCACGCCAAGGATGGCGAGACGTATATTTTTCATTTGATCGATACGCCGGGACACGTGGACTTCACGTACGAAGTGTCTCGGAGCCTAGCAGCGTGTGAGGGCGCCGTCCTCGTCGTTGATGCGGCTCAGGGGGTGGAAGCCCAAACGTTAGCGAACGTTTACCTGGCCATTGATGATGACCTGGAAATTGTGCCGGTCATTAACAAGATTGACTTACCGTCCGCTGAACCGGAAAAAGTTCGCAAGGAAATTGAAGATGACATTGGAATTGACGCCGAGAACGCGGTTTTAGCGTCCGCCAAGGCTGGTATTGGGATCGAAGAACTGTTGGAGCAGATTGTTCACCAAATTCCAGCACCGCAGGGCGACGTGGAGGCCCCCTTAAAAGCGTTGGTCTTTGATTCCGTCTACGATGATTACCGGGGCGTGGTCCTCAGTGTCCGGATTCACGAAGGTATCGTCAAGCCCGGTGACCGGATTCGCTTGATGAACAGCGGTAGTGAGTACGAAGTGACCGAAGTTGGGGTCAACTCGCCGAAACCGCTCCCCCGGGATTTCTTAATGGCTGGGGACGTGGGTTACATTACCGCTAGCATCAAGGATATTCAGGATACGCGGGTTGGTGATACGGTGACTAATGCGAAACGCCCAGCTGAAAAGCCGTTGGCGGGTTACCGCGAAATGAACCCGATGGTTTACGCGGGGATCTATCCAACCGATAATGCCAAGTTTACCGACTTGCGTGAAGCGTTGGAGAAGTTAAAATTAAACGATGCCGCCTTAGAATTTGAGCCAGAATCATCCCAGGCCCTAGGTTTTGGGTTTCGGTGTGGCTTTTTAGGCTTGCTTCACATGGACGTGGTTCAGGAACGGCTCGAACGGGAGTTCAATCTAGAACTGATCACGACCGCGCCGTCCGTTACGTATCACGTCTTGTTAACGGATGGAACCGAAAAGAAGGTTGAAAACCCGGCTGAAATGCCCGAAGCGTCATCCATTAAAGAAATTCGCGAACCGTACGTTAAAGCGCAGATCATGGTGCCTAACGATTACGTTGGGGCGGTCATGGAATTAGCACAGCGTAAGCGGGGCGAGTTCGATACGATGGAATACCTCGATAGTAACCGGGTCAACGTGGTGTACCACATTCCACTATCAGAAATTATCTTTGATTTCTTTGATAAGTTAAAGTCGAATACGCGCGGCTATGCGTCATTGGACTACGATTTGGACGGGTATCGGCCAAGTGACTTAGTTAAGATCGACATTTTACTGAACGGTGACCAAGTCGACGCGCTAAGTTTCATTGCGCACCGCGACTTTGCCCCGGCGCGTGGGCGTGAAATTGCTTCGAAACTGAAGAATATCATTCCCCGCCAAAACTTTGAAATTCCGGTGCAGGCGACGATTGGTTCTAAGGTCATCGCGCGAACCAACATTAAGGCTTACCGGAAGGACGTGACGGCCCACTTGTATGGTGGTGACTGGACGCGGCGGATGAAGTTATTGGAAAAGCAAAAAGCCGGAAAGAAACGAATGAAAGCCGTTGGTCGGGTGGAAATCCCACAAGAAGCCTTCATGGCAGTTTTGAAAACCGACGAGGAAGAAAAGCCGAATTGATAGGGTTCCGCGGAAGCGGAGCTCTTTTATTTTGGTGATTTGCCAACATTTTGCCAACATTGAGATTGAAATGTTGGTAAAATAGACACTTTTAGTGATTGTGTCTTCTAACTAAATTTATAAAAATTTTTCCTGTGTTCTAACTAAAAGACCAAAATATTTCGGCCAACCAGTGCGACTCACTACTGGCAAGAATTTCAATACCAACTGGTACGAAGCCCAAAAGATCCAGCCCGTCATTACTCTGCGGTCTGGATCTTCTAATTATCTTGATATGTGAGCCAAATGCTTAGTACCGTTAGCCCATTTTGAGCGTTAAGGTTGCGCGTATCCGTTGCCGCGCTTCGCCCGAGTAGCGCCGTCCTGTTCGGCTTGGGCCTGCGTTTTTAGCGCGTAATTTTGCGGGTTAGTGACCCGGGTGTAGTAGCGGTCGCTGTCTGAGACGAAGACCTTACCAGCCGGGGCGAGCGTCCACTTACCATCCGTTTGAAGGTCGCCAGCTTGCGTTTCCGTGCTACTTTGCGCCTGACTAGGCGCTTGGCTACTACTTGCAGCTTGGCTCGTCGCACTCGAAGCGGACGATGAACGTTCGTCACTTGCAGCAACGCCGTTACTCGTCTTAGTGTTCGTGGCGTTATCGTAGTTAATTTTGAATCCTTCAGCCGAATTAACCACGACCACTTCCATATCTAACGTATGGTCCGACGATTGAAAGTCAACCACCGATCCGCGGGGTACCGTTTCGTCACCGTGATAGAGCGGGGTTGTTTGGTAAGTAACGACGGCGTCCGTTTTAGGGTGGTTTTGCCAGTAGCGCTCAACTTGGCTTTCCGCGTAACGCATCCCCCCATTTTGGTCAGCACCAACGTTTTGGGGCCGGGTACCGGTCGTAAAATTGTTGGTGGATTCGTAGGAAGCTTTTCCGAGCAAGCTATCAGCGATTGAATGACTCTTATTGTATAAATAACCGTGGTAGGTGCGGCCGGTATAGCCGTAACTAATTGCAACGATTGGATTTTTAGCTGGCCAGCTATCTGGCGTGATGGGCGTTCCTTGGCGACTGCCGCGGGAGGCCTCGTATTGGCCGTACGTTAACATGGCCTTGGCCGTAGCCGGGCGGCCCTGCTTATCGGCGGTAAACCGGTATTGACCAGCGTGCAGGGTGGCCCCGGTAAACTTAGCGTAGCCGTTTTGCCAGTAATAATTACCCGTAGGACCAGCGGACGAGTTATTGGTTAATGAAACTAATTTGGTTAGTAGTTCGGTTTGGCTACTCGTGACCTTAGGCGCAGCGGCTGAGGAGGCGCTAGCCTGACTAGTCGAAGATTGGCTGGCCGAACTTGAAGTTTTCTGCGAGCTCGCCTTAGTGGACTTAGCCGTGCTAACTGCGCTCGTTTCTTCGTCGGTTGTTGAACTTGATTTGGTTGTTTCGTTGGACTGACCACAGGCACTCAGCGTTAAACTGAGGATGAGTGTGAGGCCCGCCAGCATTGGTTTTTTCATCGTTGATTCCTCCAGTGTACTTTTCCGCAAAAAGTGCTCATAACCGCCAACCCCCGAGTTGGCTAAGCACTGATTGTTAGGTTCATTACTAGAGTATTAGTTTTTACGATTAAAAGCAATTAGAAATTTCAAGTTGAGCGGGGATGGAAGCTCACTAACGCAAAAAAACGCGGCGCTTGGACAACGCCGCGTGGTCATTCAGGGATTTGGTTTCAAAACCGGATTTGCTGACCCGCGGGGGCCAGTACTAGTAAGTTCGCTAAAACAAGGAAGCTTCCTTTTTTTGCGCGCCTTTTTTTCAAAAAGAGTGGCATTTAAATGTGAGTGCTCGGTTCGTCAATAGTGGCTGTAACCAAAAAAGCGGCTGTGATTTGATCCCAGCCGCTTGTGTGTCGCCCTCCCAGCCCCATTATCGCACAGGATGAGCACGGCGTAAAACCGGACACTAGCTAGTATTTGGCACGTGCGCTTGGTACTAGCAACTAATTAATTGTACGGGCTAGCCCTCAGTGCTAACCCCAACTATTTTCCATGCGGGGTAGTTGGAGGAGGCCGTCATTTTCGGGATCGGTATTGCCAATTGTTTGTAAGCGCCAAGTTCCCGTTGAATCCTTATTGGCAACGACTTTTTTACGTTTGCCATCTTGATTTTTATAAAAGCAATTCTCGTGGTCGGCGCCAATCGCCCGGGCTAGGACGTGGTTGGGACTAACGTAGCCGTCGCTCGTTTGGAACTTTTCAATCTCGTCAACCGTGGTTGGCGCTTGGTGCCCGCGCCGGTAGATCTTTTCAACTAAAATCACTGTTTTTCCCCCTAAGTATCCGCGTCATTAATCGCCATTTAGTTTACCATAACTGTCTAAATTCGGTGCGATTTAGCGCCGGCTTAGTCAAATTATAATCTTTAAGCCGGTTTCTTGAAAGACCGGCGGTAAATTGATACAATAACTGTTTAAAATCTGTTATAATATTTTGCAGATATGAATTAATTGCAATTATTATAATTTAATCAATTTCACGTTGTGAAGGAGAGATAAACGGCATGTTAAAACGCACGAAACAGTTTCTGCGATCGATTCATTACGATTATGATAAGCGATATATTCGACCGCTGATGGTGCCCGATAGCGTTTACGTGTTGAAATTCGGTAAGGACCATCGAAATAATCGCGTGGTCGTGAAGTATAGTCATACTTGGACAGGTCGCGTTAAAATCAATGAGATTGCGGTGCGCTTGCATAAGCAGAAGCACCCACGAATTTTTAAGCACGAAGCGGATTTGGTCAAGTATTTGAATAAACACTTAGCGAAAAGAGCGTCCGAAGAAGAGTAGGCGCTCTTTTTTGCTACGCAATTTTCAAGCGATTAAAAGCGTGAATAATTGTCCCCCTGAACGAACTTGAATATACTGTTAATTAACAAGAAAGCGGGTCGTCTAGGTGCGGTTGAAACCGCTTGCGGTCATTAATGGCCGGATGACTGCGTTGAGGGGGAAAAATGAATGACACCATTAAAGATGCAAACCATTGCCGAAATCGTGGGTGGGACGTGGGTCGTTGAACCGGCCAACGTTTCCGATCCAGTTCTACACTTCGCGTTGTATACCGGCGAACTCCAAAAAGGAATTGGGCCGGTAAATTTGTTATTTGCGATGTCGCTAGACCACTGGCAAAAGGGCACCGGGAATACCGGTGTTTACGCCAACACGTTTAAAGATAACCACGCGGCGGTCCGGACGCAGCAACGTCACCTGAAAATGGCCATCGTGGAACGACCGGTTCCAGATTCACCCGTGCCGCAACTGTTGGTCTCGAACGCCTACGAAGCACTGCAAAAGTTAGTGGTAGCCACGGCCGCGGATTATACGGGTAAAAGCATTGCCGTCACGGGGTCGGTTGGTAAGAGTACTACCAAAACGTTTATCGCGGCGCTACTCGGTTACCTTGGTTCCACGAGTAGTTCGGTTGGTAACCATAATTCACGAACGAGCGTTAAAATCCAGGCCCTGAATCACGGTCAGGGTGCGTTTAACGTGTTTGAAATTGCGGGTATCGCACTGGGGTACCGGGAGGCTAACCACGAAACGGGTGGCGTGGCGGCCTTACTGACTTTAGATTTAGCCGTTTTGACCCAAGTAGATGCCGGGCAAAAGGGCTGGAGCGCCAGTAAAACCGCGGACGTTAAAACCCGGATTGCCGTTAACTTAAAACCAGACGGGCACTTCTTAATTAACGGCGAAATCCAAAACCTGGCGGAAACGCAAGCCTTTGCCCGGCGGTTTACCACTAACCTGCTCACGTACGGGCTGACCCCGGACAATGATTATTACGGTACCATCACCGCGGACGGGCAGTTGCGGGTCACGCGGGCTAGCCGGACGATTGCAACGGTCAACGCCACCGGCTTGGATCACGGCACGATTAGTGATATGGTGGCCGCCTTGGCCGCCTTTGACTTGATGGGCGGAACGGCCACGCCGGCTATGATGACTGCGTTTGGTGAGCTTTGTGCCCAAACGACCACCCATAAAGTGAGCCAGTTTGTGGCTAATAATCGGACCATCACGGTCATTGATGATACCCATAATGCTGAATTATTGTCGATTAAAAATTTTATTGATTTTGCGGTCGCGTATCCCACCAAACCTAATCAACGTAAAATTTTTATCGAGGGGCGGGTCCGGGATTTACGGGGGTTTTCGTACCAAACCCACTTAGAAGTGGTTCAGCGACTAAACGAGGCGCAATTTGATCACTTCTATCTTTACGGGCCGGAGATGGACTGGGTGATTCCAGCCGCTGATCAAGGCTCCTTTGGCGGTTACTATACGACCCCACGCCAGGTTTTGCGGGCGATTGCGGCCGAACCCCAGCAGGAACTCGTAATCTTTATTAAGGCGGACAGCCGGGCCAGTACCATTGACCAGATTGGTCAGACGTTACGTCAGCACTTGGATTACCAGGCGAGCACGGCCAGCAGCTTTGCCATGACGACCGCTAAGCCGGACCAAACGGCGTTTGCCCGTAACGGTGTCGGTCGTCTGCTGGTGATTTTAGAGGTACTTCGACGGGTCGTTTACGGCAAACTGAACTTAACGGATCCGGTTAGCATTACCACCGACTTAGCCAAGGACCGGAGTATCAATAAAGTTGGGCTGACGGTGGGGGATCGCCATTCGGTGTACGACCTAGTGACGTTAGCCATGGTGGCTTCGGCGCCGGACGTTGTTATGAATCTAGCTGAATTTTTGTTTGGCAGTAATCGACAGGCCTTTCACGGTGTGCGCCAACTAGCAAGCGCGCTAGACCTAAATCCGGCCAGCACGACGAACGTAACGGGGCGGCCTGCAAAGTTGCCGCAAAAAACGACCTTAGCGGATTTAGAAAAGATTGGGGCGGCGTATTGCCAACTACCAGATGAAGTGTTTAGTTTACTTAGTATCCAGGAACGAGTCTTTAAGGGCCGGTTGTACCAAAAACGTGCCCAACTCGCGAAGCACGGTCAGGTGAGTGGGGTTCTGTTTACGGACTGGCAGGAGCAAAATGGGTTGTATTTCACACGGGATCAACGCGGCAAGCACGCGGTGGCCTTTCTTAATAGTCCCCACGCAGCCACGGCCGATGCTTACATGGCTGAGCTAGTTACGGCCGCACCGGGGGCGGTTAGACCTCAAGCACCAGTTGAAACGGTAACTCTAACGCAACCACGCTTGAATATCTTAGCGGATACCTATTTTGGAGAGGATTACACGCGTCGGCGCCAACGCCAGCACCGCGTGGATGGGTTACAGAAATTTGGCTACGACCACTCCTTTGCAAAGTTACGGCCGTTTTTTGCCGAGGGCGCCTATAATATTTTTAATTTTGAAGCGGTCTTTGCTCAGGGGGCTAGTCCGTTAGACGGGCTTAAACCGTTCGTTTTGGACGCGGACGCCGCGCCAACGCTCAAGGCACTGCAAACGGTCGGCTTTAATTTAGCACTCCTTGGTAATAACCACGCGAACGATTACGGTCCCGAAGCGCTTACTGCGACCCTGGCAGCGTTTAAACGAGCGAATATGGCCACCCTGGGAGCGGGCGTTGACCGGCTGGCGAGTCGTAAGATCATCGAGTTGCAGTTTGAAGGGCAAACAATCGCGTTATTGAACGGCTATTGGTACCGGCAACAGGCGGAAAACCGGTTTGATTTTTATGCCCGGGCGAACTACGCCGGTGTCAACTGTTTGGATGGGTTATTAGCTGAAGATATTCGAACTTATAAGGCGGCCCATCCGGAGGCGACGGTCATCGTTAACGCGCACTGGGGGACGGATTATGGTGAAATCAAACCCGCCCAACGGCAGACCGCCGAGCGGCTAGTGTTAGCCGGAGCCGACTTGATCATTGGACACGGCCCACACCGCCTCCAACCGATTGAATACGTCGGCCGCACCCCGGTGCTCTATAGTATTGGTAATGGCGTTTTCAATAATAACGGGGAGTTCAAGAAGCGCGGGGTTCCCCCGTACGCCGCGGTCGTGCGGCTCGACCTGGCTAAGCGCGAGCTCTATTGGTGTCCAATTTATGCGGATAACCAAACCACGTTTTGGCAACCTGATTTCGTGAATGCGACCGATTTTGATCAAATTCGGCAGTTAAACGGGCCGCGGTTTAAGACCACTCAGCTGGAGAACCAGGTCAACGCAGTGGTGATTCCCTTTTAGAAGTTAGCAAAGAACCGGCACTTGCTGGTTCTTTTTCTTTGGACGGTGGTATCCTAGGCTTAGTAAGGGAGGTCTTTTTTATCAACTCAGCCATAACCGCATTCTTAACGGACCGGCCCACGCCAACCATTGCCCGGTCACTGTTAGGGCACCAATTACACTTTCAAACGCCGACGGGAAAGCTAACGGCCCTGATCACCGAAACGGAAGCCTATTTGGGCGCGCCAGACGCTGGCGCGCACGCGTATCAAAACCACCAAACGCCCCGTAACCGGGCGCTGTGGCAGCCGGCGGGAACGATTTATATTTACCAGTTGCGGGCTTGGCTGCTTTTGAACCTTGTCACGCAATCTGCGGGGACGCCCGAGTGCGTTTTGATCCGCGCGGTTGAACCGGTCGCGGGCCTGAAACGAATGCAACAAAACCGTGCCCAGACAGGGGCTAACTTGACAAACGGGCCCGGAAAGCTCATGCAAGCGTTAGGTCTGCCGCGAGAATTAAACGGGCACCCCCTGAACGAAAGCGCCCTATCATTGGACATTCAACCGAGTCGGCAGCCAGCCCAAATTGTGACGACGTCTAGAATTGGCATTGTTAATAAGGGGGCGTGGACCCAAGCTGCCCTGCGCTATTACGTGGCCGGTAACCCGTACGTCTCAAAAATTAGTCGCCGGACAGTTGACCATCAGCACCATGGCTGGCTGGTTGCGTCTGAGCGCTAATTTGTGTAACGAAATGGGTTTGTTATATAATTGAATCTAATTGATGGCGGGGCTAGTGCAACGTCTTAATATGGAAGAAAGGATACGCGTTATCATTAAGATAGCGTGGTGGTTAATGAAATGAAATGGACAGAAGTAACCGTCAGCACCTCCAATGAAGCGGTCGAAGCCGTTTCTAACATCTTGATGGAGGCCGGCGCGAGTGGGGTCAAAATTGACGACGCGCTCGATTACTTAAATTTGAAGCCGGACCGGTATGGTGAAATTATCGATTTGGATACGATTCCGCACGTGACCAGTGGTGCACAAATCTCGGCTTACTTTCCCGAAACGGTGTTTGTGCCGGAAATTTTGCCGACTATTAAGCAGCGGGTCACCAAGCTAGCGGATTACGGCTTAGATCCAGCGCCCAACGAAGTTAGCATGGCCGCTTTATCGGATGAAAATTGGGCAACGGCTTGGAAGAAGTATTACCATCCGGTGCGGGTCACCCGCTACATCACGATTGTGCCGAGTTGGGAAGATTATCAGGCCGCTCAGCCCGGGGAACAAGTTCTGCGCTTAGATCCCGGCATGGCCTTTGGAACCGGGACGCACCCGACGACAAAGCTGTGCATTCAGGCGTTAGAGACTGTTATCAATGGTGGCGAGCACCTGTTAGACGTGGGAACTGGCTCCGGCGTGTTGAGTATTGCTGCCAAAGCGATGGGCGTTGGCGACGTTGAAGCTTACGATTTAGATGACGTGGCGGTGCGTTCCGCGCAGACTAATTTGGATTTAAACCCGGTGGCCAAAGACGTGAAGGTCGCGGCTAACGACTTATTGAAGGGCATTCAAACGCAAGCCGATATTATTGTCGCTAATATTTTAGCGGAGATCATTATTCCGTTGGTTCCGCAGGCCCGGGCGAACTTGAAGCGGGGTGGTTACTTTATTACTTCTGGGATTATTGATGATCAGTTTGAAAAGGTGTTAACCGCCATCACCGCGGCCGGTTTTCAAATTAAGCAACAGACGCAAATGGGTGACTGGCACGCGATTGTCGCCTATTTACCAACGGATGAAGATTAGAAACAGGGATAAGTGAGGTAGAACATGCAACGGTATTTTTTGACGCACGCGGTTGCGCCAACGATTGGTACGACTTTTACCGTCAGTGGACCGGACGTCAAACACTGGGTCAAAGTGATGCGAGCCCAGCCTGGTGATCAGGCTGAGTTCGTGACGTCCGCCCAGCAAGTGTTAGTTGCGACGCTAGTGTCAACTGACGGGCAGCAGGCGGTTGCCAAGGTGGTAGCCGTGACGACGCCCGCGGTTGAACTCCCGCTCCCCGTAACGATTGCGTGTGGGTTGTCAAAGGGGGACAAACCCGAGCAAATCGTCCAGCGTGGAACTGAACTGGGCGCGGCTGCGTTTGTTTTTTTTGATAGTCAGTGGGCGGTCGCCAAGTGGGCCCCGGCCAAGCGGGCGCGTAAGCTCGAACGGTTGGCAAAAATTGCCCACGGTGCGGCCGAACAGTCGCACCGGACGGTGATTCCAACCGTCACGTATCAGGATAATTTAGCGGCTTTATTAGCGCACACGCCGTATGATCAGGGCATTGTGGCCTGGGAAGAGTCCGCTAAGCAGGGTGAAAGTAGTCAATTAGTGCAAACGTTGAAACGGATGACCGCGCCCCAGCGCTTATTGGCGGTATTTGGGCCGGAAGGGGGCTTAACTGCAGCCGAGGTGGCGCAGTTGACGACTGCCGATTTTGTTCCGGTTGGATTAGGACCCCGGATTATGCGGGCCGAAACCGCGCCACTATACTTGTTAAGTAACGTTTCTTTTTGGTGTGAACTAATTGCACGTTAAGGTAGTTGGCGTTAGGAGGCTGTGACATTTGTCGCAGCCTCTTTGCGTATTCGTCGCATATTAATAGCCAAAACGTGCGCCAAAAGTCAGCTGGCTCCGCTTAACCCCGCAAGTCAAACAATCCCAGCCCGGGATGATTCATTTTACGCCGTTAACGCGCACCAGCTAACCGCCTTTTGGCACACGCTCTTTTTGGTTGATGAAATTTGAATAGACTTTTTACTCAAATGATCATTTTATCCTTTGATAAATGAAAATGGCTAGACTACTTCTCAAATACGGTGGCGGTAATCAGGATAATGAACAACACTTACCTTTAAGCAAGTAGTTTAGGGGGAAGGCGCGCGGGAATCCGATAGTATTAGTAATGATAGTATTAGTAATAAAGATGAAAAAGAATGATGAAAATAAGTATAAATTGGTTAATAAAGATAGATAAATTACTAAATATAAAAGTATATATATTATTGATTATGAAAGCGCTTTTTGATATTCTACGCATGTACTGGTTAAGCGGCGAAACTAATTTATCAGAATATTAGGTACATAACATTGATTAGGTAATTAACTATTATGTTATCTTAGTACGATTTATTTATAAAATAGAATATTAGGATAATTATTGATTTCAAGTAACTATCGTTCGTTGAAATTGATGCTGGGCTTGATGGCCACGGATCAATAATCCCATTCAGTGGGATTGAAGGGGGGAAGTTAGTAATGAATGCTGTCCAGCCAAGTGATAATAATTCAGAAGCTGCCTTTATTGAAATTGTTAAGCTACAAAAGATGGTTGCAACGCTAACCACACGCTGGTACGAGCTGACCGGATTTAATTTGGATGAGCTCCTTTTTTTAGCTTGCAGTTTTCGTGGCGGCCACCTAACACAACGGGAGTTATTGGGTTACTATCGCGGACAGGCAATTGATTTAACACCATTAGTGAAAAAGTTTCAAGACGCAGGCTGGCTGCAAGCAACTGAATCACCAGCAACGTCTGCCAATTTGGAGTACTGGTTAACGGCAACCGGGCGTGCGCGAGTGGCTACATTGATCACGGAGTTGAAGAAAACTTTGTCGCTTTTTAATGCGGACAACTTTTTTGATGAGTTGGCAGCTTTTAAGCGGACGACCGTTCAAGGCGATGCGTAGGTTGTGATTGTTAAGTAGCGTTGGTGAACTAAATATAAAGTGTGCACTTGTAATTAAGCGTCGAAATAGTTGCTAGTGTATATGCTTTCAAGTACGATAAGAATAATTATTTTTAATAACATATTTATTTAAATTAAAAATAAAGGTTTAGATGTTTGGGGTGGTTGAAATGATATTCACAATTTTTTTTAGTCTAAAATACATGCTTCGAACTGGCGCGTACGTTGCGCTTGGCGGGCTTGTTTTACTTATTCGGCACCACAATCGAAAAAAACGGCGTGCTGAATTAGAACGAGGGACCCGTAAAATGATGCGCGAAACGCCTAAAGACGAAAATGGTAAGTATCCTTGGGAGCGTTAATATTCGGACTCGCCGGGGGAAATTAGCAAGGTTAACTTTGAAAGGGGGGATGCGTTCTGGCGATTTTTTTACCGGTGTTGAAAAATGGATTTACATTCCCATTAATGCCATAAATGAGGCTTAAGTTGGTTAGCGTTCTAATGGTTTGGATAACCGACTAACTTGATGGTCCGGCTTAACGTGGGAAACTATAAAATGGAGGCGGGTTCATAGATGAAATTTCTTAGAAACCGAGCTTTTAAGGGAGATCCCAAATTACGGTACAAAATGTTCAAAAAAGGGAAGGCCTGGATTTTTACAACTATCGCGGCCTTCACGCTTGCTAGCGGTTCACAATTAGCTGCGCGTGCCGATAGTAGTCAGGATGCCGAAGCAGCAAACCAAAGCTCGTTGGTAAGTACGTCATCCGGGGCGGACCCCGGGACGGCAATTGAAGAAGAAACGGAACCAGAAAATGAAAAAGAAGCGGACGCGACGGGAACCGACGCTGCCGCTCAAGCTGCGATGTTAGCAGCAAACGCGGGTACGGAAAATGAGCCAGCAACAACTGGTGCGCAACCGACAAGCACGACTGACACACAAACGGACGTGCAGACGACGGAGACGAGTTCGGTTGCTGCAGCGCAAGATGAGCTGACACCAGCAACGGAAACGAGCTCAGCAGCAGAAACACCGCCAACGGTCGTGGCGCAATCAGAAGTTGATACGTCAACAGATGTGCCAACGAGTACGACGGACACGAATGTAGCCAAAAAGAGCGATACCAGTTCAAGTGTGGAGACCGAAACTGATACCGCAACCTTAGCAACTGAGAACGATCAGCAAACGCAACCTGAAAATCAGAATAACGTTAACGAAAGCTTCAGTACTAACGAATATCTTAACACATCCTTAGTTCGGACTGCTAATATTTCGAAGTTAAGCTTAGATACTGATTTGGAACAAGTTGATCCTGAAACTGAACATACTGACAGCACGGCAGCAGAAAATGCTGCTTCGGCAGCGACTGAGGCACAGTCGTCTGCCACCGTTGCAAATACGTATGCGGATGCTGTTCAGACCGATGCCGTCAAAGCAGCCGTTAGTGGTGCGAACGGTGCAGCAAGTCAGGCAGCTTATCAGGCAGAAGTCGCTAAACATTATAATAGTTTAGCTAACATGTACATGTACACGATGGATGATAACGTTGGTTCGGCGGTTGATAATGCGCAATCATTAGCGACCGCTCAAAATTTGGCGACGAGTGCGGTTGAAGCGGCCATTGCGGCAGCGGCGACGGCTAGTTCTTATACGAACGTGGCAAGTACTGCGGCTGCCCAAGGCTTAGTTGAAATGGCTAAAACGCAAGCCTTGAACGCGAGTTCGGCGGCAACTAACGCACAACAATTGGCAAATAGCGCGGTTAAGGCGGCTAACGAGGCTTATTTAGCAACACAATATGATAAGACGAACGCTAACGTCTCAGCAGCTTATCAGGCTGCAAGTAACGCGGCGGTCCAAGCGACAAGTGCAGCTAATGCGGCGGTCAGCGCTGCCGATGATGCGGCCAATCAAGCGGCCAACGTAGCTAGCGCTGCTGAAGAGGATGATTTTGATAAGGCCTATTCAGCGTATCACACAACGGTGAGTGCAACGACCTTGGCAAATAGTGAAAACTCAGCGGCCAATACAGCTTATGATACTGCTCAAACGCAAACGACGGTGGCAGTTACAACGGCAATCGCTGATCGAGCACAGGCGGCCAGTGCCAGTGCGACGGCGGCTAATGAAAGTAACACGATTGCAGCATCTGCGGCGACTGAAGCGGGTGGCTATTCTGGCCAACAAGCTTCTTCATACGCTACGGAAGCCCAAACGGCAGCCACGGCGGCAACGAATGCTTATTCACTGGCAAGCTCGGCTGCAGCCGCGGCAGCTAACGAAGCAACCCCCCTGTTAGCAAATTCGCAAGCGCGGGTCGCCGAATCGGCCGCCAGTGATGCGGCGAGTTATGCGGCCATCGCGGTAACCAACGCTGCTTTAGCGAAAAAGTTCAATACGGAAACGCAAAACCAAGCAGTCAGTGATCATGATGATACGGTACTAACCCTTAAGTCAGCAACGACTGCCGTAAATGTTGGTGATGAAATTAGTGTTGAAATCGAAACGTTGGTCCCTGGTAAAAACTCGCTAGGAATGGATACGGTCGTTGTTGGAACGCCGAAGTACCAATGGAAAGTTTCGACGGATGGAACGACTTGGCAAGATATTACTGGCGCGACGGACGCGACGTTAACAGCGATGAACCCAGCCGGGACCTATTATTACCAGTTGATTGCTAATGGAAAACGCAATATAACTAGCTCACCAGTCGCGGCTGGCGACTTTATGGCGGCCAGTGAAGTTCTGACGGTAGTTGTCACGGATCCAGCGGGTAATTATACGACGCAAGGGCAGCAAGCTGCTAGTTCGGCGGCTGTTCAAGCTAAGTTAGCGGATGATGCGACTACTGCGGCCTCAAATGCGCTTTCAATTGCAAGTAGTACGGCGGACTTGAACGCGGATGTTTCTGCTCAGGATAATTTTAGTCAGGCCCAGGATGCGTATACTGAAGCTCAGAATTACTTGGGGCTTGCTGAAAGTGCGGCCACGGTAGCTTCAGATGCAGCAGCAAATGCGGCTACTGAAGAAGCAAAAACGAATTACGAAATGGCCAGTTCGTATGTGACTGATGCACAGTCAGCCGCGGCCATTGCAACTGAAAATTCTGATTTAGCGCAAAGCGCGGCGGCCCAAGCAAATTCCTTAGCAAACGAAGCCCTTGGTGCTGCAGCGGATGCTACGGATGATTCTGCAGCACAAAAGTACATGGCAGAGAGTTATGCAGCTGGGGCCAAGACTTCTGCCGAAGCGGCGCTGATGCAAGAATCACTGGCAGCGCAACACGCAACGGATGCTAACGCGGCGTATACCGCAGCTGGTGACCAGTTTATCGATGAAGCCGTTACGGCCTCCAGTCAAGCGACGGATCAGGCAGCAGCTACGGCAAGTAGTTATAATAGTGCCGCTCAAAGTTATGCGGATGCGGCGGCTTCTTATGCCGAGGTTGGTAGTTATATTAAAGCGTTAGCGGCCTCTAATAATGCGGCTACGATGTTGAAACGAGCGACGTCGGCAGCTGATGAAGCGGCGAGTGCGGCCGAGGAAACCATTACGGCCATTGCTGCCTCACAAGCCACTTATTATAATTCGTTAGCAACTGCCGCAAACGATGCGGCTACGACTGCTAACTCAACGGCGGCAGCAACGACGAATGTGCTTAATAGCTTAGCGAGTTATCAACAAAATACAGCGTTAGGAGCGTCGTATGCCGACACGGCAAACGAACAGATCGCTGACGCACAATATACTGCTGGTAAAGCAACCACGGCTGCTAACGAAACGACTCAGCAAATGAGTATGGCTCAATCAGCGGCTACGGCTGGTGATTACGCGGCGGCTAGTTCGTACGTGAACGCGGCCAGTGATGCGGCGAGTGCGGCTAATTCGTATGCGACTGAAGCCAATAGTATGGCGGAAGCAGCAGCCACAGTAGCGGGTGAAGCGGTTAAATATTCAACTGATTTAAGCACGAACGTGGGTAAAGGGACCAACCAAACGCCCAATACAGGGTTACTAGGTCTCATCCGGTATACCGGTGGGATTAGCGTCGAGCCGAAAGCGCTTACTTCAACCACCTCTGGTGGGACGGTTTCACTATCAGCAACTGGGGTTTTGAATTCCTTTGAAATTGGTCCAGTAGCCGGTCCAAAGGGTACTTGGTACGTGAAATCTTCAGCTGGTGATTGGGTTAAATTAGACGGTGATGCCACGGAAGGACGTTTCCTTTGGGATCAAAAGACTACTGGGACCGGTATCCTTTCGCGTTCAATGGGGAGTACGTTGACGATTGACATTGATCCAGACTATACCGGAACGCTCTCTTTCCAATGGGTTGCTGATTTTTCAACTATCGGAATCGGTTCTGTTTGGCGGACTAAGACGGCGGAAGTCGATGTTTACTCCGATGATATTCCAGCAAACAATATTCAAATTAGTGGTGCGGATAAAATTATTTTACCTTCAACGGCGACCGCGGATGACAGTTCGGCTGAAGCTGTTACGAGTGCGTACACGGCAACGACGGATCCGACAAACGCGACCGGTAATATAACTTGGAGTACTAGTGATGCAAGTATTGCAATCGTTGATCAAGCTGGGATGGTTACGGCTGTTGGGTATGGTACCGTGACGGTAACGGCAACAATTACTAATGCAGACGGTACAACTCACAGTGCTTCAAAGCAAGTGGTGGTTTCGAACGGATTACAAAGCACTAGTGTTAATGCTGGTGATACACTTTCCTGGATCTCTGAAGTTGGTAGTACGGCTGCGGAAGATGCGACCTATGCTTGGTACGACCAAGATGGTAATGTTATTGGAACGGATCCGGTACTAACAATCGAAAACGTTACACCCGAAATGGCCGGTAGTTACCAGTTAGTCCAAACCATTGTTGATGATAATGGTAAGTCACAGAACACAACCTTTGGTAGTGCGACATTAACTGTAACGATGATGGAAACCGAAGCAGCTTCTTCTGCTGCAATGCAAGCTAATGACGCTGCATCCATCACCACTGAATATGCTACGATTGCTGACTCGTATGCAAACGTTGCAGCTCAGTATACAGATACTAGTGATCAATCTAGTTCGTACGCCGTTCAAGCGGCAACTGCGGCCCAGGAGGCAAAAGATGCTAGTGCGGCGGCAGAAGCGGCTGCTACTGCTGCCCAAGAGGCCCGAGAAGAAGCTAACTCTTATGAAAATGAAGGTAACCGAGAATCAGCTGCTGCCTCTAAGGAAAAGGCTAAGAGCGCTGCTGCGGAAGCTGAAAGTCATAAGAAGAAGGCTGCCGCTGCTGCGGACGACGCTGGGTACTACGCAGACTTAGCTGCTAATATTTTGGATGATACTGATTCTGATAGCGACTCAGATGCTGATGGTGATTCCGACTCCGACGGTGACTCAGATTCCGACGCGGACGGCGATTCGGATTCCGATGGTGATTCGGATGCTGATAGCGATTCTGACGCGGACGGCGATTCAGATTCCGATAGTGACTCTGACTCCGATGGTGATTCAGATTCTGACGGCGACTCAGACGCGGATGGCGATTCAGATTCCGATGGCGATTCAGATGCTGATGGCGACTCGGATTCCGATGGCGACTCAGATGCTGATGGCGATTCAGACTCCGACAGTGACTCAGACGCGGATAGCGATTCTGACTCTGACGGCGATTCGGATTCGGACGGCGACTCGGATTCGGACGGCGACTCGGATTCGGATGGTGATTCAGACTCTGACGGTGATTCAGACTCCGACGGCGATTCAGATGCTGATGGCGACTCGGATTCTGACAGCGACTCCGATTCGGATAGTGATTCGGATTCTGACGGTGATTCAGATTCCGATGGTGATTCGGATGCGGACGGCGATTCGGATTCCGATGGCGACTCAGATGCTGATGGCGATTCCGACTCCGACAGTGACTCTGACTCTGATGGTGATTCGGATTCCGACGGCGACTCCGATTCGGATGGCGACTCTGATGCCGATGGTGATTCCGACTCCGACGGCGATTCGGATTCCGATAGTGATTCCGATTCGGATTCTGACTCTGATGCCGATGGCGATTCCGATTCCGACAGTGATTCGGATTCCGACGGCGATTCGGATGCTGATGGCGATTCGGATTCTGATGGTGACTCTGATGCGGACGGCGACTCTGACTCCGATGGTGATTCCGACAGTGATTCTGACAGCGACTCAGATTCGGATGGCGACTCTGACTCCGACGGCGACTCTGACGCCGACAGTGATTCTGACGCGGACGGCGATTCTGATAGCGATAGCGACTCAGATTCTGATGGTGATTCCGACTCCGACGGCGACTCAGATTCTGATGGCGACTCAGACGCGGATGGCGACTCTGACGCCGACAGTGACTCCGATTCGGATGGTGACTCTGATGCGGACGGCGACTCTGATTCCGATAGTGATTCTGACGGCGACTCGGATGGCGACTCGGATTCTGATGGCGACTCGGATTCTGACGGTGACTCGGATTCCGATGGTGATTCTGATTCTGACGGCGATTCTGATTCGGATGGTGACTCTGACGCTGACGGTGATTCTGATTCTGACGGCGACTCGGATTCTGATGGCGACTCGGATTCCGACAGCGACGCTGACTCGGATTCTGATGGCGATTCCGACTCCGACGGCGACGCTGACTCCGATTCTGACGGTGACTCGGATTCAGATGGTGATTCCGACTCCGACGGTGATTCGGATGCAGACGGCGATTCAGATTCTGATGGTGACTCGGATTCCGATGGTGATTCCGACTCCGACGGCGATTCAGATTCGGATGGTGATTCGGATTCTGATGGCGACTCGGATTCTGACGGCGACTCGGATTCCGATGGTGACTCGGATTCCGATGGTGACTCGGATTCCGATGGCGATTCCGACTCCGACGGTGACTCGGATTCCGATGGTGATTCAGATTCCGACAGCGATTCCGACTCCGACGGCGATTCAGATTCGGATGGTGATTCCGACAGTGATTCGGATGCAGACGGCGATTCAGATTCCGATGGCGATTCCGACTCTGATGGCGATTCCGACTCTGATGGCGATTCAGATTCGGACAGTGATTCAGATTCGGATGCGGACGGTGATTCAGACGCAGATGGCGATTCTGATTCTGACGGCGACTCGGATTCCGATGGCGATTCCGACTCCGACGGCGACTCAGATTCTGATGGCGATTCAGATTCCGACAGCGATTCCGATTCTGATGGTGATTCTGACTCCGACGGCGATTCGGATGCTGATGGCGACTCAGATTCGGATGGTGATTCAGATTCTGACGGCGACTCGGATTCTGATGGTGATTCAGATTCTGACGGCGATTCTGATTCTGACGGCGACTCAGATTCCGACAGCGATTCCGACGGCGATTCCGATTCCGACAGTGACTCTGACTCCGACGGCGATTCTGACTCTGACGGCGATTCAGATTCTGATGGCGATTCTGACTCTGATGGCGACTCGGATTCTGATAGCGACTCGGATTCTGATAGTGATTCGGATTCCGACGGCGACTCAGATTCCGATGGTGATTCGGATTCTGACGGCGACTCGGATTCGGATGGTGATTCGGATGCGGACGGCGATTCGGATGCGGACGGCGATTCAGATTCGGATGGCGATTCGGATTCTGACGGTGACTCTGACTCCGATGGTGATTCAGATTCTGACGGCGACTCGGATTCGGATGGCGACTCGGATTCGGATGGTGACTCAGATTCCGACGGCGACTCTGACGCGGATGGTGACTCAGATTCGGATGGCGATTCCGACTCCGACGGCGACTCAGATTCTGATGGCGATTCAGATTCCGACAGCGATTCGGATTCTGACGGTGACTCTGACTCCGACGGCGACTCAGATTCGGATGGTGATTCGGATTCTGACGGCGATTCAGATGCCGACAGTGACTCTGACTCCGACGGCGACTCAGATTCTGACGGTGACTCTGACGCGGATGGTGACTCGGATTCCGACGGTGACTCAGATTCGGATGGCGATTCCGACTCCGACGGCGACTCAGATTCGGATGGCGATTCGGATTCTGACAGCGATTCGGATTCCGACGGCGACTCAGATTCAGATGCCGATGGTGACTCAGATTCAGATGGCGATTCCGACTCCGACGGCGACTCGGATTCCGATGGTGATTCCGACTCCGACGGCGACTCAGATGCGGACGGCGATTCAGATTCCGACAGCGATTCCGACTCCGACAGCGATTCAGATTCCGACGGCGATTCTGATAGCGATAGCGACTCAGATTCGGATGGTGATTCCGACTCCGACGGAGACTCCGATTCTGATGGCGACTCTGACTCAGATTCCGACGGTGACTCGGATGCTGATGGTGATTCAGATTCCGACAGCGACTCTGACTCCGATGGCGATTCCGATTCGGATGGTGACTCTGATGCGGACAGCGATTCCGACTCCGACGGCGACTCCGATTCCGACAGCGACTCTGACTCTGATTCGGATGGCGATTCGGATGCGGACGGCGACTCAGATTCTGATGGCGACTCTGATTCCGACAGCGATTCGGATGCGGACGGCGATTCCGATTCCGACGGCGATTCCGATTCCGACGGTGACTCAGATTCTGATGGTGATTCGGATTCTGATGGTGATTCAGACTCCGACGGAGACTCAGATTCCGATGGCGATTCCGATGCCGATAGTGATTCGGATGCCGATAGCGATTCGGATGCCGATAGCGATTCAGATTCGGATGGTGATTCGGATTCTGACGGCGACTCAGATTCGGATGGTGATTCGGATTCTGATGGTGACTCGGATGCGGACGGCGACTCTGACTCCGATGGTGATTCAGATTCGGACGGCGACTCGGATTCTGACGGCGATTCCGACTCCGACGGCGACTCGGATTCCGACGGTGATTCTGACTCCGACGGCGATTCTGACTCTGACGGCGATTCAGATTCGGATGGCGATTCTGACTCTGATGGCGACTCGGATTCTGACAGCGACTCCGATTCGGATAGTGATTCGGATTCCGATGGCGATTCAGATGCCGACAGCGATTCCGATTCGGATGGTGACTCTGATGCGGACGGCGACTCTGATTCCGATAGTGATTCTGACGGCGACTCGGATGCGGACAGCGATTCCGACTCCGACGGCGACTCCGATTCCGACAGCGACTCTGACTCTGATTCGGATGGCGATTCGGATGCGGACGGCGACTCTGACGCGGACGGCGACTCAGATTCTGATGGTGATTCGGATTCTGACGGTGATTCGGATGCTGATGGCGATTCGGATTCTGACGGTGACTCAGATTCCGACAGTGATTCGGATTCCGACGGCGACTCAGATTCCGACAGTGATTCGGATTCCGACAGCGACTCTGACTCCGACGGCGATTCCGACTCCGACAGCGATTCAGATTCTGATGGTGACTCGGATGCGGACGGCGACTCAGATGCTGATGGCGATTCGGATTCTGATGGTGACTCTGACTCCGACGGCGATTCAGATTCTGATGGTGATTCCGACAGCGATTCGGATGGTGACTCAGACGCGGATGGCGATTCTGACTCCGATAGTGATTCCGACGCCGATAGTGATTCCGACGCCGATGGTGACTCAGATTCTGATGGTGACTCGGATTCTGACGGCGACTCTGATTCCGATAGTGATTCTGATAGTGACTCAGATTCTGATGGCGATTCAGATTCCGATAGTGATTCCGATAGCGACTCAGATTCTGATGGTGATTCCGACTCCGACGGCGATTCCGATTCTGATAGCGACTCAGATTCGGATGGTGATTCGGATTCTGACGGCGACTCGGATGCTGATGGCGATTCCGATTCGGATTCTGACGGCGACTCAGATTCGGATGGCGATTCCGATTCCGACAGCGACTCTGACGCAGATTCGGATGGCGATTCCGATTCCGACAGCGACTCTGACGCAGATTCGGATGGTGATTCAGATTCCGACAGCGACGCTGACTCGGATTCGGATGGTGATTCAGATTCCGACAGCGACTCTGACTCGGATTCGGATGGTGATTCGGATTCTGACGGCGACTCGGATTCCGACAGCGACTCTGACTCGGATTCGGATGGCGATTCGGATTCTGACGGCGACTCAGATTCCGACAGCGATTCTGACTCCGACGGCGATTCTGATAGCGATAGCGACTCAGATTCGGATGGTGATTCAGACTCCGACGGCGACTCAGATTCGGATGGCGATTCGGATGCCGATAGCGATTCGGATTCGGATGGTGATTCGGATTCTGACGGCGACTCAGATTCGGATGGTGATTCTGACGCCGACAGTGACTCAGATTCGGATGGTGATTCAGACTCCGACGCGGATGGCGATTCAGATTCCGACAGCGACTCTGACTCCGACGGCGATTCCGACTCCGACAGCGATTCCGATTCTGATGGTGACTCTGACTCCGACGGCGATTCGGATGCGGACGGTGATTCAGATTCCGACAGCGATTCCGATTCTGATGGTGATTCCGACAGCGACTCAGATTCTGATGGTGATTCCGACTCCGACGGCGACTCAGATTCTGATGGCGACTCTGACGCCGACAGTGACTCAGATTCGGATGGTGATTCGGATTCCGACGGTGACTCGGATGCTGATGGTGATTCAGATTCCGACAGCGACTCTGACGCGGATGGCGACTCTGATTCCGATAGTGATTCTGACGGCGATTCCGATTCCGACAGCGACTCTGACTCGGATTCTGACGGTGACTCGGATTCCGATGGTGATTCGGATGCAGACGGCGATTCCGATTCCGACAGCGATTCCGATTCTGATGGTGACTCTGACGCTGACAGTGATTCCGACTCCGACGGCGATTCCGATTCCGACAGCGACGCTGACTCGGATTCTGACGGTGACTCAGATTCGGATGGTGATTCGGATTCTGACGGCGATTCCGACTCCGACGGCGACTCAGATTCGGATGGCGACTCAGATTCGGATGGCGATTCCGATTCCGACAGCGACTCTGACGCAGATTCGGATGGTGATTCAGATTCCGACAGCGACTCTGACTCGGATTCGGATGGTGATTCAGATTCCGACAGCGACGCTGACTCGGATTCTGACGGTGACTCAGATTCGGATGGTGATTCGGATTCTGACGGCGATTCCGACTCCGACGGCGACTCAGATTCTGATGGCGATTCAGATTCGGATGGCGACAGTGACTCAGATTCGGATGGTGACTCTGACTCGGATGGTGATTCAGACGCAGATGGCGATTCCGATACAGACAGTGATTCTGATTCTGACTCGGATTCCGACAGCGACAAAGATCCAAATGCCAATGTTGATTCGGACCTGAATTACGAAACAGACACTGACGCTGATGATGAGATTGATGCTGAAACGGATCTTGATCCGGATGGTGATTCTGATGCTGATAGTGATTCTGACGCTGATAGTGAAGTTGATTTTGGGGCTGCTAACGGTGGTAGTGGCAACGGCAATGGTTCTGCGGATCATTTGACGAATCTTGGAGTTGGCTCAACTGGTGTAAATGGTAGTGGCCAAATTGGTGGTCAGACTGTAGGTACCGGCATGAATCAAACACAATTAGGTTCAGATGGTCTTGGTACTGGTACTGCTGATGACTCATCAGCAACCGGTATGCAGACTGGTACTGATGGATTACCACAAACTAATGAGGCTAATAATGCACACCAAACGGTAATCGGAAGCTTGCTCCTAGCAGTTAGTGGTGTACTGACCCTCTTTGGCTTTGGTAGTAAGAAGCATCGTGAAGAGTAATTAATAGCTGTAAAATGCAAGCGCTTTATCCAAACCGAGCTAGCTTGGTTTAGACCAAGCTAACTTAAGCATAAATGAACCTACGGGATGCATCCCGTAGGTTTACATAGAACAAGATACTGGCTACGTTTGGTAGCCAAACATAGGTTAAAAAAATAAATAGGGTGGCGTAACTAATGCAAAAATCGTTTGTAAATCAATTGGAGCACGCCTTAGTTGGAACGGGAAATTTATTAGATTGGGGAACCAATACTGTGACGTTAGCGTTGTCGGTTTCGGATCGACGGCACCGTGCCCAGGTTACTTTTATTCGACATAAAACGTTTAAACGTGCTTGGGAAGAAGTGGCGCACCAATTAGCTGAAACCCCTCATGATAGCTGGGTTCGAATCGAAAGCGTTCAGGGCGTACAACGTTTAAGTCGAACAGATTTTGAAAAACAGTTGGCAGCGGTTGTTCGAATGAATTACTGGCGTCGCGGCGTTAGCTTTGACGCTGAATTTAAGACGGCGATGCTGGAAATGGAAATCAACGGTAATGCTTGTTTTCGTCCGGTAAAGGCACACAAAATTGGTCGAAATGGCGCCCATGCGTGGGTTGATTATCCGCGAGTAGAAAAATATCTCAAGAAACGAAATGGCAGCGTTTCTCCGGAAATCCGGACGAGTGCGTTTGTATGGACTTTTACAACTGCGGGAATTTTTACGGATGGAAAAGTAGTCTATGATTTATCGACGCAGAATAAATACACGACTGGCATGCGGGAAATAACTGATTTTCAGATTGAACTGGCGCATTCAATTGACGTTGGGGAAACGTTTTTGAGACATCAGTTACGTGAAGATGGTCAATTTATTTACGGTTATTTTCCAGCTCGGCAGTTAGTGCTAAAAAATTACAATATGATTCGGCACTTTTCATCGTTATATGCATTGATGGAAGCAATTGAGTTCACCGGACGAACGGAAGGGTATGCACAAGTGAAGCAGGCCCTTCAATGGGGAATTGAGCACGCCCTACTTGAAAAAGATGGTGCTGCTTTTATTAATGATAAGGGTGAAGTTAAATTAGGTGGTCAAGGAATGTTGATGTTGGCATTAAGCAAATACCAATCATTAACTGGGGATGCAACGTTTGCGCCGGTATTGGAAAAAGTCTTTAAGTGTGTGCCGGCGTTTATTCAGCCAGATGGAAAGTTAGTACACGTTCTTAATCCAGATTTGTCGGTTAAGAATGCGTTTCGGATTATTTATTACGAGGGAGAAATCGTTTTTGGCTTAACGCGTCTTTATGAACTAACAAAGCGTCCGGCGGTCTTAAAGCAGATTCAATCAATTTTAGACTACATGGTAGCGCATAACTATGGTAAGTATCATGATCATTGGATTTCTTACGCTGTTAATGAAGCGTTACACGTTTTCCCTAATAATCGGCAATATATGGCAATGGGCTTGAAGAATGCATTTGGCCATTTGAAGTTTATGGAGGACCGTGAAACGGCGTATCCAACCTTGTTAGAATTGCTTGACGCTGCCGTTAAGATGATTGATTTAGTTCGGCAATCGGGCAATGAAGATTTGCTCGCTCAGTACGATGTGATCCGGCTACGACGGGCATGGACATACCGGGCAAAGTATGAATTACTTGCGGGAAGTTTTCTACCTGAATTAGCAATGTATTTTTATTATCCGCAAAAGTTTATTGGTGGCTTTCATGCGCGTCACGATAATTTTCGGACCAGAATCGATGATTGCGAGCACTTTTTGTCGGGACTCATTAATTATTACGATTATGCTTATGACCGGCGTCAGACGAGTCATTAGAAAGTGAGATAATCTAAAATGATTTATTTTATTAATGAATATTTACTGGCACGTAATTCAAGTGTTGAACATGCGGCAATGAAACGCGAGGCCCTTTTCACAAAGTTTCAGCAACCCGCTCAAATCGTTACCAAAACGTATGACCGGCAATTAACACGAACGGTTAAAGATTTTGGATTGAATCGGAAGCAAGTAATTAATATGTATGATTATTTCCAAGACCAAGAAGCTGGGACAACAACGGCTCGTTTCATCGAGGACCTAAAGTTGCCCCGAGAATATGTTGTGACGACCGGTGCTAATTTTAGTCAAGTGTTTAATGGAGACACGCTGGTAAGTCGCGTTGGTTTCACGCCTGGAACGATTGGACGCTTGTTTTATCAAGAGTTTATTGATAGTCAGGGGAACCTGGTCTCAACGGACCTTTGGGACTGGCGAGGATTTAAGTCAAGTACCCAGTATTTTGGTCAAAACGGGCAGTTGATGATGCAACGTTACTATGGTGTTGCTGGTCAGACGGTCTTGGAGGCTTATTACGTTCCCGATACGAACGGTAAGCCGCTCTTGTCACGCATGTTGCTCAAAAATTATTGTGGTCGTAATGAACGATATTTTCATAATCAGGATGATTTGTTTGCGTTTTACTTGAATGAATTAGTCCATCGGTCAAGTAAGCCGGTTATTTTTGTCAGTGATCGTCCAGGAACTGGGGTTCAGCCGTTATTAGAACTTGATGCAGAATGTCATAAATTTATCATGGTCCCCATCTACCATACGCGTAAAATTAACGATCCGCTTCAGGCGCCGCTAGACGGCTACTTACAGCCCGCCTTTGATAATTGGCACCGCTTTGATGGGTTTGTTACTGGCACGGAGACGCAAGCTCGACAGCTACGGCACCGGTATCCGGGAGCCCAGATTAGCCACGTGCCGGCGGTTTCAGTACCGTCTAAAACCCAAGCGCCACTGGTTCCAATCGCTGCTCGTAATCGGCAATTATTATACGTTGGCCGGTATGCGCCTGATCGTCAGCTTGATCAATTAATCCGGGTCGTTTCGTTAGTTAATCAAAAAATTGACAACGTTCATTGTGATCTGTACGGCTATGGGGACCCCGAATATGTCCAAACGATGACAAAGCTGATCAGTGAGTTGGGACTTGAACACCAAGTAAGCATTCACGACTATACGCCTGAAATTGCCCCTGTTTATGATCATGCGCAGATTTTACTGAATACGGCGCTGGCGAACGGTGGTCCACTCGCAATGCAAGAAGCGCAGGCGCACGGATTACCAGTTATTAGCTATGATTTTAATTACGGTCCCCGCGATTTCATTATGGATGGTCAGGATGGGTTTGTAGTGAAGCAGGGCGACCAGTTAGCTATGAGTGCTCGGATTCAGGAATTATTAACGGATTCACAACGGTTAACGGCGTTTAGCGAAGCGGCCTATGCCAAAATGCACCAAACGCAAACGCATACGAAAATTTGGCATCGCTGGCAAACAGCACTTAGTTTGGAGGGATGATTCGGATGTACTTCTTTTTAAATGATAACTTACAATTTTCAAAGTCGGGGATTGAACACGCAGAAATTAGTCGGCTGAATTTATTTAAAAAGCACGGCGTTGCAGCTAAAATCGTAACCCGCATTTTTGCGATGAATCTGCACACGGTACTTCAACGGGCCGCAATTAACGAGGCTGATTGCATAAATTTATTTGACTTTTTCTGTGGTACCCAAAAAATGCCCCGGCAATCTTTTGACTTGAATGATGTGCAGGTACCAGCCGATGCCATTAAAACGCGCAAGGCGCGCCAAGTAAACGTCGTTCAGCGTGGTAAATTGCTCATGATTATTTATTTACGGCCTAAAAGTGACGCGGTTAGTAACATTCAATATTTTGACGTTAATGGTAAAACTTTAAAAATGGTATGGTGGAACGCCCAGGGCTTGAAGTGTTTGGAACAATTATTTGATTGGGACGGTAAAATTGCTCAGGAAGCGTATTTCGGTGCTGACGGACAGATCCATTTGGAAAAATTGCATTATTTGAACCACTTAAATCAGGAGAAAATTAGTTGGCGCGTGCTTAATTATCGGGGCCGAGCTTGGCTTTTTGACGGGCTGAACGCCTTGACGCGTTTCTTCTATGATGAGCTTAATCAAAACGGTGAGACGAATGTCTTTATTTGTGATCGCACCGTTGAATGTGCCTGGGGCTTATTTCACATGCGAACCCCGACTAAGAAAATTTTACATTTGCATAATAACCACGTTGGGAGTGACGGGGACTATTTACACGCGAAATTAAATAATAATTATCAAAATGCGTTGGACAATTATGATCAGTGGGATGGGGTTATTTCGGCTACCGCACAACAGACTAAAGAAGTCGTTGCACGGTTTGGACAACGAGTTCCAGCGTTTACGATTCCAGTGGGGTTTGTAACGGATGCCACTTTAGCCGCTAAACCCGTGCCGTTTCAACGGCGGCAATCACATTTGATTGTTCAAGTTGCACGCTTGGCACCCGAAAAGCAACCCGAACAAACGATTCAGGCTTTTCAACGGGTGCATGAACAACTACCAGATGCCCGGTTAGAGTTTTGGGGTTATGCGAACGGCGACACGTTAAAAAAGGTGCAGGCGCAAGTTCAAGCTTTGAATTTAACTGATTGTGTCGCGTTTAAGGGCTATACAACGGACGTTAACCAGGTTTATGAACGTGCTCAAGTGGGCGTCCTGCCAAGCCGTGCCGAGGGCTTTTCCTTGATGATCTTAGAGGCGCAGGCCCACGGATTGCCGATGATTGCGAATGATGTTCGCTATGGGCCAGGTGATATTATTCAGGATCATATTAGTGGTCTGTTAACGACTTGCGATGACGTTGACCAGCTAGCGGCAAGCCTCTTAACATTGTTGACTCATCAGGACCAGTTAGCACAGTACAGTGTAGCGGCGTATGCAAATGCCAAGCGGTATGCGGAACAGCGCGTTTTTGAACGGTGGACAAAGTTGTTTGACGCCATGGAAGCGCCGCAACCAGCGCGACCAGCGCGGATGCTTGCGTCCGTTTGAATTTAATCAATTAAATAATTAGTTATGATTGTGGGCTCCCCGTGATTAGCCCGGGCTAGTCCACTGGAGGAATGAAAATGAAACCGTTAACTTTTTCTGAAATTGCCACCATCGTCGGTGGCCAGTGGGTAACCACCCCGAATGATTTAGAGACGACTGTCCAACATTATGCCGTATACAGCGGTGAACTCCGCCGCGATATTGGGGCGAATAACTTATTATTTGCCATGTCCCACGAACACTGGTTGAAGGGAACCTTGAATACTGGCGTTTACACCAATACTTTTAAGGATAATCACGCTAATGTTCGGCGCTTAGCTCGTTACTTGAAGATGGCCATTGTGGAATACCCGGTTCCAACGAGCCCCGTACCGCAACTAGTGGTGCCCAACGGCTACGACGCGTTAGAGCGGCTGGTCCGGGTCGCTGCAAAGCGGTATGTGGGCAAGAATATTGCCGTGACGGGTTCGGTTGGCAAGAGTACGACCAAAACTTTCATTGCGGATTTGCTGCAGCACGTTGGCCCAACGATGAGTTCCGTTGGTAACCATAATTCCCGAACGAGTGTCAAAGTTCAAATGATGAACCATGAGGAAAGCGCTTTTAATGTTTTAGAAATTGCGGGGATTAGCGTGGCTTATTCGGAGCCTGATACTGGGATTGGCGGCGTTGCATCTTTGATGCCAATGGACGTTGCGGTTCTGACACAAATTAATGCCGGTCAAAAGGGTTGGAGTCCCCGTAAAACTGCGGACATGAAAACACGGATTGGGGTCAATTTGAAGGGGCGGCCGTTTGTTGTTAACGCTGAAATAAAGAATTTGGCGGATGTGCGCCACGATGTTCACCGCTATACTGATCAATTGATTACCTATGGATTAACACCGGATTGCGATTATTACGGGACGCTAGCGGCGGATGGCCAGTTGACGATTCATCATCACGAGAAAACTTTAGGTGTAATTGATGCTCAGGGGTTAGATCACGGGACGGTCAGCGATATGGTGGCAGCTTTAACGGTTTACGACCTTGAAGGCGGTCAAATGACTCCGGATGTGATGGCAGCTTTCAGTAAAACGGCGCATCAAACGACGACTCACAAAGTAGCGCGATTTAAAGCGAATGGCCGCCAGGTGACGGTGATTGATGATACGCATAATGCTGAATTATTGTCGATTGAAAATTTTATTGATTATGCTGAAAACTATCCAGCACCACGGACTACCCGTAAAATCTTTATTGAGGGACGGGTCCGCGATTTACGTCAATTTTCGTATGCGACGCATTCGCAGGTTGTCGCTCAACTTAATCAGACGCACCTAGATCGGGTGTACCTTTACGGCCCAGAAATGAACTGGGTAATTCCGAAATTAGTAGCTACTAAGTTTGGTGGCTATTACACCACCCCCCGACAAGTTTTGGAAGCAGTTGCGCGTGAACCGCAACAAGACTTAGTTATCTTTATCAAAGCTGATCGGCGGGCTAGTACGATTGACCAAATTCGTGATTTGTTAGTTCGGCGCTTAGATTATCAGGCTTCGGCTGCAAGTCAATTTGCCATTAGTACCGCCCAACCACAAGCGTTACATTATAATCATAACGGCGTAGGCCGGTTACTTGTGATCTTACGAGTGCTACAACGGGTGGCCCAGGGCAAGTTACGATTGACGCAGGCGATAACCATTACGACTGATTTGGCACAGGATCCCAGCGTGAATAAGGTTAGCTTAAAGAGTGGGCGGGCTTATACCGTTTATGATTTGCTGACGCTGGCAATTGTGGCGCCCGCCCCCGACGTGGTGATTAACTTAGCGATTGCCTTATTTGGTAGTAATCGGCGTGCAATGATTGGCTTACGGAAAATGGCCACGCAACTACAAGTCAATGCGGAAGCCGTTGGCAATATTACGGGACGCTTTACTCGCCGGCCGCAACGAACGACCCTGCAAGATTTGGAGAAAATTGGGGCAGCCTACTGCCAACTTCCGAATGAAGTGTTTAGTTTGTTGGCAAGCCAGCGGCGGACGTTTGCTGGGCGGCTATATCAAAAAAAGACGCAACTTTTGAAGACGCATCAAATTGTCGGTTCCGTTTTCCAAGAATCCCAGGAACACGCGGGGCTAATGTTTACGCAGGACTCCCAAGGAAAGCGGGCGATTGCATTCATTAATAGTCCGCACACTGCGTACGTGGATGCACGGGTTGCTGACTGGACGGCGACTAACCAGCCCCTGCCATCAGTCACGGTTAAAGAAATGTCGTTGGCTCATCCAATCATTAACTTGTTGGCAGATACCTATTTTGGCGAATCATACACGCGTCAACGGCAGCGACGCGGCGTTGATGATGCGTTGCAACGATATGGTTACGACTACTCCTTTAAAAAAATCGAGTCCTTTTTTAAGGGCAACGTTACGAATGGGTTGAACTTTGAAGCTGTTTTTGCCACGGGAACGAGTCCGTTGCACGGGATTAAACCGTTTGTACTTGATGCTGCTCAGCAGCCAACCCTCCAAGAATTAAAACGAGTCGGTTTTGATTTTGCGATGCTAGGTAATAATCACGCAAACGACTACGGTCCCGAACGGTTAACGGCCACCATTCAGACGCTCAGGGCCGCCGGGATTGAAACAATCGGTGCGGGGGCAACGTTGACTGAAGCGCGAACTGCACTGACGTTTAACTACCAGCAGCAACCATTTGTCTTCTTTAATGGTTACTGGTACCGCAACGCCGCTGCAAACTTGTTTGATTTTTACGCGACGAGTCACCATGCTGGTGTGAACTGTTTGGATAGCACGTTGGTGGATGATATTAAAAGCTACAAGCAAGCGCACCCTCAGGCAACAGTTATTGTCAACGCACACTGGGGAACCGACTTTGCGACGGTTGATCGCCATCAGCGAGCAAGTGCGCAACGTTTGGCAGCGGCGGGTGCCGACTTAATTATTGGTCATGGACCGCACCGGTTGCAGCCCATTGACTACGTTGGTCGGGTTCCAGTTTTGTACAGTATTGGTAATGGCGTTTTCAATAGTAATGGTGAGTTTAAGAAGCGCCAAGTCCCTGGATACGGGGCAGTGTTACGCCTTGATTTAGCGCGACGGAAACTTTTTTGGTGCCCAATCAAAACTAATAATTTAGAAACGTTTTGGCAGCCAACCTTTGTGACTGATCAGACGTTTACGACCCTTTGTCAAGCTAACCCGCCGCGGTTTGAAACGACCAAATTGGATGGCAATATTAACGCGGTGGTTGTTCCATTCTAAGCGGTACTGTGACTAATAGTTGGTGATAATCGAAGAACACGGACTGGTAGCCAAATTTGGCAGTCCGTGTTTTTTTGCGGGTTGCGGTTACGCGTTGTTTATTTAGCGGATTAATAATTTAGTGAACGGAATAGTCAGTGCTGGTCTAGTTAATGTCTTTAGTAGTACAATAAATGGATAGCGCGGGATTACATAATTATTTGGCTTAGTTGCTAATGGTTGTTTTGTATCAGCAAATGAGCTGAATTAAAAATGGCGGTGAGCGAATCGTTGTTGAGGAGGATTTGATTGGATGCAAGAATCACTTGACCACATTATTGATATCATGCAATTGGAACGATATTTAAAACAGTTAACAACTGACTGGGCGGCTGACACTGGATTAACGCTGAATGATTTACGTATTTTAGTGTATATTCAAAAGCATCCGGCTAGTGAGATTGCGGTGGTGGCTACCGCGCTACACGTCGTAAAGGTGTCACTGGTGCAAAACATTGGTAGCCTGACTAAGCAGGGCTTAATTGTCAGTGCGCCGAGTGCTACGGACCGGCGCGTGCACTTACTGTCATTAACGTCAAAGGGACACGAGCGGATGGCAGAAATTGATCAGCAATTGTCCAGATCATTGTCCCACGAATCTGCTCAGCGGTTAATTAAGTCATTACCGTCATTGGCAGGGCTGCTGCGTGACGCGGATTGATTATTATGAAGAAATCCCAAAGATGAAAACGCCTAGACGCACCCTGGGGTTATGCGAACCAATGACCAGGATTAACCTAGCGATTATGAGGTTGCCGTTCAAACGACTATTTAAAATACGTAACCGCAAGCGGACCTTGTTAAGTCAGGTTTCTTTTTGGTGTGAACTAGTGTAATTTAGCGGGCGGTGGTGTACAATGGATAATCATAGTTAAAAGGCAATTAAGCGTTAGTGAGGGAATGCGTGTGACAAAGAAGTTTCAGCAGTTAAACGGCCAGTATTGGCTCATTGCGCTAATCGTCGGGGTGGGGTTACCGTGGCTGCTCAAATTATTGAGTGTGAGTCGCTTCCATCAAATCGTGTGGCTACTATTTGTCGCGGATTTTATCCTCGCCGCCGTCCTTGGTTGGCAGATTCGGCGTACGGCCCGGACGGGATGGCTCGTCTGGTTATACCCCATTTTTTGTTTTTTAGGAATTTATTTATTTTTTCCAAAGTATGTCTACTACCTTGCCGTAGTTGATTTAGGAATTTCGTACTTAGCGTACGGGCTGACCGGCCCGCGTGAAGATTAAACCGGTTTAAA
The DNA here is from genome assembly GCF_005405425.1 of Lactiplantibacillus modestisalitolerans. Lineage (GTDB taxonomy): Bacteria > Bacillota > Bacilli > Lactobacillales > Lactobacillaceae > Lactiplantibacillus > Lactiplantibacillus modestisalitolerans. Next base: position 14,981 of record NZ_BJEA01000015.1, on the reverse strand, counting down.
GGGGCCCGTTAGGTGGATACTGACGGGTCCCTTTATGAAAGTTAGAATTTTGTGGAAGTCGTGGTGAGAGTAAATGCCAAAACAACCGACTTGGACGGCTCAGGACGTCCTTGACATGGTTCAAAAATATATGAATGCGGATCACGTTGCCCTCGTGAAACGGGCTTGTGATTTTGCGACTTACGTGCACGGTGATCAGTACCGCCAGTCGGGCGAGCCGTACATTATGCACCCGATTCAAGTTGCCGGGATTCTGGCCGAATTAAAGATGGATCCCGAAACGGTCGCGTCTGGCTTTTTGCACGACGTGGTTGAAGATACTGGGGTGACGTTGGGTGACGTGGAGGAACTATTTGGTAAGGACGTTGCGGTCATCGTTGACGGGGTCACGAAGCTGGGAAAGATTCGTTATAAGTCCAATAAGGAACAATTAGCGGAAAATCACCGGAAATTGCTGCTGGCGATGTCTAAGGACATTCGGGTCATGATTGTGAAGTTAGCGGACCGCTTGCACAATATGCGGACGTTGCAACATCTGCGGCCGGATAAGCAGCGGCGGATTGCCAACGAAACGTTGGAAATTTACGCCCCAATCGCGGACCGGTTAGGGATCAGTACCATTAAATGGGAACTCGAAGACGTTTCGTTGCGCTACCTTAACCCGCAACAGTATTACCGGATCGTCCATTTAATGAATTCACGGCGCGAAGACCGTGAAAAGTACATCGAAATTGCTATTCAGGACATTAAAAAAGCGCTGAAAGATTTGGAGTTGCCGGAGAGCGAAATCTATGGCCGACCAAAACACATTTATTCGATTTATAAAAAAATGCGCGATAAGCACAAGCAGTTTAGTCAGCTGTACGACTTGTTAGCAATCCGGGTCGTAGTGGATTCCATCAAGGACTGTTACGCGGTCTTAGGCGCAATCCATACCCAGTGGAAACCGATGCCGGGACGCTTTAAGGATTACATTGCGATGCCGAAAGCCAACATGTACCAATCCCTGCATACGACCGTGGTCGGTCCCGAAGGCAAACCACTGGAGATTCAGATCCGGACGTTTGAAATGCACCGGGTCGCTGAATATGGGGTTGCGGCGCACTGGGCCTATAAGGAAGGTAAGCGCGATCAGGTTCAAGCAACCCAGTCGGGAAATAAGCTGAACTTAGTTAAGGAAATCATTGAACTGCAGGATGAAAGTAAGGATGCCGCGGACTTCATGGAGGGCGTCAAGGGTGATCTGTTTAGCGATCGCGTTTACGCCTTTACGCCGAAGGGCGACGTCATGGAACTTCCTAAAGGGGCCGGTCCGCTGGACATGGCGTACACGATTCATACGGAAGTGGGTAACCATACGACTGGTGCGAAGGTCAACGGTAAAATCGTGCCCCTAGACTACCAGATTAAGAATGGCGATATCGTCGATATTTTGACGTCGACGAGTTCGACGGGACCGAGCCGGGACTGGCAAAAGTTAGTTTATACGCGCCGGGCTCGAAACAAGATCAAACAGTTTTTCCGTAACGCTGACCGGGAAGAAAATATTATCACCGGTCGTGAGCTGATTGAAAAGCAATTACGCGAAATGGAATTTAGCTTGAAGGATACGATGACCAAGGAAAAGCTGGAAGCCGTTGCCCACAAGATGCACTACGCGAATGAAGACGATTTGTTGGCGGCGTTAGGTTTTGGCGATATTCAGCCGGTCGGCGTCGCTAATCGGCTGACGAGTGACGTTCGTAAGCGCCGCGAGCAGGACCGCCAGCGTGAACAGGAAGCGGCCATTTTAGCGGAATCTTCTGAACAATCAGCGAAGAAAAAGGCTAAGGAGCGTTCAGAAGCGCACGAGCGACAAGATAAGCAGCGCAAGAAGGTTTCCTCGTCTGGCGGTGTCATCATTCAAGGTGTAGATAACTTGCTCGTTCGGTTGAGCCACTGTTGTTCGCCAATTCCGGGGGATGATATCGTTGGTTACATTACGAAGGGGCGTGGGGTTTCCGTGCACCGTACAAACTGTCCAAACGTGCGTAACGCCGAGGCGAATGGCGAGCGGTTGATTGACGTGCAGTGGGAGGATCCTGAGGGTGACCGGACCAATTATAATTCGGACCTTGAAATTCAGGGTTATAACCGCAACGGCATGTTGAACGACGTGCTTAAAGTGATTAATAATAATACGAAGTTTTTAACCAACGTGAACGGGAAAGTTGACCACAATAAGATGGTGATCATCAGTGTCTCGTTGGGAGTGCGGAATTTGGATCACTTACAACGGATTATTGATAGCTTAAAGAACGTGCAGGACGTGTACGTGGTTGAACGGAAGTTGCTTTAAGCGTTCGTTAAGTTAGGAGGACGAGTGCGTGCGAGTAGTTGTACAACGGGCGCAAAACGCGCAGGTGACCATTGATGGGGCCGTTCACGGCGCCATCGGTCACGGGTTAGTTTTGTTAGTTGGCTTTCAAGACGGTGATGGGCAGGCTGAATTAGACTACCTGGTCCATAAAATTTTAAAGCTGCGAATTTTTAGTGATGAGGCCGGCAAGATGAACTTAAACGTTCAGCAGGTCAACGGTGCGATTTTATCAATTTCACAGTTTACGCTTTACGCGGATACCCGCCACGGGAACCGGCCGAGCTTCACGGATGCCGGTGATCCCAAGGTGGCGAGTCAGTTGTATACGGCGTTTAATCAACAGTTAGCGGCGGCTGGAGTTGAAGTCGCCACTGGTGAATTTGGCGCTGACATGCAGGTTAGTTTAACGAACGACGGCCCGGTCACGATTTGTTACGATACGGATCAACGTTAGGTCAAGTGATGAATTAATAAATGACATTGTATTAATTGGTGCTAAGGTTGCCGCCAGCAGCGGGTGTAACCGGTTGGCTGGAACACTGCGGGCATCGATTTGAGCTCACGGGGAGACCACCCGCAATCTCAAATTCGAGCCTTATTCTAAGCCGGAAGAACTTCACTTCCGGCCAAGAATAATTTCGCAGTTGAGCCATGGTTACACCCGCTACTGGCTAGACTAGCTTTAATACAAGGTTACGTGGCCCATCTTATAATAAGGTGTAATGGATGAAGGTTGTTAGAATCTACTAAATTAAAAGTAAGCTCGCTCATTTTGATGGTCACAGTGAGTTTGTTAAAATCTTTTGGCGGATTAACATCGAATATTAAAGAGCTAATAAATTAAGGGTCGGTCCTAATGGGAGCCGGCCCTTCTTGATGATGGGAGTCACACGAATGCGAGAATTTTTATGGGATTTAGACGGGACGTTATTGGACACGTACCCGGTAATGGTGCAGGCGATGCAAACGGCAGTCAGCGAAATGGGGGGCCACGCTAGTCGTCAAGCAATTTACACCCTGATGCGCGAGCACGCCGTGGGGTATACGCAACACACGCTGGCCGACCAATTTGGCTGGGACTGGCAGTTGCTCCGAGCACGTTACCGGGAGTTAGAGGCTCAATTACAAACGGCACCGGCAGCTTTTCCCGGCGCTCAAACGGTCCTGGCCGCGGTGGTCGCCGCGGGCGGGCATAACTATTTAATGACTCATCGGGACGCGCGGGCCCTTGATTTTTTGACCCGGGCTGGATTAGCGGATTACTTTAGCGACGCCGTCACCGCAGCGCAGCCGTTTCCGCGTAAACCGGATCCGGCCGCACTGAATTATTTGCTGGATCGGCATCAGGTCGACCGGCGAGTGGCCGTGATGGTTGGGGACCGGAATTTGGACATTGAAGCGGGCCACCGTGCGGGCATTGCCGGTTACTTGTTCGATTATGATCACTTAATTACGGTGACGAGTGCGCCCGAGCGGCAAGTTGATCAATTAGCAGTGTTACAAAGCAGTGTTCAGTAAAAAAGAACGGTTAAACGCCCCGTCAGTGTCGCAGTTGCGGCAGTGGCGGGGCGTTCATTTGATTGCGGTTTAGGCCGTTTTTAACAAGCGGTCAACCGCGGGCCCGTAGCTTTCACCGAATAAGTTAAGGTGGGCTAATAAATAGTAGAGTTGGTAGCGGGGCAGACGCTCGCGCATACCGGGCGCTAACGGGTAACGGTCCGCGTAGCCACGATAAAAGTCGCTATCGAAGCCCCCAAAAATCGTGGTCATGGCGAGGTCCATTGCCCGGTCACCATAGAAAACGTCTGGATCAATTAATAGTGGGGTACCGTCAGCGGTGAAGCCGACGTTTCCGGACCACAGGTCGCCGTGGAGCAGGCTGGGCTGAACCATTTGCATATACGAATCACTTAGGATGGCTTGCCTGAGTCGATGGTAGGCCTGCTCCCGGTCAGGTGACCAGTAGCCTTGTCGTTGCGCCAACTTGACTAATACATCTAAACGCTGCTCGACGTAAAAAGTCGCCCAATTGCTTTGCCAGTGGTTGTATTTTGGAATCTTACCAACTAAAAAGTCGTGGTCGAGTCCAAATTGCGGCGCGTGTTGTTGATGCACCCGCGCCACGGCCTGGCCTAAGTCGTACTGACTACCAACGCCCATGTCTAACCAGTTCAAGAGTAAATAGCCGTCACCGTTAATCGTCCCGCTAGCGAGGACCTTGGGCGTTGTGACGACCGCGCCTAAGCGGTTAAAGCCATCAACTTCGTGGGTGAAAAACGCAGCCCCCCGGTGGGGTTGAACCTTTAGAAAGTAGCGTTGAGTAGTCGTTTGAATGGCAAAGGCGGCGTTAATGTCCCCGCCACTGACGGCGTTAACGTGTTGAATACCAGTAAGTGGCAGTTGTGCGAGCCATTGAGTGGATAGTTGCATCTCAAAAGTCTCCCTTCAGTTTGAGCGTGTGCCAAAAGGCGGTTAGCCGTTCAGCGGAGCCAACTAACTTTTGGCACAGGTTTAGGCTATTAATGTCGCAGCCTCAAGCTGATGATACCGCGTTTGCGGATGCGCTTCAAACGGATGGTTGGGGGACTGAGACGCGTAACGGCCACCACAATCGGGCTGCATCAGAAGGTGCACGCTCGATTATGGTGGCCGTTAAATCGGTTAAGCTATTGTTTGGCAAAGTAGGTACTAAGTCCAGCGTAAACCGCGTGCGCCACTTCGTTCGGGTACTGGGTTGAACGAATCGTCTTGAAATCAGCCTTATCATTAATGTAGCCGAGTTCCATTAACACGGCGGGCACTGAATTATCCCGAATCACTAAGAAGTCCCCGTAAGCGACCCCCTTGCTTGGAATCGGCAGGGTCGACGCGTTGTTGCTGAGATCCTTTGCCAGCGTCAACGAGGTTGATTTGTGGTAGTAATAGGTGGTAATGCCAGATGCGGTGTTCTTTTCTGGTGAACTATCAAAGTGGAAACTGATGAAGGCGTCGGCGTTGAGCTTGTTCGCCATGGCTGGGCGGGCGCTTAAACCGACGTACTGGTCATCATCGCGGGTTAAAATGACGTTAGCGCCGGCCGCCCGTAACTTTTTAGCAACGGCCTTTGCAACGCGTAACGTGTATGTTTTTTCCATTTTACCCTTGCTCGAAAGAGCCCCGGAGTCGGATCCACCGTGGCCCGGATCCAAAACGATCGTTGCTTCTGAAATTTTAGTGGTCTTGCTGAGTTGCGAATTACGTTCATTCACCAACCAGCTAGCAATCCAACCAAATTTATGGTCAGCGTAACGAACGTACAGCCAGTTGTTCTTGCGCTTCATGATGTGAATTTTGGTGCCCTTAGTGGTTGCGTCCGTAATGGCGTAACTCATTCCGGGACCTTGCCGAATATTCACGTTGGCAATGTTAACGGTGGCGGTATTATTGGTTGCGAGGACGAAAACAAATCCAATAACTAGCCCGATAAAAACGGCGGCAATTGTTAGCTGTCGCCAGTAGTGTTTTAATATTTGCATGGGTGCGTTCACCAACTATGTTTTAATAATAATTTTAACGTTAAGTACAGTCATCAGTATACCAAAAAAAGCGGGCGCCGGAATGATATTCGGCGGGGAGAGTTGACTTTTAGCTGAAATTCGTGTAACTTTAACCGTATATTAATAAATCGACCGCAGAGAAAGTAAGAGCATTGTTCCCCACCATAGTCAGAGACCGGTAGTGCTGAGAATTCCGGATGGTGCGCAATGAGGAGACGCTTTTGAGGTGAACGGAAAGTTCCGCCTGTGTAACACAGACGTTATCAGTTAGTGCTCATAAAGGTGGTACCGCGCTTAAAAGCGCCCTTGGTTAATTCAAGGGCGCTTTTTTTGTCGATTCAAAATCCAAGGAGGAAATTTAATATGAAATATCAACGGCCAAAGGGTACCGCGGATATTTTGCCCGGCGACAGTGAAAAATGGCAGTACGTTGAACAAACGGCCCGGCAAGTATTCAAGACGTACCAGTTTAAAGAAATTCGCACGCCGATGTTCGAAAACTTCGAAGTATTCTCACGTTCTGCTGGGGATACGTCGGACATCGTCACCAAGGAAATGTATGATTTCCACGATAAGGGTGATCGCCACGTCACGTTGCGCCCCGAAGGTACGGCCGGGGTCGTGCGGGCCTTTGTCGAAAATAAATTGTACGGTCCCCAGGTACTTAAACCGTATAAAGTTTATTACATGGGACCAATGTTTCGGTATGAACGGCCCCAATCAGGGCGGTTACGCGAATTTCATCAACTCGGGGTCGAAGCCTTTGGGAGTGAAAGTGCCGCGTTAGACGTTGAAGTAATTGCGATGGGCTTCCACTTGTTGAAACAATTCGGTCTAAACGACTTGAAGTTAGTGATCAACACGTTGGGCGATCAAGCGACGCGCGACGCTTACCGGCAAGCATTGATCGATTACTTGGAGCCACACTTTGACGAGTTGAGTGATGATTCTAAGGCCCGGTTGCATAAAAATCCGCTCCGCGTCCTTGATAGCAAGGCACCGGAAGATCAGGCCTTCGTAGCCGATGCACCGTCGATCTTAGATTACTTAACGCCGGAAGCGCAAACCCATTTTGACCAAGCGAAGGCTTATTTGGATGCGTTGGACATTCCGTACGAGATTGATGCAACGATGGTTCGAGGCTTGGATTATTATAACCATACGATTTTTGAAATTATGACCCATTCCAAAGCACTTGGTCGCGGCTACACGACAATCTGTGCCGGAGGTCGTTATAACGGTCTCGTTAAGGAATTGGGCGGCCCTGAAGTTTCCGGTGTCGGCTTTGGCCTTGGGGTTGAACGGCTCTTAGTCTTAATGGACGCTGAAAAAGTGGCCATGCCAACCGATGACCAACTCGACGTGTACGTCGTTGGAATTGGTGATAACGCTAGCGTGACGACCTTGAAACTGGTTCAGGCGGTTCGGAACGCGGGCTATACCGCGGAACGGGATTATTTGGACCGCAAGCCGAAAGCCCAGTTCAAGAGTGCTGACCGCTTAAACGCGCGTTACACGATGACGGTCGGGGATACGGAAATTGCGGATCAGGTCGTTAATTTAAAGGACATGGCAACTGGAAAGGAACAGCAAGTTGCGATGGCTGACGTGGCCGCCACGTTAAAGGCATTATTGGCAAGTCATTAGTTTTAGGGAGGAATTGGTAAGATGAAACGTACCACTTATGCGGGCCTCGTAAACGAAGCCTATTTAGGGCAAGAGGTTACCCTTCAAGGTTGGGTGCAAAAGCGCCGGGACCTTGGAAGCTTGATTTTTATTGATTTACGTGACCGGGAAGGCATTGTGCAACTGGTCTTCAGTCAGGAGTTCTCGGCGGACGCGTTAGCCGTTGCGGATCAATTGCGGGGCGAATACGTCATTGAAGTGCAAGGAAAAGTGGTCAACCGCGGACAAGATGCGATCAACGACCGGATGAAAACTGGGAAGGTCGAAGTTGAAATCCATAGCGCGAAGATTTTAAACAAGGCCAAAACGCCCCCATTTTATATTCAGGACGACATTAACGTCTCAGATGAATTACGGTTGAAGTACCGTTACTTAGATTTACGACGTCCGGAAATGCAACGTAACTTGAAGATTCGTAACGGTATTACTCAGGCGGTTCACCGTTACTTTGACGACCAGGGATTCTACGATATTGAGACGCCGTTCTTAACGAAGTCGACGCCTGAAGGGGCCCGGGATTACTTGGTGCCATCCCGAATTTATCACGGGCACTTTTACGCACTGCCCCAATCACCCCAATTATTCAAGCAGTTATTAATGGGCGCGGGCTTTGACCGCTACTATCAAATTGCTCGTTGTTTCCGGGACGAAGACTTACGGGGCGACCGGCAACCTGAATTTACCCAAATCGATATGGAAACGTCCTTCCTTAGTGCTGAAGAAATTCAGTCATATACCGAAGGCTTGATTCAAAAGGTCATGAAGGACGTTAAGGGCATTGACGTCAGTGCACCGTTTACGCGGATGACTTGGCAAGAAGCCATGGACCGGTTTGGTTCAGAAAAGCCCGACGTGCGCTTTGGTATGGAGCTTAAAGACATGGCGGCGGCCGTTAAAGACGCCGGCTTTAAAGTCTTTGACAACGCCTTAGCCAACGGTGGTCAAGTTAAGGCCATCGCCGTACCGGGCGGGGCGGACAAGTATTCCCGGAAGCACATCGATGCTTACACCGAATACGTCAAGCGCTTTGGTGCCAAGGGCTTAGCTTGGATGAAAGTTACGGATGACGGCTTCAGCGGTCCGGTTGCAAAGTTCTTTAAGAATGATGGGGACTTTGAAGCCATTACAACGGCGGCCGGTGCTCACCCGGGTGACTTACTATTGTTTGCGGCCGATAAGTTCAAGGTCGTGGCTGACACGTTAGGTTACTTACGGACGGCTATCGCGAAGGAACTGGATTTGATTGACGAAAGTAAGTACGCGTTCTTGTGGGTCGTTGACTGGCCACTCTTCGAATACGACGAAGGAATTGAACGCTGGGTACCAGCGCACCACCCATTCACGATGCCTAACGAAGAAGACGTGCACTACTTAAATGATGGTGAAGATCCGCATCAGGCCCACGCCCAATCATATGATATCATCTTAAACGGTTATGAATTGGGGGGCGGTTCCATCCGGATTCACACCCGTGACTTACAAGAAAAGATGTTCAAGGCGTTGAACTTTACTAAGGAACGCGCTCAGGAGCAATTCGGGTTCTTGCTCGATGCGCTTGATATGGGCTTTCCGCCTCACGGTGGTTTAGCCATTGGGTTGGACCGGTTTGCGATGCTGTTATCCGGTAACGATAATATCCGTGAAGTGATTGCCTTCCCGAAGAACTCCAAGGCTTCCGAACCAATGACCAACGCACCCGCAGCGGTTTCGAATCAACAGCTTGCCGACTTAGACTTGCTAATTGATCCGGCTGGTGCCAAGGACGACGACGCTCAGGATTAAAATTTTTGATGAAGTACGGCTCCGTACCAATTAGTGTTGAGATTGCCGCCAGCAGCGGTGTAACCGGTTGGCGAAAACACTGCGGGCATTGATTTGAGCTCACGCAGAAGAGCACGCGTGCTTATTTTGGTGGTTACGATGACCTTATTGCAAATTCAATTGGTAACCTTTTTAGCAAATCAATACTATATATCATAGAATATGGGGTGTCAGAAGGCTGTGATGTAAGTCACGGCCTTTTGTGGTGCTTTGGCTGACGCTTGTGCCTATATGCTAGGGCGCCAGTGCCAACCTTGGACGGTTTACTGCTTTAAAGCCGAAACGTGTTCGGTCCAGCTGATGTCTGCGCCTACTACGATAACCCGCTATCGCGAAACCCGCGACAACGGCTTATCTAGGTAGTGCTCAACATCAACCCGCTGGCCCTCACACTCTGCCCAAGTTACTTCACTTAAAGAACGTTTAATCCCTGGATTGGACGTTCTTTTTTTAACGTGTTAAATTAGTATTAAAACTTAATTGGAGGAATTCTAATGGAAACAGCTATTTTTGCCGGGGGGTGCTTCTGGTGCATGGTTCAACCATTCGATCAGCAGCCCGGAATCGAGAGCGTCGTCTCCGGCTACACTGGCGGCCACGTTGCCAATCCGACCTATCAGCAAGTTAAATCCCATCAAACCGGGCATACCGAGGCAGTTAAGATTACGTTTGATCCCGCTAAAATCAGTTATGCGGAGCTCGTTGAAATTTATTGGCACCAAACGGACCCAACCGACGCGATGGGCCAGTTTCAAGACCGCGGTGATAACTACCGGCCAGTTATTTTCGTAAATAGCCCGGAACAACGGGCAGTGGCGACAGCCTCCAAAGCCCATTTACAGGCCAGCGAACGCTTTAGTAAACCAATCGTCACAACAATTGAAGACGCCAAACCGTTTTATCCCGCTGAAGCCGAACACCAACGGTTTTACGAAAATAATCCGGTCGTCTATGCCGCTCAAGAAGCGGGGGGCCGAGCCGATTTTGTTGCTAGTCACTGGGCAGATGCGCCTAAGGTTGACTAAGCATTGCGACTGAAATAAAAATCTAATGAGAAACGTGAGACTTTTGGGTGAATCCTGGTAAATCCCGCTTGAGCGGGGGGTTGCGTGGTACAATAGCCAGAGCAAAAACATAAAGGAGCCAAATTCATGGATGATTTTCAGCAGTTGTCCAAGCACCATCGTGACGTTGTTAAGGCGTCGACGGCGTTTATTTATGCCATTTTAGTCTCGATCGCGATGAACTTCTTTTGGACCCCCGGTCACATTTACTCTTCCGGAATTACCGGGCTTGCCCAACTGATCAACAGTTTGATGACGAAGTTCATGCCGGTTCAGCTTTCGACGGCCTTACTGTTATTCTTATTGAACGTGCCAATGTTCGTAATTGCCTGGCGTTCAATTGGGCGTCGGTTTACCGTCTACACGTTTCTGGCGGTTGCGCTTTCCAGTATTATGATTAAGGTGATCGCGCCAGTCGAATTGACCCACGACCCCATTATTTGCGCAATCTTTGGGGGAGCGGTTAACGGTTTTGGGACCGGAACGGCCCTGAAAAGTGGCATTTCAACCGGGGGGTTAGACATTATCGGAATCGTGCTACGCCGGAAAACCGGGCGCAGTATCGGGACGATTAACATGGCCTTTAACTCGCTGATCGTGTTAGCCGCCGGGTTCGTTTATGGCTGGCCGTACGCGTTTTACTCCGCGTTAGGGTTGCTCGTTAACGGCCGGGTCATCGATATGACTTATACCCGTCAGCAAAAAATGCAAGTCATGATTATTACGAGTCGGCCGAAAACGGTGATTGATAGCGTGCAAAATCGCATTCGCCGTGGCGTGACCATCGTGCATAATGCCGAGGGGGCGTACCAACACGATGATAAAACGATTTTATTTACGGTTATTACGCGTTATGAAATGCCGGAATTAAAGGCGGCGATGGCGGAGTCCGATCCGCACGCGTTTGTGAGCATTTCGGACACGGTTAAAATATTGGGCCACTTTTACGAACCCAAGCCGTGAGTCTGCTACAACGGCAATCACTGAATGTACGCTGGGGCTTAATGCCCCGGCGTTTTTTGTAACGCTTATTTGTTGAAAGTGTTAAACAAAACTAAAGGAATTGGGAATCCACCTGGGTCACGAGAAAAGTATGCTATAATACACGGTGAGTTTTTACAGTGTGAAAGGGTGACCGGGTTGAAAAAACAACTCTACATCTGGCTGGTGAGCGTAGTTTCGTGGTGGGCCCATTTTCGACCGAACCAGCGGGTGATTTATTTAATGAGTTTTGCGGATAACGGGGCCTTTGTTCGGCAATTAAACCAACGGGTCAATGGACGCCTGATTGTTTACTATTTACCAGCGGCGCAAGCCCAGGCCCAAGCGTTGGCTAAAGCTGGCGTTACCGTGCGGCCGTTTCATGATTCCGTGCACTTTGCTCTGAAGGGGGTCCCCGTCATCACACGGGCGGCAGACGTTTACTTGGACAACTATTACGCTTTCACGGCTGGCCTGTGGCGCCACCGCTCACAGCGCGTTATTCAGTTGTGGCACGCTAATGGGGCCGTTAAGGCCTTTGGCTGGGGCGACCCGCAGACGAGTCAGCGGTCGACGACGGACCAGCGGCGGTTTCAAGCTGTCTATAACCACATTACCGATTTTGTAGTGGCATCGCCCAAGATGGCGGCCATTTTTGCGGCGAGTTACCACGTGCCAATCAGTCGGATGCGCATTCTCGGTTATCCCCGTTCTGACCGCTACCAACAGTCAGCTTGGCGGGCGCAAACCCAAGCGGCGATTTATCGGCGCTATCCGCAACTGGCTAGTAAGCAGGTCATTTTATACGCACCAACATACCGGGCAGGGGTGGCGTTAACGCTACCGCCTGATTTTGGACAGTTGCGATTGCGTCCGGATCAGTGCTTAGTGGTTAAATTACACCCCCACTTGGCAACTCAGGCGCGAGCGTTAAAACGGCGGTATCCCGACCTCGTGACCTTGATCCCAGAGTTTAGTACCGATGAATTATTGACCGTAACCCAAACGTTGATTAGTGACTATTCGTCCGTTATTTTTGACTACGCCCTCTTGCCAAATTGTCAGAAAATGGTATTCTATGTTTTTGACTGGCAAAGTTTTCGGCAGAGTGTTGGTTTGCAACCCGACTTTGAAAAGTGGGCACCGGGCCCATTTGTCCGGACCGTCACGGAATTAAATCAGCAGTTAGCGGCCCCGAGCACGTCGCACCAATTGACAAGTTTTAATCAATTGTGGAATACTCATAACGATGGTCAAGCAACTGAACGAACGTTAACTTATTTTTACCAGTAAACACTATTAATAATCATAGTTACTATGATGATAGATAGGGAGTGGCAGTACCTTGAAAGAGGTCGTATCAATTATTAAGGAGCAGTTCCAAAACTGGGGCATTATTTGGCGAATCTCGCACTATGAAGATCAGGCCAGCTATCAAAACCACTATTTGGGACTTGCTTGGGAATACCTGTACCCGTTAATTCAAATTGGGATTTATTGGATCGTCTTTAGTAACGGGTTTAAAAAGGGCGCAACTAACGGCGGCGTTTCCTATTTAATGTGGATGGTGATTGGGATCACCCCGTGGTTCTTCATGAACCGCTCAGTTCTCGATGGCTCCAAGAGTATTTATCAGCGGGTTAACATGGTTTCCAAAATGAAGTTTCCGGTTTCAGTGTTACCGTCGATTAAAATTATGGGTAACCTGAATGCCTTTTGGACCATGCTGATTTTTTCCATCGCCCTCGGCTTTTTCAATGGTATTTACCCGTCATTTGCCTGGCTTCAGTGGATTTACTACTTCTTCGCGATGGTCTGTCTGATGTTCGCGTTGAGTGTGTTCAATTCAACTGTGTCGGTGCTCGTGCGTGATTGGCAAATCTTGTTGCAATCAATTATGCGGATGCTGTTCTACCTGTCCGGCGTCCTATTTAATTTTCAAACGAATGGCTTTCCGGCCGCGTTTGTGCGCATTTTACAACTGAACCCGTTCTTCTACGTGATTAACGGGTTTCGGCAGTCGATGTTCAATGAAGGTAAGATTTGGGATCAACCGGTGCTAACGCTCGTTTTCTGGGGCATCGTCCTCTTCGTATTACTAGTTGGCTCGCATTTGCATTACAAGTTCCGGTCCCGGTTTGTGGACATGATCTAATTGAAAATACTTGAACCGCATCCCCGTAATGGGCCGCGGTAACAACGGAATTGGCCGGCATTGGTCAGTTCCGTTTTTTATGGCGCGGTCCCAATTGGCGTTGAGATTGCTGGTGGTTCGGTGCGAGAGGACGTTCAAAGCGGCTAAAGATCAACCGCGGGGCTGAACTGCTTGCCCGCGGTGGCGCTTGCACATCCTAGCGAAGTTCGGCATAATGGAACCAACTTAATGGATTAAAATACAGGCTGATAAAGGATGGGATCAAGGATGCTGAGAATTGGTTCACACGTCTCGATGAAGGCGCCGGCGATGTTTTTAGGTTCGGTTAAGGAAGCCGTTAGTTACGGTGCCAACACGTTAATGGTGTACACGGGGGCGCCGCAAAATACGCGCCGCAAGCCGATTGCGGACTTAAACATCGCGGCGGCTAAACCGTTGCTGGCAGCAAATGACTTCCAGCAACTCGTCGTGCACGCACCGTACATTGTTAACCTTGGTAACACGACCAAACCAGGATACTTTGAATTTGCGACCGACTTCTTATATGCGGAAGTTCAGCGGGCGGAAGCGCTGGGCGCGACCCAGTTAACGTTGCACCCGGGAGCGCACGTTGGTGCGGGCGCGGATGCGGCGATCGCGCAAATCGTCAAGGGGTTGAATACCGTCATTCGCCCCGACCAAAAAATTCAGATTGCCCTGGAAACGATGGCTGGCAAGGGAACTGAGGTCGGGCGGACGTTTGAAGAGTTGGCTGCAATGATTGACGGTGTGACGTACAACGAAAAGTTGTCGGTGACGTTTGATACTTGCCATACGAGTGACGCCGGTTACGCCATCAAAACCGACTTTGACGGCGTTTTAAATGAGTTTGACCACGTAATTGGCTTGGACCGGTTGGGCGTGGTGCACTTGAACGATTCGAAAAATCCGCAGGGGGCGCATAAGGACCGGCACGCCAACATTGGCTTAGGGACGATTGGTTTCGATGCGCTGAACGCAATCGCGCACCATCCCCAGCTTGAAGCGGTACCGAAAATTTTGGAAACGCCCTACGTGGGTGAAGATAAGAAGCATCAACAACCACCGTACCGCTATGAGATCGCGATGTTACGCGCCGGAAAGTTTAATGAACATTTAGTGACGGATATTGAACAACAAGTTTAGTTAGAATTGAAGGGATTGGGCCGTGCGCTGCAATCCCGTTTTTATTACGGAGCCTAACTCCCACATCTCGGTAGCCAAGGCGAAAACTCGGTACTTTAGTGCCGAGATGAAGTCAAACGAAAAGTAACGTTAGTTGCCCTTCTTAGAGGGACGGCCAGCGTTGCTTTTTTCTGTACGTTGCTTGTTAATGTATTCTTCGACAACTTGCTTAGACA
>NZ_BJEA01000014.1 GCF_005405425.1 Lactiplantibacillus modestisalitolerans | reverse complement strand
TCAAATTCGAGCCTTATTCTAAGCCGGAAGCACCCCACTTCCGGCCAAGAATAATTTCGCAGTTGAGCCATGGTGACACCCGCTACTGGCTAGATTTACCCTAATACTAAGTTCTACAGCCGACTTTAATAAGTTGCAGCTGATGAAACTGGTTTTGCGGAACGCTTACTAAAACCAAGTGCAAACTTGCTCACTTGTTTTAGCAGATCAACATTACGTATCATCGGGTCTGACAGTCTATATGAATAAAGTGCTCAAATGTCTACTAACCATGATGAAGGCTTAGCAAGTTTACACCTGATAATTTAATTTAGTAATCTTCCAATGATTGATATTGCCAACTTCAATCATTAGAAAGCCTTGATTAGTTGACACTCATTTAGCCGTGAGGGCGGTCCTCAAGTGGCTCAGTGGTGTCGTTTGCGTTAGTCGGGGTTGTTTCCCGACTTACCCAAAGACCGAGCTTTAAGACAAGTGGGTTGCTTGGCTTAAAGTCGTGTCCACCACGCTCCAGCCGCTTTAGGACCAACCGGTAAGGCGGCAAGTTACCACTATTCGGGACACCCGACTGATGGCATCAATCATCCTTCATCATTGGTTCTACTTTGTGGTAGCGGTCAATTCCCGAAATTGCCGTTGCACGTCAATCATGTCGAGGACGCTTTCCGCACAGTCAGCACCCTTATTACCGACCTTCACGCCGGCGCGGTTGAGGGCCTGTTCAATCGTATCAGTTGTTAACACGCCGAACATGGTAGGAACACCGGTTTGGCGGCCAACTGCAGCGACCCCGTTGCTAACGACGTTGCAGACGTAGTCGTAGTGACTCGTTTCACCACGAATGACCGCCCCCAGCGTGATAATCCCGTCATAGCGGCCGCTCGTCGCGACCTGTTGGGCGACGGTTGGGATTTCAAACGCACCCGGAACCCATAAAACGTCAATATCTTCGGCCGCAACGCCGTGCCGCTCAAGGTTGTCCTGAGCGCCCGCTAAAAGTTTGCTCGTAATTGCCGTGTTGAAGCGGGCAACCACGATTGCAATGTGGCGGCCACTTCCTTGTAATTGTCCATTAATCGTTGTCATGTTTAAGTCCTCCATTATTTAACTGCGAGTTGGTGATGAAACTTGTCGCGCTTCGTGGCTAAGTACTGCCGATCATGGGCCGTTGCGGGCATTTCTAAGGGAACCCGTTCAACGACGTCAATTCCCGCCGCCTTTAGCTGGGTAATTTTGTCGGGATTATTGGTCATTAACCGCACCCGTTGAATCCCTAACCGCTTCAGCATGGCGGCGGCCACGTCATAATGGCGTTCGTCGGGTTGGTGGCCCAACTTGAGGTTGGCGTCGTAGGTATCGATCCCTTGCTCTTGTAAATGGTAGCTCCGAAGCTTATCAGCTAAACCGATACCGCGACCTTCTTGCCGTAAGTACAGTACGACCCCGCGACCAGCCGCTTCGATTTGATCCATTGCGGCGTGCAATTGTTGACCACAGTCACAACGTAGCGACCCAAACACATCGCCGGTCAAGCATTCGGAATGTAACCGAACTAAAACGGGCTCCTGCGTTTGAAGATCACCCTTCTGTAAAGCTAACTGGACTTGTGAATCAGCCGGTAGTTGGTAGCCGGTCAACTTAAAATCGCCGCTCGCGGTTGGGAGTTTTACCGTTGGGAGGGCCGTTAAGGTTTGGGTTTGCCGCAAACGGTAAGTACTGATGTCTTCAATCGTGATCATCGGGATCCGCAGCCCTTCTGCCAGGGCCTTCAAATCCTTCCGTCGAGCCATTAATCCGTTCTTTTTAACGGATTCGCAAATGTAGGCCACCGGGGTCGCCCCGGCCAACCGTGCCAGGTCAACCGCCGCTTCGGTGTGACCGCGCCGTTCTAGGACACCGCCAGCCCGGGCAATCAACGGAAAAACGTGACCGGGATGGTAGAAATCAGTGGGCTTACTTTGCGGGTCAGTCAACGCCTTAATGGTCGTTGCCCGGTCCGCCGCCGAAATACCAGTGGTCGTCGTGTGGTGATCCAGTGAAACCGTAAAGGCCGTCCCAAACGCATCGTGACTGGTCGTCATCGGTTCCAATTCCAAGCGGGTCGCAATTTCGGGCGCAACCGGCGCGCAGAGCAAACCGCGGGCACTCGTAATCATGCGGTTAACCGTTTCGGTGGTGGCGTACTGTGCTAAACCGACCATGTCCCCTTCGGCTTCGCGACTTTCGTCATCGGCAACAATAATCAAACCGCCCGCTTTTAAGGCGTCTAAAGCGTTTTCTACTTTTTCCTCAATCGTCATTTTCTGTTCCTCCAAACCGTAATTGCTGGGCAACGTACTTGCCTAAAATATCCGTTTCAACGTTGACCGGTGCCCCAAGTGGGAGCTGGCCCAACGTGGTCGCCAACTGCGTATGTGGGATCAAATCAATTTCAAACGCGCCCGGCGTCACCGCGACAACCGTTAAGCTAACGCCGTCAATGGCAACGGATCCCTTCTCAACGATCAGTGGCCGGTAAGCCGCGGGCAGGGTAAACCATAACCGCTGCGCACTCGCATCACTGGCCCGGCGCAATAACTCGCCGCAGTAATCGACGTGCCCCTGAACAAAGTGGCCGTCAAGCCCCTGTTCGGCGGTCAAAGCTGGTTCCAAATTAACCTGCTGACCAACTTTTAACCGGCCTAAGTTAGTGCGGCGAACGCTCTCCGGCATCACGTCCACCGTAAAGGCATCCGCCGTCTTCGTCGTTATCGTTAAACAAACGCCGTTCACCGCAATGCTGGCGCCAATTGCTAACTTGGGCGTCACGAGTGCGGCCGCTTTGAGCGTCAACTTCAATTCACCCGCGTGGTTGTCAACTTGTTGGACAACGCCGTGGTGCGTCACAATTCCCGTAAACATTTAAACGACCCCCTGTCGATAAGCTTGAATTCGTAAGTTGCCCGCTAAATTCGTCACTTGCGGTGCCGTAAAGGTCATCGGGGTAGCGGCGTAAGTCGTATCCCGTGCGGCTGGAAGGGCTTGCCCACCAAACACCGTTGGTACGACGTAACTCAGCCACTCTTCAACGAGCCCCGCTTGTACAAACTGGGCGTGTAGCTGGCTTCCACCTTCAACGAGTAATGATTGCCAGCCATGTTGGTGACAGAACGTACTAATTGCTTGCGGTGTCCAGTCCCCAATGACGACGTGAACGTCGCTTCCTGACTGCTCAAGTTGGGTATCCCGCGGACTGGCCTGCCGACAAAGTAACCAGGTCGGCGCCAATCCGTCCGTCACAAGCCGGTGCCCCACCGCAGCGTCGCTTCGATTTAGAACGACCAGCCTGACCGGTGGGTGTGCGAGCGCCTGCGTCCGCACCGTCAACTGGGGATCATCGGTCGTGAGCGTCCGTTCACCCACCAAAATGGCGTGAAAGGTTGCTCGTAACCGCTGGCTATCAGCGTTAGCCGCCGCATTTGTCAGCCGACTCCGTTCACCAGTTACCGCGTTTAACTTACCGTCTAGCGTTTGGGCCATTTTTAACGTAATCCACGGCCGCTCATGTTGATAAAACCAGTTATAGTGCCGGTTGAGCGCTAACACGGCTGCGCTGGGTTCAAGCACCTGCACATCAACACCGTGCTGACGCAAATAGTCCCGACCGCGCCCCGCAACGACCGGGTGCGGATCCAACTGGCCAATCACGACCTTCTTAATCCCAGCTTCCGCCACACGATGACTACACGGCGGCGTTTTACCATAATGTGAACACGGTTCGAGCGTCACGTAGAGGGTGGCGCCCCGCGCCTGTTCCGGGGTGGCCCCTTTTAGGCACGCAACTTCGGCATGATCACCGCCAAAGTGCGCATGGTAGCCCTGGCTAATAACGCGTCCATCCTTAACAAGGACTGCGCCCACCTGTGGATTTTGATACGTTGCGGGACCGCCCCGTAACGCCTGTTGCACGGCCAACTGCATGTAACCGTTGTCCATTCTCGGCACCTCCAAAAAAAACCACCCGTTATCAAGATCGATACCGGGTGGTTTGATGAGTTGCTAAATCGATTTCGTCAGTATGGTACGCCAAAAAGAACCGTCGCCGGTTACCTTTTTCGCCACTACTGCCCAAAAACAAAGCAATAATTTTCTTCTCCCATCCAGACTTTACTGTCGGTCCCAGACTTGCACTGGGTCAACCGCTCACGCGGGTCACGGACTTCAACTTACGTTGTTACCGTCGGTCGGGAATTACACCCTGCCCCGAAGAAATCGTATTTAGTTTTCGTAATTAGTGTAAACACGCACAAAGAAATTTGTCAACCATCTTTTTTCAGTCGTGGGCGGCCGCTTGAATACTTTCAACGAGTAACTTGGTCGCGCCAATCCCGGCCCGCTGGTCATAGTAGGCCGTAAAGCGCTCATCCGCTAAGTACGTGGCGGCTAACCCGCGGTGCATCGCCACCGTGTAGTGCGGCCAGGTAAAGCTGAGCCACTGCCGGTGAAGTTCATAGATCTTGGTAGCGCTTTCTGATGTGAGCGTAGCGTTTTTCAAGGCCACTTTTAGCGTCGCAATCAAGTCCGCTTCAACCGCCTGCATCCGTTGGTAGTCAGCCTGATCAAGGTCCGCGTACTTCGCATTGGCTTGCGCAACTGTCGCTTCGCCATAGCGCTGCTTAATTTCATCACCATAGCGTTTTTCATTGGCACTTAACTGCGCCGCTTTGAACGCCTCAAATTTATTTGCATCGGTCATTGGAACCCCTCCTCGTTGGGTTTGAATCGTCGTTTGAACGAGCGTCAGTAACTGATCTAAGTGCGCCCGTTCCCGTCTAAGCTGCTGGTACTGTTGTTCCAGCGTGGTCAACCGTTGGGCTTGCGGTTGGTCGAGTAATTTTTGAATCGTCGCTAACGGCAACCGCAACGTGCGGTACAAACAAATTTGTTGCAACCGGTCAACCTGTTCGCGTTCGTAAAGGCGATAGCCGTTGGCCCCAAGCGCTGCGGGTTTCAACAAACCAATCTGATCGTAGTAGCGCAACGTCCGCACACTCACCCCCGCCAACTCGGCCAACTGTTTAATTTGATACGCCATTCGGTCCCACTCCTTTCAACCCCTTCAGTATACGGGCTGACGTCGCGTCAGGGTCAAGCCTTAAATGCAAAAAACCGACCACTTGGGCCGGTCTTTCTTTTAATTATCATTTCAACTAGTAATTAATTTCAACCATTAACGTGCGCCAACTTACTGCGCAACGCCCGGTAAACCATTGCCACGACCGCCACCGTAATTAACCGGTCGAGGTAGTCGGTCATCACCTGTATCAGGAAAACCGCCGCGACCTTACTCATGCCGGTACCTAATAACAACTGAACGAGCATGCTCGAGCCCGACGACGTAATGCCGTGAAATAGAATAACGGTAATTAACGTACTGACCAGCGTTCCGGGTAAAGAAATCCCAAGCGCAAGCCACCAGTTTGAGCGCCAACTGCCTGGCTTAACGCGGCGATACAGCAGGCCGGCGACCACCCCGGTCAGTAGTTGCACCGGCATAAAGAACAGTGAATACAAATCGGTAAAACTCATCAACGTCCCGGTCAACGCCCCAGCCGCAAGTCCACCCAGCGGGCCTAAAACGGCGGCGGCCAAAACCGTTCCAATTGAATCCAAATAAATCGGTAGTTTTAACATCAAGGCGAGGTTTCCCCCCACGACGTTCAAAGCAACGCAGAGGGCGACTAAGGTGAGGTGGCGCGTTTTAATTAGTCGCATGGCAACACCTTCAACTGCCGCAGGACCCGCGTCAGGTCGGGATCAGTCGCGCCAAGTACCCGTTTCAAAAATAGTTGCCAAAAACCGGCAACATCAACGGTCGTCATCACCTGCGTATTGGCTGGCCGTTGCCAGAATTGATGGTCATCGACGATTGACTGACCGCGGGCAACGCCATCGGTCACGACCGTGGTATAGGCACCAAAGCCACTTAATAAGTCCGGTTGACTCATCACCGCCACCGCCAACGGATCATTGATAACACAACCAATAACCCGCTCCTGTTGCCAATGAAAATCAAAGTAAAACTGCGTAATCTTTTTAATAAAGGCTCCTAATTCAGGATTAACGTCCTGCATGTAGGCTAACAAACTCGGTGTTAAGACAATTTCACGGGTCACGTCCAGACCAACCATTTGAATTGGGACCGGCAGCTTTGCAAAGACTTGGGCCGCCGCGTCCGGGTCGCACCAAAAATTATATTCGGCAACCGGTGAACAGTTACCGTGGGACTTGTAACTGCCACCCATTAATGTAAATTGGTCAACCTGTTCAAACAGGCTGACATCGCGATTGAGAGCCTCCGCAATGTTGGTCAACGGCCCCAGCGCTAAAATCGAAGTCTGCGGCTCAGCCGTCAAAGTCTCAACGATAAAATTGACTGCGCCTTTAGCGGGACCGACCTTTGTCACGGCCGGCCACTCACTATTGCCAAGGCCGTCGTCACCGTGCGTATCCTGCGCACTCGTATAGGGAACCCGCAGTGGCCGGTTAGCGCCAACGTAGACTGGAATATCCAGCCGGTCAGCTAACGCTAGCACTTTGAGTGCGTTTTGGGCGCCAATTTCCGGCGGAACGTTCCCACAAACGGTTGTAATTCCAACCACGTTTAAATCCGGTGATTTAAGCGCTAATAAAAGCGCCAAGCTGTCATCAATGCCCGGATCACAATCAATGATGACGTTACGCGTTGCATTCATTCTCTTACCTCCGATTGACTGAAGTTCTTGGTTTTTTATGCTGGGAAGTTTCCGAACCAGACCGGCGGGTAGCAAACCCACCGAATATATAAATGCTAAACCAATTATACCGGAGATACTTAGCCTTGAAAATAATAATTGGTCACTTAATTACTGTTAAGTTAACCTTACGATGAGACCCTCCCCACTTAATTCGATCAGCAAACGTGCTACAATAACGCTACTAAATCGAAAACAGGTGGAACAAACATGCGGAAAGTACAATTTTACGGCGCCATTTCACTCGACGGTTACCTCGCCACAACCGACCAGCGCCTAGACTGGCTGTTTCAAACGGCCGGTGGCGATGAGGCTCCGACCGAACAGTTCTTACAACAAGTCGATACGGCCATCATGGGCCGCCACACTTATGAATACACGATGGCGGAAACGACCGACCAGTTGATCAACCCGTACCGGCCGGAAACGCGCACCATCGTTATGACCACGGCGCCGCA
This sequence comes from Lactiplantibacillus modestisalitolerans, assembly GCF_005405425.1. Taxonomy (GTDB): domain Bacteria; phylum Bacillota; class Bacilli; order Lactobacillales; family Lactobacillaceae; genus Lactiplantibacillus; species Lactiplantibacillus modestisalitolerans. The sequence continues at coordinate 89,810 of NZ_BJEA01000014.1, read as the reverse complement.
CGCTGGCAACGCAACTACCCAATTCACGAACACCCCGGTCGCAGAACTCGTCGATCACTTGCGACGCGAGGCGGGCCAGTCAATTTGGATTGTTGGGGGTTCCGGGGTGTTAATGCCCCTAATAACCGCCAACCTGGTGGACGACTTGTTCATTCAAATCGCGCCGGTCATTTTAGGATCCGGTATCCGGCTGTTTACCACTAGTGAGCAGTCGCAACGCTACCAGCTAGTTAACGTGACGCACTACGATCAGCTCGCGGAGCTGCATTATCAAAAGCAAGTGGCCGACTAATAATAACGCGACTCAAATAAAGATAAACTTGTCCCCCGTAAGTTGACCGGATCTAGCCGTTAACTTGCGGGGGCTTTTATGAACTACCTCATATGACTAGCGCAACTTTTCTGGCTAGTCTGCCTTAATACGAAGCTTTGTAACTGACCTCTTTAGCAAGTCAATACCACATATCATAGAACTTCAAAAAAAAACGGCTTCACCACAAAAATTAATCGCGATGAAGCCGTTTATATAAAGATTAGTTATTTTCGCTTGTAGACATCATTTCGTTTACCCACTTTAACTACCTCAACCGTAAAAATACCATCCTGGATATCAGCAATTATTCGATAACTACCCACTCGATAACGCCAAAGGGTACCATATTCACCTTCAAGCGCTTTACCCCAAATACGTGGATCATCAGCACCTTCAATGTGCTTATCAAGCCACTTAAAAATCCGAATCTGAACCGCTTTATCGAGATTCTTTTGAAAATCCTTGAATGTTTTTTGATTAAAAGACCAAGTATATTTCATCTTTAGAGCCCTAATTGCTTTTTAACATCCTCGCGAGAAACAGTTTTCCCATGCGCTTCACGGATATTCCTGATGGCATCTTTGTAATCAAGACTGTCCTCCAACTTTTCTAACACAGCGGTACGCATATAATCAGTTACAGTTTGTCCATCTAAGTCTGCCTGCTTATGAATCAAGTTAAGAACGTCTTCATCGAAACGGATTGTCGTTGATTTAGTAGCTGTTGCCATTGTTAGAACCTCCCTAAATTGTTTAGTTAGATTATACTACATTTAGAACGCAATTGCGTTCTGTATTCCTCGAAATATACTTAAATCTCAGCCATCCGTCGCAAAAAGCGGCCCCACCGCGATGCACAATCGCAATGAAGCCACTTAAAGATTGTCTATTCCGTTAACGCGTTTTGGCGTTTAACCGCGTGGCGTAACAGGATTGGTGCAATCAGCGTCGTTAAAATAATTGCCGTAATCACGGCAGAGTAACGTTCTTCGGACAACAACTTACCTTGATACCCAATTTGGGCAATAATCAGGGCCATTTCCCCACGTGAGACCATCCCGGCGCCAATTTCGTAGCCGCTCAGCCAACTGAAACCGGCCATCTTGGCACCAACGCCAGCGCCAGCGAGCTTGGTCGCGATGGCCGCAATCGTGATGACGACGATGAACCAAAAGTCACTAAGGAACCCATCAAAGGACATGTTAAGCCCGATACTGACGAAGAAGACCGGAATAAAGACCGCGTTCCCAATTGGTTGAATATGCTTATCGATAACCGTATGGTAGTCAGTCTGACCAACGGCGATTCCGGCAAAGAAGGCCCCGATAACCGCACTCAGCCCAATCGCGTCTGCTAAGTAGGATAAGCCAAAACAAATGACTAACGACATCAACGTGACGGAAGTTGGGACCAGCAGGGCGTTCCCAATCGACATTAGGCGTGGCACGATCCACTTCACCACGACGTACAGTGCCAAGAAGAAGACTAACTGAATAAGTAACGAGATGCCTAAATTAGTCGAGGTTTGGCTACTCCCGCTGCTGACCTCACTCCCAAATAAGCTGATCATCAAACTTAGGATTAAAACGGCTAGCACGTCGTCCACGACCGCCGCCCCCAGAATTGTCGTCCCCTCCTTACCTTCTAAGGCGTTGAGTTCCTTTAAGACGGCTACCGAAATTGAAACGGACGTTGCCGCAAAGGTCACGCCCAGGAATAAACTCTCGGTTGCGTTTAAACCAAATAACTGACTACAAAAATCCACTACAGCGACCGGTAAAATCACGCCCAGAACCGCTACCAATAAGCTTGGTCGCCAGTATTTTTTTAATAATTGTAAATCACTTTCAAGTCCCGCCATAAACATTAAAATAATCACGCCGAGTTCCGCAAAATCCTTGATAAAACTAGTTGCGGACACCCAGCCCAACACGGCCGGTCCGATGATAATGCCGCTTAACAACTGTCCAATTACCGCCGGCAGGCCCATCCGCACACTCAGGTGTCCGGCCAAGGCCGTCACGATTAAAATTAGACTTAAACTACCGATATAACCCATTTATTTTGATTTCCTCCTAAAAAAGGGCGCCACAAGTCCTGACCACCCAACCCAAAAGTGACCCGAATTCTTGAAGCGCCCTTCAACCGAAATTATACTGTGGCATAAGTATAGCATATTTTTCAAAACTGCCGCGAGCTGGTCACTCATAAATTAGGTATAATAGAGTATTAACACTTTCAGAAAGGTCGTTGTCCTTTGCTTACCATCGTCGATTTTCGCCAGCGCTTCTGGTTCTTAATTTTTTCCATTTTTCTTAATTCAGCTTGTAACGCCCTCACGATTGCCACCAATCTAGGTAGTGCGGTTTGGACCGGCTCGAGCGTTAACCTCTCCAACTGGATCAACGTGCCACTGGGAACGACGCTTTTCATGTACGGGATCGTGGTGACGGTGCTCAACCAACTAATGCTTGGTCACTTTGACCGCCGCCGGTTTATTTCGAACCTCCTGTATACCGTTCCGTTCAGTTACCTCGTTGAATTTATCGGTTACTTTTGGAGCTGGCTGGGGATTCCCCAGTTAACGTTGCTCCCGCGGCTCATCCTGAACATTATTGGATTGCTCGGCGTGGCGGCCGCCGTTTCCATTTATCAGCGTTGCAACTTGATTCAGCACCCTAACGACGACCTCTCCTACATTTTGCGGTTCCGCTTCCTGCACGGTTCGGCAATTCTGGGTCAGTGGACGAGCTACTTGCCACCCATCACGATTACGATTTTGGCGTTCATCGCGACTGGCCAGTTAAAGGCCATCGGGTTTGGAACGGTCTTCGCCCTGGTCGCACAAGGCGCACTCATGGTGTGGTCGGATCAGCACGTTTTCCCAAGTTTGAAGCACCATGTAGACGTCTCACGAACAAAACACGCTTAAACGCAACCAAATGCTAATTCCCCACCGTAATAAATTAAACGGTCCTTTTCATTAACGCGTCGGGACCAATATCCTTGAAATTTGAGCGTGTGTCAAAAGTCGATTAGCTGGTGAGCATTAACGGCACAAGGCGAATAATCCCAGGTTTGGATTGTTTGACTGACGGGGTTAAGCGGAGCCAACTGACTTTTAGCGCCCGTTTCGGCTATTAACATGATGCAACACATAAGAGAGTGTTCAAGCAACATTCCTTATCAATTAATTAACTCACTTTAACGCTCGCACATCATGCCTAGGTGGCCATAAATAATCTTGCCATTCGTATCTGGCTTAAATCGTTTTCAGCCGGCCCCTAGCACAATGCGTAACTGCCATGTACAATAAATGGATTTCCAAATTAAAAGAACATCAGCGCAATGCTGATTAATGCATCTTAAATCAATAGTACTGCGGAATTGTCTATTTTACACTTTCTTTTCTTCTATATATTTCAGGGCAGCATAATAGAGCGCAACCAACGCCGATGAAAGTAAAGCACCTGCCACAATGTCGGTAAACCAATGGACCCCTGATATAAGTCTTCCTACTACCGTTACTACAATAATCAAAACAGAAACTATTTCTGCTATCAACAGACAAACTTTTTTATCTTGTAAATAATAATGAAACTGCGACATGGCCGTAACCATAATACAAATTACAATCATTGTATGAGAAGACGGAAAAGATGCTTCTAAACTTTGAGAAAGAATTATCGGTCTATAATTGATGATTACAAACTCAAAGAAAATATAAAATACAACAACTATAAAATAAAATACGCCAAGCAATAGAATGCGTGGATCAATTTTCCAAATGCTCTTACGTTGGATAAGTTGGATCAATCCCAAGATTGCAAATCCTAAAGCAATTACCATGGCAACAATACTTAACCAATCAGTAATGTCATACCAAAGAAGGTTCACTCCAAAAGAATTAAATATAAACTGATTAAGAGTAGCAAGTCCGATTTTAGACTGTTCTGGTCCGATAGGCTGTACGTCAATGGTCTTAACCATAACAGTAAAAAATATAAAAATTAGGAACAAAATTTCTGTTATGATGACATATTTCTTTGTTTTCTTTGATTTCTTTTGCATAGTATTACATTCCTTTCTTCTTGCTGCAATAAATCGCCTGCAGGGTTAATTTGATTATCTATTTGCGTAGTTCGAGGTACAAGAAAACTATCGTCACAATAGAAAAAAGCTCTGACACTTATCGTGTCAGAGCCTATTCCTAAGGGATTTATGACTATTTTTGTTTGGTCCCAATTTGTTTTAACAATAGATATATCTTTACCACAAAAAATAAAAACAGCAAAATAGTCGCATATGGTTCTCGTGCCGCAGAAAATAAACAGATTGCTATAGCGCTTGTTACGATAGAAGCTTTTGAGGTAATGCTACACAAACGTTCTTTATCAAATAAAACAAAAGCAAGTTTAGCAATCCCAAGCCCGATTATAAGTAAATAAATAACCCAATATATTCCAATATCTATCCTTGATAAGTGAGTAATCGATAGAAGATTTACATGATAGACATTGTTACCTTGAAGTTCTCCGTAAATTGGTAATACAATAAGTCCCACCGTCAATACGTCCATCATTCCACTGATAATATTATAAATTCTTTTAATATTTGAGGCGTTCTCGGTTTCTGCAAGGTCAATTAATTCTTCACTTGATAGCAGTTCATCTATGGTTACAGAAAAAAAAGCAGAGATACTTTTGAGTGAGTCAATGTTGGGGTAACCTTTTCCACTTTCCCATTTTGAAATTGCTGTTCTTGATACATATAATTGCTTTGCAAGTTGTTCCTGTGTTAAACCTTTCCCAGTTCTAAGTCGTTGCAACTTTTCGCTAAACTCCACGATTGCCCTCCTGTTTACTTTTTTCACTCTCATACATTCACCAATAACTTTTTGTGTTCTCTGGTATCAGCACATAACTAAATATAGAAATGTCGAGTATCCGGATTTCTTTACACAGCTTCTGTGCTTGCCGTTTCAGCAGTTGATACCTGCCATATCGCCTATACTCTTACTTAGGTCACATTATATGCGGATTTACGAACAATAGAAATAGATAGAATACAAATAATATGTTATATGTAATCATGCACTGAAATTCCAGTGTCGCCTGCCGACAATCACGGTTAAACTGTGATCTTGCTTGTAAGGCCCCGAATTAAAAAATATTTCGTTTGAGGAAATAACAAAGTCTAGTTTAGACAGTCATTTTCAAATCTTCCTGCCAGCAAAGTAACGCTAACAATAAGGGGGGCAGACAGCTTGGCCTGTCCAGCATTACGACGATTTTGAATTTTGAGCGGCACGTATTTTCTATACAAGGATCCTAAAATTTTAAACCACGCGATGATAACTGATTATGAATCTGAAGGTTATCCTAAAACTGGCCTAACATAGGACACACTCTTTTGCTTGCTGATGCTTGAAATGTAGCTTTGTCAGGCTATTTATATGTTTTCAAGGTTTTGGTTAATTAGCTAGCACAATGCATATGTACATCAAGTAACTGGTCCTATCTTCGATAACAACTAGTTTCGCATCAATCACCCAAAAGCGCCACCCGGCTGAACTAAATGGTTCTACCAGGTGGCGCTTTCATTATCCTTGAATTCTTTGTAACTAAATCTCAATTATTTAAACAATCAGTGCCGCTTAAAGCATGGTTTCTCTGAGCCGATGGTTGACACGCCTCTCATCTTGCCTTAATAATAAAAGTTAACTCTAAGTAAAATGGACGGTAATGCGAATGGATCTTACACAATTAACCAGCCAAATCGTACTGATGTTTATCCTCATGCTCGTCGGCCTGCTAACAAACAAGCTCGGCTTCATGCACGGTCAAACGTCGACCGACTTGACCAACATTCTGCTATACATTGTTTCACCTTGCCTGATTATCAAGGCGTTTGAGCAAAGCTTTTCCGCGGACCGTCTACAAATGCTGGGCCGGGTCATCCTCGGAATCGTCATTAGCTACGTGCTGATGATCATCATCACGCAACTCGTCTTCAAACGGGTCGCCGATGCCAACCTCCGTCGAATTATGCGTTACGGGTCGGTTTACTCCAACGCCGGTTTCATGGGAATTCCATTGACCAGCGCCCTGTTCGGCTCAACCGGCGTCTTCTTTGCAGTTGCGTCACTAGCCGCTTTTAACATTTTTAGCTGGACACACGGAATCAGCCTCTTTACCGGTCGGCAAGGGAACCGCCGGGATAATTTGAAACAAATTATTTTAAATCCCAATATTATTGCAATTATTTTAGGCTTGCTACTTTTCGTAACGTCGTTTCAGCTACCAAAATTGGCTAACAGCGCCATCAGTTACGTCAGCTCGATTAATACGCCACTGTCAATGATTGTCATTGGAAATAGTTTGGCGGACGTTAAGTTGAACCGGACGACGCTTGACCGCCGTCTAGGTTGGGTCCTCCTATTGCGCAACTTACTGTTTCCCTACCTGATGATTGTCGTGCTTGAATTACTCGGAATCAGCGGCATTCCACTATTTACCACGGTCCTCATGGGGGCTTGTCCAGTCGCCGGACTAGTCGTTCTTTTCACGTTAAAAGTTCACGGCAACCCCGGACCGGCAGTCACGCTAATGAGTCTGTCAACGATTTTAGCGGCGGTTTCAATCCCACTGGTCTTTGCACTGGTAAGTCTCCATTAACCGCAAACCCAATTTCGGGGAGCACGCATCAAATCAATCTAAAAAAATCCGCTCGTCAAGGTAACCCCTTGGCGGGCGGATTTTGCGTTTCAAACCCTTTTTATTTATTCGCAACCCGGACCACGCGTGGATAGTGGACAAAATGCGCGTAGAACCCGATTACAAGCAGAACGACGCCTAAGCCGCAGACGCCAGCCCAGCCGGCGAAGCCCCACAGGAGGTTGCCGAAAAACGAGCCCATCGCACCACCCATGAAGTAGCCGAACATGAAGACCGAATTAAAGCGGCTGCTGGCCTTCGGATCAATGCTCTGAACCCGGGTCTGGTTTGCCACCTGGCCAAACTGAGTCCCAAGGTCCAAAATCACGATTCCAATAATTAAGCCGGCTAAGTGGGTCCCAAACAGGGCAAACACCCCGTAGGCTACCGTCGATAAAACCAGCCCCCAGCCAATAATGGTTCGCGGCCGGAAACGATCCGCTAGGCGGCCGATTAACGGGGCCGCTAGCACCCCGGTCACCCCAAGTAGTGCCAACAAGCCGGCTTCCCGACTCCCCCAGCCGTACTGATGTTTTAAGTAAAAGACCAAGGTCGCCCAAAAAATATTGGACGCGCCAAAGATAACAAAACCGTTAACCGCGGAAGCCCGTAATACCGGGTACCGCTTTACGAGTTGGGGGACGGTTTTAATTAGCGCCCGGTAAGTCGTCTTGCGCACTGCGACCGGGTCCTGTGGTAACTTTTTCCACAGAACGAGCCACAACAAGCCAATTAAAATGGCAGCAATCAGGTAGACCGCTTGCCACGGTAAGACGCTGGCCAATACCCCACTGACCGTTCGTGAAAGCAGGACCCCGACTAGTAACCCACTTAAGACGTTACCGAGTACCTGGCCGCGTTGCCCGTCTGGTGCTAAAAAGCCGGCGTAGGGAATGATGACTTGCGGCGCCACCGAAGTAATCCCGATCAATAAACTGGCCGCCGCATAGACCCAGATATTGGGGGCCAAAAACGCGAGTAACGCCGAAATAATCGCCAGAATCAGTAGACGCATAATGAGTGTCCGGCGGTTCATAATGTCACCCATCGGCACAATTAAAAGTAAGCCAAACGCGTACCCTAATTGGGTGATCATCGCGACAGCGCCAACGACGGCGTTGGCGAGGTGGAATTGACTGGCAATGTCCGCCTCAATTGGTTGAATATAGTTAATGTTGGCAACGACAATCGCCGCCGAAACCGCCATTAATAAAACGGTACTTGAATTTAATGATTTCGATTCATTTTTCACAACAATTTCCTTCCTCATATTAAGTCGTTAGTTAAGTTAACGATTAGAAGGCTTGTTCCACCCGAATAATCAGCCAGTGTTGTAACTGCCGATTAACGGGGATTGCTGGTGATTGCATCGCCTTGCTACCCCCACTTTCAAATTTTTAAGTTTCAGGGGGGCGGTTCAACGGCCATTTTGGCGAAGCCGACCCCGTCTTTATCAATAATATTATTATTTTAGCACAACTATTACGACGCACTAATTATCATTGGGCCACTTAAATAGGATAAGTAATTTTATCGTGGTATACTTATTAATTGTGTTTAATTAATTATTCTATGAAAGGGCGGTACTATGCCAACAAATCAATCCGCGTTGCCACTCGATGCAAACGGCCAACCCTATCACCGGACTTGGCTCGTTTTGACGTTGCTCGTCGGAACGTTTTGCACCTTTATTACGCAAACTTTACTAACCACGGCGTTTCCCACCTTAATGGCTTATTTTCACATTTCGGCCAACGCCGTCCAGTGGCTAACCACTGGATTTATGTTGATCATGGGGATCATGATTCCCGTGAGTGCTTGGATGCTCACCCGGATCAACTCCAAGGTCCTGTACCTCGCGGCGATGATTATCTTCGGGCTGGGAACCATCCTGGCCTACTTCGCCGTTAATTTCCAAATGTTGCTAATTGCTCGAATGATTCAGGCAATGGGCGTTGGCATCTCCGCCCCGGTCTTCCAGACCATTATGTCATCGGTCTATCCCCCCGAAAAGCGGGGCTCCGCAATGGGGACGGCCGGAATCGTCATTGGGCTGGCGCCCGCAATTGGGCCGACCCTTTCCGGCTGGATTATCGATAACTATTCTTGGCGCGCCCTATTTCTCTTTATTATGCCGATCAACTGGGCCGTCATCTTAGTCTCGCTGTTCACCCTCCGGAAGGTCTTACCAACTTCCAAGCAACCGATTGACTGGTGGTCCGTCATCATTTCAACGATTGGGTTCGGGAGCATGCTTTACGGCTTTTCATCCGTTGGCGAGTCCGGCTGGGGGGATCCGGTCGTGATTACCACGCTGATTGTCGGCGCGTTGTTCATCGCCCTATTTACCCACCGACAACTTCACATGGATAAACCCTTGTTGGAACTCCGGGTCTTCAAGATTCCGGCGTTCACGCTCTCCGCAATTCTGACGGCGCTCGCGTACATGTCGATGATGGGAATCGAAATGATCCTACCACTTTACATTCAAACGGTACTGGGACGTTCCGCGATGGATTCGGGATTAATTTTGCTCCCAGGCGCAATCATGATGGGAATCATGAGCCCGATTACTGGCCGGATTTTCGACCATATCGGTGCCCGGCGTCTCGCCATGACCGGGATGCTGTTGTTAACGCTCGGAACGGCCTTTTTCCTATCCATCAGCGCCACCACCCCAATCCTCTGGATTATCGTGGTGTACGCGGTTCGAATGTTCGGGCTAACGATGGTCACGATGCCAGTCACCACGACCGGAATCAACGCGCTACCGTTTAATCTGATTTCACACGGAACGGCCGCTAACAACACGTTACGGCAGGTCGCCGCTTCCATGGGGACCGCGGTTCTGATTAGTATTTATTCCAACGTTTCGAAATGGAACATGCCGAGTCACGGACTCCTAACTAGCGCCCCGCTGAAATATCAGCAGGCCAGCGTCGACGCGACCTTAACCGGTTACCACATGGCGTTCATCGTCTCGCTACTCTTCTGTCTCCTCGGCTTCGGTCTTAGTTGCTTCCTCAAGCCGCGCCACTCCACCGACGCTCAAATCGGAGGTGACGCCAAATGATGATTGGACTCTTAATCGTTGCCACCTTCGTTTTTTCCGGCGTCATGATTTTTGCGCGGCAAGGACAAGCGCGCCTACTGAGCGTCATCATTAGCGGGCTAGTCATCGCGGGTAGCCTCGTGGCGCTCGTTTTGAACGACAACTACCACTGGGGGATGCAGCGGGTCACCACGACGCGGACTGAGACCCTCACCCCGTTAAAAACGACGCAAACCGCCCTCGGCATTCAACCGTTGGGAACTGGGAATGAGCACGTCATTGTGTACCGGGTGAAGGGGACCACTAAGCCCCGCCACACGGTCCGTGCCTTGTCGACGACCACCCAGCTCAACCGCGGGACCAAGGCCCAAGTCAAGGTCACGACCACTCGTTGGCAATACCGCAACCACTTTGCGCAACTTTGCTTCGACCTCGGTAAGGACACGGCCAACAACGTCGTTAGTCGCCACTACCAGTTCACGGTACCCACCAATTGGCAAACAACGACTATTCAAGCTACCAAATAAAGCTACTAAAAACAGCGAACTCGTTAAAGTTCGCTGTTTTTTTGGCTCTGTACCAATTGGGGTTGAGATTCCGCAGAACGGTTACTGAATTAAGTTTAGCGGATAATCTTTCCGGTAGTCTCAGCAAACCGATTGAAAATTAAATTGGTAGCCCTCGTAGTAAATCAGCACCATATCTCATAGAACCTATTTTTTTAGTTGGGGTACGGAGAGCCACAAGCATCAGGAAACTTAACTTACGACCGGTGTAACAAGAACCCCTTGCCAACGAAGAACTGGCCCGTGTAATCATCCGATTGCAACGTGTACCCCTGAAACCGCTGACCCGCTACCTTACCGCGCGTTTTCGCCAGTGTCCAGTGAACCGTGCGCGCCGGCTGATTGCCCCGCGCGGGTAACCGCAACGTAATGACGTTCTTTTTCAAACGCCACCTAAACCGTTGCATGGTTTTCTTAGTAACCAAACTCCCCCGACCGTCGTCCTGAAACATCACCCGCACCTGCGCGTCCTTAGCCTGCTGGCCATCAGCACTGAACAGCCGGTCCGCTTTTCGCGCTGGGTGTTGATTCATTCGAACCGTGACGGTCGTATCACTGAAAATGTACCACGGATCAGTCTGCACTAGCCGGTCCCGTAAGCTCGGCCGGGTGAGCCCCCAAATCAAAATAACTGCACAAATCCCAATAATACTTATGATGATCAGCCGACCGCGCCGGCGTTGCGTTTTTGGCATGCCACCATCCCTTTCGAATCCGAGATTGTAATCAAAAGCTTCGGCCATTTATATTTTTGGTGAAACGTACGCCCCTTCTGCGAGATAGCCGAAATGTGTTCGGCCAGACTGGCATCTACGCTTGCTACGCTAAGGCGCCATCGCCAAACCCAGGCCGCCCTGCCTTATAGCCGAAACGTGTTCGGACCAGCTGATGCCTGCGCCTACTACGCTAAGTCGTCACGTTCACCTGCTATGTAGCCGAAACGTGTTCGGTCAGACTGGTATCTGCGCTTGCTACGCTAACGCGCCATCGCCAAACCCAGGCGATAACGCCTTAGCTAGGCAATGCTCAATACCAACCCGTCTGCCCTCACACTCTCACTAATTGGCTTCAGTTTACCATTTACCAAGCTTGCTGACCACCGGCACGCAACCACAAAAGCCCTACAATTATTAGACTCATCGGTCTAACAACTGTAGAGCTTCTCAAAATCACAACCACACCGCATGTCTGAATGATAATTAGTAGAACATCTTTGTTCCGACTGATGGTTGCTCTTTTCCTGCAATACAGCCGAAACGTGTTCGGCCAGACTGGTATCTGCGCTTGCTACGCTAAGTCGCTATCGCCAAACCCAGGCCTGCCTTATAGCCGAAACGTGCTCGAGCCAGCTGATACCTGCGCCTACTACGCTAAGTCGTCATTGCAAAAATCGCAACAACGCCTTAGCTAGGTAGTGCTCAGCATCAACCCGCTGGCCCTCACACTCTTAACAACACCGCAATCAACACCAGTGCCGTCACCACCTGCAAACTCCCAACACCCAAGCCGAAAAGCGCCAAACGCTTACCAGCCTTTAAGAAGTTCGCCAAGTTCAACCGGAGCCCAATTGCCGCCAACGCAATGATTTCAAACCAGCTACTAATCGTATGCGCAGCCGTTGAAAGCATGACCGGTAAAGTAAACAAGCTGTTCAACGCACATAAGATCAGAAAGCCCGCCACGTACCACGGCAACCAATGACCATTCCCGTTGCCAGTCTCCTCAGCTTCTTCAGTCAATTCATTAGCTAGCTCGCGCTGGTGCATCCGCCCGAAGACCAGCACCACCACGATCAACATCATAATCCGCATAATCTTAAAGATGGTCGCAAACTGAACGGTCGGCTGGTTAATCATACTAGCCGCCGCCACAACTTGCCCCACCGACTGTAGGGTTCCCCCAATTAGGGCCCCCTTCAAAATGACGTTGGTGCCAAAAACGACCGTCCCCAATACGGGAAGGGTCAACATTAAGACCGTCCCCATTAAATTGACCAGCGTAATAATGGTTCCCTTTTCGTCTTCATCCGCATCAATCACCGGCGCAATCGAGGCAATCGCTGACGACCCACACACGGCGTTCCCACCGGCCATCAGCATTCGCATCGTCGGGCTAAAGCCGAGCTTTTTACCTAGCCACAGGGCTCCGGCAATCGTAATTGTCATTTGAATTAAAATGAAGAGCACACCAAAGCCACCAATGCGGCCAATCGTTTGCACCGTCATTGTTGCTCCCAGCAACATCACCGAATATTCCAATAATCGGCTTTCCGCATACTTGGTCCCACGACCAAGTACCGGTTGCTTTAAAAACGTATTGCCGGCAACGATTCCCAGCAAAATGGCAATGGTTGCCGCGCCTAACGCTGGAACGACCCCCGCCAGTAATTGACTAATAATTGCAATTAAAAAACTAACCAGTAATCCTGGTAAAATACCTTTAAACTTCATCTTCTTTTTCTCCAGTCTTCTCTGATGATTTTCATTATACGGAAGAGATTTACATTTGAGAAATAAATTATTATGATAGATACTATTAATAAATATAATAGGAGGAACGACCATGTTCAAACAATTGCAGACCTTTTGCACGGTGTTCGAAACCCGCAACTTTTCCCACGCGGCCGAGCACCTCTTCATTTCACAACCCACCGTCTCCACTCAAATCAAGCAGCTCGAAACGGAACTCCAAACGACGCTGTTTCGGCGCAACGGCCGCCAAGAAATTGTGCCAACCGCAAGCGGCCGGTTACTCTACCGGGAGGCCCAACAATTGTTAGAAACTTGGGATAGTACGAAGGAGGCGGTCCACTCCACCCACCACATCGTGCAGACCCCCTGCCGTATCGGTGCGTCCCACACTACTAGCAATCTGATTTTGCCTGGTTTGTTAAACCAACTATCAGCGAGTAGTGACCGCTTCAATTTCGACGTCAGCCTAGGAAACTCCGCTGAAATTTTAACGGCGATGTCCCAGCACAAACTTGACTTTGGCATCATTGAAAAGCCACTCGTGACCGAACACCTCAACCGGTGGGCGTTTGGCCAGGACGAGTTGGTGCACGCTGGTAATTTTATGAGCCCCCTCTGGCTATTGCGCGAACCCTATTCGGGAGTCCGTCACTACACCGACGCCTACTTGAAGGCCCAAAATATTCAGCCTGAGCAAGTAATGGTGATTCATAGCAATCAACTCATTGCGGACATGCTGGCGCGTGGGCTCGGACAAACGGTGATTTCCAAGCACGTCGTGGCGGCTAACGTACCCACCCAAGCCATCGGTGCCCAGTACCAGCGGCGCTTTTTCCTGTTGACCCGAGCGGAGGAGCAACCCGATTTGCTGCCCGTTTATAAGGCCGTGACCAACTACTTAGAACATTGGGGATGAAATCACGCCAAACGCAAACCCACCGGCAACCGAGCAACAATGCTCCGGTAACCGGTGGGCTTTTTATGGGTCGCTATAACTTAGAACGACGCTATTAATGGAAAAATTCTGTTTAATTTTTTCATTTCAAAAACTGCTATTAAATTAGCGCGCCAGCACCGCTTGCCACTGCTGCCAAACGACGTCGTCAGCGTACTTGCGGCTACTCCGGTAGGCACCATCGCTCAACCGTTGTTGCCGTTTCGGGCTCTCCAAAATTTTCGTTAACCCCGAAACTAGCTGATTTACCACACCATCCTTAGCTAGGTAACCGTTTTGGCCGTCCTTAACGACGTCCTTCGGGCCATAATTAATATTATAGGCCACCACCGGAACACCATGGCTCAGCGCTTCTACTAATGAGAGCGGTTGGGCGTCACTCACGCCGGTATAGACGTAGGCGCCGGCTTCATCGTAGGCGGCGCGCAGTTCTGGCTGATAACCCGGAAATTGCACGGCAGCCGTCAATTCGAGTTGCGCGACCTGTTGCTTTAAGGCGTCGACGGCGTTGCCGTACCCGTAAATCACCAGGGTCGCGTCTTTGATGCGTCTTTTAACCTGGGCGAAGGCCGTCACTAACTGATCGACTCGGCGCTCCTGATCAACCCGCCCAGTATAAATAATTTCATGCTGGTGGCGCTGTGCCATCGGAACTGGTTCCTGGTTGGCTTGTTCAGCGCTGACCACCGCCGCCGAAACGGTGAAAATGGGCCGCTTAGGCGCCCCCCCTAACCACTGGGTCAAGTCGGCCTTTTGTTGCGCGGTACTCGTAATCAGCCCGTCCAACGATGTCAGGTACTGGTGAATGCCGTAAACGTAGGCACCGTTCAAGTTCGAGTAAACCTGATCACGCGGATCGACCGCGTGCGGCGTTGGCAACCATAAGTACTTCTTAGCTGGCGTTTGCATGTTGATTACCGGATACTGGGCTGCCAGCGGCCGGTCCGCAATAAAGGTGTTGTGACCGCCAGCCTGCCGATTGAGCTCGTCTAAGAAGAAGCGGTACCACTCCTGTTCACCGTTGAAGTAATAGTCACGCCCCTGATAGCCAATCAATTTGCACAGCGTGACCACGTTTTGACCGTTTGCGTCGTGGGCGTAATATTGTTCCGCGAAGCGGGTCCCATCCGGCCGGTAAAACAAGTCGGTAATGACTTCCCCACTCGGCGCGTAAAATTGGTCGCGAGCTTTAAAACCGCGCTCATCATAGTCGGTGCGTTGAACGCGATTATTGAACTTATCGAAAATTTCAATGTAATAAACGTGACCCACGGTGCTCGGAACGAAGTGGACCTTCGCTACGAGCCGGTCACCAGCTAAAACCTGACTCACGTTAGGATTCGGCTTAATGTCGTAGGCGGCTGGCCAGTTCAAGTCCGCCATCCGAACCACTCGCTGGTCGTAATTCTGCGTTCCACGGAAAAAGTCGAACAAGTTAACGACCTGCTCGTCCGTTAAGTTAAAGCGCCGCATATTTTGATGCAACAATCCATCAAACTGGCGAGTCACCAGTTGGGCCGGCACCTGATGAGCCTTAAAAAGCTGCAACCGTTTGAACTCGGCGTGTTCCACGCCCGAATTCAACGCCATTAGGTATTGGTTAACGAAAAAAATCATTTTGCGGCCCCCTCTGCTGACTGATAGAAACGCTTGGCATCCGCCATTAGCGGTTGCCACCGCTGCCAAACGGCGTCGGTACCGTAACGCTGTGAATCCTGGTAAGCCTGCTTGCTAAACGCTTGCATTTTAGCTGGTGATTGTAGCAAATCAATCATCGCGTCAGCAAGCTGCTGCTCGTCGTTGACCGGTACCAGGCGTCCGTTTTGACCGTCGCGAATGATATCACGCGGTCCGTACTTCACATCGTAGGCAATCTGCGGCACCCCGTGGGCTTGACCTTCCAATAATGCCAGCGCAAAGCCTTCCGCCCGCGACGTTAACATTGCTAATTGGGCGTGGTTATATACGGCGGTTAAATCGGTCGTGTAATCATTAAACTTAACGACCCGACTGAGATGGAGCGCGCGCACTTGTTGCCGGAGTTGCTTACCGGTATCACCGTTCGCGTACCCCCAAAAGTCCAGCGTCGCTTCCGGGAGCGCCTCATGGACCTTTTTAAACGCCCGTAGCATTTGATCCTGCTGCTTTTCTTCCGCTAAACGGGCCACAAAAATGACCTTCCCCGGCGTCCGTTGCTGCCAATCCGGGTGCGGCGCGTTCAATACCGCATCCGGAACGATCCCAACTGGAATCGCGTAAACCGGTGGCCGCTTACCAAAACGGGTCGTAAAGTCGGCCGTCTGTTCATCCGTCGACGCAATCACGCCGTTCCACTGATCTAAGTTATGAATCGCATAAGCATAGTTAAAATTAAGACTCGCCGTTTGCGGGTGTAACGGATCGTTGACGTGGTTACTGTGCAGGTGCATCACCTTAAACGCCTTAGTCCGCATGTGCAACGCCGCGTAGGCCAGTTCGTAGGTCCGGTCGATCACGAAGACCGACTGTGGCGTTTTGCGGTTTAATTCGTCCAAAAAGAAGGTCGTCATCGCAGTTTCCCCCGTAAACGACCAGTCCTGACCACCATAGTCAATGAAACGGTACAGCGAGTTTTCCACGTGGTTTTGGCGGTCAGCCATGTGAAACGTTTGGTACACGACGTGCCCGTCCGGCGCAAAAACTTGTTCCGTCGCCACCTGGCCGTCAAAAGTGTAAAACTGTTCAAGCCCTTTAAAACCGCGGGTATCGTACCAGTCAGTTTTAACGAGTTTGCCATTTTGATCATAATACTGAACATTATTCAGCTGCTTAGCGGTGCCACTAAAAGTATTTACCCGCATTAGCAGTTGGTTATTTTGATAGACTTGATAATTATCACCATCCGGCTCAACCCGTAAATCGGGGGCCAAGTGCAAATCCGCAATGGTACATTTGACTGGCTTAAACCGCGTCGAGTGCTGCACAAAATCAAATAAATTAATTTGATTGTCGGTGGCAATGCCAGCCGTCTTTAAGGTTTGGTGCAGTGATAATGAAAAGAAGCGGGTCACCATTTTCGCTGGTACGTGGCGCTGATTAAACAGTGCCAACCGCTTCATTTGCGCGTGTTCGATCCCGGATTTCTTGGGATTGATACTAGTATTAACAAAATAATACATATAATTCTCTCCCTCACAAAGTCAGTTACTAATTGTTTCTGATTATAACAAAACCAAGGGTTCGTGTTGGGCAATGCGCCACAACTTTACCATTTTATACGCTTTTAATGGCCAGTGTTCGCAAGCCCACTTGGCAATCCCCGTAAACCCGGGGGTACGCCTGAACTTGGCTTCCTTCTATATTATAATAATAATTGACTAATAATAGCAGTGAATTGTTTGGTTTTTAGCTAATTCATCAACAAGTTATCCCAACCGCGCCCCGCCAACGGCGAACGCCCGTTCTAAGGAGTGCGGCTCTGGGGTCATTCTTTGCGGTCAATTTCACATTAGCCCTTAACGAAACGCTTCCATGATGGTACAATTTAAGCTAAATCACAGCTAATAATAGGGGTGAAGTAATTCGATGAAAATTAAAAATATGATTTTATCTTCATTGGCAGCCACCGGCTTAATCGCCGTTGGTGCAACGACGGCCAACGCGGACACGGTCACCGTCAAAGCTGGCGACACCGTTAGCGAAATTGCTGAAGACCATCAATCGACAGTTAGCGCTATTCAACAAGCCAACCACTTGCAGAACGTTAATTTAATTTATGTTGGTGATCAATTAGAAGTTAACGGCGCGGCACAAACTCAAGCGACGACCCAGTCAACGACGACGCAACCGGCAACGGTCCAAACAACGACCGTTCAACCAGCTTCAGCCGCAGCGCCTGCTTCCACGGCGCCAGCTAGCCAAGCGCCAGCTAGTCAAGCACCGGTTAGTCAGGCACCAGTTAGCCAAGCGCCAGCTAGTCAGGCGCCAACTAGTCAGGCACCAGCTAGCCAAGCACCGGTTAGTCAGGCACCAGTTAGCCAAGCGCCAGCTAGTCAGGCACCGGTTAGTCAAGCACTAGTTAGCCAAGCGCCAGCTAGTCAGGCACCGGTTAGTCAAGCGAGTCAAGCGAGCCAGGCGAGTCAGGCTAGTCAAGCTAGTCAGGCAAGTCAAGCTAGTCAGGCGCCATCATCAGCGGCACCAAGTTCAGCAACTTCCGCCGCTAAGCAACCGGCCCAGCAACGGCGGTGGGTCCCAATGGGCGCCCGCGCAACCGCACCGGCCAGCCAAGCAAGCCAAACTAAGACGAGTCAGGCAGCAAGCCAAAGTGCCCGTCCAACCGCGACTTCAACCGCAACCAGTTCGGCACCCGCTTCGTCTGCCGCGGCAACGTCGACCGCTGCTAGTCAAGCACAGTCCGCTTCAACGACGGCTACTAGCACCACCAGCACGACCGAATCGTCCGCTCAAGCTTGGATTGCTAATAAGGAATCCGGCGGGTCATACAGCGCCACCAACGGAAACTACTATGGTAAGTACCAGTTAACAAAGTCACTCCTCAACGGTGACTACTCCGCTGAAAACCAAGAAGCAACGGCGAACAACTACGTTCAAAATCGTTACGGTTCATGGTCCTCAGCCAAGAGTTTCTGGCAAAATAACGGCTGGTACTAACTAGTCCGCTAACAGTTGAATTTTTATGAGGGTGATCACTAACTTGGTTGGTAATCACCCTTTTTGATTAAGAAAGGCGGTTATTCACGTGCACCTAAGCCTCACGCAAACGACAATTGCAACCCAAACTTACTGGCTCGGTCAGACGGCTAACGGCTTGGCCTTCGTTGGCCGGGCGAATGGTCCTAAGGATGAGTGGCGGGACTTTTTCCCAGCCGCGACGGCGACGGTCGAACCTAATGCGAATCAGGCCGCGCAGGCGGTTCTGCGGGACTTTTTAACCGGGAAAACGCTACGCTTCGACGCGCCCCTTGATGACACGGTCGGAACGGCGTTTCAGCGCCAAGTCTGGGCCATCCTGCGCACCATTCCGTACGGGCAACAAGTCAGCTACCAACAGGTGGCCCTGCAACTAAACCGACCAACCGCGGTCCGGGCCGTTGCCCACGCGATTGCCCGCAACCCTTGTTTAATTGCGACCCCCTGCCACCGCGTTGTGCGGCAAGATGGCACCCTGGGTGGTTACCGCGGTGGCCTACCAATGAAACGGGCGCTACTTGCGCTTGAAGCGCGCACGATTAAAACGCGTACAAGCTTGCCCGAGTAAGTCAACTATGTCATGATTAAAGTAATTCAATTAAAGGGGGACCCCCAATGCTTTCGGTTACCAATATTAGTAAAACCTTTGGCACGGTTAAAGCGTTAAACAACGTTTCGTTTGACGTCCATGACGGGGAAATCATGGGTTTGATCGGTCAAAACGGTGCTGGGAAATCAACTACTTTTCACAGCATCCTAAATTTTTTGAGCTTTGATGGCCAGATTACCTGGAATGGCCAGCCACTTTCAGCAAGCGACTACGATCAAATCGGCTACTTACCCGAGGAACGCAGTCTGATGCCGAAACTGACGATTACCCAACAAATCGTGTACTTAGCCCGGCTAAAAAATCAGCCCGCCAACGTCACTAAGTCCAAGATTGCGTCCTGGATGAAACGCTTTGCCGTGAAGGGCCAACCCAACGACCGGATCAAAAATCTGTCGAAGGGGAACCAACAAAAGGTTCAACTGATTTGCACCCTCATTCACGATCCCCAACTCATTATTTTGGACGAACCCTTTAGTGGTTTGGACCCGGTCAACGCCGACCTGCTGAAAGCCGCCATCATTGACGCTAAAAAGCGCGGCGCGACCATCATCTTTTCTAGCCACGATATGAGTAACGTTGAAGAAGTCTGCGATTCGTTAGTGATGTTACGCAACGGTCAGGTCGTTTTAAACGGCACGATTGACGGCGTTCGTGAACAGTTTGGACGGACCCGCCTATTCTTAACGACCGACTGGTCCGCGGACCGCTTAGCCGCGCTCCCCGGCGTCATTGACGTTAAACCGTTGGGAACGGAGCGCTACCAATTACGCTTGGCGGACGCAACGGCTGGTGAAGCGATTTTTGACCAGGTCACGGCTGGCCACTACATCCGTGAATTTAGTCAGCAACCGCCAACCTTAGACGAAATTTTCCGGACAGAAGCTGGGGGGCCTCAACATGAATAAAACTTGGATTGTCACCACCGAAACTTACCTCCGCCAAATCAAGTCGTGGAGTTTCCTAATGCTCGTTTTGATGCCCTTCCTGTTCATCGCCTTCACCTTCGGAATCTCGTACTTTGCGGTTCCCGACGCGGCGAAGAGTGACGTGGCCATCATCAGTAGTCAGACCGCGCTCCGCAAGAGCTTCATTAAATCAAGCGACGTCGCCACAACGTCTAAATACACGACCCAAAAACGCGCCCAACAAGCAACGAAGCGCGGCGACATCAACGGGTACCTCGTGTTAGCGACTAAGGGCCAACGCGTCACGGCAACCTACCACGGTCCGGACGAGCTCAGCAGCGGTGAGCAAGCTAAAATTCAGCGCTTTTTAACGACCGCGCAAGCCCAACTTAACTTGCAACGCGCCCAGCTAACGCCTAACCAAACGCAGGCGCTCGCGGTTCAACCGCAATTCAAACAACGGTTACAAAAAAAGACCGCTTCGGATCAAATTGCCAAGCGGGTCTCCTTTTACATCATTGTCTTTTTCGTTTACTTAATTTTAACGACCTACTCGTCAATCACTGCCCAGGAAATTGCCGCCGAAAAGGGCACCAAAATCATGGAAGTGATTTTCTCGAGCACCACGCCGCGTAAATACTTTAACGGCAAGGTCTACGGGGTGCTGCTGGTCATCTGCACCCAACTCCTCGTTTACTTAATTGGTGGGATTGCAGTTGTTCAGTTAGCTGAACGCAGCCGTTTAACGGCCGACTTCTGGCAGCAAAACGTTGACGTGATTTCGCAAGTTTTGCATAACTTACTCTCAATCAACCTACTGTTCGCACTGCTGGCCGTCCTCCTCTACACGATCATTTCCGCCTTTTGCGGTGCCCTGGTTACGCGGGTCGAGGACGCTGGTAAAGCCGCTCAGCCAGTCGTTTACCTGAACTTACTGACATTTGCAGTGGCCTTTGCGTTTCAGAGTAACCCAACCAGCCCGTTCGTAACGGTCTTCTCGTACGTGCCGTTTTTCTCCTCGTACCTGATGCCGTTACGGTTAATCAACGGGAACGCGACGATGATCGAAGCGGTCATTGCGCTCGGCTTACTGATTGTTACCATCATCGGCAGCATGCTCTACATTGGCCGGATTTACGGTGGTCTGATGCTTCAAACTGACGACCTCGGCCTGTGGGGGAACTTCAAACGCGGCCTACAATTAAAATAAGTCACTATCCAGCGGACGGGAGCCTAGTGCCCCCGCCCGTTTTTTGGTTGCCGCCGGGGTAAACTTAAACTCAGCAGTAAAATAACGAGAACCGCAACCCCCATCATTAAGAAGCTGGCCCGGGTTCCAGCAATCGTACTTAAACGTTGTCCTCTGAAAAACAAAACAAGGCCGTAACTTTTGTTACCGCCCCGTCACTTTCAATATTAATCACCATAAACTTCTTTAATTAAGCCCATTGCGGACCACGCTTTTGACCAACCAGCATAAAATGCTAAGTGGGTCACGATTTCAACGGCTTCCTGCTTCGTAATGCCGTGGTCCTTACCCATTTTAAAGTGGGCTTTGAGTTGGGGAAAACTGCCACTCGTCATTAAACTGGCAATGGTAATCATGCTTCGATCACGTAAATTAAGTCGGTCTTCCCGGGACCAAACTTCACCAAATAGAACGTCATCGTTTAATTCGGCAAATTTCGGTGCTAAGTCGCCTAAGTTGTCACGTCCTGCAGTTTGTTTAACTGTCATCTTGAGTCCTCCTATCTGAATTTCGATTAAATGATGTGCTTAGCCTAACTTGGCATAAGTAGCGTCATCAACGGGTTCTAACCATTCGCTAGTCCCCTTAGTAATAGCCACGTGGGTAAACCAACTATCCTTGGTTGCCCCGTGCCAGTGCTTGACGCCCTCGTGAATCGTCACGCTATCACCAGCTCGTAACAATTGCGCGGGTTTGCCAGCTTCTTGGTACCAGCCTTCACCACTCGTAACGAGTAAAATTTGATAGCCGTTGTGATGAATATGCCAGTTATTCCGGCATCCGGGTTCAAAGGTAACGTTGCTGACGTTAACGTCGGTCTGATCATCGCCACCTAAATGTTGTAGGTAACTCGTTCCAATAAAGTATTGTTGGTAGGCCACGTTTTTTTCGCCAAGGCCAAAAACGCCGCTAGGTTTGGTTGCTGTCATAAAATAAAGACTCCTTTAGTTGTTATTAACTTGGTAGGTTTTACAATCAATATGGATAGCTTACATCTTAAAGTGCACTTTAAGTCAACCACAAAGCTTAAACTTGCTAAAACAAATTAACGTGCTATTATCAACCTAAAGTAACTTTAAGAAAGTGGGCTAAGTATGACAACTACTACGGATTCTACCTATTCAATTGGCGACTTTGCGAAGGCGGTTGGTTTAACCGCCCCGACGCTTCGTTACTATGAAGCGCAAGGCTTAATCGAACCACATCGCAGTACGAATGGGCGACGCTATTACCAGGAAAACGACGTTAACTGGGTTAAATTTCTACTACACCTTAAGGGAACTGGGATGAGTATTAGCGAACTCAAACAATACGTTTTATGGCGTGCTGAGGGTGACGAAACCATCCCCCAACGCCTGGCCCTCCTTCAAAAGGTCAAAGCGGACTTCCTAGTGCAATTTAACGAAGTTCAGCACCATTTACAGATCTTAAACGACAAGATCAACTGGTACGAAGAAAAGGAAGCGGGCGTAACGGATGACCCGGAGGATTTTGCAACTTACTTGAAGCGGTTTGGACACCATGAATAGCCGCAATTAAAATAGTTTCCATAAAAGAAAGGCTCTATGATAAGTGGTGTTAATCTATTAAAAAGATGCCAGTTGAGTTTTCAACAACTCATTATGCTTAACATAATAAGCGGTCAAACAGGTTGAACCGTTCGATAGAGGTTAAACTAAAGTCAACCGTAAAGCCTCTTATTAAGGCATGACTAGCCAGTAGCGGGTGTAACCATAACTCAACTGCGAAATTATTCTAAGCCGGAAGTGGGCTGCTTCCGGCTTAGAATAAGGCTCGAATTTGAGATTGCGGGGTGGGTTTCCCCGTAAGCTCAAATCGATGCCCGCAGTGTTCCAGCCAACCGGTTACACCCGCTGCTGACGGCATATCAACACTAATCGGTACAGAACCTACAAAAAACGAGCCCCATCACGGGACTCGTTTTTTCATTTCGTCGTTGTTATGCTAACAACTGCGTCATCATTTCTTGATAAATTTGAATAAAGCGTTGGTACATGTCCAAGTCAACGTACTCGTTAACTTGGTGCGCCGTAATATTACCGGGGCCAAAAACAATAATCTGCATCTGCTCATTCTTCACGATGTAGGATGAAGCGTCAGTCCCACCCGGTGCCCCAAAGTAAGGCAACCGTTGGTCTAAGACGCGCTCCCCGACCTTCTTAGCTAACTGAACTAGCGACGCTTCTTCCGGCGTGTGCACCGGATAGAAACTGCTAGAAATATCCATCGATAATTGACCGCCCGCTGCGTTGCAATCGTCAATAATCGCCTGCAAGTCCGCGATGATCCGGTCATTCCGAAGTTCCGGAATCGTTCGAATCTTGACACCCATTTCCGCACTGGCGGGGACCGTATTGATTTGTTCGCCACCCTTGATCAAGGTCACAACCGGCACGGTTGCGCCTAAGACCGGGTTGACCGTCGTCTTAAACTGGTCAAAATAGGCGTTCTGTTTTTGATAATACGTCATCAACTGGTCGATTGCGTTTTGACCAATTTCCGGCATCGAACTGTGGGCCGCAACCCCCTTGGAGCGCACCGTAAAGGTCAGCGACCCCTTGTGGGCCAACTCAATAAAGTGTTGCTCGCTCGTTGGGTTGGCCGCCATCATTTTTTCAGCCACCGTAGCGTCGACCCCGAGCATCGCCTGAATTGGCTTTTGCATCAACAGCCGCTTATCCGCACCACTCGGTTCACCGACAATGACACTTTGCATCTCATCCGCGTAACCTAGCTCAACAAGTTGCTCAGCACCTAAGTGCCCGTCTTCTTCGCCGACCGTCGCCATGAAACGTAGCGTCCCGTGGAGCGGCACATTTTGGTCGTGCAAGCGAATCAAGGCAAACGCCCCCGCTAATAACCCCGACTTCATGTCAGTCGCGCCGCGGCCGTACAACCGGTTATCTTTAATCTCGGCAGCCAGGGCGTCACTCGCCCACTTGGCCGGATCACCAAGCGCAACCGTGTCTTCGTGACCGTCAAAACCAATTACCGGCCCCTGCCCGTCACCAATTTCGGCAACTAAACTGGTCCGTCCCGGTGCGTATTCAATCTGTTTGGACGCAATCCCGTGCTTTGCAAACAAAGCTGCGAGGTAGTCCGCAATCGGCGCCTCGTGATCATTGACGCTCTCCATTTTAACGATATCGACTAATGCTTGAACCGTTTCATCCATCCCGACTTCATCCCCAATAATATTAATAACTTAATTATCCTGCTTTTAGGCGCCCGTTTCAATCGGTCAATTCTAATCAACTGACTTTAGCGCGTCCAACATGTTAACATGTTTCAATTTACGGTGCATCACCCACATGACCAACAAGCTAAAGGCCATCGTTAATAAGGCCGAATAGCCGTAACTGAGCCAGTGGATGTCCGGTGAAAACATCAGCGCGTTCGTTTCAGCCGTAGTCAAAATGTAACGGTGGAGCCAGTTACCAAAGAAGCACCCCACCAAAATTCCGAGCACCGTCAAAATCAGGTTTTCGCGGAAAATGTACATCGTCACTTCGCCGTCATAGAAACCAAGCACCTTGATTGTCGATAACTCGCGAATGCGTTCCGAAACGTTGATATTAGTTAAGTTATATAAAACAACCAGCGCTAACGCCCCCGCCGAGATCACGAAGATTAAGACGACCAGGTTCATGCTGTCGAGCATTTTGAAGTTCGTCTCGCGTTCCGTCTTCATTAGCGTTACGTTGACGACGCCCTTTTGCTTCAATAATTGATTTGCAAACGCGTTGCCGCGCTTTTCGTTAGTACTCGTTAACTGGACTAAATTACTGTTATAAACGGGCGCGCGCTTAAAGACCTGCTGGTAATAACTTGGACTCATGTAAATAAAGTGGTTGACGTAGTTTTCGGCAATTGCCGCCACCTTGACCCGTTTAGCTGCCTGACCAGCTGGTTTAACCCGAATGCTGTCGCCAACCTGAACGTCGTACAGTTTCGCCAGCTTTTCATCGATCACCGCGCCAGTTTGGCCCAACTGGTAACCACGGTGACTCTGACGGTCCCGTAAAACGACAAATTTGTGTAACTGCTGGGGCTTAGCGGGCACGTTCAAGGTCACCGTTTGTTCCGCCACACCGGCTTGTTTGACCGTTACTTGCTTAGAGCGTAGCTTCAAACTGCCCTTGTATAAATCGGCATCCGCCAGGGCGCGCTGCTGCGCCTTGGTTTCCTGGCCACTCCGGGTCACGATTGCGTCGTAGTGCCACAGCTGATTAAACTGTTTAACACTAATGTCGCCAATCGAGTCTTTCAAACCAAACCCAGTGATCATCATCGCCATACAGCCCGCGATTCCGAGTACGGTCATTAGTAGGCGTTGCTTGTAACGGAACAAGTTCCGCAACGTAATTTTATGGTTAAAACTCAAGCGTCGCCATAGGCCGTGCCAGCGTTCCAAGAGTAACGTTTGGCCGGCTTTCGGGGCCTTGGGCTGTAACAACTGGGCCGGTAAACTCCGTAAATCGACCCGTAAGACCACGAGTGCGGTTCCTAACGTGCACAGTAAGGCAATCGCTAGCGCAATGCCAATGTCACCCCACAAGTATTGGACGTTAATTGCCGGCAAATTATACATACTACCGTACGCCTGAGCGATGAACCGGGGGAAGAAGTTCACCCCGAACAACACGCCGAAAAACGTCCCCAGTAACGCAGCCAGGCCACCATAGATCATAAACTCAGCACTAATCGCCGCGTTCGAATAACCGAGCCCTTTTAAGGTCCCCATTTGCAGACGCAATTCCTCGACCATCCGCGTCATGGTCGTCAAACAGATCAACGCGGCAATCGCAATGAAGAACAGCGGGAAGACCGTTGACAGCGCCACGATACGTTGCGTGTTCTCATGATACTCGGTATACCCCGGGTTATCACTGCGGTCACTGTACAGGTACGTTGGCTTTTCAATCGCATTGACTTGCGCTTGCGCTTTTTTCAATTGCGCTTGCAGGCTGACCAGTTGCGGCGCGTTCGCGGGCAACTGGGTCTGTAACTGCGCCACCGTCTGCTTCAACGGGTCAATCTTAGCGGCCGCACGTTGTTGCAGGCTTTGCTGGCGCTTAGCCGCTTGCGGTTTCAGCCATTTTTTCAACTGACGGGTGTTTTGTTTATTCAACCGTTTATAAGTTGCCGAATACGGCGCAACGTGGTCCAAGTTCTTAAACTGAACGTCGATCCGGGTCGCCACCGTCTGCTTCAAGGTGTCCGGCCGGGTATACACCACGTAATCCAGCGTGCCCTTACCCACGTTGGTCACCCCGCGGCTGATGTTTTCCACGTACCGCGGCGAGTTCACGAACCCCACCACCTTAAAGGTTCGGCGGTTAAACTGCTGATTTAGTTTCGTCGTGCTGTCGATTCGATAAGTGCTCCCCAGCTTCAACTTCGGCTGTAACTTCCGGGCGTGGTTATCCAGCACGACCTCGTTAGCGCGCTTAGGGAGACGGCCACTAACGACCCGCAGGCGGTTCAAGCGTTGCTTATTTGGCAATTCGCTGACCCGCACGACCCGGTTATCATTAAGCTGATTCACGTCCACGTATTTCGCCGACTGGTACCGCAAAACAGCTTTATGTTTGGCTAACGCCTGCGTATCGGCAGACGTGAGGCCCATCGTCGACTGGACGCTATTCGTCGCTAACCGCTGCCGTTGATAATAATCGTGGGCGGCCTGTGACATATCGGGACCGGTTGCCCGAATTCCCGTATAAAAAGCAACCCCTAAGAAAATAATCAATAAAATTGAGGCAAAGCGGGCCTTCGACGCCCAAATTTCACGGAAAATGGCTTTTAAATAAACTGTTGTCAATCCGCCACCCCCTACCATTCAATCTCGGCAAGTGGCACCGGGTGCGCGTTGTGTTCAACCGATTGAACTTGGGCGTCGTTAATTCGAATAACCTGATCGCCCATTTGCGCAATCGCACTATTATGGGTCACGATAATCACCGTCGTCTCAGTCTGCTTCGCCGCGTCCTGAATAACTTTCAACACTTGCTTACCAGTTTGATAGTCCAGGGCCCCGGTCGGTTCGTCACAGAGTAACAGTTTCGGCTTTTTAGCCACTGCCCGGGCAATTGCAACCCGTTGCTGCTCACCACCAGATAATTGGGCCGGAAAGTTGTTGGCCCGGTGCGTTAAACCGACTAATTCTAAAACTTCATCAACGTCGAGGGCGTCACTCGTAATTTGAGACGCCAACTCCACGTTTTCACGGGCGGTTAAGTTCGGAACTAAGTTATAAAATTGAAAAACGAAGCCAACATCTTGCCGGCGGTACGTCGTTAACTGGCGGGCCGTCATTTGGCTAACGTCGGCCCCATCAATCAACACCTGCCCACTCGTCGGACTATCCATTCCCCCGAGAATGTTGAGCAAGGTCGATTTACCCGCGCCACTCGGACCCAAGATTGTCACGACCGCGCCTTGGGCCACTTCAAACGAAATGTCGCGGTTGGCGACGGTCGTCTGTTCACCGTTTTGAAACGTTCGGGTTTCTTTCACTACTTCAATATATGCCATTTTGCGCCCTCCTATGTATCCGTTTGCACCTTTTATCATACCGTACTTTCGACCACCCTGGCTAGCAAGTTGCCAAGATGCCCCGTTGGCCGTATCATGAAAGTAACCTTTCAAAGGAGGCGCCACATGGTTACCCAAGTCGTTTTTACCTTACTAATGCTCGCCGTTTTCATGATTGCCTTCACGTACTTTCTGAATACGCTCTTTTTCCGTAAAATCGAGAAAAAGGAGCGCGACGACAAAAAGAACGCTAAGAACCATAACGATTCCAAGCGTTCGTAAAAAAATCATTCAACCGCGACCGGCGTTAGTCGTCTAAACTGGCAAAATACGCCGCTTTTTCGCGTGCCCACTTTTCGTGGTCGGCAGCCGTAATCGGGCGCAACACCCGGCACGGGTTTCCAACCGCAACCACGTTATCCGGAATATCGTGAGTCACAATTGAACCTGAGCCAATTACAACGTTATTCCCAATAGTGACGCCGGGGTTAACCACGACGTTACCTCCCAGCCAAACGTCGTTCCCAATCGTAATCGGTTGGGCGTATTCAAGGGCTTCGCCCCGAATAACGGCGTCAATTGGATGACTAGCGGTATATAAACCAACCCGCGGACCAAACAGTACCCGGTCACCGATCGTAATCGGGGCGCAGTCAACTAAGATTGCGTCGTAGTTGGCATAAAAGTGTTCGCCAATCGTCGTATTGCACCCGTAGTCCGTCCGAAACGGTGGTTCAACGTAGCCGCCAGCGCCAAAGTGCTTAAACAATTGGGGCAACAGTGCTTGGCGTTCCGCAATATGGTCCTCATCGAAGGCGTTAAACTGCCGGGTCAACCGGCGAGCTTGGTGCATTTCGCGTTTTAATTGAACGTCGGCCGCCACGTACAGGCGCCCACTAGTCATGCGTTCTTTTTGTGAAGTCATCTTTTTTCCTCCGTGCGTTTTCGAATGTTAATAGCCGAAACGCGCGTCAAAAGTCAGCTGGCTCTGCTCACCAGCTAACCGACTCTCGGCACACGCTCTAGCGTTTTGGTCCAGTATAGTTACTGGCGTTCCCGCTTAGTTAACCAAATTTACGCTCATTTTGCAAGCCCTCTCAATTTAAGGCCGATGCGCAAGTTACTGGGGGTGCGGTTCGACGTATTTTTTTTAACTGATTATGGCTTTTAGGTGCACGCTGGCGAAGCAATCGTATATAATGTGAGTTATACACACCATCTAAGGGAGTTAAAACTGTGAAAACATTTAAATCTATTATGAGCTGGGTCATTCCGATCGTCGTCGGTCTGGGAATCGCCCTCCTCATTCGGCAATTTTGGTTTACCATGGTCCGAGTCGACGGGACTTCAATGCAGCCTAACTTACAGGACAGCGAACGCGTGGTGGCGTTCAAAACCAGTCCCGTCAAGGCTGGTTCGGTCGTCGTTTTCAACGCGTACGGGGTCGACCCGAACCAAACGGATAAGAAGGCGGTCTACGTGAAGCGAGTCATTGGGATGCCCGGTGATTCCGTACGGTATACCGACTCAGGTCAGTTGTACGTCAACAACAAGTTGGTTAAGCAGACGTATTTAAAGAATAAGTACCAGCGGACGACTGGAACCTTCATGCCGAACAAGCATAGCAAGGTGGCGGGTTGGACGTTGACGAGTTTGAGTCATAATCAGGGGTGGCAGAAGTCACTCAAGACGAACAAGGTGCCGAAGGGGTACTACTTCGTGATGGGGGATCACCGAAGCGTGTCGAATGATGGCCGTTATTGGGGATTGGTCCCTAAGGATGAAATGATTGGCGTGGTAAAGGCCTGGCCGTGGCAGGCACGGAAGGAATTTATTAATGGGTATGAGCCATAGAGTGTGAGGCCAGACGGGTTGGTCTGAGGATTAGCCTAGCCACCGGTGCGATGCGGGTTGTGCATGGTGCCGGTGGCGTAGCTAACCGCAGGACCAGTCTGGCCGAACACGTTTCGGCTATATCGCAGTGAACCGCTGAGCACTACCTAGACAAGGCCATGATGCCTGGTTTTGGCATTGTAGCCTTATCGTAGCAGGCGCAGGCGTCAGTTGGCCCGGAGCACGTTTCGGCTATATCGCAAGCAAGGCATCACCCCAACACCATCTAAACCATCTAAACCACCGGATGCGAATAAAAGCGCACCCGGTGGTTTTCTAAATTTCTCACGATTTACTTAATTCGACACAGTTCAAAGCCTGTCAATAACGTTGAACGCAAAAAAGTTATCCACTGGGGATAACTTTTTTTACTTCGACGACCGTTTTGTCAATAAGTGGACAACTAGGTGATTTAAATACCGCCCCGGCCGGCACTGATCAACTAAAATTAAGCCAATCAGTAACGCCACGAACTGTTGCCACTGACTATTACGGACAAGCGCCAAGCCAGCTAAGACGATCACCGTCATGATGGGAACTAACCACCGGCTGACCTGACGTTCGCGCTTAATGACGCCCTCCCGTTCGACGATCATGGACCCAGAAAAAGCCACAAACGAACGGACTAATCAGAACTAAAATTAACGCCATCAAAATATTTTTAAAGAAATTAATGAACCCGTCCATGAAGTCGCTTTTGGCTTCAACCTGCGGCGTTAGGGCCGTGGGTTTCGGCTTGGGCTTCGTCCGCTTAGCAGGAACCGACCAGGGCCGCCCAGAATCCTGAATAATCTGGTCATCATCGGGTTGCGTGCTCGGCGCTTCTTTTGGCGTTTTCCGCCAAATTTGAAAGACTTTCGGCCAGCGGTACTTGACGATTGGAAACAGCCCGACCGCACAGATCAAGCTGTAGATCACTAACGGATTAAATTGCAGGACGATGTGGTTAACTTCCTGCTTGGCTGTAAAAAACATTACGATAAAGACCGCAATTGCACCGTAAAACCAACTGCTGATCAAATTATTTGCGCGCCACAATCGGGCCACCTCCTACTCGGTTGCAGTTATCAACCGTAACCGCACCATGTGTTTACATTGAATTTGATTTTCGAACAACGGCTGTGGATAATGCTCCACAAAATAGTTTGGCCAAACCGTCTGCATTTCAAACCCGGCGCGCTGGTAAAGTGCCAGTTGCCGCAACGACGAATTCCCCGTGCCGACTTCAAGCGCCGCACATTGCGCGTCCTGGTGAGCGGCATCAATTGCCGCGGCCAGCAACAGTTTAGCAATGCCTTGATGTTGAAAGGCTGGTTGGACCGCTAAGTTGACCACTTCGCGGCTGGTATTAGTTTGTGGGGCCACCACGATTACACCGGCTAGCACTGAGCCGACGAACGCGCCGTAGCAGTCCGCCGTGGCTAAGTAGGTCTGCACGTGGTTCCAATCCGGATCAGCCGTTAATAATAATTGGCGTGGGACCGTTGCGGCCCGCACGAAGCGCACCGTGACGGTCATTTTGCTCGCCGCCGATCCGCATGTTTCTGATAACCATTCCCCCAACAGACGTACGGAATAATCACCGCAATTACCGCCAGCCCGTATTCACGCGCCGTTAGTTGGGGCGCATTGGTTAGGACGAGTATGGCCAACGCGACCGTCCAAAGAATGGGGGCAATCCCGCCAACCCAAAAGTGACGGCTCGCTGAAAAGACCCATTCTTCCAATACCGCAAGCACAATTGTGATGAGACCAATCATAAAAATCATAACGCGCCCCCCCTGTGGACAAGTGCTTAGTGCTTGTCCAATTGTTGTAACATATCCACAAACCGACCAATTGCTTGGTTGTTAATATCATCATCCGAGAAGAACATAATCATTTGACTGCGCTGTTGCGGCGTTAAGTTCGCCTGGGCGCCAAAGTAAACTAGGTAGACGTCGGCCGTTTGGTCGGTCAAGCTTTGACCGTAGTCCGCGTCTAAACTAATCGTAAACTTTTCCCCAAGTTGGTCGCTTAGTGCCTTGATGAACGCTTCAACCGCTTCGGTTTTAACCGTCGTTTCACCGGCAACGACACTCGTAATTACACTGACTTGCATTTGATAAACCCCTCATTATAAATTTATTTATTTCGCTACCACGTTAGCGCATTTTTCGTTTAACTGCAAGCCGACTAGTCTTTCGACTCAGTTAGTAGTTGAAACGTCTGACCGTCGAAGGTCGCAACGGTCAGACTAGCAGGCGCAATCGTCCGGGCCGCGGGTAATTGCTTAGTCGCGAGGTACCGAATCATGCGGGCCACCGCTCCGTCAACAACTAGTAGGACGTTCGTTTGCGCCGCGACCTCGGTATAGACCGTGGTCAAACCGCGTAAGTACCGGTGCCAAAACTCAGCCCCGTTTTCGGCTAGCCTGGCCGCATCATGATCATGTAATAGCGTTTGTAACTCACTCGGCGTTTGGTCCGCCGCAAAGGCCGCGTCACTGGCGTAGCCAAGCTTAGTCGCAAATCCCGACCAAACGGCCGCACGTTCTTGGCCTTCAAAGCCGCCGTAAAACGGGCCGCGTAAGTCTTCCAGCGCTTGTGGCATCACCGCTGACTCGTTATGCCGTAACAGTAGGTCTAACGTCTGCTGCCCACGGCTCGTATCATCCGTCGCCGCCGTTGCAAATTGAACCGGGCGTAACTGTTGGGCTTGCGTTTCAACCGCCATTTTTCCCGTGGGGGTTAACGGGGTGCCACTCCACCCCTGAAAGCGGTCCAACTGATTAAAATACGTTGCTCCCGCAACAACTAAGTAAAGCGTAATTGATTTCATAACGTTCCTCTTTCAAATGTAGTTCACAACGTCCTTATAGAAAAGACGGGCAACCTCGCCGGATTGCCCGCCCTGTTACGACTTGTTTAACGAATAACTAAAACTGAAATGGACGCGTGCTTGGCCATGTAGGCCGCCTGCGATCCAAAATACTTACGCACCCCCTGCTTTGAAACCGACCCAATTACGAGCAGGTCCGGCTTCAACGCAGGAATAATGTCCTTGACGATGGTTTCACCAGGATCGCCTTCATCGACGACCACGTTCACGTCTTGAACCCCGTACCGTTCTGCAAGCGCCTTATACTTCAAGACGTGGGCTTCGAGATCCGCGCGCTTTCCATGGACATAGTCCTTGCTCATCGCTTCGTAGACGTTCATGTTATCTTGTTCCAAAATCGAGACGATCGTCAACTTCGCACCGTCCGCCTTCGCGCGATTAATCGCGTAACGAAAAGCTAACTGGGCGTCTTCCGAATCATCAACCCCAACTAAAATATGTTTAAATTCTTTAGGACTCATCGTTGCCATGACACAACCGCTCCTCGCATAGAAAAATTTAGAACTTTTACAGCTTTATTTTCATCGATTCCGGCCGAATTGTCAATTAGTCCTTCGGCGGATTGGCTTTCAAAACTCGAGCCGGGTTGCCAACAATAATCACGTTATCTGGGAATGAATGGGTCACAACCGCGCCCGCCCCAACAATGACGTTGTTTCCAAGGGTAACGCCGGGCAAGATGCAGGCGCTCCCGCCGACCCAAACGTCGTTACCAATCGTAATTGGCGCCGTTCGTTCAGCTTCCGTTCGCCGAACCGCCGGATCAAGCGGGTGTTGCGGCGTGTAGAGCCCGACCTTGGGCCCAAACTTAACGTCGTTCCCAATCTTAACCAACCCTTCGTCACAAATCGTGACCCCGTGGTTCGCGTAAAAGTGGTCGCCAATCGTAATGTTCACACCGTAACTAAATTCAAAGGTCGGTTCGACAAAGAATCGATCCCCGGCTGAGCGCAAAAGCCCCTTGATTGACTGATTCCGTTCATCGTTATCAACAATCTGATTATACTGCATTAGCTTCCGGCGAATCGTCCGCCGTTGTCGTTGTAAAATCGGCGATTCTAAGTACAGTTCCCCGTTGATCATCTGCTGATAGGCTGAATCATTATCAATTTCCATAATTAACTTCCTTCGTAAATTAGTAGTTTAAGCATACCACACTCTGTCGAATTGCTGTATGATGAGCTTATCATTCAGAAAAGCGGTGATGACATGTACCAATTCGCTATTTTTGACCTCGACAATACCTTATTAGACTTTGACCAAGCGGAGCAAGTGAGTTTAACTACCCTCTTGAAACGCTACCACGTCCCCGACTTAGACCATGCCGTCCAAGTTTACCGGCACTATAATGATCGCGTCTGGCGGGAAATTGAACAAGGCGCCAACCGCGACCAACTTTTGAACCGCCGATTTGCCATCACGTTTCACGAACTGGGGCTCGCGGTTGACGGCGTTCAAGCCCAACGGGATTACATGACCTTACTTGGTCAGGGCACCCAGACGTTTCCGGGCGTCCGCCAACTTCTCACCAACTTGAAGCAAGCTGGCGTGACGCTCCTCATTGGCACCAACGGAGTGCGGCAAACCCAACTCAGCCGCATCACTGGCGCACACTTACGGCCCTACTTCGAGCACATCTTCATTTCTGAAACCGTTGGTCACGATAAACCGGACGTCCGCTTTTTTGAAACCATCGAGCGGGCTTATCCACAGATGACGCCGCACAATACCGTCATGATTGGTGACAGTTTGCGTTCCGATATCACCGGCGGTCAGCGGGCCCACTTATCCACAATTTGGTATAATCCGAGCGCGACACCGCACCCAGCTGGCGCTGTTGAACCGACTTATACGGCCGTCAACTTTGATCAAATACAGGCCTTTATTTTAGGGCTCCCACTTATGTAACGAAACGCACGAACCGTGGTTAGCTCGTACGTTGTTTTCAAAATTAATGATTTTGGCTATTAGCCAATTGGGATTGAAATTGCCGCCAGCAGCGGGTGTAACCGGGTGGCTGGAACACTACGGGCATCGATTTAAGCTCACTCAGAAAACCACTGAGCAATCTCAAATTCGAGCCTTATTCTAAGCCGGAAGCAACCCACTTCCAGCTAAGAATAATTTCGCAGTTGAGCCATGGTTACACCCGCTGCTGGCTAGACTGGTTTTTATACTGAGTTTAACGGTTTGCTTTAGTTAAGAACCAATTAATGAAGCTGATTCCGCAGAACGGTTACTGAATTAAATTAAATATAATTGCTTACTTATTCCAGTAGTCATAGCGAACTAATTATAAATTCAATTGGCATCCTTCTTAGCAAATCAGCACCATATATCAATAGAACCTTAATATTTAGGAACATACAAGCGGCTGTGACTGATGTCACGGTCGCTTTGTTGATTCAGATATTTTTCTTCGGCGTTAACTAATGAAACTTGAATTAAGCTTAGCAGACCGGAACACTACCTATCATCAATTTTCAGCAAAAGTCTGGTATTGTTTTGGTAAATTGGGGCCGTACTCGAAACTCGCTGAAATGTGCTCAATCAAGCTGGGAGCTCCGGTTAGCTACGACAGTAGCCCAACGCCAAAACCGCAATAGTGCTCTCCTGCCTTATAGCCGAAACGTGTTCGGGCTGACTTGGTCCTGCGGTTAGCTACGCTAGCCACTGTCCTGCAACATTGCCGAAACGTGTTCGGAGTGACTGACGCCTGCGCCTGCTACGACAGCGGCCCAACGCCAAAACCGCGTCATGCCACTGTCTAGGCAGTGCTCAGCATCAACCCGTCACTCCTCACACTCTACAAAATGCGTATTCCCCAAACCACCACCTACTTGCATCACACTACCACCATGCCGCAACCGACCTAAGTTTACCGGGTGGAAATTCAACGGCTTCACCAACGCCGCGAACTCCTTCTTCGCCGCCCGGTCATCTCCCGCATAGAACAAGACCCGCTTACCAGGCCCCGCCACGTGTCCATCCATATACTTCGGCGGCAACGTATTAAACGCCTTTAACATCCGCGCATTATTCGCCGACTTCGCCAAAACCTCACTCCCCGTCAACGGCTTCGTTACAATCTTCTTAAAGTCCGCCGTAAACTGGTTCGTCACGTCCACCACGATTCGCTGCTCGTAATCCTTAATCAGCTCTAAGACCGCCGGCGCCTGCTCAAACGGTACCGCCATAATGACTAGCGGTTGCTGCAACGCCGTAATGACTTCAACAAATTCAACGTTCGCGGGAAACTCATCCCGCCGCGCAGCTAGACTTTCCGCACCGTGACGACGACTCAGATAAACCTGATTATCACCACGCGCAAACGTTTGCGCCAAAACGGTTCCAACCGTGCCTGCGCCTACAATTCCAATTTCCATCTCTATCACCATCCTAACTAAAGGATAACGAACTAATGGCCGGACTGCACTTAATAAGCTTATTCTTAGTCCTTATCATCTAAAAGTTGGTGGGAACGCACCCCTTGATGGTTGGCAGCCTTTTCAAAGCGCCGCTGCAATTCCGCCTGATTCGCGACACTTTCAAAATCATCCTTAATTTCAAATGGTAACCCGCCTTCAATAATACTTTGTCGGATAAAGAGATTAATGGCCGCTGGGAGATCTAAGCCTAATGATTTAAAAATTGTCGTTGCTTTAATTTGATCCGTCCGCTCAATTTCTACCACAATCGATGAACATTGTTGCTTAGCACTATTCATCGCAATCATCTCAAAAATAAGGTACCACGAACTGCACGTAATCAACACTCGATGGTCTTACAAAATGATCGATATGGTTACACCGGCTTTACAGCAAAAAAACGGCTCCCCATCAAGGGAACCGTTCATTAACTTAATCCTTAACCGGGTGCTCGGCCACGTACGCGTCAATGCCCACCTTCAAGCGGTTGAGGCCGTCCGTTAGTTGGCTCGTTGGACAGGCCACGTTCATCCGTAAGAAGTGGGCGCCGTCACCGCGATACACGTCCCCGGCCGACAGGAAGAGGCCGGTGCGTTTGCGAATATCAGTGGCAAGTGCCGCGCTGTCAGTAGCGACCCGCCGCGTATCGAGCCACAATAAGTAGGTGGCTTGCGCCTCAACCACTTTTACCAGCGGTAGCTGCTCAGTCACAAAGGCTTGCACCTGGCGCTGATTAGCCGTAATTTTGGCGCGGAGCGCGTGGAGCCACTCGTGGCCGTCCGTGTAGGCGGCAATGCTGCCAGGAATGGCGAACGAATTGGGTTCGGCTAGCTCGTCATTGTTGATGGCGCGGCTGATTAGCGCGCGTACGTGGGCGTCCGGCATGATCAAGGTTGCCGCGTGCAGGGCCGCCACGTTGAAGGTCTTGCTGGGAGAAACACAGCTGACGCTGTTCGCCGCAACCGCGGGCGTCAAGGACGCAAACGGGACGTATTCCTGCCCGTTTAACGTTAGGTCGCAGTGGATTTCATCGGCGACGACAAAAACGTGGTGACGCAGGCACAAGTCCCCAATGCGCTGAAGCGTTTCCCGGGACCACACGATGCCAATTGGATTCTGCGGGTTGCACAAAATCATCATGGTCGTGAGCGGATCGGCTAGTTTCCGTTCAAGGTCGTCCCAATCAATCGCGTACTGGTCACCATTATCAACCAAGTTGCTGGCAAGCGTGTGGCGACCGTTATTTTCAATCGAGTGGTAAAAGATGTTATACACAGGGGCCTGAACGAGCACGTTATCTCCAGGCGCTGACATTTTACGCACAATTGAACTAATTGCCGGAACCACGCCAGTACAAAACATTAACCAGTCTAGTTGCGGCCGGAAGTGGTGTTCGCTGGCCCACCAATCCGCAACCGCCTGGTAGTAAGCCGTTGGTACTTCTTCGTAACCGAAAACGCCAAACTGGGCGCGCTTGGCTAACGCGTTGGTGATGGCTGGGGCGGTCTGAAAGTCCATGTCAGCCACCCACATGGGCAGTTCATCGGCACCGACATCCCACTTAACGGAGTTCGTGTGCCGGCGGTTTAAGACGGTTTCAAAATCATACGGCATGCGGGGCACGGCTTTCTTGGTCAACACTAATGGTCGTCTGCGTAGCGTCAATTTCAGAATCATCCATGATAATCTTACCGATTGCGGTTGCGTGAATTTTACCACTAATGGGGTTCTTAACACTATCAATCGTTGAAACAACGTCCGCATCAATGTTACTGCAGTATTCAAAGGAGAGGTCGGTGTTGAGCAACGTGCAGTTTTCGAGCGTCACGTCGTCCATGTAACACAGACCCTGGTCGCTTTCAATCGTACAGTTAACGAAGCGAATGTGTTTCGAGTTCCAGCCCAAGTATTCGCCAATAATCTGCGAATCATAAACCGTCACGTTTTCACAATTCCACAGGGCGTCCTTCGTCATCAGCGTGGCGTTATGAATTTCAACATTTTTAGCGCCGTCAAACGCGTAGTTGCCAACCAAGTTAAAGTGATTAATTGAAATATTTTGACTATTCATTCCAAAGTAGTCGCCGTTAGCCTGAACGTCGTTTAATTCGATATCCTGGCAGTTCCACAACGTTTCCTCAGCGTGTGAAAAGTGGACGTGATCCAGTTTTATTTGCCGGGCCCGCCGGAATAACTTCGGCGCCTGCAAAGTACTATTCGTAATCGTAATGTCATCGGTATACCAAATCCCCGACCGCGACATTTCTTCAAACAAGCCGTGATCAACGGTCACGTGCTTGCTGTACCATAACGGGTACTTCCACTTAAAAATCGGTTGCTTTAAGTTAACATTGCGACTTTCTTTGAGCGGCGATTCACCATCTGCAAAGGTCGTATTATTAATTTGGAGGTCGTGGGCTTTAAAAAGGGCCCGCTCCCCCGTTAAAAATTGTTGGTTAATGGTTTTCATTTGATAACTTCCTTCTTTTAACTCAATAATCTTATTTTAGTCGCTTCGAGTAACACGAAGGCAAGCCCTTCCATGAATTTTTTCACCAGCTATTCCTTAACGATGGCAGTATTGTGCTTCCTAAACCGCCCTTCAAGCGCCCCTTGTCAAATGCTGGAACGTGGTGGACACGGATTTGAGCCGACACCCCACGTCTCAAACACCGGTCTTACACTAAGTAAGCCAACAACGCTTACTAAGTGTAACGACACCACTGAGCATTTTCGGGGCGCCTGAAGGGCTAGACTAGCTTAAAGGCTATAATCGTGGTACCCAACAATTAACCAAGCTTCCAAGTCCCTTAAGTTAATATAAGTAATTAGCCAATCGATGCCCGCAGTGTTTCAGCCAACTGGTTACAACCACTATTGGCGGAAATCTCAACACCAATTGGTATCGCGCCCAAAAAGCCGGTCCCACTAGTTATCCAACACTAATGAGACCGGCTATCAACTTATTTAATTTTAACCTTAACCTTTATCTTGGTTGGCAACTGACCGCAACAGCGGCGGCGCATCCGCCACCACCGAATTAAATCCCAAACTAATAATACGACCGTTACGAACCGCGACCTCCGTCGACCCATGCGCTTCACCCCGTTCTATCTTTAGGGCTAGCTTACCACACTACTCGGCGTGTGCCGAATTTTGAAGCTGAATCATGTCGTAATAGTAACCCCGCTGCTGCATTAGCTCTGCATTGGTCCCGCGCTCCACGATCTTACCTTGGTGTAACACTAAGATCAGGTCCGCATTTTGAATCGTCGAGAGGCGGTGCGCAATCGCAATCGTGGTTCGGTTCTGCTGAATGCGGTTCAACCCCGTTTGAATCATTTCCTCGGTTTCGGTATCGACGTTCGCCGTGGCTTCATCCAAAATTAAAATCTTGGGGTCAGTCACGATCGTACGGGCAAACGAAATCAACTGGCGCTGCCCCGACGAATAACTAGCCCCGCGTTCAATCACCCGCGAGCGATAATTTTCGGGTAGGTCGTTGATGAAATCGTCCGCCTTCACGAACCGGGCGGCGTCACGAACCTGCTCATCCGTAATCTGGTCGTTAAACATTCGAATGTTCGAGTTAATGTCCCCGTAAAACATAAACGGCTCCTGTAAAACGAGGCCTAGTTTTTGCCGTAATTCGGCCGCCGGATACTCGCGAATATCGCGATCGTCAATTAGGACTTCACCGGCTTGAAATTCGTAGAAGCGCATTAAAACATTGATCGTCGAGGTCTTCCCGCTCCCAGTTTGACCAACTAGTGCCACCGTTTGACCGGGCTCGGCCACAAACGACACGTCGTTTAGCACTGGGTGAGTGCCATCGTAAGCAAAGGTCACGTGCCGAAATTCAATCTTCCCGCGGGTAATTTTAGCCGTTGGGTCGGCGTGTTGGGCCGGCGCAATCGTCGGGTCATCCATAATCCGCAGCACCCGCGAACCGGCCACCACCCCGTCTTGAAAATCAGATAAATTATCCATCATTGATGTCATTGGGTTATAAAAGTTATTTAAGTACGTAATGAACGCGTACACTTCCCCGGCCGCAACGTAACCGTCTAAGCCCCGAATTCCAAAGAAGCCCAGGACAACAACGGTTCCCAGCGCGTAAAACAGGTTGATCAGTGGACTGAGTAATAACGAATTCGTCCGAATCATCGCTTGCCGGGTGCGGAAGTAGGCGTCGTTGGTGTGGTCAAATTCACCGTTGATCCGCCGCTCCTGCCGGAATTGTTGAATGACGCTGATTCCGGTAATTGCTTCACTCAGTTTGGTGTTCAGTTCACTGAGGCGCTCACGCATTCGCCGGTACACCTTCGAGCTATAACGTTGGTAATACCAGATGGTCACTGCTAGAAACGGCATGAAAATTAGGAGCCAGAGCGAAATAGTCTGATCCGTTAACAACATCGCGATAAAAGAAGTTATAACCGCAAAGAACGCCGTAAATAGTGTGTTAAATAGGGCCCAGAAGTTGGAAAACGACATGGTATCGTTCGTCAGCCGGGACAGAATCGAACCGCCAGGCACTTGGTCGAAGTAGCGCATCCCCATCCGGTGTAGCTTTGCAAATAACTGACGGCGAACGTTTTCTAGCATGTATTCGGCCCCCATCGTGCTGGCGTAGTTCTGACTAAACTGGAATAACGCCCGTACGACCATGCCGAAGAAGTAAAGGGCGGCAAAGTACCACATAATTACCGTGGTCGCATTGCCAGTTCGAAGGTAGCGGTCTAAGTACGTTTGTAACACCCGGGGAAGGTAAATATTGACGACGCTCACGAGTCCTGAAAACAGGATGGCACCAAAAAAGTACCACTTAAATGGTTTGGCGTACGGCAGGAGCCGCCGGATCACATTCAATTGTTCCTTGACCGGCATGCTGCGGGCCCATACGGATTGACGAGCTGCCATTAGTGCACCGCCCCCTTCACTTTAGTTTCGAGTTGTTGCCGTTCAAACATCGCCTGGTACCAGCCGTGCTGAGCCATTAGGTCCGCGTGGGTCCCACGCTCAACCACCCGGCCGGCGTCTAAGACGATAATTTCGTCGGCGTTCATGACCGAACTTAACCGGTGCGCGGCGATAATCGTCGTCTTATCGGCCCGCTCAGCCTTTACGTTCGCCAGGATTTCAGCCTCAGTTTCGGCATCGACCGCCGACAACGCATCGTCTAGGATCAGCAGTTCCGGATCGATCAGGAGCGCCCGGGCAATTGCCAAGCGTTGCCGTTGACCACCGGAAAGGGAAATCCCCTGCTCACCTACTTGGGTATCATAACCATCCGTCATGCTTGCGATTTGCCCGGCCAAGTCGCTTTTAGCGGCCACGGCTTCAACCGTTGCCTGACTGACGTGCGGGTCGGCAAAGCGAATATTTTCGCGAATCGTATTTGAAAATAAAAAGCTATCCTGGGGCACGTAGCCGATGGCCGGCAAATACTGGTCAAGCGCATACTGCTTGATGTCGTGACCACCGTACCGAATTTGCCCCTGGTACTGGTCAAATTCGCGGAGTAATAACCGCATAATCGTCGATTTACCGGAACCGACCCGGCCAACGATGCCGAGCGTTTGACCGGCATGCAACTGAAAGTGGACGTCGACCAGACTCGTGCCGGCGTCGTTCGGATAATTAAATTGCTTAATTTGATAGTCAATATCACCGTGGGGGCGCGTTGTAAGCCCCTTTTTAGCGTCAACGATGGCGCTCGTTTGGTTAAGCAGTTCCATGACCCGGTCGTAGGAAGCGTTCCCGCGTTCCATCGTGTTAAAAAGCATCCCAACCGCAAACATCGGCCAGACCATCATGCCCAAGTAGGTCACGAACGAGACGAGGTTCCCAATCGTGATAATGCCGTGGGTGACGTACAGGCCGCCTAGGATGATCGTGGCGGCGTACGAAACGGCAATGATCAGCGTAATCGCCGGATCAAACAGCGAGTCCAAGAAGTTGACCCGCCGGTTGATTTTGATGGTTTCGTCAATTTGATCGTTAAAATCCGCAACGTCGGCCTTTTCCTGCCCGAGAGCTTTGATTACTTTGATTCCGCTAATGCTTTCCTGTGCCTTGTTATTCAGCCGGGAAAAGGCGGCTTGGGAGGCCCGAAAGGCAACGTGAATCTTTTTGCCGAGGTAACGTGACGCAACCGCAAGGAGCGGAAACGGTACGACCGCAATCAGGGTCAAGCGCCAATCAATCAGCGCCATCATCGCAATTAACGTCGTTCCCCCGGTGATAATTGAATCGGCGAACTGTAAAATCCCACCACCGGCGACCCGTTCGATCGCGGTTAAGTCGTTGGTGGCGTGCGCCATCAAATCACCGGTCCGGTACTTCTGATAAAAGGTGGCGTCCATTTTCATGAAGTGCCAAAACAGCCGCTCACGGAGCGTCCGTTCAAGGCCGGCCGCGCCGCCCCAAATGGCGTTGCGCCACAGGTACCGCGACAGGTACTGACCAACGGCGGCGGCCACTAAAATACCAAGGTAAATTGCCAGTGAGCGCGCCGTTAGCCGGTGTTGATTAATCCCATCAACGACGTTCCCGATGACGCGCGGCGGAATGATTCCAATAATGGCGGTAAAGACCAGCCCGAGAACCCCCGCAAGGTAAAGCTTCCATTCCCGGCGAAAGTACCAACCGAGTTTTAAAAAAATGCCCAAGACGCAACCCCCTTTAATTATTAAATATTAATTAAATTATAATTGAAACAACATCATATCATACCACAACCCTCGCACCGACTCGTGAATTTTGTTCGCGGTTGAACGCAACCAAAAAGCGGCCCCGTCAGCCACCTAAGTGACCGCCGGAACCGCCGCCGTCAACCGCCCTAATTAAAGGTTGCGGTTAACGCTTATTTTCCTGCCTTCATTTGAATTTCAGCATCCGAAGGTTGTTGCAGATTTTTCTTCTTCAAGAAGACCATGGAACCCCAGAGTAATCCGAGACCAAGAATCATGAAGAGCCCTAAGACTCCGATCGATGACCAGAAGATTCCGTCGCCCCAGCCACCAGTTAAGGATTGCCGGAACGCTTGAATCGAGTAAGTCAATGGGAGGTACGGGTGAATAACGTTGAAGAAGTGGTTGGTAATTTCCATTGGGAAGGTCCCACCAGAACCACCAAGTTGGAGCATCAACAGCACCATCGCGAGGAACCGGCCCGGATTATCCATCAGCATCGACAAGAACATGACGATGAACATCGAGGCCAACGCAATCATAATCGCGGTCAAGAAGTAACCGGCCATGTTGATTGGTTCGAGGCCGACAATCAGTAAGGCGATACATTCAATAATCGCCATCCCGATTGCGACCGGCGCCCCAACCGCAACCTTACTCCAGAACCACTGGGTCGCAGTCCCGTCGTCGTCCGCAATCCGCCGAATTGGGTAGGCGAAGTTAAAGACGACCGCCCCAACGTAGAGCGCTAATGAAAGGACGTACGGTGCTAACGCGTGCCCGTAATTTGGCACGTAACTGTAATTCGAGTGCGTCAACTTAGACGGTGTCGCAAACATCTTGGCGTTGGACGACTTGAGTGGTGTGGCCTTAATGGTATCCGCCCCACTTTGAAGGGATTTCGAAAGGGTCTTGTTCCCGTTCTTGATCTTCTTCGTCCCGTCTAAGAGTTTGCCGGAGTTGTTGTCGAGTTGATCGGCCCCTTCGGCGAGTTGTTGGACACCAGAAACTAAGGTTGGCACTTTGCCGTTCAAGGTGTTCAAACCATCCGTGACTTGACTAGAACCACTAAAGAGTTGTTGCACGCCACTGACTAATACGGGAACTTGGCCGTTTAAGGTCGTTAACCCGTCCGTCACTTGACCGGAACCATCGGCTAGTCTGGAAACGCCACTAGCTAGTTGGCCCGTCTTACCGTTTAATTGGCCTAACCCGTTCGTGACTTGACCAGAACCATTTCGTAATTGGGTCACGCCAGTCGCAAGCTGACCCGTCTTACCATTCAAGGTCGCTAAACCGTTCGTCACTTTTCCTGAACCGTCGGCTAATTGGTCAACCCCACTAATAAGTTGCTTAGTCTTAACGTTCAAGGTAGTTAAACCGTCCGTCACTTGGGTTGAACCAGCTTGTAACTGACTAACACCGCTTGCTAAGCTCCCGGCACCATCATTAACCTGTTTCAAGCCACCATTTAATTGAACTGCGCCTGAATGCAAGTCGGTAATCCCTTGTTGTAAGTCTGGCATGCCAGCGTTTACTTGGGTCACACCGCTAGTTACTTGTTGGGAACCAGCCGCTAAGAGGTCGACCGCAGAAATCAGCTGCGGAAC
Source organism: Lactiplantibacillus modestisalitolerans (assembly GCF_005405425.1). Taxonomy (GTDB): domain Bacteria; phylum Bacillota; class Bacilli; order Lactobacillales; family Lactobacillaceae; genus Lactiplantibacillus; species Lactiplantibacillus modestisalitolerans. Next base: position 45,221 of record NZ_BJEA01000014.1, on the reverse strand, counting down.
GCTACCCTTAAAGGTTGCCGTACCAGCTTGTAACTGATCCGCGCCACTCGTTAGCTTGTCAGCGTTCTGACCAACTAATGATTGCGTTCCATCGGCTAACTGGCTAATAACCCCCGTCAGTACTGGTACTTTGGCTTTTAAGCCGTCTTCAGTTCCGTTGACGCCTTGATCTAAGCTAGCCACACCAGCAGTAAGCTGCGTTGACCGCCCGTTGAGGTCTTGAACGCCAGTATTAAGCGCTGTCGAGCCGCTCGATAAACCATCAATGGCTGAAACCAGCGTTGGCACCTGCTTATTCAAGCCGGTTAAGCCAGCCGACAAATTAGTCGTCGCATCCTGCAATTCAGTTAAGTTGTCGGTTAGCTCCTGCGAACCAGCCGCCAAATCCTTCAAGCCAGCCGTCATCGTGTTAACTTGTTGTAACACGGTGCTCGTGGTGGTCTTTAACTGGGTAATATCTTTTGCCAAGGTTGTCGTCATATCATTAGAAGTACTTGCATTCGTTTTAGCAAGCGTTTGAAGTTTCGACAGGTTGGCCTTTAACGCCGCAGTGGCCTGCGTTCGACTATCGTCGGCCGTTGTCGTCACCTGAACGCTATCTAAACTTGCTTTAAGCGCCTTAACTTGATCATCCGTTAAGTTTTGTGACGTCTTTAAGCCATCGATTTTGGCATTAATTTGTTGATGTAAAGCCGTTTCGTCCGGTTGAGCCTGACTACTACTCAAAGTGGCCGCATTCTTCTGAATGTCCGTAACTAACGCGTTAATTTGATCCGCGTTATCACTAGTCTGGGCACTCGCACTTAACTGCTTCTCCATCGTCGCCATGTCGGTTGCCAACGTCGTTAAGCTCGTCTCAATGGCTTTAACTTGTTGCTTCGTTTCGTTGCTGGAACTTGCTTGGTAGATTTTTTCTAATTGGTCGGTTAATTCCTGACTACCATCCGCCAATTGACCAACGGACGTGTTAATCCCCGCTGAGCCCTGTGCAAGCTTTTCAGTGCTTGCTGGCAACGACTGGGTCTTACTTTGCAAAGCACTAGCGCCTTGGCTTAGCTCGTTCGTATGCTCACTAACTTGCTGAACACCGCCCGTGTAGTCGTTAACGCCTTTTTTCAATTGCGTCGTACCTTCTGATAATTTATTAACACCATCAGTCAATGCCGGAGTACGCGCATTCAGCTGATTAATTCCATCAGCCACCTGATAAACGCCGCCAGTGTATTTCACTAACCCGGTTGATAATTGTTGAGAACCAGTTGCTAACTGATCGGCCTGCGTTGGCAAGGCTGCCGTTTGCTGCTTAAAACTAGCTAAGCCGTCGGAAACCTGCTTTGCGCCACTCGCCAACCTCGGCATGTTCGTGATCATTGGTTGCACCTTAGTATTTAAGGTATCGATGCCACCAACTAACTGGGTTGAGCCAGCAAACAATTTACCAGCCGCGCTGGTTAGCGTTGGCACTTGGTCATTTAATTGGCCTAACCCAGCCGTTACTTGACTAGACCCATTAGCGAGCTTGTTAACGCCACTTGCTAATGTAGGCGTTTGTTGTTGAACCGTTTGTAAGCCGGCCGTGACTTGCTGCGATCCACCGAACAGTTGTTGAACGGCGCTGACCAAAACTGGGACCTGCCCGTCCAACGTCACTAATCCGTTTGTGACTTGACCAGAACCGTTAAAAAGTTGTTGAACCGCACTCGCTAAAACCGGAACTTGGCCGTTCAACGTGTTCAAGCCAGTGGTAACCTGACCGGAACCATTTTGTAACTGACTCACACCGCTAGCAAGTTGTCCAGTTTTACCATTTAATTGGCCTAACCCGGCCGTCACTTGCCCGGAACCGTCAGTTAATTGGGCGACTCCTGAAGCTAACGGGCCGACACTCGTATTGAGCTCGATGACCCCGTTATTCAAAGTGTGCACGCCGGTAGTATAGGTCTTTAAGCCGCTCTGTAACGTCACGCTCCCGTTTTTCAACTGGGTTGCGCCATCCGCGGCTTTTTGGAACCCTTCTCCCGCCGTTTTAACTTGCTTAAACATCGCCAACGCGTACGCCTTAGTAACCTGCGAACGCACCTGCGAGTTCAATTCAGTCGCACCGGTATCACTAATTACTTTACCAATATAGTTAAGGGAAGCATTGGTCGAATAGTGTAATTTCATCTTTTGCGGATGTTTACTTGTGACCGTCGTGGCGTGCTTGGAGAAATTACTTGGAATCGTTACGACCATGTAATATTTCCGATTATCCATGCCATGCTTGGCCTGCTTTTCAGACACAATGTTCCAATCTAACTGCTTATTTTTCTTAATGTTCGTAACCATCTACTCGCCCACGGCAAACCGCTTGCCTTGATAGTTAACTGGCTTATCATTGTTAACTACCGCGACGGGCAAATTCTTCGTATCCCCGTACGGGTCCCAAACAGACGTCAAGAAGAAGACGCTGTATAAGAATGGGATCAGTACCATTACAGCTACTGAAATCCATAGAATTTTACTATGACGAATGGATTTCCATTCGTCGCGTATCATTTTCACTGCCCTGAAACCTTCCTTCACCAAAAATTAAACCGTATGCTGCTCTAGCGAGAAAATCGTCGCTAGCGTCGCTTGAATGGTCGCCTGGGTACTTGCAGACTGACCGTCGCGACCGCTATTGTTCAGCCATTGGACAATGCTCATCACCGCACCACTGACTAAGTAGGCGGTTAAATCTGGATGTTGCGACTCTCGAATCGTCACGAAAACGTGGTCACTTGACTCCGTTTGGGCCAACGTCACAAAACAATCGTTGATGACTTGTTGGCAACGAATATTGTCACCCTCCGCATTCGTCACGAGCAGGTGCCGTAAAATCTGGGTATGCGCCCCAATGAACTGAGCGATAATTGCTGATCCGGTCGCATCCGTACGTTCCGCTGCCAATAACTCTTCAAGCGCATGCATAACCATTTGCCCTAACAAATCAAACTTGTCAGTGTAGTAGCGATAAAAGCTACTGCGATGGATAAACGCGCGGGTACAAATCTGTTCAACGGTAATTTGAGAAATTGACCGTTGTCCCAATAACTGGTACATCGCCCGCTGTAAATCTAACGCCGTACGAATTGAAATCATAATCACCCCTTTACTTTAATTCTTATATTCGAATGGAAGAATATAGCGCCCGTAAAAAGCGCTGCCTCCCCGGACAGCGTCTTTGGTGGCGCATTGTGCTCAGTGTAAGTACGGTTTTAGTTCTAAGTCCGCCTTCAACGTGTGGATTAAATGTTCAACTTTAGTCAGGGGTTCGTCGAAAGTCACGTGGTAAAAATTACGTGTACCTTGGCGATCAACCGCAACAAAGTGGTGATCCTTTAACGTTTTCAGTTGGTGGGATACGGCTGGCTGCGAGATGCGCATTAATTTCGTTAACTCGCCGACGGTCAAACCGTGCGCATGCTTAGTCAACTCAATCATGATCTGTTGCCGGCGCTCGTCCGCTAAGACTTCAAAAATCGGAATCGTTTCGCGGAATTCTTGAAGCGCTTCTTCACTACTAACCATGTTAACGGCCTCCCTATATTCTTTCATTCTAATATTTGAATGAATCTATCATAAAACATTTTTAAATCGTTTACAAGCCACCTTGGGAAAAAGTTGGTTCGTAACCGCAGGCCCCCCAAGGCGCGTCAAAATTTTAATTTTTTTGCGGTGTCAAAAAAAGAGTGTGCCAAAAGTCGGTTAGCTGGTGAGCATTAACGGCGTAAGGCGAATAATTCTGGGCTTGGATTGTTTGACTTACGGGGTTAAGCGAAGCCAGCTGACTTTTGGCGCACGTTTCAGCTATTAATATGAGGAGACACCAAAAAGGCTGTGACTTATGCCACAGCCTCCTTTAGGGTAATTAAACAGCAATCAAACGATTGATCGACCCAAACGGATGGGAGCCGTCTGGTGATATGGAAAATCACAGGCACTTGGGAAGGAACCCAATGATTCACGATTGCAAACGCTACTTGTCGATTTGCATGAGAGAAACCTCTTCGACAGCGGTTAAGTAACGCTCATGGCCTTAGTATACCCCCAATTGAATCCTTGCGAGCGATGCTTTTTAAACATTGTCGCGGAATCCGACATTTTTCAGCATCTGTCCTGAAAGCGCCTTAATCGAACGCTTTTTTCAGCAACTTAGTCCCGTACTTATAAAGTTCGCGTTCAACTTGCTTAGTCGTTGAGTTCTGCTGATTCCGGTTCGAACTGGTATTAGCACTACTCGTCACCCGGTCGGCACCGGCGACTTGGAGCTGCGCGTCAGCGTGTCCCCGGCCAGTCGCGTAATCAAACTGCACGCCCGGTTCAACGTTCCAAATGTAGACGTTAAAGTTGACGGTCCCATCCGTTGAAACGGCTTGTGACCAGTAACCACGGGGCATCAATTCGTTACCACGAAAGACGGTCGTGACTTGGTAGATCACCTTTTTCCCCTGGGCTAGGGCGTTGCGAACTTGTTCTTCGTAAATTTGCATCGTCTGTTGGTTGGAGTACGCCGTCTGGGTCGCCAAGTTTTTCGGGTTATCCAGGCTACCAGCCTCCCCGGACCGGTACTGACCACTACTCGTTAAGTTGAATGAAATTGTATAGGCAATCAGGTGACCCCGATTTTGCGGGTAGACCCGCTTACCGTTAACCTTAATGGGCTGGTTGTGCCAGCCGGTCGGTTGCCAGTTCTGGGCCGTACGCCCCGCCGACTTGCCAAGGTTGGCCCGACTTAGGTAGGCCGTATCAGTCGTCGTTCGGTTTAAACGGTCCAACTGGCCGTAATCAATTTTCGAATTTTTCCACTGACTCGCTGCCAGGGTACTCTTACCACTATTCACTTTAATGGCCGCCGGTTGCCCCGACTGGTAAGTCAGCTGGGCCAGTTGCTGATAGGTTTGCTGGTGGTTGCCGGTTAAAGTCGTCCCGCTGGCCGTCGCTACCTGACTGCTCGTCGTTTGACTGTCGGTCATTTGACTGCTCGTCGCCTGCGAACTGCTCGTTGCGCGACTCGGGGCACTTGCCTGGCAACCGCCAAGCACGAGTCCCACCGTAATCCCCAACGTTAACCCGACGCGTCGAATCCATTTCATCATTTTCAATTTCTCCCCATCTCTTTAGCTTACCTACCTATCATACCGTATTTCCGAGAGGGGAACAAATGTTTTCAAGCTACTTTAATTATGGGCGTGCTTCAAACCGGCTCGCTGTATTCGGTGCGTGCGTTTCCGGGGCGCACGGAAGCCCCAGACGTTAATTGCCAGGCCAAGCAATAATAGCAAGAACGCCACTGCCACAATCTGGTGCAAGCCACCATGGAGAATCGTTCGCATCGCCGGCAACAACTTGATTGGCAACTGTTTGGCACTGGTTGCGTCACTGAGTTCGTTCAGCATATTCATGGTGATTTGGCCCCCAGAGTGCCGGACCCCCGTGAGTAACGCGTGGTTCAAGACGATACTGTAAACCGAAGCTAGGAAAGTTTGCCCGAGCATCCGCACCAACAGGCTAAACGAGGTCGCGATTGGGACGTCGCGGCGGTCGGCTTGTTGCTGCACACTCACTTGCAAGACCGTGAAGCAAATTCCGATTCCGCACCCCTGAAAGGCACTCGCAATCAGCAAGACACCGTAGCTGGTGTGCGGACCGGCAACGACGAGTAGCCCCGCAGCAATCAGCATGCCAACAAAGCCGATCATCACGACCGCCCGCGTGGACCAGCGCCGTTCTAAATTACCGCTCCACTGGGCGCCCAAAAAGTTGGTCACCGAACCGGGAATCTGGGTGACGCCCCCAATGACCGCGGTCGTGCCCAGTAAGCCCTGCGCCCACATTGGCACGTAGACGTTGAAACCGACAAAGAAGCCGTAAATGAGAAAGAACATGCCAAAGGCCGCCAGTAGGTAGCGGTTTTTAAATAGTCGTAACGGAATAATTGGGTCGGCGGCGCGCCGTTCGACTAGCCCCAAACCAGCTAACAACCCAACGGCTAGTAAAAAGATCGCGCCAACCGCAAGCCCGGAAAGTTGACCAATCATTTCAATGCCGACCAGCAAGCTGACTAAGCCGCTACTCAACAAGATGGCGCCGAGATAGTCAACGCGACTAGCGGTCGGCTTAACTTTCGGCGCCCGGTAGAGCCACTGAATTACAATGATCGACGCTAATCCGATGGGGACGTTGATGTAAAACACCCAGTGCCAACCGAAGTGATCGACGATGAAACCACCGACGAGCGGGCCGATAATGGCGGCAGTACTAAAACTAGCCGTCACGTAGCCGAAAACCTTGCCCCGTTTGACCGGGTCCTGATAAATCTCGGCGTAAATAATGTACGGAATGGCGGTCATGCCACCACTCCCAATTCCCATCACCGTTCGCGCGGCAATTAGGAAGACCATGCTGGGCGCTAACCCTTCAAGGAGCGCCCCAATCACAAAAATGAAGGTTGAAATTTGGTAAGCCCGCTTATTACCAATCCGCTCGCCAAGTTTACTCCATAGCGGGGTGGTCACCGCGCCCCCAAGTAAGAAGACGGCCACGATCCAGCCCATCAGTTGTAAGCCGTGCAAGTCACTGATAATGGCCGGTAAGGCGGTGCTAATAATCGTACTATCTAATCCGTTCATGGCGTTTGATAATAGTAAGGCAATCGTCACGATTAGGATGACTTTCTTCGACACAATCATTCCCCCAGCTTATTCTAAGATAATTCGTCCATTACTTACGGTACACTAAAGCACGGGGATCTGCCAAGGTTTTTTCTGAAAAAGAGCCCAAAAACGCCGGCGACGAATCACCCTGTAAGTGACCGTCACCGGCGTTAAACTGCCGTTTAAGCAAATTGTAAATTTTAAACTGGTTTTCAAACGCGGGCTAAGCGGATTGCGACTGGGCGCGGTTCCAGTCCCCTTTATCCAAAACGTACTTCATGACGTGTACGACCTGGCCGTTGTCCAACGTTTTGGTGTGCAACTCGCCAGCTTCGCGCATTCCCATTTTAGCCATCACCCGACCCGAGTTCGGGTTCAAGTGGGCGTAGTGGGCTTCCAAGTGCGTTAAGCCTAACGTATTGAAGGCGTACCCCATCAAGGCGCGACCAGCCTCGGCAACGTAGCCGTGCCCCCACGCGGACTGCAACAGTGCGTAAGTTAAAATGCCGGTCGTCTCCGTAACGTGGAATTCGTAAAAGCCAACGAATTGGTGGTCAGCCTTCGTTTCAAGCGCAAAGACCGTCGTGGCATCCGCCAAAAAATGGTCGGTAAACGCCTGCTCAAAATCGGCCTCCGTCTTTAATAACCGGTAACGTAAGTAAGCCACAACCTGTGGATCAAAGACCAACGTGCGTAACGCGTCGTGGTCGGCCGGACTGACGGGCCGCAATACCAAGCGTTCCGTTTCAAATTTTGCCAAATTCTCATCCCCTTTGCTAGTTAACTTAACGATTATAACTGAATTTATTAACGAGCGATAACGATTTGTCCCGGGGACGGCGGATGGCTGCTGGTCGTTGCGCCTGGATGTGCGTCACTAAAGCCTGAGCTGAACAACTCCAAGACTGATTAGTTAGCACCAAATAATAAAAAAAAGGGGTCTATGATATTTGGTGTTGATCTGCTAAGAAGGTTGCCAATTGAATTTTCAATCAGTTCGTTGTGATTAGCGAAATAGCAAGCAAGATTACGTTAAATTTAGTACCCGTTCTACGGAATCAGTTTCATTAATTAAGACTTACTAGCGTGACCCGTGAGACTCAATCTAAAAACCAGTCTAGCCAGTAGCGGGGGTAACCATGGCTCAACTGCGAAATTATTCTTGGCCGGAAGTGGATTTCTTCCAGCTTAGAATAAGGCTCGAATTTGAGATTGCTCAGTGGTTTTTCTGAGTCAGCTCAAATCGATGCCCGCAGTGTTTTCGCCACCCGGTGACACCCGCTGCTGGCGGCAATCTCAACACCAATTGAGACAACGCCTATCAATGTACCCCAAAACAATTTGATTGCAAACAAAAAGACCAGTGCCGCAACACTAGTCATGATCGGTCTGCAAGTTCAACTTGCGAATATGCGCCTCGTCATGGACCCAGCCCATCCCGAGAGGTTTGCAGTGCCTACTAAATGAATGTCCACCCAACTGAGCAACTTTTCATTTACCGCTAGCCACGATAAATGTCCTGAAAAAGTCGACCGATCTTGCTCCCAACTATGAACCATTTAGTAAAGCTTATGTAAAACAACGTATTTTAACGTATCTGCGATTAGTATAACGAGCTGGCGTTGCAAGCAGATAACACGAAGATTACAAACCTGTTACAATCTGGCTTTTAAGCCCTTTTTTGGATAGTTTCAGCGTTTAATAAATCACCCAAACCGTTAGTTAGTGACGTTGATGATTCGAACACCGCCTACTTATCCGAACAAAATCGTCAAAAAGCCGTTGCTTGTCTGTTTTCTAAAAGCTACTGAGGTTCCCGCTGACGTAAACGTGCTTGAATTGCTTGCCGGCGCTGACCCGTTAAGAAGAAGAGCGTTAGCCCGCCAAATAAAAGCGCCGTGACCAGGACCGTTTGCCATTCAAAGGCGTTGGGGGCCGTCATCGTCTGCGTTCCCGACGCCATCATACTTAAAATATCTAAAACCGCGTGAATACTAATTGGCAATAACAAACTGCCGCTATATAGGTAAGCGACGGCTAAAAACCAACCGAGCGCCGCGGCAAACAGCATTTGTTCAGCGGTCGCGGACCAGGCCTGCCCCGCTAGCACGTTGGTCACGTGCCACAAACCAAACAGGCTCCCACTGATCCAAACGGCGAGGTCGATGCGCCAACGGGATTGCTTGAACGCGGTTAGAAGCAAACTTAACACCGCGAAGCGGTAAAGCCATTCCTCGGCAATGCCTGGTTCTAAGCCACTGAGCATCATCTTCCAGGTCGCCGCCCGCAAGTGAAAGTGCCACTGGGTGAAAGTCGTCGCCCACGAGGCCCCGTTACTAAAAGCATTCCAGAGGCTAAAAAGGACCCCAACCGCAACCATCAAGCTAAGCAGTCCGGGCGTTGCCGCCCGGTTGAGTCGCCATGACGGCCAGCGAAAGTTCCAGGCCTGCATCAGGATACCAACGGTCACCACGAAGCCAACCGCCCCCAAAATGCCGGCATCACTGACCATCGAGAAAACGGCCGGAACGGGGAGCGGGACGATTAAAAAGGTGCTATGGGCCCCGACCACCCCACTAAAAACGGCCGAAATCAGGAGCGCAATTCGCCCCACGACGGACTGAACGTTGCGCAGCACCACGTAGGCGACCGGCACAAACATGATGATCATGTAAGCTAAGGCCATCGCAATCAGGCCCTGCTGATCCAGCTGCGTGTGCTGACTCACCCACATTACCATGTTCGCCAGTAATAGCGGTAACAGCATCATTTGCCAAATCGTTTGCCAATAATCATTGAAACGCCGTAACCGCCGCCAACGCACTTGCGGTTCCTGCACTGCGGGCCACCATGCAAATAAGCCGGTTACTAGCAGCACCATCCCGCCCGCCGGAAAGTATAACCCGTTTTCAACGGTAAAAAGCTGGAGTGCCGCAAAGCCCCATAAAACCAGCAGTTGTCCGAGGTACCATCTTCGAAAAAGTCGATCAATTTCTGGCGCCATTCAAAAAATCCCCCAATCTAGTCTGCTTTTATCATACCAGACTTGGGGGATTGATTGGGATGAATAGGTTTGGCTCCGTATTAATTGGCACCGACATTGTCGCCAGCAGCGGGTGTAACCGGTGGGCTGGAACACTGCGGGCATCGATTTGAGCTCACGGGGAAGCCCACCCCGCAATCTCAAATTCGAGCCTTATTCTAAGTCGGAAGCACCCCACTTCCGACCAAGAATAATTTCGCAGTTGAGCCATGGTTACACCCGCTACTGGCTAAACTAGTTTTTATACTGAGTTCCACGGATTATTATAGTAAGTTTCAAATAATGAAGATGGTTCCGCAGAACTGCTACTAAATTTAGCGTAATCTTACTTATTTTAGCAACAAAAAATTTGGTGTTAATGGCTTTTATCCATCAACACCAAATATCATAGACCCGCTTATATCAAGCGAGTGTAGCCCGTGTTAGGCTTTTTTATCAGTAATCCTAGTACATTAATACAGCGTCGTCACCCGTTGCTGAGTCGTCTCATGCGCTAAATATTCATCGTACGTCGTATCCGCCCGGTCAACCACACCCTTCGAACTAACTTCCACGATGTGGTTGGCAATCGTTTGGATAAATTCATGGTCATGGGACGTGAAAATGATCGCACTTGGAAAATCAATTAAGCTATCGTTCAACGCCGTAATGGATTCCAAATCTAAATGGTTCGTCGGGTCATCTAGTAGTAGCACGTTCGCCCGACTAAGCATCATTTTGGACAGCATCCCGCGAACCTTTTCGCCCCCGGAAAGCACGTTAACCGGACGTTCAACGTCGGTCCCAGAGAATAACATTTTTCCGAGGAAACCGCGGAGGAAGGTGTTGTCACTTTCCTCCTTCGACGCAAACTGACGTAACCAATCAATGATTGGTAATTCACTACCTACGTAGGCTTCATTAATATCCTTTGGCAGGTACGTCCGCGACGTCGTTTGGCCCCAAGTCACACTACCAGTGTCCGGTTCCAGGGTTCCAGCGATAATTTGCATCAGCGTCGTCGTTGCTAGGTCGTTGCGGCTAATTAGCGCCGTCTTTTCCTTTGGTCGCAACGTAAAACTGATATTATCCAAAATCTTAACGCCTTCGATGGTTTTCGAGACGTTTTCAACCCGGATCAAATCGTTCCCAATTTCCCGTTCCGGCGTAAACTTAATAAACGGATACTTCCGCGAAGACGGTTTGATATCGTCCAGCGTAATCTTTTCTAATTGCTTCTTCCGTGAAGTTGCCTGCTTCGATTTTGAAGCGTTGGCACTAAAACGAGCCACGAATTCTTGCAACTCTTTGATTTGGTCGGCCTTTTTCGCGTTAGCGTTAGCTTGTAACTTAGCTGCTAAGGCACTCGATTCCATCCAGAAATCGTAGTTCCCAACGAACAGCGTGATCTTACCAAAGTCCACGTCACACATGTGCGTGCAGACCTGGTTCAAGAAATGCCGGTCATGGGACACCACGATGACGGTGTTATCGTAGTCCGCTAAGAAATCTTCCAACCAACTGATGGACTGAACATCCAACCCGTTGGTCGGTTCGTCTAACAATAGGACGTCGGGGTTCCCAAACAGGGCTTGCCCTAGTAACACCTTCACCTTTTGCGGTTCGGTCAGTTCACTCATTTTGAGTTGTTGCAACTCTTCGCCGATTCCCAGGTTTTGTAGTAACTGGTCAGCTTCCGCTTCAGCGTTCCAGCCGTCCATTTCCGCGAACTCCCCTTCGAGTTCCGCAGCGCGAATGCCATCTTCGTCGCTAAAATCGGGTTTTGCGTATAGGGCGTCTTTTTCCACCATAATATCGTAAAGTTTCTGGTGGCCCCGAATAACCGTTTGTAAAACGACTTCGTCTTCAAAGGCAAAGTGGTTTTGGTTTAAACTGGACATCCGTTCGTTCGGGCCCATTGAAATTGTCCCGGTCGTCGGCTGGAGCCGACCTTCCAAAATTTTCAAGAACGTTGATTTACCGGCGCCGTTCGCGCCAATAACGCCGTAGCAGTTTCCCGGCGTAAATTTTAGGTTAACATCTTCATAAAGTTTGCGAGTTGAGAACTGCATACTAACATTATTTACGGTGAGCATTCATATACCTCTCTTTTTCAGACCAGCGGCTGTTCCGCGGATAATAAAAGAGGTCGGGAGTCACGCTCCCAGCCTCCTGTGTCGTTTCTCATATATCTGAATTCTAGCATGCGGCGTCGGTGAATTGCAATCAAAACCACGGCCCTTTCAGAAAATCGGCCAATTCTAAGCTAGAAAATGTTGTTCCAAATAGCGCAAAACGCCCCCGTCATTGTTGGTACCGGTGACGGTCGCGGCGTTGGCTTGAACGTTTTTCGGCGCATTATGAACGGCAACCGCGTTCTTAACCGCGTGCAACATTTCGAGGTCGTTGGTTCCGTCCCCAAATGCCAACATTTCCGCCGGGCTAACGTTTAACCGGTGCCCCAGGGCGCGTAACGCGGTCCCCTTGTGCACTCCCGGCTGAACTAAACTTAACATGTCGGACGCCATCGCTACCGGTGTTGCAATTCCCGCCAGTTTTGGCTTCAATTCGTAGGCACACTGCGCCGTTTGGCCCGGTGTGCAGTGTAAGTCAACGCGAATGATTGGTGCCGTCACGTCCGCCAACTGCGCCACCATATTAAGTTGCGGGTAACTTTCCCGCAACCGCGCCGCAATCCGCGGACTATGATTTTCCGTGGTATACACCGCCTGGTCACTACATAAAACAACTTGCAACTCGTCGTAAGCCGCTAGCGCTTGGCGAATTTGCGTCAGCGTCTGGGTTGAAAAGGTCTTTAAAGCGACCTCTCCCGTCGCCTTCGCCAGCTCCGCGCCGTTGCTCCCAATCAGCCAAATATCCGGATACTGTTCAAAAAGTGGCGCAATTTCACGCGCAAAGTGGCCGCTCGCCACCGCGAACGTAATGCCTTGCTGGCGTAACGCCGCGTACACGCGCGCAAACCGTGACCGGTCGTAATCACCATGATCATCTAACAAGGTGCCGTCCAAGTCGGTCGCAATTAGTTTGATTGTCATTGATTGATCACCCATTTCTGTATAAAACATCCCCCCTAAGGTTACCGGTTCGTCCGCCGAAGTACAAGCCCCAATTCCGTCATGACAGGTTCGGCGGTTTGAAAAACAAACGGGTACCAAAAGTCGGTTAGCTGGTGTACGTTTCGGCTATTAATTATGAGGCAATAAGCAAGCGGCTGTGACTAAAAAGCGCCGCCACCGGAACCACCACCAAAGCCCCCGGAACTACCACCAGAAAAACCGCCGGAACCGCCCGCCGTGTTACTCATCGCACCCGAAGAGCTGACCGCATTATTCACACTGTGGTTAATCGTTGAAGATAGGTCGAAGTTCACCGCATTCGCATAAAAGAGCGGGTAGTAAACGATGAAGTTCGTTTCTAGGGCCGCTTCGCCAAAGTCCACGGCTAGCTGCTTGGTCACCTGCTTAGCCAGTCCAAAAGCCGCCGCGTAAGGCAAGAGCTGTTCCCATAAAACTAAGTCGCCCACTTGGGCCGTATTAAAGTGGCCAATATCTTTGAGCATTCGTTGCAAACCGTTAATTTGATTGACTAACGCCAAGCCCCGGTCGTTCAACGCGTGCACCCGTTTGCGCTGATGAACGTAGTAACCGACAAAGCCTAAAAAGCCGCTGGTCGCGAGCACTGCTAACCCCAAGGCCACTTGCGGTGACCATAAAAAGCCCAGGCCAGCCATCACGATGCCCGTAAAGAACATCACAATTGGCGCGACTTTCAGTTGGTTCAGTAACGCTTGATTGCCCGCGTCCTTGTAGCCGGTCGTTTGTGCGATCACGTCTTTTTGCCAGCGGTGATAACCCTTTTGTAACCGCCCCTTTTTATCCTTTAGGCTAAACGTTTTTAACTGCTTAAGCGTAAACTGCCCGTCACGCCCGACCTGGTCAAAACACTGGTTCCAAAACGCATTCGTCAACGTACCATTACGCGTTAAGGTAACGTTGGGCCGGCGTTTTTCAGGGCCAACGGTAATGTCCACGGTGCGTTGAGCCGCATCCACCAGCAATTCGCCGGTCAATGCGTTGGCGTTCGGATCGCTCCCCGACCAGAGCGCTTCGGCGACCGCCGGACTAACCGGTGGCACGTCAAAGGAATGGTTTAGCGGAATCGGCGCCTGGTATTCGGTGACGGGCCGGCGCTTAATACTGTACAAGTAGTAACCAGCCAGTATCAACCACACCGCCACGGCTAACAGAACCACGCCGTGCTTCACCGCACGCTGCTGCTTGCGTTTTTGGTTGGCTTTAGCAACCAGGGCCGCCTCCTGCTTTTGTGCGGCGGCCTTACGTTGCTTAGTGCTGGTTTTCTGGTTAGCGGCCGTCACACTCGTTGGAAACAGGAGGTGGCTCTCAACAAACTCGTTTTCTGGATTTTCAGCCAGCGTCATCGTCACCCGTCCCCGCTTACGGTCAACCTGCGTGTGTCCGCTTAACGGACCGTGCGTCCACGCCTGTAACTGCTTGATTGAGCGCGCCGGCAACTGAATTTGAAGCCGGACGTTTTGCAAGTCGACGTCCCAGCCAGTACCGATGATTTTCCAATTCAACTCCGCGGTATCTGCGTAATTCGTCACCACGCCGAGTAACCGGTAGCGGTAAGTCACGGTGAGTTGATCACCACTTTGGACGCTCCGGTAAACCTTCACCCGCATCCGCTCCTTATTTTGAGTGACCTGGTAAGTCTGATCCCGTTCATTCGTTTGCGCGGTCGCAGCCACGGCCGCCTGCTTGTTCAACCGGGTCGTAACGCCCTGTAGCTGGGCCCCGTTAATCCCCCGCAGGTCCTGCACGTTAAAGACGCCGTGATAACTGTCATCAAAATCATACGTCACCGCTTGACGGACGTCCGCACTCCCATCCGTTCGTACGGCCACGTTAACCCGGTACTTCGTCACCTCATAGTCGGCGCGCGCCGTCAGTGGTCGTTGTAGCCCATAAATGAAGGCCACGACTCCCAGCATGGTCGTGAGTAAAACGACCCACCAGCGCATTCTTCGTTGTCGCATCCGAACCCCTCCGTTCCGCGTTTTGGTACTTTCAGTTTACCATACCCGTGACCCCCAAACTAGCTGGTACCAACCGCTCCCATTAACCCCATCAGCTGCTTGCGGTTAACGGGCTTTTTAAACCTGGCTTTGGTTTTGAAGCCTAATTAACCCACACTTTAAATTGGAAACGCTTTTAACTAATCGATTGTGACCATCCCGATTGCACCCAATCAATCCCCGCCTTATCGTTAGGGGTAATTCATATGGGAGGTTTTATCACATGCGTAACGTAACCCGGATTTTAACATTGAGCAACGGCTACCACCTGTGGTCGCACACTTGCAACCTCGGCGGCCATACCAAACTACTCTGTCTGCACGGCGGACCCGGTGACACCCACGAAGTGTTTGAGCGGTTCGGTCCCGAGCTGGCCGACCTCGACATCGAAGTCACGATGTACGACCAACTCGGTTCATGGTACTCCGACACCCCCGATTGGGACGACCCCGCTATCCGTCAGCGGTTTTTAAACGAGGACTACTACCTCAGTGAAGTTGAAGAAGTCCGCCAGCAACTCGGCTACGACCACTTTTACTTGGCTGGTCATTCCTGGGGCGGCATGCTCGCCATGACCTACGCGGCCGACCATCCACAGGCGCTCGCGGGACTCATCATCATTAGCATGGTCGACAACATTGCCGACTATTTAAAACGGATGCGCAAAATTCGTGAACACGAATTCAGCCCCGCGGAGAACGCCTACATGTTAGCCATTGAACGCCGCGGCCAGTGGACCGACCCGCACTACCGCCAATTGATTACTCACCTGTACCACGAATACGTTAATCGCCGGCAACCGGCAGCCCTCGCCCACCAAGTCGATATTCAGGCAAAGCCGGTTTACAACTACTTTCAAGGTGATAATGAATTCGTCGTTGAGGGTGACCTGGGCGACTGGGACTTCTCCAAACGGCTGGCAACCATCCAGCTACCGACACTTTTAATGTTTGCCGACCACGAAACGATGCCACTGACTACCGCCAAGAAAATGGTCAAGGCAATGCCGAACGCCCGCTTAGTAGTAACGCCCGATAGTGGTCATAATCACATGGTCGATAATCCAGCGGTCTTCTTTACTTATTTACGACACTATTTCACAGATTTGCGGTCCGGGCGCTTCACCCCGGACCCACAAAAGGGGTAATGGTTTATGGAAATTAAGCATCCGGCCCAGCAAACGGGGGCCTCACTTCAAGATTTTGGCTATCATCAGGAACTCGAACGGACCCTCTCCGTCAAGGACCTAGTCGTTTACGGGCTAATTTTCATGGTGCCCATCGCACCAATGGGCATCTACGGCTCGGTCGTATCAGTATCACAAGGCATGGTCGCACTGACCTACGCCATCGGGATGGTCGCCATGTTCTTTACCGCCCTTAGTTACGGGCAATTATCGCAGGCGTTTCCCATTGCCGGTTCGGTCTACACCTACGCTAAATTGGGTATCAATAAAACAATTGGTTTCTTATCCGGTTGGATGATCATTTTGGACTACATTTTCGTGCCAGCGTTACTTTACATCATTGCCGCCAATTCGTTACGAGCCCTCATTCCAGCCGTACCAACTTGGATTTGGTTGCTTGCGTTTATTGCGATTAATACCATCATTAATATTCGCGGCATTGAATTTACGGCCATCGCCAACCGCATTTTTCTGGCGGGAGAACTGATCGTGTTAGCCTTTTTCATCGTCCTCGGCGTGTATGGTTTAGCCCATGGGGTTGGTGACGGCTTCACTTTCCGGCCCTTTTACGATCCCCGCTACTTCAATTTAAACTTCGTCATGACCGCCACTTCGGTTGCCGTCCTCAGCTTTCTCGGCTTTGACGGAATCAGCACCCTCGCCGAAGAAACCACCGGTGGGAACCGCGCCGTTGGTAAGGGCATCATGTGGGCGCTAATGCTCGTCGGCGTCCTATTCATCGTACAAACCTACTTGGCCGCCTTAATCGTTCCCAACTGGCGCTCCTTTACCGACCTCAATACCGCGTTTTACGTCGTCGCCGGCCGGGTCGGTGGGCCGTTCTTGGCAAACTTAACGACCATCGCCACAATTCTTTCCTGGGGCTTCGCCAACGCCCTCGCAGCGCAAGCGGCCATCTCGCGGATTTTGTTCGGGATGGCGCGCGACCGGAACTTACCGGGAGCACTCGCTAAAGTACATCCTAAGTTCAAGACGCCCTACGTCAGCACATTGCTCGTCGCCGGCATTTCGTTGGTCGTCGGCCTCGCCTTCATGAATGATAGTGGTACGCTTTCACAAATCGTTAACTGCGGTGCGTTGACTGCGTTTCTAGTCATTCACGTGGCGGTGGTCAACCACTTCTTCATCCGCCAGCATTCCCGTGATTATTGGCACCACTTGCTCGTACCGATAATCGGCTTTGCAATCATTCTCTTCGTGATGATCAACCTGAGTAGCTTAGCTAAACTAATCGGGGGCGCTTGGTTAGTGCTTGGCTTAGCCTACTACGGAGTATTACGGTTAACCCAACGCAAAACGGAGATGAACTTGTAACGCATTATAAAACCGGCGCTGCTCAAGGCAACGCCGGTTTTTTTCGGGTCTATGATATTTGGTGTGAATATTGCCGCCAGCAGCGGGTGTAACCGGTTGGCTGGACTGGTTTTTACATTGCGTTCTACGGATTATTCTAGTAAGCCTTAAATAATGAAGATGCTTTCGCAGAGGATTACTAAATTTCGCGTAATCACGCTTATTCGTTGGTTACAGCGAACTGATTGAAACTCAAATTGACTGTTCTCTTAACAGCTCAACATCATATCCCATAAAACCAATTTTTTCGGTTTAAACTGATTTCGTTTGATCAAGCTTCGGTAAGGCCAAGAAAATTATCAGGCCGATAACGAAGAGGATGCTGAGTGAGGCGGCCCCAATCGTGGATTGGCCGGTCAACTGGGTCACAATCCCCACCAATACCGGGCCCATTACGGCCGAAAATTTACCTAAAATGTTATAAAAGCCGAAGAATTCACTCCCACTTTCCTTAGGAATCAAGCGTCCAAAGTACGAACGGCTCAGCGCTTGAATCCCACCCTGGCTCGTCCCGACCAGGACGGCAAGCACCCAGAAGTCGACCGCGCTGGATAAGCGCAACGCGTACAAGCAAATACCCAGGTAGATCACAATGCCAAGCAAAATTCCCGTCCGCGTGGAGGTCTTGTTCGCCAACCAGCCGTATAATAAAGAAAACGGAAAGGCGACGAGTTGCACCACCAACAAGACAAGCATAAGCGTGGTGGTGGAAATTCCCATGTCCATCCCAATGGACGTTGCCATCGTAAAAATCGTATCAACGCCGTCAATGTAAAAGAAGTAGGCGACGAGGAACCAAGCAGCGGCGCGGTAGTTGCGGATGTGCTTCAAAGTCGACCAGACGCGCTTAAAGCTGGAGCGGACCGGTTGACCACTAGGTTTGAGGGCGTACTTCTGGTGCACATTTTTAACCAACGGCACGTAGAAAATAATCCACCAAACCGCGGCCAAAACAAAGCTCCAGCGAGCCACACCGTAACTCGACAACTGACCAAAGCCGTTAGTCAACTGCAGGACTAAGAATAAAATAAACGCTAAGACGCCCCCCAGGTAGCCAAAGCCGTAGCCGTACGTTGAAACCCGGTCCATTTGTTCATTCGGCGCAACGTCGGTCAAAAAACTGTCATAAAACAAGTTCCCACCGGAATAACCGATAATCGATAAGATGTACACGACCATCAACCATTTCCAGGCACTGGTCGGAACCACGCTCAAAGCCAAGGTCATCACCATCCCGACGAGTGCGAACGTATTTAACATCCGTTTCTTAGCGCGCGGGTAATCCGCAAGTGCGCCCAGAACCGGTGCGAGGATTGAAACGAGTAACGTACCGATACTATTGGCGTACCCCCAATAGGCGGTGGCGTTCGCGGCGCTGACCCCGTTAGCTTGGGCCACCGCTTTGAAGTAAACGGGTAAAACCGCCGTAGTCACAATAATGCCGTAGCTGGAGTTGGCCCAATCGTAAAAGACCCAGCTCCACTGCTGCTTGTTTAATTTCATTTTGAATTAAGACTCCTTAAAAATATCAGTCAGGCACTGGCCCGCTAAAGGTTCTGGAAACTGGAGGCCCAGTAGGCGGGCAAAGGTTGGCGCTTCATCGACCAAATTAGCATGGTCAACCGTCGCACCTGCCTTGACCGCCGGCCCATTAAAGACGAGGGTCGTCTGATAATCCGGCTTATCCGGATCATAGCCGTGCACGCCGTGGTAGCGGTCGGGCGTTCCCAGCGTATCAGGATGGACTGGTTCAACCACGAGCGGTCGTCGGCTTTCGTCGGTAAAGTAATAGCCGGCCTTAGCTTCAACCATCAGTGCGCAATCGGGATCGGCTCCGCGTTTAGCTGCCGCCTGACCATCAATCACGGTTTCAACCCCTTCCACTTCATTAATCAGGGCCTTTAACCGCGCCCAATCATCAAAGTGGCGAGTATAAACGTAGGTGGCCCCGTCCGCCGACTTCGCCATCACCGACCAGTCATCATCAAACGTCTGATCCGCACGGGCATGTAACCAGCCTTGCTTGGCAAAGAGCGTGTTTAAGTGAATCATATGATCAACGTTGATTTGGTAGTGGTCGCCTAAAATAACGAAGTTAGTGTCGGCAAAGGTTCCGGCCTGCTTAGTTGCTTCAATTAACTGACCAACGTGCTTGTCCAATCGGTGCAACCCCGCCATTGCTTCCTTCGAACGGACACCATAGCGGTGACGCATACTATCCATATCGACCAAGTGGATCATTGTTAAATTGGGCTGCTTATTAACTAAGGTATCAACCGCACAGGCGGTAATAAATTCATCAAGTTGCGGTTGTTTAATGCCGTTGCGCAAGTGGCCATACTTATGATTCATGGCTAATAAAAACAATGGCGAACTGGCCTTCAGTGAAACCAACACCTGGTTGGTCCAGATGCGGTTCGGGAAAATTTCTGCGAGGTTATATGTAATTTTGCTCCCCGCCGTGACCGGCCACAAAAACGCGGCGGTCGTTAATTTTCGCTTGCGCGCTAAGTCGTACAGCGTCGGCACTTTAACGTCTTTTTGATACCAATACCAGTCCGGGGAGCGCCGCTCCGGCTGAATCTTCGTGTTGTTCACAATTCCGTGAACCCGCGGGTACTGGCCCGTGATAATCGTGGTGTGGGACGGATACGTCAGTGTCGGATAAATTCCCGTCACCGACTTGACCCAGGTCCCACCGGTAATCAGTTGCTTTAAAACTGGTAGTTCGTCCTGATGTTCCCGAAGATCCCGGTAACCCAGGGCGTCCAGTGAAATGATTACCATGTGTTGATTAGTCGCCATTTCGATCGCCCCTTTAAACTTTTTTAAGCTATTAGTAACTCAAATTATACCGCACCATTCCGCAGAATGTCAGGGCGCAATTTGTTCAGTTCGCGGTTTAAACGGTAACTAAAGACGTGCAAAAGACTGGTGCTTACCATGATGATACTACGGTGGTTTAGGGCTTTATGTATGTCAATTGTATGGTAGAATGATATATAAATGGAGGTGGTATCTATGAAAACAACACCAACTACTATTCGCCTTGATGATGATCTCAAGAAAGAATTAAACAAGGAACTAAAATCCATGGGGCTAAGCATTAACGGATATTTCAACTTAGCTGCTCGTCAGTTGGTTATTCAGAAGAAAGTGCCATTTGAAGTGCTAGCTGAATCAGATGAGCCAACAGAAACTACTAAAAAAGCTCTGGTAGCCGCTCAAGCGAAGGAGCTTGGCATCATCCCCGACGATGCCCTTAGCTTCAATAATGTCAACGAATTAAAAAGCTATCTGGATAAAGACTGATGTATCAATTGAAAGTTGAACCCCAATTTAAGAAAGACTATCAGCAATTGAAGCAACATCACCCTGAATTAATAGCCAATCTCTTAAATACCTTAAATCAATTGCACCTTAACGGCATTGTTAGTGCTGAATATCAACCGCACGTCTTGGATAATCGCGGTGGTAACTACAATGGTAGTTATGAATACCATCTATCTGATGGTAAAGTTGATGTGTTAGTAATTTATATGCCCCACAAAACTAATCCATCAATCCGCTTAATTAGAGTTGGTAGCCATCATGACTTATTTCATAGCACGCTAAGATAATTATTCAATCAATAAAAGAGATGCTACTCACAATGTCTCCCACAAAGATTGCTTACGCTATTTTCATCTCTTGATTTCATTTATTAAGTGATCCTTACAATTTCATAGGTATGTACTAAGCTACTATCACTTTACTTTGTTCAGACATATCAAACATCCTTTCGCCCTGTTTAATTTGGTTGATTGCCGATAAACATTATATCGAAAGGATGTTTTTTAGCTAAAGTTTCCACTATCCGAGCTTGACTAATCGTAAGCAAGCGGCTGTGACATTAGTCACAGCCGCTTGTGTGTTGCCTCATGTTAATAGCCGAAACGTGCGCCAAAAGTCAGCTAACTTTCGTCATACTTTCATTTTAGAATTACACTTTTCTTCGGCCGTTGCGTTTATCCGTCCTGTTCAAAATGTTCCTGCTAATAAATCCTGCGTCTGAAGCCAGCGCGTGGCCAAGCCAATCCACTGGCTCACCGGCTGGTTGAGGTACTTCGTCTTTCCGGGCTTTTCCGTCACGTGGTTCGCCAACGCTAAACCATGAATTCCACTACCAAATAGGTGGTATTCCGCTGCCACGCCGTGCGCAAGCAGTGCCTGCACGTAACTGAGCGAATTTTGGGCCGGCACTAATTCATCGGTAATCGTTTGCCAAATAAAGGCCGGCTTGCTTTGCGCCGTTACCAGTTTTTGTGCGGCCCACAATCGTGAATCCGTCGTCATTCGTTCGCGGGTATGCGCGTCCGTGGGAAAGCCGGCCGTCAAATCAATCAGCGGGTACCCTAATAGGACCGCTGCGATTTCGCCAGCATACTGGTCAAGCCGGTAGCGTTGTTTTAAGACCGGATCATGGGCGACCCCGTTGAACGTCGCAGCCACGTGTCCGCCCGCCGAAAATCCTGCCAATAAGATTCGCTGGGCATCGACGTGTCGCCCCGTCTGGGAACTGACCCACGCTACCGTTTGGGCGACCTGCTGTAAGGCCCACGGGTAGACTGCCGTGTGCGTATCCATCAACTGATAGTTCAAGACGACCGTGTGCATCCCTTCAGCGGCAAACCGCGTCGCAATCGGGGCCTCTTCGCGGCCAGAATGGTACGTAAAACCGCCCCCCGGACAAATAATCATCACTGGATAATCCACCGGTGTTTCAAAATCTGAAATTTGATCTAACCAATACGCCGTCACCTGAAATGGGTGCCCCGCGGCGGTTAACGTTTGTTGTTCAATTTGCATAGTTGTCAGTCCCCCCTATTTGTGGCGCCCGCAAGCGCCCCACACGTTGTGTTCGCTTACATTATGAATTAGCGGCTTAACTTTGTCAATTTTATTCGAATAAATAATGAAATTTATTCGTTCATATGTTTAAATTAACCCAAAATTTGCTATAATTAGGGGTGAGTTAGCGCTACCAAGCAGCGGTCTTCATTCTGACCGATTATTTTCAGGGTGCGTTTACTATTTATTTTCCAATAACTAATTTAATTGTAGTAAGGGTGATCGTATGACTAAAAACACCGTAACAACCATTTATCAAACCTTAAGGAAACGCATTATGGACGGCACTTATAGCATTAAAATGCGCCTACCAATTGAAGACGACCTCATTCAAGAATTCGATAGCAGCCGCTACGCCGTCCGCAAAGCGATTAAGGCCCTCGCCGAGGAAGGATTAGTTTACAGCGTCAAGGGCCGTGGCGTGGTCTTGCTAGAACACGCGCCGCAAATGCAACAATTTAGCTTAAACATGGGGACCATGAACGGCTTAAAAACGCAAAACGCTGACCTCCATTTAGACTACCAAACCGACGTCGTCAGCTTTAAACAAGTCATTGTTGACGCGCCACTTAGTCGCAAAACCGCCTTCGAAGTCGGAATCCCAGTCTATGCCATTCAGCGGGTACGGGTCATCAATGGCGTCCGCGCAGTGCTAGATATTAACTACTTTAACGCCCAACTGACACCCGGAATCACCGCAAAAATCGCCGGCCAGTCGATTTATAGCTACTTACAGGGGACGCTAAAAATTAAAATTGCGGTGGCTAAGCGGATGCTCCGCGTTGATTCCGCTGACGAAACCGATACGACCCAGTTAGCACTAGGTAAAAATAACTGTGTCGGTAACCTCATCAGCATCGCTTTTAACGATGAGGGTCGCCAATTTGAATACACCGAATCCCACTTTATTCCAAACGAATTTAACTTCACCCAGTTAATTCGTAATTAGTCTTTACAAACATCTAGCTCCCAGCCACCCAATCGTGGTTGGGAGCTTTTTGGCGTCAGACCGCCCGTTTACGTCCTTTTAAATTAACCAAAATAGGTACCTATAAATATTTTCAAACAACTAATAAAAATATATTCGAATATAAATTGACTAATTAGTCCAATCAATTATAATAAAGGTTGTAAATGCTAATGGGGGTTAGCTTTTATACCACTTGATTATCAGGTGGCCGATACGGGTCAAAGGATTAGGTATGGTCAAGGAGTATAACTACATTCGTCGTCACTAGACCATTGGTCAGGCTAGTGACTTTTTTGTTAAAAAAATAGAGTGTGAGGGCCAGCGGGTTGGTCTGAGGATTAGCCTAGCCATTGGTGCTGTGCGGGCTATGCACGGTATCAATGGCGTAGCTAACCACAGGACCAGGCTGGCCCGAACACGTTTCGGCTAGATTGCAGCAACCGAGTACTGCCTAGACAAAGGCATGACGCGGATTGTTATCGTAGCAGGCGCAGACGTCAGTTAATCTGGAGAATGTTTCGGGCTTCCTTCCTTCGAAGACAAAAATGATGTCATAACTTTTAACATAAAACAAAAAGAAGCTGAGCAACTGCTCAACTTCTTTTCTTATTTTTCGATAAAACTATCTGCAAAGCGCTAAAACCGCCTTTAAATAGCCTACTTGAATGGTCACTGTTGACGTCGTTTCCGTCGAGCAGCGTAAGCCCCAAGGGTCAAGGCTCCCATCAATGCTAATCCGGTTGCTTGCGCAGCTTGATTGGTCGTTTCATCAGTCTGGGGTAACCCTTTTCCTTGTGCTAAGGCTAAGTCCGCCGCAACGTCGGTCCGAAGCTGCGTTAAAATCGTAACTAACGCACTGTCACCTTGCTTTTGAGCTTGCTTGATAGCTTGATCAATCAAAGTTAGCAACGTTTCGTCTTCTTTTATTTGATCACGGGCCGATTCAGACTGGCTCTCTTCAAAAGCCACCTCAAGATCCGCCACCGTATCTTCGTCGACGTGTCCATTGTCAAGGTCTTCTTGGACGTCGTCTTCTAATTCATCAACGACTTCTTCAGGCGTCTTACCTTCGTCAATTTCTTCCTTAACTTCTTCTTCCAGCTCCTCTTCGGATTCATCGACCTCTTCTTCAGTTTCTTCGAGTTCTTCTTCCTCATCGGTGCCATCAGTCTCTTCGCCACCCTCATTCGGAAGTGACGGTATTTCTGGTAAGACGGCAATTGGATGAACCGGCTTTTCAAATTCTTCTTCCTCGCCGCCTCCATCTGGAACGGATGGTAGTTCTGGTAACTCACCGATTGGTGTTACTGGCTTATCGAATTCTTCCTCTTCTTCGCCGCCTTCGCCAGGAACGGATGGTAATTCTGGTAATTCACCGATGGGATGAACTGGCTTTTCAAATTCTTCCGGTTCCGGCTCCTCGGGTTCGGGCGTTGGTTCTGGAGTTGGTTCTGGTTCTGGTTCTGGTTCTGGTTCTGGTTCTGGTTCTGGTTCTTCAGGTTCGGGCGTTGGTTCAGGTTCTGGGTCAGGATTAGGTTCCGGTTCCGGTTCCGGCTCTGGCTCTGGTTCCGGGTCTGGGTCAGGATCTGGTTCAGGCTCAGGCTCAGGCTCAGGTTCTGGTTCTGGTTCTGGTTCTGGTTCTGGTTCTGGCTCCGGTTCCGGTTCTGGTTCTGGCTCCGGTTCAGGCTCCGGCTCCGGTTCTGGTTCTGGTTCAGGTTCTGGCTCTGGCTCTGGTTCTGGCTCAGGTTCAGGTTCAGGTTCAGGCTCCGGATCCTTCTTATTATCAACATTATCTTGTAAATCCCAGCGGTGAGTTTCACCCTTCACAACGACCCTATCAGCAATGATGTTACCGTCCAAATTATGGTTAGCAATCACTTCGGTCTTCGGTGCTAGGACGCTTCCTTGGAACGTTTGGTTAAAGTTAACGGTCCCAGTTGCGACCTTATCCGTCGCAGTTGAATCGTAAAAGTTCCAGAGCAAGTGGTTATCCCCAAAATCTTCAGTTTCGTGTGGGTCACGACTATGACCGTCGTCGTATTGAATTTTAATTTGGGAATTAACTTGGTAATCTTGATTGCCTTCCGTATCAACGTTGATGATGACCGTGTGCCCGTCCTTGTCAGCGGATAACCCTTGAATCGTTAGGGGTGTACTGGTATTCAAAACGTCGGCTGCTAAGTTAACAATGATGTGACCGTCTTCGTCTGGTTCAAGGTCACTAACGTCAATCACCCGTTGATTCATATCCGGAAAATGGGCGCTCGTATAGTAGACGTGCGGTTGTTGGTTACTTAAACGACCACTTAACTTTTCAAGCATTGCAAATTCTTTATCAAAGTCGATGTAGACGTTACCGTTCTTGTCCTGAAAAACTTCTGAAGATTTCAAATGGTCAATATCAATACCATCAATTTTAGGCCGGTTTGGGTTAGAAACATCGATTGAAACGCCTTCCCCGAAGATAACTTTATTCGTCCGACTGTTCCCGGCCGAGACGAAGGAGCTGTTCGCTAAGTTAGAAAAACTCTGAATATAGGAAATATCCTTATCAAGCAATTCTTCAGTGATGTTCGTTCCGAAATTAACCTTACCATCAAGGTGACCAACCGCAACGTTACCATTAACGTGGGTGTTTAATTCGGCATCCCGCGCAAAAATATGGAATTGTGACGAAACCCCTAGTAGGTTATGTAAATCAGGAAAATCATCCTCAACGTTACCGCCGTCTTCCACGTCCGGGTTGGCCGCACGCGTACTCCGTAATAGCTGGGCGCTAAATAGTTGGGCTAATTGTGCCGATTCGCCTTGCTGATCGGTGGTTAAATTAAGGGTCGTCGTTTCAGGTTGTTCAGCGGCCGCTACGTCGGTAACTTGGTGGCTCGACGACTGACTATCAGTCATCGGCGCCGCTTTAGTTGACGTGGTTGTTGCCGCTGACGTTTCGTCCGAATCAACGGTCGTTGTTTTACCGGTCGTCGAATCTGATTGCTTCTGGCCGTTCTGATTGACGTCATCAGCTGTCTGGTCAGTATCGTTACCACTAGTAGTCGTTGTTGTTGGCGTCTTGGCCCCTTCAGTGTCAGTCGACTCAACTTCGGCATCCGCCGTATTATCAGCGTCCCCCTGCTTTTGCGCATTCGACGCATTCTGATTAGTAGCATTCGTTGCAGTAGTCGGCGTCTCGGTCGTAGTTGATTGCTTGGTATCGCTATCATTATCAGTCGTTGATTCCGTTGCACCCGTGGTTTGAGTTTCAGACTTCGTTGCCCCGGCCTGAGTGTCAGTCGTATTCACGTCATCATTAGACTGAACTGATGATGATGTTCGTAATTGATAACGGTTGGTTTGAGTCGCGCTCGTCCCCGACGCATCGACTTGTGAACCGCTCGTCGCCGTCGATGAACTTGCATCGTCAGCATCAGCATGAACGCTTAACGCTGTTCCCCCAAGGGTTAAGATCACCGCACAGGCGAAGGCCCACCGGCGACCAATCTTATACATTTTAAAATGTGTTCGCTTACGTTCCATTGACTATCCCACCTAAAATTAAATTAATTGAGATTCCTTTTAAACACTTCCATTTTCACGCTATTTACAATATTATTCAACCACGCTAATAAATAAATTTATATTTAACAGCTTCAACTAGCCGCGTCATTTCAACGATTAACACTATTAACTAGGGTTGCGTTTCAGCGTTTTTCATACCGCAGGCTAAATAAACGATGAAAGCACAAAAAAACGTTTCAGAATAAAAATTACTCTGAAACGCAATCCGACTTAATTAGTCTTCATCTTCAATGGTCGTTTGGCTCGGCTGATTTGCCTTAGCACTCGCAGCTTGCATTTTCCCTAAAACTGCCCGGGCAATTGGCCCAACGATTAACAATTGTAATGGTAACGCAACAATTAAGTTAAAGATCCAAGTGTGGCCGTAAGTGGCTAACACGTGGGGACCTGCCAACTGGCCTTCAACGGCAATCCCGAATAGTGACATGCAAGTCACCATTCCGAGAACCATTAAAACCGAAATTGTAATCCCAATCAAAACCGTTTTCTTACGCATATATTCATTAATAATGTACTTAAAAGCGAGGCCCTTCGCAATTGGACCGACAACAACGAGATCCAAAATAATCGCGACGAGTAACCCTAATGGGTACCCACTTAGGATTGCAAGCACTAAGCCATTGCTAAACCCCTGAGCCATTGTAACGTTGTACGCCGTCATAACAAATACCATTAATCCGGCCATAATGGCAGTAAAAACAACTTCTTCTTTAAAATTCCGTGGCATGGTGCACGCTCCTAATTTAGTTTCGAGTGTTCACTATAGCACTAACCTGTCAACGCGCGTAAGTAATAATTTGATTATAATTGTATTAAGAAAGAGTGTGAGGACAGACGGGTTGGTATTGAGCATTGCCTAGTTAAGGCGTTATCGCCTGGGTTTGGCGATGGCGACTTAGCGTAGCAAGCGCAGATACCAGTCTGGCTGAGCACGTTTCAATAGAGTGTGAGGGCTAGCGGGTTGGTCTGAGGATTAGCCTAGCCACCGGTAGTATGCGAACTGTGCATGGTGCCGGTGGCGTAGCTAACTGCAGGACCATGAAAAACCAGTCTAGCCAATTGATACAGAGCCAAAAAATGAGGCCGTGACCAACGTCACCGCCTCAATGATCATCAATTCAGTTTCATACCAGGACTCACGTTCGGCCCGACTTAATTTCGTTAACAAACGAACGAAGTCACCGTTAGTCGGCAACGTATTTACCGACCACCGTTAACTTATCTAAAACGCGCCGCCCGTGGGGTGACCGTTGATCAATGACCGCGGTCAGTTCATGACCAGCCAAGTTTCCGTGGTGCTTGCCACCTGCCCAGGCGGCAACCCCGGTTACGTCATATACAACGCCATCCACGGCCACGTAAGCGGGTTGCCCGTTTTGACCATCGTACTTTGCTAACTCCGTTTGATTAAAAGTTGTACTCATCACAGATCACTCCTTCACAGTTTAATTAAGCTTAAACTGGACTGCCAAGTAAAAGCAAGTAATCCGCTTTCAAAGTTCTTTTTACCTCGTCCCCAAAGCGCCACCGTCCCCAAACGAGTGGCCTTTGCTCGCCCTAACTTTTGACCCAATATGCCGGACTGACAATCGGTATTACGACATCAATTGAAACGCTGCCAACTGTCTTCGACCCCAGTCATAACACGACTAGCCGCAATCCGTTTCAACAAATGCCCCCCAAGACGCCATTCAAACGTCCACCTCAGCCACTACACTTTTCTGGTTTAAGCCAACCAGCGCTCGCATTGACTGGCGGTCCCAACGTTCGGACTTGGGCTTTTCCGACCAACCAATGATAACCAGCTAACGCACCACCATTTAACAGTTGCTGGCCGGTCCAACCACCCGACCAGTAGTCGCTAACTTGCGCATGGCGTAACAAGTCCGTGTTCACCCGCACGAGCCCGCAATTAATTGGTCGCAATAACCGCTGAACCTGAATATGGTTGACCCACTGGTTAAAGAAATTTGGTAACGCTGCTGGCCGTTGATTACCATGACTTGTTTCCATGCGCTCACTTCCATTCTAGATTGTGAAACAATTATTAATTGTATTCGCAACTTTCTAATTAATGATTAGTTTAAGCCTTTGACTACTTATTTTACTCATTAATCCTACCACATTCACCATGTAAGCGCGGATTTTTTTGTCGATTTAACTAACGTTTACACTTGTTTATTACCGTTCGTAAAAACAATTAATGAACAATGCAACTAAAGTTTAAGCCCACGGTTAGCCGGGATGGTCTTATTTAACCGCTTCGTAAGTTAAGCCATTAAACCCGCCGAATGTAAATTATGCCACAATCACTTTAATTATAGTTGACTTTGATTTTATTAATATTCCGGACAGGCTACAATGGCACCTAGTTTGAGTCCAAGAAAGGTGGTACCACCCATGTCAAAACCTGACCTGAAGGCGCGACCGCATAAACTCATTGAATATGCGAACGGGCCCTCCTTAGAAGAAATTAACGGTAAAATTAGCGTCCCCAAGAACCTCGGCTTTTGGAAAACGCTCTTTGCCTACTCCGGCCCCGGCGCACTCGTCGCAGTCGGCTATATGGACCCCGGTAACTGGTCAACTTCGATTACCGGTGGTCAAAACTTCCAGTACTTATTGATGTCAATCATCTTGATTTCTAGTTTGATCGCCATGTTGCTTCAATACATGGCGGCTAAACTAGGAATCGTGACCCAGATGGACTTAGCGCAAGCGATTCGCGCTCGAACCAGCCGCTCGCTGGGTATCGTGTTGTGGATCTTAACCGAGCTAGCCATCATGGCAACCGACATCGCCGAGGTCATCGGGGCCGCAATTGCCCTGTATTTGCTGTTCGACATTCCGCTCGTCATCGCCGTGTTTATCACCGTGTTTGACGTATTACTACTATTGTTACTGACCAAGATTGGTTTTCGAAAAATCGAAGCCATTGTGGTTTGCTTAATCCTCGTGATTTTATTCGTCTTTGCCTATCAAGTCGCTTTATCAAACCCCGATTGGGGACAAGTTGTCGCGGGATTAGTGCCAACAACCGCAACCTTTTCCAATACCAAAACGGTCGGCGGAATGACGCCACTTAGTGGTTCGCTTGGAATTATTGGTGCAACCGTCATGCCCCATAATTTATACTTACATTCAGCAATTTCTCAAACGCGTAAAATCGACCACAATGATCCCGAAGACGTGGCTCGGACCGTTAAATTCGCAAGTATGGATTCCAACATTCAGTTAACCGCCGCCTTCTTTGTAAACGCGTTGCTCCTCATTATGGGGGTTGCGGTATTCAAAACCGGAACCGTTAAGGATCCGTCATTCTTCGGTCTCTACGAAGCGTTGTCGAATACGTCGACGCTCAGTAACGGGTTGTTGATCGACGTTGCCCGTTCCGGCGCGCTCTCGGCCCTCTTTGCGATTGCACTGCTTGCGTCTGGGCAAAATTCAACCATTACCGGGACGTTAACCGGTCAAGTCATTATGGAAGGCTTCGTCCATATGCGGATGCCGCTTTGGCTCCGGCGGCTCGTCACCCGGCTAATTTCCGTGATTCCCGTGCTCATTTGCGTCATGCTAACGAGCGGTAAGAGCGCCGTCGCCGAGCACGAGGCCCTTAACAGTCTCATGAATAATTCGCAGGTCTTTCTCGCTTTCGCGCTACCGTTTTCGATGCTACCGCTGCTAATGATGACTGACAGCAAGGCCGAAATGGGCGCCCGCTTTAAAAATAGTTGGTGGCTTAAAATTCTCGGTTGGTTCTCGGTCATTGCCCTCACCGGTTTAAACCTGTACGGACTAGCGCCACAAATCGCTGGCTTCTTTGGTGACCACCCAACGGCGGGTCAACTAACCTTTGCTAACGTCTTAGCGGTCATTCTAATCATCGCCATCCTCGCACTGTTGACCTGGACAATTGTCGAACTGTACCGGGGGAACCGGCGTTTTGCTAAGCACCAAGCAACCAAACAACAAGACTAATTAGGCTCGGCGCACGCCACTATGAAAAAGGTTCTGTGATAGCTGATGTTAATCCGCTAAGAAAGCGGCTAATTGAATTTTCACTCCGTTCGCTATGACTACCGAAATCAGTAAATAAGATTACATTGAACTTATTTAAGTAATCGTTCTGAGAAATTAGCTTCATTAACTAAGACTTATTGAATTAACCCATGAACTCAATACTAAGGCAAATCTAGCCAGTAGCGGGTGTCACCATGGCTCAACTGCGAAATTATTCTAAGTCGGAAGTGTCGTTCTTCCGGCTTAGAATAAGGCTCGAATTTGAGATTGCGGGGTGGGGTTTCCCCGTGAGCTCAAATCGATGCCCGCAGTGTTCCAGCCAACCGGTGACACCCGCTGCTGGCGGCATAGCAACACCAATTGGTACAACACTAAAAAACGACTTTTCGTTATGAAAAGTCGTTTTTGACGTATTAAGCACTCGTAATTTGCATCCGACCGTTGCGCTTCGATTGATACAGGTTCTGATCGACCCGTTCATAGAAGTCGTCCGGCGTATGATCCGCCGCAACGAGTTGCGAGACGCCGGCCGAAATCGTGACCCGAATTATCTTATCGTTATAGTGCACGGCCTGGTGGTTAATCGCCGCAAAAATTTGCTGAACGATTGTTGCCGTACTCTCCAAATCGTAACCGGCAAACAAAATATTAAACTCTTCGCCCCCGGTGCGGTAGAGCTGAACGTGCGAGTCGTTTTCATCAATCACGGTTTGAACAGTTTGGGCAACCGTCTGCAAGACCCGGTCGCCCGCCAAGTGGCCGTAAGTATCGTTGATCTTTTTAAAGTGGTCAATATCAAACATCATCATTGATAAATTTAAATTGTTATCGAGACTATCCTGAAACAAATAATCAATCCGCGTTGAATACGCCGCAAAGTTAGCCGTCTTTGTTAACGCGTCATGACTTGCAAACTGGGCTAGCCGCAACTTAATTTCACTGTCCTGCGTCAACATTGAGACGTAAGCGTACAGTAGTAATGCAAAAATCAAGAGGTAAACGTATTCCTGCACGTAAGTCGACCAGTCCAGATTGAACTTTAACTTAACGAACCACCATAGCAATGCACCGTAGGACATCACCGTACCTAAATAATACACCCAGCGGAACTTGCGCTTCTGAAGCCACGTTCGTAAAGCGTTAAGATTCCAAAAAAGTAAAATCATGAACGCCGCGTAAACCCACGATTCCCAATAATAAATTGAATGGTTGAAGAGCATATAAATTAAAACCACGGGAAACAGAAAGTAGTACGGGATTCGAATATGTAGGAAAAAGCCGCAGAAAATGATTCCAATCAATTGGAAATTCATAAACTGCCAGCTATCCGCTTTGCCAACGACCGACGCCTGCATGACAAACACGAAGACGAGCATGTAAATCGTCCCGTGCCACGCGTTAATCGTATTATCGTCAACGTTAATATGGCGCTTATGGAACCAGCGCGTTAACCAATTATATAGCACCCAATAAAGCGTCAAAACACCCAAAATGAAGAAGATACTCGTCACAAAGGGCGAAATCCGCCAGTATGACCATGTCATTGCGTGATCCTTTCTTTAGATGCAACCGGACTGAGGTTGGGCCTCATCGTCAACTAAGTGGGGCTTCCCGTAAAGGTAGCCTTGATGCCAGACGATACCTTCAGCTTCGGCCATTTTTTGGTCATGATGATCCTCCACGCCCTCTAAAATAAACTCTAGCCGATATTCGTGCGCAACCCGCTTCCAAAATTCCAGTGCGCCTGGAATTTGATCCGCTTTACCCGCCATCCGGTAGTTTTGCATCGCAAATTTGATTTGGTCAACAAACGGCAACACGTGCTGAATCCGATCAAACGTGTTTGAGCCGGTGCCAACGTCATCAATACTTAACTTAATCCCATGTTGGTGAAAAAACAAGCTATACTTTTGAACTTCCGCAATCGTTGGGTTTTCCGTGAGTTCAATTGTCAATGAAGCTGGATTAAGCCGCTTCTTTAAATAGATGATCGTTCCCAGCATTAAGTCATCTTCCGCTTGTTCGCGGTTGAGATTTAATGCTAAAACCTGGTTTGTTAACTTAGTTTTCAATTGACCGGCCAATTTTTCAAGTAGCTGGGCTTGTTTGGCTAATGATAACTCGGTGAAGTTCTTAGGTACCGACCAATGACCATCCGTTTCTTTGCGTAGTAGGACTTCGTAACCGAAGACCGATTGTTGCTTCTGGTCAACTTGGGGTTGAACAAAAAAACGATACATTTGAATTAGGCCTCATTTCTAGTAAATTTTATGTTTAATAATGTGAACCTGAACATTACTTAAGTATAGCTTTATTTGCCAAAAAATTCGAGACTGCGGCCCTAAGTTTACTAATTTTTACTTAAATTGTTTAAATCTTGTCACCGTTTAACCATTGACGCCCGGTTTACATTTCACCTTCAATTCCCTCGCCAACTTAAATTGACGCTCGCAATCCTTTTACCAACCAAAAAATCAGGAACTTGCGGTCATGCGACCTTCATTCCTGATAACTGATTTATCGAACTAATTTATCCCAAATAACCACTTGCCCCGTAGCCAATGACTTAGGAACGTCAATAATACGTTGATTGGAACTGCCCCGAAACTGGAGCTTTAAATCCTTCTTGGCCAGCAGGAACCGGCCGTCGACGAGAATATCGATGAGCGACAACATTTTGAGCTTATCAGCCGAATCCTTTTGCAACTCATCCCAGGTATAGCCGGACCACGACCAAATGTCTTTTTGATGGCCAAAGGTCGCGCGAACGCGTTCACAAATCCGGATTCCGACCTGAGTATTTAGAAACGGTTCCCCACCAAGGAGGGTTAACCCTTGAACGTAGTCCTGACTTAAATCTTCAATAATTTGGTCTTCCAATTCCTGGGTGTACGGCTGCCCATAATGAAAATTCTGCGCGGCCACGTTGTAGCACCCCGGGCAGTGGAACGGACAACCGCTCAGGTACAGGCTGCACCGGACGCCCTCACCGTCCACAAAGTTAAACGGCTTATAATCCGCGACGTACTGCTGACTTAAATCAGCGGCGAGCCACTCTTTGGGCATCGGATTGTTTGGTTCGTTCATAGCGCGCGGCATGTTTAATCATCTCCGGAGACATATTTTTAGCACGGGACGCAATTTCCACGTGCCGACCGTGGACCATCGGCCGTTGTTGTGGGTTACCAAGGTAGCCACAGGTCCGCTTAACCACGTCACAGTACTTCGGATCGTGGTTACCACAGTCGGGGCAAACAAACCCGCGGGCCGTGGCTTTAAATTCACCCTTAAAACCACACTTAAAGCACTGGTCAATGGCGGTGTTGGTTCCTAAGTAACCAACGTGGTCGTAAGCCCAGTCCCAAACAGCTTCCAGTGCCTTGGGATTTTGGGTTAAGTTTGGATATTCGCAATAGTGGATAAAGCCCCCCGAAGCGTACTGTGGAAAGCGTTCCTCCATCGTCAACTTTTCAAAGGGACTCGGATGTTTACGGACGTCGTAGTGGAAACTATTGGTGTAGTATTCCTTATCGGTAATGTCCGCGATCCGACCATACTTTTGAATATCGTCGCGGCAGAACGTATCGGTTAACGATTCTGCGGGCGTCGAATACAAACTATAATGATAGCCGCTTTCCTGAGCCCACTGAGCACACTTGTCGCGTAAAGCCTTCACCACGTCCTCAGCAAACTGAAGCGCATGTTCGTCATGCTCCCAGTTCGGACCAAAGAAGGTCGTACATACTTCATAAATCCCAATGTAGCCCAACGACACCGTCGCCCGTTGATTCTTAAACAACTCGTCCACGTTACCACCGGCGGGAAGCCGCTTGCCAAACGCCCCGTACATGTAGAGTAGGGGTGCGTTTTCCGGCTTAGCTTCCTTAGTACGTTCTACCCGGTAAGCGAGTGCTTGGTGACAGGTTGCCATCCGTTCATCGAAGATTTCCCAAAATAACTGTTGGTTGCCATGGGCTGCCAGGGCGATTCGCGGCAAGTTGACTGTCACCACGCCCAGATTCATCCGGCCAGAATTAACCTCCTGACCGTTCTCATCCTTCCAACCTTGCAAGAAGGAGCGACACCCCATCGGTGTCTTGAAACTCCCCGTTAATTCGGTAATCCGGTCGTACATTAATAAATCAGGGTACATCCGCTTCGTCGCACATTCCAACGCCAACTGCTTAATATCGTAGTTCGGATCATCGGGGTTTAAATTCAATCCCCGTTTCATGGTAAAAATTAGCTTCGGGAAAATGGCCGTCCGCTCTTCCTTACCGAGTCCCTTAATCCGAATCTTTAAAATGGCCCGTTGAATTTCACGTTCAATCCAGCTAGTTCCTAAACCAAAGTTGACCGTCGTAAACGGCGTTTGGCCCTGTGACGAATAGAGGGTGTTGATTTCATATTCCAACGCCTGCATCGCGTCGTAAATATCCTTTTTGGTCTTCGTTTTAGCGTACGCCGCGCGTTGATCTGCGGCTACCCACTGCTCCGCATCCCGCATGTGCTTTTGGTAGTTAATTTCGGCGTACGGTGCCAGCAACTGGTCAACCCGGTTGGCCGAACAGCCACCGTATTGGAGTGACGCAACGTTCGCAATAATTTGCGCCATTTGCGCCGTGGCCGTTTGAATCGAGCGCGGTGAAGCGACCTCGGCGTTACCAATTTTGTAACCGTTTTTAAACATGCCGTCAAAGTCAATCAGGCAACAGTTCGTTTCCGGTGTTACCGGCGAATAATCCAAGTCGTGCCAATGAATATCGCCGCGCAGGTGCGCTTTAGCAACCAAATCTGGGAGCATTTGTAACCCCAACGCCCGACTAGCGGCGCCCGCCTCCAGGTCCCGTTGGGTATTAAAGACGGTACTATCCTTATTAGCATTTTCATGGACAACGTTCGCATCGCGTTTAAAGAGCTTTTCAATCCGCCCCCGGACGTTCATCGCTTCCGCAAACCGTTGTTGCTCCGCAATAAAATAATCTTGGTAGCGCTTGGCGGCGTCCCCGAGACCCAACTCGGTAAAAATTGTGATCATGGTCGGTCGTAATTCCCGGGTCTCAATCGTCTGCGCGTCTTGATAGTGGGCCACGAGCGCTTCCTTCACCGCCCGTCGATCGGCCGGATCACTCAGCAACTGATGCAACACAAAATCAATTTTATACGGGTGAAACTTGGTTTGAGTTCCCCCCCGCTTGATCACCGGTAAGGCGCGTAATGGTTCTAATAGTTCACTTGTCGGCGTTGTTAACATACGTATCCCCACTTTTCAGGCTTGTGCCACCAGCTACAACTTCTGGTGGCAACCGTTTGATTTAATACTATATATAGTAGCTCATTTTGACTTAAATATCGATTGCTTTTTAGTCGCTACCACAAGCGAACGTCCGTTTCGGCGCGGCCAATCAAGCTTTGCCTGGGATAAGAATATTTTAAATTCATAAAATATCAATAATTCATTATAATCTTAGAATTTTTAGTCAACTAAATTAACTATTATTGGTAACCGCGCGCCCACAAGTTTTCACCCTTTTTCAGCGGCCATTTCGGGTGCAATTGACTATTTTCAGAGCTAATTGGGTCCCAATTGGCAGTGCTCAATTAATTTCAAAATAAGTTCGTCCCTTAACGGTTCCCCTTTCCGAAGTGATTCGCTATAATGTTATGTAATGGCTTAATTTCGGGAATTAAGTTACTGGAGGAGATCGAAATGTTCAAAACTTGGGGATTAGGCATCACGGCGGCCGTGGCCACCTTTCTCATTGGCTGTCAGTTACCGCCCGTGCGGTCCACGTCCACCGTTCGACCGGTTGAAAACGCCGCTCAAACCGCAAGCGTCCGCTCAGTTCGGACAAGTGATTACCTGGGTCATTGGATTGGGGTGCATCCGACAACCAGCTTATACTTAGGACGCAACCACCAACTAGTGTTATTTCAGCGGGACCGGCCAACTTTACGGGGACGCTTTACGTTACATCTCGCCGGCCAACGCGCAACCCTAAAAATCGCAAACCAACCGGCAGTCCAGTTAACGCTGGCCGATGCTAACCAACTCAGTGTTAACCAAACGCAGCTTACTAAGGACCCAACCTGGCAACCAGCAACTAGTTCAATTCCAACTAGTGCGACCAGCGCGCTAAATGCGCTCTCAGAAACCATTCAGCGCGACCAATAGTGGTCATTATCACGGCACGCAAGAATCTAACGCGAGCCACGTTTGGGTTTTCGTTCAAAAATAAATAAGAGACTGTGACTTGCGCCACGGTCTCTTATTTTTTGTTTTCAAATCAAAATAACCAAACTGAACATTAAAGGTCAACAGGCTTTGGGTCCACGCTCGCTAGTTCAGGCTTTCAGCGGTTGGCGGTTCGGCACCGGTTCATCAACTAACCGGTCGGAAAAGCCAAACCAGTAGACGAACCCGGTCGCCAGTAGCAAGGTCCCGTAATGCGAAATTAAGTAACCGATAAAGTTCGGCCCCAAACCGACTCCCGGCGTGATGAAGGCTGGAAAGCCAATCAACGCTCCAGACATCGCGTAGTTGTCGACTCGCAGAACTCCGGTCAATAACCCACCGAGGGCGCTCGCGATGCTAGCCACCACAAACACCCGTTTATATTTTAAATTCACCCCGTAAAGCGCGGGCTCGGTAATGCCACAAAAGGCGGAAAGCGCCGCCGCCCATGACAGTTCGCGAAGCCGCTGATGACGCGTCTTTAACGCCACCGCAAGCACCGCACCACCTTGGGCGACCATCGTAATTGATAGGATGGCGTTAATGTAACTATGCCCGTTGGTTGCTAAATCGTTAATCACAATTGGAATTAACCCCCAGTGAAGGCCAAAAATGACCATGACTTGGTAGAAGCCCCCAATCAAGAAGCCCGATAAGGCCGGACTAAAGTTGTACACGGCCAAAATCCAGCTAGCAAGAGCCTGACTCAGCATTGTGATCAACGGACCAAGACCCACAATAATAATTAAACTCAGAATTAGGGCTTCACAGATTGGGACGAACACGCTTCGTAAGTACAACGGAATAACCCGTTTCAGCGCCCGTTCCACGTAAACGCCCAACCACGCCGCCACAATAATCGGGAAAACCGACGATGTGTAGCTAACCAAATGGGTCGGAATCCCCAAAAAGGTTACGTAAGCCGTGGCAGAACGCCCCGCCGCGCTAACGAGCTGGGGATAAATCAGGATGGCCCCAACAATCGCTAGTACGATTGGGTTGGAGCCCAACTTTTTAGCGGCGGTAACGCCCAAAATCACCGGCAAGAAGTAGAAGGTCGCGTCCGCAATGGCGTTCAATAGGAGGTAAGTCCCGCTGTGCACGCTCAACACGTCAAAGCCGGTCAGCGCTGCCAGAATTCCCTTTAAGATCCCAGAGCCAGCCAAAATTCCAATGACCGGCATCATCGCGGCGGTCATCACCGCAATCATCGCACTAGCCGCGTTACGGAGCCGCGCCCACCACGTCTGCGCTCGCACTGCCTGGGGGGCCCGCGCGTACTGGCTACCAAGCTGGTCAATTACGGCATCATACACGCTGTCAACAATTTGCCCAACGACCACTTGGTACTGACCACCCGCTTGAACAACGTTAATCACGCCTGGCAGAGCCTGGATAGTTGCCGTTTGCGCCTGCTGAGCGTCCTTTAAGTAAAATCGCAAACGTGTCATGCAGTGAATGACCCCGCGTACGTTAGCCGCACCCCCAATCGCCGCAATAATTGGGGCGGCCAAATCCGCGGGGGCGTGATCAGCGGCTGGCGGCGCGGTGTTTAATCGCCCGCAACACACCGCTACCGGGGCTTGCGCTTCAAGCGTCCTTTTCTCCGTCAAAAAGAGCTGGGCGTGACGGGCTACACTATTCGTAATGACCGTAATGACGGTTGCCGCCTTTTTCGCCGCCGTAATCGCTTTCAAATCCATCGTCGCGAGTGGTTGACCAGCCTGGACCTGATCGCCAGTCGCCACCTGCACTTGAAACGGCTGCCCTTGTAACTCAACCGTATCAATTCCCAGGTGCACCAGAATTTCAAAGCCATCCGGCGTCTGGATGCCCACCGCGTGCCGCGTACCGGCAACCATGGTCACTTTGCCGGTCACCGGCGCGTACACCTGACCACTAACCGGCGTAATCGCAAAGCCGGCTCCCATCATCCCACCCGCAAAAACCGGGTCGTCAATGGTGGCCAGTGCCTGGCGCTGCCCACTGACCGGTGCACTAATTGTTAAGTTAACAAATTGCGTATTCATGACGCCACTTCCTCTTTACACTGGGCCCCAAAAGCCCGTCAGTCATCACCCATATTTTAACGAACGAAATTGCGTTTGAACAACGTTTCCGCTTGATTCGTCACTCACCGAACAAACCGTTGCTTGCACTGACCTCATCCTCCCCCCTATAATAAACTCAGTTATTACTATCAATAAAGAAGGTTATTTACATGATCAAACCCGTCGTTCACGATCCCGCTGCCCTCACAACGGTTGCCGCGCCAGCTACCCGGGCCGACGCCCAAGTCATTACCGACTTACGGGACACCCTGGCCGCCCACCAAGCCGCGTGCGTCGGCATGGCTGCCAACATGATTGGCGTTAACAAGCGGATCATTATTATTCAGGTGGGCCCGCTGGCCATTCCACTGGTCAACCCAGAAATCACGCATCAATCCGGTCCCTACCAAGCACAAGAAGGCTGTCTTTCACTAACCGGCGAACGTTCGGCCACCCGCTACCGCGATATCCGGGTGCGGTTTCTCGACCAACATTTTCACCCCCAACAACAGGCCTTTTCGGGTTTTAGTGCCCAAATCGTGCAACACGAGCTCGACCACTGCAACGGCATTTTAATTTAGAACTTGAGAGGAAGCACTCGTATGACAACTATCGATTACCACGGCCAACCCGCCCGGTTAAATTTTGCGCAGGAACGCCGGCACCTTGGTCACCACGCCCTCGGCACTGACATTGACCTAACTTTGTTTGGCACCGACCGCGACGATTACCTAGTCAACGCGACCCACTTAATTGACGATTATGAAAATCGACTGACCGTTAACCGCACCCCGTCAGAAGTGATGGCGATTAACGAAGCCGCCGGCCAGCACCCGGTCCAAGTGAGCGCCGCTACTTATAGCTTAGTAAAACGGGCCGTCGAACTCAGCCGGGAACATTTCGGCTTCAACGCCCTGATTGGACCGCTCGTCAACCTCTGGCGCATCGGCTTTGACAACGCCCACGTTCCAACCCCGGCAGCGATTCAGGACCACTTAAACTTAGTCGACCCGGCCAACGTTGTGTTAAACGACCAGGCCTTCAGCGTTTATTTAACCGTTCCCGGCATGGCACTCGACCTTGGCGGCATCGCGAAGGGCTACATTGCCGACCGCATCCAGAACTACTGGGAAGCCTTTGGACAACGTGCCGGAATGATCAACCTCGGCGGTAACCTATTAATGGTCGGCGAATCGCCACTCCACGCCGATCACCGCTGGCGCGTTGGTATTCAAAACCCACTCACCCCACGGGGAAACGCCATTGCCAGCGTGACGACCGGGCCCTGTTCCGCCGTCACCAGCGGGATTTACGAACGCCATTTAGAGTTTAACGGCCATTCGTACCACCATATTCTGGATGATCAAACGGGGTACCCCCGGGAAAACGATCTTGAAAGTGTCACGATTTTCTCTAAGGAATCAATCGATGGTGAAATTGAAACGACCCGGCTCTTTTTTGCCGGTCACCCGCTCCCCGACTGGCAAGCTAACCGGCCAGACCTCTACGGTGCCATTTTTGTAACGAAGGAACGTGAAATCCAAGTCGTTGGTTTTCAACCTGAACAAGTCACCCTATTAGATGAACAGTTTCACTTAACGTTCCGGCCATAACCACCCTCAAAAACGACTCTGTACTAGTTAGTATCAAGACTGCCGCCAGTAGCGGCCCGCTTAGTAGATCAGCACCATCTAGCATAGAATCTAAAAAACCGGATCTGAGCTGTGCAGGGCTCAAATCCGGTTTTAGTTAGTTAGTTTAGTTTATTTGATGTGACAATGTTCTTTTCTGGTGATTCTTTTCTGGTTGTGATTGGACACAAATCCTAATTCAATGTGCCACTATTTAAACGTGCTTAATGCTTACGGCGCCACCACAGCAAGCCCGCGCCGGCCCCCATTAAAATGAGACCAAGTCGCTGAAGCCAACTATTAGTGTGTTCGCCAGTGGCTGGTAAACTGGCATGCTTCGGTTGGTCCGCCTGCGTTGTTGCAGCGAGTGGTGCCAGTGAAGCTGAAGCGGTCGCGCCCGCTTCAGGAGCCGTTGCAGATTGCGTTGGGGTCGTTGGTGCAACGGTCAGCGGTCGTGCAGGAACCGCTGTTGGTTCATTGCTAGGAACTTCACCAGACGTCGCTGGTTGGCTAGGGCCGGTGACGTCCGCTGGATCATTTTGCGGTACCTGGTTGAAATGATCCACTGGTGACCCGTCCGTGCTTGACGAATCATTGGTGGTGTCCCCGCCCGGTCCGGATTGATCCGGTTGTTGATCAGCATCTTCATTATTATTCGGCTGTTCGGGTCCCTGCGGTGCTTGTGGCCCTTCGGGTTCCTCGGGCCGTTCCGGATTCGGTTGTCCCGGTTGTTGTGGTCCTTCTGAGTTACCCGTTCCCGGCTGCTCCGGTTGTTGCGGCTCTTCTGGGTTACCCGTTCCCGGCTGTTCGGGTTGTTGCGGCTCTTCTGGGTTACCCGGCTCCGGCTGTTCCGGTTCCTGTGGCTCTTGCGGTTGTTCCGGCTCCTGTGGTCCGGCCTCAACTTGTTGGTAATGGTAGACGACAACGATCTCTCCCTCACCAAATTGACCGCTTGTATTCGTCGTTGCACCCACGTATTGGTAATTTGGAATATCCTTCTTGGCCGTCTGATAGTCGGTTCCGAATTTACCTTCTAAGTGCTCACTAGGGGCTAGCGGTTGGTTATTTTCATCCAGGTATTGAACCGTCACCTTCCCGGTCTTACGCCGGTAGTTCAGTTGGATACCCGTATCTTGTTGACCGAACTGGCCGCTTAGCTGCCCATCCGTCACCGTTACCGGCTGCCCGTCCTGAGTTGCCGAAACAAATTCATAACCGGGCACGGTTGGGACCGTCACTTGCCAGGCTTGACCGGCCGGCCCCTTCTGGTTAACATCTGGGAAGGCCGCAACCGGCTGGCCGGTTTCATCTTGGGCCGTGATCAACACTTGCTGCTTCGTTTTTTCCATCACGAAGGTCACCTGGTGCAATTCCGGACTGGCCGTCCAATTTAAGTCCCCCTTGACTTCTTTTACGCTCAACCCCTTAGCCTTCAACGCGGCTAACGCCGCCTGGACTTGCGCGTGCTGCGATAAGTCTTGGCTTTCCGTTAACTGTTGATGTAAGTTTAGGGGCTGCGTTAACAACTGCCCCGTCTCATCCACGAATTGGACTTGGGCGTTGCCATAACTCTGATCGACAATGTAGGGAATCACGATCTTGCCATCAAACGGAAAACCAGTACTATTCACTAGACCTGGAACGTCCCATTCTAAAACAAACATGCCCCGGTCACCGACGTTGGTCCACTCAATCGTATTTTCGTCAATGTTAGTTCCCTTAGCGGTCGACTTTGCTCCGGCCTTGACCGGAACCCGTTCACCGTTCAAGCCAATGACGTAGGCCGGCGTCTGGTACTTTCCCGTCACGGGGTCAATGTGCAAGTAAACACCGGGCATGTACACGATTTGGTCCCCCATTGGTGCGGTATCGTTTTTATCGCGGAACTCTTGCGGAATCATGCTCACATCCGTCAACATGTTCCCCGCAATACTGAGTTGTGAAACGTTCGTCATGCCCTTAACGACACTTAAGTCCTTAACCGACGTAAATTGCATGATAAATTCCGTCAGTAACGGGAGGTTCATTTGTTCCAGGGCACTGACGTCCCACAATTTACTGCGGTACGCGGACATTGGGTAGCCCCAGTCTAAGTGAGCGTCTAAAGAAATCGTGAAGTTAAACCGGGTAATATTCTGGGCGTACTGTAAGCCCTCTAGCGATTCAACGTTCAAGGTTGCGTCAAGGTACGCTTTATTGCGAACCTGCTCCTGACCATCGACGAAAAACATTTCCAGTTTGGCCATCATTTCCTTAGTGATTTCGCTCACGTCGGTGATTTGAAAGCCTTCATCTTTTAATTCATGTAGTACTAACATTTGTAAATTTTTATCCGGCATCCAAACGTTAATATCTTCGGCTGCCGCATTTATTTCGCGGGCCCGTTCCTGAACGACCGGGTTAACGGGTTGTTCAGGTAAACTGATAGACGCAGTTTCGGTGAAATTAAGGGACGGCTTCATGGCCGGCGCTTCACTCGTCGGTTCGGTTTCAACCGCTGACGACGGTAATTCGGTTAACGCTGCTTCCGACGCTTGCGACTCGTTGGCCACATCAGCGCTTGAAGTTGCGGCCACGCTCGCGGTCGAATCCGCACTAGCCACTAGCGCCGGCGTACTACTCCCGGGCTCAGCATCACTAACGGGCGCGGATTGCGCGGTCGTCGCATCCGCCGAACCAGCCGCAGCCGAACTCGTTGGACCTTGTTCACTTACTTGCGCACCGTCACTAACCGGCGCCTCACTAGTACTGGCCGTACTGGTTTCAGTAGTTGCGGCCCCACTCGTGCTACTCCCGGAGACGGGGTGCGCATTTTCTAAAGCTGATTCCGGCGCTAGTGCGGCCGAACTCGTGGCAGGGGCTTCCGAAGTGGTGAGTTCCGGTTGCGTGGCGTGATCAGCCGAAGCGGCTAACGATGGTGCCGTCGAAGCTTCCGCTACGTTCGAAGCGTGCTGTGTGTTCGCTTCACTCGTGGCAGTCGGTGCTTGGACGGGGCTCGTTTGTTCAGTATCCGGACTCATTGGTGTTACCAACGTCGCCACCGGGGTGGTCGTTTGGTCGGCCCGGGCACCTAACTGATCATAAAAGTTAAACATCGTAATACTGAGGCCCATAACGACCCATAGCTTACCGTGCTTATACATCTTAAAACGGACTTTTGCATCCTGCATGTCAATTAAACTCCTCTCAAACATCTGGCTACTTGTCATTTGACTTCTCGGAGTATACGGTAATCTAATCAACTCGTAAAGGATTAAATTATAAAAAAACCGCACTCACCCCCATTTTACCCGGGTCATTGAGTGCGGTACTTTTTATTCTTAAGAGCTTACAAAGCGCGTTCTAACCGGTTTATAATGTCACGGACATCATCGGTCGTC
Source organism: Lactiplantibacillus modestisalitolerans (assembly GCF_005405425.1). Lineage (GTDB taxonomy): Bacteria > Bacillota > Bacilli > Lactobacillales > Lactobacillaceae > Lactiplantibacillus > Lactiplantibacillus modestisalitolerans. The sequence goes on along the minus strand of NZ_BJEA01000014.1, from coordinate 1,096 downwards.
TTAGTCTGCATTAATTCATTACGTATTTCGGCGGCGTGGTGCATCCCCCGGACGTAAATTTTAAAGAAACGCTGTAATGGCGCGAAGTGGCCTGGCATGCCTAAATCGATAAATTGGTCATACAGGTCCAGTTGATAACGTAATAACTCAAGTAATTCGCGGGTTGCGTGCGGTTGCGGTTTACTTTCAAAAGCAAACGGGTTTTGGAAAATTCCGCGACCAATCATCACGCCGTCCACGCCCGGGTGCGCCTGTGCGAGTTTCATCCCGGCTTGGTAATCCAAAATATCACCGTTGATTTGCAACAACGTTTCCGGCGCATAAGCATCACGCATCTGCACTAAGCTGTCAATCAGCTCATAGTGCGCCGGCACCTTGCTCATCTCCTGCTTGGTCCGCAAGTGAACCGTTAAAACGGGCACCTGCTGTTTCAATAAAAATGGAATCCAAGTTTGGTATTCATCAAGTTCATCAAAGCCCAAACGGGTTTTCACGCTGACCGGTAAATCTGCCTGCCGGGCACCTTCAATGACTTCTTTTGCCCGGTCGAAATGACGAATCAGGTCGCTCCCACTACTATTTTTAATCACGGCGATGTCGGGACAACCCATATTAATATCAATGGCTTCGTAGCCCTGACGTTGGACCTCCTGAGCTGCCTTAGCAAAATCGGTTCCCGAATTTCCCCATAACTGGACGATTGGACGCGGTTGTTCACTTGGATCGACGTAAAGTCGGCCGCGGGTCGTGACCTTCGCCTTCGGGTGCGTAATACTTAGGGCATTCGTAAATTCGGTATAAAACAAGTCCGGCGCGGCGGCCTTCATGACGACCCGCCGAAAAACGGAGCCGGTTACGGCCTCCATCGGTGCCAAACTAAAAAATGGCCGGTGTTGCTGCTGCGCGTGCGCGGCAACCCGTTGCCAATACGTTGATTGGGTCACAGTGCTCCTTCTTTCCTCTCAAATCATAAATAAGACAATAATCTATCTTAGCGGTAGCCCAGTGTCAACTACCACGGACTAAAGTCCGTGGCTTGTAAGTGCTAGATCAGACCTTCGACCTAGTAGCTACAATTTGCATAGATACAGCTTCG
>NZ_BJEA01000013.1 GCF_005405425.1 Lactiplantibacillus modestisalitolerans | reverse complement strand
ATTCAAAATCAAGAGACCCTACACATTTGATTCGTCGAAACTTTGTTCAGTTTTCAAAGGTCTAATTCGTTACGTCAATTGCTTAACGCAACTTGATAATCATAACATCTTAATCAAGTTTTTGTCAACAACTTTTTTTCAAAGTCATTAATGATTAACATGTTATTGTTGCCGTTGCGACAACAGAAATAATCATACCAACTTCAGCAAAACTTGTCAATAACTTTTTGAAATTATTAAGTCAACAACTGTTGCGAAATCAATAACTGCTGTTGCAGCAACGAGTACTAACTATACGCATTTGCTTGAAAACTGTCAACTGTTTTTTCAACTATTTTCAAAATTGCTGTTATGAAGTGCTTTGAAAGCCAGTGTCACGTTCCCAATCCCCTCCACAAAATTCCCGCTATTCAGCTCCTTACACACCTCAGTCATTAACTCCGCATAGCCAACGGGCTCCTTTTTTTCTATAATACTCATCATAAAGGAGTGTTTACATGCGTGCTTGGCTACCATTTTCATTACTCACCATTTTCATTTGGGGGCTTGCTGTTCATCAGTGGCAACAAGCAACCGACGGGTGGACCCGTTTCAAACGTCTCGGGCTACTCGGCTTCATTTGGATTCTAACCGCATTTTGTTACACCCCCACTTCCTATAATTTTAGTGGGGACGTTATTCTTCATTACATTCAGTGGGGACCCGTCAAGTTAAACCCGGTTCCGTTCCAACAACTCGATACGGAGTTTTGGCTCAACGTTCTCTTGACCGTCCCGCTCGGCGGTCTTCTAGCTTGGAACTTCCCTAACTGGTCCTGGCGCCGCCGCATCGCCGTTGGCCTTTTAACCGGTCTCACGCTTGAAGGTGGTCAGTTTCTATTCGACCTATTGGCGCACGTTGACCGCTGGGTTGAAACCGACGACGTGCTGACAAACTGGAGTGGCGTTCTAATTGGAAGCGGCGCTTACTTCCTGTTCCGCAGAATCCCCGGACTGCGCTGGCTACAAAAATAAACGCGTGCCTAACAGATTATCTCCCTCTGTTAGGCACGCGTTTTCAAACTTATTTCTTAAAAAATAGATCCAGAACTTCTTTTCGGTCGCGGTTCCAAGCCGTATTTTCACGGGTCGGGTAAACCCGGTTGGTCAGCACCACCAACCCTAGCTGCCGATCCAAATCAAACGCAATCATCGGACCAGTGTAGCCGGTGTGGTAATACTGGTGCTGCCCAGCATACCGCTCCCAACCCAACGTACGACCATTTTCGTCATAAGCGCCGAGCCAGTCAAAGACGTTTTCATCCAGAACCCGTTTTCCTTGATAAGCTCCAAAGTTCAGCATCATTTCCGTAAAGACGGTCAAATCCGTCAGTGTTGAAAACAAACCGGCATGTCCGCTTTCACCGTTTAACAGAAACGCCTTATAGTCATGTACTTGCCCTTGAATCTGGCCCCGGCGTAAATCAAACTCCGTTGGGACGAATCGAACTTTCGGTCGGTTCAAATTGTAACCCGTATTAGTCATCGCGAGTGGATATAAAATGTGATCTTGAACGCTTCGGGCTAGTGACCCATCGACCGTCCGAATAATCCAACCTAACAAAATGTAGCCTAAGTCGGAATAAACCGTCGCTTGCCCCGGCTCGTGTTCCAACTCGCAATCATAGATGGCCGTAATCAGGTCTTCACGGTTCATTCGATCCGAATGTTCAATATCCGCTGGGAGCCCACTATTATGAAGTAATAGATTTTTAATTGTAATTTCTGGGTGCGTAAACCCCGGTAAAAACCGGGTTACCGAATCATGTAACCGAATCGTATGGTCCGACAACAGTTGAAAAATCCGGGTGGTCGTGGCAACGACCTTCGTCACCGAAGCTAGGTCATACAGCATCGCCGGATCAAGTCCGAGTGCAAACTCATCACGCCCCTGCTTACCATGGTAATACTGATCGATTCCCCGTGGCGTAATCAAACTAAATGAAGCCCCGTAAATGTCACCATTTTGAATACAGCTATCAATATAATCTTCAATTTTTCTGAGCATCGTTTTGCCCCTGCCTTTCATCGTTGCCATCCATCAAACTGGATGTGAATGGGCGTTACTACTCTTTTATCATAACGAAATTCACTGTAAAAGCAACGACCAACCACCCTAAAACTCACGCGAACCATTCGCTTAAACAAATTATCACAAAATTAAGTTTCGCACAATTAATTTGATATATATTTGGAATATGAATATTTCTAAGAAAATCTCAATCTTTAATTTACTTAACGTTCAAATCACAACTTTTCAATCTTAACTAAAGCACTGGTATAATAGCGTTTTCATATCGCTTTCAAATAGCAATTAAAAAAAAGATAAAAGAATTTTGCTGGAAGCGTTTACATATTCCCGAAATATTGTTATTATTCTGTTGTAAAGTATTTCACATGCTACAATTGCTTTTAAATTTATGGAGGCGACGAAAAAATGATTACATTTGATAAAACCGAAACTCCAAAAGCTTGGAAGGGCTTCAAGGGTGGTCATTGGCAAGAAGAAATCAACATTCGCGATTTCATCCAAAGAAACTTCACACAGTACAACGGGGATGAAAGCTTCTTAGCTGGCCCTACTAAGGCCACTAAGGTTTTGAATGACAAAGTCTTGGCATTGAAGAAGGAAGAACGTGCAGCTGGTGGTGTCTTAGATGCCGATACCAGTGTTGTTTCAACCATTACTTCACACGCACCTGGCTATATTAACAAAGATCTTGAAAAGATCGTTGGTTTACAAACTGACAAGCCATTGAAGCGTGCATTCATGCCATTTGGTGGTATTCGGATGGCTGATGACGCCTTGAAGTCATACGGCTATAAATTAGATCCAGAAATGGACAAGATTTTCACCGAATACCGTAAGACTCATAACCAAGGGGTCTTTGATGTTTACACTCCTGACATGCGTAAAGCTCGTCACGACAAGATCATCACTGGTCTTCCAGATGCATACGCACGTGGTCGGATTATTCCTGACTTACCACGGGTTGCCGTTTATGGGATTGATCGTTTAATGGCCGAAAAGGCAAACGACTACGCACATATCGGCGACGGCGAAATGACTGATAACGTTATCCGCCTCCGTGAAGAAGTTGCTGACCAATATAAAGCCTTAAAAGAAATGAAAGAAATGGCTTCCAGTTACGGTTACGACATTAGCCGTCCTGCTGAAACTGCTCAAGAAGCTATTCAATGGATGTACTTTGGCTACTTAGCTGCCATTAAGACGCAAAACGGTGCCGCAATGTCCGTTGGCCGGGTTGATGCGCTTATGGATATTTACATTCAACGTGATCTTGAAAACGGTGTCATCGACGAAAGTCAAGCCCAAGAATTAATTGACCAATTCGTTATGAAACTTCGGATGGTTCGCTTTATCCGGACTGAAACTTATAACTCACTGTTCTCAGGTGACCCAATTTGGGCAACCGTTTCAATCGCTGGTTTAGGTCTCGATGGTCGTCATCACGTTACCAAGACTTCTTACCGGATCTTAAAGACCTTGGACAACATGGGTGCTGCGCCTGAACCAAACATCACCGTTCTTTGGTCAGACCGCTTACCAGAAGACTTCAAACGCTATGCAACCCAAGTTTCAATTGATAGCTCAACGATTCAATATGAAAACGATGACTTAATGCGGGTTGAATGGGGTACTGACTACTACGGCATTGCTTGCTGTGTATCTTCACAACCAATTGCCGATGGTATTCAATACTTCGGTGCACGTGCTAACTTGGCTAAGGCTATTCTTTACGCTATTAATGGTGGTAAAGATGAAATTACTGGCGATCAAGTTGGTCCTGCCTACGAACCAATCACTTCAGAATACATTGATTACGATGAATTCATGACGAAGTTTGGCAAGCAAATGGACTGGTTAGCTGACACTTACGTCAACTCACTGAACACCATCCACTACATGCACGACAAGTATTACTATGAAGCCGCTGAAATGGCCTTGAAGGACACTGATTTGAACCGGACCTTCGCTACTGGTATTTCCGGCTTATCACACGCTGCCGACTCAATTTCTGCTATCAAGTACGGACACGTTAAGATTATTCGTGACGAACGTGGTATTGCAGTTAACTTCGAAGTTGACAAGGACTTCCCTCGCTATGGGAACAACGATGACCGTGTAGATGACATTGCTAAGTGGTTAGTCAAGGAACTCTACAGCAAGATGAACACTCATCACCTCTATCGTGGTGCTAAGTTATCTACTTCTGTTCTGACCATCACTTCAAACGTTGTTTATGGTAAGAACACCGGGACTACTCCTAACGGTCGTCAAAAAGGTGAACCATTCTCACCAGGTGCTAACCCAGCATACGGCGCTGAAAAGAGCGGTGCGTTAGCTTCACTCCTTTCAACTGCTAAATTACCATACCACTATGCAACTGACGGGATTTCCAATACCTTCGGTGTAACGCCAAACACGTTAGGCCACGATTTGGAATCACGTAAAGACACTTTGGTAAACATGTTAGACGGTTACATGAAGAACGATGGGATGCACTTGAACATCAACGTCTTCAATAAAGACACTTTGATTGATGCTCAAAAGCACCCAGAAGAATACCCTACTTTAACGGTTCGTGTTTCTGGTTACTGCGTATACTTCGCGGACTTAACTAAGGAACAACAAGATGACGTTATTTCACGGACGTTCTTCGATAAGATGTAATTAATTTATAGTTAAAGAGGCGAAGGCTCATGGCAAGCAGTAAAGTTTCAACAAACGAAAAAGCAACGAAGGAGCCTTTGATTGGCTACGTCCATTCCATTGAAACATTCGGTTCGGTCGACGGTCCTGGTATCCGCTACGTGGCGTTCTTACAAGGTTGCCACATGCGCTGTCAGTATTGTCATAACCCTGATACTTGGAAATTAAACGTCGGTGATCAAATGACGACTGACGAAATCCTTGAAGACGCAATGAAGTACCGCGCGTTCTGGGGTAAGACCGGTGGAATCACTGTCAGTGGTGGTGAATCATTAGTCCAAATCGATTTCATTCTGGAGCTGTTTGAAAAAGCGAAAGCATTGGATATCAGTACTTGCTTGGACACTTCGGGACAGCCATTTACAAGGGAACAACCATTTTTCGATAAGTTCAAACGGTTGATGCAAGTTACCGACATCTCCTTGGTTGATATCAAGCACATTAATTCCGCTGAACACAAAAAATTAACCCAATACGGTAACGAGAACATTCTGGACATGATCCAATATATGGCGCAAAACCATAACGATATGTGGATTCGTCACGTTCTTGTTCCGCAACGGACTGACGATGACAAGTATTTAGCTGAATTGGGCGACTACATTGCAAAAATTCCTAACAACGTCGTTCAAAAAGTTGAAATTCTGCCATATCACACCCTTGGGGTTAAGAAATATCACGAAATGAAGATCAAGTATCGGTTGGAAGGTATCGAGTCCCCAACACCTGATCGCGTTGCAAATGCTGAAAAGTTACTGCGTACTGCTGATTATACTGGGTATAAGACTTGGATGCCGTTACCTAAACTATAACCGAGCTAGATTCCACGCTATAAATGAACCAACCATTTGGGAAGCCGTTGACAATTGTCAGCGGCTTCTTTTGAGTCTGACTAAATAACCCGTAAAGATTGGCTCTATACCAATTGGTGTTAAGATTGCCGCCAGCAGCGGGTGTAACTGGGTGGCTGGAACACTGCGGGCATCGATTTGAGCTCACTCAGAAAAACCACTGAGCAATCTCAAATTCGAGCCTTATTCTAAGCCGGAAGCACCCCACTTCCGGCCAAGAATAATTTCGCAGTTGAGCCATGGTTACACTCGCTACTGGCTAAACTGGCTTTAGATTGAGTCTCACGGGTCACGCTAGTAAGTCTTAACTAATGAAACTGATTCCGTAGAACGGGTACTAAATTTAACGTAATCTTGCTTGCTATTTTGCTAGTCACAACGAATTGATTGAAAATTCAGTCGATACCCTTTTTAACAGTTCAACATCAATTATCATATAACCATTGTGATCGATTACAAAAAGAACCTTATCCCAAACAGGATAAGGTCGCAGTGGTGGCCTGCATGCATAAGACCGTTAAATGCCTTTTAACCATGGTGAAAGCCAACTAAGTGTATGATTACTCATACCACGGACTCGAAGTCCAATCAGGTTCACACCCTATAATTTAACTTTAGCAGTCTCACATCAATCTTTCCAATTTCAATCATTAGAAAACCTTGATCAGTTACCACTATCCGGGCTTGACTAATGCAGGAAGGGGCTGTGACATAAGCCACAGCCCCTTACTTAGCATTCAAAACTGTATTTTATTCTTAAAAGACTGTCTAAATCAAAGTACTGTTAATAAATTCCAAGCTCAACGCGCGCTTCACGGGACATCATGTTTTCCGTCCACGCCGGATCAAAGGTCACTTCAATCGAAATGGTCTTCACACCCGGAACCTTCTTTAACTCTTCTTGAATCGAGTCTGCTAACCACTCCGTCAACGGACAGCCCACAATCGTCAGTGTCATGAGAATTTGGGCCTCGCCCTCGTCCGTTAGCTTTGCATCGTAAATTAACCCCAAATCCACTAAGTTAATCCCCAGTTCGGGATCAATCACGTTGTGAAGTGCCTCGTAAGCTTGTTCCTTGAACGTTTTCTCTGCCATTAGCCAATCGATCCTTCCATTTCAAAACTGATCAGTCGGTTTAATTCAACTGCATATTCCATCGGTAATTCCTTCGTAAACGGCTCAACGAAGCCCATAATGATCATTTCAGTCGCCTTTCGTTCCGAAATCCCCCGACTCATTAAATAGTAAAGCTGTTCTTCGGAAATCTTCGAAACCTTTGCTTCGTGTTCCATCGCAACGTTCCCATTATAAATTTCATTAACCGGAATCGTATCACTGGAAGATTGGTCATCCATAATGATTGTGTCACATTCCACGTGGGCTTTCGAACCATCCGCTTTACGGCTAAAGCGAACCCGGCCCCGGTAGTCCGTCGCACCGCCATCCTTAGCAATTGACTTTGAAACGATTGAAGAAGACGTGTTCGGCGCATTATGAATCATCCGCGCCCCGGTATCCTGGTCCACATTATGCCCGGCAACCGCAATCGACAACATCGTGCCCCGCGCGCCCTCACCATTCAGGTAGACCGATGGATACTTCATGGTAATCTTTGAGCCCATGTTACCGTCGACCCACTCCATTGTGGCGTTGGCGTCCGCTGCCGCTCGTTTGGTTTCCAGACTATAAACGTTATTCGACCAATTTTGGATGGTCGTATAACGGCAATAAGCGTCCTTAGCAACGTTTACTTCCACCACGGCAGCGTGCAAACTATCGGAATCATATTTGGGTGCGGTACACCCTTCAACGTAATCCACGCTTGCCCCTTCATCGACGATAATTAGCGTCCGCTCAAATTGGCCGGTATTTTCAGCATTAATGCGGAAATAAGATTGAATTGGCGTTTTGGCGTGAACCCCTTTAGGCACGTAAATAAAGGTTCCGCCAGACCAGACGGCCGCGTTTAACGCGGCAAACTTATTATTCGTCGGGGCGACTAACTTACCGAACCACTTTTTAAAAAGTTCTGGGTATTCTTGCAGGGCCGTATCGGTATCCGTAAAAATAATCCCCATCTTTTCAAACGTGTTCCGCATATTGTGATAGACCACTTCAGACTCGTATTGTGCGGAGGAACCCGCTAAATATTTCCGTTCGGCCTGGGGTACCCCTAACCGATCAAAGGTCGTTTTAATCTTTTCGGGAACGTCCTCCCAATCGCGATACTTTTTATCGGTGGCTTTTTGGTAGTACAGCATGTTCTTTAAATCGAGGCCGCTTAGATCGGGGCCAAACGCCGGCATCGGCATCTGCCGATAAATCTTATAAGCCTTCAGTCGATAATCCAACATCCACTTTGGTTCATGTTTTTCGGCAGAGATTGCCCGAACAACTTCCTCACTTAAACCGTGGCCGGTTGAAAAAACCGGTTGCACATCGTCATGGAAGCCATAATCATAATCTTCGGTCCCTTTAACGATTGAATTAACATCTTCACTCATGTTCCTGGCTCCCCTCTCGTTGTAATAGTTCGTCTAAGGCGTGCCAAGCCAACGTCGCACACTTAATCCGGGCCGGAAATTCAGCCACGCTGGCGAGCAAACTGGCATCCCCTAACGCCCGTTGATCCTGGTCATTAATGGTGGCACCAGTAATCATTTTGGAAAAACTAACGATCAACCGCCGCGCTTCAGCGACCGGTCGATGCAATAACGCGACCGTCATCATACTAGCTGACGCTTGCGAAATCGTGCAGCCCGCCCCCGTAAACGCAAGCTGGTCAATTTGACCGTCCTTAACAACCGTGGCAACGTCGATAACGTCCCCACACGTCGGATTTTCCATCGTGAAGTGTAAGCTTTCCTGACCTAAGTGCCCCTTATGATGGGGGTGTTGGGCATGGTCCAAGACCACTTCACGATATAACTCATTCATTTGGTCAAGACTCATGCAAAAAGAACTCCTTTACCTGTTTAATCCCGTCAATCAATTGATCAACATCCGCTTGATTATTATAAAAGGCTAAGCTCGCGCGGGCCGTTGCGGTTACGTTTAAATCTTGCATCAACGGTTGTGCGCAATGGTGCCCCGCTCGGACTTCAACACCCAGCATATCCAGTCCAGTCGCAACGTCGTGCGGATGGACCCCATCAATGTTAAACGAGACCACGCCGAGGCGATCCGCAGCTGTTTGGGGCCCGTAAACGGTCACCCCGTCAATTGCAACTATTCGGGCCAACATCGGCCCCATCAATTGGGCTTCATAGGTCTGAATCGCATTCATCCCCAAAGCATCCAAGTAATCGACCGCGGCTCCCAGGCCGATTGCGCCACTAATATTTGGCGTCCCAGCCTCAAACTTTAGCGGGGCGCGCTTGTAGGTCGTAGCCGTCCGGGTGACCTGACTAATCATTTCACCACCGTATTGCACGGGCGCCATCTGCTCTAACAGGGCCGCTTTCCCGTATAATACCCCGATTCCGGTCGGTGCGCCCATTTTATGCCCGGAAAAGGCATAAAAGTCGGCGTTGAGCGCCTGCACGTCAACTTTAAGGTGACTAATGGCCTGCGCCCCATCCACAATCAAGTACGCACCAACCGCGTGCGTCAAAGCTTCCAGGGCACTCATCGGGTTGAGCACGCCGATGACGTTACCCACGTGGGCGACCGCAACAATCTTAGTTTTCGCCGTAATCTGCTGCGCGGCGTTTTCCAAGTCCAAACTGCCATCCGGATTTAATTCAATGTACTTCAATTTTGCGCCACGTCGTTCAGCTAGTTGCTGCCACGGCACTAAATTGCTATGGTGCTCGGCAACTGAAATGACGATTTCATCGCCCGCATTCACAACCTGATCACCAAACCCGCGGGCAACCATGTTCAGACTTTCGGTCGTCGAACGGGTAAAAACAATTTCATCCGCCGAATGGGCGTGGATAAAATGCCGGACCTTTTCACGGACCCCTTCATAGGCCTCGGTCGCCCGTTCTGATAAAGTATAGACCCCGCGATGAACATTAGCGTGGTCGTAGCGGTAGTACCGGTCAACCGTTGCCGTGACTGGCCGGGGTTGTTGCATCGTGGCGGCGTTATCCAGGTACGCCAGCCGTTCCTTATTGATTCGGTGCGATAGGATTGGAAAATCGCGGCGAATCGCCTCAATCTGCCAATTCATTTTTCAACTTCCCTTCGATAACTTGAACCATGCGTTCACGTAGTTCTTCGGATGGCAACTGACTTAAGACGTCACCTAAAAAGCCCCGAATAACTAGGCGCTGGGCCATCTTCTTCGGAATGCCCCGGCTCATTAAGTAGTACATCTGGTGCTCGTCGACCCGGCCGACGCTGGCCGCATGACCGGCTAAAACATCATTTTCGTCAATCAATAAAATGGGGTTAGCGTCTCCGTGAGCTTGATCCGAAAGCATCAGCACCCGGTTCTCCTGATCGGCATGGGCGCCGTGCGCACCCTTAATAATCTTACCAATACCGTTAAAAATCAGCTCCGAGCGGCCTAAAATCACACCCCGTTGGGCAATGTTACCGGTCGAATGTGGCGCGTAGTTCGTCACGCGGGTATCAATACATTGCCGCTGGTCGCCGCCGGACAAGGCCACGACCTTAACTTCGGCATCCGAACCATGCCCCCGTAAATCAGAGTCAAAGTCCGCAATCGTGTTCCCGTTGTTGAAAACCCCGATTGACCAGTCAATCCGGGCATCCGTCCCCAGGTACCCGCGCCGGTTTAAATAGGCCGTCGTTTGCTGGCTGAGCATATCTAAGCCCGTAAAGGTCACGTGACTATTTGCCAACGCCACGACTTCGGTAATCAAGTGGAACTGGTTAGCGTGCGTCCCCCGCGTTTCGAGTTGCTGTAAAACTTTCACCTGACTATGGCGGCCAGCCACAATCAAGACGTGCCCAAAATCACTGCTTGCGGTCGTGCTATTTTGCAAGTGTAATAACTGCAACGGGGTCGTTAATTGCACATTTTCCGGCACGTAAACTAAGAGTCCGTGCTGAAGATTAGCTAAATTGAATGCGGTTAAGCGGTCTTCATCCACGGCCACCGCCTTGGTCATTAAGTATTGTTGTAATAAATCACCGTGCTTGGTAAACGCCGTCGCGAAGTCTTCCACGACCACCCCCGCATCCCGCATTTCCGCGGTCAAGTTCACTTGAAGCGGTGCACTGCCGTAAGTAATTGCCTGTTGGTTAAAATGCTGGTCATCAGACGCAAGCGGCGTAAGCGCGGCCGGTGGCTGCATCGCCGGGTCATCGAGTTGCCAGTCGCGATAATTGAACCGTTTAAAATCTGGTAACGCGAGCGTCGGGTACAGTTGCCGGGCCCGTTCCTGTAACGCCTGAAACCAGCTTGGTGCGTTACTAATGGTCATCGGACTTCGCCTCCGTTACATCGTCATCGACTAAGTTGGCCTTGATTCCTAATTCGTCGCGCAAACCAGCGTACCCTTCATCTTCCAATTTAATGGCTAATTGGGCGTCACCGGTCTTGACGATGCGGCCATCCATCATCACGTGAACGAAGTCGGGTTTAATATAATTCAGTAGTCGTTGGTAGTGGGTAATGATCAACGTCCCAAAATCTGGAGCCGCCATTGAGTTAACGCCCTTAGCAACCACTTGTAACGCGTCAATATCCAGACCAGAGTCAATTTCATCCAGCATGGCAAACTTCGGCTTGATCATCATTAATTGCAAAATTTCGTTACGCTTCTTTTCACCACCGGAGAAGCCCTCGTTCAAATACCGCCGCGCCATGGATTCCGACATGTTTAAAAAAGCCAAATTTTTATCCAGTTCAGCTAAGAAATCCCGGATTGACATTTGATCATCATCGGCACGCCGAGCGTTGATTGCAGCTCGCATGAATTCCAAGTTCGTAATCCCTTTGATTTCGACCGGGTATTGCATCGCCAAGAAAAGACCGGCCCGGGCCCGTTCATCAACTGGGAGCTTAATTAATGAGCGCCCGTCGATTAAAACGTCCCCCTGGGTCACTTCGTAGCTAGGATTCCCCATAATGGTTTCCGCTAACGTTGACTTCCCGGTTCCGTTAGGGCCCATAATGGCGTGCGTTTCACCCGTATTTAGGGTTAGATTAACCCCTTTTAAAATCTCACGACTCGCTTGATCTTCCGGATCATTAATCCGAACATGTAAATCTTTAATTTCTAAAACTGACATTATCGTTCCCTCTTTCTATCCTGCTACTGACACACCGAATAACCGACCAATGACGTAGGTTAACACGGTGGTCAAAATTCCGACGGCAATGTTCCGCACGATTGTTCGCTTGGTGGATACTTTTGAATTCGCCGAACTAATAATTGCGTTCATCGTTAACGCAAAAATCATCGCGGCTAACGTATTTAAAATTCGCCACCGATCCGATGATAAGCTAATCGCCATCAGCGGAATGACCGCCCCTAAGATAAACGATAGGAAGGACGAAATCGACGCGTGAATTGGATTCAAAACGTCAATCGCCCGAATTAGCGTTTCCGCACTATTCCCATCTAAATGTTCATACTTTTGTTGCATCGCTAGTTTTTGGCGTTGGACGTCGCGCTGCGCACTTACGGAGATGTACTCGCCCCCCGCCATGGAGCAAGCACCAGCAATCATTCCCGCTAGACCACTGAAGAACAAGGTTGAAGAATTCAGCTCCGCTCCGGCCGCACCGAGGACAATCCCCGATACAGAAATGATGCCATCGTTTGCGCCTAAGATACCTGCCCGTAATACGTTCAAACTATCCCAAAAACGGAAACGACTAATTTTGCCAATCATACTACGTTTCATCATACAACACTCCCATATGTTAAAGCGTTTTCATCCCTTGTCTTAATTATACGTTGCTGACAGCACGATTCAATGAATTCTTGGAAATTTGTTGAATTCGTCACAATAAATTTTCAACCCGCAACTTTCATGCGACTCATTGATTTTTTTGGTGCGTTTCAAGCGCCAAAACTTATGATTATTAAGTTTTAAAAAAAGGGGGTGTTTTCGTTGCAAGCGCTTACACAACCTGTTATAGTACATGGTGAGGAAAGGAATTAGACCTCAGTTAGTAACAGCTTCTCAATGAGTTTCGGCTGTCGCCACAAAGCTAGGCAGCTTGCATTACCGTTTGGGTCGTTATCGAAACCGTTTTAAGCATCGTTAAGCGTTATCGGTTCAGTGCTTGTCGCGAGATACCGTTGGATGACTGAACGTTGATCCTTGAATAAACGATAACCGCAACAGAATTAATTGGCATTAGCTCGACTATCAGATTTTAACTTAGCAGTTGAAAAACTTTGCAGTTGGAAACAGGTGTCACCAATGACCAGTTGTCAGTTCCACTAGTACCACAGTTCCATTGTAGACTCAGGTTATAAAAGTTTAAACGGAGGTGCATGTCTGTTACGAAGACATTACCAAGTTTTAAACGCGAATTCGACTTTCGTTAAAACCCGTTAAACGAGTCGCAATCAAGTAACGAAATACTTTCGATCGACTATAGCAGATAGTATATAAGAAATACGGGTTAGTCCGTAGAAGTTGGACACGCGTAAAATTGAATAGCATGAAGGTGTAATGTATTAAACGTACTAAACAGTTCTTTCTAGCTAACTGCGATCATTCCTCATAAGTAGGACTCAAGTTGAGAAGCCTTGGGCCCTATTTTTTTGTCCTTTTTTGTTTTGGCTCCGGACTAATTTGTTGCGATTGCCGCCAGCAACGGGCGTAACTGAGTGGCTGGAACACTATAGAACCCTAATTATTCGGTTCTATACCAATTGGTGTTGAGGTTGCCGCCAGCAGCGGGTGTAACCGGGTGGCTGGAACACTGCGGGCATCGATTTGAGCTCACTCAGAAAAACCACTGAGCAATCTCAAATTCGAGCCTTATTCTAAGCCGGAAGCACCCCACTTCCGGCCAAGAATAATTTCGCAGTTGAGCCATGGTTACACCCGCTACTGGCTAGACTGGCTTTTATATTGAGTCTCACGGGTTACGCTAGTAAGTCTTAATTAATGAAGTTGATTCCGCAGAACGGTTACTAAATTTAACGTAATCTTGCTTGCTATTTTGCTAGTCACAACGAATTGATTGAAAATTCAATTGGCAGCCTTCATAGCAAATCAACATCAAATATCATAGACCCAATTATTCTCACTCTGAGCAGCATCCGGCTAGCCCCCCAAAAACATTGAAATCGTTTACAGCTTCAAACACAACTCGTATACTAAAACCACATCATAAGGGAGGTTCAATATTTTGAAAACAATCCAGTTAGGTGCCAGCCACCTATCCGCTTCAGCGGTTGCGTTGGGAATTATGCGGATGGACGCGCTCACCACTACCCAGGCCACCGAATTACTTGAAGCGGCCGTTGATTTAGGTATTAATTACATTGATTCAGCCGATATTTATGGCGGTGGTCGTTCCTCCGAGATCTTCGGCTCGGCGTTAAAACAAGCCAGCGTTCAGCGCGATCAGCTTTATATTCAATCCAAGGGAGGCATCGTCCCTGGCAAACGTTACGACTTTTCTAAGGAACACATCATCGCAGCCGTAGATGGCGAATTACAGCGCTTAGGCGTCGATTACCTGGATGCCTTTCTCCTTCACCGGCCCGATGCTTTAATGGAACCAGAAGAGGTCGCAACCGCCTTTGATGCCCTTCAGGCCAGTGGTAAGGTGCGGCACTTTGGGGTGTCCAACTTTAATCCGTTGCAGGTTGATTTATTGCAGTCGGAATTAAACCAGCGCTTAATGATTAACCAGTTACAGTTTGGGTTGATGCACACGGGAGCGCTTGATTTTGGTTTCCATACTAACATGCAGGATGATCGTAGCATCGACCACGATGGTCAAATGATTGAATACGCGCGGCTGCACCGGCTGACTATTCAGGCGTGGTCGCCGTACCAGTATGGTAGCTTTGCGGGAATCTTTTTAGATAATCCCAAGTTTCCAGAGTTAAACGCGGCAATGCAGCGTTTAGCGGATGAAAAGCACGTAAACAAGGCGGCGATTGCGACGGCGTGGATTTTGAGGCACCCGGCGCAATTCCAGGTTATTTTGGGAACGATGAATCCAAAGCATTTACGGGAAAATGCGGCGGGAGCTGAAATCGAGTTAACACGGCAGGAATGGTATGATTTATATTTGGCGGCGGGGAATGATTTGCCGTAGAGTGTGAGGCCGAGCGGGTTGACTCCGAGCATTGCCTAGTTAAGGCGTTGTCGCGAACTTTGCGATGGCGACTTAGCGTAGCAAGCACAGGGGTCAGCTCGGGCTGAGCACGTTTAGAGTGTGAAGACCGACGGGTTGATGCTGAGCACTACCTAGCTAAGGGCATGATGCCGGGCTTTGGCATTGTGCCCTTAGCGTAGTAGGCGCAGGAAGCAGTTCAATTCAAATCCGTTTCCACCAAAAAGGCGGCCCATCCGGACCGCCTTTTAAATTACTGGAATATAGCCGCGCCCACTATGCTTTGGGCCGACTATCATAAGCTCGTTTAGACTTGTAACCGGCCTTAAAGACCGTCTTCATCACGTCAATGTGCCGTTGCTTGGTTGCTTCCGCCTTGGCGCCAAAAATGAAGCGCGCCCATTCTCGCTGATAACCTGGTGTTAAGTCGGTAAAGAACTGGGCTAAGTCCGGCGTATCCGCTAAAAGTGGTGCAACTTCCGGAATAAACCGTTCGTAGGCACTCAATGGTTCTGCCATGGATTCACCCCCTTATTCCTAGTTTAACTGGTCAATTGTACACAAGCAATCCTTGGGTAAAATTATTTTAACCGCCCCCACCCAGTGACCACCTCAAAAGCCAAAGCGCGCAATCGCTACCAACAACGCCGATTTAAGTAAATCTGGTTACAACCTTAATGATTGAACGAAAGAGTTTTTATATTTCGGATTTTGCTAGGTTTGCGCTATCATTAATAGTATAAGCACACCGTTAGTTGGTTTTCGACCAACTGCCATCACTAAAGGGAGTTCTGTCATGCCAAAATTCAATATCACCCTCATCACTGCCGAGCAGGCTAAGCAAATGTTGACGGAATACAAGGAACAACGCCGTAATTCCGTTCCACACTTGACCCATCCCGGCCGTTACATTTTACCGGACTATAAATTAACGCGGCGCCGGGCGGCTTTTAAAATCGTTAAGCACACTTTTTTAACGCCCCACTATAAATCGTACGTTGCCATGGATTCCGATAACGGGCACACCCTCTGGTTTCGTAACTTTGGGTCGCTCACGGAAGCCCTGTTCTGGCTAGAAACCGGCCTTAAAATTAGTGATACCGACTCGCATTCAAATTACAAGGAGTGGGTCACTAAGCATAGCGCTGAGATTGAGGCCTTCAAAGATCAACTCCGGGCACGCAAGAAAGCGCACCCGAAAAAGAAGCGTAACGCTTAAAGTTAAACTCAAAAAAGGCAAGTAGCGTTGGATTGTTATCCGCTAACTTGCCTTTTTTAGTAATCACTGAATCAAAATAATCTCAGGCTGTGCCCACTCTTTTGACCATTATTCACGTCAACCTTGTAATCCCCACATTACCTGCAACGGCTAACTCAAATAACAATTCTAAGTATAGCGGTTGAATGTAAAATCCATGCAAGCACTTTGTAAAGATTTACCATAGTTTTCATAATCGTAGCCAAAATACTAAAAACGCACCCCGAATGACCAGTTCAACTCGTCAGCGGCGTGCGCTTAATTGTCTTTTAAATATTCAGTTAATCCGTTTCTTGGGCCGATTTACGGGCAACTCGACGTTCCCGGGCATAGTCCGTGTTGGTCGTGATTTCGACATCCCGCGCTAAACGCTTGCGGCGAGCCAGTTCAGCGGCCTTAGCATTTGCCTTGGCAGCTTCCTTAACCGGATCAGTCGTTAAGTCGTGGTGAATCGAATACAGTAAAATCAACGCCACAACTGTCAGTGGGAATCCGGACATGGCACAAATCGCTTGAATCGATTCAAAGCCCCCAACCGTGACCAGTCCAAGGGAGAAGAGTAGGAAGATAACGACCCAGCTCATCCGGTTGAACCGACTTGGTTGTTGCCCAGCTGATAATTGCTTACTAGTAAAGGACGACGTGATAAACGCAAACGATGAAACCGTCGTTGCCAAGAAAATAAAGCATGACAAGCAGTAAAGCGCAAGCATGATCATCTTCAATGGCAAGGTCGATAAGACGGCAGCAATAACGGCGGCCTGTCCCTGCGTGTTTAGAATGTGCACTAAGTTAACAATGCCCATCTTTTGCAAGTAAAGTGCGTAGCCCCCTAAAATCATGTAGAAGGTTACACAGCCAAGCGAACCCCAAAGTAGCATTCCACCTAAGACCTGACGAATCGTCCGACCACGTGAAATCCGGGCAATGAATAAGCCCATGACTGGCATAAAGGATAACCACCAGCCCCAATAGAAGATCGTTTGCCGCTGCATCGCAGTTGCCTGACCGTTTGGCGCAGTGTTCGTACTTAAACTAATAAATTTGTTGATAAACAGACCAATACTGTTTGTTTCCGAATTCAAAATGTAAAGGGTTGGCCCGACTAATAGGACAACGATTAAAAAGCCAATCGCTAACCAAATATGGGCTGAACTCAGGCGACCAATCCCCTTCTTCAAACCATTGAAGACGGCCACCGCAAAAATAACGAATAATAACGCAAACAAACCAAGTTTGAGCGTCATCGTATCCGCAATCCCAGTTGCGGTACTGAGTACTTTGGAAATAACGGGGATTTCCATCCCGACGGAGGTTCCGACCCCACCCATAATCCCAATGATTACGAGGAAGTCAATTAAATTCCGAATAATCCGTTTAGTGGTTCCCGGACCTTCTAAAACAGAAATGGCGGCACTAAGCCGTTGCACCTTGACGTGCTTAACATACATGGCATAGGCAATCGCAATCGTGGCCGGCGCGAACATCATCCACGCCATTGGGCCCCAGTTGAATTGACCTAGCATATGCGCATAGTTATACGCAGAAGTTGAAAATGGCTTTGCGCCGAATGAAGGGCTTTGCAAGTAACGTAACGGATCAACGATACTCAGCATTAAAATACTGGCATCAATCCCCGTGGCGTAAACCATGCTCCCCCAGTGAAAACTTGAGAATTCTGGTTTATCCTTCGGCCCACCAAGCTTGGTTTTACCCAACTTGCTAAACCCTAAGTAAATGAAAAAGATAAAAGTGATGACGTATACCGACATGTACAACCAGCTCATGTTATTCGTTAACCAGTTTAAGATTCCTGATAAACTCGTTTCAAGTGAATGACCACCAATTAACAAAATAACTGAAGCTGCGGCAAAAAGACCAATCGTTGGTAAATAGACCCACCAATCAATATTCTTACTTTTTAAAATAATAAACCTGCTACTGAGCATATACTCTCTATATTAATAAAATTCGTGGTTCTTCCTACCCGTCCGAAACGCTGGTAGTCCCCACGCGTAAATTTCCGACTAGCAATCGGTACATCCCCCCGGGTTGGCCCGGAGCACTCAACACCCTGACTGAATCAGGTTTAATCGGTTTTGCCACGGAGATTCTTTTTGTGCTAACTCAAAATCAGTAGCAGAATTTCCTTCTTTCCGTTGGTTGAATCCCAATGGCACCATGTTGAAAAATTGTAGATTAATTGCATAATCGCATTGGTGTTAATCTTTATTTTAGCTGATTAGTGTTTCTTATTGGCACTGGTCCCCAACGGACAGTGCCCTGACCCACCACGTAACGATTAATGGTTACATTTATCTTGCTAATGGATAACCCCCTTGATGCATCAGATAAATCACCAGCCCCACGATCGCCCCCGCAAGTTGGAACTGATTGCTCGTGGTACAAAAAAACACGCGACAAGGGTAACGGGTTACCACTTGTACAGCGCGACTGGTCTTATACAAATGCTGATTTCAGTATTTCGTCTGATATCTGATGCTCAACCCTTAGTATACTAGTATTAATTCAGATGTAAAATATAGCTACTTTCAGCCGCTGAGGCCTAGCATGACAAGTCTCAGCCGGTTTTTGGGAGCGCTTTAATGGCCTTTTTTTCTGTAAATAGTCAAAGTTTTTCGTAACAATAAGTTTTCACTTTAGAATCATTCTTATCTGTTTCAATTAAGCGCGTTTCATGCTATCCTTGTTATAAGCTTAACAAGCGTGCTTTATGATAACTGAATAGGAGGGGTTTTTGATGCGACATTATTATAAGCTTATTCTAACACTCAGTGTCGGAATCATTGCCTTAGTATTACAATTTGGTGCTGATCAAGCAAGCCTAGCGCAACTCATTATTACCGTCTGGGGGTCCGTTATGGCCCTCTCGATGCTGATTGAAATGATCAAAACGCTTCGTTCGGGCAAGTACGGGGTCGACCTACTCGCCATCACCGCAATCGTTGCCACCCTCGCCGTCAGCGAGTACTGGGCCGGCTTAGTCGTGCTGATCATGCTTACCGGGGGCGATTCACTCGAAGACTACGCTGCCAAGCGGGCCAATACGGAACTAAAGGCCTTGCTCGATAATTCACCCCAAGGCGCCCACCGGCTAACCGGGGACCAGTTAGTCGACATTGGCGTTGATGAGGCTCGAATTGGTGATCAGCTCGTCGTCAAGCCCGGAGAACTCGTTCCGGTTGACGGTCATTTAATCAACGGAAGCGCCCTATTTGACGAATCGTCATTGACCGGCGAATCCAAGCCAGTTGAAAAAAACGTTGGCGACGACGTCATGTCCGGGGCGGTGAACGGGGATAACGCCGTTACCATGGTCGTTGATAAACTCGCCAGTGATAGCCAATACCAACAATTAGTTAAATTAGTAAAAGAATCCGAAGCGCAACCCGCCAAATTCGTCCGGCTGGCCGACCGGTACGCGGTCCCGTTTACATTAGTCGCCTACGTCATTGCGGGAATTGCCTGGGCGCTGAGTGGCGATCCTCATCGATTTGCAGAGGTACTGGTCGTTGCTTCACCCTGTCCATTAATTTTGGCTGCCCCGGTCGCACTCGTTTCGGGGATGAGTCGCACGAGCCGCAATGGGATTGTTGTTAAAACGGGCAACGTACTAGAAAAACTAGCAACCGCCAAATCAGCGGCCTTTGATAAAACTGGGACGATTACCAGCGGACAGCTAACGGTAAATCGCATCGTTCCGCAAAAGGGGTTTACCGCTGAACAACTCCTCCACCTTGCCGCTAGTGCCGAGCAAAACTCGGGACACATTCTCGCCCGCTCAATCGTCAAGTACGCGGGTGACCACCAACTCAGCCGTGCACAGGATTTATCAGAAGTCACTGGCAAGGGCATCGTTGCGACAATTGACCAGCAACGGGTCAAAGTGGGAAAATTAAAGTTCGTTGCGCCCCACACGCTTCATCACCCGCTCGCCCAAACCGCCATTTACGTTGGGGTCAATGACCAGTACGCCGGTTACATTACTTTTACTGACCTCATTCGGCCGGAGGCGGCCCAAACATTACGGGCGCTCCACCAGGCTGGCGTTCAAAACGTCTTAATGCTGACTGGTGACCAACGGGCAATTGCCGACCGGATTGCAAAAAAAGTGGGAATTGATACCGTCGCCGCTGACCTCCTACCGGCAGACAAAATCAACCGGTTAAAGGCGCTCCCCGCCGAACAGCGGCCCGTCATCATGGTCGGTGACGGGGTCAACGACGCTCCCTCACTCGCCATCGCAGACGTTGGCATTGCCATGGGAGCCCACGGATCGACCGCTGCCAGTGAATCAGCGGACGTCGTCATTTTAAAAGACGATCTTAGTCGGGTCGTCACGGCAATGTACATTGCTAAAGATACGATGCGGGTCGCTAAACAGTCCGTCTGGATTGGGATTGCCATTTGTACAATTTTAATGTTAATTGCCAGTACTGGTATCATTCCCGCGCTCTTTGGTGCCATGCTCCAAGAAGTCGTCGATACCGTTTCGATTCTCTGGGCACTACGGGCGCTCCGTGACCGGCCAGCTCCCGCCCCCCTCACTAATTAGATTTCAAACGAAGGATGTGACAACATGCCTGATTGGGTTTTACGCTGGTCGCAAGCCGCACTGACGTTTATCGTCGTGCTGACCTTCGTGTCCGTCGTTCTCCTAAAAGTTTCATTAAAAGAAGCGATTGCCGTCGACTTCCTTTACATGCTCGTAACGTTTCCATTAACTTGGTACCGTGAACGGCGTAAAAAATAGGTCGTTAACCGCAACCGTTAACCATCCAAAAAACGTCCATTTTCAGTCATACTGAAGGTGGACGCTTTTTGGACCCATTTTTAAATTAAGCGTTATCATTAACAGTTAGTTAGGTTAAAATTAAAACAGTTATTTCAAACGATTGACTTTGAATATAGGAGCTGATTTTTTTGATGATGATGAATAACCCCACCATGTTGTCCTACATCCGCCGTGAGCAAAGTGTGCTCGGCCAAATTTTAGCGACTTACCCGGATCAAATTGCCACCGCAACCAAGGCGATTCCTAATGACCACCAACATTGGGTCATTTTAACGACTGCTTCCAGCCTTAACGCCGCCACCACCGCTAGCCTTTACATGCAGAAAACGGCTGACGTGCAGGTTGACGTCTACAATGCGGCCCAGTTTCTCCATTACGGCACCCCGAGCCCGCTCGTTGACGTCATTATCGGTATCTCGATTTCTGGTCAGGATGCCGTCATTCAGGCCGCCGTTAAAAAAGCCCACGCGGCCAGTGACGCCTACACGATTGCCCTCACCGCGGATGCTAGTAGCCCGCTCGCCGTTGCGAGTGACGCGACCTGCGACCTGCTGACTGGTCAAGAAACGGTCCCCTACATTACGCTTAGCTATCAAGCCATTGTTCTGACACTGATGCTCCTAAGCGTCCACGCGGCGATGGACCGACAACTAATCAGTTCACTCACCGCCAACCAAGAGTTGGATGAATTTAGCCTGTTAATTGAAAACATGAACCGGACCATTCAAAAGGCCAACGACTTCTACCGCAAATTTACGATCGACTTTGCGAACGCCCCGGAATTTACCGCGATCGGCTCAACCATTCTGACCGGGACTCTGGCGGAGTTTGAAACCAAGTTCACCGAGATTGTCCGGGTACCAACCCACGGCTATCCGCTAGTTAACTTTACCCACGGCGGTTACCTTGGTGCGCACGAAAATCACTGCCAGTTCTACGTGGAACTACCCGCCAGTGACGTTAACGCCCAACAGCTCCAAGCCGTTAAGGCCTATGAAAGCCGGTTAACGCCCCACGTTTACACCATTAGTTTGACCGGTGAAGCACCCGCAATTAACGATGGTCAAACGCTCCAATTGCTCGCAGTCGACGACCCGTACAAAGCGCCACTGCTCGCTGTGATTCCGTTTCAAGTGCTAGCTTGGTACATTGCCAAGGCTAAGGGCATTAATTTGAGTCATCCCATTTTCACTGACTTTCAGGATTTTATTCGACCGAAGCAACCGTAATAAATGCGGTTTTTACCAACTCAAGCTTTCACAATCTAAGTTGAACTCATCGTAGAAAAAGCGAAGCCGTGGCGCGTGCCGTAGCTTCGTTTTTTTGACTATTCTAATGACCGGTAACCACCCTGAATAAACCGGTTCAAAATTTGTAAATCGTGATACCAAGTTTCGTTTTTAATAAATTTATTCATTTTGTTAATGGCAAACGAACCATGCACGGTATAAATAAAAATCTTCTCTGCGTCTTGAATCGGCAAGCCAGTTCGTTTTTGAATCGCTGGCACCATTCGGTCGTGCTCGTGGGTAATAATCCGCCCCACAATGTAGTCACTTAAAGTGGGATCCATTAATAAGTCGTGATACTTTTCCGAATCCGCCACCCGCTGACACGCAGCTAATTGCGACTCATTCTCCTTTAAATAGTCCACCGATATGGGACTATCATCCGTCGGTAGCCGTCCCGGCTGCGTATTGAACATCAGCGCATCATCGAGGACCGCGTTTAAAACGTTACTCAGATTATCATAGTGTAAATAAAAGGTCGAGCGGGTAATTTCCGCTTCGCGGCAAAGCTCCGTCACGGTAATTTGATCATAGCCTTCCTGCTTAATTAAGCTAATAAAGGCGTCTTTAATCACGTTTAACGTGTACAGCGTTCGCCGATCAATTTTGCGCTTAGCTTTTTCCATCGCTAACATCCACTCCTAACTTTGAGGATACCGTCGCTTGGTTTCTCATTATACAGGCCATTTCAAATAATGCGAACCTATTCTAACGAGAAAAGCCGGACACTTTTTTAATTCTGTCCAGAAGTAGACGGGTTCCGCCAAACTGTACTTTTCTTTCAACGCCAGCTGAACTATCCTATTCCCCATCAAGTCAATGACACGTTGTCCATAAATAAACATGATGTTCAGGAGATGATTTAAGCATGTCAACCTTAACGGAAGCCCAAGCCGCACTGGCCAACGCAGACGCCATTCTCGTTAGTGCCAGCAACGGCCTGTCCATTAGCGAAGGGGTTAATATCTTCACTAACAATCACGCGTTTCAACAGTACCTCGGTCCCCTCGCCGATCAATACGGCTTTACGAGCATCTTACAAGGTGCCCAGCTACCGCTCCCACCAGCGGCCCGCCAAGCATTTACTCGGCAGCTCCACCGCTACCTGATTGACGACTATCCCGGCGCAGCTCAGTTCCAACAAATTCGGCAATTAATTAGTACCAAGGACTACTTTGTCCTGACCTCCAACGCCGATCAACATTTTCAACAAAATGATTTTGATGCGCAGCGCATTTGGGAAATCGAAGGAAACTTTTTTGATCTCCAGATGCAGTCTCCGGCTTGGCAGGCCCAGCAACGACGCTTTCAGGACTTCACGCAGCGCCACGCCCACCATCACTTAGTTCAACTGGAACTCGGCATCGGGGCCGCCAACCGACTAATTAAATTGCCGCTAATGCAACTCATCAACACGCACCCGCAGTGGCAGTACGTCACCCTTAATTTAGCAAATGAAATCAACGTTTTACCCGCTATTCAGGACCGCACCCTGACCCTGCCTGGTGACCTAACGCAAACACTAGCTCAACTTACAAAGGAGTCTTAAAAAATGGATCAAACGCTTTACGAACAACTCGTCATGAAGACCCAACTCAACTACTCACAATATTACGGGGTTTACGCTAACGGCGGTACCGCCATCAAGCTTTCTGCTAACCCCGCGCAGCCCTACGACCAACAAATCGCAACCTTTGCCGAAAAGGTCCGCGATGCCGATCATATCATCGTGGGCGGCGCCTCTGGACTTTCAGCCGCTGGCGGGGGTGATTTTTACTACACCGATTCACCGTCGTACCAACAAGCTTTTAAACGGTTCTATGACCGCTACCATTTTAAGGGCGCCTTCGCGGGGATGCAACACCAGTGGACAAGCCGCGGTGAATTCTGGGGCTACCTCGCCACCTTTTTGCACACGACCCTGCACGCCGCGGTGCGTGAACCATACGCCGACTTAAAAGCCATCCTCGCCGATAAAGACTACTTCATCTTAACAACTAATCAGGATACCCAAGCCATCAAGGCCTTTCCCGAAACCAAGGTGGCCCAAATTCAAGGGGACCACCGGTTCTTCCAATGTAGCCAACAATGTACCGACGACGTATGGGATGCGACTCAGGCCATTGATCAAATGTACGACTACTTGGAAGCAAACGATACCACCGTGCTTCCTGATGACCTAATTCCCCGCTGCCCCCACTGTGGCGCTGAGGCGTTCCCATGGGTTCGCGGTTACGGGAACTTTTTAGAGGGGACTCGTTACCAAGAACAGTATCAAAAAATCAGTTCCGACTTGGAACAGCACTTGCACGACCAACACCTACTATTCATTGAACTCGGCGTGGGTCGGTTGACACCAATGTTTATCCAGGAACCATTCTGGGCACTAACCAACAGCTTACCTGGTGCTTACGACGTGATGGTCAACCGCGATTTCCAATTTCTGCCCGAACAAATTGAAAACAAGGGGACCGCTATTAAGGGCGATATTCTAAAAGTTTTAAAGGACGTCCGGGCTCAATTAAATAAGTAGTCTAAAAAGCGTGTGTCAAAAGTCGGTTAAGCGGAGCCAGTTAATTTTGGACGCACGTTGCGGCTATTAACATTTGAAGACACTAAAGGCGACTGTGAAAATCACAGCCGCCTTTAGTGTCTCCGAGCCGCAACGTACTTGGCCCTTCTCTTAAATTTTAATTCGTTTGCGCCGCTTGAACGGCTGATTTAGTATCCGCCGAACTAGTTTGACCAACGTGACTAATCCCAAAGCCAACGAACCCACTAATTACGGAGATGACCGGGCAAAGTAAGCTGAAGAACGTAAATGGTAAGTAGTCCACCGTCGGAACGCCCAACGTGGTGGCCAAGAAGACCCCACCAACGCCCCATGGAACGAGGTAGTTAATGACGGTCCCGCCATCTTCTAGGACCCGCCCAAGGGCTTGACCCGCTAAGCCCCCATCGTTAAAAGCCTTCCGGAAAGCGCGCCCAGGAAGAATGATTGATAGGAACTGCTCGCCGACGAAAACGTTCACGCCGATGCAAGTTAGCACCCCGGCTAAAATCAACTTACCGTCACTGTTAAGGTGCTTAGCAACGGGCGTCATGACCTTATTGATCAACCCAAATTTCACGAGCAATCCACCAAGTGATAGGGTCACAACAATTAACGCCACCATGCTCATCATGCTAACGATGCCGCCCCGTGAAAGCAACGTATCAACACTGTTATTACCAGTCTTAGAAACAAAACCACTGTTAATGATGGCGGTTAACTTGGTCATCGTAATTTTAGGATTTTCAAACAAAATCAATCCGGCCGAAACAAAAATGTTGAGTAACATGGTGGGAATGGCCGGCATCTTGAAGCCCGCGCAAACGAACACCAAGACAATCGGTAGCAATGACAGTGCCGAAACACTAAAGTTGGCGTTTAAGACGGCGACCGTTTGATTAATTTTAGCTAAGCTAGTTCCACTATCACCGTGACCTAAAACAGTGAACAAGCCCAACGTAATTAAGCCAGCGGGAACGGTACTCCACATAATGTGCTTGATATGCGCGAACAAGTCGGTATCAACCACGGCTGACGCCAAGTTGTTCGTTTCCGACAACGGGGACAACTTATCACCAAAAACGCCCCCACTAATAATGGCACCGGCAACTAACGCGGGATTTAAATTCATCGTCACGCCCATCCCGAAGAAGGCAATCCCAACGGTTGAAGTAACCGTAAAGGCGCTCCCAACGGCCGTTCCGACTAACGTACAAACGATAAAGACGGATGGCAGGAACCACTGAATGTTGATCAATTTAAAACCAATGACCATCAAGGTTGGAATCGTCCCAGCGGCGATCCAAGTTGAAATCATCGCCCCAATTAGAATGAAGATAAAAATTGGTACGATTCCTTTATCAATCCCTTCCTTGATCCCAGCGTTCACCGCAGACCACGGAAAGCCCCGCAACATCGCCCAGGCCGTTACGACCCCCATTGCCAATAGGACGGGGACTTGTGGCGACAGTCCAAAACCAATCACGCCTAAACTCATAATTCCTAATACAACTAAAAGTACGATTACCGCTTCCCCGGTACTAACGTTCGGGGTTGTCATTGTCTTTTTCATATCTGCTTCGCTCCTCTTGAGTCCGTTCTACAACATCACCAACTAACACGGCCTCAATATCGAGCCAAACCACCACAACGTTTCGTTTCCATCACTAATCATCCTCTTTACCTTAGAATAAAAAAATCGCCCCCATTGTTCATTACGAACAACAGGGACGATTAGACTAGTCGCGGTACCACCCATGTTGACCCCCTAACTTGATTAGGACGCCCACTCACTAGAAGGTAACGGTTCTAGTTATTCCGTTCATCGAAACTCGGCTACCGTATTTCATCCACAGCTCCTGATCGGTTCGCAGCAACCACCGACTTCCTGACACCCAGAACTGCAACTACTTGATGTAGCGTTAAACGCTCGTTTATTAACTTGTGACTAAGAATATCACCGATAGTTTTAATCGTCAAGTCATTGTTTTAATCTTTTTTTAATTTTTGTGGGAAGGCTCCCTATTCAAACTTAATTGCCGAAACGTGTTCGGCCAGACTGGCATCTGCGCTTGCTACGCTAAGCCGCCATCGCAAAAACCGCGACGCTTCTTGGCTATATAGCCGAAACGTGTTCGGCCGAGCTGACACCTGCGCTTGCTACGCTAACTAGCCATTGCCAAAACCGCAATAACTAGTTAGCTAGGCAATGCTCAGTGTCAGCCCGCTCGGCCTCACACTCTACCACAAAAACCTCACCATTCCCTTTGCTACTCTCGGGTTCTGGTTCAACGCACAGTGCGCCGCCCCCGCCCCCTGGTAGAACTTCTCCTGATAGCTTGCCAATTTCCCTCGCAACAAGTACTTAACCGACCGCGCCGACGCCACGCCCACAAAGCCATCGTTGTTATACCCATTGTTCGTATCCCCCACCACGTTCAACAACTGCACGTGCTGCGGGAAATTTTTGCGGTACTTCAGCGCCGTCGCAAAATGCCGCGTGAACCGCACCGGCTTCGCCGCCAACTGTCTAACCGTCGCCGTCTTCTCCGCGCCTAAAAAGCCCGTCAAGCCATCAAACGGTCCGGCAATCGTCACTATTTTGCTTAACTCCGGCACCCGCCGATCCTGACCATACTTCAACGCCTGGTTCACAATATCATTGGCGCCCAACGAGTGCCCAACCGCGTTATAGCGCTTAACCCCATAACGCTGTTTTAACTGCACCAGTACTTGGTGTAACCAATCCACCTGCTTCGCCTGCGACGCGTGGTTATCTTCAAAGACAATCTGAATCATCGGATTTTTAATCGCCCGGTGCCAATACCCCCGAAACGCCATCACGCCATTTTTATAAACGTGCACCACTAACGCCTTCTGCGCTGCTCCAGCGCGTTGCGCCCGCCGAATCAAATAATTTGTCGAATAGGCGCCCCCATTATAGCCGTGCAGAAAAATGGTTGCCGTTTGCGTCTGGTGATAGTTTGGGCTTAGCCGGCGAACGGGTTGCTCCGTCAGCTGACTCGTCACCCGGCTAAGTCGACGTTGACTACCGCCCGCACCAATTAAAATAACGGCGACCGCTAAAACGAACGTTAATAGTCCCCAGCGGGCGCCGCGCTGTTTTCTTTTACTCAAACGTGATCGAACCCTTCGTTAATTTCACAATTCTTATTTTAACGTTTTCTGCGGCCAAGCGGCGGATAAAGTTTGCATCTCTTTACAAAATACTTTATTGATAAACTCTAAAAAAGTAATTATTCAACATTTACATTCTTTTAACCCTTATTAATATAATTTCACGGCGGACACCACTATAATTAGTCTTAGTTAGTTTGCATTATAACTTAGCAAACAATCTGAGGAGGTTATCATGGACACACATACGTTTAAATACCCCGACAAAGCCGCTCACACCTTTGTGATTCAGGCGCTGGCTGACAAGGGCGTCACCATTCACGACATTGCCACCATCACTTATAATTTACAAATCAACTACGTTCCGCAACTCACTATCGAGGAATGTGAAATTGAAACCAAAGAAGTGCTCCGTAAACGCGAGCTACTCAATAACGCGATGGTTGCCTTGGAACTGGACCGGCTCGCCACCGCCGGTCAATTAAAGGAACCACTCCTATCGATCGTTGCTAACGACGCCGGCGTCTTTGGCGTCGATGAAGGGTTGGCCCTTAACATGGCTAACATTTACGGTACCATTGGCGTGACCAACTACGGGTACGTAGATAAAGTTAAAGAAGGTATTATCAAAAAGTTAGATACCGACAAATCGGGCGTGGTCAATACGTTCATTGACGACATGGTCGGTGCGATTGCCGCTGCGGCGGCCGCTAAAATCGCCCATAAATACGCATAAATGCAAACAAGGTCCCTACCTGCTATCATCAGTTTATGAATGCAGGTCGGGACCTTGTTCTTAAATTTTTTTAATTTCCCCAAAGTTACGGCAAACTCTTAAGCCGATTAACTTTAAGCCATTTGGTGTTGCGACATAGCGCGCATCTTCAAAATACGTTGTTCGCGCGGAATAAACATCCGGATTTCATCCTGATTGAATCCGCATAATAACCGGTGGTCATCAAAAATGATTGGCCGGCGTAAAAGTTGTGGTGTTTCGCTAAGAACCTTAATAGCTTCGCTTAACGGCATGTCCTCAATCGGTGTCGTCTTACTAAGTTGATGATAAGCATTTGACTTAGTACTAATTAGATCATCGATCCCATCATAAGTATACTGAAGCAAGTGTTTAATCTCAGTTTCCGTCAAAGGCTGAGCATTCATGTTACGTTCGTGGAACGGGATTCGATGCTCGAGTAACCAGCGATGGGCTTTGCGACAACTTGCGGTACTTGGTAACACACATAAGTTTATCATTAATATTATCCCCAATCTTGCTTGCCTTACAATGCAGCCCCCATTATTGTGCACTGTAATAGTTGACGTCATTAATTAACAACACCATCATAGCAAACTTCGGTTGGAATTGCTAGCGTTTCCAGCAAAATAATTAAAATAATTTGATGAGCGCAGTTTATTCAAGTCCTTATTCCGTTTTTAGCTATACCAATATTACTAATTTTATTATCTAATCATTCAATAATTTACCGCTTGCTTTTAAATAATCACGTAACACAACCGCTTGATTATGCTGTTCATCCTTAGCACCAAACAATAAAATGACGTTGGTCGTTTTCAATTGCGTTGCCACTTGCTTGATAAAGTCTGGTGTAATCGGGTTCGCATCCAATTCAACCCGGTATTTCGTTACGAATTCTGGATATTTTTCGGGGTCGTGGTTAAACCACTTGCGCAGTTCCGTCGATGGTCCAATTTCTTTAACCCAGTCGTCTAAGTGCGCATTGACCTTTGAAATTCCGCGGGGCCATAGCCGGTCAACTAACAAACGGTAACCTTCCAAATCAGCTGGTTTCGTATAAATTCGTTCAATTTTTAATTCCAAATGATCATCCTCATTTCTTTTAATTTGATTAGCTAATCCGCCTCCATTATACCGCACCCCACCCCTTCCATTGAACGTACACGAATCAGTCGTACACAACCGGCACCTATACCAATTTAAAATTCATCCCTACAAATTTTAATATTTTAGACAAAAAAAGCTCGTAAGCCCCGTCCTGATTGGGTTCTAGCCCGTTGCTATCCGAACCGGCTAAGTTTATGTCAACACTGGCAACTGCGGGGTTGCGGTTTGGGCCCTTTAACTAAAAAAATCTTGGCGTCCGTTTAGACTAACCAAGATTGCATCGCTAACCTTCGCCCACTACAACTTCAACTTGACCCCGTTTAGGGACAAAATTCAAATCATAGATGGGTTCCCGCAAGACTTTTTCGTATTCTTCTAACACGTCTTCTGGTAACGGAGTATGTTCGGCCAGTTCCCGTAATAAGTCGTCGACCGAGTAAACGCTCGCCATGTCAACGAAGATCCGCAAGTTGCTAATCACGTCGTTCAATAATTCCGTTAAAATTGCATTGGGCTTGCCGTTACCATCCGTAATCACCATCTGGTTATTATCAACTTCCTTGTGATCAATTTTTGTTAACTTAACGATATCAAAAACATTTAACATGTGCGCACCCTCCGTTAATATTTTAAAGTTTGTTTTAGTTTACCACAAACGCCCGCTGACTGAAGCCGAAACGTCATTCAGCGGTCCTTAGTTTCGGCCTGATAACGAACAAAAACTTTTTCTTGCACTTTCGGCATTGGTAAGGCCGCCAGCTGTTTTTCAGTGACCGCCCGGCCATCAAAATAAGCTAAGTCGGCCGGTTGGACCGTTGCCCGAACTAACCGAATCGTCCATTTTTGGTGGGTAAACGTATGGGTGACCGGACGGCCGCTCACCAACTGTACGTCCGTTAACGTTAATTGGTAATCCTTGGTAAAGGTGGTCGTAACCGCGTGCAATAACTCCGCATCGGTCGCATCATCCGCCAGATCCAAATCCGTGACTGCTAGCAAGGGAACCGTCCATAAATTAGCCAGCATCCCGGTGCTCGGCCGCTGGACCATCAGCCAGCGATCAGCCATGGTTGCCAAGACGGCCACGTACGCTACCGGAACTGGACGTGGTTTCTTGGTTTTTACGGGATACTGCGCCTCGACCCCGTCTAGGTAAGCTTGATTGAACGCCTTGACGGGCGAGTGGGCACTATCCGGTTGACGGGCGGTCATATAGCTGGCGCCCAGATCCATAATCGCCTGGTTAAAGTCCCCGGGGCGCTCCCGCGATATAATCCGGCTAATCGCCCGTTCAAATACGGTCCGCGTTTGCGGCTTAGCAACGTCCGCGTCGATTTCCAACAGCCGACTAAAGACCCGGTACGCGTTGCCATCGACCGCCGGAACCGCCTCGCCAAAGGCAATGCTAGCAATTGCGCCGGCCGTGTACGGTCCAATTCCAATCAGTTCCGTTAGTTCCGCTGCGGTTTGGGGCCACTGACCATCGTAATCATTGATCAGTTGCCGGGCACAGCGCTGCATGTTGCGGACCCGTGAATAATAACCGAGCCCTTCCCAAGCTTTGAGTAACCGCTCCTCGGGTGCGTCTGCGAGGGCTTTTAACGTTGGAAACCAATCCATAAAGCGCTCGTAATACGGAATCACCGTCTGGACCTGGGTCTGCTGGAGCATAATTTCCGACACCCACACGTGGTACGGTTCCTGGTCATGGCGCCATGGCAAGTCGCGTCCCGCTCGGTCGTACCAATCAAGCAAGGTGGTTTGAAAGGCCTTAATTTTGGCCGCATCCCATTCAATCATCCGAGTTCCTCCAAAAAAACGCCCCATCAGCCCGGCTAAGCGGTCTTTGGGGCGTTTCAATTTAATTATTTTTCTAAAGTGGTTGCGAGGTCGACCAGCGTTTTTTCATAATGGTCCGTCACACTCTCATCCTGGAAGTCAGCGTTAAAAACCGCCAACGTGAGGTATTCCGGGTACTTCGTAATGACCCGTGCCAGCTGATTGTTCGTTTGCGGATACTTAGCATCCTCATTATTGAGAATATCCAAACTCGCCTGGTAACAAACGTTCGCTAGGAACAGGTAATCGACAAAGTAGTTAAATCCCGGTTCATTTTTCAACTTAAAATGTGCCTGTACGTCCACCGTTTCCGTAATGTTACCTAAATACTTGGTCACGATTTCTTGGTACTGACGTAGTAACTCCGACTTTGCCTCTGCGTGTACTTCGGTTGTCATAATTATAAACCCCACCTAACTTCTGTCTGTGAGAATTATAGCATATGACGCAACCCTTGCTGAATATTTTCTGCCAATTCAGCTAATTGATCGTACTGCCACTGCCGTTCCGCAGCGACGGCGGCTGGGTTATTCGGTTTGGTTAAATTAACCAACTTAATGGCTTGATCTGACGCCCGCAGTGCATTTTCGTCCGCATCTGCTGAAGCAATCGCCCAAAACACACACTCAAGGGCGGCCGCGCCGATCGAGCTCGTACTGTTTGCCTTCATGGCCGACATGCGGGTTAGCGCCTGTCGAACCTGATAAACACTCACTAAGTTCACTTGCCACAGTTCGTTTGCATCAATTGCCAACCGTAATTGCCGGTCATATTTTTGCTGGTCATCAACGTATTGTAACGCCTTCTTAGCGATAATTAACGCCCATTTAGCTAACTGTTGCTGCGAGAGTGCACCCGTTAAAGCTTCGATTTGGGACCGTATTCCAGGGTCATCGTCAATCGATATTTTCGGGTGGCTCGGTCTAAAACCTTCCGTCATCACACATTCCTACTTTCTTAATAAATCCGATCAAACTATCATCTTTCGGTAAGCATTTACCGATACAGGCATTGTACCAGAAATCTGGTACCCGCGGGTAACCAAACTTCTAACTTTCATGAAAACTTATTGATTACGCTTACATTACCGTTAAAATAATGATCCGTTAAGCAGAATTGCTGTTCCGCTTAACGGATCGCTAATTATTCTATTGAATTTCAATATGGTGCGTATCAGCCGCGGCCTTCTTCGGCAACGTCAGCATCAGGACCCCATCAACGTACTTAGCCGTAATTTTATCAACGTCCACGTCTGGAAGTGAATATTGGCGCCCAAAGCGGCCGCCTTCGCGTTCGCTGACGATCACGTTACCATCATGGTCACTTTCATCGCTAAGCTGTTCTCGCTTAGCCGCAATCGATAACGTCCCGTCATGGTACTTTAACGCTAAATCTTCCTTTTTGATTCCAGGAACGTCAACTTTCATCGTGTACTGTTCGTCGGTCTCTTGAATATCAGTTTTCAAAACCGCACCATTGCGGGTTGCGTTGAAGAACGACCGTCCTAAGCCGTTGACCAAATCATCAACCTTCGTCAGGTCGTTAAACCGATCAAATAAATCGTTGTGCCAATTCAACATATCGTTAGCCATTCAAATCATCCTTTCAACTTGCTTACACTGTTTATGATAACAACTTTAGACCTAAATGCAACGAATTAGCACTCAATACATACGAGTGCTAAACCATTTTCATCAACCAACCACCTGTAAATAATGGTTGGGTTTCATTATACTGCAAGCGTTATCAATCCACCAGAAAAATTTAGCTTCCGCACTTTAACACAATTCTCCGCACGTTCAGAAAAAGCTCTCTGATACGTAGTGTTGATTTTCTAAACGGGTAATCAGTTAAATTCTCAATAAACTCACTGTAGCTATTAAAATAAATCAGCAAGTTCACTCTTGATTTAACTAATTCAGCATAGCTATCTTCACCAATTAAGTTTTACTAAAGTAAACAGCAAAGCTTAATATTTAAACCAATCCAGCCAGTAGTGGGTGTAACCATGGCTCAACTGCGAAATTATTCTTGGCCGGAAGTGGGTTGCTTCCGGCTTAGAATAAGGCTCGAATTTGAGATTGCGGGCGGGCCTCCCCGTGAGCTCAAATCGATGCCCGCAGTGTTCCAGCCAACCGGTTACACCCGCTGCTGGCGGCAGTCTCACCCCGAATTAATACAGAAGCTAAAAAAACGGAACGGGGATTGACTCCCTGCTCCGCTCTAAAAGTTGTTGAAGTTCATGCAACGAAATTAGTTGTCTTCGTTAGCTAATTTCTTGGCATCTTGATCGATCGTTTCAAAACCGGAAACGTTGCTCTTCTTCTTTGGATGCTTTGCACGTTCTTCTTCGGCTTTTTGAATCATAGCCTTACGTTGTTCCTTGCTAAGCTTTTGTGCCATGATTATCGCCTCTTTTATTTTGACTCACGAGGTATCCCTCGTTACAAGTTCATTATAAGACTAAAATCAAAAAGTGGCGCAAATTTGCTCATTTTTTTTGAAACCGCTGGCTTGCATTCTGTAACTATTAGATTTACAGTTAAGCTGTTTAGGAAGGGATTTCATGTCAAAAGTATTGATATTAGGGGCTTCCGGCCGGATTGCCCGGTTAGCCGAAACACAATTTTTAGCGGATTCGTCGGTAGAACTCACACTTTACTTACGAAACGCCCAGCGGGTCGCAAGCTTAAAATCGGACCGGGTGCGGGTCGTCGAAGGTGACGTAACGGACCAGGCCGCCCTCAATCGGGTCATGGCTGGTCAGGACGTTGTCTACGCTAACCTAGCCGGCCAGGACATCGTTACGCAGGCCCAAACCGTTGTTAACGCCATGCACGCGAACCACCTCAAACGCCTCATTTGGATTTCGACGCTTGGCATTTACGATGAAGTGCCCGGTAAATTTGGTAAGTGGAACAACGCCACGTTGGGTGATTACCTCACCCGCTACTACCAGGCGGCCGAAGTTTTGGAAAACTCCGACCTCGATTACACGATCATCCGGCCAGCATGGTTGACAGATAATGATGAAATTGATTATGAAACGACTCAGCGTCACGATGCTTTTAAAGGAACCGAAGTTTCACGCAAAAGTATTGCGGCCTTAGTGGTTAAACTGGCTACCCATCCAGAGCAAGCGGTTCGAGCTTCCTTAGGCGTTAACAAGCCGAATACGGACGGCGATAAACCGGCTTGGTATTAGTAACCAATTCATAAAACAACGTGCTTTCCAATTAAAATGGAAAACACGTTGTTTTTTGCATACCTATTAGTCCAACGTCGGATCACTCCGGTAACGTTGTAAAATATAAATCGCCACGATAACGAGTAACGACCCCAAAATTTCGACCCAACTAACTTCGAGCCCTAAAAAGATAATACTGAGTGCAAAAGTGACCACCGGCTGAACCGCGTCCACGATACTGACCACTGCGGACGGTGCGTACTGTAAACTATGTAACAGTGAGCCGAAGGCAAAGATCGTCCCAATTAACACGATTGCCCCAATCGAGATGACCAGCGTTGGCGTAATCTTGGGCGCCCCCACCCAAATCGGATGGTAGAGGTTAAAGAAAATCCCTGCAATCAGCGCCCCCCAGCCGAGTACCACGACCGGCGAGTTATCCGCAACAATGTTTCGAGGTAAGACCACGTATAAGGCCGCCGTAACCCCGGCTAAGATTCCCCAAATCAGTGCATCCGTCGGAATTGCCAATTCGTGGATATTGCCCTTAGTGATGGCTAAAAACACCCCTAATAGAGAGACGCCGAACGCAATCAGGTCCGTGCGCATTGGAAGCTCGCGTTTAAACACCAGGGTTCCTAAAACGATAAATAACGGGCTTAAATACTGCAAAATCGTTGCGGCTGCGGCCGTTCCACGTTCAATACTAACGTAGAAAGTGTACATGTTCGCCATCAGTCCCAGCACGGCGTAGGCCAATAGCTGCCCGAATGACGCCCACGACCGAAAGACGTCAAAGATCTTCATCCCGTATTTGAGAAAGCCAAACACCAATAGAATAATTCCGGCCGCTAACGTTCGAACTGATAAAAACCAGTCAGCGGGAATCGCCTGATTTTGCGAGACGAACTGCATCACAGTTCCCGAAATTCCCCATAACGTCGATGCCAGCATGGCCCACATGATACCCTTCATGTAACGGCTAGTTGTCATATTTTTCAAATCTACATTACCCCAAATTTAATTGATGGCAACATTATACCGATGAATAATTAAAACTAACTGATAATTTCATGCTATTTTTGCGTAAAAAATGACGATAACCGACCAAAACCGGTAATCGTCATCTTAATCGTTCAGTTTTCTGACAATTCGCTTAAAATAATTTCCCGACGTAATAGTGAATAAAC
Source organism: Lactiplantibacillus modestisalitolerans (assembly GCF_005405425.1). Classification (GTDB taxonomy): domain Bacteria; phylum Bacillota; class Bacilli; order Lactobacillales; family Lactobacillaceae; genus Lactiplantibacillus; species Lactiplantibacillus modestisalitolerans. Next base: position 78,053 of record NZ_BJEA01000013.1, on the reverse strand, counting down.
ATCGTAATGATCCCAACGATCACGTTCCGAATCACCGCCGTCTTAACATTCCCCTTACCTAATTTAGCAGATAAGAACCCCGTTAAAGCGACCGCAACTGAAACGGCAATAATCGTAGCTGGCCACTGGAAGCGGTCCGGCGCAAAGGTCATTGCAAAGAGCGGGAAAATCCCCCCCGCTGACGCGGAAAATAGTGACGCAAAGGCGGCGTCCCACGGGTTCATGTAATGGCCTAATTCCATGTCATACTTAACGCTAACGACCGTTTCCAACGGCTTCTTCGCCAATAAGTCCTTCGCAATTTCAATTGAAGTGGCTTCGGAAACTCCCAGTGTCATGTAATGCCGTTTAACCGCGGCAATTTCACTGTCAAAGTCGGTTTTTAATAATTGCTTTTCCCGTTCAACAACGGCTTTTTCGGTATCCTTTTGCGTGCTGACCGACGCGTACTCCCCAGACGCCATCGAAAAGGCACACGCTAATAAGTCGGATAAGCCGGCAATAAAAATCGTAAATTGATTCGTTGTTGCGGCCGCAACACTGAATAACACCCCAACAACGGTTAGAATCCCATCGTTGGAACCGAGCACCCCGGCTCGAAGCGAATTCAGTTTTTCGTCCATCGTCTGTTTAGACTTCTTTGGTTTTGCTTTTGTTAATTGCATCCTTGCACTCCCTTTGACCTACTTCGCTAGGCGAATAAGTGGCCGATGAAATACGTGACCACCATCGTTAATAATCCAGACACCACGTTCCGAAAGACGCCGTGCCAGCGGTTGGCGTTACCAAGAACCGCAGCCACGTAGCCCGTAATCGCCAAAGCAATCGCAACGGCAATCACGGTTGCGATCACTTTAATGTGGGGTGGGAAAAAGGTAATCGAGACCAACGGTAAAATTGAACCAGTTGGAAATGAAATCATGGAGGCGATTCCGGCCGCGTACGGACTAATAAATTGACTTGGATTAAAGCCGTAGCGTTCCCGAACCGTCGTGACGAGCGCATCTTCGTTCATCATTTCTTCAGTCGCCTTTTTCGCTAGCGGGGCACTGATCCCCTGCTTCACGTATTTTTGGGTGACCCAGTCAGCTTCACCATCATAGTCGTTCGCTAGCGCTTGCTTCTGATTCGTAATCGCCATTTTCTGCGAATCCTTCTGCGTGTTAACCGAAACGTACTCCCCCATCGCCATCGAAATCGTCCCGGCTAGCATCCCAGCAAGCCCAGAAATTAAGATGGAAAAACTATTGGTCGTCGCACCAGCAACCCCGACAACGATCCCGGCCACTGACAAAATCCCGTCGTTAGCCCCCATCACACTTGCACGTAAAATATTGACGCGCTGTGCCAAGGTCATTTTCTTTTTCATTTCGCGACGCCTCCGTATCTACTTTATAATTATTATCACCTAGTAAATATTATATCTTATAGTCAAAGATTGCAAGCATCTACTCAATCTTATTTAAGTTAAAGTTATGGAACCCTAAACCAAATAACAGTTTAACACGAATCAAGAACTATTGTTAGTCAAACAAACGTCGCTAATCATTGTTAGCTCGCGGTTACAACTGTCATCGGTTGTGCGTGATTTAGTCACACCATTGCAACTAACCTGATAAGAACAGGTGACTAGTTACGATTGAAAACTACTAAAGGCGCACCCTCTGAGAATGCGCCTTTGCCACTTAAATGCCAATCAAAAACCGCTAGCTGATAAACGATTTACGTTCATTGCTAGCGGTTCACTGTTTATTCAATTGATTAATTGGGGCTAAACTACGGGGGCAGTGCCCATGCTTTATAGCCGAAACGTGTTCAACCAAGCTGACCTCTGTGCTTGCTACGCCACCGCCACCACGCAAAGCCCGCGTCCCGCCACTGCGATATAGCCGAAACGTGTTCGGGCCAGCTGATGCCTGCGCCTACTACGCTAAGGGCACAATGCCAAAGTCCGGCATCATGCCCTTAGCTAGGTAGTGCTCAGCATCAACCCGCTGGCCCTCACACTCTAAACGTGCTCGACCTCACACTCTGTCCACAAACCCCTGCACCTTATCCAACGTAAATTCCTTTGGCTGGTCCGCCGTCATCAATTCCTCCGTCAACGCAACCCGCGTGATCGTCTGATCCTCATACGGCTGCATATAAAACGCCGGCTCGTTCATACTCATGTACGCCCGGTACTGAGTATAATCATCGGAACCATCCGCCTTGACCTTCACACCCTTCGGAATTTCAACCGAGTTCAACATGTGCGACAAAGCATTAACCGCCTGCGCATCCGTGTCCACCGTTTCCGTATGCTGCCGCATGAACACCGTCCGTACAAAACGAGCCACCGACGTATAGTCACCCGGCATCCCGAGCGCACCAGTCCCCGGCCCAAACGCCCGCACCGTCAAATCGCCGTACTGACGATCCGGATGCGGCGTTGGTTGCAACTGCACGTAGTTACTTAAATTCTTTAAGTGCCAATTAAAGTCCGGCGTATTCGTCATCACCCCAACCGGGTTTTGCATGTAGTGAATGCCATCGGCTTCTTGTTCCAACACGTAAGTTGCCCCGTTACGGTCACTTACGATCCAGTGTAGTGGTACGACAATGTTTAATAATGGTGCAGCGGCCGCCACAATGTTGAATTCCGCTAGCCGCTGTCCCAGTTCGGCAGCGCTCTTCACGTTGCCTAAAATCCACATCATCACTTCGTGGGGAGCTAGGTTAACCTTCCCCGCAACCGCTTCATCGGCGTACTGCGCCTGACCAGCAAAGTAAAGTGCGGCTGCACTAACCCCATGCTCGTTGACACCGTCAACCAGAATATAGCCGTTTAGATTCCGGCCCGTGCCGATAAAACTGTACGGCGCGTCAAAGCCATCCGAATCAGCGACGCTATTAAAATGGTGGTTCCGTGGAATGGCAACCGGCCGGCCACCCAGCTCAAAACCGAAATCCATCGTCCGGGCCAAGAACTGGTCACCAGTCGTTGTTTGATACGTTACACTTGTACACATGGGTTTCACATCCTTATTGAAATACCTTTATTTTAGCACCGATATTGGCGTGAAACACCTATTTGCGACAATTAATTTACGCCCATCAGTTTATTTTTTGAGGTGTAACGTCATTGCGTTAATCGCCACAATAATCGTACTGAGGGACATCACGACCGCTCCAACCATTGGATTGAGCACAAAGCCAATCGGGGCCAGGATTCCGGCAGCTAACGGAATCGTAATAACGTTATAACCGGCACCCCACCAAAGATTCTGAGTCATCTTGCGGGTCGTCTGCCGGGCCAAATTCAGAAAATCGACCACGTCGTTAGGATTACTCTTCACGAGGACGATGTCCGCCGAATCAATCGCAACGTCGGTACCGGAACCAATTGCAATGCCAACTTCCGCCCGGGCTAAGCTGGGTGCGTCGTTCACACCGTCACCAATCATCATCACGGGCTGCCCGGCGTCCTGATACTGCTGGACTAGTTTCGCTTTATCTTCAGGTAACAAGCTAGCGTGGACGGTCGTAATTCCCAGTTGCTTGGCAACGACTTGCGCACTCTGCTCGTTATCCCCCGTTAGCATCACCGGCGTAATCCCCTGCGCCTTCAGGCTGGTAATGAGGTGGTGCGCCTCCGGTTTAATTTGGTCCCCCTGGGCGACGTACCCGAGGACCCGTTGTTCGTGAATCAAAAAGCTGATTGAATTACCCGCAGACGCCAACCGTTGAAACGCCGCCTGGTCGTAAGTGAGCCGCTGGCGATCAAGGTAAGCGGCGGACACGAGTTGGTAGTTGTGACCCGCAATGTCACCACTGAGGCCGGCCCCCGTGATCTGATGACCGTTTTCAACCGCTTGCAGTTCCAACTGCCGGTCCTTGGCCGCCGTTAGAATTCCGACGGCCAACGGATGACTGGAGCCATTTTCAAGGCTAGCCATTAGCCCGAGGACGGCGTCATCCGTCAGGTCAGTGGTCATACTCCGATATTCCGCAACCTTAAAGTTACCTTCCGTTAAGGTCCCGGTTTTATCCATTAAAGCGGCCTTCAAATGCTTAACCCGTTCTAACGCGTCGCGGTTCCGAATTAGCAACCCGTGACTTGCCGCAATGGCGGTACTACGCGCTACCACCAGCGGAATCGCTAGTCCTAACGCGTGCGGGCAGGCAATCACGAGCACCGTAACCGCAATGGAGAGTGCCACCGCTAAGTTACCAACGAAAAGCCAGGCAATAAACGCCACGATTGCCACCGTGAGCGCCGCGTAAAAGAGTAACCCGGCAACCCGGTTAGCCATGTTTTCCTGCGCCGACTTTGACGCCTGCGCATCACTAACCAGCTGCATGACTTGCGCCAAGTAGCCACTCTCACCAGTCCCGGTTACCTTCAATGTAAAGGTACCATCGCCGTTCACGGCTCCACCAACGACCGCGTCTCCAACCTGTTTTTCAACTAATTTAGCTTCACCCGTGACCATTGCTTCGTTGACGCTCGTCGCACCGCTGACCACTTGTCCGTCAGCCGGAATCTTTTCACCGGCCCGGACTTGTAGTTGATCGCCCGTTTGGATTTGATCCAACGCCACGTCCTGCGGTTGTCCGTCAACCAGCTTATGTGCCGTACTTGGCAATAGTTTCGCCAAGTTATCGACCGCGGAGCCGGCACTCATCACCGTGTTCATCTCAATCCAGTGCCCCAGCAACATGATGTCGATCAACGTCGCAAGTTCCCAGAAAAAGTCCGTCACAACCGGGGTCACCTGCCAAACATTATTGGCTAAGACCGCGTAAATACTGTAAACGTAAGCAACGCCGATCCCCATAGCAATTAGGGTCATCATCGCCGGCTTGCGGTTGGCGAGCTCAGCTTTTGCCCCGCTAAAAAACGGCTGACCCCCATAGATAAATAAAATCGTTCCCAGAACCGCGACCAGGTAATCCGACCACGGTTGAAAGGTTAATTGGAATGGTAGACGCATCCCCATCATCGGGCTCATGATAATAATCGGGATCGTCAAGATGAGTGATACCCAAAACTTACGCTTGAGGTTGCCCATGTGCATCATGTGACCGTTCCCCATGTCCATTTCGTGCGAATCCATCGCCATTTGACCATCCATGCCGGCCATTTGGTGTTGATTATGTTCTGACATCTTCATCGTTACTTCCTCCCTTAATTGCTAATCAATTATTCAATTACAGTTTACAATTGTAAACGATAGCCGTCAAGTTAAAGCCCTTCACTACTAAAAATGAGCTAGGTTCTCTTATTTGGTAAAGCAACCTTAACAAACTCCAGCACAAAAAGACACCATTCAAGCCGCAACTTGAATGGTGTTCACTAATTAATACTAGTATGACGCTTGGTGGTCTTCGCGATTGTCCTTCGTCAGCACCGTTCCCCCGGTACGCAGTCACAGTCGACCATCGCCGGAGCGGTGGGCGCCTTTTTAGCCAGCACGGCTTGCAACTGGGCAATGTCCGCCTGACTTAACGTTACTTGATTGACGAGGTCGGTCAACGTTTGACCCACCCGCATTTGACACATGTGCCCAAACAGCGTCTTAACGGCCATGTCCATCGACGGCTGTTCTTCAACGGTCGGATAGTAGGTAAAGGCCCGGCCGTGCTTTTCAGACCGTAGCGCGCCCTTTTTAATCAAACGCCCCAAGAGCGTCTTAACGGTCGCGGTTTTCCAGCCCATTTTATCGGCCATGATTTCAGCAACCTGACTACTCGTCACCTGCCCTAGTGTCCACGCGACCCGCATGACTTCCCATTCGGCGTCGCTAATTTCAATTGCAGTTTGTGCTTCCATCGCTGCACCGACCTCCTTATTCTGAATTAGTTCTTATAGTTTACAAGCGTAAACACAAAAAAGCAAGTGTTCAGTTTCTCCCATTAGTAAGCATAGCGCAAATCGCAGGGACTGAACACTTCCATTATTAGTTTATTTTTTGTTTGATAGCCAAAACGTGTTCGGCCGGACTGGTATCTGCGCTTGCTAGGCAATGCTCAAGGTCAACCCGCTTGGTCTCACACGCTCCTACTAAACCGCGCCAACAACTTTCTCAAACTCGCGACCGTCTCCGGATAGTCCGCCGGGTGCTGCCGCAAATACGTCGTTAATTTACCATTATAGAGAACCGTCGTTGCCGTACTACCCGCCGTTTTCACGAGTGCTTCTCGAAACTCATTTAACAGTTGCTGGAGTCCCTGTTGCTCCGAATTCCGTGGTTCTAAAGTCAGCGCCGCCCGACTCACGGCGTCTAAAACTTGGGTTTGCGTTGGTTGTGATTGTGTTGCCATCGGTTGTTACCCCCACTTAATTAAGAATACCCATTAGTATACACCGCTAAGCCCGCAGAAACGCGAATTTTATCCCCAATTTGTGACGAGCCGGAAACTATGTTAGGATATTGCATCAGTACTTAACGGAGGCCCTTGACAATGAAACCTAATTCCAAATTACTGGCCCGCGTTCAAGCCTTTATGCGCGGACGCTACGGGCAAAACGACACCCTCAACCGCTGCCTGAATTATCTCGCTTTAATTCTGGTCGTGGTTAGCCTTTGGCGCCCCTTCCATCAACTGGTTTGGCTGGCAGTGCTACTTATCATTCTGAGTTACTGGCGCTTATTTTCAAAGAAAATTTATCGCCAAGTCGCAATCAACCGTGGCTTTCAACGCTTTTTCAATCCAGTAGCCCGGCCGTTTCGACGCTTGGGTTATCAAATTTCGCAGCACCGGCACTACCGCTTCTTTCGCTGTCAAAACTGCCAGCAACGCATTCGGATTCCCAAGCACCACGGTCGGGTCCGGATCACTTGTCCTAGCTGTGGCACGAAATTTGAAGCCCGAACTTAACGATCCATTTCAGAAATCTTTAAACTTTTTTCATAAAACACTTACGAAACGCGATTTTTTCTGTTAAAGTGACCAATTGTGCTTACTGAAAACAGATAAAGGAGCGTTTTTTTCATGCAGTCAAAGTCACATACTAATCCAACCCTAATTATGATTGGATTATTACTCGGGGGCTTTGTCGGTATGTTTAGCGAAACCGCACTAAACATTGCCCTCCCCCAATTAGAACAACAATTACACGTGAACACTGGGACCATTCAGTGGTTAGTCACGGGGTACCTCTTAATGGTTGGGATCGTTTTACCATTATCTAGTATGCTCACAAAACACTTTACGACCCGGCAATTAATCATCTTCGCCCTTGCCGACTTTATGGTCGGTGCGACTATTTCCGCGTTAGCCGGTGGGTTTGCACAGTTATTAATCGGCCGGATGATCCAAGGGATTGCCACCGGGCTCTTACTACCACTAATTTTCATTGTCTTGTTAGCGGTTTACCCACCCCAAAAACGTGGCGCGGCCATGGGACTCGTTGGGTTAGTCATCATGTTTGCTCCAGCCGTAGGGCCAACGATTGCCGGAATTATCTTAGGGGCCCTTTCCTGGAACTGGATTTTCTGGCTCTTCGTTCCATTATTAGCAATTGCCTTAATTATTACAATTTTCTTTATGCAAAACGTTTCCGAATTAACCAAGCCAAAAGTCGATGCGTTATCAATCGTTTTATCCTCAGTTGGTTTTGGCGGACTCGTCGTTGGGGCCAGCCTAGCTGGTGACCGCGGTTGGTCCAACCCGTTAGTTGTAATTGCCTTAGTTATCGGGATTGTCGGTCTCCTCTTCTACATTTATCGTCAATTACATTTAACAACGCCAATTTTAAACTTACGAGCCTTCGGTTTCCACCGCTTCAGTATTGGGACCGCGCTTGTCATGATCGATTTCGGGATTATCATGTCTTCCATGTACTTATTACCAATGTACTGGCAAAAGGGCCTGGTCGTACCAGTCGCCATGACCGGGGTCCTCATGTTACCTGGTGGGGTGATTAACGCCGTAATTTCCGCGACATCCGGCCGCTTGTTTGATAACTACGGGGCTAAATATCTGACCCGTGGCGGCTTCGCCCTCTCGTTTCTGGGTGCGTTAATGTTGATTTTTACCAGCACGCACAGTCCGTACTGGTACGTCGTGACCGCCCACATCATTTTGATGATTGGAGCGCCGTTAGCCATGTCACCGGCTCAAACTTACGGTTTGAACGCCCTTCACGGTCCGGTTGCCGCTGATGGGAGCACGATTTTGAACACCTTACAACAAATTCTCGGGGCTCTGGCGACGGCGGTTGCCACCAGTTTACTCGGCATTGGTCAAGGCGCAAGCAACGCAACTGGCGCAGCTTCCTTCGTCCACGGTGTCCACTACGGTTTCTGGTTCACGCTGGCCCTCGCCGTCTTAGGCTTCTGCCTTTCCATGTTCGTTTCTAACGAACCGGAAAAAGCTTACGACCCGCTGGCTGAAAAACGCGCAAACGCAAGCGACCAACCAGCTGGTCAATTGGATCAGGCCGGCTCTGAAAACTAGTTAAAACGATTAAGAGAGTGTGCCAAAAATTGGTTAGCTGGTGAGCATTAACGGCGGAAGGCGAATAATCCCGGGTTTGGATTGTTTGACTTACGGGGTTAAGCGGAGCCAGCTGACTTTTGGCGCACGTTTTGGCTATTAACATGAGGCAACACGAAAGAGGGGCTGTGACTTATGTCACTGTCCCTCTTTCGTTTACCAGTTTTAGCAAGGAAGTTAACCCGTTTGACCCAATTTGGATTACAATGGAAACGTACAAAAATTTGAAGGGGTGGCATGATGTTTAAATTAGATGCAATTGACCACGTGCTCGCAACGTTAGGTGACCACGCTGATTTTGCGACGATCGCACAGAAGGAAGCGGACCTCGGTGTCCAGCATTTTCAATACGACGTTGCCAGCGGTGCAACGACCTACTTTGGGGCGAACGGCTACATCGTTGAACGCCAAACTAACGGTCACGCAGCCACGGTCGCCCGCGAACTCGATGCGGCGACGGTCGAACAAGTTGCCAACAACTACGTGAGCGGCCAGTTAAGCCTAGCTGACGCGGCTAAGCAACTCGGCGCGGCTGGTTGTCACGCGTGGACGGCCAACTTAAAGCGTAAAATCATCGATTTTAGCGGTGCGGAAGGTAAAATTATCGTCGCCGTCAACTTCTAAGAAACGTTAAACGCTCCCCTAACTGTCACTGGACAATCAGGGGAGCGTTTTTAATTAATTTTTTAATACCCGGCCCGGTGGTACTGGCGGCTTAACCGCCGCTCATTCGCGAGGACGGTCAACATACTGAGTTTGCGCAACTGGGTGGAATCGTACCGTACTACCAGTTGTTCGGGACTATTAACGGTCACCGCCGTCACCCCCGGCTGGTCCACCAACATTTGCCGTACCGAACGCTGCAGGTCCGGATGTTGCGGCCAGACCCGCGACGTCAGCATCACCAGCCCGTGTTCCGGGTGCTGGAGTTTAATTTGATACTTTGTGAGGTAGCGATTCAATACTTCTTCAGGATTCATGCCAAGCCCTCCGCTCATCTAATCGGTTACTTTCATTGTGAGGGAGCTCGGTGAAAAGTGCAACTATTGTTAGCGGTGCCAACCCTAATTTATCACTATTTTTACGGGTTCGTTAATTGCATCGGCTGGCTTTTCGCCGTAATATTAATTTATTAATATTATTTTTGGAAGTGACATTTTTGAAACGAACGTTATCGGGATGGCGCCGTAACTTAGCCGTCCTCTGGCTAGGCACCTTCATCGCCGGCATGGGCTTCTCCGAAGTCATGCCGTTTTTATCGTTATACGTTGGTCAACTCGGCGACTTTACCAAGGGCCAACTCACCATTTACAGCGGGGTCACTTACGCCGTTACCTTTTTAGTGGTCGCGCTCGTTTCACCGATTTGGGGCAAACTCGCCGACCGCCACGGCCGTAAGTTGATGCTCCTGCGCTCTTCACTTGGCATGGCACTTGTGATCGGCCTCATGGGCTTTGTTCATAACATTTGGACGCTGATCCTGCTCCGCTTTCTTCAGGGCCTGTGCGCCGGTTATATTCCCAATGCCAGCGCCTTAATCGCCACCGAAACCCCGAAGGAAAATAGCGGAACCGCGATCGGCATTTTAACGACCGGCTACGTTTCAGGCAATTTAATCGGTCCGATTTTAGGGGGCGTCTTAGCGCAGCTTTTCTCAATTCGATTAACCTTCGTGATTACCGGAGTGCTCCTATTGATCGTTTTCGTCCTCAGTTTAACGCTAGTTCACGAACACTACCATCCGGACCTTAGCCGCAAGCAACCGAAAACGCGCGAACTCGTTAACCAATTTAAGAATCCAACGCTGATTATCACGCTGCTCGTCTCAACAATGATCATTCAAATGGGTAATAATTCCATTACACCCATTATTAGTTTGTACGTTAAGGAATTGATGCACAACGTCGGTCCGATTACGGTCGTTGCCGGCATCATTGCGGCTTTACCCGGAATTTCTACGTTACTAGCCGCCCCCAAACTCGGGCAACTCGGGGACAAGCACGGGACTGACCGGATTCTCGTTTTCGGCTTCGTGTTCGCCATCTTCATGTACTTTCCCCAGGGACTTGTTTCCAGCATTTGGACCCTTGGTCTCCTCCGCTTCATGATTGGGATTTCTGACGGTGCCCTGTTTCCAACCGTCCAGACGCTCCTTTCCAAAAACACGCCCCAGCACTTAACCGGGACGATTTTCAGTTGGAACCAATCCTTTCAAACAATGGGCAGTATGTTAGGGGCCTTACTTGGTGGACTCGTTTCTAACTGGTTTGACTATAACGGCGTCTTTATATTCACCGCACTCTCACTACTCGTCAACTTTATTGTTGTGTTGATTTTTATCCCGAGCATGCGGCATCCGTTTGCTACGAAAGGATAGCAAAAGCGCCTGGCCACCATTCACGGTAGCCAGGCGCTTTTCTGCCTTATAGCCGAAACGTGTTCGGCCGAGCTGACACCTGCGCTTGCTACGCTAACTAGCCATTGCAAAGACCGCAATAACTAGTTAGTGCGCTTTTCTGCCTTATAGTCTAAACGTGTTCGGGCCAGCTTGGTCCTGCGGTTAGCTACACAAAGTGCCATATGCACAAACCGCATACAGCACTTTGTTAGGCTAATCCTCAGACCAACCCGCTGGCCCTCACACTCTAATTCACATACCTCCCCATAAACGCCCCAACTCGCCGTGCATACTCCCTTGGGTGCATCGTATACGACTCCGCGTGCCCCGCACCCTTTACGACCCACAACTGCTTATCCTTCACACTCGTCGCCCGGTAATTTTCGTAAACCATCTTCGTCGGCACAAACGTGTCCTTATCCCCATGAATAAAGAAAATCGGCAACCGGTTCCGCTTCAACTGCGCAACCGAACTCGCCCGCATAAAATCAAAATGAGCCTTCGACTTCGCCACCCAGCTCGCCGTATACAACAACGGGAACTTCGGCAAGTGGTACAACTGGTTTAACTCGTAACCTAACTCGTCACCAACTCCCGTATAACCGCAATCCTCAATAATTGCCTTGACCTGCGTTGGTAACTGCTCCCCACTCATCATCATCACGGTCGCACCGCCCATCGAAACGCCAAACAAACCAATTTGGCTTGCCTGCCCGTTGCGCCGAACAACCTGCCGCGTCCACTTCACGTAATCCAACCGGTCTGGCCAGCCAAAGCCGTAATAATCGCCCTCACTTTGACCATTACCGCGATCATCCGGCGCAAGTACGTTATAGCCCTGACGATGCCACATCCGAATATAGCTCGCCATTTCCTCCTTGTTGCCCATGTAGCCGTGCGCCACAACGATCGTGCGCTTCGTCTGCTTAGCCGCCGGCACGTACACCGCCACCAATTTTAAATCATCGGTCGCCGACGTCTCGTGCCAGGTTTCTTTAGGGGTGCGTTTTAACCACGCCTGGTTCTTTTTCAAATTTGACTTGTTCTTGCTCGAACTATGGTTCAAAACTTTTGGGGTCGGCTCAAAGGCGAAGTGGTACAGGTAAAAACTGCCTCCAACCACGCCCAGCACCACGACGGTTAACAACGCCGCAAGTGCAAGCAGCCATTTTTTACGTCTCTTCATTCAATTCCCTCTTATTCTCTCTAACTTAACGCCCGCGTCGTCAATAGGTGGGCCCCCACGGTTTGCGCCGCGAACTGAATCGCTTGCCCTAACTGGTCCGTTGCTCGTGGAACGGCTCGTTGCGCCAAGGTCGCCGCTAGCGCTAGTCGAAACTGCTGGTAGCGCACCTCAATTTCACGTGATTCCCGAATTGCCAAAATCGCCCGACTAATCGTTTCCAATTTGAAATCCGTTTTTAAGAGCGACACAATCAACACCGCCACCACGTGATTACGGGTGTAGCGCCGTCCGGTGGGCCGACTGAAAAAGTGTTGTTTGACGTAGCTATTGACCATCGTTTTCGTCACCAACGGAAGGGCCAACGCGGTTAGTTGCTGGTTCACCAGCGCTAATAGTTGGTCCATATAAATTGGCATTGCCGGGAGCGTCTCCCAGGCGGGTAAATCGTAGTTGGTTAATGGGGTCGTCATCCTAATTCCTCCTTGAGCACGTTTTAATTTACCGTAAACTAGAATTAAATTCAAGCTTTACTCGTGTATACATTATATTATGTAGATTTATAATCTATTTAATATTAAAACGAACAAACCGCCTGCCTGTCAAGTCGGTGGTTCATTTGAAGAACATGAACGTTTTTGCCATTTTAGCCTCTTAGTGTTCAGAAAAAGTTGAAACGCACCCCCATTTTCGGCTACAATATAACCATTGATTATAAATTTTGCAGTTCAGAAAGGACAACTCTCATGAACAACGTTTACTTAGCGGCGCCCTTTTTCGACGACGCCCAAAAAGAACGCATTCAACAAGTGAAGGCCGCTTTAATGGCCAACCCAACTATCAATTCTGACGGAATCTTCATTCCCGAAGAACACCAATTCGAGGAAGAACCTTTCGGTAGTCGGGCTTGGCAACAATACGTTTACGCCTCTGACATGCGCCAAGTGCACCGGGCCGACGTCCTCGTTGCCATCCTCGACTATGATATGACGAGCGCAACTAACGAACCCGATTCCGGGACAATGTTCGAAGTTGGCGCGGCGGTCGCAGAAAAAACGCCGGTCCTAATCGTTCAGTTCGATGCGAACAAAGACTTGAACTTAATGATCGCCCAAGGGTTGACCGCCTACTTCGACGCTAGCAAAAGCGGCCTTGAAGAACTCGCAACCTACGACTGCGATAACCTTCGCTCTAAGCCAGCCAAGCGGCCCGTGTTTTAACGAAGAGAACATCAGCACTAATTACAAACACTAAAAATAACGCGTCGCTCTCTTTATACTGAGAACGACGCGTTATTGCATTAATTCATTAAATTTTAGCTCTATGATATATGGTGTTGGTCTGCTAAAAAGACTGCCAATTGAGTTTTCAAGCAGTTCGCCGTGACTACCGAAACAAGCAAGATTACGCTAAATTTGGTAACCGTTCTGCCAGATCATCAATTGAGACTTAACCAAGCAACCCGTGAAACTCAGTATAAAAACCAATCTAGCCAGCAGCGGGTGTAACCATGGCTCAACTGCGAAATTATTCTTAGTCGAAAGTGGGTTGCTTTCGGCTTAGAATAAGGCTCGAATTTGAGATTGCTCAGTGGGTTTCTGAGTGAGCTCAAATCGATGCCCGCAGTGTTCCAGCCAACCGGTTACACCCGTTGCTGGCGGTAATCTCAACCCCAATTGGTACCGAGGCTTAATTTTTATTGTTTACATCCCATTTTGCACCAACTTCAATCGCCTTCCGTCACTTCCAGTGCCGGGGCGGTTGCACGGCGTTGCTGCCAACGTTTATTGGCTTCGAGGACCAGTGTTGGGACGAGAACTGCGCCAAGCACAATTAACCAGTTCAGAACTGGGAGCGTCGTCAGGCTAAAGAACGTCCGTAAAAATGGAACCGTTGCAATCGCCAAAACGACCAACACCCCAGCAATCAGCCCGCGGTTTAACATCGGGTTCCGCTTGATTGACTGCCAGCTAAGGCTCCGCCGGTCCTTGATCGCGTAAATGTCGATCATTGACCCGAGTGCCAACACTAGGAAGACCATCGTCATTCCAACGCCCGCCTGATTATTCGTTAAGCCGAAGCGACCCAACGCGTAAATTCCCAGCGTGAGGGCCGTAAAGGTCGCGGCCCGAACGGCTAGTCGTTGGCGTAACCCCCGGGCTAAGATACTCTCGTCGTTCGCCACGGGTGGCTGTTGCATCGCTTGCGGCTCACCCGGTTCCTGACTAATAAAGAAGCCCGGAATCCCGTCCGCTAAGACGTTAATTATCAGTAACTGTTCTGCCAATAGCGGCGCGCCCCAACCAAAGAGGACCGCCCCCACCATTAGGAAAATCTGGGCAAAGTTCACCCCTACTAAGAACTCAACCGCCTTAATGATGTTTTGGTACACCGTCCGGCCTTCCTTAACGGCCGTCATGATGGTCGCAAAGTTATCATCCGTTAGGACCATATCGGCGGCGCCCTTCGACACTTCGGTCCCGGTGATCCCCATGGCAATTCCAACGTCGGCCGCCTTCAATGCCGGCGCGTCGTTGACCCCGTCACCAGTCATGGCAACGGATTTGCCAAGTTGTTGCCATGCTTGGACGATTCGAATCTTATCAGTTGGGGAAACCCGCGCGTAAACCGCAATCTTATCGATTTGGGCTTGTAACTCTTGATCGGACAGCGCTCGTAGCGTTTCACCGCTAACGGCTGTAAGTCCGTCTTCTAAAATACCAATTTCAGTAGCAATGGCCGTTGCCGTCACCAGGTGGTCCCCGGTAATCATAACGGGCATAATCCCAGCTTGTTTTGCTGCTTGAATAGCGGCAAACACTTCCGGCCGCGGCGGGTCAATGAGCCCGACTAACCCGGCTAAATGTAACTCAGTGCTTAACCGCGCCCAGTCATCACTGGCAACGTCGGCACCAACAATTTTGTACCCGACCGCTAGGACCCGTAAAGCCTGTTTTCCAAACTGGTCGTGGGCCCGCTGAGCAGCGGCCCGGTGCGGCTCATCCGCCCGGAGTGGTAGCCGGTCCCAAGCTCCCTTGACGATTACAAGCTGCCGGCCATCCTGCAGCCGATGAACCGTCGACATCATCTTTTTCGTGGAGTCAAACGGGTCCTCCGCAATTCGGGGTGTTTCCGCTTCTAGTTCCGCCCGGGTCAGCCCGTTAGTAGCTAACCAGCGAATGGCAGCGAGTTCCGTTGCGTCACCCACCGGGTGCTCTTCACCATCGACCTCGTTGATCTCGGCATTCGTTGCTAACCCTAGGTAGCGCATTAAGTCGCACCCCGCTTGGGACAGCGGTGCGTCCGCTTTAGCGACCCCTTTTTGGGGTGTCCAGTAGGTCGTAATCGTCATCTTATTCTGCGTTAACGTTCCCGTCTTATCCGACGCAATCACATCAACGCTCCCGATAGTTTCAACGGCACTGACCCGCCGCATGATTGCGTTTTGGTCGGCCATTCGGCGCACCCCGTGCGACAAACTAATCGTGACAATAATTGGTAATGTTTCGGGAACCGCCGCCACGGCGAGTGAAACCCCGATCATTAAACTATCCGCAACCCCCTGGTTCTGCACCCACACACTCAGGGCAAAGATAGTCATTCCACCGAGAACCGCAAAGGCCGTTAGCCAGCTAGAAAGCCGGTTCAAGCGTCCCTGCAATGGCGTTGCGCGTGGCTTCGTTTTGTTCAGCAACCCAGCAATTTGACCTAATTCCGTGGCCATCCCGGTCGTGAGCACTTGGATCGTCGCGGTTCCGGCCGTCACCGCCGTTCCCGAATAAACTTGCTGCTCCGCGGTCAGTTCAGCTGCGCCAGCATAAGCTTGTTTTTCAACTGGTAAACTTTCACCGGTCAACACAGCTTCGTCAACCGCTAAGTTGGTACTTGTGAGTACGACGGCGTCGGCGGGAACCTGATCCCCGGCCTTCAAAAGCACGACGTCCCCCGGTACGAGGGTCGTCGCCGCAACCGTTTGAACCGTTCCGTCGCGCCGAACGTTAGCGGTCGGTAAACTCATTGACTTCAGTGCCGCCAGCGACTTTTCCGCCGACGCTTCTTGGTACAACCCAATCACCACGTTAATGATTAAAATCGTTCCAATCACAATTGTTTTTGTCCAACCACCGTTTTGAGCGATGGCTAAGTAAGTGGCCAACCCGACTGCAAAGAGTAGCACCAGTGACGAAACGTCACTCAGATGTTGCCAAATTTTGCGCCACAACGGCACGGGACGGGCCGCAACCAGTTCGTTTGCACCGAACTTAGTTGTGCGTTCCGTTACCATCGCGGTCGTTAAACCGGACTCGGGGGTTGGATGGAATGGGGCGTTCGAAAACTTCTGCATAGCATTCTCCTCCGTAATTCGATTATCGTTACTATATCCGTTAACTAATGATAACGTAAACATTTGGTCGTTTTTTAACCAAAATATGAAAAAGGTTTGAAGTTCTGACTAGCTGCTATAATAATTCAAATTGTTTCACAGTGAAAAAACTAATAAGTTTATGTTCACGAGTAAGTTTAAATTCAGGAATATTGTTATAATAGAGTTTAAACACATACTGGAGGCCTAGCTGGAATGAAAATTAAATTAATCTCAACAAGTGACGTGCACGGCTACTTAGCACCAACGGATTATAGTCGGAGGGACAACGTCGCGCCATTTGGCCTGGCTCGCGTCGCCAGTGTGATTCGCCAGCAAACTAAGCACGATAATGACAACGTTTGGCCGATTGTCATCGACAACGGTGATTACGTGCAGGGCTCACCATTGACCTATTTCATTGCAAAAAGACACCGCGCAACCGCCCCCCTCTATTCACAGCTGGCTAATTGTAACCAGGTTGCGGCCGGCGTATTTGGCAACCACGAATTCAATTACGGGCTCGACTACCTCGACCTGTGCGAATCTAGTCGCCACTATCCAATGTTGGCGGCTAATATTCATGATGATCAAAACCGCGCCCTGTTTGCTAAGCCGTATACCATCCTTGAACGCGCCGGGGTCAAAGTTGCTATTTTAGGGCTAACCACGCAGTTCGTTGCCCATTGGGAGCAACCCCGCAACATCGCCGGGCTCCACTTTGCCGACGTTGTGGATACGGCGAAACACTGGGTACCTAAATTACGGCAACTCGCCGACGTCGTCGTCGTTGCCTACCATGGTGGTATTGAATGCGACCCACTAACGGGCCACCCAACTGAACGTCAAAACGGCGAAAACCGCGGTTACGCCATGCTAGCCGAAGTTCCGGGTATCGACGCCCTAATCACCGGCCATCAGCACCGGCAACTCGCCACCAGTATTAAGGGCGTCCCGGTAACCCAGCCCGGTATGCGGGGCACCAACGTTGGCTTAATTACGCTAACGTTCGAACGGGGACAAATCACCGACCGGCACGCCGACTTGTTAACCGTCGCTAACGCGCCCGCAGACCCAGCACTAATGCAGCGAATTGCCCCCATCAACCATGCCATGGAAGATTGGCTCGACACGCCGCTTGGTCAAATCAACGGTAACATGCTCGTTCATGACCACCTGGAAGCGCGGTTACATAACCACCCGTACCTTAACTTTATTAACCAGGTTGAAATGGCCGCGACGGGGACCGACATTGCGGCAACCGCCCTATTTAACGACGACGTTCCCGGTCTTAAACCACACGTCACGATGCGCGAAGTCATGAACAGTTACGTTTACCCCAATAAGCTCGCGGTTGAAACGGTGAGTGGTGCCGATTTGCGGGGGGCGTTGGAACGCTGCGCCAGCTACTTCATCCTCAAGGACGGTCAGGTTCAGGTGAACCCCGCTTTCTTGAAGCCCAAGTTACGGCACTACGTTTACGATATTTATAGTGGCATCGACTACCGGTTTGATTTAACCAAACCGTTTGGTCAACGGGTCGTTCAATTAGACTACCATGGTCAACCGGTGCAACCCGACCAACAATTAACGGTCACGCTCAACCATTACCGGGCCGGCGGTGGCGGGAACTACCCAATGTATCAGACCGATAAAATTGAGCGTCAACTCTCAACTGACATGACGGTCCTGATTGCCGACTACTTCGCGGAACACCCCGTCGTGACGGCCAGCCAACCCACAAACTTTACGGTGTCCTATTAGGCTGTAAATCGGCTTTGAATTGCCACCAGTAGGAGCCCGAGACCAGCCGGCTAGGTACTTCGTTTCCACTTTTATCGACTAACCTGATTAGGAAGCATCCGTACCAACTATATGAATCCATAAACAAAGACCACGCTAGTTACCGGCAGTTCACCGATACTAACGTGGTCTTTGTTTATTGGATCTATGATATATGGTATTGATCCGCAAAAAAGATGCCAGTTAAGCTTTCCAAAAATTCATTATGCTTGCCAGAGTGAGTGGGCAAGGTTGAGTTTAATTAATAAACATCCCGCAAAATCAGCTTTACCAATTGAGACACTAAAGTCAGCCGCGAAGTCTCATATTAAGGCAAGACTAGCCAGTAGCGGGTGTAACCATGGCTCAACTGCGAAATTATTCTTGGCCGGAAGTGGGTTGCTTCCGGCTTAGAATAAGGCTCGTATTTGAGATTACTCAGTGGTTTTCTGAGTGAGCTCAAATCGATGCCCGCAGTGTTCCAGCCAACCGGTTACACCCGCTGCTGGCGGCATATCAACACCAATTAGTACAGAACCTGTTTATTCAGGCTAATTCTTCATTAGAAGTCCGTTTGATCCGGATCCTTCGCCAAGCCCGCAACACCGTGAAGACCATCGATCGTCTGCATGTCGGCCGTGCTTAGTTCAAAATCAAATAAATCCGTATTTTGTTCAATTCGGTCAGCGTGAACCGACTTTGGTAACGGTAAGAATCCGTGCTGGAGGGACCAGCGCAATACAACCTGCGCCACCGTCTTATGATACCGGTCCGCTAACTGCTTCAACTCTGGAATGCCAAAAATTTTACCAGTTCCAAGTGGACTGTACGCTTCGGATAGAATATCGTGGGCGCGGTTGTACGCCACCACTTCATCCTGCGTGTCACTCGGATTTAAGAAAATCTGGTTGACCGCCGGCACCACCTTTGCCGTTTTTAAGAGCGCGTCTAAGTGCTTGGCCCGGAAATTTGAAACCCCAATGGCCCGGGCTTTCCGATCCGCGTAGGCTTCTTCCATAGCCCGCCAGCTCTCCGCGTTCAACTGTTCCCAGTGATCACGCATCGGTGCCGGGTTCGGCCAGTGAATCAGGTATAAATCGACGTAGTCCAACCCTAACTTGGTCAAGGATGTCGCCAAGGCCTTTTTAGTTGCTTCGTAACCGTGGTCCGCATTCCATAACTTAGTCGTGACGAACAGGTCTTCACGCGCGACCCCGCTATCCGCAATCGCCTTACCCACGCTTTCTTCGTTACCATAAGCAGCCGCCGTATCAATATGACGATAACCCGCTTTCAACGCGGCTAACACTGAATCATAAGCGACCTGGCCGTCGGGTGTTTGCCAAGTACCAAAGCCCACAATTGGAATCTTCGTACCGTTATTTAACGCGTACGTATCGGTTAATTTGGTCAATGCTGTCATTTAAAGCCCTCCAATAGTTAATTCCGGCACTACTTTAGTAATGCTGGTTGAAGCTCGTCCTTAACGTGGCGCCGCCCACTAAAGGCGGTCCAACAATTACCCTAAGTTTACCCTGCCTCCCGGGGGGCGCGTCAAACATTCTGCTTTAAAATTAGTGACGCTAGCCATAATTCGTGCGAAAATATAATCATTCTTATTGAAAGGGGGCCGCTCACCATCAATCCGTTAACCGAAACGCTTCAAACCACCCTCCTTGCCGGGGCGATTTTACTCGAAAACGGCGCCGAAATTCAACGCGTCGAAGATACCATGCACCGCATCGCAACCAATGCCGGCTACCCGGACATGCAGGTGTTCGTCCTCCTAACCGGGATTACGGTTTCGTTACCCGAAAACGAAACGAGTCAGGTTCGGGCCATCCACCGCCGCGGTATCGACCTTGAAAAGGTCGACCAAGTAAACAGTCTGTCCCGGCGGTTTGCGGCCACTGAAATCGACTTAGACGGCTTCTACCAAGCACTCCAGCAGGTCAACCAGGCCGTCCCGACCTTTCCTGCCAGTTGGCTCTGCGTTGCCGCCGTTGTGGTCAGCGTCACCCTGATGGTTGCGTTTACGGGCCATCTCACCCCCAGCGACTTGATTACCTGCGGCTTAGCGGGTGGGGCCGGTTTTGCCGCCTACTACTGGACTAGCGAGCTCGGCACCATCCGGTTCGTTAACGAGTTTATTGGCGCCCTAATTATCGGCCTGATCACCCTCATCGGTAATTACCTCACGGCTGGCAATTACCATCCCGACGCCATCATTATCGGTGCCGTTATGCCGCTCGTGCCCGGTGTCGCCATTACCAACGCGGTCCGTGATACGATGACCGGCAACCTATTAAGTGGCCCTGCTCGCGCCATTGAGGCCATTTTATCCGCCTGCGCCATCGGGGTCGGCATCGCCCTGACATCATTTTTCTACTAGGAGGAACCCGTATGCTGACTTGGCTTTTAACAACCGGCCTACTTCAACTGATTCTCGCGTACCTGGCAACCGCCGGGTTTGCCGTAATCCTCAACATTCCGCGACGGGCCGTCAATCTTAGCGGTTGGGTCGGTGCGGCGGGCTGGCTAACGTATGAAATTCTCTACCAAACGCTCCCCGTCTCAGTAAACGGTAAACTGGCCATTGGTAACCTCGTTGCGGCCATCGTGATTGGGGTCACCAGCGGCCTAGCCGCCCACTATAAACGCATGCCCATGATTATCTTTAACATTCCGAGCCTCGTCCCACTCGTGCCCGGTGGTCAATCCTACCGGGTCGTCCGCAACCTGGTGACGGGCCAGCCGCAGCTCGCCAACCATTATCTGGGCCAGGTCGTGATCATTGCCGGCGTAATCGCCATCGGCTTTTTAATTGCTGAGCTCATTAATCAGTTAATTTTCGGCACTGGGCGGCGCGCGCAAGGCCACTAGTGGATGGAAGGCTGGTTACTAGTGTCAGGCCGCTGCTGGCGGCAATTATCAATCTAATCAGTATAGGGCCTAAAAAAACAGGGTGCGTCGACTAAGCGGCGCACCCTGTTTTATTATTATTTAGTGGACTAAAGCGAAGTAACCGATAACGAGAATCCCTAAGATAATTCGATACCAACCAAAAGCTTTAAAGTCGTTTTTCTTGATGTAGTCTAATAAGAACCGGATCGATAAGTACGCGACAACGAAGGAAACAATCACGCCGACCGCCAAGACCATCCCCTGAATCCCGACTAAGGTACCACCGTGATCAAAGAACTTATACAGCTTCAGGAGTGACGCCCCAAACATCGTTGGAATCGCCATGAAGAATGAGAACTCCGTTGCAACGTACCGGGAAGTTCCAATTAAGATCGCCCCTAAAATGGTTGCGCCTGAACGCGACGTTCCTGGAATCAGGGAAAGTAATTGGAAGCACCCAATGAATAACGCCGTCATGTACGGTAACGTTTGTAAGTTACTGTGCCGCGGTGTGAGACGTTTATTGTGATTTTCAATCACAATAAACAGAACCCCGTAAATAATCAACGTAGCCGAAACGACGGCCCAGTTCATTAAGTGTTCGTCCATCCAATCATTGAGTGGCAGCCCAATGATGACCGATGGAATCACCGCCAGTAACACCTTGCTCCATAATACCCAGGTGTCCCGCTGTTCCTGATGATTCTTTCGTGGTGACCACGGGTTTAATTTGTGGAAGTAAAGGACAACCACCGCCATGATGGCCCCCAGCTGAATCACGACGTTAAACATGTCCGTAAACTGCGTGGACTGTTGCATCTTAATGAATTCGTCCACCAACACCAAGTGACCCGTCGAACTGATCGGTAAGAACTCGGTAATCCCTTCAACGATCCCCAGGATCACCGCTTTAATAATATCTAACACAAGCGTATTCCTTTCTTTGTCCAAAGTCGGCTACCACGCACTTGCAATAACCCGACCGAAATCAATGCCGATCATCCCCCGATGACCGCAACATAGTCACATTATAACAATCACTGTGGGCTGATAATAGCGTTCACGGGCACTTTTTTAGTTAAGATTCCTTTAATAACGCTTTCAATGCCGTTTGGTACGCTTGCTCGGTCTGAGCGTCAAAACAAATTATTCGAATTTCGTTAACGGACTTCGCGGTGGTGGCCGCAGTCGTCGCTAGCGTTCGTAATGCCAGTGGCGCCGCAATCGCTAACGGAAAGTGGTAAATCCCGGTACTAATGGACGGAAACGCAACCGTTTGGCACCCCGCCTGCGCCGCCACGTTCAAACTATTTCGATAACTATTGGCTAGCAGTCGCCGCTCATCGTGTTGACCACCCCGCCAAATTGGGCCGGGCGTGTGCACCACGTACTTCGCGGGCAACTCATAACCATCCGTCAGCTTAGCTTCACCCGTTGGACAACCGTTTAACTGGCGACATGCCGCTAACAATTGCGGCCCAGCCGCTTGGTGAATCGCACCGTCAACACCGCCCCCACCTAATAAACTCGTATTGGCCGCGTTCACGATCGCATCAACCGCAACCGTTGTAATGTCGCCCCGTTCAACTTTAATCGTTGCCATCCTTATGCAATCCCCTTTAAAATCAAATTCACACTTGTCGTTGCTTGTTGTTTCAACTGCGCTGCACTAGGATCTTGTTTTGCCAGTAATTGTAAACCAGTCCGCACTTGCATCAAACTCGCGGCCACTTCAGCTAACGGCGCGTCAAGCTGGGCCGCTTGGGGTGCCAACCACCCCACAAACCGGCTCTGCAAATCCGCATACAACGCCTGCAATTGCGCGGTTAGAACCGGCGCCTGGTCAGGTGCGAGCGTCGCTAATAAGTCCACCATCCAACAGCCGCGTGGCCACTGGTCACTTTGAAACGGCCACAAGCAACAAGCGCTGATGATGGCGGCCGGGGGCGTTTGCCGGGCTTTTTCCCGCGCAACTAAGCGGGTCAATTCTTGGTTAAGCACGTCCTGATACAGTTGTAAACACTGCCGGGCCGCGACGGTCTTACTATGATACTGCCGGTAAAATTGGGAACGCGATAACTGGGCGGCCGCCGCCAAATCCGCCACCGTCGTCTGATAATAGCCGGCACGCCAAAACTGCATCAGCATAGCACGCCGGGCTTCAATCGGTGTTAAAGTCGTTGCCATTAGCCATTCCTCCTAACTTGCAAGCAAGTACTGAATGCCGCGAATAAGCGACCATAGGTAACTCGCAATTGCGATCAATGCCAGCACCGGCAACACGATGATTGCGATCCAACCACTTTTAACCACGTCGTTCAGGTAAAAACCACTGATACCAAAGATAATTAAAAAAATAATCATTAAAATTGTCGGTAATAAATGTAGCCAAAAAGCGCGGCCAGCCGTTCGGTGGGCATCCGGATTATTGCCCGTCATCAGCCAGACAATTAACGGAAATAGTACCGGTAAAAATAAAATACTGAGGTAACTCAAACTATTAATTAATCGATTATTAGCCATGGTAATCCCTCCCCTATTTAATTTGAGTATAGCGAAATCGATACTCGGCGGCAAATAATAAAGAAATCTAAAAATCCTTATAAGTCTTTCAAATTTAGTCGCCGACCCCAACTTACGTTCCCCCGCTCTGGTATAATACAGGTGCACTTAATTAAGATGCGGAGGAATCATTATGCTGAAACAAATCGGCTTTAAATTCAATTGGGTGGCTCTTTTGACCACCCTGTGCTTCGGTCTAATTAGTTGGCAAGTAACCGCCAACGCCGAAACGAGTTCGGACACCCCAATCGTAACGTTGGGTAGTAGTCTGACCAGCTCACAAAAGAATGGAACTATCAATACGCTAACTGCCAGCCTCAACGGGGCGGATTATCAAACCTTGACCGTCAACGGGGCGACTCTCGTTAAGTACTTAAACCCATCCGGTGAAAGCTTTACGAGTAATTCAGGCGTTTGGTCGAGTGCCATGATTCAAAAGACCAGCTCTGGTTCGGGAATCAACGTCAAAATTTTAGATTATAACGGTAGCAATAATATCACCACGATTACCGCCAACCAGTATAAAAACGCGGCCCTAACCGCCGGAATCAGCGATGCCAACATTTACGTGACGTCAGCCACCCCGATTGATGGTTCGGGAGCCCTCGCTGGGGTTTACGCAGCTTACGCCCAAAACGGCGAAACGTTAAATACCAAGCAAGTGAACGCCGCGCAAAACGAGCTCAGCACACTGAGTGACATTACTAAGGAAAACAAAGATAAGGATGGTTATACCGACTCGCAATTGAACAATGCGGTGGCCGGGGCCAAAAAGGAAATGGCCCAGAAGGGTTCCGACGTAACCAAAAACGAAATCACCACCATCGTCAACCAGCAAATTACGAATAACAATTTAACCAACGTGATCACGAATAATCAGAAGCAGCAGATCATCAACTTGCTCGTTGAGATTCGGGATTCGGGGGCCTTAAATTCGTCAAACTTTAAGAATCAAGCCAGTTCACTGATGAAAAACATTCAATCGAATGCCAAGGGCGTCTTTAGCAAACTCAACACGGCTGAAAACCGTAACTTTTTACAAAAGATTTGGGACGCCATCGTCAATTTCTTCAGTTCTGTTTTCCAAGCACTGGTTAATTTGATTAGCTAATAACTTTCAGGGTAAAAAAATAACGCGGAACCGCCAAGGCATTTGGGGTTCCGCGTTTTGTGTTTCTGCACCAATTGGTAGCCTAGTTAGTACTTTTAATTAATTAATTAATCGAACAAGCATCCATTATTAACCATAAATTTCCCCTACTACGCATTAATTCGACCTAAATAAGCTTCATTTATGTAATCGGTATCATTTTAGGCCAAATAAAAACGTGGGGTTCGATTGAAGGAATCCCGCGTCATCGTGATTATGCCTCGGCACGTTTCAAATCAGCATAACTGGCTTTTTGAGCTGGCTTACCGGCATCTTCGTTAACGAATTTATCCATAAATTCTTCAACCAAGTCTAAAGTCTGGTACTGCTTATCCAAACTAAAGGATTGCCGCCACTGCCGGTTACGCAATACGAGCTCTGTAAAGACGGCGTGTTCGATCCGCGCACCTTCAGGCGTTAATTTCAAAACTTTATTCCGCCGGTCATGGTCCTCAGCTTCTTGGTAGAGGTAGTCCTTACGTAGTAAGCGACCGATCAACCGTGAAATTGCGGAACGCGTCACACCGTGACTTTCGGCGATATCCATCAAACGAATCTTACCCTTAGCTTCCGCAATATCATACAAGATGTAAAATTCATCTAAAGTAATCCCGTGTTCCGTCGCTGGTTCGGCGAACATATCTGATAGATTTTTAAACCCATGTAAATACATGTGGCTGAACCGGTTAAAAAATTCCATATCTTCACTCATAGTTTAGTCTCCCTTTCAATCTAAAAGTCGAATCACTATCTGAATACAGCCTTCATAATTCGCCCCATAGCTTTTTTTATTAGTAAGCGTCTTTTATCATTTCCCCGCTTTAAAGTGTACTAGTATATTTTATGAAATACAAGTAAATTAGGTTGAAAATAATATTAAATTTTTATTTCGGCCCGTAAATCGATGGTTGCGTGCTCGTGTAAGTAGGCAATAAACTGCTGATAATAGTGGTCCGTATTGTATTTCGCCGTACTCAAATAAATTTGATCAATTTTGCGGCGATCTTCACCTAATAATAAGTAAAAAGCCTGATCAATATTTTCCGCAATTAACTCCACACTCGCCCGCAAAATCTTGCGCTTAAAAAAGACCGCCATTCCGCCAGAAACCGCGAAGTTCATGGCATACCGGATGTTTGCAGCTTCCCCCTGAACGCCGATTGCTTCTAACCAATCCAGGCTTACTAAAACGATTTCAGTCGTCAATTCGGGACTCTCAAAAACGTCCCGAATAAAGTGTTCGATTCGCGGGTTTTCATCCAACATTCGCAGCATAAAACTCATCTGAATCATCGTTCGTTGCTCGGGTGATAAAGCCGTTAATTGTTCGTTGCCATAAATAAAAGCACTTAACATTAATTCATTTAGCATTGTACTTAATAAAACAATTTTTTTAGGGAAATAATGTTGGAGCAATGACTTACTAATGTCGCACGCGTCCGCAATATCCTTCATTTGAACGTTATTATATCCTTGCTCGGCAAATAGCCGAAACGCCGTGTTAACAATCTCCATACGACGTTGTGTATTCCTTTTTCTGGGCATTAGTTGTCCACCTCTTTACTTCTGGCCGGCACGTTATCCGACCCATTTTTGCGTTAAAAAAGCGCCCCTTAATAAACTATACTAATATAGTTTTAGGTGCAAGCGGTTCCGCCTTTTTTCCTGACGTTCCCGCAATTCTCCACGTATCACCAGTTTAGCCCAATTTAGTTGGTTGCGTTTAAACAATTTTATTCCGGCGTCATTTTAATCAAATTAAAGCTCAAATTGCTCGGTGATAGCATCTTTGATAAAGCGCTTTCAACACCATGAAACTGTGCTAAAATAAACTTAACAAATATTCAGGGAGGCATGCAATATGAGCACAAAGAATTCATACCAACTAGCCGAAATCGGCCGTCAAAATCCCATCTTCTCACAGATCCGATCGACCGTCGAAACGGCCTTTTATGCTAACAACATGACGCACGTTGCCAACGTCGCGACCGCCTACGAACTGGCCACCCAGGACCCCGGTACCGTGGTCACCGACCTACCAATTTATCGGCCCACCGACCTCGGCTTGCCTAGCGACGCCAAAATGCTGGTCGCCAATACCGGCAAAGTCGTTGGCCGGACCGCCCAAGCCCGGCGAATTTTAGGTAATCCCGGCGTTGATGAGGCCGACATGGCTGGCCGGTTACGCCAGGCAATCTACGCTGGTCACCAGCGCAAATTCATTAAAACTGACGTCTTCGTTGGGTTGGATGAAGACTTCATTGTTCGTGCTCATTTAGCTGTTCCGGAAGGCTTTGCCAACAACTTGCTTTCATATATGTTGAACTTCCAGCCAATTACCGAAGCCTACCAAAAGATGTTTAACCAGTCCACCGCCTACCCTGAAGGCGATATTTACATCTACGCTGACCCAACCTACCACGATCCGGATTATCCGGACGGGCTCGCCCTCTTTGATCCCGAACATAACGTGGCAGCTATTTTAGGGCTCTCCTACTTTGGCGAACTGAAGAAATCCACGTTAACCTTGGCTTGGTCAATCGCCCACCGGCACGGCTACGTTGCTTGTCACGGTGGCTTAAAAGCCTTCCATTTCGACGACCGACAAGATCAGGTCTTTGCAATGTTCGGCCTTTCCGGTTCTGGTAAATCAACGCTCACGCACGCCAAGCACGGCTACAAATATGATATCACAGTCCTGCACGACGACGCCTTCGTCATCAACCGCCACGACGGCAGTTCGGTCGCATTGGAGCCATCCTATTTCGATAAGACGAACGATTACCCGATGACGTCCAACGAACCGAAGTACTTTATGACGGTCCAAAACGTCGGCGTTACGCGTGACGACCAGGGGCGGAAAGTGCTGGTTACCGAGGACTTACGTAACGGGAACGGCCGAACGATTAAATCGCGTTACGCTTCGACCAACCGGGTTGATAAGGAAAACGCCCCGATTAACGCGATCTTTTGGATTATGAAGGATGATAGTTTACCGCCGGTCATCAAAGTTGACGACCCGGTACTGGCTGCCACCTTCGGGGTAACGCTAGCGACGAAGCGCAGTTCCGCCGAAAACTTAGTTGGGAACGTTGATCGCAACGCCCTCGTCATCGAACCATTCGCGAACCCGTTCCGGGTTTACCCGCTCTCTGAAGATTATCACGACTTTAAAGCCCTCTTCGAAGAACGCCACGTCGATTGTTACCTGCTTAATACCGGCTACTTCGGTAAACACAAGGTCCCTAAAGAAACCACCCTGGGATCCCTAGAAGCGATTGTTAATAAGACTGCTGAGTGGGAGTCCTTCGGTGGCTTGGACCACATGCAGAACCTCAAATTAGCCGATTTTCCGGTTGATTATGCTGATCAGGACTACCGGCAACTAGTTGCAAGTCGGATGGATATTCGGGCCCACTTTGTAGATCAATACCAGCACAGTCACAACGACCACTTACCGCACGAAATTCATGATATTTTAGCGAAGTTGCAGCAACAGCTAACGGGGTCAACAAAATGAGAAACCAATCGCTCACGGCCCCGTTTTTACCAAATTAAGGTTATAATAGAAGTATCAGTTGCAGCGCACTGAACTTATACGAATTCTAATAATCGGGGTGAGGAGCATGGAACTACCATTAAGTCAACTATCAGAAAAGATCATTGGATTTGAACGTCAACACCATCTCACGGACAATGATCTGGCCTTTGGCAGTCGGATTTCCGTCGAACGGATCCACAATATTAAATCTGGAGAAGCGACGCCGACCCAGGAAGAATTGCAATTACTCAAAAAATTCATGAATAGTAAGGCTAAATAGCAATTAACGAGGCTGTGACTTCCGTCACAGCCTCGTTTGTCGCTAAACGACAATGACTAATACATGCGTCAAAACAAGTCTCAAATCAATGCCCGCAGTGTTACCGCCAACCGGTGACACCCGCTGCTGGCGGTATAAAACCCCAATCGGGACGAACACGATATCTTTGGACACTAAAACGACCGGTGAAATCTGCATAATTTCACCGGTCGTCGCTATGTTTGTGTACTCATTTATGAAGCTAACGCTTCACTGTAAGTCCCTTCCGTAGAAAGGTTCAGCTTACATGTGGATGGCGAAGCTTGGTGTGAAGTAAGTGGTGCTCTTGATTGAAACAACGTCGCCGTAGTCAGGTGAAGCGATGTATTGGCCACCGCCTAAGTAGATCCCAACGTGGTAAGGTGCTGAATCAGAACCCCAGAATACTAAGTCGCCAGCTTGAGCTTGGCTAAATGAAACGTGGGTGCCAAGGGTTGCTTGAGCGTAAGTCGTCCGACCAATTGAACGGCCAGCCTTAGCAAAAGCAGCTTGCGTGAAGGCAGAGCAGTCCATTTGTTCGTATGGTGTGCCTAAGAACGTCTTAGCAGCGCCAATAACTGAGCCAGTCGTTGCAGTTGAAGTCGTTGTTTGGGCAGCAGCCTTGTAAGTCGTCGCACGTTGCGTGCTAGTTGAAGTTGCACTCGTGTTTGAACTTGATGAAGCGGCACTTGATTGTGCTGAGCTTGATGAAGTTACACCTGTGTTAGAACTAGTTGAAGCCGCGGTCGTGGATGATTGTGAAGTTGATGAGCTCGTTGCAGCACTTGAACTTGCTTGTGAAGCAACGGAACTCGTTGAAGCATTAGAAGCAACACTGCTTGCACTAGCAGTGGAAGTGCTACTTGATTGAGCAGCAACTGAGCTACTTGATGCTGCTTGGCTCGTGCTACTTGCACTAGTAGCTGAGCTGGTTGCGGCACTGGTTGCTTGGCTGCTTGATGAAGTTGCGGCACTAGTTGCTTGCGAGCTGCTTGCACTTGCAGTCGTAGTTGTAGTGGTTGCTTCACCAGTTTCAACGCCAGGAATGTTGATCGTATGACCAGCAATGATTAAACCTGGGTTGCTTAAGTTATTTGCTTCAGCGATCTTGTCAACTGAAACGTGATACTTTTGAGCGTATGCCCAAACCGTATCTCCTGCTTTGATTTTCATTGAATCAGCGTTAGCAACTGATTGGCCGGCAACTAACAAACCAGCTAATGCAGCAGTCCCTAACATTACTTGTTTAAAATTTACTTTCATTATTAATGATCACTCCAGAAAAGAATGTCACGTATGTACTTCAAGCCAACATCTATACTACTCATTTTGTGTTACATACAAATACCAGTAAAATAACATTATGTTACGAAAGTTACAAAAACGTAACAATAATTGAGTTACGTAACATTATTTGAGCAAAACAGCGTCATATCAAGCAGAATTATTACAACCTTTCTGACAAAAACCGTGAACTAATTTGAAAAAAATTTTAAAAAAATTCAAAAAAGTCGGAAATTAGGTCTTTTTTTGCCCAAAATCCGACTTTTTAAACAATTTTTAACATTTAGATGACAAATTTTTCTATTCAGTGTCGTCGCCGTTGATGGGTCCGCGGTAATCCAAGTAGCCACCGTACGTCATTGCCAGTAAAATTTAACTTCATAACGCTCGCCCGTTGGGCCTGCTGGTACATTTGCATTAGCACCGGTGTTCCAATGGTCACAATCCGGTCAGCAATTAACTCATCAAACGCGTACGCCTTAGCCGCCGTTACAAGTTGCTTGACGACGTAGATTTCATCCGCACGATCAAAGACGACGGTGACTGGCAGGTTCAGTTGGGTTTGCCGGTAGCGGTTATAGGCCGTTGTTAACACTTCTTGGGCCTGCTGTTCGAGTGGTGTTGCGATTGTCATAATTGGCGCCTCCCATATTTGCTAGCCACAGTTTAACCGAACTGGCACCTTTTGACCACGCCCGCCACTCATTTGTTATACTAATTAAGCATGAGGAGGGATTTTCGTGACTAATCAAAATGACCGTTATTATCAACCTAGCGATATCAAGGATGCGTTACAAACGATTCAACAATTATTTAATCGCTATACCGACGCCCCCTTAACTCAAGAATTAATCGATTATCATCAAAAATTAGTTAATCAATTACAAACTAATTTATTACCGCTTGCTCGCCAACAACACGAGCAACTCCGCGTGGACCAAATTACAAGTATGATTGCCGTCATGCAGGATTGGTTAAAACTTCGCTTAGCGGGGCGGCCATTCAACGGCCGCATGCGCCACTTTAGGTTTGAAAGCAACCAGCAGCCCAGCTTTAAACGCCGGGTTCACAAGATTCGCGGTAATGCGAATCACCGGGCCAGCCGTCATTAAATTTCCATTTAGGGGCTTGCGCTTCACTCATTTTGCGGTATACTGAAAAGGTATTGGGCCCTTAGCTCAGTTGGGAGAGCGCCTGCTTCGCATGCAGGAGGTCGTCGGTTCAAATCCGGTAGGGTCCATTTTAGTGTGTTTATAGATATGAATAAGTAGCTGTGAGGATTGCTGTCAGTGCTTCTTGTCCCTTTATTAATTTCAAAAATGGCA
Organism: Lactiplantibacillus modestisalitolerans; assembly: GCF_005405425.1. GTDB lineage: Bacteria > Bacillota > Bacilli > Lactobacillales > Lactobacillaceae > Lactiplantibacillus > Lactiplantibacillus modestisalitolerans. The sequence continues at coordinate 46,779 of NZ_BJEA01000013.1, read as the reverse complement.
GGATTTTTTAACAGATGGTAACCTTTTGGGTAACTTTTATAAATATCATAAACGCTTTCAGAAGATTAAATTAGCAGAAGGTTGCCATCCGTGGTGACCTTCTTTTTTTACTTCAATTAACCATTAAGCTTAGTAATTTTCGGCCCGTTGCAACCATCTGATTCACCCGCGACGCAACCGTTTGTACAGTCGCAACTAATAACTACCCGCGCACTTTCCCATTAATTTATCAGTTAATCAATGTAATTGATTGACTAACCGCACCCCCTCCGCTACGCTAAACTTAACGCTATATTAGGAGGGAATTACCATGTCAATTAATCCGAGTCACGCCCAGGACGTTTGGAAAGATGTCGGTGAACACGTTCAGTTTACGGTGCTCGCGCTGAAACGCGAAAATCCCGAAAACGACCGCGCGGTTTTCCAAGAATTTGCCGACCGTTCACAGGCGATCATTCGTTCCATGCGCATCCGCGACGCTAAACCCGAAACCGGCACCCAGCTGAAAGTGTCCATCGGGATTAGTAACGCCGCTTGGGACTACCTCTTCCCGGACGCCCCGAAGCCCCGTGAGTTAGAAACTTACGAAACGCTTTCCGGACCCAAGTACAGTATGCCGGCGACGCCGGGGGACCTCTTCTTCCATATCCGAGCTAGTGATGAAGCCGTCGTTTATGAGACGCAAACCCAATTTCGCCGCGTGCTTGAACCAATTACCACGGTTATCGACGAAACCAAGGGCTTCCGGTACTTTGAAGGTCGCGCCATTATCGGTTTTATCGACGGCACCGAAGCACCAGCGGTGGAAGATGCGGCCGACTACGCCTTAGTTGGCGACGAAGACCCGATTTTTGAAAATGGCTCCTACGCCTTCGCCCAAAAATGGCAGCACGATATGCCGGTTTGGGAACACATGAAGACTGAGGACCAAGAAAAAGCCGTTGGGCGTGAAAAGTTCAGTGACTTTGAACTTGAAGATGAAGATAAGTTTAAGAACGCCCATAACGTCGCTTCGAAGTTTGAGGTTGACGGGGTCGAGCAAAAAATCGTGCGGATGAACGTGCCGTTCTCCAATCCGGCCTCCGGTAACACTGGAACCTACTTTATTGGTTATTCCCGTTACTGGTCCGTGACTAAGGGCATGTTGACTAACATGGTGGAAAAGGGCGATTTCCTACTCACCTTCTCGACCATCTTGTCGGGCCAAGTTTTCTTTATTCCGTCACGGGATCTATTGGCTAAGATTGCCGAGGATGAATTTCATTAGAAGGTAACCAGGAGAGTGTGAAGCCCAACGGGTTGACCTTGAGCATTGCCTAGCTAAGGGCATGATGCCGGGGTTGGGTATTGTGACCTTAGCATAGCAAGCGCAGAGGTCAGTTGGGCTGAGCACGTTTAGAGTGTGAAGCCCAGCGGGTTGGTCTGAACACGCTTAGACGATTTCCATTCAAAAACATTAACAAGCCGATGACCTTTGTCACCGCCTCATTCCGCCGCTCCGTTTGCAGACCGTCCGTCTGCGAACGGAGCGGCTTTTTCAACCGAATAAACCGTTTTCTGCTAAACTATGGGTAAGACACGTAAAGGTGGGTATCAGGATGGCAAATCAGTATTTACATAACGTTCGGGGCTTGTTTGACACCATCGCCCCTAACTATGACCGTATGAATAACATCATTAGCTTGGGCACGCACCGCCACTGGCGCACTCAAACAATGCGGCAAATCCAGCTCGCGCCAACCGCACACGCACTCGACCTGTGCTGTGGGACCGGTGACTGGACGATTGCAATTGCACAGCGGCTTCAAGTTCCTGGTGAAGTGATTGGACTCGACTTTTCACTGCCAATGCTGACCTACGCCGAACAAAAGGTGCGCGCAGCCCACGTTCAGGACCAGGTGTGGCTTCGCCACGGCAACGCGATGCGGCTTCCCTTTAAGCCGAACACCTTCGACCTCGTGACGATTGGCTTCGGGCTCCGCAATTTACCCGATAAGCAGCGGGCACTCGCCGAAATTTACCGGGTTTTAAAGCCCGGTGGCCAACTAGTCTGTTTGGAGACGTCGCAACCCGATCAGGCCCTGATCAAACCCGTTTGGCAGTGGTACTTCACCAAGGTCGTCCCTTGGTTTGGCCGCCTGTTCGCCCATCAATACCAAGAATATTCATACTTACAAGAAACCACCCGCCACTTTGCGAGTTACCAGCAATTAGCTGACATGTTCAAAACGGCGGGCTTTCAAGCCGTCCACTATCAGCGGTTTAACTTTGGCGCGGCGGCGGCCCACTTTGGCACCAAACCAACGGGAGGCGTCTCATGACAACTTTAACCACTTTTAACCAGGCGCTCCGCTGGCTAACCGCGGCCACCGACTTCCCCGCCCACCTGGACGGTTTGGTTCTTTGCGGCAATAGTTTGCCAAGTACTGCGGTGTTAGCTAGCCACATTGCCCAGGATTATCAGCTTCCAAGTATTGTGATTGCTGGTGGGGTCGGCCACGCGACCAAGTACCTGCGCCAAAACTTAGGCGTTCACAATCAGTTGAGTGAAGCTGAACTATTTGCCACCGTTGTTCGTCAAGCCGGTTACACCGGCAACTGTCTGCTGGACACGACTTCAACGAATACCGGTAGTAACGCTCAGAACGCCCGTGCGCTGGCACCCCAATCTTGGCGGCACGTTTTGTTAGTTCAGGATCCCGTGCTGGCTCGCCGCGCGACCCTCACCTTTCAACAAGTTTGGGGGCCCGCGGTTCATTTCGACCGGTTTGCCCCGGTAACCTTAGCCCTAACCCAACTTGAACCACTCCGATTGAAAAATAACACCCAACCGCCCGCCAATTGGCCCACCGCCTACTTCACCGAACTCGTGCTCGGCGAATTTCAGCGCTTGCACGATACCCCGACCGGTTATGGCCCGAACGGCGCTGGGTTCATTCCGCACGTATCGATTCCAGCAACCGCCCTAAGCGCGGCCCAGCAGCTGGCGAGAACCACTCTACAACGTAAACGCTAAATCATTAAAAAAGGCGATGACCACCGTCACCGCCTTTTTTGCGTTTCCAAGTAATAATCTTTGCGTCCTAATAAATTGTCGGCACCATGCCGCCATCCGCACGAATGGCTGCCCCTGAAAAGCTGCTAGCAAGTGGACTCGCCACAAAGACAGTTAAACGGCCAATCTCTTCGGGCCGAATCAAGCGCTGAATTTGTGAAAGCGGTCGGTGATGCACCATAAAATCGTGTTCCCATTCCGTTTGTGGGAGGTCCGAATCAGCGTACATCTTCGCAAGCATTTGCTGGACACCTTCCGTTAGGGTCGAACCGGGCATCACGGTATTCACGGTCACGTGGGTTCCCACGGTTAACTTAGATAAACTTTTTGCTAATGATAAGTTCATCGTTTTAGTCATCGAATACTGCGGCATTTCGCCCGAAGGCATGACGGCCTCCTCACTCGCGATAAAAATGATTCGGCCAAAGTCTTGCGCTAACATTGCCGGTAAGTAGTGCTTGGCAAGCCGGTTACCGGCTAAAACGTTGATATCAAAGAACCGTTTCCAAGTCGCGTCGTCAATGTCCGCGTAGGCCATTGGTTGAAAAATTCCCATATTATTAACCAGAACGTCAACGGTTGGCACGCTTTCAAACAGGGCGTGTGCTTGCTCAGGATTGCTAATATCAAACGGTGCGGCTATCGGTGTGGTTTCCGGATAATCCTGTGCCAGTTGGTCAACGACGGCTTGCACCGTCTCGGCATTGCGCCCGTTGACGACCACGTCGGCGCCTTCCTGAGCAAATGCCGTTGCAATGGCGCGCCCAATTCCTTTGGTCGATCCCGTAACTAAAACCCGGCGATGGGCTAATTGCATTTCCATAACATGTCCTCCACTTACGATTGATACCGCTAGTCTAACTTAAAACTCGTGATTTCCCAATTAATCAGTCTCTTTTAAATACCTGGGGCATCAGCATGGTTAAAGCTCGCGCCAACCGCGCCCCGGCAACTTGCGAGCCGGCTAAGTTGGGGTGGACGTGGTCAGTGAGGGCTGGTTGCCAATCGACGGTTTCGATTAACGTAACGGCCGTGAAATGGCTAACTACCTGGCGAATCACCCGGTCAAACCGCTGGTTAAACGGAATCATGACCGCTAAGCGACTATTCGGATAGGCCAGTTGAACCTGATTGATAAAGGCTGTTAGTTGCTGGGCAAATTCAGGCCCCCTAATGCGGCCGTCGTTCGTTCCCACGTTAATCACGACCACGTCAGTTGGGGCTGGCTGCCACGGCGTTTGCGCATCCAGGGCTGTTAAAACGTATGGTAAGGGTGGCACGCCACCCGTCCCCGGTTTACTGAGTCCGGCCGCACTGTAAGCGATTCGAACGTCGCGGGCGTTAAGTAAATCGCAGGCCACGGCGGCGTAGTTTTGTTCCGCCCGGTAGTCTTCCCCCGGTTGCCGACCCGCGACCCAGCAGCCGGCCGTAATGGAATCGCCAATCAACGTCATACTCCGGCGGCCCGGCAGTACCGGGGTCAGTTGCCCATCCGTCGTTAAGCTTTTAACCGCAAATCCGGCCGTTCCTTGCCAAACCAAATCTTCATCCGTATTACCGCTTAAAACTAAGCGTAAAACGTGGGGCCGACCATCCAGGGTCACCGTAATTGGTGCGGCCGTCACGGCGTAGCGTTGGTACGGCAACCCGTCAATTTGTAACGCCACCCAACTCGGTAAGTCGGCCGCTAAATCTAATAAACTCAGTCGAACAAACTGCGCGTTCGTCACTTGCGTCCACATTTCCGCACCTAGATTGGTACTATACATCACCCGCGTACCGTCAATTATTTTCACGGCCCAGCGGCCTAAAAAGTAGGCCGGCATCAACGGATTGTTGGCGGTTGTCGTTTGATACTGCACGGTTTCAAGCTCCTTTCTCGTAAAAAAAAAGCCCCTTTTTACAAAACTTGACCCCTATCAAGTTCGAGCACGCTCACCGTCGCTATACTAGAGTCATCAAATCAACAAAGGAGCGCCTAGTCATGAAATTCCAATTATTTTTAACCAAGCATACCAATCACATTACACTCGTTACTGGGATTTTGATCGTACTCGGTGAACTAAGCAAGTTTTTGCTTAACTTCACCCTGGGCTATCAAGTAACCCTCGCCATTGCATCCATTATCGCGGCCGTTCCAATCGCCGTTCGGGCCTGGAGCGCGTTACGCAATAAGGTCTTCAGTATTGAACTACTCGTCAGCATCGCGGTTATCGGGGCCTTCATCATCGGGGAGTTTAACGAATCTGCCATTGTTACGTTCCTCTTCCTCTTTGGGTCCTACCTCGAAAGCAAAACGCTCCAAAAAACACGGACGGCCATCAAAGGCTTAACGGACATGTCCCCAACGACGGCGACCGTCGTTAACGCGGATGGCACGACCGAAGACATGGACGTCGATGACGTTGACGAGGGCGATATCGTTCTCGTCAAGACCGGGGGCCAAGTTCCCGTTGACGGCGAAGTCGTTGAAGGTAGTGGCTATTTAAACGAATCTTCCATTACCGGTGAATCCCGCCAAGTCAATAAGCAACTAAAAGATAGCGTTTATTCCGGGACAATGGTCGAAAACGGCTACTTAAAGATCAAAGCGACCCAAGTTGGGGACGATACGACCTTTGCAAAGATCATCGAACTCGTCGAAGAAGCCCAAGATACGAAGTCGAAGGCCGAAAAATTCATCGACCGGTTTGCTCAATATTATACGCCGGCCGTCATCGTTTTAGCAGCATTAGTGTTCGCGTTTTCGCGTGATTTTCGCTTAGCGATTACCGTTCTGGTTCTTGGTTGCCCCGGTGCCCTGGTTATCGGCGCGCCCGTTTCAAACGTTGCCGGAATTGGGAATGGTGCCAAGCGGGGAATCTTGATCAAAGGTGGCGAAGTCGTCGATACGTTCGCCAAAGTTGACACCCTCGTCTTCGATAAGACTGGGACCTTAACGCAAGGTAAAACTACCGTTGCTGGTTTACGCTCATACACCGATCATTTAAATGATCAATTAGCCCTAGCCGCAACCATTGAAGGCGTCTCGGACCATCCACTTGGTCAAGCCATTATTACGTATGCCCAACAACATCCAAGTGACCAACCAACCGCAACCTTAACGGACACCGAAACGGTCAAGGGCCAAGGAATCTGCGCTAAAGTTGCCGACCACACCGTCATCATTGGGAATCAAAAGATGATGGACCAGCACCAAGTTAGCTTAACGGCCGCCCAAGCCAAGGATTTAAAGGAACTCCAGGCTGCGGGTCAGTCAACCGTCATCATGGCCGTTGATGGTCAAGTGCAATTGACCTTCGGGATTGCCGACCAAATCCGTCCAGGCGTCAAGGAATCCTTAGCCGCCTTAAAGCAACAAGGAATCAAGAAGCTCGTGATGTTAACCGGTGATAACCAGCTCACCGCCGAAGCCGTTGCTCGGAAACTGAACCTCGACGAAGTTCACGCCAACCTCCTGCCTGAAGAAAAGGTGGAATACGTCAAGCAACTCAAAGCGGATGGTAACACGGTTGCCTTCATTGGTGATGGCATCAACGACAGTCCGTCGATTGCCAACGCGGACATCGGGATTGCCATGGGAAGTGGGACCGACGTTGCGATTGACACTTCCGACATCGTCTTAATGCAATCAAGTTTCCCAGCCCTCGTGCACGCGCACGGTTTAGCTAAGCACACCGTTGCCAACACCCGGCAAAACATCTTTATCGCGATTGCGACCGTTGTCTTCTTATTAATCGGCTTAATCTTCGGTTACATTTACATGGCTAGTGGGATGTTCGTTCACGAAGCCAGCATCCTCGTCGTAATCTTCAACGCAATGCGTTTAATCAAGTTCCGGACTAAGTTTGACAAGCAACAAGCTCAAGTAACCCAACCACAAACCAATCCGGCCTAACAGTTTCAATCAAAACGTCCTTTCAACTTGAAGGGGCGTTTTTGATTATCAAAGTGACTAAAACGAGAGTGGGCCAAAAGTCAGCTGGTGAGCGGAGCCAGCTGACTTTTAGTGCACGTTTCGGCTATTAATATAAGGCAACCAAAAGATCACACTGGAACGTTTCAATTGTATTTGTATACCCATAGGGGTATATTAGAAGCAATCAATCACGTGGTCCCTGTGGCCAACACTTACTGGAGGTATTTTTTCATGATTAAAGAAATTCACGATCAAGATTTCGCCAAGGAAACCGATACTGGCATCGCCGTTGTCGACTTTCGGGCCGACTGGTGCCCGCCTTGCCGGATGATGGACCCAATCCTCAAATCCTTGTCCGAGGATCCGCAGTACAAGGGGCAAGTCAACTTCGTTTCCTTAAACGTTGATAACGACAAACAGGTTGCAACCCAGTTTCAAGTGCAGGGCATTCCGACTTTTCTGATTAAAAAGGATGGCCAAGTCGTTAACCGCATGGTTGGTGCGCGTCCAAAGCCCGCGTTTGAAGCGGAACTTCAAAAAGCATTGAATTAGGAGGGCGGTCACCATGGCAACGACCGGTTCCAATTACGTTACTAGTAAACAAATTCAAACCCGGCTCAAGCGCTCCGCTGGCCAGTTAGACGGCGTTTTACGGATGATGGATGACGGGCGCCCTTGCGAGGACGTGCTCGTTCAGCTCTCCGCCGTCAAGTCAAGCATCGATAAAGCCATGAAGCTCGTTATCGCTCGAAATATCAACGACTGCACGGACGGACTTGCCGCCGACAGCGAACGCCAGCTTGAGCACGCGCTGGACTTGTTACTGAAAACTAAGTAAATTCAAAAGCAAGCGACTATGATGTTGATCACAGTCGCTTGCTTTTTTCGAATGCGGTGACGCCACGACGCCGTCAGAACAATGGCTTACGTACGTATTTATAGCGAGCGTGTAACTTAAATTTAAATAATTAAAACAACGCGTTGTGATATGTACCGCAATTAAACTTATAATCCAAAGAATATTTTATAAATAAAAATACCAATAGTCCCACCAACGATTGGGGCAACAACTGGCACCCAACTATATTCCCAGTGCGAACTCCCCTTGTTCGGTACCGGGAATAATGCGTGCACAAGCCGCGGACCTAAGTCTCTGGCTGGATTCAACGCCGGGCCAGTTGGTCCCCCAAGCGAAATAACCATCGCCGCAATCAACAGCCCGACCCCGATGTTAGCAATATCGACGTTTTGATGGAAGAACATTCCCCGGTAAAGTCCCATCGCACCGAAGAGTAACACCCCGGTCCCAACGGCTTCGGTAACGAACCCGTTGAGCTGACTTTGAGCAACGTCCTTCGTGGCAAACGTCCCCAGTACCGCACCGGCATCCTTCGTCGCTTTGTAGTGCGGCCAGTAAACGGCAAGAATTAAAATTTGACCAACAATTGCTCCCGCAAATTGCCAAACTAAGTACGGGGTAACGTGTGACCACGGGAAAATTCCTGCAAACGCCTGCGCCAAGGTAACCGCCGGATTCAAGTGGTTCCCAGAAATCGAACCAAACATCATGGCGGGGAGCATTACCCCCAGCCCGTATCCGGCTGCCACGAGGAGCCAGCCCCCGTTAGCTAATCCCGGATCATCGTTCCCGGTCGTGTCCTTTAGGAACGCATTTGCGACAGCCCCGTTACCGAGGACGACTAAAATTAGAGTCCCAAAAAATTCCGCTGCGTAGCGTGCCTCCCATGAACCTGTCATCGTGATATCCTCCTTCATGTATACCAATGATCTCTGACAATTTGAACTATATCAGAAACTGCGTTTTATGTAAACGCTTTCTTTATCGTGATAGCGGTTTTCAGTTGCTTTTTTCATGCTTTTTTTACCCGGGTTAATTAAGCTTGCACCCAAACTAAAAAAAGCAGTCCTTCACAAACCCTGATAAACACTGAATGGCAACCGGTTTCGTTGATTGGTCTAGACTTAGCACCTTTTTAAATATTTTATTTCGTTAAAAAAAATTAGAAAATATTTTCATTTGCTCATCAATGAGCAAATGGTTGAAGAAAAAGGCTGTCATAAAAATCACAGCCACCATTTATCTGCATGAAAATTCTCACAACGGACTTTAGGTCACCCCATCGTTTTTCTGCAAGCTCAACATGTTCAGCCCAATGGATTCCTGCGCCTACTACAATCTTAGTCCTTCCAATTCCCCTTTTTCCAATCATCATGATTCCAGTCGTCCTTTTTCCACTCATCTCCTTCAGTATCCGCTCCTGAACTTGGTGCTTGCGGATCATCTGCATCTGGTCGGCGCCGCGCCCGCTTCAAAAGGACGGCCGTCGACACCACCGTCACAAACCCCGTCGCAATAATAAAAACCAGCGTCCACATCAAAATTTCACTAATCGCCATCAAATTCAGCCTCGCTTCCTAAGAACTTTTACTAGTAGCAGTATAGCCCATTGCCCCCAACCAGCACAAAAAAAGCCATGTCCAGGACGCGTGCCCACACAGCACGTCACTAGTCACAGCTTCTTTTCGGGATTAGGTTTTATTCACGCATGATTGGTCAAATCACACTTTTAGTCAAATCGTACTTTAATCGTCGTCCTCATCATCGTCTTCTTCGTCAAGGCCGGTCCGAGCATCGTTGCCCAGGTAAGCTTGAAGTTCACGGATGTTGCGGTTATTACTACCACGGTAGTCAGTTAACCAGGCTGCTAAGGCTGGCCGGTCTTCCTTTTCCGCTAACTTAATCGCGCGGTCCACGAATAAGTTTTCCGTATCGAAATCCTTAATTGTGCCTGCTACTAAGTCGCTTGCGTTTTGGTACTTGAACGCACCGTTTTCTTCCAACATGGAATACTTGATCAATTCTTCCGTCGTTGAAGATGGCTTTTGGTTTTCATCCAACAATAAGTCCCCTAATTCCGCGAACTGTTGAACGTTTTGGTCCAATAGCCGTTGGTATTCAGCCCGTAAGCTAAATGATTCAGGGCCCTTAACGTACCACTTAACTTGGCTCAGCTTAACGTAAGCGACCATTAAGTTTGATAAAATGTGGTTCGTCATGGCACCGGCCGTTGGGGCGTGGTGGTCAATGTCGCTTTGCTTTAATTCTGCGGCGTATAATTCATCAATCGTTGCTTCACTCATAATAATTGGACCCTCCTATTATTTAACCTTAACTTTTTCGACTTCGTAACCAAGCCCAGTCACAACGTCCTTTAATTCATCGGCGTTGGTGACTTCGGGGTCAAAGTTAGCCTTAACCTTGCTGGCATTGAATAAGACTTTAACGTCTTCAACACCGTCGTGGTTGGCAACCGCTTTTTCAATCTTAGTCATGCATGACGGGCAAGTTAACGTTCCTAATTGCATAATAGTTTTCATAAATGATTACCTCCATCAATTCATTTGATGTCTATATCATAATCAGAAATTGGCATTCAGAACTTGACGGCCGTCAAGAAACTCAAAAAAGTTTGCTTTTTTGAATGAAAATTGGGCCCTCAATCTTTCAAACGCAATTAACGGCTTAAATCTGCTATAGTAGTGATGAAATTAATCAAGGAGGTTCTCTGTTATGGCAACTCACACCCACGAATGCGTCCAGCTTGTCCCAATTTTTCAAGAACTCGCTGAAGAACAACAGGATACGATTGAATCAATCGTCCGTCACCACCACTTTGAAGCTGGTGAAACGCTTTTCAGCGCCGACGATCCACTTGATACGTTAATGATTGTCGCCAATGGGCAGGTTAAAGTTTATCAGTTGGCCGCGAACGGCCGTGAACAACTCCTCTACCTATTACAAACGGGAGATATTGACGGTGAAGCGGCACTGTTTGAAAATCAGCGGCGGACGTCCTTTGGTGAAGCCCTAGTTCCAACCGACGTGTGCGGCATTCGCCGCAAAGACTTTCAGGCGCTAATGCAAAAGTTTCCCAGCATCAGTATTAATGTGCTGAACGTCTTCGGTAAACGGCTCACCCAACTGGAGCGCCAAACCACGAGTACCGCAACCGAGTCCGTGGAAGCCCGCCTAGCCAGTTATCTGACCGAAACCGCCGCGTCACTGCACACTGATACGTTTAAACTGCCCCTCAAGAAGAAGGATTTAGCTACGTTTTTAGGGACGACCCCCGAAACGATCAGTCGGAAATTGACCCGTTTTGCGCAACAGGGCCTGATTACGCAGAAGCCCGGTAAGGTCATTCAAATTAACGATGCCGATCAATTGTTATTAGCCGAATAGGCAGTTTTGCCAGCAAATCCAGACCGTCACCGCTACTTTCTCCGGTAATCTACGGTATAATTTAAGTTAGTATAAGAAAATTTATTAAGGAGTTGGATTTAATGGCAACCATTAATCAAGCAGCAGTGAAACAAGACCTTTACGATGCCGTCAACGGTGAGTGGCTCAAGAGCGCTGAAATTCCCGCTGACCACGCTTCGACGGGTGGTTTCATGGACTTAGTTGATGCGATTGAAAAAACGTTAATGCACGATTTTGATGCCATGGCCGATCGTGACACCGATCCGGACGACCCGCAATTGGCCGAATTTATTAAATTTTACCGGTTAACAAAGGATTTCAAGCAACGGGATGCCGCCGGTGCAAAGCCGATTCTCCCGTGCCTCAATCAGATTGACAGTCTGCGCGACTTTGCCGATTTACAGCACCGGATGCCAGACTGGATTTACGATGGTTTGCCATTGCCATTCAGTTTAGACGTTGACGCGGACATGAAAAACACCAAGGTCAACGCCCTCTTTGCGCAAGCGCCTGGGACAATTTTACCCGATAAAACTTACTACGATGAAGGTAACCAGTCGGGACCAAAACTACTCGCCGTTTACGCCAAAATGATGACCGAACTCCTCCAAAAAATTGGCTACGATGAAGCCGACGCGCAGGCCGTGGTTGACGACGCGCTGAAATTTGACCGTTTGATCGTACCGTGGGTCAAGAGCGCCGAAGAAGCGGCCGATTACAGTAAAATGTATAATCCCCGCAAATTCAAAGCCTTCACCAACACGAGTCGCTACCTCGACCTTGCCGCCATTACTTATTCCGTGATCGATGGCAATCCCGACATGGTCATCTTGCCAGAGCCGGCCTACTTCGACCACTTTAACGAAGTTGTCAATCCAGATAACTTTGGCATTATGAAGAACTGGATGAAAGCCAAGTTAGTCCAACGGTTGAGCGGCTACCTCAGTGATGAACTACGGACCCTTGCAACGACTTACTCACGGACACTTTCCGGTCAAGCCGAACCACGTAGCAAGGAAAAGAGTGCCTACTACTTAGCTGCCGGTACTTTCGACCAAGTTGTTGGTCTGTACTATGGTCATAAATACTTTGGTGAAGCGGCTAAAGCCGACGTGCACCACATGGTTGAAAAAATGATTGACGTTTATAAACGCCGGCTAGAAGCCAACACCTGGTTAAGTGCGGCCACCCGCGCCAAGGCGATTACCAAGCTCAACCACCTCGGTATTCAGGTCGGCTATCCGGATAAACTGGAAGCCGTTTATAAACAGTTTAAGACGCACACCCCGGCTGAAGGGGGCAACGTTTTAAGTAACGTTTTAAACTTTAGTCGAATTGCCCGTAAGACAATGTTTGCCAAGTGGGGGCAACCGACCGATCGCACCCGTTGGGAAATGAGCGCGGACACGGTCAACGCTTACTACCATCCGTTCATGAACATCATCGTCTTCCCAGCCGCCATTTTACAAGCGCCGTTTTATAGTTTGGACCAATCTTCCAGTGCTAACTACGGTGGGATTGGGGCGGTAATTGCCCACGAAATTTCACACGCCTTCGATAATAACGGGGCGCTCTTTGACGAGTTCGGAAATCTGAACAACTGGTGGACTGACGCGGATACCGCGCACTTTAAAGAGCTGGCAAAAGCGATGATCACCGAATTTGACGGACTTGATTTTGCGGGGGCCAAGGTCAACGGGACCCTCACCGTTTCCGAAAACATCGCCGATGCTGGCGGTCTTAGTTGTGCTGAAGAGGCTGCCAAGGGTGAAAGCGACGTCGACCTGACCGCCTTCTTCACCAACTGGGCAATGATTTGGCGGATGAAAGCAACTAAGCAATACATGCAACTACTATTATCCATCGACGTGCACGCTCCCGCGAAACTCCGGGCAAACGTACAGCCGAAAAATCTCGACGACTTTTACAGTACCTTTAAGATTGAACCCGGCGACCCGATGTACTTAGCACCGGCCGATCGCGTTCAAATCTGGTAATTCCAATAATCCACTAAAATGGCCGGGGCTTGCGCCTAGGTCATTTTTACTTCAATTGAAAGAAGGACCTGCATGGCTCAATTTGAAAAATATCACCCCATCTTAACCGCCCACTACACGCTCGACTGGCTGACCAAGGCGCGGGCCATCGACGTCCAGACGCTCGATCAGCAGGCAACCAGTACTACCGTCGCGTTAACGACGACCGCCGCGCAAATCAACCAAACGATGCGGCTCATTTTCCGCGACCAACAATTAATTTGGGGCGTTACCAACCGCACCACCGATCAGTTCGTCGGCCGGGTCGGCTTCGCGCCAATTGATTTGCACAATCACCAAGCGACATTGATTGTTGACCTGCTAGCTGACGCACAAACAACCGCGACGTGGACGGAGCTCTACCAACGGCTAGTCGCCTTTGCGACCGCCGAGCTTCAGCTCAAGGTATTAACGGTCAACCTTACTAGTGCTAACCCTGAACTGGAGGCAATTTTAACGCGCCTCGGCTTTACACCCAGTGATCAGGGCCACTACCAGCTTTTGACATCCTAATATAGAAATAAAGCAAGCGACTTTAGAGGTCATGTTCGTCCCTCTAAAGTCGCTTTTTGGCATTATTTTATAACAACACTACAAGTTTTAAAATTAAACTAGTGGCGGTTTCTTTTCTTTCTTAACTTTGTTCCCCCAAACTAGCTCGTAAACGATGTACAACAATGGCACGTTAAGCAAGAAATGCAACGTACTTAACGGATAGTGAAAAGTCCTATAAATCACATATAAGCTGAGTCCCACCGCACCCAACCATCTCAATTTAGTCAAATATTTAACGACCGGATCTGTCGCTCCTTTATGACTAAGCCAAGGGAGGATTACGACTAACAACAAAAGGATTGAAAAATCCGAATACAACATGCCTAAACACTCCTTAAAAATCATGATCCTTGTGCATCAACACGTTACACGAATAATACTAACAACCGCAGAAAGACACGTCTTCAATTTATTGCAAAGATATTGTAATTTTTGTCAACCACTCCCGACTAAAGTCGGAAGCTTGTGAGAACTGCACCTAACGGAGCACCCACCACAATTTGCTTAGATACAGCGGTTGCCCATATGCGGGTCTTACGTGCTAATTACCAAAGCCTTTTACGTCCGCAGGTTGCCAGACGGACAGTTATCTTATTTTGCTAATCCTTTAGCCAAGGTATTTTGGGCAGCATTCAAATCACGAATATGATGAATACCACAATTTGGACATGTCCATTCTCGGTCAGCTAATGTTAACTTACTAGTATTCCTAGTACCCATTACAAAGCTACAAGCATAACAAGTCTGAGTGGTATTGCGAGGGGAAACCGTCACAAATTGCCGATCATACAAATTTGCTTTGTAACTCAGCATTTCAAGGAAAGTTCGCCAGCCTACGTCGGCAATGCTCATTGCAAGCGCATGGTTGCGTAACAAGTTTTTGCTCCGTAATTCCTCGGCAACAACCAAATCGTGGTTCTTGATAAGTGTTGTTGAGATAAGGTGTAGGAAATTGTTACGTCGATTTGCCACTTTTCGCTGAATGTTTGCCACAACCAGCCGTTGTTTTTGATAGTTTTTAGCATCACGAAGAGACCGGTGTTCTTTCTTTGCTCGTAAGGCACGCCGAGATAGTTTACGTTGAGCTTTTGCTAATTTTCCCCGGATAGAACGGTAATAGCGGGGATTGGCAACGATGTTGCCAGTAGAATCGGTCAGGAAATTATCGGTATTCAAATCAATCCCAATGCTGGATTGTATGGCCGCGTTTAATTTTTTTACAAATGGCTGTTCTGAGCCTAATTGCAACGACAAGTAATAGCGGCCAGTGGCGTCCATCGAAATTGTAGCAGTACCAATTCGGATATTGTCCCTGCGTGCATATAGATTTTGCGGCATTCCCTTAAATCTTACCCGCCCTAATTTCGCAATTCGCACATGCTTACAATCAAGCAGTCGCAAACTACCATTCATCATGTTGGGCTCCCCACGCTTAGCCGTATAATGATTCGAAGTCTGGTATCTTTGTTCAGTTCTGCGTTTATGGAATACTGGTGTTCCTGACCGATGAACTTTACGGAAAAGATTCCAAGCCGAGCGATAATTTTTAATTGTATTGGCTTTCATATCGCTATCATAGTCCGGATTATTAAGCCAACCATGAATGTTGGATATGCCAGTGGCCGGAGACTTTATACGGTTTTCTAATGTCTGAATACGTTGCTGAACAAGTTTGATTGGCAATTTCACCTGCCGGAGCAGATAGAGTTCGCGATTGATTCCATTCATTTCGTTGTAAATAAAGCGACTAGCGTCACTATTACGCTTGATTAACCGTTTCTGTTCTGTTGATGGAAAAATACGAATCTTGACACCATAATGATAAGGCAACTGGGCCATCGTTTTACTCATACTAATTCACCTCTTTTATGCTATAATCAGCATATCACATGAGTGTAATAAATGTAGCTATTAACACTTTAAAATATTAGCGGAGGAACTACCACATGAGCGAAAAACATGGGCTAGACGATGCTATTTATGAACGGAATTATGTTTATAATTTTCATTATCACTTGATCTGGGTGACGAAATACCGCAACCCAGTTTTTTCAACAGTAAAATTAGAAAGCGATATGAAGCGGATTCTAGTACGGATTGCAAAACTGAATGAAGTTACTATCGAAAAAATGGAAGTTATGCCAGACCACGTACACTTACTTATCAGCTTTAAGCCCAAATATGCCCCGACTAATATCGTCAAAGCATTCAAAGGTGGGTCAGCGCGCATGTTTTTCGAACAACACCCTGAAATAAAATCCCAGAAATTTTGGGGTGGCCATTTGTGGTCGCACAGCTACTACATGAGTACGCTTGGTAATATGAGTAAACAGGTTGCCGAAAACTATATTAATAATCAAAAGCACGGCGCCGCTCGACACTAATTGTTGGCAGGAATCTCCTGATTGAAATCAGAAGATTCCTGCCATCTTTTAATTGAAAACTAGCCATCCCCTTTATTTCACTATTTTGCTAAGCCTTATTTTTTGAAACAGCACCGGATTATCAATCACTCTAGCAACCTATATCACAATCTATTTAAGCCCCTGTTTTAACTTGCAAACTAGTCTTACTTAGGCAAGGATATAAATAATTTAGTACTAACGTCATCAACTCGCTTAACTCCCGTTATCACTTGTTTTATAGGCATTTGTTATCAGTTGATAGCTGAGAAAGTTAAGCTTTTTTACCGTTTTTGGTTGCGTTTTCTTTTTAATCTAGTACAATGTAATTGTTACCAAATGGATGATACACAACTATATTTGTGAAAAAACAAACACCTAAAGGAGCTGTTTTCAATGAAAGTTATCGTTATTGGTTGTACCCACGCCGGCACCGCTGCCGTTAAACAAATCTTGGCCACTAATCCGGAGACGGAGATCACCGTTTATGAACGCAACGACAACGTGTCGTTCCTATCCTGCGGAATTGCCCTCTACCTCGGCGGGCAGGTCGCTGATCCCCAAGGACTGTTCTACTCCAGCCCAGCCGACTTAGCTAAGCTCGGTGCAACGGTTAAAATGCAACACGACGTTACCGATATTGATACGACCGGTCACCTCGTCACCGTCACCGATTTAAAGACCGGCGAAGCAACGACTGACCACTACGATAAATTAGTCATGACAACCGGCTCCTGGCCCGTGATTCCACCAATTGACGGCATTGATAACCCAAACGTCTATCTCTGCAAGAACTGGGGCCACGCACAAAAACTTTGGACCGATGCTAAGGATGCTAAGCGAATCATTGTCATCGGCGGTGGCTACATTGGGACCGAATTAGTCGAAGCTTACCAACAACAAGGTAAGGAAGTAACGTTAATCGACGGCCTGCCACGTATCTTAAACAAGTACCTCGACGCGGACTTCACCGACCGAATCGAAGCCGACTTCGAAGCGCACGGCATTAAGCTAGCCCTTAACCAAATGGTTCAAGGCTTTGGTGGCGATGGCGACGAAGTAACGGTCACGACCGATAAGGGAAGTTACACCGCAGACATGGCCATCCTGTGCGTTGGTTTCCGGCCAAACACTGGTCTGCTGAAGGGCAAGGTTGATATGAACAAGAACGGTTCTATCAAGACCAACGATTACATGCAAACCTCTGATCCTGACATTTACGGTGCCGGTGATTCCGTAGCCGTTCACTACAACCCAACCCACAGCGACGCTTACATTCCGTTGGCGACCAACGCGGTTCGGCAAGGGACGTTGGTTGGCTTGAACATCTTTAAGCCAACTCGCAAGTATATGGGTACTCAGGCAACCTCCGGCCTAATGTTATTCGGCAACACCATCGTCTCCTCCGGGATGACCGTGGAACACGCTAAAGCCGAAAACGTGCCCGCTGAAGCCGTGCTCTTTGAAGATAACTACCGGCCAGAATTCATGCCAACGACGGAACCAGTTCTCATGAAACTCGTTTACAACCCTGAAAACCGGCAAATTTTAGGGGCGCAATTTATGAGTAAGCACGACGTTTCGCAATCGGCGAACGCCATCTCGATCATGATTCAAAATCAAAATACGATCGACGACCTTGGCTTTGTTGACATGTTCTTCCAGCCAACTTATGACCGGCCATTTAACTACTTGAACTTACTTGGTCAAGCAGCCATTGCCCACGCGGATAAAGCAAAATAAGTATTAGCGTGCGCAAAGCGATGCGCTAACCCTGAGCATCACTCCAAAAGATGGGCGTTTCAATGTCATTTTGATGATTAGTATTTAAAAGCGAAAAGAGACAGCCGGTGATAAAAGTCACCGGCTGTCTCTTTTCATTTTTGTAAAATTAACTTGGCGCATTATTCAACGTCCACGTAATCGTGCCCGAATAATCGCCCGGCGTCGCCCCCGCGTTACTGCGGTACAATAAGCCGTCATCCGCCCGCCACTGACCGGCAACGTCGACTTCGTCGGTGTCACTCGTCGTTTGGCGTTCCGCGATTACGGCACCGATTGCTGACAGAACGGTCGTCTGACCATCCTGCTTAAATAGTACGTCGCCCGGCAACTTCTGACCCGCCGCGTTCTTAAAATCACTTACGCTGGCCTGTAATTGCCACGCGCCGCCCTTGCCACGTTCATCACTGACCACGAGCTCCCAGTCATCGTGCCGGTCGGTCAGTTGCGCGTTACCGTCAAGCGTAATCGGTTTAAAGCTACTGTTCGTTGCGACCGCTTTAAAGCCGAGCTCGCCGCTCTTAACCGTAATTTTGGTCCGGGCCTCTGGTGATTCATTGTCGTCAACGTCCACCGCCCATAGCCGCAGGTCGTTAGCTCCAACGTTGAGCTGATCACCCTTAATTGTCAGGCTGAAAAAGCCGGATTCGTCCGCATCACTCATTTGAAAAGCCGTTAATTTTTCGCCGTTCAGGGTTGGGTGAATCGTAATATCACTGTTCTTCAACTGCACCGAGTCTTCGGCAATGACCAGGCCAGTCACCCGGACATCGTCACCTTTGGACGCCGTGTATTCGGATTTAAGAATGAAAAGTTCAATTGCCTGGTCAACCGTAATGGTAAAATCGGGTGCGCTCGCTGTCGTCTCGAAGCTCTTATTTTTAAAGGTGCTCGTCGGGGCAGTCGTCGGGCTATTGACGCTGACGTCATCCGCTTTCCCGGTCAGCGTAATCGTAGCGCTTTCATTATCGGCCGCCAGCGCGTGGTCCAGCGTATAAGTCACGCTGGTCGCGTCCGCTGCCGGCGCCGTTAGCGCCTGTTCTTGTCCGTTAGCGTACTTGATCACCGCCTGATCGAACGTTACGTTTGCGGGTAGGTTTAGGTCGGCAACCACGTTATCCCACGCCTGCTGGCCACCTAAATAGTTCAACTGATAATCATAACGTAAACCGTGCTTAGCCTTGACCTTAGCGCCGTCCTTCACGACCGTCTGCTTCGTTGTGTCGGTAACCGTAACGTCGGCTTCCGCCTGCACTAGGTTCGGCACGCTTTCAATCACGACCATGTTCGCGCTAGTATTGCTGCCGGTAGCCCCCATGAAGCCCCACCGAACCAAGCCATCGCTCGTCTTGAAAACACTCGGATCGATGGGCGTCGTTTTCGTGATTGCGGCGGGATTATTGGAGCCGTCCGGATGCACGTCGTCAAACGTGTAGGTCATCGTCTGGTTAGCCGCCGACCACTGCAAGACGAGGTGGTGCCAACCACCCGTTCCTAAGTTCAAGTTGGTCACTAAGTTATCGTGATTTTGTGAGAAATAGTACCGGGTCGACCAAATTAGTCCGGTTAAGTCCCAACTTTTTTGCACCTCACTGTTATAGGTGCTCGCTTCGCCGGGATAGCCGGTCGCGATGTGTTGCGTCTTAACGCCCTTATCAAACGACGTCCCGTTTCCTGCATCCCCATAGGACGTCGAATTATTAGCGTAGGTATCAAACTCTAAGGCCCAACTATTTTGGATCGCCGTAGCCGCAATGGCTTGCGGGTCCTTGCGCTTATTATCCGTATCAACGCCCCAAGTCCCTAGCGTTTCCCCAATAATACTGCCGGGTTTCAGCTGAGCGGCCGCGGTCGTTGCGTTAGAATCATTCTGCATCACGAAGGCCATCCCATCACCAGCACTCTTCGTCGCACTCAGGGAACTCCCTAAAAATAGCCACGCCTTTAAAGTCGTATCCTGATTCAAGTTAATGCGGTTAGCGTCGTTTGACCAAAAACCTCCGAGTTGCTTTTTACTGCCAACCACTTGGACCACCTGCGTATTGGGGGCATCCGGGTTAGTCGCATCCGCAATTTTGGCACTATTAGCAATGCCGTTACTGAAGGTTCCCGGCACCGTAAAGAGTTGTTCCAATTGATTTAGGCCGGACGGAGCCGTTGCTAAAGACGTACTCACGGCACTATCCTCCGCGAATGCGTGCGGGAGGCCCAGTCCCAGCCCCACTAATAGCGTAATCATCGTTAAAATTCGTTTAGGCACTTGCCGCATGGTCATCTCCTCCTTAAGGGGGTTACTGATCGCGCCGCCGGTTCCGTAAAATCAACCAAATGACGAGCGCTAATAATAGGACAATCACCGCGCCGAGACCCACAAACCACCATAGATAGTTTGGTGACTGCTGGGTTGCGACCGACGTATCGTTTAATTTCTTCGCCTGCCGGTTACTAATCGTAAAGTTCTTGGTGAATTTCCACTGACCTTCGTCCGCCTTAGCAGTTAGGTGTAACGTATACTTCCCGGGTTGGAGCGCCTGCTGGCCATCCCCAATCGCAAAGTTAAAATTACTATTAGGCGCCATCGACAAATTCTCCTTCGTCGTGGTCAGCACCGGCTTCGTCTTGCCCGCCTTAGTGACGGTACTCTTGATCTTTAAATGCCGCATAATGACTGGCTGGTCGTTTTGCAGGTTCGCGGTCACGTAGTTGCGATAATTGAGCTGGCGCGCTTTAACCGCGTGCAGGCGCATATTAGGTTTGCGGTTGGTCGTCGTTTTTTCCCGTAACTGTAACCCAATCACGTACGCGTACTGATTTTGTAGCGCTACGCCACCCGACTGCTGGTTCTGATCCGCTAGTTCTTGAACCACGTTAATGCCGCCCAGCGCAATCCCATCAAACGCTTTGGTCGGCAACGCCAATTTAATGGTGACCGTTTTAGCACTCTTAGCGGGGACGGTCACCGTCTGCTTCGCCGACAACGCCGTCTTGAGGTTAAACTTCAACGACTGATCAGCCTTCGCCTTCGCCTGACTGTAATCAATCACCCCGTTGTCATTGGTCACCGCTAAGTTGGGTGACACTTGGTAACGGTGCGCCTGTTCATCATTATTTTTAATTTGAATGGTTAGGTCCTGCTTTTGTCCCGGTTTAACCTTCAAGTCAAAATAGGAGACCTGATCATTAATTTGATTTTCTGGTAAATTAGCCGTTACGGCGTAGTTTAAATTGTCCGCCTGCGCCGTAAGCGCGGTGCCAACCGCAACCATTCCAAGTAACACTAATAACCATTGCAACGTCTTTTTCATTTCAAAACCCCTCCCTTTGTTCTTGGGTCAAACGCTATGTAGCGAAAAGCTGCGTTTCGACAATCGTCAACGCAGCTTCCAACCGTTTAAGCGGGCGCGTTTGTCAGTGACCAAGCTAAGTTACCCGTATACCGACCCGCTTCTAACTCGTGTTCGTAAAGATGGAGCTGAACTGGCGTCGGTCCGCGGTTAAGGCTCACTAGCCAGGTCCCTAAACCGCTTCCACTTGGCGCCGTAACAACGTTAGCCGTCACCCCCGGCCGAATTTCACCGGTCGTTAAAAGCTGGGGTGCGGCACTAACGTTATTTTTGCCGGGCGTTAGTTGGACACTCCCCAGCGTTAGTGTACTCGCTAACGTCCGTTGCTGACTACGCAAAGGACTCGCCGTAACTTGCAGCGTCCACCCGTCAGGCCGTGTACGCCGATCACTCACTTGAATCATAGCCCGCTGGTTCGCGGCCGTTAGCGTTTGCGGGCCCGTTTTCGCAGTCGTTGTTTGGAAATGAACGTTACTAACAAAATCAATCGTCAACTGACCGTAAGCTCCGGTCCCAGTCTCATTATCAGGATCAGCCGGATCCCCCGGATAAGGCCGATCGGGCTGTTCGGGATCGACTGGCGGCACCGGCCGCTCATCGGTACTCGGTGTTAACTCAACTTGGGCTGTCGTTTGCGTCGCGGCATGTGCGGGCTGTCCGTAACCAATTAGGACGCACAGTCCGAAGACCGCTCCCCAACCGGACCATGCTTGGCGCTTCATCAGCCCGGACCATTAAGCTTCGGGCGTATTTGCAAGCGTCCATGTCAAGGTTGACTTGTAGGCGCCGGCAACGTTCCCTGCCGGTACGACCAGCGTAATTTGGTCGTTCGCGTGGGTCGCCGTAAACTTCCCGATCCCCTCTTTCGCGTTGGCCGTTAAAATGGCCTGGGGCGCGTTATTAATGGTAATTTCATGCGCCGTTGGTCGGGTAGAGGCATTTTGATCATCATCCGGCGTAACTGCCGCCGTTCCAAATTTTAATAACTCGCCCTTTAAGGCTTGTGCATCAGTTGTTGTAAACCCAGTCCGTGAAACGGAAACTTGCCAGCCATCGGTATTCCCCGGGTTCGTAACCTTAATGGCGTCCGTAATGCTTTTGGCGCTATAAGTCACCGTCCCGTTATCGCGCACGTTGCTACCAAAGTCGACGCTTGGCGCTTGATCCAACGTGACATCCTTATTTAATTCATCCTGCGTTAAACTAACGTCCGCGGTCGTCTTTTGATCCGCCGCGTGTCCCACCACGGGAAACCCAGCCATCAGCGTTACACCTGCGATTAACGTTCCAATATATTTTTTCATTGCGGTTGCTCCTTTATTCTTTGACGGTTACGCCACCAGATTGTGATTAGTCCCAACGTTAACGTTAGCCCGATTAACCCCACAAGCACCAAGCCCCACTGTTGAACCGCATTCATTTGTGGCAACCAGTTCGCCAGTGGACCGGTCGGTGCGTTTGCGGGAGCCGGTTGAATCAATAGCTGGTACGTCCCCGACTGAACATCCCCACTAACGAGGTGTAGCGAGTGACTACCAGTTAAATTGACGAGTAGGTTCGATAGTATCATCCAATCCCCACCTTTCCGGTTATCGACTAATATAATAATTGTTCCTAATTTTGAATACTAATAGTGAATCGTTATTGAGTAACCCTATCAGCAACGAGAATATAGCACGGGATTCTAGCAATTGTCAATTAATGTTGGGGCTTAACTATTAACAAAAAACTGCTTTTTAACGAAGCTCTTGTATGTTTCTAATTTTATCCAAAAATAAAACTTTTTATATAAACTGTTTCAATCAGTTTAAAGTCAAGGGTTTCACTTCGATTGTTGGCTACCCCCGCCACTAACTTTTAGTTGGTCATCCAATTAAAATGAGTTAAGATTATATTTCAATTAAATTTTTATGAGACTCAAAATTAGCTAATCTTTTTAGGAATTATAATCAATTATTCATACTAAAACGCATTCATAAATACGCCATAATTACCGTCATGATAGTCAAAGAACCCCAAAACCAATTGCTCATCATTAGGCAAACCAGCACTAAAGAATTCCGTTAATCCATTCTGACGCGTCAATTTAGATTAGAAGACACTGTTAAGTAATTAAGGGATCGCCGAATCCAACCTAGTGGTCACCGCGAACCGGGATCCCCCGTAAGGTATGGTATACTTAACAGCAGTAATGTTGACCGTGAAAGAAGGAATCCATTTGCCAGCTAAAAAAACGTTCCAAGATGATCAAGTGCTCGAACAGATCATGCGCCTCTTTTGGCAACAAGGCTATTACCACACGTCGATGGACGACATCGTCACTGCCAGCGGCGTTAAAAAACAAAGCCTCTACAACGCGTTAGGGGATAAACACACCCTGTATTTAAAAGCCCTCCAACGCTACCACCAGCAAACGCTCACCGCTTGTGCGCGGGAAATGCAGGCCCTTGAACAAGCCGGCAAAACGGCACTCGAAGTGCTAGCGATGTTGTTCTCCCGGGGCCTCGAACCCACTAAAAACGCCCCCATCGGTGACCTGATGGCTAACGCCAGCGCCGAATTTGGGACGAGCGACGCCGCCGTTCAGCAGGCCGTAAACTGGTTTTACGAAGACTACCTAACCTTGATTGCCGCCGCCATTTTGAAGGGACAAGCAAGTCAGCAGCTAACCAGCCAACAGCCCAGTACCGAACTGGCTCAGGCCCTGTTAGAAGCCCGAATTGGTCTACAAATTCGGCTACGACAAGGTGCCCACCCCAACTTGGCCCAACGTCAGCGGACTTGGCGTCAGTTTTTAGCGGTGGCCCAAGTAGCTGAATAGCACCTGCAATCAAACATTAACGTGAAATGAAAGCTCGGCACGTGACCGCCCAATTTGGGTGACGTGCCGAGCTTTCATTTTTTTGAATTGGCTGAATGAGTTGCTGGAGATGGTGGTTGGAGGCGGCGTTCCTGCCTTGGGGCCGAAACGTGTTCAGGTCAAACTGGTCCTGCGGTTAGCTACACAAGTCACTATATGCACAACCCGCACACAGTGACTTGTTAGGCTAATCCTCTGACCAACCCGTTTGAACCTCACACTCTGCCGAAACGTGTTCGGACCAGCTGGTACCTGCGCCTGCTACGCTAATCAGCCATCGCAAAGACCGCGATAACTGCTTAGCTAGGCAATGCTCAAGGTCAACCCGCTTGGTTTCACACTCTACCCAGCATCCACCCCCGTGCCTCCGTCGACAGCAAACTCCCCCACCGCCTTATTAAGTGCTGGACCCCCGCATAACTGTCAAAATCACACGTGCTCTTGACCGCACCACTCCTCATCAACGCCACCGCAAAGCGAACGTCATCAATTAAAATCTGCTGGCGATACCGCTGCGGCTCCTCCGCCAGCACCGCCTGCCATGTTCCGTTCAACAGTGCTAGCGCCCGCCGGTAACGCCGGTCGTGCGTCAATAACGACTGCATATCAGTCGGTTTCAAGGCTTCCACCATGCTGCTCCCCTCCTAAATGAACAACGCGCCCAACCACCGGCCGCACGGAAAGCTGGTCCGTCGGCCGGGCTAGCAGCCACAACACGTTTGTGAAGTGGTGGGCGGCCACTTCACGCTCACCCCGCCCATCCGTCAAGATGATGGCAAGCGCGTTTTGGTTCGTCAAATGCCGGGCGGCTAAGTCGTCAAATACACTTTGAAAAACGGTCCCACCGCCCCCGTGCCGGCTGAATTGAATTTGCTGCGGCAAACTAGCTTGATAGGTGGCCCCGGGTTGAACGACCGCGTCAAACGCCTGCACCGTGATTTGTGCCTGAACCAACTGCGTCAGCGCCGCCACTTCACTTAGAAAGCGCGCCAACTGAGCGTCGCTAATTGACCCCGAATGGTCCACGTAAACGACAATGTTTAACCGGCGATCTGTCACTTGACCGGGAAGTTCCATCCGGGCCGGCTGCCGGCGGTTGAACCGCGCCCGCGAAGGCCGCCGTCCCGCTGGAATACGCCCGAGTCCCCGCATCAAAAGTCGCCGCCAGTCCACACTAGCCGGGCGGCGTTCACGCGTTAACGCGGCCACGGCGCGCCCCGCAACGAGTCCCCGCCCCGCTTCCGGGGTTGCGGTCCAAGCATCTTTTGCCAGCTGTTGGAGTCGACTCTCCGCCAAGTTGGGGTTCGTCAGTTGTCCCGTCGTTGCGGACCAACTGTTTGAATCGTCAATCGAGACCGGTTTCGGGCCGGACGATGGTGCGGGCTGGCGTCCCTTAGACTCGCTTGGTTGACCACCTTGTGGCCGTGACACTGGCTGCGGTGCCGCTTGTAGTAGCCGCAAATACGTTCCCGAGTCGGCCTTGCGTGGCAAGCGCGTGGCGACCTGCGCCTGGACCGTAGCGAGCGTAACGGTGGGCTGGGGCAACCCGCTGACGTACTGGTTAACGGCCACGTCGGTCGCCAGGTGGACAAGTTCAGGCTGGCGTTGGACCGTTGTGCGGTAGCGGAGCGGATGTTGCCACAGCACGTGAAGCGCCACGTGTTTGAGGCCCGCCTGTAATTGGTCAAACCGAGCGAAGGTGGTCGCTAGCACGTCCGCATCGACTTGTAACACTAATTGATTTTCACGCCACGCGAGTGCAAATGGCGCCGTTAAGCCCGTCACTACCGTCCGCGGTAACCGGGTTAACAACTCGCCGTAAAACTGGTCGGTAGCCAGCAGTTCGATGATGGCGCGACTGACCATCACCGTGGCGGCCGTTTTGGCCTGGGTCCGTTCGGTCGTCAACATGCGCTGGCGCCACTGCTGATATTCCGCCGCATTATTAAGCATGCCCGTCCCCTCCTACTGATTCGACCAACTCGCGACCGTCTGCAAATATTGATAGAGCGCGTTCACGTATGGCTGCGTACCAGTCACCGTCACGGTGTACAGCTGTTTAAGCAACTCGCAGCGTTGCCCCACGGCTTGAACCAGGGCAAACTGACCGTCCGCGCTGACCGTTTGTAACAATTGTAAGAAGCGGCCCGCGTTGGCGTCCGTCGTTAGCGGGTAGTCCGCTTGCAAAGCGAGGCAACTACGGAGCACCGTGCTCTTTTGAGCCTCGCTCATTGCTTTAAATTCGGTGAGGGTGGCACGCGGAACCCGGGCCCCCGCTGGCGTGGCCGTGTAGAGCATCGCTGGGGTTAGCCGAATCGTTTGTTGTTCAAAAAATTGCTCGAACCGCAGGCCCAAAGTTTGACCAACGTCACCCTGAAAAATGTCGAGCGCCACGGCCATTTGTTGGTCGCGCGGCAGTCGTTCCAAGGCGTAAAGGTTCGCTGAAACGCGTTCCCAAGCCCGGGGCGTAGCCGTTAAGTCGTCGTGTTCGTCGGGTAAATTTAAGCGCGTAACGTCCTCGCTAATGAATTGTTGGACGAGTGGATGGACGTGGGGGCGGTGCTGATCTGGATCCTGCGTTTTCGCCCAATGAAGCCAGTCACTGGCATCGCTGATCATCACTAGCCGGACGGTCCGGTCTTTAATGGCCGCGTCGCCAGCAACGACGCCGTAACGGCTATCTTCAAAGCCCGCCATGCTAGCATCCGGGTTTTCTGCCAAAATTAATTGAACCTGGGCGGGCAGTTTCAACGTATTGATCGTGCGTTGTAAAACAAGGTTCATCAACTCACTCTGAACGGCCTGCGTACCGCGATTGAATTCGTCTAAGAACCACAAAATTGGTTGGTTCGGGTGGTTCTGCGCGTACTGAATAATTTCAATCAAAGTATGGGCGTAACCGTACTGAACGTCCGCTAAGCGACCATAGGCCTCGGTTTGAATAAAGGATGCGTCGGTCAGGGGCGGAACTGGAATGGCAAGGTCCCCCTTTTCAGATAAACTTACAACCGTCGTGAATAATTTAGCGTGCAACCGCCGGGCAACGTCGGCGACTAGTGCCGACTTACCAATTCCCGCTTCACCAACGATGTTCGGAACGTTGCCGGCCTTTAAAACAACCGGAATCGCCGTTAACATTGCTTGGTAGGTTAATGCCATCGTTTAAAAACTCCTCTCCGTTAATTTGCCCCGTTGTTTCACGTGAAACAATGTCCCTAAGTTTTCACGGGGCTTAAATACTTATATTATAGGCCAGATTCTGGGACAGACCCCAGTGAAATTATTGGGGTCACCGTTGCTTAGCAACATCTTCGTAATCCAGCTATTACCGTTAGTTCATTTTCTAAAAGGCAGCCGTAAAGATTGTGTCACCAGCGGATCCATTGCAAAATTGACCTTCGTTAATTAATTTAATTATATATGCAAAAGTGTTATATTATGGAAGTATCTCAATTGTAAAGGGAGTCGAAGTATGCGCAATTATTTTGCAGAATTTTTAGGAACCTTTTTGTTAGTTTTCTTTGGGACCGGTACCGTTGTCATCGCTCAGGGCAACGTCTTAGCGATTGGTTTGGCCTTCGGGTTAGCCATTACCGTTTCGGCCTACGCCTTTGGGGGCATCTCGGGCGGTCACTTTAACCCGGCCGTGACGACCGCGATGTTAATCAACCGACGGATCGACGTCACTGATGCGGTTGGTTACATGGTCGCTCAAATTTTAGGCGCCATCGTAGCCTCAGCCGCAATCCGCACGTTCGTTAGTGCGCTTAAGCTAGCGCCCCACGCTCTCGGTCAAACTGATTTTCCCAAAATCGGGGCCGGGATGGCCTTCTTTGTCGAAGCATTAGTTACGTTCCTGTTCCTTCTCGTCATTTTAAACGTGACGAGTCGCGACCACGGAAACGCGGACTTTGCTGGTTTAACCATCGGCTTAACGCTGGCCTTTCTCATTATCGTGGCCTTAAACTTGACCGGTGGTTCGTTGAACCCGGCCCGGTCAATTGGCCCGGCCATCTTTGCTGGTGGGAGCGCCCTTACCCACCTCTGGGTTTACATCTTGGCACCCGAAGTTGGTGCGATTTTAGCTGCCTTTTGTTCCCGGGCCTTAGGTTCTGAGGACTAGCAACCATTCCAATTTGGAGTACACGTTTTAACGATATAATACTCGAAGATACACAAGAGACTGTGACTAATGTCATGGCCTCCTTTTTTATAGTTTTGAATTATCAAATCATAATTAATAATCAAAATGCAATTATCATTTCTATATAACCAAATACCATAATTATTTATATTTGTTTTCACTATGACGATGCGTAATTATCAGGGCTAGTTAATTGTATACAACCGATAATCCTTGTATTCACGCCAATTACGACCTTTTTATTATTAAATAAACGTTGGATTTCTTTTCATGAAAATATAAGTATCTTTTCCATGAAAAAAGCCGTATACTAGCAATGAATTATTAATCTATCAATTGATTATTAGGAGTGAATTATGACAAACATTGGAATCGTTATTCCGGCCCTCAACCCGGACGAACGGTTAATTCAATTAATTAAAGAACTAGCCCAAACACCACTTAAAACGGCCCCCATCGTGATTGTTGACGATGGTAGCGACGCCGCACACCAACCCTACTTCAACCAATTAATCCATTTAACCCCCGCCCTGACGATCTTGCACCATGCCGCTAATCGCGGTAAAGGGGCGGCCCTAAAAACCGCTTTTACCTATTTACAAACGAACGCTCCGGACTTAACCGGGATTGCCACCCTTGACGCCGACGGTCAACACACCGTCGGCGCTTTACACGCCTGCGTGGAAAAATTCGCACAAACGCCAACCGCCTTAGTGCTCGGTGTCCGGCAATTTACCACGGCCATTCCGTGGCGGAGTCAATTCGGGAACCGCGTTACTCGGACCCTGACACGGTTGGTGACCCGGCAGCATATCTCCGACACGCAAACCGGGCTACGAATTATTCCCCAAGCGTACTTAGCACCGCTATGTCAATTGCCCGGCGAACGTTTTGAATATGAATTCAACATGCTCTTACGGGCGCGTCACTACCACGTTCAGATTGTTGAACAGCCGATTCCAACCATTTACATCGACGGGAACCGCTCGTCGCACTTCCGAGTCGTGCGCGATTCCATCGCCATTTACGCCCAATTTATTAAGTTTACGATGAGCGACTTACTCAGTTTCTGCGTCGACATCGCCTGCTTTCAGCTCACGCTTGTACTCCTTGGTCAGCATGATTTAACAAATATTTTGGTTGCGACCATTAGTTCCCGGTTATTGTCCGGCATCGTTAACTACGGCCTGAATCGCCAAGTCGTCTTTAACGGCGCCGGTCGGCAAACCTTAATCAAATACGCCGCCCTGTTCTGCGTGCAAATGATTGCGTCGGGACTGCTAACCGATGGCGTGACCGCGCTGTTCGGCCCGAACAGTCCGGCAGTCGTACCGTTGATTGCCAAAATGGCAGTTGATCTGGGCCTCTTCCTGGTGAGTTACCAGGTGCAACGCCGCTTAATTTTCAAAAAGGACCCTCAATATGACCATTACCCGCTTTAAAAAAATTGTCTATATTTTAGCGATTGCGCTGTCGGTGATTTACTTAGTCTGGCGCGTCGGCTTCACCATCCCTTGGCACACCTCGCTGTTTGCGCTGATCTTCGCGCTGTTATTGGTTGCAGTGAACTCGTGTCCAACCTGACTGCGTTTATCCTGATTTTCTTCCGGCTACTGGCACGTAAAAATCAGGTCCACTTGCAAGTGCCCGCGTTAACGACTGCTCAACCGCTCCCCGCCGTAGACTTGATCATCGTGACCCATAATGAGGACGTTGACCTGCTGCGCAAGACCGTTAATGCCGCCACGTTCATTGATTATCCCGACAAACGCAAGCTCAACGTCGTAATTGCGGACGATTTAAACCGCCCGGAGGTCCGGGCGCTGGCGCGGCAGTACCACGTCCAATACATTGGTATGGAAGGCAACCAGCACGCCAAGTCCGGTAACATTAACCACGCCCTCGAGCACCTCTCCGCACCATTGTTTGCCATTTTCGATACCGACATGATCCCCTTCACGGGCTTTTTGACCGACACCGTGCCGCTCTTCCAGCAAAACCGCCAGTTACGGGCCGAAGCCGCGGCCAAACACCAACCACCCGTTAAACAACTGGGCTTCGTGCAGACCCCGCAAAGTTTTTACAACGCCGATATTTTTCAATTTAACTTGTTTTCCGAAAAAATCGTCCCCAACGAACAGGACTTCTTTTCACGCGACGTCAACGTTTTAAACGGCAGTAACGAAACCGCCCTGTTTACCGGTTCAAACGCGCTATTTTCACGTGCGGCCGTGGATGCCGTCGGGGGCTTTCCGACCAATACGTTGACCGAAGACTTTCAATTAGGCTCCGAAATCAACATGGCCGGCTATACCAGCCTAGCGACTTCCAAACCGCAGTCCAGCGGGATTACGCCCATCGATTTAAAAGGCGTCATCAAGCAACGTAAGCGCTGGGCCCGCGGGGTCATCCGGAGTTGCCGTAATTTGCACATTTTCATTAACCCGAAGCTGTCGTTTAAAAACCGGCTGATCTTAATTAACTCGTACTTATACTGGTGGTCATTTTTACGGCGCATCATTTACATGATCGCCCCCATCCTTTACGCGCTTTTTAAGGTTCAAGTCGTCAATGCCAACTTTTGGATTCTGATGATTATTTGGGCGCCGGGTTACTTCCTGTTGCACTACGTCTTGAAGGATACTTCCGATTCAATTCGCAACGAGCGCTGGGGTGAAATTCAGGAAACCTTCTTCGCCCCGTACCTGTTTTTACCGGTGATTTTAGAAACCCTCGGCATTCGGGCGAAGAAGTTCAAGGTCACCGACAAGCACGTCACGTTCTCGCTAATCGATAAGCTGTACATCATTCCCTACTTCCTATTTTGGCTCGTCACGTTAATTGCCATTATTAAGTTTAATTACGGTAAATTCGGCTCCGAAATTTTAATTGGGAGCGTAATTACGTTCTGGTTATTGATGCACTTTATCAACCTCAGCTTTTGCCTGTTCATCGCAATGGGGCGCCCGGTTTACCGCAAAACGGAGCGCTTTTCAAGGCAAGTCAACGGCCAACTCTGGGTAAAAAATGGTTGGCAACCGCTCACGACCTTGGATACGTCCGAAGGCGGACTCTCGTTTTCACTGACCAATCCGACCGACCTGCATCCCGGGCAAACTTTACGCTTGCGGTTAACCCCGCCGCAGTCCGCACCAATCGCTTTAACGGGCGAACTGATGCGCGTTAGTGACGCGGACACTAAGCCGGTCTACAGCTTGCAAGTCCAATTACCCGATAGGGAAAACGAGGACCGTTACTTACATTTAATTTACAACGGCTTCAACGACGCCCTCCCACAACAACAAGACACGTGGGTAACGCCCT
Source organism: Lactiplantibacillus modestisalitolerans (assembly GCF_005405425.1). GTDB lineage: Bacteria > Bacillota > Bacilli > Lactobacillales > Lactobacillaceae > Lactiplantibacillus > Lactiplantibacillus modestisalitolerans. Next base: position 15,073 of record NZ_BJEA01000013.1, on the reverse strand, counting down.
TCGACGAACTTTACACCAACGTCATGATGCGGCTCGAGAAGTGGGAACGCCAGTTAAGTCGTTTGACTCGGTTCTAAAGGAGGACTGCAATGCATTGGTTAGGTTTATTAGCATTAGTGCTCGCCTTAATTGGCTATAACGGTAGCCTACGTTACCTCGGCGTTAGCCCCTACCTCGCCTGGATCACGGCCATCGCGTGGCAAATCATCTGGCTATACGTTTTTGCCATGCTAGGCGCGCTTCGTTGGGGGATTCTCATCGTGACTGGCGGCGGGGTCGGTCTGTTTATCATCCGCACGGTTGCCAGCTTCTTCGGCTACGGTCGTCTGCAATTTGAAGGTTTTCACCTATTCGATTTCTGGATGGTCGGCTTAGGGCTGGCGATGGGGAACGTACTGTACCACAGTCCCCTAATTCACTACGATAACTTTTCGCACTGGGCAACCATGGTCAAGTTTATGACCTTTGAAGGCCGGTTACCCGGCGTGCACGATACGATTATTCAATTTACGTCGTACCCGCCCGCGACCGCGCTGTGGCTGACCCAGTGGGCGACCCTCGTCGGCTTTAACGATGGCGTTTTACTGGTCGTTCAATTTATTTTGATTTGGGCGGCCGTTTACTCAGTATTTGCGCTGTTGCGCGACCGCTCGCGGGCGCTCCTGTCATTAACGCTCTGCTTTACGATTGCGTTATCATTCGTTTTTAACATTGCGATTCGGCTGAACAACTTACTGGTCGACTACGTGCTGCCGCTCCTAACGGTGGCCGCCCTCGTCGGTATCTTCGTTTATCGGCGGCGCCCCGCCCTGCTACTCGGGCACACCACCCTCTTCATCGCCGTTTTACTGCTCGTTAAAAATTCGGCCGCGTTCTACGTCGCGTTAATTGCCGGCGCCCTGCTCGTCACCCTCATTCGCCATTCAACTGCGCACACTAGGTGGCGGCGGGTCCTCAACGGCACGGCCAGTTGGCTAGGCGTCGTCCTCGTTGGTGCGGCCCCGTTCTTCTGGTGGAATCGCCACGTTAAGCAGACGTTTCCGGTCTCAAAGCACGAAATCAGCGCCCAAGCGTACGCCCACCAGCTCACAACTGATGGTCCTGATAAGTTACTGAAGATTGGCCGGCACATGTTGCAGCAACTCAATTGGACGTCGCTCTCCTTTGAAGGCATCTTGCTCATTAATGCGGTGCTGATCATCACGTGGATGGTGCTGCGGCTCTTTGCCGCCAACCGGACTAACTTGTTGAAGGTGGCGCTTGGCTTGGACCTGATGTTTGTCGGCTACTTTGCGAGTCTCTACGGGATGTACGGGCTGTCGATGCCTTACTTGGAGGCGATGCACCTGGACGGTTATGAGCGTTACATGTCGAGCATTGTAATTTTAGGGTTGTTTTTGGCGGCGATGGCGTTCGTGCGGGCGTTGGATCGCAGCCTTTTTGAACAAAGAATCGCGAAACGCGACCTACGGAGTTTTGCGTCGATGTTTACGAAGAACCTCTATCAAATGAGTACTTTTATCCTGATGATTTTTGCAATTATTTTGATGTTGTCGGAAATTAACGGAACACAGTTTACGAACCGCTACAACCGGGAGACGGTGCCGCGGCAGTTGGCGCGGATTGCGAAGCCGGTCGACCATTATAATCATACGAAGATTTTGGTGGTCGATCCGCATGCGGGGGACGTGGATGATTATTACGTGGGGTTTGTGGCGCATTATTATTTCTTCACGGACCGCGCGGATGGGCAGGAAAACTTCATGGAGTCGCCGGCGCAGTTTAGGAAACAGATTCAGCGGTACCAGTACGTGGCGATTCCGGAGTACCACCATACGTTCACGGTGATGATGCAACACGCGTACCACCAGAAGGGCATCCGAACGGGAATGTATCGGGTGGTGAGTGGAGGATTGAAAAGAGTGTGAAAAAGAGTGTGAAACCAAGCGGGTTGACCTTGAGCATTGCCTAGCTAAGGCGTTATCGCCCGGGTTTGGCGATGGCGACTTAGCGTAGCAAGCACAGAGGTCAGCTTGGTTGAACACGTTTCGGCTATCTCGCAGAGAAGCGCCCAGCATTGCCTAGCTAAGCAGTTATCGCGGTCTTGGCGATGGCTGATTAGCGTAGCAAGCGCAGATGCCAGCTGGCCCGAACACGTTTCGACTATCTCGCAGGAAAGCACCAAACTGAGCATTGCCTAGCTAAGGCGTTATCGCCCGGGTTTGGCGATGGCGACTTAGCGTAGCAAGCGCAGAGGTCAGCTTGGTTGAGCACGTTTAGAGTGTGAGGGCCGACGGGTTGATGCCTGCGCCTACTACGATAAGGGCATGATGCCGGGGTTTGGCATTGTGACCTTATCGTAGTAGGCGCAGGCATCAGTCGGCCCAAGCACGTTTCAATAAAATCATTCACCACCAAAAAGCAGCGTGCTTATTAAGGGCACGCCGCTTTTTACTGTGTAAAATACAAACTTTATAATAGTTAGTGTTAAAACGGGTCTATGATATTTGGTGTTGATTTACTAAGAAGGTTGCCAATTGTATTTTCAATCAGTTCGTTGTGACTAGCAAAATAGCAAGCAAGATTACGTTAAATTTGGTAACCGCTCTGCGGAATCAGCTTCATTAATTAAGACTTACTAGAGTAACCCGTGAGACTCAATATAAAAGCCAGTCTAGCCAGCAGCGGGTGTAACCATGGCTCAACTGCGAAATTATTCTTGGCCGGAAGTGGGCTGCTTCCGGCTTAGAATAAAGCTCAAATCGATGCCCGCAGTGTTCCAGCCACCCGGTTACACCCGCTGCTGGCGGCAACCTCAACACCAATTGGTATAGAACTAAAGTACATCCCCACTATTTCCGTCGCCACTGCTGATACCAGGTATGCAAAGTGCCAATCAACAGGCCCAAAATAACAACGACCGCGGTGACGTAGCCGAAAATCCCAATATTAGTGACCCAGCCGTTATCCGAATGACTTTGCACCAGTAATGATGACCCGACGATCAACGCCGCTAAAATCACCGCGAGCACGACTTTATTTACCATTTGGTCAATTCGATCCATAAACTGCTTGCGGTGTGAAAAGACCAAGTTGACGCGCGACTGACCGTTTTCATAGGTATCAAGTGCGGCCAGTAACCGGGATGGCAACTTGGGGGCGTCTCGTAGTCCTTGTAACGTCGCCAGTAAGCCGTCCTCCAACTCGTTGCGTAAATTTAAGTGCTCCCGCATGTACTTACGGGCAAACGGTCGGGCGACGTCCAGCATTGAGAGGCTCGGATCCAGGGTTTCAACGATACCCTCAATCGTGCTAAAAGCCTTCCCGAGCATCGTGACCGCCGGATTCATTTGAATATTATTACTCCGGCAAACTTTGATCATTTCAAACAATAAGCCCTGAAAGTCAATATCACCAAGGCCGGAGTTATAGTACTGCCCAAGAAACGGCGCTAACTCGCTGAAAAAGGCCTCTTCATCGACCGGGCCGGTCCGGTTAGAAATCGCGAGGATGGCCTTCCCGACTTGGCGGGTATCCTCGGTCGTTACCGCGATAACGACGTTTGCAATCCCCGCCATTAAGGCCGGGCTAATTGTACCCATCATTCCAAAATCGAGGTATACCAAGCGGTAAGGCGGTAATTTTCGCTGACCGACCTTCCCTAAATGTTTCGGCACCGTATCATCGTAGCCAATGTCACCCGGCTTTAATTCGCGTAACAATATGTTGCCGGGGTGCGGGTCAGCGTGGAAAAAGCCGTCTTCAAACACCTGCTTTAAAAAGCTCCGAACCAGCGTATTTGCCAGGTACTGCCGCTCAGCATCGTACTGGTGATCATCATCCTGGTCAGCTTGGCGAACCGTCGCCATAAAGTGCTGAATACTCTTACCGCGCATGTACTGGTTAACTAACACCTTTTGGGTGCTATAAGTTGCGTAGACGCGCGGCACCCGGATAATGTCGTCACCGTTATTCAGGCGGTAAAAGCGCGTCCCGTTTTTCACTTCAATACTCGTGTCAAGTTCGTTGAATAGCGAGCGCTTGATCTCCGCCACCATTTCGCCCAGGTCAACGACTGATGAATCTGGAATGTACTTTAATAACGGCAACGCCCGTTCAAATAATGAGATGTCCAGCGCTACTTCGGCGTCAATGCCGGGGTGTTGGACCTTAACGACCACTTTTTGACCATCCAGTAAAGTTGCGTGGTGCGTCTGCCCCATCGAGGCCGACGCAAACGGTTGCTCGTCAAAGCTAGCAAACATCGCGTTTAACGGTTTGCCCGTTTGACGTTCAATTGTCGCTTGAACGGTCGTAAAGGGATCCGCACGAACGTTATCCTGCAACTTTTTAAACTCGTTGGCAAATTCGGGTTTAACGATGTCCGTTCGGGACGATAAGATCTGCCCAATTTTAATAAAGGTGGGGCCGAGCGCCTCAAACGCAAGCCGGACTTGGTCCGGGTTCTTTTGCCGGGCGAGGTTACTTAGGACGTTATAGCGCCGCAACACGCTCACAATCGTTCGGAACCGCGTATGGCGATTTTGATTGACCTTCCATTGTTCCGGCTGGTCGGCTGTCGCAGTCTTCGTTATTTTCGGTTCAGTCAAATGACCCGCCTCCTTCGTGCTTTAACTAGTTAACGGTCTTGCGGTTACGCGTCTTTTTCACCGTCGTAATTACTTCCATTATCCAACTTTCACGGCCGTTCTGCACGAGCTTCCGCACTTTTTAACAAAAAAAGTTGACAAATCAAAATAACGGTTGTAAATTAAAGGCACATTAAAAAACGGTTAACAAACACGTTGATGAACACAGTAAGTTTGCTTGGCGATGCTTAGAGAATTCCGGCTTGGTGAAACGGAATCATGGCTGACAAACCGAAAATCAGTTCTGAGTGGCAGTGGCGATCAGTTCCAGTAGTTGCTGTTGGGTGCTCCCATTATCGAGCCCGGGTATCACGAGTGGCCGGCCACTCGCCGTACCTGTTAAGGCGGCCTCGTAGTAATACGGCCGTAAAGCCACGGTGGTAACGCGTTTTAAACGTCCTGGTTTCTGAACTTAATTCAGAAGCTGGGACGTTTTTTGTTTAACCAAACACAAGGGAGTTTTGTTAATGCTAGATAAAATCCAAAAACGTTCACTTACAAAACGGGATTACGTCACCCTCAGTTCCATGATTTTCGCGCTCTTCTTTGGCGCCGGCAATTTAATTTTCCCACTCCACCTAGGCCAACTCGCAGGTGGCCACTGGGGGATGGCGGCCGTGGGCTTTCTAGTTACCGCCGTATTACTGCCATTATTATCCGTTTTAGCCGTTTGTGTCACTAAATCCAAGGGCGTTTACGACATTGGCCGGCCACTAGGCGCGACGTTTGCGGTCGTCTTCATGGTTCTCATTCACTTTACGATTGGACCGTTCTTTGGGACGCCGCGGACGGCCACGGTTTCATTCACCGTTGGTTTAGCACCGTTCTTCCCGGCGAAGTACCAATCGCTAGCGTTACTCACCTTTTCAGCCGCCTTCTTCGGACTGGCCTACTACCTATCCGTCGAACAGAGTAAAATCATGGCGCGGGTCGGCAAACTACTTAACCCACTGTTCCTGTTACTACTCGTCGTGATCTTTACGGTTGCGTTTAGTAGTCCCTTAGCCCACGCTGGTAGCACGCCCGCCACGGCGGCTTACCAAGGTGCCGGTTTCGTCAACGGCTTCCTTCAAGGCTACAACACGATGGACGCCCTCGCTGGATTAGCCCTCGGGGTCACCATCGTTACGGCGGTCAAGTTTATGGGCCAAACCGACCCAAACAAAGCGGCCTGGGTCACGGCGCGTGCCGGGTTATTCTCAATGAGCTTTGAAGGCTTGATCTACGTCCTCTTAATCTTATTGGGTGCGCAGTCCCTCGGCATGTTTAAGCTGTCAGCTAATGGCGGGGTCGCCTTTAACCAGATCGTCAACCACTACATGGGCGGCGTCGGCCAAGCCATTCTAGCCGTTCTGATCATCACCACTTGTTTAACGACCGCGATTGGTCTGGTTGCCGCTTTCGCCCAAGATTTCCACAAACACTTTAAATTCTTAAGTTACAAAGCATGGCTGCGGATCACCTGCTTGGCTTCCTTTTTAACGGCTAACATCGGCTTAAACCAAATCATTGCTTGGTCAACGCCCGTTTTGATGTTCCTGTACCCACTTGCCATGGCCTTAATTTTCTTATCAATTTTGTCACCCCTCTTCCACAAGGCTAGCGTCGTCTATGTTTGGGTCGTTGTTTTCACGGTCGTTCCCGCCGTTTTCGACATGGTTGCGGCCTTCCCAACGGTCGTCAGTCAGAGTGCGTTCGGCTTAGCCATGGCGCACGTGCAAAGCTACCTACCACTGGCTTCAAGTGGAATGGACTGGTTAGTTCCCGCCCTAGTGGGAGCGGTCTTTGGTACCGTTCACTACCTCGTTTTACAACGGGGAAAAGCGGGCGCAACCGCGAACCTCGAGATGCCAACGAAGCGTTAAATCACCAACATTCATAAGTAAAAGTAGCCGCGAGTGTGTCAAAAACCAGCTGACTTTTGGCGCACGTTTCGGCTATTAACATGATCCGCCAACAAAAAACGGCCCCAACCATTTTCATCGTGGTTGGGGCCGTTTTCGTTTTTAACTATAAGTATTATGGATTAACAACCGTGGCAACGCCCGCTTCCAACGGAACGCTATGGCCGGCGTACTTAACCGTCCCACCAGCCCGACTGGCCGTGACAACTAGGCGGTCACCATCTTTTTCAAGTTTGACCGTCCCGTCCTTGATTGGCATAACCGTCGTTAATTGGTTAAATTCATCCAAGTGCGGAGCCACTTCAAAGCTAGCGTAGCCGGGAGCCGTTGGTTTAAGGCCGACAAAGTACCGTCCTAACAAGTAGATGGGACTAGCACCCCAACCGTGGCACAGGCTCTTACCGTACGGATCACCGTACATCGCGTACATTTCCTTACCGGTCTGTTGCGGATCAAATTCTTCCCAGAACGTAACGGCGCCGCGGTCCAACATGCCACCCCAGTAATCGAGGAGGACTTGATAGACCCGTTTTTGTTCGCCTAACTTGCAGAGGGCGTCCTGTTCGAAAAACTTAAAGTACGGCGTCGTGATTTGCGTAATTGCGTCGTTTAACAGAACGTTCTTGAGAATCGATTGCTGCTTAGCGGCGTCCACGACGTCAAACAGGATGGCAAAAATGTTGGCGTGGCGCGTCACATGGCGCTTACCAGACTCATAACTGTCAATGAAGGCACCCTTGTCAGCGTCCCAGAAGTAGGTCATCAAGTTCTTCTTAAGCACGTCGTAACGGCGTTGATAGTCACTAACGTCCTTGCCCATCACCCGACCACAAGTCATCATCGTCTTGTAGTCTTCCAGTAAGAGAATCTGTTCGGCCGCAACCGTTCCGTCACGGTCAATTTCGGACCAGTCGACGAAAATCCAGTCGTTTTTACGGCCGTAAATGAAGCCCAGGTCGTTCGTTTGCCGAATAAAGTACCGAACCATACTTTCCAATTTCGGGTAAATAATTTCCAAGAACTCCCGGTCGCCGGTCATCTGGTAGTGGTTCAAAACGCCGATTACCCACAGCATCGAGTAGTCAACGATGGTATTCATATGCTGCTTGATATCATCTTGACCGCGCAACGCCAGCAGGGTCCGCTTATCCACGTCTTCATCAAAGAACGAGTATTGATTGATCAAGTTTTCCTGATAGGCGTCGCCGGCCCAGATCCAACGGTCGCGCTTGATGCCGTCAATGAAGAATACGTCGCTGCAGAGGTTGAGCGTCTCGGTCGAAACGTTCCAAATCTGATTGATGATTGAATTATCCGACTTGAACGTCGAACGATTGGGCTTGGGCACGAATTCGTGGATAGCGGTTAATTGGACCGTTTTTGGCGCCACGTCCGGGATAAAAATGTACCGAAACGCCCGCTTACGAACCGGCGTCTGACTATCAACGTCGGTTTGCTTGTAATAACACATGGCCACGTCTTCCGCCTCGGTCGCCGATTCACCATAGCACAACGTGACGGCGTGGGGCGTTTGAACTTGAACCTGACCATTAACCGCCCGCCCAAAGTCGTACAGAGTGCCACCATTAACGGCGGTTTCCGTCTGCGGTTTAACCGCTTGCTTGTGGTATTCGATCACGTTGGGGTCCTGATCTGGTCGAGTAAATAACGGGTCGTGACCGGCTGGAAGCGTCGTGACAAAGTTGCTAGCTTGCCAGCCCTGGTCAGATTTAATAACCGGGCCGTCAATGTAAATTGCAGGCAGTCCTTGAACGCTTCCCACCATGACTTTAATCGTGACGGGCCCCGCTGGACACTCGATTGGTTCTTCGAGCCGGTACTTACGATCGTTAACGTCCACGTAACCAGTCCCGGTGGTGTGAACCGTAAAGGTCGTTGCGGCATCTAAATCGTACTGCCGTTCAAAGTTGACGTTGCGGTTACAATCGTCAATGTACCAATAGGCCGGCCAGCCCATGCCCCGTTCTTCCCGTTTGAAATTTTGAAGCATCCCGTGGTGGATTTCAAAATCGCCGGGATACCATAACCATACTGCTTCGTTTTGCATAAGGGACTCCTTTCTATTTCACTAAGTACTTATCGATTAGATAAACTGGCGTACAACTCCAGGCGTGACAGTAGCTGTTTAAAATCGGGCTACCGTACGGGGAGTAGTCGGGGTGGTTCGGGTCAAAGGCTTCCCAATACGTATCGGCCCCTAATCGAATCATCTTACCCCAGTAATTTTTCATTAACGCAATGGCATCATCCGTTAACCCCGCTTCAAAGAGCGCCGCGGTCACGTGATGGTACATGTACGGCGTCGCGATTCCCGTAATCGGGAAAAGCTGGTGGACAGTCGTTTGCATCACGCGTTGACGCTCCGCTGGGGATAACACGTGTGCCAAGGTCATCCACACCTGACTCGCAACGTTCACTTCACGGTTAGGCCCCGAAACAAACAGCCCCTGGTCCGCGTCAAATAGCTTCGTTTTCGCGAACGCTACTAAAGCTGCTAATTGGCTTTGATACGTCGCTAAATCCGGGTCCGCTTGTTGTTTCGCCAACTGGATGAACTGCTTCAAAACGTAGATTATCACGGCTTGCCCGGCAGTGGCCTTATCAAAATCATTTGACCAGTCGATAAAGACCGGGTTATCCTCCGTCAACTGCAATTCACCAGCAACGCTAACTTGCTTCAACGCGACGTCCATCTGCCGCTTCGCTACCGGATACAAATCCTGCATCACTTCCGCGTCCGCTTGGAAAGCCTGATAATCAGCTAAAATCGAAATAAAGAACAAACTGTAATCAAACAAGAAGGTGTCGTCCGGTGTGGCTTGCGGTTTCGTGAACACGTTAGCTGGTACCCGGCCATCTTCAGCCGGCATCGCCCCGAACAAGTACAAACACCGCTTAACCAGCGCCGTGTTTTTAAACGTCGCGTAATCGGCCAGCGCCTGCAAACGTAAGTCGCCAATCCATAACCGCCGGTCGCGTTTGGGGCCATCTTCAAACACGTCTTGCATGCAGTCCGCCAACGTTTTCACACCGACCTGATAGATTTTTTTCAATTCCGGGTCAGCCAACTTCGGCACGCTGACCGCCTGCGGGTTGGCCGAACTAACCGTCGTCACGACTGGCTCACTAAAGACCGCCTGCCACTTTGGCGACGTATCGATAACCGTTAGCTCGACATAGCGAAAGCTGTAGCGCCGCGGGAGCGCTAGGGTCGCGGGGAGCGTATCCAAATGAACCGTTTCTTCCTGAATCCACGACTTACTCAACCAACCATCGTAGTCCGCGCTATTTCGCGCCAGTTCGGCCGGCATTTCCGCAAATTTCAACTTTAAGCTTAACGGCGCGTCCATTGGCGAACCGACCGAGTCAATTTGAATACTAAATTGCCCCACCTGATGGTCGCCAAAGTCCAAAATAAGCTTACCGTCCCGTTTCAGCGGTTGCTCAGCGAGCGCACTTGCTGGCGCAACGGCTTCGACGCCCCAGCCTTCCAACTGATCAGCTTGCTTCACCAATTTCACCAGCGTTTGCGGTTTAACTTGTTGGTGGTGCAAGGTCGGCCGGTTGTGGTTCGCCTTCGCTAATAATTGTTGATCGTGCTTAAAGTGCACGTCGTCGTTAATTTGAAAAGTAAATGCCATGCCTAATCCTCACTTTCTAAACTTCACGTTAAAACTTCGTAATCCCGTGCTTCTTTTCCAAGTGCATCATCGTCACTCCGGCAACAAAACTGATAAAGACGATGCCGGCAAAACCAAACATCGTGTTACGAATCGCGGAAGGAACCACCAGCGCAGGCGTGATGAAGGCAAATAGTCCACAGCAAATCCGAGAAAAGCCGTTAATAAAGCCTTGAACGGATGCCCGCACTTCAACTGGAAAGGCTTCTTGCGTCCAAACTTTATACATCGCTTCACCGGCAATGTTGTTCCCAACGTTGTAGCAGCCAATGGCAATGACAATTGGCCAGAGCGCGTGGCTGCTCATGGCTAACCCAATCATGGCTAAGAACTGAACGGTAATCCCGACCAAGAAGAAACGGTTCCGGTTCTTTCCGCCGGCAACCGACGCAAACGCAATCGTCGCTAATAGCGAAATAAAGTTCAAAATAATCCCGGCCCCGGTAGCGAAACTTTGACTAGCGTGGGCTTGAACTAACGTAAAGGTTTGGAATTGACCAAACGTGTTCGCTAACAAGTTCCAGCAAACGTAGAAAATAATGATACTGAAGAAGAACCCGAGGAAGCGTTGTTTGTTGTCACCCGTAAAGACGGTCTTGATCGAAACTTTTTCAGTCGTGTGGGCTTCTTGTTCGCGGTTAATTCGCCGCCGTTCCCCTTCTTCGTGGAACGTTTGGAACTTCTTGGAAAAGGTCCGCCATGCCCAGGTAATCAGGGCAAAGACCGCTAAAATCGTGAAAACGACCCGGGCACCCGTGGCACCGGCCATCTTTGAAACAACGAACGCACAAATGTAAGACATGAAGACCCCAATTTGCCAGAAAATTTGGGTTGACGAAACTAGGCTCGCCGAAGTCGTCTCGTCCGGTGCATCGTGCGAAACCACGGTTAGACTAATTGGCAGGTCAGCCCCCGATGCAAAGCCCGTTACAATCACCCCAACCAGTAACATCGCGTAGCCACTCGCGAAAACGCAAATTAACGCCCCGATGGCATAAATTAAGTTCAACCAGTTAAAAGATTTAACTAGACCAAAGGACTTTGAAATTTGTCCTGCGAATAAAGAGCCAAATGCAATCGCAAAGGTTAAGGCCCCTGAAATCACCCCAACTTGGGCGTTTGTTAACCCTAAACCAGTTTGCCAAACCGTAATGGTTGCGGATAAACCAACAATAATACCAGAACCTAGAATTGAACCAATTCCGGCGGCAACGGCTAATGGGCGGTACTTCTTAACTAATGATGATGACGTTTCACCGTTATTCATTTAAATAACCTCCTTTTAATTTACACTGTCATTGTAAGCGATTGCTGGAAGGGCTACCATATCCAGACTACATGGAAACCATTGCAAAATCACAGATTGCTGTTAAACTAAAACTCAAAAACGGAGGTGCTTTTTATGAGTAATCCATGGCTTGATCAACACCTATTTGCGCTTAACTCAGTCGAACAAATGCAGCGGGCATCGCACGGTAACGTGAATTATATGGACCTAGACTACATTCATAATCCAATTCCCCAAATGCCGCGGTCGGACTTCTTCAAGGACGGCGATTTAGCTGTCACTAAAAACAGCCGCTTTTCGTACGTTCCCGCCCACACCCATAGTTTCATCGAATTAAATTACATGTATTCTGGGACTTGTACGCAGTACATCAACGGTGAACAGGTCACGCTCCATAAGCATAATCTGATTTTGATGGACAAGGACATCGTGCAACAAATTGAATCGACCGGTGAACACGACCTGCTGATGAATATTCTCGTTAAGGACGATTCGGCAATGAACCGCTTATTCGATTACATGCCGGTCGAAACCAATCAAATTACGGAGTTTCTATACAACGCCTCACAAATTAACACGTTGCATAACAACTTTATTTTGTTCGACCTGACCGACCGCCACGTGGCAATCAACCTCGTAGAAAGTCTCATCATGAAGGGGCTAACTCACGACCGCCTCCGCAACCGTTCGATGGGGCTTTTATTTTCGGCGTTGATTTTAGAGCTCTCCCAATCTATCGAGCAGGAATACATTAACTTCGCGAACAATAACGATCACCACCTGCTCCCAATTATCGAGTACATCAATCAAAACTTTGCGTCGGTTTCGCTGGCCGCGGTTAGTGCGAAGTTCAACTACAACACGAACTACTTAGGTAATAAGCTCAAAAACGCGACCGGCAAGACTTTCAAGGAATTGGTCGACCAGCGGCGCTTATCGGCCGCCCAAAACTTGATGATCAAAACCAACTGCACGCTCCCGGAAATTTGCGCCGTCGTTGGCTACGAAAACACGTCTTCGCTGTTCCGATTATTCAAGAAGCACCTCCACACGACCCCCTCCGCCTATAAGCGGAAAGTTAGTGGGAAGAATGCGTGAAAGTAGCAGCATTACGCTAAAGGGACTTACCAGCTAAGCTTTGCATTTGGGGAAAGCGGCCCCAACTAATATGAACTAGCGGTTATGATGGATAATCACGGCCAACGCAACGGCTCTGGCTTTTTCATTCACGTCCGCAATCAGTGGGCCACTGCCGGGTGCGTTTCCATTAATTTAAACGAAATGCGTACTTTACTAAGCCGGTTAGGCACTCAGGCTTACGTCATTAACGTTCAAAATCTTAATCAACTTCGCAACTATTAATTCGAGCTCGTTTCACCTATTCGACATTTAGAGATGTAAAAGCGGCTGTGGCACCCGTCACAGCCGCTTTTGTGTCAAAAAAAGTGCCGGGCGCATCGGCACCAAGCACTTTGATGATTCAACTATCGTAATTTACAATCCTAACATGTCTTTAACATAAGGAAGGGTTTCCCTATAAGTCTTGTCATTAATCCGATTAACCACGCTACCGTTACGAGACACAAAGTCAAAGTTTTGTAACTGCCATAATGCGATAAAGCCCTTAACACCATCTTAGGGGCCACCGGCTAAAAGAATTGGAAAATACTGGGGATTATTCATGTATCGCTGTACTGTCGTAATTGGCATGGCTAGTATCATTCCCGTCGCCCGTGTATAACTATCAGAACTCATAACCACCATATAGCGTCTAACGTTACCAGCACTAGGTGCATGTCCGCCGTATTCTTTACCAGAATGTGGTTCACCATCCACTACGATAACATCCTTCTGCACTGGAAATTTTATTCTTCTAGTCGTTCCTTTCCGACCGGATTCAATGGTTGTAATTCAGGGTCTTCTGTTAAGTCTTTTTGGTAGTCATACCGTAGCCAATCCGAGTTATCAAAAATATTCTTTTTGGTTGTTGGCTGATAAATAATAGAACCATCCGATCGTTTATCAACAGAATACTGACGACCAACTTCATTTTTTAAGTCAGCAGGAGCCGTTAAAACAAGGCTGTTGCCAGATTTCCTCAATGTCACCAGCTTGCTCATAAGTTACCACCCTTTCTTACGTTTACAGCTATAATCTATATGTAAATACATACGTATATACTAAACGGGCATGTATTAAAAACGCCTGGTTCGCCATCAGCTACAAGCGAACGCGCACCATTACATGTCAATTCACTCCAATCAAAATTTTTAATTAATTAATGGCGGAAATCCAGTGACTTTAGTCATTGGATGGATAGCCACGCCTTTGATTGTATTTCTGGTCGTTGATGTATTTCTCCACCACGCTTTTACTCATGTTTCCTAGTGATCCTATGTAATAACTTGGCGACCATAAGTGACCACCCCAATACTGGTCTTTTCTTATTTCAGGATGAGCTTTCAAAAACAAGAAAGCACTTCTTCCCTTGAGTGCCTTGATCACGTCAACCGCTGACTTTCTTGGTGGAAATGAAATCAACAAGTGCACGTGATCTGGCATTACTGCCATTTTTTCTATAGTGATATCATTAGTTTGTGCAATATCAGCTAGTAGCGCTTTCATCTCTGACGATAATTCTTCATTTACAAACGTTTGGTTACGATATTTCGTGCACCAGATAAGATGAAAATGTAAGTTGTAAACATATCTTTTTGTGTATATTGCATCATTTATTTTGTTAGTCATTGTCTTTTACTGTTATCTTCTTTGTACCAAAGTATATCAATTCTAATTATAGATACATTGTAATATAATGTAAACATAGTGAAGAGGTGAAATAATGAAGACAATGGCACAGTTGGAATACCACTATGGATTGAAGATCAGAGTGTATCCAAATTATGAACAAAAACGTATGATCAAAGTAAATTCAGATGCAAGCAGGTTCGTATACAATCAAATGGTCGGCATCGATCAAGAGATATATAGGCTTTCAAAGGTTAAAATTCCGATAGACTTGGTAATTCAAAGGATTGCACAGTTGCAACAGCGTAAAAATTCTCGTCAATTATCCAATCATTTTCAATTCTTGAATGATAAATCGATCGATAGCTTAACAAAAGCCAATGCCATCCAGAATTACCAAAAAGCCTGGAGGCAATTTAGAAAAGTGCATCGTTCAGGTACACCTAAGTTTCATAAGAAAAATTACTGTGAAAAATATCAAACTAATTGCCAATACCCAAAACAAAAGCAAGCTTTCTTAAACAATGGCACAGTTAGGTTTTTGGATAAAGCCCACGTTGTACTTCCAAAAATTGGACGATTAAGAGTTTCAGGATCACATAATGAAATATTAAATCGTCCTGGCGAAACTCGCATTGGGACTGTAACTGTCTTCAAAGATAACCTAGATCGATACTTCGTATCCATGCAGCTTGCATCTGATAACGCATTTGTAAAGATACCAGAGAAAACTGGTAAGCAAGTGGGTATCGATCTTAATACTGACAATTTTCTTACTGCCAG
>NZ_BJEA01000012.1 GCF_005405425.1 Lactiplantibacillus modestisalitolerans | reverse complement strand
AAACGTTTTCGGATAGAACCTGTTTAGTTGCAGGTTTTTACGCCGAAGCCCGTTACTTTAGTGACGGGAGAGTTCACGACCAGACCAATCCTAAATTAATTCAGCTGCGTGCAACGCATCCGTTAAGGTAATAAACTCGTCCACCGTCAAGCGTTCCGCCCGAATTTTCGGATCAATTTCAGCCGTCGCTAAGGCCGTTTCAATCGCCGTTTTTGTTTCCGGTTGCTTCCCGAACAAACTCTGCAAATTATTCCATAAGTTTTTCCGGCGGTGGGCAAAGCCAGCCTTGACCACCTTAAAGAAGGCCGCTTCATCAAACGGCACGTGCGTCCGCGCGGGTAGCGCCGTTAATTTAACGATGGCCGAATCAACGTTCGGGGCCGGCACAAAAACGGTCCGCGGTACAACCATTGCGAGTTCGGCCGCCATTCGGTACTGAACCGCAATCGTTAAGGCGCCGTACGCCTTGGTTCCCGGTTCCGCAGCCAAGCGGTCAGCTACTTCGCGTTGCATCATAACCACAATGTTTTCAAAGTGGACACTGCCCGCTAATAGGTTCATTAGAATTGGCGTCGTAATGTAGTACGGTAGGTTGGCGACCAGCTTCAACGGGCGCTCGTTATCTAAGTGCTCGCTAATCATGGCTGCTAAGTCCGCCTTCAAAATATCCTGGTTAACTACCGTGACATTGTCATAGTCAGCCAAAGTCTCGTCTAAAATCGGTAGTAAGCGGTCATCAATTTCAAAGGCCAACACGTGGTGGGCCGCCCGGGCTAAATATTCCGTTAAGGCCCCAATCCCAGGACCAATTTCAATCACGTTATCGTCCGGACCAATTTCAGCGGTCGCCACGATGTTGTGGAGGACGTTTTGATCGGTTAAAAAGTTCTGACCCAGGCTTTTCTTGACCCGCAGGCCGTAGGTGTTCATAATTGCCCGGGTATGTGCCGGACTTGCAATATCTACACTTTTACTCATTCGTTGAATCGTTCTCCTCTGTCGTTAGTTGACTGACGGCTTGCCAAAAAGCATCCGGTTGGATTTGGAATAACTGGAGCCGTTTAGGTAACTGCTTGCCGTTAACGTACCCAATTTGTAATAATTCCCCCAACCGCTCCCGGCGTTGGCGCGCTTGCGGTCCGGCTAACAAGCCGGCCTTGATCAGATCTCGCTGGCTAATCAAAACGGCTGGCGCGTCGGTCCGTTCCGTGTATAAATGGGCCAGGGCCGCGCGGATGGCTTCCGGGCTAGCGTGTTCAACGCCCAAGCTTCCTCCGGCCTTAGTCGGGACGCCCGCCTGCCGCGGCAAAAACGCGTGCTTAACGCCCGGTACGGCTGCTGAAATGGTTTTGCGGATGTGCTCCCCCGAATAATCCGGGTCGGTAAAGACAATCACCCCGCGACTGGCCTGTAACTGGCGAATATGCGCTAGCGTTTGGTCAGATAAGGCGGAGCCGTTCGTTTCGATGGTGTCCGCGTCAACCGCTAACGCCAAGCGCTTAGTATCATCCTTACCTTCAACTACGATTACTTCTTTAATTTTCTTCAATCTTAAAAAATTCCTCTGCATTTTGATAAGTTTGCGCGGCAATGGCCGCCGGCGTCGTTTCCCGTAATTTGGCAATGGCTTCCACCACGTAACGGGTATAGGCGGGCTGGTTCTGCTTGCCACGGTATGGTTCGGGTGTTAAATAGGGCGCGTCGGTTTCCACCAACAACTTATCCAGCGGCGTCTGCTGCACCGACGCGTGGACTTCACGGGCGTTTTTAAACGACGCCACCCCACTATACGAAATGTGCATCCCGAGGTCTAAGAACCGTTTCAACCATTCGGGGTCGCCATTAAAACTGTGCATTACCCCACCGGTATCGCGGATGTCCGCTTCCTTTAGAATCCGATAAGTGTCCGCAAACGCGTCCCGATTATGCACCGAAATCGGCATGTTCAAGTCCTTGGCAATCGCAACTTGACGGGCAAAAATCTTCTGCTGAGTATCGCGCGGCGACGTGTCCCAATGATAATCTAGGCCAATTTCGCCTAACGCCACGACTTCCGGCTGTTGTAGCTGGTCAATTAATACCTTTTCGGTTGCCGCCGTATAATTTTTCGAATCTTCCGGGTGCCAACCAACGATTGCCACTAATTCTGGATAGGTCCGCGCTAGTTGAAGCGCGTCCGCGTTCATTTGGGTATTGGAACCCACAATGGCCATTCGAACGACGTCCAAGTCGCGGGCCTGCTTCAAAAACCGGGGTACGTCCTGAATAAATTCGGCACTATTTAAATGGGTATGTGAATCAAAGATACGCATACTGTCCCTCTTTTCTGCTTGTGTTATCTTAGTTGATTTTACCATGAGACGCAAGCAGTAGCCAAAAAGCGCCCGTTACGGGCGGATTCTTTTTAACGAATCAACACCACGTACTACAATTAGTGTTGAGATTTTTGCCAGCAGCGGGTGTAACCGGGTGGCTGGAACACTGCGGGCATCGATTTGAGCCTTATTCTAAGCCGGAAGCAGCCCACTTCCAGCTAAGAATAATTTCGCAGTTGAGCCATGGTTACACCCGCTGCTGGCTAGACTAGTTTTTATATTGAGTTCTACGGATTAATTTTAATACGCCTTAAATAATGGAGATGATTCCACAGAAAATCACCAAATTTCGCATAATCTTGCTTATTTCAGTTGTCACAGCGAATTGATTGAAAATTAAATCGGCTGTCCTCTTAACAAATCAACACCGTACATCATAGCACCCGTATTATAGCAACCCTTTTAACGAGCCTAATCAAAAACCATCCAGTGCAGAAAAATTGAGTATTTTCCGCTCTGGATGGTTATTTTTTGCGTATTTGAATGGTAGGGATGACGGGCGACACCACGCTAAGGTGTCGAACCCGCGATACTCACCGGCTTGATAGCCGAAACGTGTTCGGGCCGACTTGGTCCTGCGGTTAGCTACGCCACCGGCACCATGCACAAACCGCATCGCACCGGTGGCTAGGCTAATCCTCCGACCAACCCATCGGCCCTCACACTCTATTGAAACGTGCTCGACCAAGCTGACCTCTGCGCTCGCTACGCTAAGGCGCCATCGCCAAGCCCGGGCGACGCTCCCCTACTTAATAGTCGAAACGTGCTCCAGACCAACTGATGCCTGCGCCTGCTACGCCAGCGGCACGACGCAAAAAGCGCGTCACTTTCCTGCGTTATAGCTGAAACGTGCTCGACCAAGCTGACCTCTGCGCTTGCTACGCTAAGGCGCCATCGCCAAGCCCGGGCGATAACGCCTTAGCTAGGCAATGCTCAAGGTCAACCCGCTTGGCCTCACACTCTTATGCCAACACCGACCCATTCACCAAATCTTCAGAAACAGTGATTAATTGCACCTTGCCATCGTGCTCCGACGACAACAACATACCTTGACTCATCTCGCCGCGCAACTTTCTTGGCTTCAAGTTGGCCACAATGATGACCTTCTTACCAATCAACTGTTCTGGTTCCGGATACCACTCCGCAATTCCTGACAAGATTTGCCGGTGATCTTCATCGCCCGCATCCAACCGGAATTGTAAGAGCTTGTCCGCGCCCTTCACCTTTTGAACAGTTACGACTTCGGCAACCTTTAGTTCGACTTTGTCAAAATCATCAATTGTAATTTCAGGTTTCGATAACTTCAGTTCGGTCTCAGCAGGGTTCCAATCCTGTTCAACCTCGGCTTCGTGCTTTGCAGCTTCCATAGCAGCCCGTCCCTTCTGTTTGTCCGATTTCGTCATTTTAGTCTTCAAGAAGTTGACCTCTTCGTCCATGTCAACCCGTGGGAAAATTGGCGTTCCCTTCGCAACCACTTGCGCACCAGCTGGTAAATCGCTCAGCTTCAAATCAGCAATTGCCAAATCATTAATATCTAACCCTAACTGGGTGAAAATTTCCTTAGGCGCGTGCGTCATTACTGGGCTGATCAAGCTGGCAATCACCCGCAGGCTGGCCGCTAAGTGGGCCATCACGCTAGCTAACTTGTCAGCATCCGCAGTGTCCGTACTCTTAGCTAACTTCCACGGTTCCGTTTCGTCAATGTACTTGTTAGAACGTGCGACCAACTTCCAAACTGATCCTAACGCATCCGCAAGGTGTAAGTCATCCATTTGCGCATTGTAATCCGTAATGGTCGTAGCAGCCACCGCCTCTAAATCGGCGTCAAAGTCCGTTACACCGGCCTTAAAAGCGGGCAGTTTGCCATCTTCGTACTTGTTGATCATTGCAACGGTCCGGTTCAACAAGTTACCAAGGTCGTTAGCCAAGTCGTAGTTGACCCGAGCAACGAAGTCTTCCGGCGTAAATAAACCGTCGTTCCCGTAAGGCATCGCCTTGATTAAGTAGTACCGTAAGGCGTCTAAGCCGTAGCGTTCTACCAAGGTTTCGGGATAAATCACGTTCCCCTTCGATTTGGACATCTTACCGTCCTTCATTAATAGCCAACCGTGACCAAAGACCTTCTTGGGGAGTGGTAAGCCGAGGGCGTGTAAAATAATTGGCCAGTAGATTGTGTGGAAACGAACGATTTCCTTCCCAACCATTTGAACGTCGGCTGGCCAGAACTTATTAAATAAGTCCTCGCTGTCGCCGGTTGCGTAACCGAGCGCGGTAATATAGTTGATTAGCGCGTCAATCCAAACGTAAACCACGTGCTTAGGATCGTTCTTAACGGGAACGCCCCAGGTAAAGCTGGTCCGCGTTACGGCTAAGTCTTCCAAGCCGGGCTTGATGAAGTTGTTGATCATTTCGTTCATCCGGTTAGCTGGTTCGATAAAGTCTGGGTGTTGCTTGTAGTAGTCTAATAACCAGTCGGCGTACTTGCTCATCTTGAAGAAGTACGATTGTTCCTTAACAAGTTCGACTTCGTGACCACTTGGAGCCTTACCACCGATTACCTTACCGTTATCGTCGCGATAAACTTCAGCGAGTTGCGTTTCCGTAAAGTATTCTTCGTCGTCAACCGAATACCAGCCTTCGTATTCGCCTAAGTAAATGTCGCCGCTCTTTAAGAGTCGGTCAAAGATTTCCTGGACAGCGCGTTCGTGGTAGTCATCCGTCGTCCGAATAAATTTAGTATTTGAAATTTCAAGTAATTGCCAAAGGTCCTTAATCCCCTTAGCCATCCCGTCCACGTAGGACTTAGGATCGGTGCCGAGTTTTTCGGCCTTTTCTTCAATTTTCAAGCCGTGTTCGTCCGTCCCGGTCAGGAAGAAGACGTCGTAACCCATGGCCCGCTTGTAACGCGCTAAGGTGTCACACGCAATTGTCGTGTAGGAGTTCCCGATGTGCAACTTGCCGGATGGATAATAAATCGGCGTTGTAATGTAGTACGTTGGTTTTGTTTCTGCCATAACCTAAATTCCCTTCAAACGTGTTGTTTTCAATTAACTGTGTCAATTTAGTTAAATTCTTTTTCATTGTATCATACTTAACGCTTAGTTTAAGGCGTTACGGGGTGAAAAGCCCTTAGACGCAACCCCCTTAAAATAAGTCGAGTTGTTGCGGTCCCAAATCGCCAAACGAAATTCCCAGCTGGGCCTTCAACGTCATCGCGTTGTCGGCCGCGTCACCACCGGAATTGTTGTTGAAGATCACGCACACTTCTGCGGTTTGCGTTTGCAGTTTTTCAACCACCCGTTTAAAATCAGCAATTTCCTGATCACTATAGCGGTAAAGCGTCCGCTGACTACGCCAGTTGGGCCCCTTGTTGGACCAGCCCTGCTGGTTACGGCCGTGGAGTCTTAGGAGTGCTAACTTGGGGCTCGTTACGACCGGTTCAAACGACACGCCGTCGTTGAGTGCGTGCGGTTCGTCCACGACAACGTGGGCCACTCCCAGGTCGCGTAAGAAGTCGAAAACCGCATCTTTCACGCCCGGTTCGTACCAACTCTGATTGCGAAATTCGACCGCGATTGGGAGTCCTGGTAACCACTGCACCATTCGCTGCAGATAGTGGAAATTACGGTTTGAACGTTCAAAAAACGGCGGAAATTGAAACAAAATTGCCTTCAACTGATTAGCTTGGACGAGGGGCTTTAACATCGCCCGGTACTCGCGGTACGCCGTTTTCAGAGCGTCCATCGATAGCCCCTCCTCCTGCATATTATGCAAGGTCATCACCTGGTTGGCCTTTAAAATGAATTGAAAGCGGTCCGGCACTTGCTGGTGCCACTTGGCAACCGTACTCGGCTTGGGAATCCCGTAAAACGGGGTATCAACTTCCACGACTGGCAGGACACCGGAATATTCCGTAAGCGTTAACTTGTCGGTGCCCCCCAGCAAACTAGGATGCTCCGTCCAAGTGGTTAAGCCAATTGTAATCATGCTACCGTCACTTCCTTAAAGAAGTCCACGGCGTTTTGCTGGACCATTGTAAACGCGAACGGCAATTGTAAGGGTTCTTCATTAATTGCCATTACCTGGGCATTCGCCGCCCGGTAGTCAATTAACCCGGCAAACGGATAGACCCGAAACGACGTGCCACAAATGACGACCAGGTCGGCTTGCTGGAGATACTGAACCGCCCGCTCGATATTGGCCGTCGCAATGCCCTCATCATAAAGAACGACGTTTGGCCGCAAGTACCCGTGATCAGTCGCATGGTATGGCGATTTCAAGTAGTCTTCCCAGGCCACCGTTTGACCACAGGTCGTGCAATAAATTTGGTATAAATTACCATGAAACTCAACTAAGTGTTGCGTATCCGCAACGTGATACAAATTATCAATATTTTGCGTAATCACACTCGCCCGGCCTTGCCGGGTTAGCGCTGCCATTTTTTCGTGAATTACATTGGGTTGCGCTTTCGGGTAATACAGGTTTTGTTTTAAATAGTTATAAAAGCCGAGTGGGTCGGCCTTCAAAAACTGGTGACTTAAATAATATTCAGCGTTATGGTGTCCGGTATACAGGCCGTTTTTCGACCGGTAATCCGGAATACCCGACGGGGTCGACACCCCGGCCCCCGTCATAAAAACAATGTGGTGCGCGTTTTGTACGGCTGCTTGTGCGCTTGTGTCCATGCCAAATTCCCCCTTAGTTGCTTAACGCAAGGTGTACGGAATGTCTAGACCAGTCAAGAGCTCCTTAACCGTTTTACCATAGGTCTCCTTAAAGAAAGCATCACTATGCTTTTGCGCTGGCGCGGGTAAGACGAAGGCGTTTTGCTGGTCACCCTTGTTTAACCCGATGTACGCCCGGGTATTCTTATGCTTGTCCAACATATCCGAATGGAAAATATCAAATAATTGTCGTACTTCTAACCGTTCCTGGCGTTCGCTCAATACGTTTTGAACCGTGACGAATTCGTTCCCGTGCAGTCCCGGTAATTGCCAAGCCGTCATTTGATCGTCAAAGGCCTTAAACAACTTCACAATTGCCCGGCGCATCCCAAACGGGGTATCGACGGCCTTGCGGGTAATGACCGCGTACAACGTCTTAGCAGCTGGCCAACTCTTCGGAAAGTCGCCGCTGACCCGCTTTTCAAGTTCCGGTGCCAAATCTCCGTTAAAGAAAACGAGCAGGTCGGTCAACGTTAAGAGTCGGAGCGTCATCATGGCATCGTCCTTATTAGGGACTTCGGGATCAATGGTCGCGTAGACGCCCTTCACGTATTCAGCTTCCACCGTCTCATCAATTAAAGCGTGCTCGCGCTGTTTAGCAACGACTAACACGTGACTGACCATGTCATACAGTTCCGTGGCAATTGCCATCAGCTGTTCGTCTAACTGCTGGTCGCGCGTCGTTAAATTGAAAGTAATCTGGGGAAACCCTTGTAGTAATAGCAGTAAATGGAGTAGTTCGTGGGACGCCGTATAGTTGGGCGCGGTGACGTCCTTCACTTCAACCACAATGTTACCGTCTTTAAGCACTTGTTGCGCCTGGTCGTGACGCACGTATCCAGATTTTTCCGTCCCTAAATGGACGGAAACGTTATCGGGATAAAGTGAATTGGTCAGGTTGATTAAGCCGGTTACGGCTTCGTTTAATTTAATTTCAGTCATCGGTCTCTTCCTTTTTTGTTGATCCAGTCCGACGCAGCGTTGCAATCAACCGTTGCGTCGTCGCTAAGTCTTGATGGGGCGCTTGTTCTAATTGTTGTAATAACCGGGGCACTTCTTCCGGCGTCGCGCCAGCGGCTAGCGCTAATGATTTCAATTGCAGGTGCATGTGGCCCTGTTGAATTCCGGTCGTCACGAGAGCCCGAACAGCGGCTAAGTTTTGAGCCAGGCCAGTTGCAACCATAATTCGCTCCAAGTCGCGGGCACTGGTAATGCCTAATAGCCGCTGGTTAAGTTGCGCCAGTTCGTTGATTTTAATCGAACCACCAACGATTCCAACTGGTAACGGTAATTCTAAGCTACCATATAACGTCTGCCCATCCGTCGTCCAGCAACTCATACCACGATACTGGCCCGCCTGAACCGCGTAAGCGTGGGCCCCACTTTCAAGTGCTCGCCAGTCGTTCCCGGTCGCAACCGCCACGGCGTCGATGCCGTTCATGATGCCCTTGTTGTGGGTCGTCGCCCGGTACGGGTCCAACTGGGCGACCTGGCTAGCCGCAGCAATCTTTTGTGCCACTAACTGGCCGGA
Organism: Lactiplantibacillus modestisalitolerans; assembly: GCF_005405425.1. GTDB lineage: Bacteria > Bacillota > Bacilli > Lactobacillales > Lactobacillaceae > Lactiplantibacillus > Lactiplantibacillus modestisalitolerans. The sequence continues at coordinate 130,734 of NZ_BJEA01000012.1, read as the reverse complement.
ATACCGGCCCGCTTGTAGTAAGCCGACCGGAATATCACATTCCGCTTTAACGAGGCTGGCGGTCGCGTAGTTGGATAGAATGCTCATCAGTGGCGCCGTCTTCGTTAACACGCCAATTGACTTGGCCACGGCCTCAAGCATACTGTTCAGCATGTTGGCCCCCATGGCAGCCTGCACGTCCACGAATAGGTCCACGGATAAGTAACCGGCACCCAAAATGCGCGTGCGTAGTTTACGCGCCCCGCCGCCACGCTTTTTTAGGCTGGGGTGGGCCGCATCGGCCACTTCTAAGAGCCGCACGGCGTGACTTTCAATCAAAGCCGCCGTTTGCTGGGGGTCCGGTAACTGCTCTAAAACAATTTGACCAATCATTTCTCGGCGTTTCAAAGTGGTCCGGAAACCGCCAGCCCGTTTAACAATCTTGGCGCCGTTACTAGCCGCGGCAATGACCGATGGTTCTTCGGTCACCATCGGTACGATGTGCGCCTGACCGTCAATCACAAAGTTAACCGCCAGCCCCATTGGCAGGGGGTAATCCGTTAAATAGTTTTCAATGATATCGTGGTGTTGCGGTAAGTAGTATTTTTTAAAAAGGGCCTGCTCCGCCGCACTCAGCTGCGTCTGTTCGGCAACGATGGCGACCCGCTCTGCCCATGATTTTTGATAAAAATGACGAAAATCAGCTGTCATATAACCCTTCCTGTTCTTTAATCATTGGTTTGCTGCAAGTATTCCGAAATAATGCCCTCGCGAACGCCACTTTCGGAGAAAATCACCCGGTCACTATCGAGCATTTGGAGAAGTGTCACCAGCGGCAGCATCCCCCCCACGATAATGTCAGCGCGGGCGTATTCCATGCCGGAGATATCCTGACGACCGCGCTTAGAACGCGCTAAGAAGTCTAAAAAGGTGTGGTAAACGGTCTCCGTCTTTAAGCGGTAGCCGTGGATATCCTCTACTTTCAGCTTTTTTTGACGCCGACGGTTAATCCGGGCAAGTGTCCGGTTAGCTCCTCCTAGTAAAACAATTGGGCAGTGGGACGCCTCACTCAGCCACCAGATGTCCGCTAAGCGGTCGCGGAGAAACATTTGCGCCCGAAACAAGTTTACGGACGGAACGAGGTCGTTTAATCCAAATTGTTCAGACAGGGTCACGGCGCCAAACGGAACACTGATCAGATGCTGCTTAACGCCGTTTTTAACTAAAATCAGTTCACAACTAGCGCCACCGGTATCTAAAATCAAGCAGTTTTTAATGACTAACGAGTTCGCAACGCCTAAATAGTCGTAGTAGGCCTCGTCGTCACCGGACAGCACCCGTAAATCAAGCCCAATTGCTTGTTTAACCTGCTTTAGAAAAGCCGCTTGGTTACTCGCCATCCGCACGGCCGCCGTCGTAATTCCAATCACGTCGGTATCGGGCATCCGTTCGTACAGACGGCGAAAATTGATCAACGCTTTAATCGTTCGGTTAATCGCAGCCGGTTGCAACGTGTGTTCCGGCCCCATTCCTTCTGACAAGCGGGTGTCTTCTTTGACCCGCTTGAGCTCTTCAACGTGCCCGTTGGCGTACAAACGGCTGACTGCCATCCGTGCCGAATTCGAGCCAAGATCCACAATTGCTAAGTTTCTCATGCCACACCACGCTCGCTTTTCCTTGAAATTAATCAGTTAGTCTTATTTTAACATGAAACCCTGCTGTGAGAGTGTGAGGACTAGCGCTTTGGTCTGAGGATTAGCCTAACAAGGTGCTGTATGCGGTCTGTGCATATAGCACCTTGTGTAGCTAACCGCAGGACCAGCTAGTCTGAACACGTTTCGGCTATCTAGTGAGAAGCGTCAAGTTGAACATTGAGCATTGCCTAGCTAAGACGTTGTCGTGGGTTAGGCGACGGCGGCTTAGCGTAGCAAGCGCAAATGTCAGTCGGGCCGAACACGTTTCGACTATTTAGCAGGCGGGCGTATGCGGTCTGTGCATATAGCACCTTGTGTAGCTAACCGCAGGACCAGCTAGTCTGAACACGTTTCAACAATCAGCATTTAAAAACGCAAATGAGGATGACCGGTTACCCCGTCATCCTCATCCAATTATTCAACTAGCGCTTGGTAATTCGCCAATATTTTTCGCACGTCATCGGTCGACTTAGCATCCATCATCGCGTTACGTAGGGCCGTCGCCCCCAGTTCGGGCCGTGCATAAATTTTGAAAAAGCGTTTCAACGACGGAAAGCGGGGGACGTCGTACTTAGTCGCAAAGTCGTCGAATAAATCCAACTGTAACCGCAACAGCCCCAGTAACTCGTCCAGGGAATGCGGTTGTGGCTGCGCTTCAAACGCAAACGGGTTGGCAAACACCCCGCGACCAATCATGACACCGTCTAACCCGGGATGTTGCTTGGCCAACGCCACAGCGGCTTGATAATCCAGCACGTCACCGTTAACTTGCAGGAGCGTTTCCGGCGCAATTTGATCACGTAACCGGATTAAATCGTCGATGACTTCCACGTGGGCGGGCACCTTACTCATCTCTTGCTTGGTTCGTAGGTGCACCGTCAATACGGCCACGTGTTGTTCTAGTAAAGTCGTTATCCACTGCGGGTATTCATCTAGCCGACTGTACCCCAGCCGGGTCTTAGCACTTACTGCCAGCCCCGACGTTTTAGCCGCGGCAATCACGTCCGCCGCCCACTGGGGGTTGCGAATCAAATCACTACCACCGTGATTCTTAATAACCGTCCCGTCCGGACAACCCATGTTAATGTCGACCGCTTCAAATCCGCGGTCCTTCAAAACGGCCGTCGCCCGGGCAAAATCATCCGCCTGATTGCCCCATAATTGCACTACCGGCCGCCGTTTCTCAGCTGGTGCTACGTACAAACGACCGTGAACCGGAAATTTGGTATGCGGATCCGTAATACTTTTAGCATAAACAAACTCACTAAAAAACGTATCCGGTGCGGCCGCACGACTGATGACCTGCCGAAATACCGTATTACTAACGGCTTCCATTGGTGCCATCGTTAAAATTGGCCGGTGGGCTGCTTTCGCCTGGGCCGCAATTTGGGTCCAAAATGGTGTTTCTGTCACGTTAAGTTACCCCTTCTCAATATCTGAATGGCTAATATTCTATCATTAACCCGGGGACTTTGCAGACTTTCCGTTTAACGCCCAAAAGGAGCTAGCCACGTTAACACGTGACTAACTCCTTAATTAACGGGGCCTATTGATAATAGGCCGCCGCCATTTGGCTCATCATTTTCTTAAAACGGCGTTTACGGAACCAACCTAATAGGAAGATTCCCATCCGGTTGTTAGCCTGAGCTTTGTTATCCTTTCCAATTACCGTTTCCGCGTAGGTTAAGGTGGTTTGGTGATCCGCCGTCGCCTCAAACTGATAGTCGACGCCGTAATGATCCCGCGGTGTCTCCAATTGATAAGCGTAGCGAATCCCCGGTTCAGCGTGGGTAATCGTCAAGGAGCCGGTCATCCCGTTGCCCCAGCGTTTCTCGTAACGGTAGCCCTGCAGGCTCTGCTTGGGCGCTGGCCGCCCCGTTTGTTGCCGAATATCTGCCTGTGCCGATCCAATTAATTGGGAATACAAATAGTCGACGGGGGCGTTTAATTTAACTTTAATCTGCATGTTGGTTGCTCCTTTCGAGGCGACCGACCCGCCGATACAGTAAATACAACCCGGCGCTCAGTCCTAACCCTAGTCCGAGTGTCACCCACTGCCCGATCGTGCCGGCCAAGGGACTCAAGACGACAACTAATAAACATAAGTTAATTCCAATGAGTAAACACTGTTTTAAGGTTTTCATGAGTTTTTATTCTCCAATCTCTGCTGGTTTGATGCGGTTAGCAGCCTTAACAAATGGTACGTAAATCGCAAAGGCAATCAAGGCGTTGACCACTTGTAGGACAACTGACCGCCAGTCCATCGTCGCAACTAAGGCGTTCATAATCGGTGGCATTGACCAAACGATGTTGTTCGTAATTGGTGCAACCCAGCCAGCGGTAATCGCACCGTAAGCAATTGAAACGGTAACCACTGGTGCCAAAATAAACGGAATAAAGTAAATTGGGTCTAATACAATTGGTAACCCGAACATAACGGGTTCATTAATGTTAAAGAAGCCTGGTCCAATGGCCAATTTCGCCACTGACCGTTGATCATCACGTTTACTAAAGACCAGAATGGCAATCAAGAGGAGCAAGGTTGAGCCGGCCCCACCGATCCAAGCATACAGGTCGAAGCAGTTCCGTGTCCAAAGGTATGGTAAGTCTTGGTGGGCCTGAAAGGCGTTAATGTTGGCTAATTGTGCCGTTAACCAAATCCCATCTAAAACGGGGGCCAAGACGTTGGAACCGTGAATCCCGAAGAACCAGAATACTTGTACTAATAACGTCATCAAGAGAACTGCCCCGTAACCTTGGGAGAGGTTCAAGAGTGGTTCTTGAATAACCTTAGCAATCCATTCGATAACCGTTGTTTGACCAAAGTTACTGAATAACCAGTTGATAATCCCAACAACGTAGAAGGCTGCAGCGGCTGGAATAATCCCCGTGAAGGCGTTTGCAACTGCCGGCGGTACTGAATCCGGCATTTTAATTGTAATGTGTTTCTTCATCAAGAAGATGTAAACGGTACTTGCAATCGCCCCTAAGATCATAACGGTAAAGAAACCGTACGAACCAAAGTAGGTGTTGAAGTTGAAGTAGCCCCACGCCGTCACTTGTTTGCCGGCAACGGCCATTCCAGAGTCCGTCAAAATTTTAGTTGCGCCTGCGCTTAGACTCTTAGTTAACGTCCCCGTGAAGTTTTGTGGCAAACTCATGATGAACGTTCCAAGGGTTACGATCCCACCAGTAACAGGTTCAACCTTGTACTGGGTTGCTAATTGGTAACCAAACGTGAATGAAAAAATTAATCCTAAAATTGCTAACGTTCCGGTCCAAACCATTCCGTTGATTCCAATTAACCACTGCATTGAGTTCACGAACCCCATCCAACCAAACTTCGTTGGAATATCGCGAACCAAGGCGTTCAAGACGGTCGCAATCGAACCGGCCATCATTGCCGGCATAATTGAGATAAATGCGTCACGTAATGCAACTAACCACCGAACGTTTCCGATTTTAGCTGCAACAGGTACTAAATGTTTATTTAACCATTCGATAAATGAATTCATAATACCCTCACTCCTATTCTAATTAGTGCCAGGAACGGATTCAATGACCCCTGAACCCGTCAGGACTTATTTTTGCAAATCAATGTTTTCGGTATGGTAATACAGTTCTAAGTCTGGATAGACAAAGAAAGTTTGTGAAAAGTTAAACACATCGCCATTTGCCAAATAATTAATTGCATCCAAACACATCGTCTTATCGCCTACTGGCACGCCGATCAACGCCGCACGCTCGTCATTCAACCTGACTTGATGAACGTAGTTTTCCGTCGTACTTCCGTAAATATCATAAGCTTCCCGTAAGAAAGCAAAGATTGAATGCTGGACACTATCCGTCGATAAAAACGGCACCACCGTCCGCGGAAAGTACGACTCTTCAAGGTCGTATAGGGTCCCTTTCAGGTAACGTAACCGGATGACACGGTATAATTCCGTTCCAACCGCAATGTTACCCTGACCCGCTAACCGGTCGTCCGCTTGGACTTTGTCGAACGTGACTACTTGTGAGACTAACGGTCCCCCTTCGACCATCGCCGCACGGTCAAACCCGATTGACAAATTTAAAATGGTTCCCGAGTTTGCTGGCTGCTTGATGATAAAGTTACCGCTGCCCTGCACGCGCCTGAGAAGCCCGTGCCGGAAAACAACGTCGATTGCTTTGCGAATGGTGTTCCGACTTGCATCGAAGCGTTGCATTAACACTTTTTCCGTCGGTAACTTCGTCGTATATTCGTCGGCCATAATCGACTTGATAATGTCCTGCGCAATGGCATGATACATGGTCATTCCTCCTTTCTGGTCTAAATTAGTAGGTGCTTGTAAAACTTGTGCCCACAAATTATGTTAGCACATTCACATTGAAAGCGCTTCAATTTTCAAAACTTTAGACCAATTATTTTTTATATTTTTAAAAATATCTTAATGTATCAATATATTTGTACCCATGAAAATAAGTGGTCTAGACGACCGTTTTCTTTCATCATCAGCTAATAAAAAAGCTCGCAAACGCAGTCATTACAACGTTTACGAGCTTTTTAAATGTGCATATTGCTTGGCAATCGGCCAGGCTGTTTTCAGGTTTTTTCATGGGCTACCGAAACGTGTTCGGGCCGACTGACGCCTGCGCCTACTACGCTAAGGGCACAATGCCCAAACCCGGCACCATGCCCTTAGCTAGGTAGTGCTCAGCATCAGCCCGTCGGCCCTTACACTCTAATTGAAACGTGTTCAACCAAGCTGACCACTGTGCTTACTGCGCTAAGCCGCCATCGCATAAACCACGACACGCCCTGCCCTATAGCCGAAACGTGTTCGGGCCGGCTTGGTCCTGCGGTTAGCTACGCCACCGGTACAACGCACAACCCGCGTCATACCGGTGGCTAGGCTAATCCTCAGACCAACCCGCCGGCCCTCACACTCTAATCAAAATAATTAATTCCAATCGCTGCCTGCATCTCGCTCCAAGTCTGGTCCGCCACCACGTTAGCCTTCGCCGTTCCATCCTTTAAGATCTGCAAAACCTGCGCCGGGTCCGCCTCGTAGATTGCCCGCCGCTCGCGGATTGGGCGCAACACCCCGTCCAACACGTCCATCAAGTAACGCTTAATCTTCACGTCACCCAAACCACCATGCTGGTACTGCGCCTTCAAGTCCGCAACCTTCGCCTTATCCTCATCAAAGATATCCAAATAAGTGAAGACCACGTTGCCCTCAATCTTACCCGGATCCTCAATGTGAATATGGTCCGGATCCGTGTACATCGACATCACTTTCTTCTTTAACGTATCCGCATCATCAGACAAGTAGATCGCATTCCCCAACGATTTACTCATCTTGGCATTCCCATCAAGCCCAGGAATCCGCCCCAACCCTTTTGGTGGGAAGTAGCCTTCCGGTTCAACCAACGTATCGGTGTTATACGTCTTATTAAAGCTCCGCACCAGTTCACGGGTTTGTTCCAACATCGGCTCTTGATCGTCACCAACGGGCACCGTCGTCGCCTTGAATGCCGTAATATCGGCCGCTTGACTAACCGGGTAAACGAAAAAGCCCGCCGGAACGCTTTCACCAAACGCCTTTTGCTTAATTTCCGTTTTAACCGTTGGGTTGCGGTTTAACCGGGCAACCGTCACTAAGTTTAAGTACTGGTTCATCATGTCCGTCAGCGCGGGAATTTGTGACTGAACCAAAATGGTCGTCTTCTTAGGATCAATCCCAACCGCTAAATAATCCATCGCAACCTGTAGCAAACTCCGTTGAATTTTCTCGGGATCGTGCGCGTTATCAGTCAACGCTTGGTTATCCGCAATCATAATGTATGACTCGTAATCACCACTATTTTGTAATAGCACCCGGTTACGCAACGAACCCACGTAATGGCCAATGTGTAGTTTACCAGTTGGGCGATCACCCGTTAAAATTACCTTTTTTGTCATGTTGAACATCCTTTCAAATTTCTGGTCAGTTGAAACCAAAAAAAGCGTCCCAACTGACTTTAATAGTCAATTAGGACGCATTACCGTGGTACCACCTAAATTGCAGAAACTTGTTTCTGCCACTCGTTACCGATAAGGGTGGGTTCCCGGCTTGCACCGAATCTCCAAAAAGCCAATTCGGTCAGCCGTCCTCGCTTTCAGCATTCGTGAGGTCTCTGTTGGTGGCGTTCCTACTGTTCTTTTCTTCAACGATTAATTAGTTCCAGTTTAAGCGTTATCACAACGCCTGTCAAAATTTCTTCAACCGCCCCCGGCAATCAGTACAGCTCCGGCCGCCGGTCCGCGAAAACGGGCAGTTGTTCCCGCACCCGCTCGACTTGCTTCAAATCTAACGTGGCCGTAATCAATTGCGCGTGGGCACCACCGATCGCCACGAGCTTTCCAAGCGGATCTACCACTAACGATTGCCCGCCAAACGCGTTCTGGGGGTCGTCACCGACCCGGTTGACCGCCACCACATAGGCTTGGTTTTCAATCGCCCGCGCCTGTAACAGTAATCGCCACTGCGTCAACCGCGCTGTCGGCCATTCAGCACTAACAAACAGGACTTGTGGTCCCCGGGCCGCCTGCTTACGGAGCCATTCCGGAAAACGGATATCGTAACAAATCACCCCAAACGCAGGAACATTATCCAGCGTAAACCGATTCTCTTGGTTGCCAGCGGTCATGACTTCTTGTTCACCCATCAAGCCAAAGCAGTGTACCTTATCGTAGCGGCTTAAAAGCTGGCCCTGTCGGTCAAACGTTAGCATTTCATTATAGTAGTGCCCGTTGCGAGCCACCGCGACCGAACCGCCGACGATGTTCACCTTCCACTGCCGGGCAAGGGCACTTAACTGGGTTTGCGTCTGCTGGCCATTTTGATCCGCTAATTCGGGTAACCGGTCCAACGCGTACCCCGTGTTCCAAAGTTCGGGCAAGACGAGCACGTCCACGTGCTGGCGAGCCGCCTTTTGAATGGCAGCGGACACCTGCTTGAAATTCGCCGCCGGATCCCCGTAACGAATGTCTAATTGAATTAACCCCACACGCAAGTTGCCACCTCCATTTATTAGAATTATTAAAATCATATTAGAATACTTCCGAACAACATGCAAGTCTGCGTTTCGCCAAGCGCGGCCCCATGCTCTTTAATTGACACTCGCTGTAAATCCGCCTAGAATAATTCAAGCAATTTAACGCTTTAAAAGACGGGAGGCCCTTATTAGTGGCAACATCAGCGCAGGAACAACAACAAGAACAGCAACGGGTCGATCAGGTGGTCGCGCAAGTTAAGCAACGGGCCCAACAAACCGACGATTTACTCGCCAAGGCCCACCGTGAAACCGATGTTATTCAGAAAAATTATGGTGATAATAACTCCGTCAATACGTTTGAAGTCGACGACCGGATTGAAACCAACGCCGAACTTCAACAGCAAAAACAAATGGTCGAACGGGCGGTTGAATCCGAAGCAATTTTAAACCGGCAGGTCGGCGTCTTAAAGGATTTAGGTAACTCGCCGTACTTCGGCCGCATCGACATTCAGGATACCCCGGACGACGCCCCCGAACGGCTTTACATTGGGACGGCTTCGTTCGTCGATAACGACCAGAACTTCCTGGTCTACGATTGGCGCGCGCCAATTTCATCCGTTTACTATAACGGCACCCTGGGAAAAGTGGCCTACCAAACGCCAGCCGGCAAACAGACGACCGAACTGACTAAGAAGCGTCAATTTCAAATCGATCACGGTGAAATTAAGAATATGTTTGATACGAACGAAACCGTGGGTGACGAAATCCTCCAGTCCGTTTTAGGCCAACAAAACGACGCCTACATGCAAAACATTGTGGCGACGATTCAAAAGGAACAAAACGATATTATTCGCGATACGTACAGTGATTTACTGGTCGTTCAGGGGGTCGCTGGTTCCGGTAAGACGTCGGCCATTTTGCAACGGATCGCCTTCTTACTTTATCATTCACGCGCCTCGCTCGAAGCCGACCAAATGGTCCTATTTTCACCTAACCGGTTATTTAGTCATTACATTTCAGAGGTGCTCCCTAGCTTAGGAGAGCGTAATATGCGGCAGGTCACCCTGGCAGAATTTTTAAGCGCCCGCTTTCAAGGATTAACGGTCGAAAGTTTATTTGAGCGCTACGAACAAGACCGGCAGCAAACCACCGCGGCCCCCGCGTTACGTGCTTTTCAAGAAAGCGCTGATTTCATGACGCAGGTGACGGCCTACTGTCAGCAATTGCCCGCCGACCAGTTACGGTTCACTAACATTATGTTTAACGGCGAAATTTTCTTCCATAAGGCCTCAATTGCCAAAATTGCCGCCGACTTACCGAAGGCGATGCAGCCCGCCGACCGCTTCTTAGCCATCAAGAACACCTTGATTAAGCGGTTAAAACACCGGATTAGTGACGAAGCCCAGTCCGACTGGGTCAACGAAATCATTGATCAGTTAAGCGACGAAGCCTACCACGACCTCTTAGGCAAGAAGCGCCGTGGGGACTTCCAATCACTCGACAATGAAGTCTTCTACATTGGGAAACAAATTATTACCAAACGCTTGCGGCAAGTGTACGACGCCATTTATAACGGTTATTTTCTTGATACTTATGAACAGTATAATGACTTTTTGGCCCAAGTTAAGCGCCCCCAGAATATTGACCCAACGGCTTGGCAAACTCGGATGCAAGCTTTCCGCACCGGCATTGAATACCACCGAATCGCACTGATTGACTGCGCTCCGTTACTCCTATTACGCGATATTTTGACGGGAAGCGGCCAAAATCGACGCATGCAGTACATCTTCGTGGATGAAATGCAGGACTATTCGCTTGCCCAGTTGCTCTACATCAAGCACGCCTTCCCACTCGCGAAGTTTACCTTATTAGGCGATAGTGAGCAGGCACTCTTTAAGGGGATTGAACGGCCTCAACAATTATTGGAACGATTGCGGGACGCCTTTGCCGTCCGACGAGCCAATCTCATCACCCTTAATAAGAGTTACCGTTCCACGAAGCAAATTACTAACTTTGCTAAGGCGCTCTTACCCGATGGCGACCAGATTCAGGCCTTCACCCGTGAAGGGGACCTACCGAAGGTGATGATCCGCTACGGCCACGAAGCTGCTCTGAACGGTCTGCTCAGTGAGGTCAATCATCAATTAGAATCGACCCACACCGTGGCGGTCCTGACGAAGGACCTGGCCGAAAGTCGGGCGGTTTATCAATTCTTGAAACACCACACCGTTGCCACTTTGATGGCGGATAGCGACCGCACAATGCCGTTAGGAGTCATTGTTATGCCAATCTACCTCGCCAAGGGGCTGGAATTTGACGCCGTGATTGCCTACGACGTTTCCGCAACTAACTACGCTGATGAAGCTGACACGGGGATTCTCTATACGATTGCGTCGCGGGCAATGCACCACCTGACCCTCCTCAGCATTGGGGACGCGTCACCGTTGATCACGCACTTAGACCCGACCCTCTTTACAATTGATCACCGGGTTCGCGTTTAGAGTAGTTATCGAAAGTCGGTGAGCCGGTGAACGAAGCCAGCTGACCTTTGGCGCCCGGTTGGGCTATTAATATGACGCGACCCACGTTCAAACTAACAAATAATAATTAAAGCGGGACAATTAATGACTTGGCTAACCCCATCATTAATTGTCCCGCTTTAATGCATTTTTCGGTTAAAATCTGCGCACCCACCAGCCCACAAAGACCGGACAATTGTGACTACGTACGTGGTTGAACTGGGGGGCGTTTTAGTGAAATTTTTTTGCACAAAAATGCACTTTATTTGACAATTCAATACAACTATTGGAAGCGGATACATAAAATGGTATAGTTTTAATATGCTCGATGCTGGGGGACTAAAAAACACTATGCAAGGAAAGGTATATAAAATTGTCTGAAAAATTCACAACTGAAAATGAAATCAATACCGAACTAATTAATTTATCAGCAATCTTAGGATTACCCAAAGGAACTGAAGCGTTTATCAGTGATATTCACGGGGAGTACGACGAATTCACACACATTATGCGTAACGGTTCTGGAAATACTAAGCAAAAAATTGCGGAGCTGTTTACCGGACGCTTGTCGCCAAACAGTCAAAAAAAATTAGCCTTTTTAATTTATTATCCGTCCGAGATTCTTGAGCAAACCAAAGCTAAAATCAAGGACCACGAAGAGCTGATTCAATGGTACATGGACGCCTTTAATAACCTCGTTGAAGTGTTGCGCTATGCGGCCAATAAGTATACGCAATCTAAAGTTAGAAAAGCCATCAACCCCGACTTTGTTTACATTACCGAAGAACTCCTCTATACCGATACGAGCTCTGAAACGAAGCAATTATCCTATCAGAATATTTTGGATAGTATTATCAAGTTAGACATTGCGGATAAGTTCATCATCGCAACTTGTCATTCCATTCAACGCTTAGTTGTTGACCACGTTCACATCGTTGGCGATATTTATGACCGGGGGCCGCATCCAGACTATATTATTGACTACTTATCCCACCACTGGAAAAACTTTGATTTCCAATGGGGGAACCACGATATTTTATGGTTAGGCAGTTTAGCCGGGTCCAAACTATGTATGTTAAACCTACTGCGCATCTGCGCCCGCTACGATAACCTTGAGATTTTACAGGATTCATACGGCATTGATTTAACGCCACTAATTGAGTTTGCCTGCGCGCACTATCAACCCTTACCAGGCTTTACTCCTAAATCCGATACGGGTAATAAAATCACCGCTGAAGATAATTTGATCAATAATTGTGTTCAACAAGCGGTTGCCATTATGCAATTTAAACTAGAAGGTCAAGCCATTCAACGCCGGCCCGAATTTAAAATGGAAAGTCGCCTCCTCCTAAGTCAACTAAGCCCCGACCGCCAAAGTATCGTGATTAACGGAACCACCTATCCGATTATTAACGGTTGTTTCCAACTGGTTGACGCTAACAATCCTTACCAGTTAACGTCAAACGAGCAAACCATTGTGGCCGACTTAATGGCAGCGTTCGCCGCGGCACCCAAATTGAAAAAGCACATTACTTACTTGGTCGAAAACGGCTCCATGTACTTAAAGTACAATGGTAATTTACTATTGCACGGTTGCGTCCCCGTTGATCGCCAAGGAAAACTATTAAGCTGGCACATTCAGGGCCGGGACTATGCCGGCCAAAGCCTTCTCGATTATTTTGATAAGGTGATTCGCCAATCCTTACATTGTCCAAAGGAACAGCAAAGTTTCAATGCTGACCTGCTGTGGTACTTGTGGACGGGAAAAATGTCCCCACTATTTGGTAAGGATCAAATGACGACCTTTGAACGCTACTTCATTGCTGACAAAACCACCCACGTTGAAAAACTAAACCCTTATTTTACTTTACGGCAAGAAGAATGGTTTGCCGACCAGCTCTTTAAAGACCTGGGATTAGGCCCAGATGCCCACATCATCAATGGTCATACGCCAGTTAAAGTTGGTAATTCACCCATTTTAGCCAACGGTAAAATTTTTGTTATCGACGGTGGGATGTCGAAACCGTACCATAAGACGACGGGGATTGGCGGCTACACCCTCCTATCCAACTCCTACGGTTTGCAACTCGTCACGCATAAGCCCTTCACAACAAGAAAACGGGCGATTGCTGATATGACTGACGTTGTCTCAACTAAACGCATTATTGAACAGGTGGTCAAACGCAAGCGGGTTGCTGATACCGATACGGGCAAAGAAATCAAGCGGCAGCGAGATGAATTGTTGCACCGCCTCGCCCTACTTCACGCTGCCAAGAGTCAAACGAAGGGCGTCATTTAGCCGCGTCGACTGGCGAACCAAGTTACCATCACCTAAAATGAGGGTGGTTCAAACACCGCTAGCCTAAGAACGGCCACGTAAAAACACCTTTGATAACATTAAAAGCTACTCTGCGAAAATCTAGCGGTTTTCGTAGAGTAGCTTTTTAACGTTGGTCACTTAGACGCTATTAATTTAAATTTAACTTAATTTGCTAAATCCGGTGCCCGATGAATTGCATCCTTTAACATAAACGGTGCAATCATCGTTACCAAAATAATGACGAGGATGACATCCGAATAATAGTCGCCCGACAGTAAGTGGGCCGAAAAACCAATTTGAGCCGTAATTAGGGCCATTTCGCCCCGTGAAATCATGCCCGAACCAACTAAGTAATTACTGTGACCACTAAATCCGTTCAGCCGGGCACCGAGCCCACAGCCTAATAGCTTAGTCAAAACGCCCAGTACGGTCATTACAACGATGAACGGCAGTGACTCCCAAAAACCATCAAAGGTCATGTTCAGGCCGACACTGACAAAGAATAGTGGGATAAACATCGTGTAACCAACCGGTTCAATGCTAACGTCAACCACGTGCTGGTAGTCCGTTTGCGCTACCGCAACGCCGGCAAAGAAGGCTCCAATCGCCCCACTTAAACCGACTAAATCTGCCAGCCACGCCATGGCTAAGCAAATAATGATAGCTACGATGGTCGGCCCCGCTGCCATTAATAAATGGTCGCTTAACCGCATTAATACCGGGGCGACCCACTTAACAACCAGCAGAACGCCGGCAAAGAACGCAACCTGTTCCAACAACACGATTCCGAGGTTGGTTTGCACGCCGCTCCCCCCAGCTTGGCTACCCATCAACGCAATCATAACACTTAGTAAGATCACGCCAATGATGTCATCCGCAACCGCCGCACCGAGAATGGTGGCCCCCTCCTTGGTATCGAGCGCCTTAAATTCCTTCAAAACCTCTACCGAAATTGAAACCGAAGTCGCTGAAAAGATTACGCCAATAAAGAGTGATTCAAACCAGCTAAACTGAAACAAGCGACTCGTTAAGCCCATGATTACGACCGGGAAAATCACCCCGATAATCGCAACCACGATGGCCGGTCGTAAGTATTTGCGCAATAGCGCCAAGTTACTTTCTAAGCCACCAATAAACATTAGGACGACGACCCCGATGTCCGAAAAGGTCTGCACTAAGTTGGTCAAGTGCACCCAATTTAAGATGGCCGGTCCTAAAACCACCCCCACTAAAATTTCACCAATTACCGCGGGCACCCCGGCACGGTGCGCAAAGTGGCCCGCTAAAGTGGTTGCCACGATCAATAAACATAAAGTTCCTACAAACGCCATCTACTCACCCATCCATTACTTATTAGGTCTATCATACACCTCTTAATTACGATTCATTCGATATTCCCGCGCCCGACTAATTTGCCGAAGGGCGTGCCAAGCTAGGCCAATCAGTAGTCCAATTAAGGCTGGTAGCGCCCAATCGAGGCCTAGTTTTGCCAGTGGTAAGTACTGCACATCCAGGGACAATAGTGCTTGAACCCAGCCCTGCCGGGTAATAATCGCCGGTGCCGCACCCAGGGCATCAAAGATGGCGGGAATTAAGGTTAACGCCGTCGTCCACCGGTACACGATTGGATCATGTTGAAATAGTGGTGACGCAATCGCCAGTACGATCAACGTAATCGCCAGCGGATACAAGAACATCAGCATCGGCGTTGACCAGGCAATGATTTGATCTAACCCAATGTTAGCAATTAAAAACGAGGCGCCGCAAGACAAACGGTTCCAACTGCGGTAACTAATTCGCGGAAACTTCGCGTGTAAGGCCTCGGAAAACGACGTCGTCAGGCCAACCGCGGTCGTTAAACAGGTCAAGGTTGCCATAATGGCTAAAATAATTTCACCCGGCATCCCCATAAAGGCGTTCGCAATTTGGGCAAAGGCAATCCCGCCGTCCGCTGAAAGCTTAAAGTGCGCTAACGAGGTCGCGCCAATCCAAATTAAACCCAAGTAAATCGCGGCTTCCAACGTAATACTCATCAAACTGGCCTTAGCCGCTGTCTTGGCGATTGCGGTTGGCGCCGTTTGACCCAGGCCCCGAATGGCCGTTACGACCGCAATACCGAATAGCAAAGCCGCTAACGCATCCATCGTGTTATACCCCTGTAAAAAGCCGTTTAGAAACGCGTGCCCCTGATACGCCGGCGTGATGGCCTGCCCCCGCGCACTGCCCAGTGGTTGACTAAACGCGAGCCCAAAAATCAACGCCAGTAAAATCAAAAACGCCGGGTTCAATAGTTTACCAATCATGTCCAAAATACCGGTGGGTTTGCGTGACGCCCAGTAAGTAATTCCGAAAAATAGCAAGGAGTAGGCTAGTAAAAACCACGGTTCCTGCGTCGCACTCACGTGACTGGCAATTCCGATTTGAAACGGGGTCGTCGCCGTCCGCGGCGTCGCAAACAACGGCCCCAGCGTTGCGCAGGTCAGCACCATAAACAAAGTTGCGTAGCGCTTACCGATTGGTCGTGCCAAATCATAAATACCACTACTGCGCGTTACACTAATCGCAATGATTCCCAGTAACGGCAAGAGCGTTCCCGTTAACAAGAAGCCCCCACCAGCGCGCAACCAGTGCGCCCCGGCTAGCTGACCCAAATGAATTGGAAAAATCAAATTACCGGCGCCAAAGAACATTCCAAACAGCATCGAACCAATGATCAAGTAATGTTTAAACGTTAATTTTTGTGTTTTCATAAGCTAAGTCCTCCATCTAAGCTACGAGTTACCGCCAACTAATTACTTGACCGACTCGGGCCAACCCGCCATTATGATTCATTCCCATGTAGATTCCTTCCCTAATCAAAACGTGCTAAGGACTAAAAAAACGCCCCTACAAAGCTAATTTGCTTTGTAAGGACGTTTACACGTGGTACCACCTTAATTTATTGGTTGCAAGTGCAACCAACCTCAACCGGACGGCCACCGTAACGAGTGGCGATCCGCGGACCGGTTAATGGTGGTCATCCAGTTAACACTTCCGTTAAAACGGTCGCATTAATCGCTCCCAGGCTACTTTCACACCACGTCACCATACCGCTTTGCACTAACCAACGGCTCCCTAAAATTTAGACGTTGCGCTACTCTCCTGTTCAACACGTTTATCTCATTTATTTTTAATGTTTTACATTATAATCTCATTTCAATAAATGTCAAGCGCGATTTTCTGATTCAATTTAATCGTTAGCGTGGACGTCAAACGCCCCTAACAATTGCTCTCTTAAGCCCGGTGCATCGGGGTCATGTTGACCCTTGCCCGTATCTAACGCCCGGAGGCTTGCCATTTCCGGCTCGGTAAGTTCAAAGTCAAAGATCTCGCGGTTACTCTTGATACGCGCTTCGTGAACCGACTTTGGAAAGACGATGATGCCTTCTTGGTGTTCAAACCGCAACATAATTTGGCCCGCGTCCTTGTGATACTTTGCCGCGAGGGTCGTGATGGCTGGTTCCTTAAATAAGGCCGGGTTGCCTTGACCCAACGGTGCCCACGCTTCTAATTTAACATTATGTGGCGCTAGCAACTTCCGCAGGGGGTGCTGTTGGAAATACGGGTTAAATTCAACCTGGTTAACGGACGGGACCGTCTCAAATTGCGGCACAAAGTGTTCCCAAATTTTGGGCGTCATGTTGGAAACCCCAATTGAACGCAGTTTACCCGCTTTTTTAGCGGCTTCCATCGCTTGCCAAGCTCCCAAGACGTCGCCGTATGGCTGATGAACCAAGTATAGGTCCAAATAGTCTAACCCCATCAGCTTAAGTGACTTATCAATGGCGCGGGTCGCAGCGTCATAGCCAAAGTCTTGCAGCCAAAGCTTGCTGGTAATCCAAATTTGGTCACGCGGAATCCCGCTGTCACGGACGGCGCGGCCCACTTCAGCTTCATTGAAGTAGGCAACCGCGGTATCAATATGCCGGTAGCCTAGTTCCAGCGCCGTTTTAACGGCTTGGTACGTCTGGCCGTCGTTGGGAATTTGGAACGTTCCAAACCCAATGGCTGGAATCTGAGTTCCGTCGTTTAACGTAATAGTTGGTGTTGTTGGCATTTAAATTCCTCCTAAAAATTAATCGTGTAGTTGGGCCAAACTTGACCCAAAAATCTGTTCAATCGTAACCGGATCACGGTGGTCAAAAAATTGACTTTGATGTTGGTTCAACGTCGCAATTTTAGCCATCTCGGCTGCCGTCAATTCAAAATCAAAGACGGCAATATTTTCGCGCATCCGTTCCGGGTGCACCGACTTCGGAATCACCGTAATTCCGCGCTGTAACAACCACCGCAAAATCACCTGACCGGTCGTTTTATCATGATTGGCCGCAATGGCTTGTAAGGTCGTGTTCGTAAAGATCCCGTGCTTGCCTTCCGCAAACGGGGCCCAGGCTTCGACCCGGACGTTTTCGTGCTGGTTAAAATCAACTTCGGTTGGTTGTTGGTACCACGGATTCACTTCAATTTGGTTAACGGCTGGCTGGACTGCCATCGTTAACTCTAAATTTTTCAACTGGTCAGCGTAAAAGTTTGAAACCCCAATCGCGCGAATTTTACCGGCGTGGTAGGCCTCTTCCATGGCCCGCCAAGCACCCATGACGTCACCGTACGGTTGGTGTAATAAGTAAAGATCGAGGTAATCTAACCCTAAGCGTTCAAGTGACGCGTCAATCCCGCGCTTAGCCCGCTCGTAGGTAAAATCGGAAACCCAGAGTTTCGACGTTACAAAGAGTTCTTGGCGGTCAATCCCGCTAGCTTTAATGGCCGCCCCGACCGCCTGTTCATTTTGATAAGCGGTGGCGGTATCAATTAAGCGGTAACCCGCTTTAAGCGCCGCACTAACCGCGGCTTGGCACTGATCTAAATCTGGCACTTGGAAAACGCCGAAGCCGAGCTGGGGCATTTCGACGCCGTTATTTAATTGAATGACTGGAACTGACATCATATCGCAACCTTTCTGTTCGTGTTAACAAAACCTAGCTTACCGCCAACCGTTTCACTTGAAAATTACCCCTTTTCAATACTAGTATACAGTTAACGTATACTAATTTTGGAGGTGCTCCATTGCTCAATAATGACCTACTATTGGCACTCGTGACCTTTGCGCGGACGCAGACCCTGGCCAAAACGGCGGCCGCGTTGCACGTCACCCAGCCAACCGTTACCCGCGGCATGCAAAAATTGGAAAGCGACTTGAACGTTCAGTTATTTAATCGCCAACCGAATAAAATTACCCTAACCGCAACCGGCAAATTGGCGGCTACGTCCGCGGCCCAGCTGTTACATGACCAGCAAGCGTTTGTGACCCAGTTACAAAACTTTGAACGCAACCAGCAACGGTTGGTCGTCATGGCGACCTTACCCGGACCACTCGTCATGCTTGACGCTCGCCAATCGCAGTTACCTGCCAACCTGACCGTCGATTCAACCCTAATTACCGACGATCAACTGGCCGCGACGCTCACCAACCGGCGGGCGCGGTTAATTTTTTCTAACCAGGAGGTCCAAACCGCGACGATTGAATCGCGCTTTTTAGGCATCGAAAGCCTCGTTGTCCACCTCCAGAAATTTATGTATCAGGCTAACCAGCCGACGATTACGTTTAAAGAGTTGCGCGGTCTCAGTTTCGTCATGTTGGATAATATTGGCGACTGGCGCCACGTTAGCCAGCAACTCATTCCGGACGCAAAATTTCTCTACCAGGACGATCAAAGTAGCTTTCAAGAAATCGCTAAATATTCCGACTTTCCGTACTTTAGTACCAACGTCTCGCTCCTGCGCGACGAAGTACGGCGGCAAACAACGGACGATAACCGGGTCGCCATCCCAATTAGTGACGAGGCGGCCCACATGCCCATCTACATGAGTTACCTCAAAAGTGACCACGCTGCGCTACGTCATTTAATGGATCAATTCGTTAAGTGGTGGCCGGCCGCAACTTAAGAAACCACAAAAACCGGAAGTGCCCCGTTCTGATTGGGATACTTCCGGTTTTTGCGTTACTCATAACCTAATTATTGGGTGTCGGCGTGCTTAGTTAATTCAAATTTAGTATAAATACTGCAAATCACTTGCCGGTGTTGGGTATGCCAAAATCCGGTGTTGTAAATCGGCAAGCGTCAGCTTTTGATCAATTAGGAGTGTTAGATAGTTGATCATTTCATCCGCCAAGTCACTCAACACAGTCGCCCCCACGATGGTCCCGCTCGGTTGATCCACGATTACCTTAGCAAGCGCTTGTTGCGCCCCAAAGCGGTAATACGTAAACCACTTAGTCATGTCGATGGTTTGGACACGATACCGGTCCGGTTCCCGCTGGGCCGCCGCCGCGCTTAACCCAACTTGGGCTAACTTCGGCGCCGCAAAGACTTGCGTTGGCACGGCCGGATACTGAATCGCCGCGCCCGGTTGCGTTAATTCACCCACCAAGTAACGAGCTTCGTAGCCCGCAACCGGCGTCAGCTTCGGCACCGGCGTCGCGCTCACGTCACCCACGGCGTAAATGTGGGTATTTGCGGTTTGTAAGTGGTCGTTGACTTGAACGCCTTGGCGGTCATAGGCGACGCCCACGTTTTCCAAGCCAAGTTGCTCGACGTTAGGCACCCGACCCGCAGAACAGATTACAAGGTCGGTCACGAGTTCAAAACCGCTGGCCGCTTGAACGTGATAGCCATCCGCCTGCTTGGTAACCGCCGTCACGTCTTCGTTCAAGTGGAAGTGGACGTCTTCTTTTTCCAAATTGGTCATCAGTGCTTGGACCATGGCCGGGTCAAAGTTTTTGAGTGGCCGGTCGTTGTGATGAATCAAGTGAACGTCGGCGTCGGCCGCCTTCGCGATTGTCGCCAGTTCAAAGCCCACGTAGCCCCCGCCAATGAAGGTTACTCGCTTGGGCATGTCGTCTAGGTCCAAAAAATCGGTACTCGTCCTCAGATTTTCGTGCCCAGTGATTGGTAAAATGGCCGGTCGCTGCCCGGTCGCAATCACATAGTCGCGGGCACTAACGGGCGTGCCGTCAACCGTCAGTTGACCGTCCGCACCAAACGTCGCCTGACCGTGAATGGTTGCAATTCCCTGCTTTTCCAAGCTAGCGTGGGTCCCAGAACTGATACCATCCGTGTAGCCGCGCTTATGAGCCATCAAAGCGGGCCAATCAATTTGGGGACCCGCGATCAAGCCGCGGTGCTGTAAGTGTTCCGCCGCTTCCTTTGCTTCAACTGCACTCAATAAGATTTTCTTAGGGTCACAGCCACGGTTCGGGCAAGTCCCGCCCCACAAGTCCGCTTCAACAATTAGGACCCGCTTGCCCTGAGCCGTTAAGCCCCCGGCGACGGCCGTTCCCGCGGGGCCCCCACCGATTACAATTACGTCATATTGATTCGCCATGCTTACTTCCTCCTCGTTTAATCCGCTTCGTGTTCACTCAAATACGCGACAACGCGCTGCCGGTCAAGGTAGCCACGCACCTGCTGATCCTCCGTGATTGCCAGGTAGTCGTGCGTTCGAAAGGCTTTGAAGGCCGTTCGGAGCGTGGCCTGCGCAGCCAACGTTTGAATCCGCCCCGCCGCGACAGCTGGTTTTGGTAAATAGCCCTGACTGAGGCCGACCCGGCCAACGTAAATATCGTAGACGTTTTTAGCCCGGCTAGCGCCGAAAAAGTCCCGCACAAACGCGTTGGCTGGGTGTTGCGCTAGTTCGGTCGGCGTCCCAACTTGGACGAGTTGTCCCTGCCGCATCACGCCGATCCGGTTCCCTAATTTTAACGCTTCGTTCATGTCATGGGTGACAAAAACAATCGTATTATGGTAGCGGGCGTGTAACCGCAAGACTAAGTCCTGTAACTGCTGGCGCGACAAGGGATCGAGCGCGCTAAACGGTTCGTCCATCAACACAATTTCGGGATTAGCCGCAATTGCCCGTAAGATGCCAATCCGTTGTTGCTCACCGCCTGAAAGCTCCCGTGGTAGTCGGTTACGATAGTCCGCCGGCGCTAGGCCCACTTCCGTTAATAGTTCGTCGATCGTTTGGTTAATGACCTTTTTAGCCGTCCCCTTCATTTCGGGAATCACCGCGATGTTCTGGGCGACGGTCATCGTTGGAAAGAGGGCAATTTGCTGAAGGACGTAGCCCATTTGCCAGCGAAGATCACGCACCGGCATTTGACTACTATCCTGACCATTGACGAGAATCGTCCCCTTCGTCAGTGGATCCAAGCGATTAATCATTTTCAGGGTGGTCGTTTTACCACTACCAGACGTACCTACGAGGACGAACAATTCACCCTGCTCCACGGTTAAGTTGAGGTCGGGAATCACGACTTGGTCACCAAACGCTTTTTGGACGTGTTGAAAAGTAATTGCCACTGGTTTTGTCGTTGTTGGTTCCATTATTCCGCCCCCGTTGTTAGTAAATGATGTTTAACCAGGTACGCCCGCGCGACTTTAGCCGCCGAACGCTTCTGGACGTTGACTTCATAATTCATCTCTTGCATATCCGTTTCTGAAATCTGTCCGGCTAATTTATTCAACGCCCGAACAATTTGCGGATGCTGCCCAGCAAAACTCGCCTTCATCAACGGTGCCCCTTGATACGTCGGGAAGAAATGCTGGTCATCCTTTAAAAGTTTTAAATTGTACTGTCGCAATTCACTATCCGTTGCGTAAGCGTCAACCAGGTTAATGCGCCCCTTACTAATCGCTTCGTAGCGTAGCGCCGGCTCCATTGATTTAGCTGTCACGTCCAGCCCGTAGGCCTTTTTAAGTCCTTTTAAGCCGTCGTTACGGTCAATGAATTCTAGCGTCATCCCCGGTTTCAGTAAACCCTCGACCCGGTTCAAATCACTAATCGTCTTTAAGTGGTGCTCCCGTTGAAACTGCGCGGTCACCGCTAACGCATAGGTGTTGTTATACCGCATGGGTTTTAGCAGCCGCATATCGGCCTGTTGCCGCAAGCGTTTCTGGGCTAACTGATAAGTTTGCTTGGCCGTCATCCGCTTAGGATTTTGCCCCTTCACCAACGTTTCCAGTACCGAACCGGTAAACTCGGGGTAAATATCAATTTGATCATTTTTGAGAGCGCTATAGAGAAAGGTCGTTTTCCCAAAATTGGGCTTCAACGTGACCTTAACGTGTTTATCCTGCGCCTCAATCAATTCCTTATACATGTTGATCAGGATGTCCGGCTCCGAGCCCAGCTTACCGGCAATCGTCACGGTTTCAACCCGGTTAGCGTACACGCTATACGCACCGCCCCCGCCAAGCAGCGCGACGATTACCCCAAACATGACTAGAGCCTGCCGGGGCTTCGCCGTTTGAAACCAACGCACTAACGCACTCAGCAGAATCGCCAGTAACGCCGACGAAATCGCGCCAATCAAGAGCAGCGGCGTATCGTTGCGGTCAATTCCGAGCATGATGAACGTCCCTAAACCGCCAGCCCCAATTAAGGCGGCCAACGTCGCTGTCCCAATGATGAGCACTAACGCCGTCCGGATACCGGCAATAATTTGGGGGAGCGCAATCGGCAATTCCACCTTAAACAATTTCCGCATCCGCGACATCGCAAACGCGTCGGCCGCCTCTTCAATTGACGGGTCAATTTCAGCGATCCCCAAGTACGTATTTTGAAAAATTGGTAACAGCGCGTAAATTACCAGTGCAATTACCGCCGGCACCGTGCCAATCCCAACTAGTGGAATCAGCAATCCCAAGAGTGCCAGCGACGGAATCGTTTGCAAAACACTCGTCAGCTGCAACAAACCCTCCGCCCATTTAGGTCGCCGCACCGCCCAAATCGCCAGCGGAATGGCAATGACCATCGCTAAAACGAGCGCAGTCAAAGAAATTCCTAAGTGCTGCCATAGTGCGGTCAGCAGGTCCCCGCGGCGGTCCGCCAACGTCTGTAATAATGTCTGCATGCCCTTCTCCTCCCAAAAATAGCCTGATTTTCCTAATCGTAGCACACCCCCGTCAGATTCCCAGTGATATGCGCTCGTCGTCTTGTAACAACAAAAGTTTCACCTTTTACTCTACGCGTCTTTTCGAAGCCTGTCAATTTAGACATCGGAAAAATGCTGACTTTTAACGTCCACGCCCGTTGCTGGCGGCAAATCTAAGCAGGTACAGTGGCATCAAAAAATGAGCGTGTGCCAAAGGGGAGCACTTACGGGGTTAAGCGGAGCTAGCTGACTTTTGGCGTACGCTTCGGCTATGAACATTCGGAGATACACAAACGCGGTGAAGCTCACGCTCGTCGTATTTTATTCTTTGCCGTTCGTAACATGATCCGCCAATAAAAAGCGGCTCCCAACCATATCGTTGATTATTATTACAGATTAAAAAAACCTTATCCCAAACAGGATAAGGTCGCAGTGGTGGCCTGCATGAATAAGACCGTTAAATGTCTTTTAGCCATGGTAAAGGCCAATCAAGGGTATGATTACTCATACCACGGACTCGCAGTCCAATCAGGGTCACACCTTATAATTTAATTTTAGTAGTCCCCCACTGATTGATTTTTGCAATATCAGTCAGTGGGAGACTCTGTTTAGTTGCCACTCATTTAGCCGTGAGGGCGGTCCTAAAGTGGCTCAGTGGTGTCGTTTGCGTTAGTCGGGGTTGTTTCCCGACTTACCCAAAGACCGAGCTTTAAGACAAGTGGTTTGCTTGGCTTAAAGTCGTGTCCACCACGTTCCAACCGCTTTAGGACCAACCGGCAAGGCGGCAAGTTGCTACTATCCGGGCTTTCTAAGTTTTCACTTTACTTGATTAATCACCATAAACATACTGGTAAACTCATTTATCAGCCGCCGCGGACGCGTGTTTCGCGCGGTCATGACGGTAATGGCGACTTCCCGTTCGCCGGTTGCGGTGCCGCGTTATTTTGGCGAGGCGGGCCGAGCCGTCAATGGCCTTATTCATCGCCCAATCAAACTGGCGGTCGGTCAGCCACTTACGGGCCGTTAACGATAGGCCAGCCGCCATCCCCGCGTGGTAGCGCGTCTTGGGCTGAACGTCGGTCACCGCCCGAACCATGAGTTTAGCAATCACGCCCGGATTGGACGCAAAGCGGTCAAATAAGGACAGCATCGCGCCAACTTTGAGCGCCTGCTCGTGGTAGACGCCCGCGTTAGAAACCTCTATCAGTTTCTTTTCGGCAATACCGGCCCATTCAGTTTTAATTCCACCTGGTTCAATGACGATGACGTCGATGCCGAACGGTGCCACTTCCATCCGTAAGGAATCGCTCATCCCTTCCAGAGCGTGCTTCGTTCCCATATACCACGCACTAAGTGGTTGATAAATTTTACCACCAATGGACGCCGTGTTAATGATCCGGCCCCGCTTTTGTGCGCGCATTAACGGCAAAACAAGCTGGGTTAACCGCATCACACCGAAAACGTTGACCTTAAACTGGTACTCGCCCTCTTCGATGGGGACATCCTCAACCGCGCCGTACGAGCCGTAACCGGCGTTATTAATTAAAACGTCGAGCCGACCTTGTTCAACTTCAATCGTATGAACGGCGGCTTCCAACGTTGTCTCGTCCGTGACGTCGACTTTCAGAACGTGCACGCCGGCCGCTGCTAAATCGGTCATTTTTTCGATTCGGCGCGCCGCCCCGTAGACAATGTTACCCTGCGCTTGCAATTTCAGCGCCGTCGCTTTACCAATTCCAGAAGAAGCACCCGTAATTAAAATTACCCGTGGTTGGTTCATCCTTGATTCCTCCGTTGTTCCGTTTTGTTACTGTCATGCTACGTCAATCCGGGTGTAATTGCAATCGATTTCAGTATGGCGACTATGCTAAAATGGGAGTAACCAAATGTGCTTGATAATGGAGGGAACGTCATGTCAACTAAAATCATTATGGATAGTGACCCCGGGATCGACGATGCCGCGGCCATTACAATTGCTTTGAACCATCCAGACTTAGATTTACAGCTCATTACAACGGTGGCCGGAAACGTTACCGTGGATAAAACGACGCTAAACGCACTCAAATTAACCCGGTTTTTCAACCGGGACGTGCCGGTGGCCGCCGGTGCGCCGCAACCGTTAATTAAGCCGTTCGAGGACGCCGTCCGGATTCACGGCGTTTCGGGGATGCCAGGCTACGACTTTCCAAGTGATTTAGCCCAACCGCTCCCAGAACCAGCCGTCCTCGCACTGCGGAACCAACTCATGGCTGAAACTGAACCCGTCACCTTGATTCCAACCGGAGCGTACACCAACGTTGCGCTTCTATTCAAGACTTATCCCGAAGTGCTGTCCCATATTAAAGAAATCATTGCAATGGGTGGCGCCCTCGGTAAGGGTAACATGACCAGTGCGGCTGAATTTAACGTCTTTACCGACCCCCACGCCGCCGAAATTATGTACCAATCCGGTGTTCCAATTACGATGGTGGGCTTAGACGTCACCATGAAAGCCCTCTTAACGGCCGCAACGCTAGACAAACTGGCCACGCTAAACCGGACGGGTGCAATGCTCTACGCGCTCTTCAATCATTACCACGACGGGGCTAAGGGCGGCATTCCAATGCACGACGTTAACACGTTGTTCTACTTGCTACACCCCGAAGCCTTCACGACCGAAAAAATGTGGATCGACGTACAGACGGACGGGCCCGCTAATGGCGAAACCGTCGGCGACATCCGTGGCGCTTACCACGATGGCAAAACCAACGCCAACGTCTGCGTCGACATCGACGCGGCCGCGTTCAACGACTGGTTCTTAAAAACCGTTGCCGCGATTAAATAATGCTTAATTAGAGGTTCTGTATCAATTGGTGCTGATATGCCGCCAGCAGCGGGGGTAACCGGTTGGCTGGAACACTGCGGGCATCTTCGTCAGCAGGTCGGCACCACATATCATAGAACCTAACTAAGACACAAAAAGCAAGTTTTCTAGGATACGGTGTATCCAGAAAACTTGCTTTTTCAATTGATCATTAATTAGTAATTATGCCACCTACCGCCAACCCGGGTTTAAAACGCGGGTTGATAGCACCAAGGCTTAAATATCGTCCGGCGTATCCGGCACCAGCTGAATTAGCGGTTGCCCGAAATTAACTTCGTCGCCATTGCGCACCAGTAACGCTTTGACGTAGCCGGCCTGCTTAGCCACTACTGGCCGCATCATTTGCATGGCTTGAATCAAGCCAACTTGTTGACCCACGCTAACATGGTCACCAACTTGAACGTACGGCGATTCTTCGGATGAATGCGCTTGATAGTAAATCCCAACCACCGGCGCAGTAACACATTCCTTCGGGTCAACACTGACTGGCGTTGGCGCCGTACTCGTGGCTTCACTAGTTGGTTCCACGACTGCCGATGCCGGGGCTTCCGATTGAGCGGCCGCCTGGGAGCGACTCAGCGTGACTTGGGAAGTTGGCGCCGCACTCGCAGCCGCGGGACTTGCCAGCTTCACCGGTTGGGGGTTGGCTGGCGTTTTCGCGGGAGCCACTGGCGTTGATTCCGCCTTACCCAACTTGATTTCAAAATCTTGATCATGGTAACTAAAACTCGTTAAATTACTATTTTCAAATCGCGACATTAATTCATAAATCTTATCAAATTCCATACCTGCACCCTCCAATGATTACGCTTTGATTATACCGCAAAGTTTAGCGCAGGATTGTGGTGGAAGTATGAAGCATTCGTTAAGAATCTATCAATATTTCAATATTTTAAGATGCGAAGGCAATCGGCTCGCGGCCCATTTTAAACGTAAATAGCGGTGCCGGCGACTT
This sequence comes from Lactiplantibacillus modestisalitolerans, assembly GCF_005405425.1. Classification (GTDB taxonomy): domain Bacteria; phylum Bacillota; class Bacilli; order Lactobacillales; family Lactobacillaceae; genus Lactiplantibacillus; species Lactiplantibacillus modestisalitolerans. The sequence goes on along the minus strand of NZ_BJEA01000012.1, from coordinate 103,408 downwards.
TCCCGCGTGCACGTAGGCGAGCACGGCGTCGACACTGTCCACCTGCAATAGCCGATTATCGAGCTGCCACAGATCACGTTGATAGTAGTCGTGGCAATACTGAACTAGGTTGGTCAAAAAGTTCCCAATTGCTTCATTGACCGTATCGCCAGTGCCATCAACGCCCCAAAAGTCCGCCGATTCCAACCAATACCGTTGTTCTGAAAGCTCGCGATAGCGGCCCTCTTCATGAATCATCACTACCCGTGGTTCCATTGCCAAAACCCCTTTCACTGCACGCCTACTCTGAATTGCTTACTAAGATACCATCAGTTGGGGGCGCTGACAATCCTTCACGGATAACTCCTGTTAAATTAAGGTTCTTAAGCGCAACCAGCTCATTTTCCAAACTAGTCAGTCTTTTTAGTTAATAATTTAAAGTCGCTAATTAGACTCCGAATCATCCGCTTGAACCGCTCCCGGATGTCGGGCGGCCCGCCGCAAAAAGCGCCCGTGATGCCGCAAATCGGCTTGTAAATCGGCCATTGTAAATTGGTGATAATAAGCGCGGTATTGGCGGTCCGCCACCGTGAAGAGGTCGGTCAAAGTCTCACTAATATTGGCAGCAATCGGTGAGTGGTCGGCCTGCTGCGCCGTTTTTGAAGGGCCGGTAATAAAACGCGCGTAACTCATCGTTGGCGGAATCGTTAAATCGTAGAGTTCCCCCAAATTAATGGCGGCCAACGGCTTTTCAAGCTGATAACCCCCGTTTTTACCAACCGTCCCAATTAAGTAACCATGTTTATGGAGGACGGATAAAATATTACGAATCATAACGGGGTTCAGTTGCAGTGATTGAGCCAGCTCCCGGCTAGAAACCTTCTCTGACCGGTGAGTATCAAGGTACAGCAAACTGTGAACGGCAACCGAAAAATCAAGTTTCATAGTGCAATTTCCCCCTCTGATTAATATTACCTTTAGTTTACCACCATCGCTCGACCACCCGACAACTTTCAATTTAATCCAAATTCAAGTTATAATGACGCTTGGGAGTGATTTGGATGACAACCTCAATGAGTGCCGCCACCTTTAAATTAGCGGCCGATGCCGCCCTATCGCCGGCACAACAAGCTCTAGAACAACAACTACTAACATTTATCACCGAACACCGCCACGCCGAACAGGCCGGCCTGTTCGTTATTCGCGGTGACGCCGGGACTGGCAAAAGTGCCGTTCTGGCCGCGGCCTTCGCCAAGTTGCAAGCGCTCAGTCGTCAGCACGACGCGAATCCGTTACAAGGGACTAACAACTATCTAACGGTCAACCATAACGAAATGCTCAAGATTTACAAACAATTGGCCGCAGACGATCCACACCTCTTGAAAAAAGACTTCCAAAAACCGACACCGCTAATTAACCGGCTAACGAAAACGAACCACCGGGCCGACGTCGTTTTCGTGGACGAAGCCCACTTGTTATTGACGCAGCCGGACCGCTATAACCGTTACACGGGGCAAAATCAACTGGCCGACTTACTTAACCTGAGTCACGTCGTGGTGGTTGTTTTTGATACCCGCCAAGTCTTAAAACTCAAAAGTTATTGGCACGCAAATGACCTTGATCCGCTACTAAACCGTTATTCGCATCAAATTTTTGACCTCGATCAACAATTTCGGGTTAGCGCAGACGCGGACGTGGTCAATTGGATCAACGCCTTTACGCGGGGCCACCTCCAACCCCTACCTAGCAGTCCGAACTTCGACCTGCGCGTTTTTCAGGACGGGCAACCGCTCTACGATTTAATTCGTCAACGCGACCAACAAGGTGGGCTCGCGCGGATGATTGCGACGGCCGATTTTCCCTACGTCGTTAACCACGGGACCTGGTACGTCACGGCGGGCTCCCTAAAGCTCCCCTGGGATAAAGTCAATTTAACCGCCGAACCGTGGGCGTTACGCCCGGAAACCATTAACGAAGTCGGCTCCATTTACACGATTCAAGGTTTCGATTTAAACTACGCTGGCGTTATTTTAGGCCCGTCCGTCGGCTACGACCCCGTTAGCGACCGCGTGATTGTTAAACCAGCTGCCTATCAAGATCAAGAAGCCTTCAAGCGCCGTAACGACTTGGGTAACTTGGATCCGCTCAAAGTACAACTTATTTTCAATTCGATTAACGTTCTAATGAAACGCGGTCGGCACGGGCTTTACCTTTATGCGGTTGACCCAGCACTACGTCAGCGATTATTAGCGTTATAATAAACGTATTAAGGAGGGATCAAGCCCATGCAAGTGACAATTCCAACTATTAATGGCGCGCTCGCACCACTTTACTCTAAGCAAGCTGCCCCCGCCCAGCGCTACCACGGTCACCCGATTATTTCGTTTCCAATCGATATTAGTGGCGTTCCAGCCGGAACCCACTCGTTAGCTTTTAGTTTTGTCGACCACGATGCGATTCCGGTCGGCGGTTTTACTTGGATTCATTGGATTGCCGCCAACCTTCCGGCAACGACGACCCACATTCCGGAAAACGCAAGTCAGACCGGGGCCATTCCGATGGTTCAAGGTAGTAACTCGACTGCCGGGGGCTACGTTGGCGAAACTGACGTCAAAATTAGCCACCATTACGTTGGTCCCAACCCACCCGATCAGGACCACCGCTATTCATTTAAATTATTTGCCTTAGATAGCGAGCTCCCCTTAGCAAGTGGCTATTGGTTGAATGAGTTCCACGACGCCATCGCCGGCCACGTTTTAGCAACTGCCAAGACGACCGTGATTGGGCGCGTCTAAGCGTTTTTTAACATTAATGAGGTCGCGACAAAGTCACGGCCTCATTTGTGTCCCGCAATAATTAATTAGCCAGCCGTGCGTCAACTGGCGCACGATTTTCGCTACATAGCGCTATGCCAAATAAACCAGTACAAACGCAATCAACGCTGGTAAGCCTTGCACCACAATAATGGATCGGCTCGCCGTCACACTCCCGTAGATGGCGGCCACCAAAACGCAAGCTAAGAAGAACAGGGTAGCCCCCGCCCACGCAACCGCTGGCATTACGAACAAACTGTAAAGTAACCCCACGGCTAAAAAGCCGTTGTAGAGGCCCTGATTTTTGAACAGGGTTTGGACAACCGGATCTTTCAAGGCCGCCCGTGGCATGTTGAAGGCCTTGGCTGCCAGGTCGCTATCTGCGTTAAACATTTCTAGTCCCGTAATAAATAGGTGTTCCACGGCAACTAAGACCACCATAATCGTTGCAATTAATTGCATCTTCATTCCTCCATAAAAAATGACCGGTCAGCATTCGCCAACCGGTCATTGATTTTCAAATTAGTTCGCCAATTAGCTGGTTTTAGTATACCGTTAATTGGACGTTAACCTAACTAATCACACCTTTTGCTTAGCAACCGGGCATCCAGACATCTTCTGGTTTAATCCCCTTTTCCTTAGCAAAGGCGTTTCTAAGTGTTTCCATATCCATTAAATGGTAAGTCTTTGGATGAGCCGGATCGTACGATTCGATTTGGGCCATCATCCCACCATCTTCGTGTTCGATAATATGGCAGTGATACATGTAAACCCCGGTTAAATCAAATTTAACCTTAATCCGAACCGTTTCGCCCGGGTTAACACCGACCGTATCCTTCAAACCGTGTTCATTTGGATAGACCGGACCATCGTTGCGGGCCAAAACTCGGAATTGCGTCCCGTGTACGTGGAACGGGTGAACCATCCCATTTTTCGTACTGTTTGTATTGGTAATCTCCCAAATAGCCACGTCACCAACTTTTTGGCGGGCATCGATTCGTTGCATATCGAACTTCTTACCGTCCATCGCAACTTCTTCGTCCATACCATCCATCGTAATCTTGCGGACGGGTAAACCAGGGGTCGGTTCCTCATCTTCAATATCGACTAAGTGGTCTGGTAATTGGGTATCATCAGGGTCAAACGCCTTGATCCGGAAATGACACAACGGCGTGTCATCGGTCATTAACGTGACCTCATCCCCGGGTTGATAACGGCCGAAGTCCACGACCAGCTCATCACGTTCCGCACAGGTCATCATCACTTTATCCATGTAAACTGGGGCTGGTAAAATCCCACCGTCCGAGCCAACTTGGGCAAATTCCAAACCATCATCAAAGTGCAAACGCCATTCTCGCCGGTTAGAACCGTCTAAGATCCGCAACCGCACCCGTTGGGTCGTCACGTTAAAGTACGGGTTAACGGTCCCGTTGACGAGGGCCGTGTGTCCCTGAACCCCATCGGGATCGTAGTCTGCCCGGTAATCGAATTGGTTATCTGCATGAAATTCGCGGTCTTGCAAGACCATCGGAATATCATCGACCCCGTAATTGCGTGGTAGTGGCAATTGGTCTTCCACGTCGTCTTTAACGATGACCATCGCTGCCAACCCTTTCCAAACTTGGGTGGCCGTTGATGGGCACGGATGGGCGTGAAGCCAAATCGTCGCGGCTGGCTGCATGACCTTAAAGTCAATATGGTTCGTTTCGCCCGGATAAACCGGTGCGTGACAGCCCCCGTCCGTAATTGGGCCGGGAACGTTTAAGCCGTGCCAGTGAAAGGTCGTTAGTTCGGGTAACGCGTTCTTTAAATCAATGTGGGTCTGCTTACCATTCCGGAAAACAATGGTTTGACCCAAAAAGCCGGCATTGTACCCCCAAGTTTTCGTCTTCTTACCAGGTAAAAACTGGGTTTCACTCGCTTGCGCCCGCACCGTATAATAATCATCCGTCGCGGTTTGCTTGTCCGGCTTCAATAACGGTGGAATTGCGAGCGGTTGGGGCGCCGTTTTCGGCGTCGTCAACGGAATATAACCCCCATCGTGTGTGTTATAAGCTGGTTCATCAAAAAAATAATCAGTATAGACTTTTTTTGCCATCTTGACATCCCCTTAAAATTCTAAACCTCAAATACTTGTGAACAAAATAAGCACTAACTTTAGTTTAGAATTACATTAAAAAAGTGTCAATCAACGATTGGAACCGGCTGCAAAAAGAAAACGCCCCACAAAGTTGTGAAGCGCCAATCGATGACCAACCTTCGATCAGGTCTAAAAAATCGCTTCATCGCTCCCCAACTGGTAGCTGATAACGCAATTTTACGGCCGTTTGATCCCCATGGCTAATCCCGTTATAGCGGTTATCCGCCCGCATCACACTAAGCGGCGCCCGACTGTGGTTTAACCCCATCACGTGCCCCAGTTCGTGTTCTGCCACGTGCACCTGATCCCAATACGAATAGTGATACTTCGTCAAGTTACGGGTTAACAATAAGACCCGTGCCCGGCTAAAATACCCCGCTTTGGGACTCGTTGTGAACGTGATTCCCGCCAACCGGTAATACAGCCCGGTCATCGCCCGACTTGTCATCAGGGTGACCTGATGATTGGCGTTGCTACCAGCAACAAACCGAAACTTTCCAGTCGCGTTCCAAGCCGCAATCGCCGTTTGAAAAACCCGGCGGTCGTACGCGGAGCCCCGAATAACGTACGTGACCCGCGCTCGAGGCCACCGGTTGCGGCCAAACGGTGTTACGGCCGCTTTTACCACCGAACCGCTGATCAGCAACGCGAGACCGACCAGCATTGTGATCATCACAATCCATCGTGTCCGCTTCACTTTGCTTGTAACCTTCTTCCGCCGTAACGAAGGTTGCCATCAATCCCCCTTATTTTAAAGGGTCGCGTTTCAAACCACCTTTAATTATCCCCAACCTCCCAACTAGGAATTACTGAATTAACGTCTTCCCTGTTAGTTAAATGGCCAATCACGTGCTATCATGAGGGTATCTTATCAGTTTGGAAGTGGATCAGAATGGCTATTAAACAAGCAATCGTCGCCCAAGCGCTCCCGTTGATCAAAGCGGGGATGGTCGTTGGCTTCGGTGGCGGCACGACCGTTGGCGAACTCGTCCGTCAGGCGGCCAACCACGTTAACGACATTACCGTCGTCACACCGTCGCCCACGACCCGCCAACTCGCAACCGTACTCGGTTATACGGTGATTTCGCCCGCGTACTGTGACCGCATCGACATCGCCTTTGACGGCTGTGACCAACTTGACCACCACGGTAACGCCCTCAAAAGTGGTGGCGGGATTCACACCGCCGAAAAAATCATCGCCAGTCTCGCGGACGAATACTGGCTCCTGACGGTTAAGGACCGGCTCGTCGACCAATTCGATCCCCAAACCCCGTTAGTGTTAGAAGTCCTCCCAACCGCATTCGCCCTAGTCATGCAAACCGTCAGCGACCTCGGCGGCCAGGCTACCGTCCGGACGGCGGCGAACCGGGATGGGTTTACCTTAAGTGATCAGGGCAACCTATTAATTGACTGCCACTTTCCGACTTACGAACACTTAAGCGCACTCAACCAGGAACTGGTCGCTACGGCCGGCGTCGTGGAAACGTCCTACTTTGACCGGCTCGTGACCAACGCTATTTTGGGGGATGCGGATCATCAGCAGGTGACGACACTATTTTAAGTTTAAAAAGACCAGCCCGCGGGTTGGTCTTTTGGTTCTGTACCAATTGGGGTTGAGCTGCCGCCAGCAGCGGGTATCACCGGTTGGCAGGAACACTGCGGGCATTCTTCTTGGCAGCCACGTATCATAAAACCAGTCTCTTTACTTGCCGGTTAAACGGGGTTACTGCACTAAGCCCGCTACGCTGTCCGAGATTCAGGCGCATTTTCTCTGCCTAATAGCCGAAACGTGTTCCAGACCAACTAATGCCTGTGCCTGCGCTTACTACGCTAAGGGCACAATGCCAAAGCCCGGCCGCGTTCTTGCCTGATAGCCGAAAAGTGTTCGGGCCGACTGGTATCTGTGCTTGCTACGCTAAGCCGCCATCGCATAACCCCGTCTCGCTATTGCGATATAGCCGAAACGTGTTCGGGCCAGCTGATGCCTGCGCCTACTACGCTAAGGGCACAATGCCAAAGTCCGGCATCATGCCCTTAGCTAGGTAGTGCTCAGCATCAACCCGCTGGCCCTCACACTCTCTGATTTTTAAACACCACATAATAAAAACCAAAATTAATAATCCCAATCAACGCAATCAATCCAAACGCCAACTGGCTTCCGCGCGCCGTCGCCACCGCCTGCGTCAAATTATCCGCCTTCACCGACGACATCAACACGGCCAACACCGTCGTTCCCAACGAACCCGCGAACTGCTGGCCCGTATTATAGATGGCATTCGCATCCGCCCGCTGATCCAACGCCACTTCCTTTAACCCGTTTGTCATCGTATTGCTAAACGCCATCGACCGTCCAATACTAAAGACAACGTAAAAGATGGCAATCAAAACCACCGTTAAACTTCGCCCCATCACCGTAAAGGCCAACGCCGCCGCCAAAAATAGACTACTTCCTAACAGGATTGGTAACCGCGCCCCATACTTATCTAATAAATGACCAAACCACGGTTGCAAAATTGCCGTCACTAAACTTCCCGGTAACAAAATCAGTCCCCCCACTAATGAGGACGCCCCAATCGCCAACTGCGCATAGTTCGGTAACGCAAAGTTGATGCCAATATTACAAAATTGCAAAAGAATGTAAGCAAAGAAACTATACGTAAAAATCGGGTTTCGAAAAATCTCTAATTTTAATAATTGCCGTTGACTATGCCGTGCAACCCGAACATATGCCAATAACGTCACAATTCCTAAAACAACTCCGCCTAAGAATTGCCAGCTCAACCAGCCCGCGGTGCTCAGACTATTAAAACCAAGCATTATCGCAACAAAGGCCACGGCGAGCAAACCAAATTGGCGCCAATCAAACTTAACGGCTTGCGTTGGCGAGTATTGTTCAATCGCCTGCCAACCAAATATTAAAATCAACAATTCAACCGGTAACGTCGCCCAAAAAATAAGCCGCCAGTCGCCGATTGCGACCATCAGGCCACCAAAAGTTGGCCCACTCGCAGGCGCAATCATCAAAATCAAACTGGAAAGTCCCATGTAGAAACCCAGCCGTGCCCGCGGAACGCTTTCGACAATTACGTTGATCATCAGCGGAATCGCAATCCCGGCACACACCGCTTGAATAATCCGGCCCAATAATAAAATCCAAAAATTGGGGGCCAAAGCCCCAATTAAATCACCAATAATAAATAGTGACGCCCCGGCCACAAATAATTGCCGGTTCGTAAAGCGCTGTTTTAGAAACGCCGACGTAATCATTAATAACGCAACCGTTAATAAGTACCCGGTTGTGATCCACTGCACCGTACTCAGCGAAACGTTCATCGTTTTCATTAGGGTTGGAAACGTCACGTTCATCGACGTTTCCACTAAAATTCCAATAAACGCCATTAAGGCGACCGCCGTAATCGCGATCAGCCGTTTGCCGGCGACCTTTTCTGACGTTGCTTTCGTTGCCATGTTAACATCTCGCTTTCTTGTATTTGGGGTGGTGCGTTTCGGCTTTATGGTCGAAACATGTTCGGGCCAGCTGATACCTGCGCCTACTACGCTAAGGGCACAATGCCAAAGACCGGCCGCGTTCCTGCCTTATAGCCGAAACGTGTTCGGCCGAGCTTGGTCCTGCGGTTAGCTACACCACCGACACCACGCATAACCCGCGTAATGCCGGTGGCTAGGCTAATCCTCGGACCAACCCACTCGGCCTCATACTCTTCCTAATATACCCAAAAAACGCGCCGCACTCAAATTCACCTCTGAATTTGAGCACGACGCTCCCAACTAATCTTTATTCTTTAATTACCGTGGTGCCGCAACAACTGCGACAACTGACCCTGAAACTCATCACTATGCTGCTGAATCGTCATCAGCTCATGGCTCATCGGCACCGTATAGTCAGCAACCTCACCATGCTCCCCTTCATCCAGGCCGAGCGCCTCTTCCTTGGCATCAACCCGCATCCGGATCACCTTCTTGAGAAGGACAATAATCACAATACAAATGGCCGTGGTGAACACAATCGTAAAGGCCGTCGCAAGTAACTGGAGCCCAAAGAGCCGGAAGCCACCCCCGTAAAAAAGCCCGTTTAACGCAATCGACGAATTAATCTGCTTAGTCGCAAATAGTCCGGTCATGATACTACCAACAATCCCGGAAACGCCGTGACACCCAAACGCATCCAACGCATCATCCACGCCTAACCGCGGCTTCAATACGTTAATGAACGTGTAACTGGCTAGCGTTGCAAATAACCCAATCCAAAACGATCCCGAAACGGTGACGTACCCACAAGCCGGTGTAATTCCAACCAAGCCACACAACGTCCCGGTACAAACGCCAACCAAGGTTGGTTTGCCCTTCGTGACCATTTCAATGACCATCCACGTCATCATCGAGGTTGCGGTTGCGACCGTCGTCGTTAAGAAGGCTTGAACGGCCACGTTATTCATCGCCAACGCGGAACCGGCGTTGAACCCGTACCATCCAATCCACAGAATGGCCGTTCCTAATAAGACCCACAAAACGTTGTAATGTTGGGACGCGTCCTTACCATATTTGTGCCGCGGTCCTAGGAAAATTGATAAAACTAGCGCCGTAATCCCAGCGTTAATATGAACAACCGTCCCACCGGCAAAGTCAATCACACCCAACTTAGCGAGAAAACCGCCCGCCCAGACCATGTGGACCATTGGGTAATAGATCAAGATCGACCAGCAAGCAATAAATGCCAGCAAGAACTTAAAACGAATCCGACCAACAACCGCCCCCACAAATAACGCTGGCGTAATAATCGCAAACATCATCTGAAAGACTAAGTACAGGCCGTTTGGAATCTTAGTGGCCGTCAACGCGGTTAAATCCACGCCATGTAACCAAATGGCCTTTAAATCCCCAACCACCCCGCCGAAGTCGCCCGAAAACGAGAGGGTGTAACCAACCAAAATCCAAAGCAAAATTGCCAACCCACAAATCATAAACACCGACAGTAACGTGTTGACCACGTTACGTTTGGAAACTAGGCCCCCATAAAAAAACGCTAACCCCGGGGTCATAAAGAAGACTAAAATACTCGATAAAATCAAAAACGCTGAATTTGCTGCACTCATAAAGCCAACTCCCATCCATGCCATTTGATGTTAGAAATTATAACATCATCCCCACCTAACCCCCGAGACATTTCTATATTTTGGACAGCTTCCAAACTATGCCTCCCAATTAAGCGCTCATCCGCCTATTCAATGTAAGCTTTTTTTACACTCGCTTTTAGCCAGCCCAACCACTTGCTTTTCATTAGCGCACACGTCCTAATCCTTACGAAATTTAAGTAGCTTGCGTTTACGTCGTTTTCTTTAAACATTGCTTTAGAACTTTAATAATTCCAAACGAGACTGACTGAATTCAACCTTTTGTAAAGTAAACAACCGTCTTTAGATTAATAATCTTAATTTCAGGGACAATTTTCGTCCCGTAGCTCCGCCAATACTTAAGATTATTACTAGCTCACCCGTAGTTTCCGTTTAAGGATTGACGTGACCGTTCATTCAGGGGTAGACTTACCACCGTTAAATTAAAAATTAATTAGATTATTAGTTTTAGTCTTAATAATTAAAATCGGAGGTTCAGCTTATGCGAAAATATGCCATTATTGGCGTGGGCCATGTTGGTGCCACGGTTGCTTATACCCTAGTCTGTAAAGGAATTGCCGACGAATTAGTCTTAATTGATACCAACGCCGGAAAAGCGCGCGCGGAACAACTCGATTTACAAGACGCTCAGGCCCGTTTGGACAGCCGGACGATTATTAAAATTAACGACTACGATGAACTACGCGATACGGACATTCTCTTTATTACCAGCGGTAACATTCATGCCCTCGACCACGCGTCCGGCAATCGCTGGGCCGAATTCGAATACACTAAGCAGATTGTGCAGGACATTGCACCCAAGGTAAAGGCGACTGGTTTCAACGGAATCGTGATTGATACGATGAATCCCTGCGATGCCATCACCCACTATTTCCAACGAGCAACCGGTCTCTCCCGGCAACAAGTTTTCGGTACCGGGACCTTTTTGGATACCGCGCGCATGCAAAAAGTGGTGGCCGAAGTCTTCAATTGTGATCCTAAAAACGTTTCGGGCTACGTTTATGGTGAGCACGGCGAGTCTCAATTTTCAGCTTGGTCGACGGTCCAAGTCAATGGCATTCCAATTACCAAGTTAGTTGACCAATACCACTTGGATTTAAATGCGCTTGAAGCGCAAGCCCGCCATGGTGGCTGGGCCGTCCATTCTGGGAAGGGTTATACGAGTTACGCCATCGCGACCTGCGCCGTTAAATTAAGCGAGGCGGTCTTAGCCGACGCCCGCTTGGCCTGCCCCGTTTCCGCGTACAGTGAACAATTTGGAACGTACGTTGGTCAACCCGCCATCATTGGGAAGCACGGGGTTGAACAGGTCACCCACTTAGCGTTAACTAAGGACGAACAGGCGAAGTTTTTGAATTCTGCCAATACCATTATTGAAAAGTTCCACGCCTTTGACGACGTCTTAGCGTCGCAAGCGACTCCTAAGCAGCAGCAAGCTTAACTGTAAATCCCATTAAACCGCTGTCAACGTTGGTAATCCGCCATTAATCATGGTAAAATTTCATCTGAAGAACATTTAGGATGTCAATAATTAATGGTGGGATGACTTATGCAACGACAACTATCAAGGCGGCAACGTTGGCTGATCATGATTGGCCTCACGTTGATTGGGTTTAGTTGTGCACTACTCGGAAAATGGGGACGCCTAGTCTGCGTATTACTAGCTGGACTGACACTGGCCCTCTTAACGAATAGCTGTTTATTATTTTGTCACCGGCGGGGGTTCACCCTCGGAAGTGGCATGTTATTTTCATTAGTAGTTGCGTTGAGCTACTTGGGATTAATTTTAGGCAGCTACGGCTACTTACGTGGTTAACTGGATGAACGGTTTAATTAAAAATAAGAGTTAGACGGATAATCGAAAAACGATTATCCGTCTAATTTTTATACCTCCATGATGCTGCAGTGTTCCAGCCAACCGGTTGCACCAGCTGTTGGCAGTATATCAACACCAATTAGTATTACCGGCCAACCATCAATTATTAGTCAACTAACCACCCGCGACATAATCAAGCAACCCCACCCCAAAAAGTGCTATGATGAACTAATATGAAGGGGGTTAGACCAGATGAGTTCAATTTTTGAAGATTTACAACTTGCCGTGCAACAAAACCAGCTCATCAATCTTTATCAAGCCAATACCGAGGTCGTTTATACCGGCTATATTGATAGTCTGGCACCCGACGGCGTCGTCATTAACACTTATGACGACGCGGGCTTACAGGACGGCGCCGTGTTTATGCGCTACGGCGTCATTGATGAAGTGGAAACGATGAGTGAGGACCTCGACAACATGGCCTTTCGTTTGGAAAACGCCGTCAGTGACGGCTTAAGCGCGGTACCGCACGCACCAATTACGTTAGCCGCCGATCAGGATGCGTTACCACAAATTTTAACGCGGGCCCAAACGTCTCAACAAGTCATCCTATTAGTGCTTAGCAGTATGGATAATTACCTGGAAGGCCAGGTTCAAAACGTGACTGAGCAGGCGTTTACGTTCAAAACGTTTGATAAATTTAACTTCCATCACCGCGGTAGTCAACAGCTTCCTCTAACGGACATCCAGGTCTTAGAGTTCCGGGGAACTGAACTGATGTTGGAAACCGCCTTCGTTAAAACGGCGCACGACCACCATCCAGCGGTCCGGCTGACGAGTCCCAAAGCCATGCGCTCCGCCCTCGCAACTGCGCGGGAAACGCACCAATTGATTGCGCTCCGGTCAGCGGACGGATCCGGCATGTTTTTCGTTGGCTTTATCAATACCTTAAACGCAGATAGCGTTTTGATTAACTTAATTGATATGACTGGTCAGTTTGGAGGCTACACCCTTTGTCGCCGGTCACTGATTGAATCGGTCACGACCGATTCCGATTATTTGCAGACGATGCGGGGCTTTATCGAGCTGAATAAGCAGTTTGAATTAAACGTCCAACCCGTCCTCAATAACGAGCGTTTGTTTGACGGTACGACCGACCTCTTCGAGAGCATCTTACGCAAGGCGGCCACTTTCAACAACCTCGTTCATTTAACGACTGAAAATCCAATGATTCCAGCTATGACGGGTTATCCCGGCCAACTGACAAACGGTCACTTTATCTTCTACAACGTCGATGCTGATAACCGGGTCAACCGGCTTGGTACCATGATTGAGTTAAAACAAGTCGTCGAATTATCGTTCGGTTATATGGACGCTTACCTATTAGAAAAACGGTTAAAAAACGCTGGTAATCTCTGATTTCTGGCTGGTGCCCACGCGCACCATTTAAAGACGCCAACCGGGACTATGATCAAAATCATAATCCCGGTTGGTGTCTTTTATTTTCAATTAGCTGGGTGTACCCGTACGACTTCACCACTCAAGTAGTGGTGGCACGTGCCATCGGGGTGTTCCAGCACCAACGCCCCCTGGTCATCAATCGTCCGCGCAATGCCACTAACGGTGCGTTGCCCAGTTTGTAACTGGACCGGCCGTCCTAGAATCACCGATTGGCGGCGGTACGCCGCCAGGTCGGTTTCATCGGGAAACCGCTGGTAAGCCGCCACCAACTGAGTCAGTAGCGCCGCAGCTAATTGGTTACGGTCAACGACGTGGGTCGGGGCAATTGCCGCCGCCTGAGATGCCAATTCATCCGGAAAGTTGGTGGTTGTGAGGTTTAACCCAATCCCAACGACAAACGCCGTCACGGCGTCCGCCTCGACCTCCACATCAGCTTCCGTGATGATGCCCCCAACTTTGTGGTGTGCCACTTCGATATCGTTAACCCACTTCAAGCCAAAGTCAACTCCGGGATAAAAGCGCTGAAGAACGCGAACCACGTTGACGGCCACCCCGGTTGTAAGCAGGCCACTCTGCCGCAAGTCTACGTCTGGATTCGGCAAAACCAGGCTTAAATATAGGCCGGTATTTTTGGGCGAATAAAACGCGCGCCCCCGCCGACCATAACCCGCCGTTTGTTCATCCGCCAAAAAGGCGGCCGCTTGAACGGTACCAGTCGCTCGCAGCGCTTGCTTGGCTAACCACTGCGTTGAGGCAGTCGTTGGTACGGCCGTGACGGTGCCGGGAAACGCTGGCGCTAGCATCTGAATGGCGTCCGCGTCTAATTGGGTGCCCTGAAGATAGCGGTAGCCACGCTTCGTGCGGCTTTCAATTTGATGCCCATTTCGACGCAGCCGGGCCACCGCCTTCGAAATGCTTTCACGGCTCACCGCCAGTTCACGTGCTAACGCATCCCCCGAACACCATTGCTGGGGGTGCGTTATGAGTATTTTTAACACCCGTTGTTTGGTCGTGCTCACTGGTTGGCACCCCCAGCCTCCAAGTGGACAATTTTACGAATCCGCCGCGACAAGAAGACCGCGAACGTCGCCTTGAGCAAGTCGCCCGGTAAAAACGCCACGTTCGAAATGAGGGCCGTCGAGAAAGCTAAGTGAGCCTGAATCGCCAGCCAGCCAGCCCCAACGAGGTCCACGAAGAAGATGCCAACGCTCCAGACAATCAACAACTCCCACCACCAATGGCGCGTCGGCTGAACGGGTAAGTGGTAGAGTAAACTGCCCAGCAGTAACGGTACTAGCAACCAGCCGAACAGGTAGCCTCCAGTCGGCCCAACGAAGACGGCGGCTCCGCCACGACCACCGGAAAGGACCGGTAACCCCACCGCGGCTAACGCCAAAAAGACACCAACCGCAAGCGTGCCGTACCGGCGCCCCAGTAACTCACCAGCGAGAATAATCCCCATGTTCTGTAAAACGATGGGGACCGGAATAATTCCAACGGGGATTCCCGGAAAGAGTCCCAAAATAATAATTAGTGCGGTCACCATTGCGGCCCGCACGAGTGGTTTTAAAACATTGCGTGCTGTCACTAGACGCACCCCTTTAAATTAGAATAGTTTCCATTATAATTTAATTGTCACCCGTTATCAATATTGCAGGTGACAATTTATATTCACTGGGAAATTAACCAGCTAAAAAAATAAGACCGCGACAAAAGTCGCCGTCTTATTTAGGTTTTTAAATAATTATCGTCGAAACGTGCTCCAGACCAACTGATGCCTGCGCCTGCTTTATAGCCGAAACGTGTTCGGGCCAGCTGATGCCTGCGCCTACTACGCTAAGGGCACAATACCAAAGCCCGGCATCATGCCCTTAGCTAGGTAGTGCTCAGCATCAACCCGCTGGCCCTCACACTCTTACTTCTTCCCCAACCGCTTTTCAATCTGATACTGCTTCGCAGACGTCGCCGGCTTCGGCCCGTCCGCCGCAATTAAATCATCCGCGTAAAAAACGGAATAACCATGGTCCTCCTCTAAGGGCCGCGCAATCAAAATGCCGCGCTTGCGACCCTGCTTTGCATTGTAAATATCCGCGCTTCGAAGTGCTTCATTATAGTCGTGCGATTCCGCAATGGCATCGCCCGGGTTGAATAGAACGTTTTCAGCCATACTCTCAGCTCCCTTGGATTGGTACCTTTATTATACCGTTTTTGACCATTAATGCGGTAATCTAAAGGTTAATGTCAACGTTGTACGTCAATTTCGAAAGCGACAAGCCCTTCGTAATCAACCGCCCAATAAACGCTTGCGCCTTAGTGCGCATTTGGGCAACCATTTGCTTGTCCTGGGCCGTTAAGTAAGCCGTTAATTCGGCACCGGAGAGTTTAACCGCAGCAGCATCCGTCTCAGCAACGAACTGCATCAACTCCGTCCGGCATTCCTTTAAATAATCAATGTCGTCCTGCACAAAGTCAGCATAGTGCGTCTCCACCATCATCGACACCGTCCGGTACAACCAGTAAGCACTCTTGATGTCAAAAGTTAGCGGGGTATTCGCAAAACTGGCATCCGTTTCACTAATGTTCGCGTGGAATGGTAAGTACGGCGCGAACGCGGGCATCCCAAAAGTCATCCACATAATCGCGCTCTGTTCTTCGGGCACGTCGTTACGAACTTGCATAACGTGTGAATTTTGGGTCCGGTTCATCGAAATTGGCCGGAACTTTTTAGCCTCCGGTGTATTTAAGAACGGATCATACTTCGTTTCGTTGTAGTGCGAACCCAGAACGTATTCAACGTCAGCAACGGAAATCTTTTTGGCGGCGTGGCAAATAAACGGCAATTCACTCGACTGCGGATCCTGTTCAATTTCCGGGTTAAAGTAGTGCTGACCGTACCATACCCGCGGCGTATTGTAGTGGCGATCCTTTTCCGTATCGGTTCCAAAAATGTGCCGGAAATTAAAGCCCTGCTTATCTGGATTTAGATGGTGGCGTTCAACGAAGGCTTGAATCCCATCCGACCACATAAAGTTATCCGGATCGTCAAAATCGACCCACTGAATAGCAACTTGGTTGGCGGCAACCGCGTAGGCGTCGTCTGGAATCCGTTGCGCAACCCAGTGATGACCCGTGACAATTTCCATATACCACACGTCATTTTTATCATTAAACAGAACACCGTTACCTTCTGGCGAACCGTACTTTGCAATTAACTTTCCTAAATAGACCACTCCATCACGGGCCGAATCAATAAAGGGGGTCACCATCGTTGGCAAGCTATCTTCGGCGAGGCCGTTTTTAACGAATGGGTCGAACGCTAACGTGTGTTCATTACCATAAACACTTTCGGTTGCGGAAACCCCCACGTTTTTTTCGTTAAAACCGTTTTCCGGGAAGACGCCCTTTTCAGCAACTTCAATATTCGGAACGGATTGGTAGCGATAACCATCCGCTGGTAGCGGTGCGCTGAATCCGTTTTGACCCGACGTTAGGGTTTCACTGCGCCCATGAACGGCGGGGTGCACAATAAATTTTTGCGGGGTGACCGGCATAAAGGTATCGTCATTGCGGGCAATGATGGTGGAACCATCCACGGTGGCCTTCTTACCGACTAAAATGGTGGTACAAGCTTGTTCATTCATCTAAACATCTCCAATAAAATAGCATCAGTTATACTTCTCATGATACGCGCTGTGGCTAAAAATACCAGTTACGGCCCAAAATTACTCAATTCATTTAAAAAAATGATTTGTACGCCACCGCAAAACAAGTATTTTAATCTCAAAACTAAGAATTCTTAATTTTGAAAGACCATCGCCACACTTTCTTCACATTTTGCTGATATTATATAACCATAGCAATCAAGGATCCCCCTCCGAGATTGCTAGATAATAATTAACATTCTTTTCATTTACTCCTCCAAAGTAATGAAATCAGTCAAGGCAGATGCTTTGACAGCTTGGTGGGTGGCATGTGAACGTCCCCCCGCTTATATGAATAAACACCCACCAAGTCTCAACATATGATTCCCCGTCATATGTTGACCTACTCCTTTTGACCTTCGTATATTGTACGGAGGTTTTTTTGTGCAGAGTGTGAAGCCAAGCGGGTTGCCCTTGAGCATTGCCTAGCTAAGGCGTTATCGCGGGTTATGCGATGGCGCCTTAGCGTAGCAAGCGCAGAGGGCAGCTTGGCTGAACACGTTTCGACTAGCTTGCAGTAACGCGAACTTGGCATGATGCTGGTGGCGTAGCTAACCGCAGGACCTGCTCGACTGAACACGTTTCGACTAGCTTGCAGTAACACGGGCTTGGCATGATGCCGGGCTTTGGTATCGTGTCCTTAGCGTAGTAGGCGCAGGCGTCAGCTTGGCTGAACACGTTTCGACTATCCTGCAGTAACGCGAGCTTGGCATGATGCTGGCGACGTAGCTAACCGCAGGCCCAGCTCGTCCCCACACATTTCCCCCTACCAATCCCTAACCAAACAGCATATAATTTAAGTAACGCAGACAAAGGGGGCTTCCACATGCAAGAAGGCTATTTAGATCAACGTTTAATTGGCCGCCAATTCAAGCTTCAAACAACTGATTTAACGGACGGGGTTCAATTTTATGGTATCTTTTATCACCTGCAGGCCGAAGTCCCGCTAACTGTGGGGGATACCGTCGAAATTACCGCGGCAACCGCCCACGGTTTAAGCGTGAAAAAAGTTGGGGGACCAGCTTAAGGGGGGAGTCAAGCTATGCTTAGTATCATTATTAGTGTATTCATCGTTTTATTCATCATTTTAGTGCTATTCGCATCCATCCGAATCATCACCCAACCCAATCAGGGCGTTGTTTTAACGTTAGGGAAATTTGACGGGGTGCTTGGATCAGGGCTACACTTCATCAAACCGTTCATCTCGCACGTCATTCTAGTCAACACCGCCCAAACGCCAGTTGATCTGGACCAACAAGTCGTTATCACTAAAGATAACGCCGAAATTTCGGTCAAGATTTCACTCAAATACCACGTGACCAACATTGAAGATTTTGTTTTCAAAAACGAAGATTCCGTCCGGAGTATGATTCAAGATACCCGGGCTTCCTTACGGGGCATTATTGGGAATAAGGAATTGAACGAAGTACTTAACGGAACGCAGG
Organism: Lactiplantibacillus modestisalitolerans; assembly: GCF_005405425.1. Classification (GTDB taxonomy): domain Bacteria; phylum Bacillota; class Bacilli; order Lactobacillales; family Lactobacillaceae; genus Lactiplantibacillus; species Lactiplantibacillus modestisalitolerans. The sequence goes on along the minus strand of NZ_BJEA01000012.1, from coordinate 84,900 downwards.
TCATCAACGCGGCCCTCTTCAAGGAAATCTCTTCCGTGACGGCCGGCTACGGGTTAAACGTTGACCGGGTCAACATCGATTCGGTTAATCCGTCCGCTGACATTCAGGCGTCCATGAACCGCCTCTTACAAGCTACCCGGGAACGGGACGCAACCATTGCGACCGCCGAGGGGAAAAGTAAGTCAATCACCTTGGAAAACGAAGCCAATAACCGCGCCCTGCTAGCGACGAACAAGGCGCAAAACGAGGCCCTCGTTAATAGTGCTAAGGCGAAGGCCACGGCCGTTAAAACGGAGGCGGATGCCGACGCTTACCGCACCCAGACCTTAAACACGGCGCTGAGCCAGTCGTCCGAAAATTACTTCATTTTTCAAAATACGGAAGCCGTTAAGGCGCTTGCAGACGGCCAAGCCAACACGGTTGTTTTACCAAACCAAACGCTCGATAGTTTGGGCTTAATTCCAGCCCTCACCAAGCTAGGTACAACCGCACCCAAATCGAATTAAATAATTATTTAAAAAGCAGTGCGACCGTGACTTTTGTCATCGTCGCACTGCTTTTGGTTTTTAAGTCATACTGGCGTTACTTAGTTAGCTTGCAGCGCCCACTTTTCAATGGCTTGCGCCACCCCGTCAGCGTCGTTGGTCCCAGTAACCGCATCGGCCGCCCGTTTAGCTGCCGCGCCGCCGTTACCCATGGCGATTGCGGTTCCGGCCACTTTAAACATTGGCAGGTCGTTTTGTTCATCACCAATCGCTAAAACGTCCTCAGGCGCGAACCCCAAGTGGTGCGCTAAGTCGGCCAATGCCTGGCCCTTATTGACCCGCGCGTTCATAATCTCAAGAAAATGTGTCGAGGCGCGAACAATGTACAGGTCGTTACCAAAGCTAGCCCGGATGCGGGGTTCTGCCGCGTCTAGTTGGGCGCCCTCACCGGTAAAGACCGCCTTCGCAATTTGAAAATCGGTCGGTAACTCGTCCGGCTCCCGAATCAATAGTCCGGCGTGGTTTTCCCAAGCTTGCTGAACCATCACCCAGTTTACGTCGCGATCCGCCGTATAGATTACGCTCTGCCAATCTAGGACGTTGAGCGGCACGCGTTGCGCCTTCGAAAAGGCGGTGAGTTCCCGGTACAGTGGATTATTAATTAACGATTGCGCTAAAATGGTGCCCGCGACACTTTCCGTAACCGCACCGTTAAACGTAATGACGTACTGGTCGGCGCCACTAATTCCCAGCTGAGTCAAGTAGGGGCGAACCCCGGCTAGCGGCCGACCGCTACAAAGGACGACCTTGATATTAGCGGCTAACGCGGCTTGAACCGCCTTCACCGTGCTAGGTAAGACTTGGCCGTTCGAATTCAACAACGTCTGATCAACGTCGATTGCAATTAGTTTGATTGACATACGCTTGAGTTCCCTTCGTCCCCAAAGACGGTTACAATGAATCTAAACCGCTTTCAGTTATTTATCATCCAATATACCACGGATTGTGCGTCCGTGCGTGTCCTAATCACGCAGCCGCACAATTCGAATCACGCAGCCGCACAATTCGAAATAAAATGAGGTTACTTAATGACAATTGTTCACGAACCGGTGGCCGTTTTACCACGCCTGCCCTTTAAATTTTATCAACACGACCCACTAACGACGATCACCGTTCAGCCTCACTGGCATCAAGGTATCGAGCTCAACTACTTAGTGGCCGGTGAAGCCCTCACCTTCGTCACGGATGGCCATCCACACACTTACCACCCCGGCGACGTCTGGGCGGTTAACCGTCGAATCATCCACAGTGCTCGTGGCGCCGAACAAGTCCGCTGGAACGAGTTCGGCCTGATTATTGACGACGCTTGGCTAACGCAGGCGGTCTCCGCCAGCACTCACTGGCATCTTGATTTAAACGCCCCGGGACAGTCCGCCGCCAGAGTCCAACTAATTGACCACCTGCTGGCCATTCAAAAGGGCCTCCAAACCGCCCCCGACGATTTACGCCGTCTAACGGTTTTAAGCCACTTCTATGCCGCAATTGTCTTACTGGGAACGGCGTTTACCACTAACGCGGCCGCTACGACCGTCGTGACTGCCAACCAATCACTGGTCAATAACGTGATGACCGCCATCAACCAGCGCTACGCCGAACCGTTGAGTGGCCAAAGTTTAGCCACCGAATTTCACGTGTCGCTAACCACCCTCCACCAACAATTCAAAGCCAGCCTACAAGTCTCCGTGAACCGCTACATCCGGCGGGTACGCCTAATGCGCGCTGACCAGCTACTGTTAGCGAGCGACCAACCCGTTGAAGTGATTGCGTTACGCTGTGGCTTTTCCAGTCGCAAAACTTTCAACCGGAACTTTCAAGCCTGGAAGGGTCTTAGCCCAACCGCTTACCGGCAGACCGCTGCTCACCATCCGCACATTGATCAGGGGTGCGTCTGAGCGCCCTTTTTCACCGCGTTCATGTCAATTATTATTAACATTAGCTTAATTAGTGTAAAATTAAGTCGTCTAAAACTTTTTCGAGGTGATAACGTTGAAACAACCTTGGCAAACCGCCTGGCCCGAGCGAATTAGCTACGGCCTAAGTGATGCCGCGGATAACCTGGTCTTTCAAATGATGACCACGTACTTACTCTTTTTCTACACCGACGTTTACGGCCTGTCCGCCAGCGCCGCCGCGCTTCTATTCATCGTCGCCCGGATTGCGGACGTTGTTGAAAGTTTGATTCTTGGGGTGATGATTGACCACACCCACTCGCGGTTTGGGAAGAGTCGGCCATTCTTTCTCTGGTACGCCCTCCCCTACGCGCTATTTGCGGTCCTAACCTTCGTAACGCCCGACTTCGACGCTACTGGTAAGCTGATCTGGGCTTACGTTACCTACTTAGGGCTCGGCTTTTTCTACACGGCCGTCAACCTGCCGATTACGTCCATTTTGCCGGCCTTGTCACAAAATGATCAGGAACTAACCTTACTGGGAGTTATCCGGCAATTCTGCGGGAGTGGTGTACAAATCATCGTTGCCGTCTTCACCTTACCGCTCGTCGCGTTTTTCGGGCGTGGTGACCAACGCCAAGGATTTTTACTGACCATCGTTTTGTTTAGCGTTATTTCATTAATCTTAATTTTAAACACTTTTTTCCAAGTAAAGGAACGTTTTAGCCAACCCGAAAAACCGCACCAATCACTGGGTGCGGTTTGGGGAATGTTAAAACAAAACCAACCGTGGTTCATTCTGTCCATCGTGATTCTTTTGTACTGGCTGACGATTGCCATTAAGAACCAAACTACGATTTACTACTTTAAGTACTTATTACAACGCGAAGACCTCGTGCCAGTCGTTAATGGCTTTACGTTTACGTCGCTCATTGGGGTCATTCTGATTGTCCGGCTAGCCAAATCCCACGGTAAAAAGAAAACCATGCTCACGGGAATCGCTACCGCCATCGTGGGCCAGGTTATTCTAGGCCTCGGCACTACGCTAAACCAGTTAGGCTTAGTTTTCGGTGGCACCCTTATCAATTCAATCGGTAACGGCTTAATTGTCGGTCTCGTTTCAATTATGATTGCCGACACGATTCGCTACGGCACCGCCCTCGGTATTCAGGCGGAGGGTATTCTGGCTTCCACCAACGACTTCGGGGTTAACGTTGGCTTAGGCTTGGGCGGTTTGGTGACCGCCGGACTGTTCCATCTATCCGGCTACGTCGCCAACCAGACTCAAAATTTAGCGACCCAACACATGATCACCTTAAACTACGCCTGGATTCCGCTATTCTTATACATTTTGATGTTTATCGTTTTAAGCTTCTATGATGAACGGCGGTTAACGCAAATTTAGGTAGTAGCACTAGAAATCACGATTTATCAATTGCATAGCCACTTAAAAAAATGCTTTGATATGTAATGTTGATCTACTAAAAGCTAGTCAGTTGAATTTTTAATAAATTCACTGTAACTGCCAGAATAGTGGGTAAATTTGCGCTTAGTTTAGTAAACGTTCCGCAGAGCCAGCCTCATCAATTGAAACTGACTGAAATACACCGCGTAACCTTGTATTCAGGCAAATCTAGCCAGTAGCGGGTGTAACCATGGCTCAACTGCGAAATTATTCTTAGTCGGAAGTGGGTTGCTTCCGGCTTAGAATAAGGCTCGAATTTGAGATTGCGCAGTGGTTTTCTGCGTGAGCTCAAATCGATGCCCGCAGTGTTCCAGCCAACCGGTTACACCCGCTGCTGGCGACAATCTCAACACCAATTGATATATTCCACTAAAAAAAGCCGACCCCGCGGGGTCGGCTTTTAGTTGAGTCAAAAATCAATTATTTAACAGATGGAGTTTCGAACCAGCCGATCCGTGAAGTAATCACGTCAACGATGGCCTTCTTACCAGGTGCTAATAACTTACGAGGGTCGTAGCCCTTACCGATTTGGTCTGCGCCAGATTCGATGTAGGCACGAGTAGCGTTAGCAAAGGCAATTTGGTTTTCAGTGTTAACGTTAACCTTGCTAATACCAGCCTTAACAGCTTTAACGATTTGGTCCTTAGGAATACCAGAACCACCGTGAAGTACCAATGGCATCTTAACGGCGTCTGAGATTTCTTGTAAACGATCGAAGTGTAAGCCAGTCCAGTTTTCTGGGTACTTACCGTGGATGTTACCAATCCCAGCAGCTAAGATGTCGATACCAGTGTCAGCTAAAGTCTTAGCTTCTTCAACAGATGCTAATTCACCTTCACCGATGATACCGTCTTCTTCACCACCGATTGAACCAACTTCGGCTTCAACAGAGATGCCCTTAGCGTGAGCCAACTTAACGATTTCCTTAGTCTTTTCTAAGTTTTCAGCAAATGGTAAGTCGTGGCCATCAAACATAACTGATGAGTAACCAACTTCGATACATTCCTTGGCAGCTTCGTAGTTACCATGGTCTAAGTGCATTACAACAGGAACAGTAATGTTCATGCTTTCCATTTCATCGGCAACTAAGTCCTTAACGAGCTTGTAACCGCCCATGTACTTAGCAGCGCCCATTGAAACTTGGATAATAACAGGGGTGTTAGTGTCTTGCGCACCCTTTAAGATGCAACGAGTCCATTCAAGGTTGTTCGTGTTGAACGCACCAATAGCGTAATGGTTCTTGTATGCGTCGCGTGTCATATCAACAGCATTTACAAATGACATAAAAATAACCCTCCTAGGTTAATTAAGAGATACGATTTTTGAATCACATTCATTTTAGCACACTTTACTTATGAGTGATAACTGATTTGCGATATTTAATTAGGCAACTTAACCCGCTTAATTGCCGAAATCATCGGCTTTTTAGATGTAAGCCTTTTCATTGCCGTTGATAGGTCTGTTAGTGTTTATTAAAAAAATTATATCCACGTTAATTTTTCCTAAGTGTCAGCGTTAGATGACCACTTGTGAATTATATTACTAGTCAGCTAAAATCACCATTTGGAAACGCTTGCAGTTATTTACACCTATTAAGACGATTAAGCCGGCATTATCAGCTAAATATTAATTAAATTTACATTTAACAACTGCCTGTTTACATTTGTGAAGAGATGATTATAATAAGACTTGTGAAAGAGAAGACAAGTCTGAATTGCTTAGGAGGAACCATTCAATGTTGAAAGAAATTGACGCACACGCTGAAGTTCAACAATCAATTGATCGGCTCGTGTTAAACGCCTCGTTGGCCGCTAACCACTTAGAAGTAATGAATCAGGACCAAATTGACCGGGCCGTAACGGCCATGGCGCACGCCGCCCACGCTGCTCGTGGGATGTTAGCTGCGATGGCCGTTGAGGAAACTGGCCGGGGCAATTATCGGGATAAGGTCGTCAAAAACGACTTCGCTGCCAAACAAATTTATCGCTACATCAAGGACGATAAAACGGTTGGCATTATTAGCGACGACCCGGTAAGCGGGATTACCAAAGTTGCGGAACCGGTTGGAATCATCGCCGGGGTCACCCCCGTCACCAACCCAACGTCAACCGTGATTTTCAACGCGATGTTAGCTTTAAAGACACGCAATCCCATCATTTTCGGGTTCCACCCCTTTGCTCAGAAGTGTTGTGTTGAAACTGGCCGGATCATCCGTGACGCGGCCGTAGCTGCCGGTGCTCCGAGGGATTGGATTCAATGGATTCACCAGCCTAGTCTCGATGCCACCAACACCCTCATGAACCACAAAGGGGTTGCTACCGTAATTGCAACTGGTGGTTCTAGTATGGTTCAAGCCGCTTATTCAACCGGGAAACCAGCACTAGGCGTTGGCCCCGGAAACGTCCCGTGTTTCATTGAGAAAACAGCTAACGTTAAGCAAGCCGTCAGCGACGTGATCACGTCCAAAGCGTTCGATCACGGGATGATTTGCGCATCTGAATCTAATTTAATCGTTGCGGACGAACTTTATGACCAAGTTAAGCAAGCCTTGCGCTCAAACGGCGTTTACTTCGTCCAAGCTGATCAATTCAACGCCCTCGAAAGCACCGTTATGAACCGCGACAAGCAGGCCGTCGACCCGAAAGTTGCGGGTCAATCCGCTTGGCAAATCGCCCAGTGGGCCGGTTTTGACGTTCCCGTCGACACCAAGGTCCTCGCCGTTGAGTTACCGGATATTGGTGGTGATCAGGTGCTTTCCCGTGAAAAGCTCTCCCCCGTTTTAGCCGTCGTCCACGCGAAGGATACGCAGGCCGGTTTTAACTTAATGAAGCGGAGCCTTTCACTAGGCGGTCTTGGGCACACGGCCGTTCTCCACACAACTGACAAGGATGTCATGAACGCCTTTGCACTCGAAATGACTGCTTGCCGGGCCTTGATCAACGTGCCAGCTTCACAAGGCGCAATTGGCTATAAGTACGACAACGTGGCGCCATCCCTGACGTTGGGTTGCGGTACTTGGGGTCATAACTCAATTTCACACAACTTAGTTGATTGGGACTTGCTAAATATCAAGACTGTCGCTAAGCGTTTAGACAAAATTCGTTAAAGTTTTTCCATATCTTAGAATTGCCGCCAAATAAACGGGCCTGCTCAGTTTCAACTAAGCAGGCCCGTTTTGGGTACGGTTTTAACTTATTTTTTTCATGGTCCACGCCCGCCGAAAATGGTCCGGCCGGTACAGGAACCAGCGACCAAGGCCCCAAGTCCCGTAACCGACCAAAACGGCCATCACAATCCCGAGTGAAAGTGGCATCACTTCGTAATACTGATTGGTCAGCAACTGGAGGAGGCCCAGCCCGAATTGAGAACAACTAATCGTGATCATTAAATAGATGATTGAAAACCACAGCGCTACCGGCCGCAAACTAGGAAACCGGAAGAATTCCTGGTCATTTTCGAGCGACAGGTGGTCAAAAGCCCACGCATCTAGGCCATAAAGTCCCACACTAACTAACCAAAGTAAGCCAACCGCTAGCACCAGCCCCGGCCAGTACCGCGCATCAATTGACTCTAACCAGCGCGCTTGATTAACGGAAACGCCCAACGCGGCCGCAACTAGCCGATTTAAAGCGTCGTACGCAAAGACTAAGCTGCACGCAAAGCCGGTTCCAAAAATAACCCCCGCCAGTAAGTGCCCGAGCCACAACCCAAAAGTCATCCCCAGTAAACTAAGTGCTAACAACATACTGAGCTGCACGAGCTCTAACTTCCACGCCACCGACCAGTCCCAGTAGGCGTGATACTTTGCTAAGCGGTTATTAATGACTAGCCCGTAAGCAACTTCCATTAATAGGTAGCCACTGACCAAACTTGCCGCGATCAAGCCCATTTTCACGCGAAAAATCTTTCGGCGGGCAACCGGTAAACTAAAGAGGTACTGATTAAAATGGGTACTGGTGTCCATCAAAAAGACGGCTAACCCCACCGCAAAAAAGATCAGCGCGGCCGCCGCTAACCGCCAGCCGCTAACGCTGGCAAAAGTAAACCCACCGCGGGGAATCAAGCGATACTCTAAAACCGTGATACCTTCACGAATCCCCACCAAAATCTGAATTCCAATCACACTCAAAAGTAACGTGCGATAATGTCGCCATAATAATTTCCATATTGTTCGTTTTGTCATGTTCGTCCCCACTTTTTAGGCTAATAATTCGTAGTCCGCTTGATCCGTCAAATTTGCCAAAAATAAATCGGTCAACGACAGCGGTAACTCCTCTTGAAAAACTGGCTCGGTTGCGGCAAGCTGAGCCGCTAGTTCCGGCGTATAGTGCTCAAAAACAACGATGATTACCCGTCCAGAAACGTGGACAATGCGGCCGGCCGTATTCAATAGTTTCGGCACCTGCTTATCACGGTAAACGAGCTGGACTTTACGCGCCTGCGCCCGCATCGTTTCCAACTGGTAATCATTAACTAAGCGACCATCCTTTAAAATTAGGGCCCGGTCCACCACGCCTTCTAACTCCGCTAAATTATGCGACGCTAACAAGATGGCTCGCTGGCCCCCAGCCACTTCATCAATCAAAATGCTTAAAATGTTCTTGCGCACCAACACGTCTAGCCCGTCCAGGGGTTCGTCTAAGAAAAGATAGGGTGCGTTCGTCGCCACCGCCAAAATAATCAAGAATAAGTTAAAATTCCCCTTTGAAAAGTGGCGTAACTTTCGGTTAGGTACCAACTGATAACGCGTGATCAGTTGGTCAAACTTAGCCTGATCAAACGCCGGGTAAGCTGCTTGGTAATCGCGACGCACTTCCTGAATCGTCGCACCCCGAAAATAATTAGCCAACGGATCAATAAAACACAGTTGTGTCCGGTAAGCTGGCTCCCGTTGTAAATCGTGGCCCGCTACTAGAACGTGCCCACTATCTGGCAAACACTGGCCGTTGATCGTCCGAAAAAGCGTGGTTTTCCCGACCCCGTTCCGGCCAACGACCCCCACCATTTGCCCAGGCTGAACCGTGAAGCTAATTTCAGTGAGCGTTGCCCGCTGGTTAATTCGTTTTCCTAATTGTTCAATCGCTAATATCATTTCGACGTCCCCCTCATCTGTGCTAACCAGTTTGCTAGTTCCGCGACGGTGATTCCCGCTGCTTGCGCCTGCGTGACTAGTTCCTGTAAACGATCGTAAATACGTTGCCGGGTTTCGGCCTGCGTGGTCGTCGCAACGTAGGTCCCCTTGCCAGCGACCGTTTGAATCACGTGTTGCGCCTCCAGTTGTTTATACGCCTTACTAACCGTATTTGGATTCAACAGGTGGCGTTTAGCCATTTCGCGCACGGACGGTAACTGATCCCCCACCCGTAAAATTCCCTGAGCGCAATCCCGCTGAATTCCGGTAACGATTTGTAAGTAGTACGGCTGACTACTGTGGTGATCAATCTGCATCGCGGTCCCCCCTTAACTGTATGACACTGTACTATTGAGCCTATCATACCGAATAAGCCGCCAAACGCAACCCCACCACGGACAGTCAAAAACGACCAACCCACTATCAATCCCGTGAGTTGGTCGTTTTTGACGAATCCTTATTTTTTTCTTAATTCACTAGCAGCGTATTCCATAATCCCCATCAGCGCAATCAAACTAACTGGAAAGGCAATCAAACTGAGTTGCAAGTTGGCGGTCAATTCAAAGAAGTAAAACAAACCTGCTAAAATCAATCCGGCCGCAACGAGCATCCCAGTATCAGCCTTACCCCACCGTTTAATCATTATAAAATTAGCCTCATTTCTTAGTTTTAAATTCAGAGAGAGTTTAACACGAACCCCCGCAGTTTAGAACCCTTTTTTGATGAGGATTTACTAAGAAATTTCGGCTAATAAACGGGTCATGGTCGTGACTGGTAATCGGTCACCATGGGTCAACGGTAAAAATAGTTGGTCCCCATCCTCAAAGCCGAGCTGACGCCAAAAAGTCGCACTGGCCGTGTCCGCCGTGACCCGAGTCAATTGAATGGCAACGATGCCCGCTTGTTGCGCGGCCGCCATTAAACCGGTCATAATGACCGTTCCAATCGTTTTTCGTTGGTAAGTTTTATTAACCATCAACAGTCCCACGAACAAAAAGCGCTCCTGGGGATACTGATTTAAGAGGTCCAAAACGGCCACCAACCGGTTCGCTAAATAGAACCCAAAGACCTGCTTTTGGGCGGCCACGACGCCCTCCGGATGAGCCGTTAAATCTCGCTGAATTTCGGTCGCGGTTAACGGTTCCGGTGTGAAGTACCGGTGATAAGCCGGATTAGTTTGCTCTAATGCCAGCAGGTCGGCTTGATCCGCTTGCGTTAATAACCGGATTTTAAAATTCGGTAATTGCGCTTGTAAAGCTGCTAATTTCATTACGATTCCCAGACTTTCTCTAAATTGTACCAAGTTTCATCCGCGTGCGTCGACGCCGCGACGCCCTGATTAACAAACCCGTTTTGTTCGTAAAACGGCACCAATTTTTCAAGACAGGTCAACGACATGCTCTTGCGGCCTAATTTCCGAGCCTGTTGCTCCAGCGCTTGCAGAAGCTGGCTTCCAACCCGCTGATGCCGCGCTAACGGCGAAACGGCTAACGTTAAAACCAGTTGGTGCCCACCGCGCGGCAAATTTGTCGGCGTTTTTTCAAACATGCCATCTTCAACGTAGCGCGCACCACTAGCTGGTCCGACGATAAATCCGAGAACAACCGCCTGGTCACGTGCAACTAAAAACGTTGACGCTAACCGGTCGATTCGCTCACGGTAGGCCGCCTCGCTCCCGGCTTCAGCACTCGAAAAGCCGGCCTTTTCAATCGCCATGATTTGCGGCAAGTCACTGGCTTTGACTGGCGTAATTTCTATCATCATTAGTTTCCTCCAATTCACACTTGTATTATACCAGACCGGCCCTTTACCGCTACGCTCGTTCATAATTTCCGGTCGCTAAGCGTGCCGTTTCGGAACTGGTCATGCTATACTATCGTTGTGAATTCGTTTTCATTTACGCAAACGGATTCAACTATATCTCATGAAACTAGGTGACACGATGCCAGCACAATCAGCTGAACAATTATGGAACGCTTACAATGAAACGACCGACACCCACGGGGCAAGCTATCAAACCCGGTGGTTCGGTGACCAGTCCCAGCCGCAAGCCGTCCAAGCCTTAACCGACCTCGTTTTGGCCGGCACTAAGACCGCAACGACGACGCCACTTGATTCGTATACTCACGAGCAAGTCGCAATTCCGCAAGTTGGTGACTATAACATCCTGCTAAACGGTGAGATGAAGCCGGTAGCGATTATCAAAACCGTCGTTTCCGAACTAATCCCGTTTTACCGGATTTCTGCCGAACACGCCTATCACGAAGGCGAGGGCGACCGCACCATTGGTGACTGGCGGACTCGTAAAACGACGCAATTCACGCCAACGCTCGAGGCTCACGGCCAATCGTTGAACGCCGATACGCCGATGGTTAGCGAGGTCTTTGAAGTGGTGTATCGGGCAGATTAAGAGTGTGAGGCCCAGCGGGTTGATGCTGAGCACTGCCTAGCTAAGGGCATGATGCCGGGCTTTGGCATTGTGTCCTTAGCGTAGCAGGCGCAGGCGTCAGCTGGACCGAACACGTTTCGACTATATTGCAGAAAAATACCGGGTTGATGCCGAGCACTGCCTAGCTAAGGCGTTGTCTCCTGGGCTTGGCGATGGCGCGTTAGCGTAGCAAGCACAAATACCGGTCTGGCCGAACACGTTTCGTCCCCCCCAAAAAAACATCTCAGAAGCTGCGACCCTCGTCGTAGCTTCTTTTGCATTTCTAACCACGTTAATTTTCAAGGCCCTTTCACTAAGGTGCTTAATAACCGTTAGCAAAAACGACTAAAACCGCTCCCCGCGCTTAAGAATCAAACGGTTTTCACATGTCTAAACCCGCAATCTAAGTTACAATGAAATTGACTGAAATTAAGCTTGAAACGCGGGCACTTTTCGCTATAATTAAAGCCTGAACTAAACTTAAAGTTTACTCAAATAAAACTACCTAGGGGGGTGGTCGCCATGGATATTGGTCAGCGAATTCGCGAACTGCGGGTCCAAAAACAACTGACACAGGAAGAATTGGGCGAACGAACGGATCTCAGTAAAGGCTACATTTCACAACTCGAGCACGGTCAGTCATCGCCTTCAATGGAAACATTTTTTTCAATTTTAGCAGTACTGGGAAGTTCGCCGGCCAGTTTCTTTTCAGCCGAGCAACCAACGCACCAAGTCGTTTATCACCCGTCTGAGCAAACCACTTACGACGATGCCACACTTGGTTACCAACTCAAATGGCTTGTTCCGGCATCGAATGAAAATGAAATGGAACCAATCACCGTTACGCTCGCACCCAACGGTCGGTTCAAACCGTTCGAGCCGTCGGTTGCCGAAACGTTAGTTCTGGTTCAATCCGGAACCCTCAGCTTACAACTTGGTAAGCAACGCTACCAGGCAACGGCTGGTGACACCCTGTACTTTCACGCAACTAAGGCGCACCAAATTTTTAACAGCGGGCAAACGGCCTGCACGTTTACCCTAGTAACCACCGCGTCTTACTTGTAATTTATTAAGGGGGTTTTTACCTTGGCGGTTAATCCACAACCAATTATTCGACTCACAAACGTATGTAAAAGTTATGGGGATCATCAGATTCTCAAGGACATCAACTTAGAATTAGAAGCCGGTAAATTTTATACCTTACTCGGCCCATCCGGGTGCGGTAAAACGACCATTTTACGAACAATTGCTGGTTTTACAGACGTCACGGCTGGTCAAGTTTATTTCGACGGCCAAGTCATCAACGGGCTTCCGGCAAATCAGCGGCAAGTCAACACGGTCTTTCAAGACTACGCCCTCTTTCCACACATGACCGTTGCTGAAAACGTCGCCTTTGGCTTAAAGCTACATAAAGTTCCGAAGGACGAAATCGAGTCGCGGGTCCAATCCGCACTCGCGCTCGTTCAGCTCCCCGATTTTGGTGACCGCGAGATCAGTGAAATCTCTGGCGGACAGCAACAACGGGTCGCAATTGCTCGAGCACTAGTCATGCGGCCAAAAGTGTTGCTCCTCGACGAACCCCTTTCCGCGTTGGATGCCAAGCTACGTAAGGACATGCAGTACGAACTCCGGGAACTACAGCAACAACTCGGCATCACCTTCCTGTTCGTTACCCACGACCAGGAAGAAGCCCTCGCCATGAGTGACGAGATCTTCGTCATGAAGGCCGGCGAAATCTTGCAAGGCGGCTCCCCCGTCGATATTTACGATGAACCAATCAACCACTTCGTTGCTAACTTTATTGGGGAAAGCAACATCATCCCCGGTAAAATGATTCAGGATTACGAGGTTGAGTTTGTCGGCAAGCGCTTTGAATGCGCGGACGGTGGGATGCACCCCAACGAGGCCGTCGAAGTTGTCTTACGGCCCGAAGACTTGGACATCGTGAAGGCCGACCAGGGGAAACTGGTCGTCACGGTCGACTCACAGCTTTTTCGGGGCAACTACTTTGAAATTGTTGCCTACGACAATGACCACAACGAATGGCTGGTTCATTCAACCAACCCAGCTGATGAGGGCGAACCAATCGGTCTGACCTTTGACCCACAAGACATTCACGTGATGCGGCTCAATGAAAGTGAAGCCGCCTTCGATGCCCGACTGGAACAATATGACGACGAAGATGCGGATTAGGGGGTGGCAACATGCAACGTAAACAACGACTTAGCCGCAACACGGCTTACTTTGTGCCGTACGTTTTATGGATCGCCCTGTTCGTTATCGCACCGGTCATCCTATTAATTTATCAATCATTTTTTAACATTGATGGTCAGTTCACACTCGCTAACTACCAGACGTACTTTTCATCTAATACTTACTTAATGATGACCCTTAATTCGGTCTGGTACGCCTTTTTAATCACGTTAGCGACCTTGTTGATTAGCTACCCAACGGCCTACTTGCTGAACGCAACCAAGCATCCGCAACTTTGGCTCTTATTAATCATCATGCCGACCTGGATCAACTTATTACTCAAAGCCTATGCCTTTATCGGGATTTTTAGTCAAGCCGGAATTGCCAACCAGTTTCTAAGTTTCATTGGCATCGGCCCACAGCAACTTCTGTTTACTAAATTTAGTTTCATTTTTGTTGCCGCCTACATTCAAATTCCGTTCATGGTCTTACCCATCTATAATTCCATTAGCGAATTAAACGCGTCCTACGTTAACGCTAGCCGCGATCTGGGGGCCACCAACTGGCAAACCTTCAGTCGCGTCATTTTCCCGCTGACGTTACCGGGCGTTAAAGCTGGGGTTCAAGCCGTTTTTATCCCGTCATTGTCACTCTTCATGTTGACGCGCCTCATTGGCGGGAACAAAGTGATTACCTTAGGGACTGCGATTGAGGAACACTTTTTAACCACCATGAACTGGGGGATGGGTTCCACGATTGGCGTCGTCTTAATCATTGCGATGGTCATTATCATGTGGCTCACCGGCGGCCGGAAACGGCGGTCAGGAAAGGGGCTGACAAAATGAAACGACTTCAATTTAAATGGCGTTACCTGTACCTTTGGTTTGTCTTCATTATTTTATACGCGCCGATTGTTTTTTTAATTGTTTACTCCTTTAGTCAGGGCAGTACAATGACCAATTTTCACGGCTTCACTTGGGCCCACTACCAGGAATTATTCGCGGATAGTCGCCTAATTGCCATTTTCTTAGATACATTACTAGTGGCCTTCCTGTCCTCAATCATTGCAACTGCGGTGGGGGCACTGGGAGCGCTCGGCATCAATAACGTTACCCGGCCACTCACCAAAAATACGCTGCTCTCGCTAAACAATATTTTAATGGTGTCACCGGACGTCATTATCGGGGCCAGCTTTTTGATCTTCTTTACCGCCCTCAAAATCCCACTGGGGTTTGGTTCGGTATTGCTAAGTCACATTGCATTTTCCATTCCAATCGTGGTTTTAATGGTGCTTCCTAAAATCCAGGAAATGAGTACCAGCTTACTAGACGCGGCGGCCGATTTGGGAGCCAATAACTGGCAGTTGCTGAGTCAGGTCGTTATTCCCTACATCATGCCCGGTATTTTTTCCGGCTTTTTCATGGCGCTGACCTACTCACTCGATGACTTTGCCGTCACCTTCTTCGTCACCGGGAACGGCTTTTCCACGCTATCCGTTGAAATTTATTCGCGGGCCCGGCAAGGAATCAACCTCGAAATTAACGCGCTATCTGGCTTGATGTTCTTAATGGCGCTCGTCCTCGTCGTCGGCTACTACTTTATTAACCAGTACAGTAGTCGGCACCGGCGGGCAGCAACGAGGGGGCGGCGGAAATGAAAAAATTAATTAGTGCCATTATTGGCCTACTCGTCGTGTGCGGCCTGCTCGCGTTTGGCGCCAATCACTTAGAACGAACTTCGGGAAGCACTGGTGCCAAGGTACTAAATCTCTATACTTGGGGCGACTACATTGACCCGGGGCTGTTAAAAAAATTCCAAAAGGAAACCGGCTACCACGTCAACGTCGAAACCTTTGATAGTAACGAAGCGATGTTCACTAAAATCAAACAGGGGGGCACGAGTTACGACTTGACCGTCCCTAGTGACTACATGATTGAAAAAATGAAACGGGCCCACTTATTGTTACCGCTGGATAAAAACCGGTTAACCGGGATGCAAAATTACGATTCCCGGTTCATGAACCTCGCTTTTGACCGGCATAATCGCTATTCGGTGCCATACTTCTGGGGAACGTTGGGCATTATTTATAACGATAAATTTGTCAAACCTGGCAGTATCCAACACTGGGACGACCTCTGGCAGACGAAGTACCACGATCAAATTATGTTGATCGATAGTGCCCGCGACGTGATGGGCTTCTCATTAGCGTCCATGAACAAATCAATGAACGCGACGGATCCGGCAACGCTGCTGGCCGCTCGCAATAAGCTCAACCGCTTATCGCCGAACGTCAAGGCGGTCGTGGCCGACGAAATCAAAATGTACATGATTCAAAACGAAGCCGCCATTGCCGTCGATTGGTCGGGAGAAGCCAGCGAAATGCTCGCCAGCAATTCGCACCTCCACTACGTCGTGCCGTCCGAAGGCAGCAACCTCTGGTTTGACAACCTGGTCATTCCTAAAACGGCCAAGCACTTTAAGGCCATTTACGCCTTCCTAAACTTTATGAGTGAACCCAAAAACGCCGCGCAAAACGCCGAGTACATCGGCTACGCCACGCCAAACGCACCCGCTAAGGCGCTGTTACCGAAGTCAATTCGCAACGACCGGCAGTTTTATCCGAGTGACGAAACGATTCGCCACTTACAGATTTACAAGGATTTATCACCGGCAAAGGTCGGGCTGTATAACGACCGCTACCTAGAATTTAAGATGAACCATTAACGATGCTGGTATTGCCACCAGCAACGGGACCGCCTAACACCATCCTTGAATGTTAGGTGGTCCCGTTTTTGTTTAACTCTCAATTATTCCGGTAAGCAGTCGCGGCCCTTTAGCTGTCGTAAACTTGTCCATACTATCGCGGACCTGTACATGGTAAAATAGGACTAGTCATGAATAGGAGGCTTCAGCCATGCATCGCATTCGTCGCGGCATTATCACCGCTTTATTTCTCTACCTCTGGGTGCTCGCACTCTTTTTCGGGGTTGCATTATTAGCCGGTCTCAACTTCATTCCGGCAAGTTATAACGGCATTGCGCAGGACGCCGTCGTCTTACTGGGCGTGATTGCGTTTAATCGTTGGATTGCTCACGTTCCCGTTCACTGGTGGAACGGCCGGCAACTCGGCACCCAGCTTCGGCAGGCCCTTCCCGCACTAATCGTTGTCGGGGTGCTCTGTTCTGCCAACGTTGCTAAGCTCGTTCACCTCCCCCTTTCAGGATTGGTCGTTCGCTACCTCGGCTACGTCCTCCTCATTGGCATTACTGAGGAATACGTTTTTCGGGGTGTCCTGATTCCGTTACTTGCACGAACGTGGCCACGACGACCGCTCCTCGTCGTTTTACTTTCAAGCGCCTTATTTGGGGGTCTCCATTTAATCAATAGTAGCCACATTGCGCTGACCTACGTTCTGCCGCAAATTTTATTCGCGATGGCCCTTGGGACCTTCTTTGCGGGGCTATACGTCCGAACTCGGAACCTACTATTACCAATTTTATTGCACGCGGCAACCGACATCTCGGTCGTTGTTCAACTTGTTGAGCACCCCACCAGCTCGGCAAATTTAAATATCGAGCCGCAACTCTCCCTGATCATTGCCGCCGTTTACGGGGGATTATTGGTGATTGCGCTTGTGGTCGCCAGTCGGCAAGTCCGGGGAATTCAAATCTCAACGGATTAGCACGGCCACCCTACGTTGGTTACAGCGGGCGTTCGACTTGAATTATTAGAAAATGATGATAAAATGTGAATTAACTCATTTTAGAGTAATCCATCAAAGAAGGCTTGCTAATGGAAGATTGGCATAATCAACGCATCAATGCGGCCATCGAGGCCAACGGCGCCACCTTTTCACAATTTGGCGTGGCGCGTACTGCACTGACGTTCGTCCCACGACTCCACTTTTTTACGCCGCAGCAAAACGTGGCCCGGGTCCGTTCATTGAACACCCCGGTTAATCGACACGTGCGGTAAGTACATAACTTAGCCAAATAAAGTCCGCTCTGAGTTAAACCAATTCAGAGCGGACTTTATTGATGATCGACACTATTTTAGGCCCGCAGCTAAGCGGTCCACAACGACCTTAACGGAATCAATTTGATGAAGCAAACTCATCCCCAAACCAAAGAGTTACCTTATGTTAATAACCGAAACGTGCGCCAAAAGTCCGACTTTTGGCACACGCTCTTATTTAACATTCAATCAATTTTAATGGTACAAGTCAAACCGGCCCTTACTAAAGACGGTCCCCAGGTTCGCACTTTCCAACAATGAGCGGTCCGTAATGACCTTTTTCAAAGCTGACGCGACGTAGCCGTGCACGGGTCGCTGACTACTAAACAGTTCGCCGATCCCGTCGCGGTCGCTAAGTGACGCTACCGTCCCACTAGATTCGTACTTAAACGGTGTCATCGGCTTGCCTTGCCGGTGGGCAATAATGTTTTTAGCAGCGTGTTCGCCACAAGCTAACGCAATTTGGGCAGTCGTTGGGTACGGTCGCTCCCCATCCGGCGGCATGACCGCGGCAACGTCACCCACGATTAGGACTTCGGGGTGCTTAGCGAGCGTCAGGTCCGGCTGGACGCTCACCCGGTTGCGCCGCTGGTCGAAGCCGGAATCAGCAATGACGTGCGAGCCACTGACACCGACCGTCCAAATAATCGTGTTGGTCTCGTATTCGTGCTCGTTTCCAGCGTCGTCCTTATACAGCACTGCTCCGGGCTTAATCGCCGTGATGCTTGCGCCTAAGCGCATGTCTACGTTATTTTTAGCCATGAAATCGAGCGCGTACGTCTGCAATTTTTCGGTGAACATTGGTAAAATCGACGGCATCCGTTCGAAACAAACCAATTCAACCGCGGGCGTCTGGTACTTAGTCGTTAACTTGGGTAGTGACTGGGTCAATTCACCTAACAGTTCGATGCCTGTAAAACCGGCGCCACAAACCGCAACCTTCAAATCCCGGTCATCGTGCGACTGGCGATAATTACGAATTTGGCGTCCGATGTGGTGCGCGACCGCCTTAGCACTAGCCAAATCGTCCATCGGCAACGCGTTTTCGTCCGCGCCAGGGACGCCGAACGTTTCCGATTGAAAGCCAAGCGCAACCACTAAATAGTCGTACCGTAAAGCCGCGTGGTCGGCAAACGCGACCGTCCGCGTTTCAACGTCAATTTTAGTGACCGTTGCCGTCACTAATTTGACCCGGTCCGCAATTACCCGGTCAATTTGATACGTGATCTGGTCCGGTGCAATCGTCCCCGCTGCAACCTCGTGTAAATTGGTCTTTTCCGTGTGGGTCCCGGTTTGATCCACCAAGATTAACTGATCATCATTGGGAAGCCCGCGTTGCAAAAATTTCACGGCCCGCATACCCGCGTAGCCACCGCCAAGAACTAACGTTACTGCCATCCTACTAACCCCTTTCAAGCTTTTACCTAACTCACTGGTTAGCTATATCGCAATTTAATTTGATACAGCCTATTGATAATTTAATGGTACTCGCTATTGACCGGATTTTCAGCTAAAAGGTTACTTCAATTTAAATTGACTTTACGAGCTAGCGGGATGGTCGCACTTTCAGCACCGTAAAAAAAGTGGCCGGTACCGCAACCACCCCCGATTGCGTTTACCAGCCACTTTTCCTTAATTATTTGAATTTAGTTCATTACCGGATTACGGTGTGCGAGGCGTTCCACGTCGCGAACAATCATTAATTCTTCGTTCGTTGGGACAACCATCACTTTAACCGGGCCATCATCCTGACTGATGACCTGTTCTTCGCCGTGCGTATCGTTTTTAGCGTCATCAATCGTGACCCCAAAGTAACCCAGTTGCTTAGCAATCTGAGCCCGCATTGCAACGGAGTTTTCACCAACCCCGGCAGTAAAGACGAGGGCGTCCAAACCGTTCATTTCGGCGACGTAACTCCCAACGTACTTCACAACCCGGTTCGCAAAGATATCCAGTGCTAATTCGGCCCGTTCGTTGCTATCCTTCGCTTTATCCAAGTCCCGCATGTCTGGTGAAATGCCAGAAATCCCGAGTAACCCGGACTTATGGTTTAAGATATCAATGAAGTCTTGCACGTCGGAAATTCCGAGGTGCCGCATCAAGAACGGAATAACCGACGGATCAACATCTCCGGAACGAGTACTCATCGTGATCCCAGCTAATGGGGTAAAGCCCATTGACGTATCAATCGCCTTACCGTGGTCAAACGCCGTAATTGACGCACCTGACCCTAAATGTAAGGTAATTAATTTCAGTTCGTCTAATGGTTTACCTAACAATTCAGCGGTTCGATTGGCAACGTAACGGTGACTTGTCCCGTGGGCCCCATACTTCCGCGCACCAAATTGTTGATAATATTCATACGGCAAGCTGTACAAATAGTTAACTTTTGGCATTTTCGCAAACAATGAGGTATCAAACACGGCAACTTGAACCGTTTTTGGTAATAATTGTTGGAAAACTTCAATATAATAAGCTTGCGTTGGGTTATGTAACGGCGCGTATTCGGACAAATCTTTAATTTGCTTCAACGTCGTTGGCGTAATCACAACGGAATCTTGGAACCGTTCGCCACCGGCAACGACCCGGTGACCAACGCCCGTGATTTCAGTTAAATGCTCGAGAATACCGTCACTCTTCAAGCGAGTCAGCACCATGGCGGCTGCTTCGTGGGCATCAATCTGATCCTTGGTTTCAGAATACTTCGTACCATCTGCTTTTTTCAGTTTAAAAACGGAATTTGGTAACCCCAACCGGTCAACCATCCCTGAAGCGATCACCTTTTCTTCGGGAACGCTAAAGAGCTTCCATTTTAATGTTGAACTACCAGCGTTAATTGCTAAAACTTTTGCCATAATCGTTTTTCCTCCATCCATCATCAAGTGTGCCTACTGTCAGTTTAATCAATAATGGATGCGCTTTCAAGGGTTTCTTGTAAAAGGCAACAAATTTGTTAATTTGTAAACGAACCCGGGTGCATCTGGTTTCTTTCAAACGGCCCTTTTACGGTATAATACGAGTAAAGAAAGCGAGGCGATTCTCATGACTAACAAACGCTTTTTCTGGACTCTTAGCAACTGTTTCGCACTGCTCTTATTTATCATTGGCAGTCTATTAGCCCTCGGTGGGTTATGGCTCAGTTTTGGATCGTCAATCAGTGTGGACGCCGTCATTGCGGCAGCGGTGCTGTGGATTGCGGCAGTGATTTTTCTTCACCCAGCGCCCGTATTTTTACTCGTTCCCGTCATTATCGCCGTTAGTCTTGGCGCTGGTTACGCGAGTTACTATAGCTCGCCCCACTCTTGGCTGGGAGCGCTCATAGCGGTTATTTTAACCGGTGCAATCACTAGTTACGGATTGAGCATTCGCAAGGCAATTCGTCGCCGTCACAGTAACTGGTTCCATTAACTTCGACTACTCACAGGTTACATTTTTAAGTTACTTTTTAGGAGGCCGTGGCAAACGTCACGGTCTTGTTTTTATTTTTAGACAACGATTGTCGAAACGTGTTCGGCCAGACTGGCATCTGCGCTTGCTACGCTAAGCCGCCATCGCATAACCCGCGACAACTAGTTGCTTTACTGCGATATAGCCGAAACGTGTTCGGGCCAGCTTGGTTCTGCGGTTAGCTACGCCAGCGGTACCATGCAAAACCCGCATAGCACCACTGGCTAGGCTAATCCTCAAACCAACCCGCTGGCCCTCACACTCTATCCAAATACGAACATCTGTTTTATAATAGGTTTAATTTCTACGCAAGCAGGAGGTGTCCACCGTGGCCACTAAAATTGGCATCCGCCAATTAGTTGAATTCGTTCTCCGTCAGGGCGACCTAAACGACGTCAAAAACAGCCAAAATACTGCCCTGGCCGGGGCCAAAATCCACCGCCAACTTCAAAGCACCCGTGGTAGCGACTACGCGAGCGAAGTCTATTTGAAGACGACCGTCACGATGAACAACGCCGATTACATCATTTCGGGCCGCGCCGACGGCCTTCAATTAAACGCCGACGGGGCCTTAATCGAAGAAATCAAAACCTCCGATCAGGACTTCACTGACCTCAGCACGAATACCCTGACACTTTACTGGGGTCAGGTCAAAGTTTACGGCTACCTGTTATTACAAGCCCATCCCGATTTGGACCAAGTGACGCTTCAATTAACGTATTTCCAAGTTTCAACCGAAAAAATTACTAAGACGCAAAAAGTGCTTCACCGCGCCGAACTCGATCAATTTTTTAAGGACTTAATTACTGAATACGAGTATTGGTTGACCCTCCGAGCCGACCTGCGCCATCGCCGCAACACTTCGATTGAACCGCTTGCGTTTCCGTTTCCCGCTTTTCGCACGGGCCAACGGGAACTGGCCGCGGCCGTTTACAAGACCATCCGCCTTCAAAAGCGCTTATTCGTGGAAGCACCTACCGGAACTGGTAAAACAATTTCGACGCTATTTCCCGCGATTAAGGCCATGGGGCAAGACCTGATTGAACGGCTCTTTTACCTGACCGCTAAGCAGAGTACCCGCCGAGTTGCCGAAGAAGCAGTCGCCTTAATGGCTAACAAGGGCCTGCGTTTAAAAAGTATTACCCTCACCGCTAAGGATCAGATTCGCTTTGCCGAGGAGCAAGACCTCCTCCCAGAAGAGAACCCCTTTATGGTGGGCTACTATGACCGTTTAAAGCCGGCGTTAAAGGATTTATTGACCCACGAGGATCAGTTGACCCGGCCCGTTATTGAACAATACGCGCGCAAACACACCGTCGACCCGTTTGAATTTTCGCTCGACGCGTCACTTTTCTGCGACTTGGTCATTTGCGATTATAACTACCTTTTTGATCCGTTGGTATACTTGCAACGCTTCTTTAGTGAGGATGACGATGATAACTTTTTCTTGGTGGACGAGGCCCACAACCTCGTGAGCCGCTCGCGGGCCATGTACTCGGCCGAAATTAGTGATCAGCCGATTGCGGGCTTGTTAAAATTGGCGAAGCCCGATCAAACGCAACCCAGTGACGACCTCCAGCAGGCTTTGAAGAAGGTTCGGCGCGGGTTTACCCGGCTGACCAAGAGCCTGTTTGAAGAAGACGCGACCGAACAAGTGCTGCCCGACCCACCGGAACGGTTACTGCCAGTGTTACGAAAGTTCAACGAGTTCGTCACTGACTGGCTAACCACCCAAAAACCGTCGCCGCTAGTGGATGCGGTTCGGGACTATTTTTTTGCGAGCCTAACGTTCGTTAAAATCGGGGACTGGTACGACGGCAGTTACCAAACCCGCTACGTTTACACGGAGCACCATTTAACCGTCAAGCAGCTCTGCCTTGATCCCAGTGACTTTCTGCACCGTTCGCTGAGCCTCGGCGCAGGCGCGGTTCTGTTCTCCGCAACGTTGTCACCCATGAGTTACTACCAACGTGTATTGGGTGGCGAGGCGAATAGCTTAGCCTACCAACTACCATCGCCATTTCCACCCAAGCACCAGGCGATTTTGGTCACCCGCTACGTGCAAACGACCTATCATCAACGCGCACATAACTTAGACCGCATCGTGGCTAGTTTATCCGCGCTCGTGACTGGTAAACGCGGTCACTACCTCGTCTTTTTCCCGTCCTACGGGTATTTACACCAAGTTCAGGCAGCGTTTACCCAGGCCCATCCGGAGCTCACCACGGTGGCGCAGGCCCCAACGATGGCGGCCGCCGAACGGCAAGCCTTTCTCGACCGCTTCAATATTGACGATGATCAGCCGCTCGTCGGGTTTTGCGTTCTCGGCGGAATTTTTTCCGAAGGAATCGATTTACGGGGGCGCCGCCTAATTGGCGTTGCCATCGTTAGCGTCGGCTTACCCGGCATCAACGCCGAAACGAACCTGATTCGCGACTATTACGATCACCAAAACGGTCAGGGATTCGCCTACGCCTACCAATTGCCCGGAATGAACAACGTCTTGCAGGCCGCTGGGCGGCTCATTCGCAGTCAGACCGACACCGGAATTATTTTGTTACTCGACCAGCGCTTTGCGAGTCGGCGCTACACCGCCCTCTTTCCGCCGCACTGGCAATATTACCAAACGATTGAATCACTCCCACAACTAACGGCGACGATTGCCAATTTTTGGCACCAAACGGAGGTCCCCGATGAAAACCAAACTCACGAAACAACTTGAAACGACCCTCTACCACTACTGTTTAGACCAAGGCGCCTACGTCGTGGAGGAAGTCTCGATGCCCGCTAAAAAGGGAATCGTCGATACACTCAGTTACGAAGTCGCCGCAAACGGCGACGTTGTTTGGCGCTGTTTCGAATTAAAAGTAACTAAGGCCGACTTCCACTCGAAGGCTAAGTTATCCTTCATTGGTCATTACAACTACTTCGTCCTGCCGCGCGAGCTATACGATGCCGTTCGGGATGAAATTCCGGCCCACGTTGGCGTGCTGATTTACCAGCCTTTCGATGCACGTGCAAAGGCCTTAGCGCCACACCCGTTACGAACGCCCGGGTTCCTAACACTCGTTAAAAAGGCCCAGGCGCAAGCCTTACAAGTTGATGAAACGGCTTTGACCCACCACTTCGTCGGCTCACTATTCCGCGAAGTCGATAAAGCTAAACGGGTTAAAAAGGGCCTGCAACTGTATTCGGATGACCAGCTTTTTAAGGAGCTGCGAAAACGCGCCCAGGTGGGCTACGACGTCTACACACCGGAGCACAACTTGTACGACCGCTTTAGCGCTGAACTTGAAGACCAGGCCGTTACCGCCCTGCAAACCGAGCTGGACGCCCGCAACGCTGAGTGCCAAGCGCTAAAACTGCAACTCGCAAAATTGCACGCCCCCGATTTGGGAGAGCGCCTATGACCTATTATCCCTATCTTCGCGGTCGGATGTATGATATGCTCGCTTTAGAAGCGCTCGTAAAGGCTGACATGCTGGGACCGCACATCGTCCCAATCATTGAGCCGGTCCGAGATTCTAAAGAACTGCAACGAACCGTCCAAGCGCTCATAGCCGCGCAACAACCGTTTAGTTTAATTGCTAACCCGCAAGTTAGTTTATACGGGCTCCATAGCGCGAAACGCTACCCGTTACCCACTCTAAGCAACGTCCCGTTCTTTCACCCGGCCGCCATTTTAGCCAACGATTTTAGTGCGGATTTTCTGACGACCGGGCCGCAGCAAACTAGTTTACTAGTCGCCCCGAACTACCCGTTATTGGCCGCCTATCAACAAACAGCCGCATTGCGCCAAGTTGCTGGTATTCTGATTTCCAACGAGGCCCGGCTCCACGCGATTGCGGGTGACCGCGCCATTCAGCTGACGGATTCACTTACAACACCCGAGCACGTCGCCGATTACCAGCAGTTACCCGATGAATTTTTCAGTGGCGCGTTGTGGGCGCAAGCCCCCTTTGGTTACCAAGGCTTCGGTGACTACTCGTTAATGGGGCAACGCTACTTTGACCGTGGGATGCCGGAACGGGCGATCGCCCTCCACGTCATCTATGCCACCGCCGACGGAACGCTCCGGATTCACCACTTCGTCTCCGACAGTAACGCCAGCATGCGGGGCCAACGGCAAAAATTTTTCGAGGCCTTAACGAAACTAACGGCCTGGGCGCCAACGCATTTAACGGGCCTGAACGCGACCCCCGCGCTGCAGGAATTGCTAGCACTCCAAACACCGCCGCGCTTTCCCGGCCTGGGCGTCGTTAAAAAGCTAGCGTTAATGCACCATTTTCAACTAATGCACCGCTTATTATCATTAACCTAATTCAAAAAACGAGGATCTTACACATGGCAAAACGTCAATCTGCTTGGAAACAAATGATCAATTATTATCGCGACGAATACCGCGAACAACACGCGCCCACCATTTACGGCGACGTTTGGCTTCAAACTAAGTCCCACCAGCGCCTGATTTTAGGCCTAACTGCTACCGCGACGCCGGCAACCCCCGTGACTGCACTGGCGCTCCCGGCAAAGGGGCAGCACCTTGCTAGTGGCGCGACCCTCGTCACGCTAACCAGCGGTGAAACCACGCAGACCATTAGCACCCCCTTTGGCGGAACCGTTCAGAAGGTTAACACCACCCTTTTGGCTGATGCCGCTCAATTAGGCACCAACGCGGAGAAGGATAACTGGCTCGTCCAGTTAAAAGCTGATTAATTTGCTAGTTACTAAAAATAAGTGGAAATTTAACGCAAAAAGCGCTTACATCGCGATGGGTTAACCGTTAGCCACCGTTAGCGTTCAATCTACAGTAATTGTAAAAGCCCGTAACACGGGCTTTTTTTTGACTCAATTTAGTTCGTTCGCCAACCAAACCATTAATCCTTGCGTTAACCACCTTAAAATCAAGTTTAAAATTTAACCGATTTCATTCGGCTTATATTACAGAAGATTACAAAAAGCGCCATTTATTACAATATTCATGAAAAAACGTAAAATTCCTGCTATTCGTTTGTTACAATCAGCGGTTATACTATGGAATAGTAAAAGCGCTTGGAAGTAATTCGGGGCCAAGCCAAATTCGGACTAAAAATAGGAGTGTACATCACGTATGAAAATCAAGAACGCTTTATTATCTACCGCTGCCGCTGCCACTAGTCTCTTTGCCATTGGTGCAACCGCCCAAGCTGCTACGGTCACCGTTAAGGCGGGCGACACGGTTTCAGAAATCGCCGCTGACCACAACACTACGGTCGACGCAATCAAACAAGCTAATAAATTACAAAACGCTAACTTAATCTTCGTTGGTCAACAACTTGAACTTGACGGGGAAGCAACGACGCAACAAGCACAAACGCAGACCCAACAAGCACAACCACAACAACAACAAACCCAACAGGCGCAACCACAACAACGGACGCAGGCACAGCCACAAGCTCAAGCACCCGCTGCTAAGGCAACGACCCCAGCAACAAACTACAATGCTGGTAACAGTTCCGACAGTGCTGCTAAGGCTTGGATTGCTGGAAAAGAATCTGGTGGTTCATACAGCGCCCGTAACGGTCAATACATCGGTAAGTACCAATTAAGTGCTTCATACTTAAACGGTGACTACTCCGCCGCTAACCAGGAACGGGTTGCGAACAACTACGTTTCTTCCCGCTACGGTTCATGGACAAACGCCAAGAACCACTGGCTCTCAAACGGCTGGTACTAAACCAGACCATCTTAATTGAAAATTATTTAACGAGCGTTAAAAACGGCTAATTGCCATTTTTAACGCTCGTTTTTTAGTAGTTTTGTATCCAATTGGCACCGAGATGACCGTCAGTGGCGGAAATCAGCGGTTGGCGAAAGCACTGCGAGCATCGCTTCGAGCCTTATGATGCGCTACGCCGTTAGTTCGCTAATCGGCTTCAATTTGTCACTTCACCCTGTGTTTTCGCTTCATTATAGGCCATCGCCTGAATTGCCCAAGTAGTTGCAGTGCCGCTCGTTGGCTTAACGGCCTACGAATCCCTGTTTGAACAACTACAACTAAACTGGACTGGAAACGCGGGTCAAACCATCCTGATTATCAATGGTGCGGGGGGCGTCGGTTCCATGGCCGTTCAGTTGGCAAAATTAGCCGGCCTCACGGTAATTGCAACGGCTTCGCGTCCCGCTTCCATCGCGTGGGTCCGACAACTTGGAGCCGACCTAATTATTGACCATCACCAGGAACTCAGCGCCCAAGTTCACCGGGCCGGGTACCACTACGTTGACTACGTCCTGAACCTAAATAATCTCGACGCGCACTGGCAAGAAATCGCGACGCTCATTAAGCCGGATGGTCGCATCGTGGCGACCACCGAAAATCACCGCCTCATTGACCTCCAAAAACTGACGAAAAAGCGGGCAACCTTTGCCTGGGAGTGGATGTACAGTAAGTCGTACTACCAGACTGCAACTCAAATTTCGCAACATCACATCCTAACCCACCTAGCTGAACTTTACGAAAACGCCAGCCTGCAACCCATCAACAAACTGCATTACAGTCCCATCAATGCAGCTAATCTCAAAAGGGCCCACGCCGCCGTTGAAGCCGGCACGATGGTTGGCAAAGTCGTTTTAACGGGCTGGGAACCGTAGCTGGAAAAATCCATACTACTTGAATCGGCATCCAAATAGATCCCCGTAGTGTTCTAACCAACCGGTTATACCCGCTGCTGGCGGTAATCTCAGCACCAATTGGTAAAAAACCTAAAAAAAGCTGGTTAAGAAGACATTGCTTCCTAACCAGCTTCATTATTTAAATTCAATTTAAAACCGGGTTGTGCTTAAAGGGCCCAAGCTGACATGCCTTGTGCGTTATATAAGCTAACCGCAGCGTTGACTTGGTCTTCAACGGAACCTGAGCTGATGTGCATGTTTTGGAATAAACCATAGGCACCACTCGTGCTGTTCTTGACCGTTGTTTGCCAACCTGATTCACGGGTGATGATCTTGTTCCAAGTTGAAGCAGAAACCCCAGTCCGCGATGACATTTGACTTAAGACGTAGCTTTGTAAGTTGCTACCAGTGTAGCTTGATGAAGCTGAGCTCGTTGAAGCCGCACTTGATGACGTGCTCGTCGTTGCAGCGGAACTCGTTGCTTGGCTCGTTGAAGACGTTGCTTGACTAGCAGTTGATTGGCTAGCAGCTGATTGCGTACTTGCTGATGAAGCGGCCGTACTTGCTGAAGACGTGCTCGTTGAGGACGCAACGCTAGCAGTTGAAGTTGCGGCGCTCTTAGCAACGGAACTCGTTGCTTGGCTCGCAACGGATTGTGGTGCGGCACTCGTTGCACTAGTGTTGCTAGTTGAAGCGGCGCTAGCAGTTGAAGTCGTTGCAGCGGAGCTGGTTGCTTGGCTCGTCATGGATTGTGCTGCGGCACTGGTCGTTGAAGTACCGTTAACTTCCAACTTGTCGCCAACGAAGATCAAGTTAACGTTAGCTAGCTTATTCGCCTTTTCGATAGCTGAAACCGTGGTGTTGTGCGTCTTGGCAATAGCTGAGACGGTGTCACCGGCTTTAACAGTAACGGTATCGGCGTTAGCAGCGGTCGTTGAGATGGCGAACAAGGCTAAGGCGGCGGTTGATGATAATACTAAGTTTTTGATTTTCATTATTTAAGACACTCTCCTATATGGTAGTAAAACAATTTTCGATTTATATACTTTCAACTTTCATTGGTCGGGGACGTTGCCCGCAACCAATCAACAGAAACTAGTATAACTGCCGAGTATTGCAGTCCAATAATCAGAAGATTACGATTTGCGGGGGCAATTGTAATAAACGGCCGATTTTGTAATGAATTGTAATATTCACACCGGTTTACAGAAAAGACTGGGTATTTTCGGTTAGATGATAAACAGTTAGCACTAAAATGTTTATTTTCTTGCTAATTTAGTTGAACCCCGGCAAATGCCAAAATTGATTTCAGCCTAAAATTCATCAAGGAATTTTTAAAAAATTTCGCGAAACCGCCCCCGTTATGTCAAAATTAGCACCTAAAATAAGTGGTCACTAACGTGCAACCGCTTCAATTACGGCGCCAAAAAAGATGATGACATTAGTCACCACCTCTTTTGATTACCTCATATTAATAGCCGAAACGTGTGTCAAAAGTCAGCCGACTTTTGGCGCACTCCCTTCAAACTTAACTAGGCTTCTTTCTTAAATTGATGTTCTGCTAAGCGGTAGGCGTGGTCGCACGCGGCGGCAACGTCTGGTTCGTGGGTCACGATGATCACACACTTATGTTGTTCATGCGCAATTTTCTGAAACTGGGCAATCACGTCCTTCGTGTTAGTTTCATCTAAGTTACCGGTTGGCTCATCCGCCACGACCAGCGGCGCGTCACAGACCATTGTCCGGGCAATCGCCACCCGTTGCTGCTGCCCACCGGATAGGCGTTGAACGTTCTTCGTCATTTGCTGGTCGCTCAAACCCAACTTCCGTAAGACGGACCGCGCGTAGTCGCGATCTCCCCGGTGCTTGGCGTTCGTAATTGCCATCGCCGTCATTAAATTGTTTAGCGGTGACATGTAGGTCAGCAAGTTATACGACTGAAACACAATCGCAACCTGCGAGCGGCGGTACGTCGTCAGCCCCAATTCATTGATTGGTTCACCGTTAATCTCAATTTTACCGGCTCGTGGTTTATCCAACCCCGCTAATAATGAAAGAAAAGTTGTTTTTCCGGAACCACTTTGACCAACAATCGCGTAGGACGTCCCGGATTCAAAGTTTAAATTAACGTGCTCAAATAAGCTGTTTGCTTGGCGATCGTACCAGTAACCTAAGTCCGTTACTTTTAGCATCCAATCCCTCCTCGAATCAATCGATTAAAACTTTTTTCGGCTGAAGCCGTAAAATACCACCAGACGCAATCATAATCGACAGGAACATAATGGCTAGGCCAAAGCCGCCAAGTTCTACTAAGTCTAATAACGTGACGTCAATGTTGAGTTGCGACTGGTCAGCGGTTGCGCCTTTAGTCATTTGATGCCCGTGACGCGCACTGCCACCCGTTTGGTTTCCACTTGGTTGGCCACTACCACCCGGATTGCCGCTTGGCGCTTGGCCATTTCCACCACCAGGTTGTTGGTTCGTACTGCCGATAGTCGTCGTAGCCGTCGTGGTCGTTTGCTGACTAATGAGTTGTTGACCCAGCTTGTTACCCACAAACTTGCCACCAAAACCAGCTAGCACTAGTGAAACGACCAGTACCATCACCATTTCCGCAAAGAACTGAGCGACGATCTTCCAGCGCGCCTCGCCAAGTGACAGGAGCACGCCAATTTCGTAACGACGTTCGCGAACCATCAGGATGATGATCAGGGCTAAAATAATCGTCCCCGCAATCGCGACTAACCAAACAATCTTGTCCGCAAACGACTTGACGTTATTCATCGACGCCTTCACCGTTTGGTAACTACTATCATCACTGCTTAACGAATACTTACTGGTACTGATTAGGCGCTTGCCGGCCGCGGTCACGCTGCTAGCTTTAGCCGGATTCGACAACGTAAAGGTGACGGAATCCGCGGTATTCTTATACTTCGAACCTTTAACGGTATTCGCAAAGGTGTACGACGTATAAACGCTGTTCGCGGGATCCGTTGCGCCCGGACCCTGCTCAGTGCTAGCGCTCGAAGCCGCTTTATAAATCCCCACGATCTTCATGGTATAAGTCGTCTTCTTACCCGTCGTTCCCTTCAACTTAATCGTGTCACCCACGCTGAGCTTGTCCTGCTTAGCCAGCTCACTTTCGATGACGACGTTGTTGGTCCCAGCGTCACTAGCGGTAATGCCGCGGCCCTTCGTAATCTTACTCGAGTTGTTGGAAAAACTCGTAACCGCACTCGTTGCGGTGACCCCAGAAATCAAGATATCACCGTTACTACTCATACCGCCCATGGTTTGACCACCCATTCCACCGCTACTGCTCGTGGAAATGGCATCAAAGCTTTTGGCGTTCGCCGAAGTCGAAACGCTAGCGTTATAGCTCGCCACGTTTTTTAACTTGGCAATTTGCTTAGCATCACTTAACTTGACCGGGGTCGTTGTCAATTTAGGCCGCTGCTGTTTATTAGAAGACGAAGTCGTTTGTTGCCGCATCTTCTTAAACGCCGCCTCCCGGTTGGCCGACAACGTAATCGTTGCCCCAACGCTTTTTTTGGCGTTACTGGTAGCCGTATTAGCGGCATTACGAATCAGTAACCCCGCCAACACAAATAACATAATCGCGGACGTCACCAGTACTAATAGCACTGAGCGCCCCCACTTTGCCGTTAGATTAAGCCATGCTCGTTTAAAAAAATTCACGCTTAACCCTCCTTCAATCAGAATAAATTGCTTGAACACTGTCAATTTACACGGTAGATGGGACGTTTTTATGAATATATTGGGGTCAATCTGCGGCGTCCTACTGAATATTTATAATTAGATAAGTCTAATCCTCCAGTTCGAAGGTTACGCCGAAGCGTGGGCGGATTTTGATTGATTTAAAGGTAAAAGGCGAATCAGCTTGCCGCCAGCAGCGGGTGCCACCGGTTGGCTGGAACACTGACTAAATTAGTCCCAACCTCAACCACTGCTGTTAGTAGTCATTATGATTTTTTTAATCTTTTGAGCAAATTACGACCACCCATCATAGCATCAAAAAAAGAGACCGTGACTTCATCGTCACAGTCTCCGCTTAGTAATTTCTACTGGGGCGCATCCGTCAGCCGCCACGTTAAGGTGGCTACGTAATCCCCACTGATTGCGTCTGGACGCGTTTTAATGAAGAGGCCCTGGTCGCTTGACCAGCCGCCCAAAGCATTGTGCACGTCATCGTCGCTAGTACTCGTTCGTTGCGCCACCGCTACCGGCACGTGGTTAACCGGAACCTGCTGCTGACCATTCTGATACACCAGCTCACCAGCTAGTAGCCGGCCCTGCGCGTCCTGAAACGGCGTCGCACTCACACTAAGTTGCCACTGCCGACCGCGGCCACGCTCATCGCTAACCACGAGTTGCCAGCCATCCCGGGGCCGGCTAAGTTGCGTGCTCCCCGTTAGCTTTAGCGGCTCAAACCCCTTAGTTGCATCGTGGTGCTTAATTTTCAATTCGCCACCGCGAACGGTTATTTTCACCGTTACCCGTGGTGACTCGTTGCCAGCCGCGTCGCGGACCCACAGTTCCAGTTGGTTCTCACCAACGTGCAAGTGTTGGGGTGTAACCCGTAAGCGGACCGTGCCAACCGGGTCGGTCGTGGTTAGCGGTTGGCGAATCGTTTGCCCGTTCACTTTCGCTAAGCTGGTCATCGTCCGTGGATCAAAAGTGGTTTTATCGTTCACCGTGAGTTGCCCGGCAACGGTAACGATCTGCCCCTTGTCCGCCGTCAATTCTGCTTCCGGCACCGTCAGTGCTAACCGCCGTTCCGCAATCATTGTAAAGTCAGGAATGGTACTCGTCGCCTGACCACTACTACTAGTCACCGCCACTTCGGCATGCTGACTAGTCACGTCATCTTCAGCGGCTACCGTTCCCTGAATAATGATGGTCGCGCTGGGATTATCAGCCGACAGTGCCCGCGTTAGCTGGTAAGCCAACTGGTTAACACCCGCGGCTGGCAATTTGAGTGGTTCCGTGTGACCATCCGCGTACTGGACAATTATCGACTTGACGTTCAACTGCCGCGCCCAGTTTAATTGGGCCAGCACGTGTTGCCATAACTTGGCGCCGCCAACGTGGCTAATTCGGTAGCGATAGGCCAGTTCGTCGCCGTGGCGCACCTGGGCGCCCGCGGTTACCGGTACGTCTTGCGTTACGTTGTGGACGTCTACGGCCACCTGACCAGTAATCGTTCCGGGCAACCGGTCAAAAACAACTAACGAACGGTTCGTCACGTGCTCCTGATTACTGGTTGTACTTGTTAACCCCCAGGTAACGTTGGTCCGGTCGCCCCCCAGCTTATTTAAATCAATGGTCGTCCGCTGCACGTGGCCGTCAATGGTATAGGTCATCGTTTGAGTCGTCGCCTGCCACTGCAAGTCAACCGGGTGCCACTGTTTATTAGTGAGGTGGAGGTTTTCACGTGCTTGCTGGTGATTCATCTTATAAAAGTAGCTTCGTAGGGGCCAAAATCCTTCGTACGCTTCGTGGTAAGTCTCAGCAAGCCCCGGATAACTGACCGCGACGTGTTGGCCGTCAACGTTGTCATTACGGTCAAAGCCGCTGCCGACTCCGCTCTCATTATGATTGGTATCTAGCTCCAGCGCCCAGCTGTGCTGAATCGCCCGTTGCGCAATTTGTTGGGCATTAGCCTTTTTACGGTCGGTCCCATAAACCCCCAGGGTTTCACCCCAAAGGTCGCCAGGCGCCCCCGTCGTTATCGCGGCTTGACCCCGGGGGTCGCCGTGCAAGACGAACGCGACGCCTTCCGTCCGCCAATTTTCACTCGCACCCAGGTAGACCTTAAAACGCAGGTGTTGATCCCGGGTCAGGTCCAGTCCATTGCCGGGGGTCGACCATAACGCTCCCACTTTGTTAGCCCCGTTCACCAGCGTCACCACTTGTTGCGGACTCGCTTCGGTACCCGCCTTAGTCGTCACTACCGTATCGTTATTCGGAAACGTCGCCGGCTGTAAAACCGTGTCGATCGCTAATCCTTGGGGCGCGTGCTCAATCAAATCATCAGCCGCGCCCCGCTGGCCCATACTACTCAAACCACCAACAACGACAAGCCCGACGACGAAGTGCCGAATGAACTGACTGATTTTAATTTGCATCTGCAACTCCCTTAATTTAGTTTATTTTATCTAGGGGGTAGCATAGCAAATCCATGCTTAACTGTCAATTTTAGATTATTAGTTTCATAAGAATTTATTTATAAATAACTTGTAATAACGATTTTAATATTAGGCCCGCCCCCGGTTTTCCGGTGCCCAATCACAACTTGCTAAGTGGTCGTTAACGAGTCCGGCTGCCTGTAAAAACGAATAAACCGTGGTCGGGCCGACGAACTTAAAGCCGTGGCACTTCAGCTCGCGGGCAAGCGTTTGGGCCAACGGGGTACTGGCGGGGACGTCCGCCGCCGTTTGCCACGGGTGACGAATTGGTTGGTCATCAACGAACGCCCACAACCACGTTGAAAAACTCACCGGTTCGGACCAGTTCGCTAGGACCCGCGCATTGTTAATGGTGGCCGCCAGTTTTTGCCGGTGACGAATGATCCGCTCGTCTTGCAGTAACCGGTCCACGTCGGCGGCCGTCATTTGGGCCACCCGTTGCACATTATAATGGTAGAAAACCGCGTTAAACGCGCCCCGTTTATTCAGGACGGTTTGCCAACTGAGCCCGGCCTGATAAGTTTCCAAGCTCAATAATTCAAATAGTTTTTGTTGCCCATGAACGGGCTGACCCCATTCATGATCGTGGTACGCTTGCATTGCGGGCGACGTATTCGCCCATGGACAGCGTTGCATCGTGTTCCTCCTCCTTCTAGCAAAAAAGCGGTGCCGAGCAAACTCAATCGTCTACTCAACACCGCTTGGTTGCGGTTAATGCGTTCTTTTATCTAATTACTTTCGTGACCGTTTCGTGGGTTCTTCAGCGGTGGTTTCATCTTCCATCCGATCCGTTAACGGGTACGTTAAGCGAATCAAACTTGGAATAACGGCCGGAATGAAGAAGACCAAGATGATCAAACCAATAATGACGACCATCGCCACTTGAATCAGCGTCAAGACGCCGGATGGCATCAAGGCGGCAAAGGTCCCGCTCAAGATCAAGGCGGCGGATAGCACCACGGCCCCAATTACGGCGGCAGCCCGCGTAATTCGCGTGCTTGGCGTTGCCGCGGAATTATCAAATTCGCGGTACTTCATCATCAGGAAGATACTGTAGTCCACCCCGAGGGCGATCAACATAATGAAGCCAAAGAACGGTGTGTTCCAAGTCAACATATCTTGACCCATGAACCAGCTACTTAGCATCCGGGTAATACTCAAGGACATGATGTAAGCCAATAACAACGTCCCTAAGATGTAGAACGGCTGTAAGACGGACCGGGTGATGACCATCAAGGCAATCAAAATCCCAATCAACATAATTGCCGCCGTGCGGATAAAGTCGCTAGACGCAATCGCCTGTGTATCGTTGGTCTCAGAAGTCTGACCGCCGATGGCAATCGTAGCACCGTCTAAGGAAGTCCCCTTCAAGCTGTTTTCAGCCTGCGTTTGAATAGCGGAAACCTTCTTCATGGCGGCCTTCGAACTTGGATTTTCGTTCAAGACGATTGTCATCTTCGTTGCATGGTTATTTTCTGACATGTACGCCTTCAACGCGGAAGCGTAGGTCTTACCCTTCAAGACGCTCTTTGGAACGTAATACGTCTTAGCGGCGTCAGAATCTTGTAAGCCCGTCAGGTAACTATTAGCAGAGCCAACGCCCTTGTTAACTTGCTTGGTCCCATCACTAGCGGACTTCAAGCCGTTTTGTAAGGTTTGCATCTGCCCAACGAGACTTTGCATCGTGGTGTACATCGTCTGGTTCCCAGCCGCAATCTGGCTCGCACCACTGTTCAAGGTGGCGGAGTTTGCGTTCAACTGACTCGTCCCGTTAGCCAACTTACCAATGGCCGTCGTCAAGGTTGGAATTTGCCCTTGTAAGGTCCCCAAACCACTTGAAACTTGGCCAGAACCGTTAGCTAATTGGGTCACCCCACTAGCTAACTGACCAGTTCCGTTAGCTAAGGTCGTGGCACCACTACTCAACTGGTTCACACCACTGACAAGCGTTGGAACTTGGCCGTTTAACTGACTCGTACCACTTGCTAACTGGCTCGCACCACTGTTCAGTTGCGCATTATTGGCAACTAACTGGTTGGTGCCGGCGCTGAGGGCCCCGATGGCACTGGTTAGAGTTGGTACCTTTGATTGTAATGAAGTCATCCCACTTGAAACTTGGGACGCACCAGCAGTTAACTGGTTAGCACCATTAGCAGCATTAGCAACGCCACCCGTATAATCTGTCAACTTGCTCTTCAAAGCAGTCGTCCCACTTTGTAGATTTGCTAACCCTTGTTGAACTTGTTGAGCACCTGGGACTAAACCGGCCTGACTAGCAGTACCGTTTAAGCCCGTTTGTAACGCCTGCATCCCAGAAATGGCATTTTGCAATTGATCAATCACTTCTAGCGAACCATTATTGGCCTCAATCGACTTCTTCGCTAACGTCTGTAATTGTGATAAATCACTAAGTTGCGAGCTAAGCGCCGTTAATTCTTGTAACTCACTGGATAAGCTATTACCAGTTTGACTTAGCTTACTTAAGTCCGTCTCCAATTGCGACGCACTGTTTTTAGCTGATTCCGCACTAGTCTTAGCAGAACTCGTCGCTTGCGTTACCTTGTCGTTCAGCTGACTTTCTAACGCCTTCAACGCGGCGGTTAGGGCTTGCGTTTGGCCATCAGTTAATTCCTGACCACCATTTTTGTTAACCGCTGCAACGATGGTGTTAATATCAGATTCACTAAGGCTAACTGAGCTACCCGAGCCTAATTGTGTTTCCAAATCCGTTAATGTTTTCTTTAGGTTAGCAGCGTCGGAGGCTACTGTGTCACTATTTTCAGAAAGCGTCTTTGCCGTGGTTTGAATCGAACTAATATCGGGCAACTTAGTATTGCTGCCATACTTTTGTTCTAACTCAGCCATGGCTGTATTTAATTCTTTAAGCCCTGACTGTAGTTTTTCCAGTTTAGCCGTATTTTCTGCGCTAGTTCCCGCACTAACCGAATCATTAACTTCCGACTGCATTTTTTGTAATCCAGCCGTTAATTGATTCGTCCCACCGTTAACATCATTTTGGTAACCATTTAATTTATTTAAGCCAGAGCTTAATTCACTAGAACCAGTAAACAAGCTCCCGGTCCCAGTAACCAATTGGTTTACGCCACTAGCAAGCGTCCCCGTCTGCGAATTCAACTTATTCAAGTTGTCGTTAACGGTGTAAACGCCGTTCGTGTAGCTCACAACTCCTTGTTGCAATTGACCAGCACCACTGGCTAATTGGCTAGCTCCGTTAGCAAGCGTCCCCGTCTTACTGTTTAAAGTACCTAAGCCGCTGGCCAGCTGGTTAGCACCGCTATTCAGTTGACCGGTCTTGCCGTTTAAGGTGTTGAGGCCGCTCGTAACTTGGTTAGAGCCATCCGCCAGTTGGTTAACCCCACTCGCTAGGGTCCCCGTTTTACTATTTAACTGACCGAGGCCGTTATCAACGGTGTAAACGCCGTTCGTATAAGTAGCTAGACCGGTTCGTAAGGTGTTTGAACCGTCCGCTAACTTCTTAACGTCCTTGACGCTGTCGCCGATGTTCGCTTTTTTCAGCTTACCGTTGGCATCGTCTAGGCCACTACTAATTTTCGTTAAGCCCTTACCGGCAGTCTTCATTCCGCCAGTAACGGTCTTTAATTGACTATTAATGTAAAGTTGTTCTAATTCGGAACCACCGGGCTGCGTGACCGAAGCCACGGTCTTAACGCCCTTAACGTCTTGCAACTGCTTGGTTAAACGGTCAATGACCTTTAAATCCTTCTCGTTGTTTAACGCGTGATCCGTCTTAATGTAAAGCGTCGATGGTTCGGCCGTCCCCTTTGAGAAGTGCTTTTGAACGACTTTAAACCCTTGCTTAGCTGGAATCGTATCGTTTAATTCAGCTAACGTATCATAATTCAACTGATTGTTATAAGTTAGGACAAATGGTAATGAAACGCCCAGAACCACAACCAGTGCAATTAGTGGGTACCGGACAGAGCCGAGGGCAATACCGTGCCACATCCGACTGGTACTCCCGCCGGCAAACTTCTTAGTTGGCCAGAATAACCGCGCCCCCAATAGTGCCATGAAGAACGGGTTTAACGTGAGCAAGACGAGTAACAGAATGGCAACCGCAATCGCCACACCGACCGCCGAACGGTAGATGGAGAAGTTCGCTAATCCCAGGGCGGTAAACCCGATTAAGACGGACGACCCACTATATAGAATCGTTTTGCCGGCTATTTTTAACGCACGCCCAGTCGCGGCTACCGGACTATCGCCGTGACTGAGTTCTTCTTTGAATTGATCAAACAGTAAAATGTTGTAGTCGGTCCCAATCCCAAACAGCACGACGACCATAAAGACCTGCGTGAAGTTGGACAGTGGAAAATTAAATTTATTTACCAGGTTCATCACAATACTCAATGAAATGATGAACGAGACCCCGACGGACAATAGCGAAATCAACGGGGTAATTGGTGACTTGAAGACCAAGGTTAAAACGATAAAGATAAAAATAACCGTAATAATTTCGGTCTTCTTAATTCCCGCTTCGGTGACCTGGGTAAAGTCATCGTTTAAGATGTCACTCCCCGTCACGTAGGTTTTAACCCCGCTCGTTTTCGCACCCGCGGTAATGTTCTTAGTCATATTCGCGACGGTCTGATTTTTACCAACCATCAGTTGGAGTAACTCCGTCGACTTATCCTTGGAAATCAACTGCTTTTTAGCCGCCGCGTTATCGCTAGCCGCCGTCATTGATTTCACGTGGTACTTCGCCTTATCGGTTTTAAAGCGGTCAATCGTCCCATCGATGGCCTGCTTTTGATCACTCGTTAGTGGTGAATCGCCGTTATTAAAGACGACGACCACCTGACGCGTATTATCTTGATTGCGTCCCCAGTGATCTTGAATGACTTGTGCAACTTGACTTTTAGCGCTGCTTGGCAGCTGGGTCTGACCCTTTTCACGGACCAGACTACTAATATTTGGCAGGAAGATAATGGCCGCTACCATTACTACCAGCCAGACAATCGCTTGGATTGTAAAGCGTCTACGGCTCCCTTTCACTCTATATCCCTTCCCTAATATAAGAATTCTAAAAAATGACATCGTGACATTTAACCAACAATGTGTTTAAATAATAACAACATGTTAGTTGAAAATGACTGAAAATTCAACCATCAATTTTCACCAAATCGTCATTAAATCGACACATTCTCCATCAAATGTTTAAACAATGAGGTGATTCCCCGTGGTAGGTACCAAAAACAATCGACGTTCGCAGATGACCCGGCGATTGATTCAAGACAGTCTCATTCAGCTCCTTCAAACTCAGGCGCTCGACGAAATTACCGTCACCGCCGTTTGCAAGGCCGCTGACATTAACCGGGGCACGTTTTACGCCCACTATACCGACGTCAAGGACTGCATGGAAAAAATGGAACAAGGCGCGACCAAAGAATTGCTGAACGTCATCAATCAGCATACCGATCCAGATTCGCTCCAAGCGATGCTGACCGGTATTTTTGAAATTGTTAAAAAACGGCACGCCATTACGTCGTTTATTTTAACGACCGACCAAGACTTTCTGATGAGCTTTATCGCAACAACTAAACGCGAAATCTGGGCGAACGATAAGGCCCAAATTATCGGTATTAACGACCGCGAAAAGGAGTACATGTTTGAGTACTACATCAACGGTATCGTTGGAACTGTCCGTTACTGGCTAAAGACCGGGCTCCATGAATCCCCCGAACAACTGGCTAGTTTTATCAACGACTGGTGGTACCGCGGTAAACCCGTTAATAACTTACCGCGCCGACAATAATTTGCTGATCACCTCCGTGGTCAACGTGGGGGCGCTTAGTCCCCGGATTAAATTAGTTATTTTCAAGCACGTTAATAATTTATCCTTCGAAATAAAAATATCATGCTACCGCAGTTTAAGAAAGTATTCTCACTCCCGAATGGACGTTCATATTTTACAATTAACAAATCGCCGCACTCAGTTCCCATCGACATCATTATCCGGGAATGGGTGCGGTTAAAACTTGATTTCAATCAATTATTATCAAAAAAGTCGGAACTAGGTAAGCTACCTAGCTCCGACTTAGTCGTTATAATTGTTTTGGTTCCGGCTGGTACATCCGTCGCTTGATATCGTCCATTTCGCGGTCCAGTTGAGTAATTAACTGGGCCTTCTTCGTTAGCGATTCGCGCAGCGCTTCTTGGTGTGGCACGTTTTTCTTATAGTTAAGTTCGTGCTCTAACGACGCCCAGAAGTTCATCGCAATCGTTCGAATTTGCAATTCGACTTCCACGATGCTGGGACCGTCAACGGTGTACACCGGCACGCCCAAAATTAAATGTAAGCTCTGATAGCCGTTCGGCTTGGGATGGTGAATGTAGTCCTTAACGCGGAGCACTTGAATATCGGCTTGCGTGGCTAGTAGGTCTTCAACCGTTTTAACGTCACTGAGAAAACGGACGATCAACCGCACCCCCGCAATGTCGTGCAACTTGTCAAAGACGGCATTAAAAGTCAGCGGTAGGTGCTTACGCTTCAACTTACCGACGATACTTTCAGGCGATTTAATCCGCGATTGTTTACTATCAATCAACGCGTACCCGTACCTTAATTCGTATTCGCGACTGATATAATCCAACTTATCGAGAACGAGCTTCATGGCCACTTCGTATCGTAGCGAGTAGGCCTTCAACTGGTCCACGGCTTGTAATAACTCGGGTGGTCCGGGTAATAGCTGGTCATCATCCGCAATGTTCTTCGGATTCACTGCTTCACTCACTTCATTTCGCCCCAATTAGACTCTAAAACTACTCTTCTGCCTATTGAATTGTCACAATCCACTCGCGAACGATCTGATCGTAATCAATTTGATAATCCGCATCACCGGCACGGTAAGCTAGCCGGCCGTTGGCATCCTTAAACTCACTTGGAATCAAGCCGTGGCCTTCCAGCACGTTTAGGTGCCCGACTACCATTCGATCCGTCAAGAAATGTTCAAAGCGTTGCCAAAAACGTTGGAAGCTAGCGAAATCGTGTACGTCAAAAATTTCATTACGGAGCACTTCCGCATCAAACTCTAAACGAATTTTCGAACTCTTTAACGCCATTTGATCGCCCCCATGGATTGATGAATTACAATACTATCATGATAAGCATAATCGGCCGGTTCCGCAACCAAATGACTAATTCTGAGCCTAAATTTAGTCGTTAATTAATCTTTCGCTTCGGATTAAGCAGGTTAAGTGGATCAAACACGGCCTTAATTTGATGTTGTAGTTGATCGACCGCTTCGCCTAACTCGGCGTTGTTCCACTGATTTTTAAGCATCCCAACGGCGTGTTCGCCAGTAATCGTTCCACCCATTTTCAACGTTTGCTTAAACATCGCTTGTAAGGCCACAATCACCTTTTCGGGAACGGTCGTTTCAGCTTTAGGCCACACAATCGTTGGGTGGACGTTACCATCGCCAGCGTGCCCGGCTGTATAAATCTGGACGTCCAACCGATCTGATAGGTCCTGAATGTAGTCCATCAATGGCGCAAGCTGAGATAACGGCACCGCCATGTCTTCCATAATATGGTTTTGACCCGCAAAAACGGCTGGTAACATGTCGCGTCGGAGTTGTTCTAGTTCGGCCTGACGCTTGGGTTCGGTGGTGACCGTCACGTTGCTAGCACGTTGTTCGTCTAAGATTTTCTGAACGACCCGCATGCTAGTTTCGCCACCGTTATCCAGTTTAAAAATCAGCATGGCCGCACTCGCCTGAGCGTAATGGGTCCCTTCGTAACGGTCTAAGGCCGCCACCGTCTTACCATCAAGGGCTTCGAGCATCGTTGGAGCCACCCCCGAAATCCGAATGGCCGTCACGGCCTTTGCTAACGCCGTCATGTTTTCAAAGAAGGCCACCCCCATCACCGGCGTTCCCAATGGGATCGGTAGCAGTTTGACGATGACCTCGGTAATAATTCCTAAGGTTCCTTCCGAGCCCACCATGAGTTGGGTTAAATCATACCCAAACGCTTGCTTGAGGGTCCGACCGCCAAATTGAACTTCCCGGCCATCGGCTAAAACGACCTTCACCCCTAACACGTTATCCTTAGTGGCGCCATACTTGACAGTACTCATTCCACCAGCGTTAGTCGCGACGTTCCCGCCGATACCAGACATCGGCCGCGAACCCGGATCTGGTGCATAGAACATGCCCTGCTTGCGGGCCGCTTGATCCAAGTCACCATTCACCACGCCGGGTTGTACCACTGCCAGCGAATCTTCCTTACTAATTTCGATAATTCGGTTCATCTTGGCGGTCGATAATAAAATCCCGCCAGCGATTCCGTCCGAGCCAATCACCGTACTCGTGGTTTGCGCTTGGGGAATTACTGGCAGGTGAAACTTGCGGGCCGCTTTCAGCGTGCCTTGGATATCGCGCGTTGATTCGGCCGCGACGTAGGCTAACGCCAAGCCGCTGTCATCATCAGTCAAATTCGCACTAAAGGAATAGCGTTTTAGCGTTGCTTCATCCGTACGAACGGTTCCATCTGGCACTTGCTTTCGCAAAAATTCAATTACTTCCTGATCATCAAACGCTCGAAAAGTTGTCATTTCCAAGACCTCGCTTCATTGTTAATCATATTCATGATTATTATAAGCTAATTAATTCAAAAAAGCGGGTTAGCTGTTCAGCGCCTTATTCGCATACTTTCCAATCAAAGTTACTTTGATGGTATCTCACCCCAAAAGTCCGTAAAATCGAGCTAATTCTTGATTGCGCGCGCGCTAGAAAGAGGTAAAAACGATGCGACACATGGCAAATACAAAACACCGCTCAATTTTATTAATTGTCGGTTGCTTCCTATTAATTGGGTTATTAGCAGTTGGCGGTTACGCCTGGTGGGCACGTTCCCGCTTTCAATCAACCGTCTACACCGGTAACGGGCAAAGCAAGGTCGATACCAGTAAACCGTTTAGCGTCCTACTGCTCGGCGTGGATACCGGCGCCGACGGCCGAATCGACCGCGGTAATTCGGATACGATTATGATCGTGACAATCAATCCTAAAACGAAGAAGACGATTATTACCAGTGTTCCGCGCGACACCCTTGCTGAAATGGTTGGAACGCCTAACCGCAACGTCCAAAAATTAAACGCCGCCTATAACATTGGTAGCTCCAAGATGGCCAAGGCAAGTGTCAGCAAATTACTAAACGTGCCAATCGATTATTACGCTACCATCAACATGGGCGGCCTCAAGCAAATCGTCAACGCCGTGGGGGGCGTCACGATTAAGAGCCCCCTCAAAGTTAAATTCGATGGCGTCACCATCAGTAAGGGGACCCACCACTTAAACGGTAAGCAGGCGCTTAGTTATTCCCGGATGCGTTACCAAGATCCTCGGGGCGATTACGGGCGGCAACTACGGCAACAACAAGTCATGCGGGCGGTACTCGACAAAGTGCTCGCCTCCAAGTCGCTTAACCAGTACAGTAGCCTGTTAACCTCCCTAAAGGGCAACCTCAAAACGGACTTGAGTTTTAACGACCTGGTCGCCATTGCGACCCACGACCACGAGAACACTAAGCATATTAGTTCCACCCAAATTGTGGGACTACCGGCATGGATCAATAATAGCTCCTACCAAATTTTACCCACCAAAACGTTACAACAATCGTCCAACCAATTACGTCAACAGTTAGGCTTAAAACCCGCGAAATTGGCGAACCTCGAAACCAGGTTGAACGCGCATAACGCAAACTACGATGGTCAGACGAACCTAATTTATGATACCGATAACCTGGATACGATCACCTACACGGATAATACGAATTAACTTTAAACTTCTGTCTAAAAATAGA
This sequence comes from Lactiplantibacillus modestisalitolerans, assembly GCF_005405425.1. GTDB lineage: Bacteria > Bacillota > Bacilli > Lactobacillales > Lactobacillaceae > Lactiplantibacillus > Lactiplantibacillus modestisalitolerans. The sequence goes on along the minus strand of NZ_BJEA01000012.1, from coordinate 41,079 downwards.
CTGGCCCGCGGGCCAGTCTATTTTTAATTGCATTTTCCCGGAACCATTCAGTCGTTTCCAATCAGATAACGCTAGTTAACCCAGATTTTAAGTTGAGTTAACAAACCACCTGTATCATCTTTAAACTCATATTTTTTACCACCCCGCGCGGTACTTGCTTGGTTATGACTAACCCGTAAGTCGCTAACCCGAAATGTGAGTTCGAGCGGCTTAAACGCCTGTACCGAGCGAATCTTAATTTGATCTGCGGTTCGTTGTGCTTCAACAAAAAAGTACCGTTCCACCGCCGTTAGCAAGTCAACTTGCTTTAAAATACCAGTTTCCATTTGATTCGCCCCTTTCACCGTTTTTAACTAGCTCTAATATAACTGATGAAACGCGTTTCAGGTCAAGCCAACCCTCGGACTTTTTTTAATTTTATTCGGTAAGCCCCGGGCCCACGCTTTCCAGCCCGGTCCATGAAGCCGCTTACATTTAGTTGCGTTCATCAATTAAATTGTTTACACTTTAATTGCAATCACGTTTATTACATTTAAGTAACAGCATCATAAAAAACTAGTCAAATTAGTCAAACGGTTGTACTATATCTATAGGAAAACATACTTAAACGGTTTCACTTGCGGAGTCGTTAATCCAAGATAAAGGAGCTTACCCGCGATGATCAATTCTGATCCAGTTCATAAACAACAATATTGTTACCTCATCGAATTAACCGGCGACGAGCAGGGGGATTTGCTTGCCGTCTTAACACCCGTTGAACGTGCCCTTGGCGAGTGGGAACGCGTTCACTCCGCTAAATTACCAACTTGGCGTTTATGGACTAACGAAAACGCGGACACCATTCGTTACACTGTTCGGCACATCATCGCTCGCAACGCATTACCACAAAATGACTACTGGTTAATTCAGTACCAGGGGAACGACCATGGTCATCCGCGAATGTTGCACCCGCAATTCCACACGCGCTAGTGCACGCATTATTGATTAACAATAGCTAACAACCACCGGAATCCGTTGGTTGTTTTTTTGTTAATTCAAATTAGCGATGACAATTGTGAACGCTAGAAAAGCCCGTTATGTTCATAATCATAAACATATTTCCGTTAAAAATTCAGCGGTCCAATTAATCATTGGTGACCTTGACCATCCGGCCCTAACGTAACAGACCAGACTGAAAATAATGGCCATCATCACTCATCCATCACATTTTTTCGTTATAATAACGAAGAATACGCTAAGTTGGAGGCGCTAGTTATGAAAAAGACCATTTTAATCGTTGAAGATGAACTGAGTTTATCAGGATACTTAACGAAGGAATTACAATTTGAAGATTTTAACGTGATCGTTGCGAACGACGGACTGGCCGCTATGGAAACGTACCAAGCTCACCAATCCGAATTATTATTAATTTTATTAGACTGGATGTTACCCAAACTCGACGGTATGGAGGTCCTGCGCCGCATCCGTAAACACGACCAAGTTCCCGTCATTATTATGACGGCCCGCGATTACGTGGGTGATAAGGTCGCCGGATTAGATAACGGGGCCGATGATTACATTACGAAGCCCTTTGAAATTGAAGAACTGCTCGCGCGCATTCGGGTCGTTCAGCGGCGGGCGCAAAATCAAGTCGACCCCAATCAGATTTACCAACTAGCGACCGTTCAACTCGATACTAAGGCCCACCGGGTCACCAATGCGGGTACCGAAGTTCAATTGACCCACCGTGAATACGACTTACTGGCGTTCTTTTTGGCCCACCCCGCCGAAGTTTTTACCCGTGACGACCTCCTCGACCAGGTTTGGGGCGCCGATTTTCTGGGCCAACCAAACGTTGTCGACGTGTACGTTGGTTACTTGCGGAATAAGTTGACCATGCCGGATAAGGCCCCCATCATTCAAACAGTTCGTGGGGTCGGGTATAAATTACGGGAGGCGCAACCATGAAAAAGAAACATCCCGTCCCGACCTATGAACAGGTCATCACCCAGGCTATGCGTCGCCTCATTTTAACCATTACATTAATGGTCAGCCTGATCACGCTCTGCATTGTGGGTACCCAGCAAACCCTCAATACCACCCGTGAAGCGCAAAACCTACTAACGAGTTTGCATCAGGCCAACATTCGCGACGTGCCGAGTTTCATTCAGTGGAACAATACGACGACGCGTAACACCAAACAGCCCGCGTTTATTCGGGTCACCACGCCCAAGACGACCGTTACCAGTGCCACTAAAACCAAACAAGTCATTTTAACGTCACCGTCCTCGAAAACGTTTTTTGCTCGCCACCGGCAAAAACTCATCGGTCCGTTTACTTACGTTCGCGGTTTCGGGTTCTTTTTAACTTATCAGCAAAAAGACGGTCAAAACACCTACCAACTGTGGGTAAGCTTGCGCCGCCTAATTAATAGTCTGATTGTTTTAATCGTGCTGCTGATCTTAGTCGCGTCGTGTGCTATGACGATTGGGGCGTGGTGGGCCCACCGGCTGGCTATGCGGCTTAGCGCGCCCACAATTGCCCTGGTGCACGAAACCAAGTACCGCTCCAACAATCCTGACCGCGACCAGCCCACACTACAAGTACCGGCCAGTCCGCGCGAAATTCACGACCTTGGACAGGCCTTTAACGACTTACTCGTCACGCAAAATCAGCGACTCCAACGCGAACGGCAGTTCATTTCGGACGCCTCCCACGAGTTACGAACCCCCATCGCGGCAATTCGCGGTAACTTGAGTTTAATTCGGCGGCGCGGTACTGCCCACCCGGAAGTTATTCCCGAATCACTCGGATTTATCGACGAAGAGTCGCTACGGATGCAACACTTAATTGAAAATCTGCTCCACTTGTCGCGCGCCGACCGGGCCCAACTCCAATTGACGGACCAGGACCTCTCTTTCATTGCACTGCAACTTGGTGAACACTACCAGCCGTCATTGACGCAACCCCTCAACCTCGACGTTGAACCGAACGTTCACGTTGCCGGCAACGGCGAAATGATTCAGCAAATCATCGTCGCGTTACTGGATAACGCCCACAAGTATTCACCCGCCGATCAACCCATCACCCTGAGCGTGCACCAGACGGCGACTCAGGTGACGCTCGCGGTTGCGGATTGTGGTGAAGGGATTCCGGCTGATCAACGGCAAGCCATTTTCCAACGCTTTTATCGCGTTGACCAATCGCGGTCACAAGCCGTCGAAGGGAGCGGCTTAGGGCTGGCAATTGTTCAGCAACTCGTTCACCTGAATCAGGCAAAAATTATGGTCAGCGCTAACCAGCCGCAAGGTAGTCGCTTTACGGTAACTTGGCAGCGACCAGCCACTAAATAGGTTCATTTTTTACGCGACCAGCAGTACGGGGTCGCGTTTTTGAATGCCATTTTGCCAACGATTCCACCGGTCAGCCTTCATTTCTAAACGCAATTCTAAGAATTTCTTAGATAAAGCTTATGGAAACTCGATAGTTTACGCAAGCCTTTCCCGGTAGACTAGAGTCATTCAAGTTAACCACAACGCCATTTAAGGCAAGGAGCGATACACGATGTTATTAGATACAGATCCTAAAATTAAAAATGTGAACGCGGCTCAAATCGTCAAGGTCACCTACCCACTCGTAATTGCGCGAACCGAAAACGGCGACTTTGTGAAAGTCAAACTCAGCCCGGAACAATTACAAGACCCGCTTTTCTGGGATACGTTAAAAAACATCCGCAAATCCCAACTCTGGGTTCCACTCGGCAAACATTTTCACCAGTTACTCTCCAACGACTGGCTCGTCCCGAACGTCTAATTCAACTTAAAGGAGTTTTCAACCATGCTAAAACAAATCATGACTAAATTAACGATTACTTTAATGGCGGCGGGTACGCTGTACGCCACGACCGCAACGGCTTCCGCTAACACCCAGGCAGCGCCAAGTCAGCCAACCACCACCGCACTTAGTAAACAGGTCGCTCGCCCAACCAAACTCGCATTGAACAAAAAGCACCAACCGCAAACCGCCCAATTGACCCCGAAGGCCAGTCGCATCGTTACCAAGTCCGCACAAAGCCACGTCTTGGATACAATTGATGCTAGCAGTCAGAATCTAACGAAATTAAAGTACATCCCAACCGCCCAATAGCCTGAAAGGAAGTGCCCCAATGAGCCAACTCACAGCCGCAATTTTGAACCAACTCCAAACCAACTACCACCAACCCGTTTTGCGACTAGCAACTGGCAATTGGTTTACTGGGGCCGACCTTTTAGAAGATATTCAACTGTGCCGAACTAGCCTCGGCCAGCAACAACTTCAAGCTGGTCAAACCATTCTACTGAGCCCGACCCAGCCAGCCGTTATTCCGGGACTGCTAATCGCCAGCTGGCAACTGGGTCTGACGGTCACCCTGACACCGCCAAGCTCACACCAGCCGGATTTCAGTCCCCAAGCATACGCCGCCATGGTCTTTTCTCCCAGCCAGACCACGCGACTAGCGCACCAACTCGATCCGCAGCAAATCAGTGCCCTCACCCTCATCCTCAATACGGCCCCGCATTTTACGTACTTCGTTCACGACAACGCGGAAACCCTCACGCGGCATAGCCGGCCCGACCTGATTTTACCCGCCGACCAACGGCAATTAACGCAGGCGGAACTCTATCAGCAAGCCCGCGCAACCGCTCCAACTGCCACCTGCGTTATCAACGTCTATGACTACCAGCACGGCTTACTCCCCTGCCTTGGTAGCCTCTTAGCCGCCCAGCCCGTGACCATTAAGGTCGGGAGCGTTTTGGCCCGTTAACGCCAAAAACGTGCGTCCAAAGTCAGCTGACCTTGGGCGCACGTTTCAATAATGACTATTTTTTAATTAAGCTAAGCCTAACGTTTGTAAAATTAACCAAACGTTGAGGACGATTAAAATCGCGGTAATTACCCAGGCGACCCATTCAACCCACTTCCGGTTCTTAAAGTTCCCCATCAATTCCGCGTTACTCGTAAATTTAACGAGCGGAATCATCGCAAATGGTAACGCGACACTCAGGAACACTTGTGAGAACGTCAGTAAGTTTTCGATTTTAGCTTCGTTGCCGTGGTAATAAATCGCAAACGCAAGCACCGGTGTTACCGAAATTAACCGGGTTAATAACCGTTGGGCCCACAATGGCATCTTCAGCCGGATGAACCCTTCCATGATAATTTGACCAGATAGCGTCCCGGTAATCGTTGAACTTTGACCGGAAGATAACAACGCAATCGCAAACAGCATACTGAGGACCGGACTAGCAATGGCCCCAACGATGCTACTGTCACCTAAGGCGTTGTACAAGTCAACGAACCGCCCTAGGTCACCGCTCGTACCGAAGAACAGCGCCGCCCCTAAAATTAAGAGCAAACTGTTAACGACGAACGCAACGGACAATTGAATATTAGAATCGATGGTCGTAAACTTCACGGCCCGCGCAACTTCTTTTTCGTCGCTACGGTCAACCTTACGCGTTTGTGAAATTGACGAACCTAAGTACAAATTATGCGGCATAACCGTCGCCCCAACGATCCCGAGGGCTAAGTACAGCATCGATTGATTCGTCACAACCTGAGTCGTTGGGACGTACCCCTTCAACATTTCTGGAACGTTTGGTTGTGAAATGATCACTTCGTATAAGAAAACAAATAGAATCACGGCAACTAAGGTCGCCACGATGGCTTCAATTTTACGGAAGCCTAATTTCATTAGTAGCAATAAAATTAAAACGTCGGCGGTGGTAATTAAAATCCCGACAATTAATGGGAAACCAAATAATAACTTCAATGCGATCCCGGAACCAATAATTTCCGCCACGTCGGTCGCCATAATGGCCAGTTCCGTAACGATCCACAGGAAGATTCCCATTCCCTTGGAAGTTCGTTCCCGGGTTAACTGGGCCAAATCCTTCCCAGTGACAATCCCCAGCCGGGCCGCCATCGCTTGTAACAACATCGCGATCAAACTCGACAATAGGATTACCGAGAGCAGTGCGTATTTGTATTGTGAACCGCCGGCAATTGACGTAATCCAGTTCCCTGGATCCATATAGCCAACTGCGACTAACGCGCCCGGTCCGGTATAGGCAACCAACGTTCGCCAAAAGCTCGCGTTCTTGGGTACCCGGACGCTTCCATTCACTTCGTCCAAGCTCTTACTATCGGCTCCAGTTGAGTGAACCGCCTTTTCTGTGGCAGTCTTCTTCTGGTCCTTCGTTTTTGCTAGTTTCATTTTTGAAACCCTCTCTTCTATTGGTTTAGAATTCAGGTTGTGGACTACTGTGATCCTCAACAATCAACGCTACTAAATTGAGCGTTCACTTCAATTCCAACTCGTAGTATATCACCATGAAAAGGATAGTCAACTATTATTAAATATTTATTTGGCAGCCCTAAAGTGCTGTCACGTTAGTTTTTATCAGCATGTAAGGGCATTCTCCGCGGGCTCAATCCGTTAACTAAGAAATCACTGAGATATTGAACGGCCCGTTCTTGTTCAATCTCAGCGGCGGTTGGCACCATGATTCGTTCGACCAAGTAACCCCCGAGGGTTGAAAAAACGAGTTGTAGAATGATGCGGTTCGGCCAATCGACGAGTTCCCCCGCCACCTTCAATCGGTCCATCGCTTGACCAGCTTGAGCTAAGACGTCCGGCGTAGCCATGTCCAAAACGGCTTGCCGGTCTTTCTGATTATTAAAAAATTGGGATAAAATCACCGCTAGCGACGCCCGGTTACGATCCACAAACTGGACCCGGTCGCGACAAAGTGTCACGATGAACGCTTCCAACGTATTGGTCGTTTTATTAAGTACCGCTTGGTCGAGGGCCGTTAACGTGGCCGGTAAAATTCGTTGCACGATGGGCTGCATAATTGCTTCCAAAATTCCGTTTTTATTAACAAAATTATGAAAGAGGGTTCCCTCCGCAACGCCCGCACAATCAGCAATTTCGCGCGTACTAACTTCTTCGTACCCCTTTTCAGCAAATAGCTTTAACGCCGTAGCTAGTATCTGGCGCTGGGTTTTCGTAATCCGGCCATCTCGACCCAGGGCCTGGGCGTAGGACGCCTGAATGGTTTCTAGTTCGCTCATCTCGGACTCCTTTTTTACAGTAACTACTCAATTTAAGCAGTCATCATCATAACTGATTTAGTCATTTAAAACAACTACCATAATAAAAGTTACATGTTTGATTTTTATATAAGCTAAAAATTGCTTTTATGCCTGGATTAAACTATAATCACAGTAATCATAATAGTTACAGGAGGTGTTGAAATGCGTGTTTCAACTCGGTTTAGCGACGCGATTCACTTGCTCGCTTACTTAAAAATTTATGCCGATACAAAATTAACTAGTGATGCCATTGCGGCCAGTATCGAAACGAGCCCGGTCGTTGTTCGCCGAATAATGAGCCAGCTTCGACGCGCCCAACTGATTACGACCATTCCCGGGACCGCCCAGCCCCAGCTTGCTAAACCACTGGACCAAATTTCACTGCTCAACGTTTTTTACGCCGTTGAAGGCGATAAGCCACTCTTTGCAGTCGATCCGAAAACGAATCCCCAGTGCATCGTGGGCGGAAACATTCAATCCGTCCTGAGCCAGTACTATCAAGACGCCCAAACCGCGGCCGAGGCCCGGTTAGCCAAAACGAGTCTGCAAGACATCGTCGATAGTTTATTGGTGGAACAAGCGAAGCAGGACGCCCATCAATAAGAAGCGCCCGCGCCCCAATGAGTCAGTCATAAAGAAGGTTCAATCTATATGGATAAAAAAACAATTGATGTTTCTAAATTAAGTCCCCAAGCGCAAGCAAAATTAGAGCAAGTTCGAAAACAACATGGTTTTCAAACGCTGGCCGAAGCGGCTAGCTACATGCTGGACTTCACTAAGCAGCAGGCCGATTAGTTCGGCCAGTCGGGAAGCCCAGCCAAATTTGATTCAACAAAACGCCCCCAACGGAGATTTTACCGTTGGGGGCGTTCGCTATTTGCTGGACGCTATACTAGATAATGCTAATCCACCCAAAAAATCGTCAGTTGAATTTACAACAAATTCTCTATGACTGCCACAATTAGGTAGATAAGTCTGTGCTCAGTTTAGTAAGCATTCCGTAGGCCTATTTTTATCAATTGAGGGTAGTACTAAAATAATTATTTGAACTCAATATTAAGACCTGTCTAGCCAGTAGCGGGTGTCACCATGGCTCAACTGCGAAATTATTCTTGGCCGGAAGTGGACTTCTTCCGGCTTAGAATAAGGCTCGAATTTGAGATTGCGGGGTGGGTTTCCCCGTGAGCTCAAATCGATGCCCGCAGTGTTCCAGCCAACCGGTGACACCCGCTGCTGGCGGCACTCTCAACCTCAATCAGGGCAACACCTTTTATCGGGGCCGTTCCCGATCAGAATAGTACTCGGGTTGGGCCGCACTAACGGGGTGCGCTTGGAGCCACGCGATAATTTGACGGCTCAACGCATCCGTCATCGGGGCCGCAGCCGCAATTTGCGCCCGGCTAATCTGATTAACGTGTACGCCGGCCGTAATGGTGCAGCTCCCGGTCAATACTGGCTGGATGCGTTTAGCGAGGCGTTTTGAAATGAAATCGTCCTTGTGAAGACGACCATCGTGGCTCGGAAAGCGGACCGTGGTTGGTGCCGTCGTAGCCGTCAGGGTGGTGACGTCCCCAATGTGGGGATTACTGCCGCCGGTGACGACGATCAGTAAATCAAACCCAATCACGGTCAGGGTCGCGGTCATTTGATAACCCGCTTGTTGAGTCGTAAACGTTGGCATCTTAATCCCCCTCCCAGCGCCGATCAGTCTCATTATAAATATGAAACGCGTCCAATATTTTCATCGTTTGGTGCGCCACTAAATCTTGAATCGTTTGCGGCTGGTTATAAAACGCTGGAATCGGGGGAATGATTTGCGCGCCCAGCTTAGCCAGTTTTGTGAGATTTTCTAAATGAATGACACTCAACGGTGTTTCACGTGGAACAATGACCAGCTTGCGTTGTTCTTTAATGGTGACATCCGCCGCCCGACCAATTAAATTATCGCCAATTCCATAGGCAATGCTGGCAACCGTCTTCATGCTGGCTGGAACGATGACCATGCCGTCATTTAGAAACGAACCACTGGCAATCGCCGCCCCCTGATCATTAATATGGTACGTCTGATCGGCCAGCGCGGTCAGCTGGCTCAACTGGTAATCCGTTTCGAGGGCTAGGTTCTTTTTCGCCCAGTTACTCAACACCAGGTGCACCTCGACGTCTGGTAATTGGTGCAATTTTTCTAATAAATCAACGGCGTAGATCGTCCCGGAAGCGCCCGTCACGCCCACAATAATGCGTTGCATGTCATCATCCTCACTCGTTCTAATGGTTAAATTTAGTGTACGCCATCGTGGTTGGGGGAACAAATCAGCTTTTGACTAATCATTATTCAAAATCCGCATAATAACGCCCACCGTTAAGTTAGGGCTGAATGCTGATGTGGCGCGTCGCTTGGTTGACCGTGATTTTAGCAGGCTGCCCACCCGTAATTGTCAGTTGGTCTGGCGTCACTTTAATCGTGTAAACCACGGCGCGGTACCGTAACTTAAACTGGCAGCTTGTCCACCCTTGCGGCAATACTGGGTGAAGTTGCACGCCGTGGTCATCTACGGTGAGTCCCATTAAGCCCCAGGCAAAAGTAATCCAGCTCCCGCCCATCGCGGCTAAGTGCAGCCCGTCAGCGGTATTGCCCTGTAAATTCTGCAGATCCGTATTAATCGTCCGCTTAAAGAACTTAATGGCGCCCTTGCGCTCACCAAAGCGGGCCGCCGCAATCGCGTAAATGGCCGGTGATAGCGAAGAATCGTGGGTCGTTAGCGGTTCGTAATAATCATAATTGGTTTTAACTTGAACCGTCGTAAATTCTTCTGGTAGTAAGACCATCGCTAACAGTAGGTCGGCCTGCTTAAGGACTTGGAGCCGGTACAAAATTAGTGGGTGGTAATGCATCAACAGTGGGAAGTTCCGCCGCGGAATGGTGCTTAAATCAAGCCGGCGCTTGGACAGGAAACTATCATCCTGCGCAATTAAGTCACCATGGCGTTCAAAGTACATTTGCGCGGCGGCCGCCTTAAATTGGTGCCATTCATCGACCGTGACACCCTGCGCCCGCAAGTCGTGCCAATCAAAGTGTTGCGTTAAGTACCGTAATTCAAACCGGACCATGTAATTGGTATACGCATTATTATCGACTAACGCCGTATACTCGTCTGGACCGGTCACCGTATTAAGCACAAACCCTTTTCGCTGATCAAAGTTACCGTAACCAAGGTAGAAGCGACTCGTCTCAACCAATAACTCACGCCCATAATCGTGCATGAACACTTCATCGTGGGTAATTTGATAATAGCGAATCACTAAGTAGGCGACGTCCGCATCAATGTGAATCGCGGCGGTACTGGCCGGGAAATAAGCTGACGACTCGGTCCCATTAATGGTCCGCCACGGGAAGAGCGCGCCAGGCAGCCCTAGTGACTTCGCATAGTCCTTAGCGTGCGGCAATTGCCGGTAACGGACCATTAGTAGCCGCCGAGCCAGTTCCGGGTGGTTCCAATAGAAAAACGGCGCTTCGTAGATTTCCGTATCCCAGAAATAGTGGCCGCTATAACCACTACCCGTTAGGCCCTTCGCCGCCATTCCCTGTTGCCCAGAGTGCCGGCCCAATGCTTGTAACAGTCCAAACTGTGAGAAGCGAATGGCCCGTTGGGAATCATCGTCGCCCTTAATTTTAATATCACTCGTGGCCCAAAAATCATCCAGCGTCGCAGCTTGGGCCGTCGCAATTTGCTGGAAGGACTGGGTCAGTGCCGCTTTAATTTTCGGTGTTAGTTGCCCCGCCCCTAGCTCGTACCAAACGTTCTTCGTTAGTGCGACCGCTTGCCGACCGACGGGGAGCGTAACTTGCCACTGACCACTATCCAGCCAACGACCCGGTTGATCATAGTAAGTAATCGTATTCAATTGTTGTTTACTGTATGGTGCGGTAAAGGTTGCGCCCTGCAACGTTGGCGTTAAGGCCTTGAGCCGCTGCTTAGCAACGACCTCAGCCGTATTATATTCCGTCAACCGCGGGTCAAAGCCGGCGGGGCGGACGGTCGCTTGCGGATGCAAACCCGAAAGAACACGGAGCTGACCGCGCTCAAAATTGACGGCGCGAACTTGTAATTGTTGACTAAGTAGCGCCGCCGTTTGCAGGCTCGTCACCCGCCGGAGCGTTAGTTGTAACTGCCGGCCGGTTCCCCGTTCTTCCCATAATAGCCGATGTTCAAAGGTCCCATTCTTCATTGATAACTGATAATGTTGATCAAGGAGTTGACCATGTTTCAGATCAACCGGTTGATCATCCAACCAGAGCTCAAAACAAGTTGGGGCCGGCAGTGGCACCATCGTTTGGTTCACCTGGGGAAAGCCAAACTGCGCCTCGCCATATTGAATTTGTTCATAATCGTAAAAACCGTTCACGTAAACCACGGTGTCGGTCGCGGTACCCGTTTGGAGTTGCGGGATTTCCGTTAAATCCTTAATCCCAATCAGGCCGTTGCTGACGGTTAATTGGGATGCCAATTCGCGCGTCGGTTGCGTTGCATCAATTGTCCACAAACGCAAAAACCATCCCTCCAATTATCATAAAATCACTTCGCGTCCATTATAACGCCCCCGTTTAAAATGAACGCAAAGATGCTTATTATAAGGACCGCTGATTAACAAAGTTCCGCCCCAACCGCACCCCGGGAGCGGTTCAAGCTAATTTTTTACCGGAACGGCGCACCAACTTTTCAGAAAAAAAGCAGAAACTGGGCGAAATCCGTGTTGCACTTGCTAATTTGGCCTATACTTAAGGTGGTTTATTAGTTAGGAGGGGATTTGTATGGCAAAACGCCGCATGACCCATGATCCACACCAATTCGTTAACGCTGCCGACGACCGGCGACGGTTACAGCTAGCCGTTCAGCTGGCCCTACCAACGAACGCCCACGTCCTCGCCCGCAACTTTGCGCGTTCAAGCGCGAGCTCTTACTGGCTCCTAATGCTCGACCAACCTGACAGTCAAGTGCCCGATTTTCTAACGCTCCGAATTGCGGACCATAAGCTGTGGCTTTCCAATCACGAACAGTTAACGATTACTTGGGAGGCTGGCAACTTTGAGGCGGTCGCGCAAACGTTGCACCGCCAGTTAACGCCGACAACCTTAAAACAATATAGTTATCATTTAAACGCCCTTGATTTAGTGACGCTTCGCTTAATTTTACATTTGGAGCAACACCAACTCATCTGGCTCGTTCAGTTAGCACCAACGATTGCCAAGGCCTATAAGAATCAGCGGCTCGATTTACACGCCGACTTTTCACAGGCCAAATTGTTGCTCGGTAACATGAATAATAGTAGTCTCCAGCTGGTGCCAGTTACGCAGTCAGCTTTCCAGACCCGCATCGGTCAGTATTTCGGCCGCAACCTACTGTTTTCACAGTTTACGAGTCATCAATTATTACGGCTCTTACCGACCAACCAATGGATTCGGCCGCTACTACGCGTCTGCCCACCAACACCAAACATGGAACAACAGTTAGCCGCTAATTATGGCACCGACTTCGTTCGTATTTACGTCGAGGCAATTCGGCAGCAGGCCCAACTTCAATCAATGAGTTCTTAATCGCCAAAGCAGGCAGGTTCTTCGCGAACCTGCCTGCTTTTGTAAATTCCGATTAAATTAACCTATTTTAAGCCGTTTGACCCAAGCGACGCTTCTTCGGTGCCGTTTTAACGGCTTCGGCATCCGCATCCTTAAAACCGAATAGCCAAGTAGCCGTAAAGGAAACGATGATCGTCACAATTGACGAAATCCAGAACCCCCAGAAGCTGAAATCCATGCCCTTCGGATTAACGAAGGAGGTAAACCCGATCAACGAGCCGGTAAAGCCCCACATGTTGACCTTCATCAGTCCAGTTAAAAGACCCCCAACCGCGGCCCCGACACTCGCCGTTACGAAGGCGCGGCCGTACTTCAGGTTAATCCCGTACATGGCAGGTTCGGTAACCCCACAGAACGCGGAAATCGTTGCGGGCCACGCCAGTTCTTGAATATTAGCTAACTTCGACTTCAGCGCAATCGCTAGAACCGCGCCCCCTTGAGCCACCATCGTTGCGGAAACGATCGCATTTAAATAACTGTGGCCAGTCGTTGCAATATCGTTGGCAACGATTGGAATAATTGCCCAGTGCAGGCCGAAAATGACGAGCACTTGGTAAAAGGCCCCAATGACGAGTCCCGAAATCGCTGGACTCAAATTGTAGATTGAAACGATGACGTTGGCTAACCCCGTTGAAAGGACCGTGATAATCGGACCGAGGAACAGCAGAATGGCTCCTGAAACAATTACAACTTCAAATAATGGCACAAAAATCATCCGCAGGACCGTTGGAATCACCCGCTTTAACCACGGTTCCAACTTACTTGCTAACCAGGCCCCGGCAATCATTGGGAAAATGGAATACGTGTAGGAAGCCACGTGGACCGGCAAACCGAAGAAGTCGGCATTGATGCTCATTCCGAGGAAACTTCCCAGGGTCTTGCTACCACCCGCAATCGCTACGATTGACGGGTAGGTGAGCACCCCACCAACGATTCCCATAATGACGGGGTCGGCGCCCAGCTTCTTTGCAGCGGTAAAACCAACAAAGATTGGTAAGAAGTAGAAGACCGAGTCACTCATCGCGTTAATAATCACGTAAGTGGACGCCGTTGCACTGACGAGTTTAAAGGTCGTCAACAGGGCCAAAATTCCCTTTAAAATCCCGGATGCCGCTAATAAACCAATGACTGGAATCATTGAGCCAGTAATGACCCCGATTAAGTTACTCATTCCCCATTTAACCAGTCCCCAGGTCGTCGTCGGCCGGTTAGCAGCGGCGTTGGTTTCTGCGACTGCCTTGGCGGTTTCGGCGTCGTTTGAAAACTCAGGACCAATTTGCTTAATGACCGCATCGTACACGTCGGTAACGGCGGGGCCAATCACTACTTGGTACTGACCGCCCGCCTTGGCAACGTCGATGACCCCCTTCAAACCGGTAATCACGTCATCATTCGCCTTAGCTTCATCTTTTAAGTAAAAGCGCAAGCGGGTAATACAGTGAATCACACTGTTAATGTTCCCGGTACCGCCGACGTTTTCAATGATTTGGGCCGCTAAGTCGTCATACTTACCTGCTTTAGGTAGCTTGCCAGTCCGCTTGGCATTGAACGTATTGGCGTTGAGTTCCCCCGTCGCAACCAGTTCCCCGGCCGCGTGGTCACCCAAATCAACGTCCAACGTCGCCAATTTATCACTCGAATTAGTGACCGCAACAATGATCGTTGTTTGCTTGTCCGCCGCTTGAACGGCTTTCAAGTCCATCGTCGCAATGACGTCGCCAGCTTGTACCTGCTCGTCAGCCTGAACGTTCATCGTAAAGGGCGCACCCTTTAATTCAACCGTGTCAATCCCCATGTGAATCAAAACTTCTAAATTGTCATTGGGCGTTGTAATCCCAATGGCGTGCTTGGTTTCCGCCACCATCGTAACCGTCCCGCTGACCGGAGCAACGATTTGACCATTACTCGGTTGAACCCCAAAGCCGCGACCCATCATCCCCGCTGAAAAAACGGGATCCTGAACATCTTTTAATGCGCAAACGGTTCCTTGAACCGGTGTGACCAGTGTCACGCGTTGTGCTGTTGCCATGTGCTTTCCTCCATTCTTAACCTAACTCAGTAAGAGGCCGACCGATTGGTACGGCTTCAATGTTAATTCCGCTTGAACCTGAACGTCCGGGTAGTTGGAAATCAATACTTGCGCAGCCCGCATTTTTTCTGGCAGCTGCACCGTCGTTTCCGTCCCGTAAAAATTATTTAAAACCAGTAAGCGTTGCTTTCCCAATGTCCGCCAATACCCGAAAACCTGCGAATCTGCTAACGCAAACGGCGCGTAGGCGCCATCCGCAATAATGGCTTCCTGCTTACGTAACTGGATCAGCCGTTGATAATAGTCGAAGATGTGGCCATGGGCCAGTTCGGCCTGAACGTTAATGGTGGCCTGATTGGTCGGCTTTAACCACGGTTGACCGGTCGTAAAGCCCGCGTGAACGCTATCATTCCACTGCATCGGCGTCCGCGCATTATCCCGGGCTTTGGTCTTTACGATGGCAAAAGCATCGGCGGGCGTTTCCCCCGCTTGAACTAGTTCGTGGTACGCGTTCTTGGCTTCAATATCGACGTAGTCAGCCATGGATTGATAATCCGGATCCGTCATGCCGATTTCTTCACCCATATAAATGAACGGGGTTCCCCGCATCAAGTGAATCGTCGTCGCCAGCATCGTGGCCGACTGTTCGCGGAAGCGCTTGACGTCACCGAAACGATTTAAGGCCCGCGGTTGGTCGTGGTTGTTCCAGAAAAGGGCTTGCCAACCACTTCCCGCATCCATTCCAGCGGCCCAATCATTTAATAATTGCTTTAAGTGCCGAAAATCAAACGGCATCCGCGACCATTTTTGACCATCCACGTAGTCCGTTTTCAGGTGATGAAAATTGAACACCATCGACAATTCCCGGTTAGCCGGGTTGGTATAGCCAATACTATTTTCAATCGTGGTCGACGACATCTCACCCACCGTCACGCTATCAACATCCTGACCAAAGCTGGCGGCATTTAGTTCTTTCAAATAGTCCTGAACCACTGGCGTATCAGTATAGAGTGTTTTGCTGGCAATCCCCGCCGGTGCGTCCACTAGTTTTTCAGCCTTCCCGGTCACGTTGATCACGTCGAAGCGGAAGCCCTTGACCCCCTTCTGGCGCCAGAAGTTAACGACGTCGGCGCAGGCCTGTCGGACCGCCGGATTATGCCAATCGAGATCGGCCTGCGTCGGGTCGTACAGGTGCAGGTAGTACAGACCGGTCTCCCCAAACGGTGACCAGGCCGGCCCCCCAAATTTAGATTCCCAGTTTGTGGGTAAGCCGCCATCTGGTTTACCGGGCCGGAGGTAGTAAAATTGCTGGTAATCTGGATCACCCGCCAATGCCTTTTGGAACCAGGCGTGCTGCGTGGAAGTATGGTTGAATACCATGTCCAGCATCACTTCAATGCCCACGGCTTTGAGCTGAGCGACCAACTCATCAAAGTCGGCCATCGTGCCAAACATCGGGTCCACGTTATAATAGTCCGCAACGTCGTAACCGTTATCATTTTGTGGTGAGACGAAAAACGGGTTAAACCAGATCATGTCGACGTTTAATTTTTGTAGGTACGGAATTTTTTGGATGATTCCGCGTAAATCACCAATCCCGTCACCGTCACTGTCGTAAAACGACTTGGGGTAAATTTGATAAATGACTTTTTGTGAGAGTTTCATCAGTTCATCCTTTCAGCCGCGCTTCTGGCGGCGGGCAAAATCACGAAAGCGGAACTTGTCCGCCCGGTGCCGCGATTCAGTGTATTGAAACGGGCGTGCATCCGCTAAGCTCGTCATACTGCGGACAACCGCCATATAGGCGCCCTTGTCTAATTGGAGGTACTCGCGATCCTCTTCGTTAGCCGGCTCCATCGTAATCTCTTTCGTGGCGTACGCAATTTGCAGACCGAGTTGTCCTTCTAAGTACGCGTACAATGAAGTTTCGGCCGCCGTTTTGGGAATCGTTGGCACCACCGACTTTAACAAGTAGTCCTTATCGATAATCGCCGGTTCCCCGTTGATGACCCGCACCCGCTTGATGGCCGTGACCGGTGCAACCGTCACGGTTGGCTCCACGATGGTAAAGCGGTGGGCGGGCAGTTGCGCGTTGGGATTAAACCCAACGACTTCGTTACGAGTTTGAATGCCTAATTGGTGAGCCAGTTCTTGATAACTGACGATTCCCGACACCGGAAATTCGTATTGGCGGTGCTCAATCACCAGCGAGCCCTTCCCGCGAATCTTTTGAATATAGCCATTCTCGGCCAAACTCGCCAAGGCTTTTCGTCCCGTTTCACGGGAAATGCCGTAAAGTTCACACAGCTGGTTTTCACTAGGGAGATAGCTTCCCAGCGGGTAAACCTCCTGCTCAATTTTTTGTAATAAATCGTTATAGATTAAAGTTGCTTTGTTCCGCATGAACGCCGCTCCTTTCTGTTATCGCTTTCATAGTGACTATAAACTTGTTTAGACAAGCTGTCAAATAAAAGTGAATTTATTTTTATAAACGCTTTATAATCGGCGTTTATAAGCATATTTTGAACTTGTATAACAAGTCTATACAGGTGCTTAATAATTTAAAAAAACGCCTGGCAACCCTTGCCAGGCGTTCGCGTTAACCGCAATCAATTATGATCGATTTAAACTGTAATCAGCTGATTCTTCGGTGGCCGCATCCGCATCGGCCTGTTCCTGCGCAATCAACCGGGCGCGTTCGTGCTTGTTGTACCATGGAGAAACGGTGAATGCTAACACATCGTTTGCCAAGTAAACCGCACTATTGATGAACATTGCCAAGGTTGCGGAACCTTGCCGGAACGAAATGAACCAAAGCACCATTTGGGCCAACCCGGAAGCAACCCACCAGAAATACTGGTTATTGTAGCGAAGGAAGCAGATCACGCCAGCCGTCAAGCAAATTGCGAAACTAATCGCATCGACCCACGGCCGCGGGTCATCCGTTAAGGCGCCAATCAAGTACCCAGAAACACCGTAAACCACCAGGGTTGCGACGATTGCAACGATCCAAGTCCGGCCAGTAAACTTCCGAATTTTAGAAACCATGTTAACGTTCCAGCCGGCACTCAGGAGAACCGGAATATCTAGCGTGACCACGTATGCCAATTGTTCACCAATGCTGAGGTAGTTTTTAGCTGAAAAGCCCACCACGATAAAGCAGGCTGCCGATAGCAAGCCTAACCAGCCGTTGACCGACTTCGCCGCGTTAATCGCTAACACGCATAAAACGCCCAACGTCGTCCCAATAAATGTTAGAATGGATAACATTGTAATTGGAGCACTCACTAGGGTCATGACCTGACACCCAAGGCTAAAGTAAAATAAATAGTAGTTTTGCTGTGGCCAACCCTTTAATTGGTGTGACAAAAATTTAAAATAATTACTCAAAATCAGATTCCTCTTTCCGTAGCTCAATATTCCGGTAAAACAAATTAGTTGGCCAACTAATCGTGAACCACTAGATGTAGTGGTTCCGTTAAAAATCAACACTGTATATTGTATCATTATCTTTTTAGATGACCAGTCTTAATTTTAAAAAATTCTGATTTTGATGATTACCGCAACCGCTTACCTCCCCGGCTTAGCAGTATTACAACAAGGACAACTTTTTTTACCAGTCCCATTTTAGGCGGTTTTACTAGTAACGAGCAGGCCGTTTTGTCGGACTTCGGTGGTTGCAGTATACTAGGACTGAACGATTTTTTTGACTTACAAAATAATTATTTTTTTGGAGGAACAACATGATTACGCTTAAATCAGATCGCGAAATCAAGGGTATGCAAGCTGCCGGGGACATTATGGTTGGCTTATTCCACGCCCTCGAAGATTACATCAAACCCGGTATTACCACTTGGGACGTGGACCACTTTGCTTACAACTACATTACGGCCCACGACGCCACCCCGGGCGAATTAAACTTTGAAGGTTACAAGTATTCAACTTGTGTCAGCGTCAACGACATGATTTGCCATGGTTGCCCCAGCAAAGACATTCTGGTTAAGGATGGCGACCTCTTAAAAGTTGACACCGTTATTAACTATCACGGCTACCTCAGCGATTCTTGCCACGCTTTCGTTGCCGGCACGCCATCACCAGAAGTTCAAAAATTGATGGACGTCACGTTAAAGGCCCTCTACTTAGGAATCGACCAGGCCGTCGTTGGTAACCGAATTGGTGACATTGGCTGGGCCATTCAAAATTACGCCGAAAACGAAATGGGTTACGGCGTCGTTCGCGAATACATTGGTCACGGAATTGGACCGACGATGCACGAAAAGCCCGACGTTCCCCACTACGGTGAAGCTGGCCACGGAACCCGCTTAAAGGCTGGGATGACAATTACCATTGAACCAATGGTTAACATTGGTGACTGGCGTTCGGGCGAAACTGCGGACGATGGTTGGACCGTTCGGACCTTGGACGGTAGCCTTAGTTGCCAATACGAACACACCCTCGTCGTCACCGACGACGGTCCTAAAATCTTATCCTCATTCGACAACGAATTCGATAAGAAGTACCTTTGGAACGCTAAATAAGTGCACTAGCCATTTCAATGGTGCCACACTTAAAAACTAACTATTCATACGCCATAAAAAGGTGCCGCTAACATGCAAACATTGCGTGCTAGCGGCACCTTTTTGAGGGTCAAACTTTTTTATTTAATTTAACTGGGTGCTATTTGACGAACTTAGCAGCGAATTCGCTGAATTGCTTCCCAGCACCAGCTAAGAACGATTGGGTGCCTTCGTTGGTAATTTTACCAGTTTCATCGGCTAACTTGTCGGTGTTCCCGATGTAGAGTTCTGGTTGTTGCATCGTTGGCATGTCTAAGAAAACTAAGGATTGCCGGAGAACATGGTGTGCCAGGACGCCCGAAATACCAGAAATGGATTGTGAGGCAACCAACGCCGGCTTACCGGCCCAAACGCTTTGCCCCCATGGCCGTGAAGCCACGTCCAAAGCGTTTTTAAGGGCGGCAGGAATGCTGCGGTTATGTTCTGGCGTGACAAAGATAATCGCATCTTGGGCCGCAACGGCTTGCCGGAATTCGGTATAGGCTGCGGGTGAATCAGCATCGTAGTCTTGATTGTAAAGTGGTAACTTAGCGATGTTTAAGTACGTCACTTCGGCGTCGGCAGGTAACCCCGCAACGATCGCATCGGCGACCCCTTTAGAATAAGAATTTTTACGAATAGAACCTACAATTACACCATATTTTGTCATTTCTACAACAATCCTTTCAAAATTAATTGCTTAATTAACTTACTAATAGTAAGTATATCGCTTTATAGCGAAAGTGCAATTATTATGACTCCGCTTTCAACCCTAACCAGGAAAAAGAGCCGCGCAACCGCAAGCCCCCCAAGGGTTACGCCTGTTTCAAAAAACTTTGGTAATCCTTTTCAACTTGATCAACGTACGCCAACGCCCAGCGTGTCATGGCCTCATCAAATTTACTCGAATGGCCAACGTAACCGCGAATCATCGCGGCAGTTGGGCTTTGCGCGTGAGCCTGAGCAAGCAGCATCGCACACGTTCGGGCATAAGCGCAAAACTGCCCCCAGTCCAGCGCCGCAATGTTAATCGATTCCTTCATATCGCGGAACTGGCGCACGTAAAAACTTTTATCGGCCAATTGAAAATCGCCTAAAAAGACGTCGGAGGTTGCTTGTAAAATCCGCTGCGAACTAACGATCCGTTGACCTTCCGTCAATTCCAAGGCCGCCGTTAACTTCGGCCGCGCCTGACTACCCACTTTTCTGGTCGGCAAGGCTTCTTTAATTTGAAGGACCATGTGACTACCATCCGTACTCGTTAATAAGACGAGGTAACACAGTGAACCGAAACTCCCGACACCCACGCTGTGACGAATAATGTCCGTGACCTCGTATTGTGAGAGTAGCAACGCAACGTCCGTCCGCACGGTCCGTAAATAATCGCGAATCCCCGCCTTGAGTTGGGCCGTGGTGGCCGCGTCGACGTGCACCGAACGCGGTGGGTTCTCCTTGAAGCGGCGTTCACCGCGACTGTTGGTTAGCGTAAACTTGCGGACCACCTGTTCCGAGTTGCGTTTTTGCGCCTTTTTCACCAAGGCAGCTACTAATTCAGCCGTTTCCGTCGGTTCACCGCCAAAATTCAAGACGGCTTGCACCTCGTTATCGCGATAAAAACGGTCCAGCGTCGTTTGATTAAACATCTGCGCCAACGCCTCCCGGTAGCTAGCACTCGCCGCCTGAACGAGCTTGTGCACCTTTTTCGGCTTAAACTGCGAGTCGCGGGCGGCTAAGATCACGCTGACCAATAGTCGGCGCAAATCCCATTCCCAAGGGTGCACGCCGGCTTCGTCGAAATCGTTTAAATCAAAAACTAACCGGCGCTCCGGCGACGCGTAAAAACCAAAATTGCCGATGTGGGCGTCCCCACAAATCACGGCTGGAATTCCGGGAGAATGCTGATAATCCAAGTCATAATCCATTAATTCTACGGACCCCCGGAAAAAGGCAAACGCCGACGCTGACATCCGTTCACGTCGTAACGGCAATAATTCGGGTACGAGCATCGCCCGGACGCGTTTCAAATAAGCCCCCGCGTCCCGTTTGGCAGGAATAAAGGTCCCGAGCGCGTCAAAGGACGTTCCTTGGCGGCGGGCCTTACCAATCGCAATCAACTCCGCAACCGTGTGGTGTTGCCGAATATGTGTTAAATCCAGTGGTGGCATTGTATCAATCCCTTTATCATAAGCTACTTTTATTATAACGGTTTCAGACCATAAAGCGATTAATTTGCGGGCACCCGGTTTCGATCAAAAATCAGCCCAAGCGCCCCCATTCGTAGTCGCCCGGTCCTACTTTTAACGCCGTTACAAAGTTAAACTCAACGTGGGCCTGATTTTAGTTGACGCCCTTGTAGAACTCTCTTACAATTTAATTAATAAGCGGAAACGCTTACCAAAATTCGAGGAGGTCCGTGATCATGGCAAATTCAGAAAAAACATTAGTGCTTGTTAAACCCGATGGGGTCGCTGCCGGCCACATTGGTGAGATCATTACTCGGTTAGAACGGAAAGGCTACGAAATTTCCGCGCTAAAGGTAATTAACGCAACGCCCGAACAGTTAAAGGCCCACTACTGCGATAAGGTTGAGAAACCCTACTTTAAGGAAATCGAAACCTACATGATGGAAGGTCCCCTCGTTGCAATTATCGTCCGCGGCACGAACGTCGTTAAGGCGGTTCACCGCCTAGCCGGCCATACCCGGCCATCCGACGCGCAACCCGGAACCATTCGGGGCGACTTTGCTCACGATTTTCCAGACGGGATTTTACGCAACATCGTCCACACCTCTGATAGTCGCGAAAACGCCCACCACGAAATCGCCATTTGGTTCCCAGAATTGGCCGTAAAGGCGCGCAAACCAACTAAAGATTTGAAGGTTAAATAGGTCGCTTTACAAATTTAACCCGTAAGTTGAAATAATTAATCGTTAGAATCCGTCACAATTTTCGCACCAATGAGCGCCCCCCGCTATCCTAAAGTTAATTAGGATTTTGGGGGGATTCTTTATGAATTTAGTTATTGGACCGTATTTAAAGCACACACAAGTCGCTGAACCACAACCATCAATGGGGAAAGCGTTAGCGCGCCTCGATACTTGTTTGGACTTAATCCGGCAAACGGGGGTCGCCGGATTAACGGATACCGCCTCAGCTTTAGGAATTAATTTAACCTACCTGCTAGGCAACAACGTCATTGTAACTAACCACAACCAACAATTTACGATTATTGTCGATCATCAACCGCGAGCCCTGACCCTAACTGGCTGTTTGATTCAGGACACGTTTCATAATATTACCCACCCGTACCAACCCGGCTATTTAATTTCATTAAACCGCCAACTCGTGACAACCGGGGAAGATCTGGTGGAACTTATTGATACACAACTCTAACGACAAAAAGACGCCGAGGCTGCACATGCTCGGCGTCTTTTGCACCCCACAAACAACCTTGTTAAGCGGGCGTGCTAACGGGCTTTAACTGCGGTGTCATGGGTAGCGCTACGTTTGGATGTAGCGCTGGTGGATGCGTCACCCGCTGCATCTTAGCGGGTTGCATTTGGGCTGCTACCGGAGTTGATCGTCTTGTCGCTTGCTTTTGAATCTGGACTTGTTCGTATACCAACGTGGTGCCAAAAACAATAATGCCAATGCGTAGTGACCAAACGATTTTCTTCAATACTGCGTCCCCCCAATGGTTTCAAGTTAACTTCAATTTACCACGGGATTGGCGATTTATATTTCAAGCGAGCGAGCGGTTTTAATTATTAACAGTTTTGCCGCCTACCTTCTACCTTTAGCAAGGGGAAAAGTACCTAACCCTCGTTAAATTCTTAGAAGAGTCTCATTTGACAGCTATTGAAATTTATTTTAACTATCAAAAAAATAATATAAAAGAACGGGTGCCCAAAGTCGGTTAATGCTCACCAGCTGACTTTGAGCACCCGTTCTGGCTATTAATATGCAGCGACACCAAAAAGGCCGTGACCAATGTCACAGCCGCCGAACCGCACTAGTTCGTCCGTTCCGATTGGCTAGCGGCTTGCGCCTCCGCCAACTTTTGATCTAAGTATTGCTTTAACGCGGCCTGGGGGTGAAACCCAGTCACTTTTTCAGCCGGCTGACCATTCTTGAAAATAATCAGCGCCGGAATACTCATGACCCCCAGCTGTTCAGCAACGGCCTTATTTTCATCCACATCCAACGAAGCAAACTTGATTTGACCATCATAGTCTTCATCCAGCGCTTCTAAAACCGGCGTTTGCATCTTACACGGCCCACACCAGTCCGCCCACAGGTCAACAACCGTCAACGTTGTGCCAGTCGCAACCGTGGCAAAGGTCGCGTCCGTAACGGGTTCAATCATACTGTGACTTCCCTTCAATTAAGTTTACGTTTCATCATAGCACGTTTGTAGGTGCCGCTCCCAACTAAAAGTTCGCCACTTGCGTCCAAGATAATGGGCATTCTAGTCACAATTCGCTATAATAGCGTTATAGAAACGATATGCTTAGGGAGGAAAACACGATGAACGCAACCACTACTAAACCAGCAACCGAATCAAAACTGGCCGCTTCAGTTGCCGCCGAGCAACTAGGTATCAAGGCCGTGACCCTACGTAAATACAGTACGATGGTCGAAAAACAATTGGATGATGAAACCCGTTTTCGGAGTGAGGATAACCGCCACCGGTTATATTCTGCCGCCGATTTGGCAACTTTTGAAGCCGCCATTAAGCTAAGCGAAAACGGAACGACCCTCGCGACCGCGCTCGCCAAAACGTTTAATACGAAGCAGGCTAAGCCGAGTTCGCCGGCACAACCAGCCACCCCAAAACAACCAGTTGAAGCGAACCAGGCGACGCCCCAACCGCAAACCCCGGCCGTAGTGCGGCCAGCAGACCCCGACGTCGCTGAATTAGCTAAGCAACAGGTCATTATCATTCGGCGACTAGAGTCGCTTAGTCAGCGGCTTAACCAGGCCATGGACCAGCTTGACCGCATCGAAAACCAGCAAGCAAAACAGGCGGCTCGTCCGTGGTGGCGGTTCTGGTAAGCTTTTTTGGGTCTATAATATTTAGTGTTGATTTACTAAGAAGGCTGCCAATTGAATTTTCAATCAATTCGTTGTGACTAGCAAAATAGCAAGCAAGCTTACGTTAAATTTAGTAGTCCTTCTGCGGAATCAGCTTCATTAATTAAGACTTACTAGCGTAACCCGTGAGACTCAATCTAAAAGCCAGTTTAGCCAGTAGCGGCAGTATATCAACACCAATTGGTACAGAACCAAAAAAGCAACGCATTCACCATGGCGGTTGGTGACTGCGTTGCTTTTTTTATAATGAACTACCTTTATTTAACGGCAGCTAAATGCTTTTCATAGGCTGCTTTAATCGCTTGAACGAGGTCGTCATCCTTCAAGTCAGTCGTTTCGCGAATAACTTGTTCGATGGGTTCGTCCTTTAGCATTTGTTGTAACTTAACGCTTTCGCTATCGTTCGGGAAGTTGAAGAAGAACATTTCACCGACCGTATCAACCAAAGCATCGTAGTTCCGGCCGCGATCCTTCAATTCACGAATTGGGCGAATGAAGCGTTCGTTAAAGCCTAACTTCCGAATTGGCGTCCGGCCAACCCGTTCAATATCATCAGAGATATACGGGTTTTCAAACCGGCTCAAAATCTTTTGTTGGTAAGCGTGGTGAACGTCTGGGTCAAAGCCCCATTTTTGAATTAACAGGTCCCCAGTTTCAGCTAAGACGCGCTTAGCTTGATCAACCACACTATCGTCCTTAACGGCTTCACCAATGGTCTTGTAACCCTTGATATTACCAGTGTAGGCAACCGTTGCGTGGCCGGTGTTAACGGAGAAGAGTTTCCGTTCAATGTAAGGTTCCAAATCATCCGCATAGTCGACACCCTTTAATTGAATCTTCGGGTTCTTCATCTGGGACTTATCGATTACCCATTCCTTGAATGGTTCAACGGAAACGAACAACGGGTCATCATGCTTTTGGAGGGGCACGATCCGGTCAACAGCGGCATTTGGAAAGCCGGCGTTTTCGTTAGCCCAAGCTTGTTCCGTTTCGTCTAAGGATTCGTAAACGGATTGCTTTAAGGATTGACTACCACCAATCATGTTTTCACAAGCAATAATATCGATTGGTGTGGTGTTATTGTTAGCATGCCGTAACTTTAACCCGTCAGCAATAAGCGGCGCGATGAACTTCAAGATCTTCGGTCCAATCGCAGTCGTTACCATATCAGCTTTGGCGATTTCTTCAGCAACCGCTTTAGGATCCTTACCGTTATTAATCCCCTTGACGTCGTGCACGTCGATCTTCTTTTGACCTTCAGCAGCGAGTTCAATCGTGTACCCGTTGCGCTTGTTTAATTCATCAATCAAAGTTTCGTTAACATCAACGAAGGTAATCTTAAAGCCGTTGTCAGCCAAGGTTTCGCCAATAAAGCCCCGACCAATATTTCCTGCACCAAAGTGTACGTCTAACATTCTAATCAACTTCCTTTAATAGATTTATGATTTCATCTTCAGATTGAGCGTCCGCTAATTTCGCCACGTTGGCGACATCGCTGCAGTAAATGGCAATCTGAGATAAGAGGTTCAAGTGTTCGCCGTTTAACCCGGCAATCCCAAAGATGACGGTTACCGTCTTATCATCATCGGAATTGGCTGGATCACCCCAGCTCACACCCATTGGTACTTGGACCACGGAAATCCCGGTCTTTTTAATGTATTTCATACCATCTTCAGTACCATGGGGGATGGCAATAAAGTTACCCATATATACGGAGACATCGTTGTTCCGCGCTTGCATCGCGTCAATGTATTCGGGCTCGACACAGCCGCCATCGACCAATAACTGACCGGCTAAGCGGATGCCTTCTTCTTGCGTAGCCACTTGCTGGTTCAACGCAATCATTTTTTTATCTAAAGCTTCCATTCCATATTCACCTACTCTATTTCGTTAGTTCGTTTAAAAATGCTTTGCTAATTAACTGATATAGTTGTTGGCGATCACCGGTCATAAAAGTCTTGAGGTTACTTTGACTTTCGATGACTAACGCACTCAACTTACCCATCAAACGGTTCTCATAGTCACTAATGTTTTCTGGTCCGAGCATCAACACGATTCGCCGTAAACGAATCGTCTTGCTGTCCATACTTTTAAAAGTAATTGGCTGATCGAGTTCAAAGATGGCACAATACGGGGCGGTCACCTGTTGACTTAACGTATGGACGAGCGCCAGGTTGGTATTTGGAATCCCCACCGGCGCCATCCCAATGCGGTGTAACAACCGTCCAGCAACTTCCATTGGATCATGGATCAACTTGGAATCAATTTGCCGGGTCACCTTGACTAACATCTCGGCGACCGTTTCACGTTCATTGCGAATGGGGGTAATGGTAAACCGATCCAAAATCTGCTTTGCGGTTGTCATCCGCTGGTAAACGGTATCGAAGTCAAGCGCGGTCGGCTGGTCAAGGACGACCGGCGCTTCCGTCACCTGGGTACTTGGGAAGTACTGGTGAATGTATTCGCGGAGCGAACTGACTTCGTTTTCAAGTAACAACGGACTGACCACCCGGTAGTTCAACTTGAACCCTGGTAGCGCCGTGGTCGACAGAATCATGTCAAAATCCTGTAAGTTAATGTGACCTAAGCTACCAATCCGAGCGACCTCGATTGTCGTAATTTCGGGAACGAGCCGGGCCAGCCGGGTCTTTAAGATCCGCGCCGTGGTCATCCCGTTCGGACAGAGCACGAGGACTTTTAACACTTGGTGACTTAATTGCTGTTCATAGGTGGTGGCGAAGTGAATTAACAGGTACGTTAGTTCATCCGCCTTAAAATCTTGCTCCGGGAACGTATCCGCGAACCCCCGCACAACCGCGGCGTATAGTTTTGGATATTGCTCCCGAACTTCTTGTAATTCGGGACTCGGTGGTACCGGGCCGTGGACCCCATCACGCTGAAGCGCAATCTGCATGTGGGCCGTTAGGTTGTTTAGCAGCCGGTCGTCGGTCCCAAATGACCAGTGAAAATAGTGCGCAACCGCGTCAATCAACTGTTTAACTTGGTACGTCAACTGTAAATCATAGTTCGACAAGGACGTATCCTGATCAATTCGGAAGGTTAATCCTTTGATCTGTTGCGCCAAAAAGTCAATTTCAGCGCCCGTAATTTCTGACTTCACGGCTCCCGGCAACTGGGTCATGATGGCTAAGGCAATGCGCTGATACTTTAAAAAGTCATCACGGTTAATCCCTTGTAAATACGTGACCCGGTGCTGGTTTTGTAACCGCATGACGCCGGTCGTTAGCGTGATGATCAATTGCTGTAACTGACCATCCGGTACGGAACCAAAGTACTTTTTCTTTAGGTTGCGGACGGCCTGGTAACAAATGATCAACGTCGGGGCGTCGAGTAAATTCAGAAAATACGACTGCTCATCGTTGGCCGAAACGGCTAAGCCGCGGTTGAGTTTACCAATTGTTTTAAAAAATTCGTAATCATTAATTTCGTTATTTAAAATCGTGGCAAACAGGTTGCGAACATTCGCTTCGGTTCCGGCAACTTGGATCCCCCGCGACTTCAACCGTTCAATTGATAGTTCGTAATCATCAAACGGCGTGGTCAGGGCGGTTAAATCATTAGAAATCGTCGCGACACTGACATCAAAATCAAGTGCTAACTCCTTTAACTTCATTGACGTACTTGCCATCAATAGCCGGCAAGCCAACGCGTTTTGGCGGGTCTGCGAGTCAAAGGCCGGTGCTAGTTCATGGCTAGCCTTCAGCTGGGCTTGAAAGTCCGCTAAAGCAGTGGCCGCACCAATCAACTGATAATGATGGTTTTGATTAACAATTTTTAAATCAGCTTGTTGTAACACTAACTCGAGGTTACTAAACTCCCGGTAAATCGTTCGCCGACTACTGTTGATATCGGTTTCAATCTGACCCATTGAAAGGCCATCGGGGTTTGCTAACAATAATTGTAATAATTCGTCTTGACGTTGTGTAAATTTAACCATGGGGGCACCTCGTACGATAATGGTATTTATATTCGTTTATTTCAATTCCGATACCATCTTATCATATTTAGGTGAGCTCAATAGGTCGTCGGTAACGAGGACTTGAACCTGCGTGTAACGGGTCTTCAAGTTCTTCGCTGCTTCCGAACTAGAAACAACTAACAAGCTGTTGCTGTCGGTCAATTCATCAATTCCGAGGTTCTTAACTGGGACTTGTTTATTAGCCTTCTTCAACCGATCACGCATCAAGGAAGTTGCCATCGTGGCCGTTCCAAGGTGACTATCATGGTGAACAAAGACAATTTCATTCACAATACTTAAATCTAAATTCGTTGGTAAAGCGCTTGGATCTTCCGTATCCGTTACGGGTGCTTCGGATGCAGGTGCTGGCTCTTCACTAACTTGGTCGCGGGCTTTCAAGTTAACCACGACTTGGTCGTACTTCGGACTGCTTAAGAAGTTATCAACGGCTAAGCGCAACGCGTGCGGTGCCTTTTGAGCGGCCCGGTCTGCCAATTCATTTTGCGTAATAACTAATAATCCTGGTTCGTCTTTCAAATTACTAATGGCCGTGTTGGTAACGGACATCTCAATGCCGGCCTTCTTCACTTTGTCCCGGAGTAAGGAAGCACCCATTGCGGATGACCCCATCCCAGCATCACAAGCAAAGATGATGTGGTTAACGTCTTTATAAGAAGCAATGACATCAGCAGGTTCAGCATCACTAGTTGCTTCAGTAGCGGTACCACCGTTCTTCATGTCACTCATCTTACCTTGAGCAGCGGCTAAGTCATCCGTAGCACCGGATTTGTCCCGCTTCAAGATGATGGCGGCAACGACGAAGGAAGCCAAGGTTGCTAACGTGACCCCAATGAGTAAGCCAATGTAGTTAGAAACGCTCTTTGGTGACATCAATAGTAGTGAAATGATGGAACCAGGTGAAGGTGTGGAACGTAAACCAACGTTTAAAATACTAAAGGTGGCCGTCCCGGTAACCCCACCAGCGATAACGGCTAAGAACAATGCTGGCTTCATTAAAACGTATGGGAAGTAAATTTCATGAATCCCACCAAGGAAGTGGATGATGATCGCACTTGGTGCGGAAGCTTTCGCAGTTCCCTTACCAAACAATGCAAAGGCTAACAAGACCCCTAACCCTGGACCTGGATCTGGTTCCAATAGGAAGAGAATCGACTTACCAGCATCAGCAGCCGCTTGAATCCCTAACGGTGTCAAAATCCCTTGGTTAATCGCGTTGTTCAAGAACAAGATCTTGGCTGGTTCGATGAAGACGTTTGCCAATGGCAACAACTTCATCTTAACAATCCAACCAACACCAGCGGCCATAGCAGCACTGGCAGCGCTAACAACTGGCCCAATGGCAAAGTAACCAACGATGGCTAACAGCATCCCGATAATCCCAGCAGAGAAGTTGTTGACCAACATTTCAAACCCGCTCTTGATCTTATCGGAAACGGCGTCATCCCATTTCTTGATGACCCAACCACCTAACGGACCCATAATCATGGCCCCGATAAACATTGGAATCGTCGACCCAACGATGACCCCCATCGTGGCAATCGCACCAACGACCCCACCACGGTGTCCGGCAAGCATGTTCCCACCGGTAAAGGCAATTAATAATGGTAGCAAGTAGTGCACCATCGGTTGAATCATTTTGGCAAGTCCCGCATTCGGGAACCAGCCCCCAGCCATAAAGATGGCGGTAATTAGCC
This sequence comes from Lactiplantibacillus modestisalitolerans, assembly GCF_005405425.1. GTDB lineage: Bacteria > Bacillota > Bacilli > Lactobacillales > Lactobacillaceae > Lactiplantibacillus > Lactiplantibacillus modestisalitolerans. The sequence continues at coordinate 10,959 of NZ_BJEA01000012.1, read as the reverse complement.
CCCAAGCAATGAAGGCCCCGATATTTGGCATGACCATGTTACTTAAAGCGCTACCAAATTTTTGTACGCGCGCCTTAATGCCCACTTTCTTTTTTGCAGCGGGAGCACTTGGCGTTGCGGTTGTATTTATATTCTCACTCATCTGTTAAAGCTCCTTCCTTTTTCTTAACGTCTATATCATATCGGCTACCGAAAACGGTTTCAAGAACTTCTAGGTAGACCCGTGGCACGGTAAGTTGTGCCAAAATTAAACTCACCAATTCACAAATCAAAAAGTTGGCACAACTCCGAATTACGCCGCGGTTACGCCATTTATAATCTTATTCATAATTAATGCAAGTAATTAATGATTGCGTTTTCACAAGTTCTAAAATTACTTTTTTAATAAAAAAGCGGCTCGTAACCGCCCCCGCCCAATCCAGCATTGAATTTTTAGGTGGGACTTCTATACTTAAAAGTATCAAGGGGGAATCATTACGATGAATAAAGCTTCAGATTGTACTGAAATAATTGTTGGTAAGGCAGCTAGTATGGACGGCTCCACGATCGTCGCCCGCAACGAGGACGGCTACGGGCCAATTAACCCGATCAAATTCGTGGTGCACCCGGCCAAAACGCAGGCCAACGCCAGTTACCACTCGGTAACGACCGGCGTGACCGTCCCACTGCCCGACCACGCTTTTCGCTATACCGCGACCCCGCAAGCCGATCAAAGTGACGGCCAATACGAAGAAGCCGGCATCAACGAATTTAACGTTGGCATGAGTGCCACCGAAACGACCGCGACCAACGCACGGGTTTTAGGCTACGATCCCCTCGTTCATGACGGGATCGATGAAGAGGCCATGGTCACCCTCGTATTACCTTACATTCGGAGTGCCAAGGAAGGCGTTCAACGGCTCGGGGCCCTCATTGAAAAGTACGGTACCGGCGAAAGTAACAGTATTGCCTTTAACGACCACGACGACGTTTGGCTCTTCGAAACCGCCGGGGGCCACCACTGGGGCGCCATGCGCTTACCCGATGACGCCTACGCGATCGTCCCGAACCAAACGGTTTTACAGGAAATGGACCTCGACGATCCGGAAAACTTCCTCGGCGCGAGTGACCTGCTTGCGTTTGTTGAACAATTTCACTTAAACCCAACGCCGGGCACGTTTAATTTCCGCGAAATTTTTGGCACCCATAGTGAAGCCGACGCCTACTACAACACGCCGCGGACCTGGTACGGTCAAAAGTTATTTAATCCCGAATGTGAGCAACAACCAACTGATCAAAACATGCCAATGTACCGTACACCAAGTCGTAAACTGGCGATCGAAGACGTCCAGTTTTTCCTTTCCTCCCATTACAATGGGACCCGCTACGATCCGTTTGGCACCTTTGCATCCGGTGACGCCCGTGAACAAAAGCGTTACCGTTCAATTGCCATGGACCGCAACCAGTGCTCGTCCATTTTGCAAATTCGAAACGACGTTCCTGCCGAGCAAGCCGCCATTCAATGGGTCGCAATGGGCTTCTTTGCCTACGCGCCGTACGTGCCGTTTTTCACCAATATTACGGATACGCCCGTTGACTACCGCAACACGACCGCAACCGTCGACGTCGACAACGTTTACTGGCTATCCAAGACACTCTCCGTACTCATCGAACCCCACTGGCACGACTTTGCTGAAGCGGTCAATGCCTTTCGTGCGGGTTGCCAATCGTACGCCCGTGGTCGGGTTGCCGCAACTGACGCTGCCGTAACTAGTGACTACGCCGCGAAGTTGACGCGGGCCAACGCCGAAACTGCTGGTGAAATTTCCAAGCGGACCCACGCGTTGTTCGATCAACTCGTTAAGCAAGGCTTACTCCTTTCCGCCACAAGTTGGGAAAAGGGCCAAAACCTTTAATAACTAATAAGAACGCATAAACGCACCCCGTTAGCCGGAGCAACCGGTCTAGTGGGGTGCGTTTAACGTTTATTTACCGCTGACGGCGGTACTTTTCGCGGAGACATTCAACAATTAAAATTAGCACAAAAAAGATGAACGTCCCGAGAAAGTTATGGATTAGGCTGGTCCAATACCCGCCCCAGTCATAACGACCAATCGTAAAATAATCGAGTAAGCCCTTGACGCCAAAAATAAAAACCACTAAGAAAACGAAAAACAGGCCGCTGACCCACACAAAACCGTTGAATTGTTTGCGGTAGCGCTGATAAAATTGTCGCATCGTGGGCGTCCCCCCTTTGGATTCGTACCTTGATTATACCAATTCTGTTATCGGGGAGGGGTGCCAAATTCAAAATGAACCTAAAAAACAAGCACCCCGCACCGGCTGACCGGTTACTGGATGCTCGTCATTAGTTCAGTTTAATTTAAATTTTAGTACTTCTTACTTAACTTACTTGCAGCCGCTTCGTCAATGATCACCGTAACGTCTGGGTGGTTTTGTAAGATACTTGCTGGGCAATCAAGGCTATCAGGACCTTCGATCATTCCTTTAACCGCGTCCGCCTTGTCTTCACCGAAGGCTTCCAGCAATAGGTGCTTACTCTTCATAATGGAAGCTAAGCCCATTGAGAAGGCTTGCTTAGGCACGTCGTTTTCACTTTCAAAGAAGCGGGCGTTGGCTTCGATCGTTGATGGTGTTAAGTCAACCACGTGGGTCGTAACGTCGCGCGCAGTTCCTGGTTCGTTAAAACCAATGTGCCCGTTGCGGCCAATGCCTAAGATTTGTAAGTCAATTGGATGTTCATCAATGATTTTGTCGTAACGCTTAACTTCAGCGGCAGGATCATCAGCCAAACCGTTTGGTAAGAATGATTCCTTGAATGGCTTTGCGTCAAACAAATGTGATTGCATGAAGTATTTGTAGCTTTGTTCGTTGTCTGGGGCAATCCCAACGTATTCGTCTAAGTTAACGGATGTGCAGTTACTGAAATCTAAATCACTATTTACGATTTCTTTGTAAGTTGTAACGGGCGTTGAACCAGTTGCCAACCCAAATACCTTTGCGCCATTGTCTAAAGCGTCCTTGAATACTTTGTAGCCTTCCTTACCGCCGGCAGCTTGATCCTTTACTACGATAACTTTCATGATTAACTGACTCCCTCTTTATTTGGTATAGTCCAATTGTATATTGGTCTAGACTAAAATTCAAGGGGTTAGCCTCAAAAAGTTAAATTTTCTTTGTAATCGTTCACATTATTAATATATCAAGCTTGAAAAGCATAGCAAAAAAATTGTATTTTTGTTTTTTTATGCCTATACTTAAAATGTTCGTAACTCCGTAGAGCGTGAGAAACTCTACGACTAGCCAAGGCTATTTAGCTTTTGGCTATTTTTTTATCCTTATTTTTATCATTAATTTCTTTATTATCGTCAATAAAAAATGACCTAACAAACGCAACCATCAAAATGCCCAGCGACCAGCGTAGTCGCGGCCCGGCATTTGCGGTACACTAGCCCTATAAATCTATCTACACTGTGAGGTTTGTTGACTATGGAACCAACTTTTAACAAAATGACGCCCGCTGGCTACCACGCCATTGAGGCCGAAATTGAGGCGCTTAAAAAGCAACGTCCCCACCGCATCAAGGTGCTTGCGGCCGCAGCTGCGTTAGGTGACCGTTCTGAAAACGCGGAGTACACTAACGCGAAGCGTGATCTGGGCCGCCTCGAAAGTCGCTTACGGTTTTTAAATAAACAACTACAATACGCCCAGGTGGTCCAACCAGCTGATAACGATCAATTAGACATTGGCAAGTTCGTGACGATCGAATTTTTGGACGATCACGACCAGTTGACCTACCAACTCGTGGGTAAGCAGGAAGCCGATCTAACCGCGAATAAAATTTCGTTTACGTCGCCAATTGGCAAGGCCCTCGTCAATCACACCCTCAACGACGTCGTCACTGTGAGTGCGCCCAACGGGAATTATCAAGTCAAAATTATTGCAATTCATCGTTAAAGCCTAAAAAACGCATCAACCGCCAACCTCTAGCTGGGTGCGGTTGATGCGTTTTTATTCGGTTCCATGATATTTGGTGTTGATTTGCTAAGAAGGTTGCCAATTGAATTTTCAATCAGTTCGTTGTAACTAGCAAAATAGCAAGCAAGCTTACGTTAAATTTAGTAATCGTTCTGCGGAATCAGCTTCATCAATTAAGATTTGTTAAATTACGCCGCAAAACTTCATATGAAGGTAAATCTAGCCAGCACTAATTGGTACAGAACCTTTTATTCACTAAAATTCCTGATAAACTGCTGGATCTTGATCATGTAAGCGCCCATCCGGCCGGCTTAAGCCGTTAATGGTTGCCATGTCCGCCGCGCTAATTTCAAAGTCAAACAAGTCGCGGTTACCACGTTGTCGGCTCGGCGTCGAGGACTTCGGAATTGGCAACGTTTGAAGCTGAAGTTCCCAGCGCAAGATTAGTTGGCCCACGTTTTTTTGATACTTCGCCGCCAATTGCTGTAAGGTCGGGTTCTTAAGCATTTCACTCGCGTGGCCGATTGGGCTCCACGCCTGGGTCAAAATGCCGTGTGCTTGGTCATAATCCCGTTGGGCCTGCTGGTTAAAATACGGGTGCAATTCAACCTGATTAATCACCGGCATTATGCCCGTCTCGCGTTCAAGGCGCTCTAAGTGCGCGGGAAGGAAATTCGACACCCCAATCGACCGAACTAGGCCGAATTTCTGAGCATCAATCAACGCCTGCCACGCCTCTACGTACTGGTCTTCCTTAGGATTAGGCCAGTGAATGAGGTAAAGGTCGTAATAGTCTAACCCCGCCCGGTAGAGGGATTCCTGAATCGTTTCCAAGGCCTCTTGGTAGTGGTGATGCCGTCCCGGTAATTTCGACGAAATCAACAGTTCTGAGCGCGGGACGCTGGTGCGACGCACCGCTTCCCCAACGGCCCCCTCATTTTCGTAGTTAAAGGCCGTATCAATCAGGCGGTAACCTTGATCAATCGCTGAATCAATCACTTGGACGCCGTGGACACCGTTCAACCGGTAAGTCCCAAAGCCAACTTTCGGGACGGTTAGGCCATCCCGTAACGTGTACGTTTCCACGAAACATTCCTCCTCAAAAAATATTCAATCCTAATTTAACGGTCAGCGAGCGCGTCGCGAATCGCCGTCTCAAACGCTACGGGCCGGGTCGTCGGTGCATAGCGATTTAATACCTGGCCGTCCCGACCAATTAAAAACTTCGTAAAGTTCCATTTGATTCGCCCGTGGCCAGCCGCCTGCTTTAAATACGTAAAGAGCGGATCGGCTTCTTCGCCGTTAACAAACACCCGCTTGGTCATCGGGAAGGTTACCCCGTAGTGGCGCTGACAATAATCATGCGTCGCGTCATCGTCCGCCTTTTCTTGATGGAACTGATTCGACGGTAGCCCTAAAATCACTAATCCCTCACTTTGATACTTTTGATAAAGTTCTTCGAGGCCCTTGAACTGCGGTGCTAACCCACAATTGCTGGCCGTATTCACAATTAGGAGTACCTTACCCTGGTACTGGGCCAAATCAAGCGTTTGACCGCTCATCTCAGTCTCTTTAAAATCATAAATTGACGTCGTCACTGGCGTCCCCTCCCTTAATCATCAGAAATCATTACTATCTTTAGTAAACCACACATTTTTGATTAAACCTTGAAGTTTGCTCCCTAACCGGGGGACTTCTGATTGCGCTATCAAAAAAAATTAGGTACACTTGAGCTATCATTCATAGCAACTGGGGTGCCAATCACGGCTGAGAGAATACCCATTGAACCTGAATCTGGATAATGCCAGCGCAGGGAGCAATGCTTTTTTGGGGACCATCGATGACGATTCGCCGACCACTTGTTAACGGGTGGTGGGCTTTTTTTGTCTCGCGGGAGCAATGAATGAACATCTTATGAGGAGGCTTTTACACATGAAATGGGTAAAAGAATGGTATTTGAGTGACATTATTTTATTGGCGTTGGTCGGGATCTTTTTTGGGGCGATCTTTATGGGGACCAACTATTTATACGACGTTTTAACCGCCGCACTAACCCCGGTCGGATTGAGCGGTCTCGCCAATGAAATCTTATTAGGTTTGTGGTGCATGCCGGGGATGCTAGCCGGCTACTTAATTCGGTTAAAGGGTTCCGCAACTTTAGGAGAACTCCTAGCCGCGACCGTCGAAATGTTTTTTGGGGGGCAATGGGGAATTGCCACGTTAATCTCCGGAATCGTCCAAGGCTTCGGGTCCGAACTAGGCTACATTGTCACGCTATATAAGCGCTACGACTGGGTGGGCCTAACCGCTTCGGCAATTACAACGACCCTGGTCACCTTTGGCTGGGACTTAGCCCGCAACGGGTACTTTAAACTACAACTCTGGCTATTATTGCTTTACTTGGTCATCCGCTTTATTTCAATGTTTGTCTTTGGCGGACTCCTCACGAAAGCCATTACCGACCTGCTCGACCGCAGTCACGTTTTAAAATCAACTCACAATAATTAGAAAGGATGGTGACCAGCGTGGTTGCGATTGCGATTGAGCAGTTAACTTATGCATACTCGGCGGCGCAAACGCCCATTTTTGATCACGCAACCGGCACCTTTCCTGCGAACCAATTTACGTTGCTAACGGGGCCTTCGGGTACCGGTAAATCAACCCTGCTTGAGTTAATGGCGGGGTTAATGGCGCTAGCACCTGAGCAGGGCACGATTCGCTACGGCCACCAACCGCTCACGGCAATTCCAGCCGGCGAACGTGCTAAGTCCGTCGCAATGATGTTTCAAAATCCTAACCAGCAGTTTGCGATGGACACCGTTGAAAACGAGCTCTTATTTGCTCTGGAAAATCAGCAAGTCGCACCCGACCAGATGATGGCCCGTTTGACGGCCGCGCTAGATTTTGTCGGGATTCGGCAGCTCCAGCACCGCATCCTAACGCAATTGTCCGGGGGCGAAAAGCAGAAGGTGGCCCTGGCCGTCATCGTAGCCATGGATAGCGACGTCATTTTACTCGACGAACCGTTTGCTAGCGTTGACCCGGTTGCCCGGGCCAGTCTCCTTAAGCGCCTCGTTACCTTGCGGGACCAGCGCCACAAAACGATCATTTTAGCGGACCACGATTTGGCGGGTTACGCCCCGCTTGTCGACCACGTCATGCAGATCACACCCGCGCATCAATTACGAGCCCTCCCCCGCACGGATTGGCCACAGTTTTTTGCTGCGTTTGAAGCCGCCCACCAACCGGACTGGCAACGACCAGCTCTCGGCGTCGAAACGGTCTTTAACTTCCAGCAGCTACAATTGCAGCAAGGTCGCCACGTTCTCTTACAGCCGACCGACCTTCAATTGCCGCGCCACCGCAACCTACTCATCACGGGGGCCAACGGGTGCGGTAAATCGACCCTTTTTGAAGCACTGGTTCGGCTCAGCGACTACGCGGGCACGATTAGCTACCGTGGAACCGATATTCAAAAAATCAAGCGAAAACGCTACGCCCACCACGTCGCGCTACTTTTCCAAGACGCTGAGACCCAGTTTTTAAATATCACCGTCGCTGAAGAACTCGCTCAAAGTCAGAAATACGCGTCTGGCGACTACTTTACACCAGAACGCATTCAAACCGCCCTCAGCCAACTGAACCTGGCCGGCCGTGACGACCGGGTAATTTATACGTTGAGTGAGGGTCAAAAAAAGAAGCTCCAAATTTTATTAATGCTGATTATCCAGTCGCCCGTGTTACTGATGGATGAACCCTTAAAGGGCCTTGATTTAAAATCAATTCACGCGCTGGTGGCACTCTTGCAGACCACCTTAGCTGTCACCCACCAGACTTTGATCATTATTAGTCATCAATTAACCGGCTTAACGCCGCTGATTGATCACCACCTGCACTTTGAAAACCACCAGTTACACTACGTTGGGAGGGGCCGCCATGAATCCTAGTATGAAACTGGCCCTCCTGTTCGTGGTTGCGCTAGAAATTTCCTTTACGACGATCGTTAGCTTAAACGTCGCCCTGATCATCATCGCGTTGATTTACCTACTATTTAAGCGTACCCGGCTCAAAACACTGGGCTGGTTACTACTAGTCCCGCTCTTGCCAGCCATCGGGTTGTGGAGTACCCAGTACATCAACGGAACCGGTGACAAAACGCTAATGGCCTGGGTCCTGTTTACCCGGATCTACGCCTTCGTCTTTACGGGCGCGACCTTCACGCTAACGACCAATATCTTACAGTTAGCCGATTCACTAGAACAAAACTGGCACTTACCCGCAAAATTCGCGTACGGTGTTTTAGCCGCCTATAACTTAATTCCGAAAATCAAGCACGAGGTTGAAATTATTCGGGCGGCCGGTCGGATGCGCGGCCAAACGCTCTCGTTTTGGTCACCACAGCTGTATTTTAAGGCCATCTTAGTATCCATCAACTGGTCGCAAAATTTAGCTCAGGCCATGCGCTCACACGGATTCGTGGAAGACGCCCCCCGCACCCATTATCGTCAAATTACGTTGCGGCGGCGCGATTGGGCTATTTTGATTGGTGGCATCGTGCTTTTACAGGTTGGCGTGTTTATCATCCCTTGGTATTAAGTCCAGCTTGTAACAACCAGTAAAGTGCCCTGAACGAGGACCCGGTATCGGGTCGCCTCATTCAGGGCACTTTTTCAGGTAATCCACTGATTTTGAATTAATCGCGCTGCGTTAACTGATCAATTTGCCGTTTAAGTCGTTGCAACTCCGCCGTGGTGGCCTGCGGATCAGCCATTAATTGGTCGTATTGAAAGCGCAACAAGGTTACGTCGGGCGCCGGGGTTGCCTTGGTCGGCGCCGCTTCACGCTGCGGGTCGGTCAAACGCTGCCGGTCAAACTGCAACGTCCGGGTCGCTACCGCCCGCCGAAACGGTGCGTCGTGGGAGACAAAAATCACCGTTCCCGGATAGTGCGTCAGGTAGTCCGCCAGCGCATCCAAAGCGTCAACGTCCAAGTAGTTTGTAGGTTCGTCGAGCATCAGCACGTTATAGGCCCCGACTAAGATACGCACGAGTTGTAACTTAACGAGTTCGCCACCGCTTAACGCCCCCACCAGTTGATCGTAAAAGCGGGCGGCTAGCCCCAGCGCCCCCATCACGTTTCGTAGCGTTTGGTCGGGTAATTGACTGGCACGGCGCACCGTTTGCCAGACGGTGCGGGTCGACGGTAAGCTCGTCATATCTTGGTTAAAAATGCCGACTTGCGCGGCGGGAGCAAGCGTTAAGCCGGGAGTTGCTTGGGCCAACACTGCGTGTAAAAGGGTCGTTTTACCGCACCCGTTGGGACCCGTGATTGCCACCCGGTCGCCCGGATCGATTTGAAAAGTCGCCCGTTGAAGTAAGGTTTGGTGGGCACGTTTAAGGGTCACGTCTAAGCCCTTCACGACCGTCTTACCCGTAAAGTGCGGAAAATCAGTCGCAACCAGCTTAAAGCCACTGGTAGTAACGGGTTTGGCTACCCGCGCTTCTCGCTGACCCTTGGCTAACATACTTTTCGCACTTCGTTCCATCTTAGCCGCGGTCGCTTCGCGGAGCGACCGCGAATTGCTGCGCTCCCCGGCGGTCATCCGCCGGTTACCCTTGCGAATTCGCTGAGCCTTTTCTAAGCGAGTTTGCCGGGCCTGCTGTAACTCGTGGAGGTGCTTCGTTTGCTCATGGTACTGCTTTGCCTGCGTCGTTTGTTCCCGGTCTAGTTGTTGTTGATACGCCGCGTAGTTTCCAGCGTAAGACCGAAATTTGCCAGCCGTCACCGCCCACGTCTTCGTCGTAACCGCGTTTAATAACTGCCGGTCATGCGAAATGAGGAGTAGTAGGCCGTGATAATGCGTTAACTGCTGGGCTAACCAGTCTTGATGTTGTTCATCCAAATTAGACGACGGTTCGTCTAAAATCAAAATCGCTGGTCGTTGGACAAGTGCTTGTCGAACCCGGGCAATCATTGCCTGACCACCACTACGATCCAACGTGGGTGCGATTTGCGGCACGTAACTGACTGGCTGATCAACGACCAACTGGCCCTGAAAATCAGGGTCCTGACCACTAATTAGATGGGCCAGCGTCGACTTACCAGCACCGTTGCGCCCCACGATTCCAACGCGCTCACCCGTGGTTGCGGTTAACGCGGGCGCTTCAAACAACGTTCGGCCCGCAACTTGTTTACTTAAACGTACTATTTTAATTTCCGTCATTTTAAAATCCCCCGATCATGCGGGATTAATGGGCGCCCAACCGCCAGTCCGGCACACAAAAAGCGGCCCCGTCAACTTGATCACGCGAACCGCTAGCCATGATTCTGCCAGCGCACCCCTAATTAATCCCAAAATGAACAGACTACGCCCCTTTAAGGGATCGTTCCGTTCAGTTCCTAGAATTAATTAGTTGCGCATTGGCTGAATCCTCCGTATTTCGTTTAATTATTTTATAGCCTAGCATATTAGCGGAGCCTTTGCAACGGTCTTCAAAGGGGCCTGTTGTCAGCACAAGTGATTTTCAGTAAACTAAAAACACTTTCCTGAAAGGAGTTTGAACATGGCTAAAATTATGGCCGTCGCGGTCGGGGCCTTGATCGGCGGAACGAGCCGCGCATTGATCAACGGGTGGTTAGCTGGGCCCCACCACTTTATTACGGAGCCTAACTCCCACATCTCGGTAGCCAAGGCGAAAACTCGGTACTTTAGTGCCGAGATGAAGCCAAACGAAAAGTAACGTTAGTTGCTCTTCTTAGAGGGACGGCCAGCGTTGCTTTTTTCTGTACGTTGCTTGTTAATGTATTCTTCGACAACTTGCTTAGACATCTCACCTAATGTCCCAATGTAGTAGCTAGGGGACCATAAGTGACCGCCCCACAGTTTGCGCTTTGTCTCTGGGTGATCTGTGAACCATAAGCGAGCACTTGACCCTTTGAGGATCTTAACGACATCAGCGGGCGCAAGTTTCGGTTTGAAGC
>NZ_BJEA01000011.1 GCF_005405425.1 Lactiplantibacillus modestisalitolerans | reverse complement strand
TTCCGGAACATAGGCCCTAAACTTCTTATCATAAAACATTGATTTAACAACATTCTTATTGACAAGACGTAGAAAAAAAGTTCAAAAAATGCATTTGACCAGGTTCGAACTTGAGAATTAAAATTTAAAACGTTGATATACCGGCGTTTACAAGGCCTAAAAATAAAATTGCATGCGGTGGAAGTTCGAATCTTCTTTGTTTTTTACCGCTAATAGATGGTAACTAAGGCCTCAGTTCAATGTGAATTGAGGCCTTCTTTATATCAGAAGTTGGTCCATACACTTGAACTGTGCATCTACTTTAGCTCTAAATTACACCGGCCTATAATAAAGCTAGCTAACAAACGTCGATCTTTAATAGAAGGGTGGCGGTGCGCGTTAATTTAGTGGGATTAATTTTTTAAAGAAAAGATACTGATTAATAAGTTTGTATTAAGAAATACGCTATTTGATACACAATTCAATATATTTAATACTGTATTATTGATAGTGTATTGACCAAAAGCCTATTATATTGGGACTTTATAAATAGTGTATTTTGGCACGGTAATTGCATGTATATAAGTGAGAGCAAAAAAGATTGCGCTTTCAGTATCAAACAAAATTAGTTACGGTTGTTTTTAGATATTATTTATTCAATTTTATATGACTGTAACGAATCAATAGGAGGTACAAAGATGGTAAGCATTATCATTGCTAGTCACGGCGAATTTGCTAAAGGCATCTATCAATCCGGATCAATGATTTTCGGCGAACAAGAAAATGTTCAACCGGTTACATTGATGCCTAGCGAAGGCCCTGACGACATCAAGGCTAAGTTGGAAAAAGCCATTGCTTCTTTCGACGATCAAGATCAAGTCTTATTCCTAGTCGACCTTTGGGGCGGCACACCATTCAACCAAGTTAACGGCTTGTTTGAAGCACACAAGGACAAATGGGCAATCGTTGCCGGTTTGAACTTGCCAATGCTCATCGAAGCCTACGCTTCACGGTTATCAATGGATACGGCGCACGAAATTGCGACCCACATCATTGAAACGGCCAAGGACGGCGTCAAGGTTCGCCCAGAAGCATTGGCTCCTAAGGAAACGAAGGCTGCGGCCGCAGCACCCGCTGCAAACAACGCTGGCCGTCCTGGGAAATTGGAATACGGTTTGGCCCGAATCGACTCACGGTTGTTACACGGTCAAGTTGCCACTGCCTGGAGCAAGACGATCAACCCAACACGGATTATCGTTGTTTCTGACAGCGTTGCCAAAGATGAATTACGTTCCAGCATGATTAAACAAGCGGCGCCAGCCGGAATCAAAGCCCACGTTATTCCAATCAAGCAAATGATTAAGATTGCTAAGGATGACAAACACTTTGGTGGTCAAAAGGCCCTCGTCTTGTTTGAAAACCCTGAAGACGCATTAACTGCGATTGACGGTGGTGTTCCGATTAAGACGTTGAACATTGGCTCCATGGCCCATTCAGTTGGGAAAGTTCAACCAAACAAGGTTTTAGCTTTCAGTCAGGAAGATATTGATACTTATAAGAAGTTAGCCGACAAGGGCATCGAATTTGATGTTCGGAAAGTGCCAACTGACAATAAGGACAACATGAACAACATTCTGCAAAAAGCACAAAACATGTTGAACGAACAAAAGTAATACAGTCTATCAGAAAAAATGGAGGATTATAATCATGAATTTGAATGCAATTCAAGTGATTTTAGTCGTACTTGTCTCATTTTTAGCTGGTATGGAAGGTATTTTGGATGAATTCCACTTCCATCAACCAGTTGTTGCATGTACGTTAATCGGTTTAGTTACCGGTCAATTAGTTCCTTGCATGATCTTGGGTGGTTCATTACAAATGATCGCCTTAGGTTGGGCAAACATCGGTGCCGCCGTTGCGCCCGATGCCGCTTTAGCCGCCGTAGCATCAGCTATTATTTTAGTATTAGGTGGCCAAGGCCGTGCCGGAGTTGACTCAGCGATTGCGATCGCGATTCCTTTGGCCGTTGCTGGTTTGTTACTTACGATTATCGCTCGTACGCTTGCTACTGGGATTGTTCACATCATGGACAAGGCCGCTGAAGAAGGTAGCTTCAGAAAGCTTGATTTCTGGCAATGGGTTGCCATCTGCATGCAAGGTGTTCGGATTGCCATTCCAGCCGCTTTAATCTTAGCCGTTGGTGCGGGTCCCGTTAAAGCCATGTTAAACGCAATGCCTGACTGGTTGACTGATGGTTTGTCAATCGGTGGTGGGATGGTTGTTGCCGTTGGTTATGCAATGGTTATCAACATGATGGCTTCTCGCGAAATGTGGCCATTCTTCGCCTTAGGGTTCGTTTTAGCAGCCGTTAGTGAAATCACTTTGATTGGTTTAGGTGCCATCGGTGTCTCCCTCGCATTGATCTACTTAACCCTTTCTAAGACTGGTGGTTCCAGCAATGGTGGCGGATCCAATACGGGTGATCCTGTCGGCGACATTATCGACAAGTATTAATAAGGGAGGAAACTAAAAATGGCTGATCAAGTTAAATTATCTAAAAACGATCGTATCCATGTTTGGTGGCGTTCGACGTTCCTCCAAGGTTCTTGGAACTACGAACGGATGCAAAACGGTGGCTGGGCTTATTCATTAATTCCAGCATTAAAGAAATTATATACGACTAAAGAAGACCGGGCCGCTGCTTTAAAACGGCACCTGGAATTCTTTAACACCCACCCATACTTGGCTTCACCCGTTATCGGGGTTACGTTAGCACTTGAAGAAGAACGTGCTAACGGGGCACCAATCGATGACGTTGCGATTCAAGGGGTTAAAGTTGGTATGATGGGACCGTTAGCCGGTGTTGGGGACCCAGTGTTCTGGTACACGGTTAAGCCAATCGTTGGGGCCTTAGCGGCTTCACTTGCGATGACTGGTAACATTTTAGGACCAATTCTGTACTTTGTAGTTTGGAACTTAATTCGGATGGGCTTCATGTGGTACACGCAAGAATTCGGTTATAAAGCCGGGTCAAAGATTACCGAAGACTTATCTGGTGGGATCTTACAAGACATTACTAAGGGTGCTTCCATCTTAGGGATGTTCATCTTAGCCGCCTTAATTGAACGGTGGGTTAACGTGGACTTCAGCCCGGTTAAAGTTTCAACGATCAAACAATCTGAAGGGGCCTACATTGACTGGGCTAACTTACCTTCAGGTGGTGAAGGAATCAAGAAAGCTTTAACTGAACAACAAGCTGGTTTGTCACTTGATAAGTACAAGACCACGACGTTGCAAGACAACTTGAATCAATTGATTCCTGGGTTGGCTGCCTTACTCTTAACCTTCTTATGCATGTGGTTACTCAAGAAGAAGGTTTCACCAATCGTCATTATCTTAGGCCTCTTCGTATTTGGGGTTGTTATGCATGTACTTGGTGTAATGTAAGCAATTGTTTTAATCTGAGTCACAGACTTAGACGCGAAAAGGATGGACTCGTGGAGTTCATCCTTTTTGTTCACGGTCCGGTTTTGCATCCGGTCCCGTAACGCCGTATAATCAGGGTAATCAAGCAAAAGAAATGGAGTCAAGTTAGATGGTTCAATCACTGAATACCAAAGTTGATTTGGTCATGGACGGCAATTCTCATCTGGGACTCACCGACTACGGTAAAATTATGGTCGGCGATAAGGGCTTTGAGTTTTACGATGACCGGAACGTTAAAAACTTCATCCAAATTCCTTGGACGGAAGTTGACCGGGTCGTGGTTTCCGTCATGTTTAAGGGCAAGTGGATTCCGCGGTTTGCCTTCCAGACGAAGAAGAACGGTCAGTTTACGTTTTCTTCAAAGGATCCGAAGCGGGTGTTGCGCGCGGTACGCGTGTACATTCAGCCCGATCACATTGTTAAATCGTTATCGTTTTTCCAAGTTATGGGTCGCATTTTTAAAGGCAAGGGCCGTAACAAGGATAAGTATTTGAAATAGGCGGTTAAGTTAACCGTTGGCGGGATTGAGTGACGGACTCAACCCGCTTTTTTTAAAGCACTTTGAAGCGCTCCCAGAAAAATTGACCGGCATTGATACACTGTGTGGTAGAATGTAGAGTATCAAAGTGTATTAATACACCGGTGTCTAACGCGAAGGGACTTATATAAAGGAGTGGCTAAGTTGTCCAGAAAATCCCGGATTTTTGAATATGTTTGTCAACACAGCGACGCTGCGGGGTTAACCACGGCGATGGTTGCCAATGCTATGGCGATTGCCCGCCCAAATGTTAGTAAGGAACTAAATACGTTAGTACGGGAGGGGCGGTTACGAAAACTGGATGGCCGGCCAGTGCACTACGTTCAAACGACGCTGGCGGCTAATGATTCGGTGGTGACGCCCGCTGCCAATCAGGCGACGCGTTCGCAAGTTGCACCAGTTACGTCGGGGGCGCCTGATATTTTTAGTAATATGATTGGGGCTCACGAAAGCCTTGAAAATCAAGTTGAGCAAGCAAAGGCTGCGATCTTATATCCACCGCGGGGGCTCAACACCCTAATTATCGGGCCAACTGGTTCGGGGAAAACGTACTTTGCCAACGCGATGTACCGCTTTGCCGAAACCCAAAAGGTGCTCACTAATCCGCAGGGGCTGATTACGTTTAACTGTGCCGATTACGCCCATAACCCGGAGCTGTTAATGTCGCACCTATTTGGGTACGTGAAGGGGGCCTTTACCGGCGCTAATGAGGACAAGGACGGCTTGATTCAGGAAGCGGATGGCGGCATGCTCTTTCTCGACGAAGTGCACCGCTTGCCGCCCGAGGGTCAAGAAATGATTTTCTACTTCATGGATCACGGAACCTATTCACGGTTAGGTGAAACGGCCAAAAATCACCATGCCAACGTTCGGTTGGTTTGTGCGACGACCGAGGACCCAGAAAGTACGCTCCTGCAAACCTTTGTCCGCCGGATTCCAATTACGATTCAACTGCCCGCGTTTAACAACCGTTCGGCTAAGGAACGTTTAGAATTGTTGAAAGCGCTCCTATCGATTGAAGCTAACCGAATCAATAAGCAGGTCCGGCTGACGGAAGACGTGGTGCAAGCCCTCCTTGGGTCGGTCACGTTTGGGAATGTCGGTCAGTTAAAATCAAATATTCAACTGGTTTGTGCGCAGGGCTTCGTTAACAGCATTGAAAACGACAGTGAAATCAACATTACAATGGACGACCTACCCCAAAATATTCGGAGTGGTTTAATGACGGTGGCGTCTAATCGGCACGAACTGGGCGCGATTTCTGAATTGTTGGACCCGGTTTTAATCGTGAAACCTAACGACGGGCCCGCGCCAATTCGGAATAAAAACGATAACTATGAGTTACCGTATAACTTATATGAAATTATCGGTGATAAGGCGGCCCTCCTGCGGCGCGAAGGGCTGGATAAGGCCCACATTAACCGGTTTATTACGACCGATATTAACTTACATTTAAAGTCGTTTTATAAACAGACGCAGATGGAAGTGTCACCTGAAAATAAGCTGGCCGAAATCGTTGACCAGGACGTGATTGACTTTACGAAGACCGCCCAGGAGACAATCCAAGAAATGTTGGGCTACAACTTTAAGGATAACTTTATTTATGCGGTTAGTTTGCACGTCAGTTCGTTTATTAAGCGGATTCAAGCTGGTAAACCGATGCGGCAAATGAGCTCGGATATGTTGGCGATGGTGAAGGAATATCCGGCCGAAATTAAAGCGGCCGAGGTTCTGAAGCACGGCTTAGAAGACCGCTACCACTTACCAATTCCTAAGTCAGAGGTGTATTACCTCGCAATTTTGCTGATTTCGCTGAAATCCATGCAACTAAATGGCAAGGTGGGCGTGTTGGTCGCGGCCCACGGGATGAGTACGGCCTCGTCGATGACCCAGGTGGTCGGCCAGCTGTTGGACGATTTTGACGTACGGGCCTTTGACATGCCGCTTGATATGGACCCAACCGTTGCGTACGCCCACGTTAAAAAACAAGTGCAAACGCTAGACGCCGGTAACGGGGTCTTGCTATTAGTAGACATGGGCTCGTTAACGACGTTTGGCGAACGAATTGAGCAGGAAACTGGCATTGCCATCCGGACGATTGATATGGTGACAACGCCGGTCGTCTTGGAAGCGGTGCGGAAAGCCAGTTTAATTGATAGCGATTTGGACTCCATTTACCAAGAACTGGTTGGCTTTAAGGGCTATTCACGGATTTCACGCAATTTACCGGTAACGGACCAGAAGAAAGCCGTGAAGCCAGCGGTTGCGAACCACGATGATACGGCGCAACGGGCAATCGTTGCGATTTGCTCGACCGGGGTTGGTACCGCGGAGCGCATCAAATCGATCTTGGACAGTTTGCTGGCGCAAAACTTTATTGAAGGCATCACGGTGTTCCCAATTTCAGTCGTTAACATGACGGCGCGGCTCAATCAAATTGCTCAGACTTACCAAATTATCGCCGCGACGGGGATCACCCAGCCTAAGCTAGACGTGCCGTTTATCTCGCTGGAGGAATTACTTCAGGGGGGCGGTGAAAAGTTTATTGATCAACTAGCGACCGGATTAGATGCGCCCCAAACAAGTGACGTTGAGGCCCAGGAATTGACACCGGAACTATGTGAGCGTTACTTGGGCGACTACTTTACGTTCCTGAATCCGCGGAAGTTAACGACAATTTTGTGGCAGTACAGTCAAACGATTGAACAGCACATGAACGCGCCGATGACCAATGCGTTTCGAATCGACCTGATCATGCACTTGGCGGGCGCGCTGGAACGAACCGCGATTAAGGATGAAATTACCGCCCCGGCCGAAGAATTGCCGGGCGTTAAGGATTCGGCTTGGTTCCCAGTAGTGCACCAAGCCAATCAACAAATTCAAAATCAATTGCAGTTAACATTTTCTGCCGCTGAAAATTATTACATCGTGCAGTTATTAGAAACGCATCAAGCCCAAGTAGTGGCGCAGTAATTTACTAGCTGATTTATAGGTGAAACTGTTTTAAATTAAGAGGAGGGTCATGCATGTTAGCGTTTGTCGTTGTTAGTCACGGCCAGTTTGCGCAGGGAATCGTGGAATCGTCGTTCATGATTTTCGGGGACCAACAGAAAGTTGCGACCGTGACGTTTCAACTGGATGAAGAACCGGAAGATTTAAACCGGAAGTTGGCTGAAGCGGTGCAGCAGTTTGATGCCACCGACCAAGTCTTGTTCCTGGTCGATCTGTGGGGCGGCTCGCCGTTTAACGCGGCTAGCCAAATTGTTGCCGAACACACTGAACGGATGGGGTTGGTCACTGGGTTAAACCTACCGATGTTGATTGAAGCGTACACGGTTCGGGATCGCCCACTCGCTGAAGTGATTGCCCACTTGGAGGAAACCGGAAAGATTGGGATTAAGCACTTGGAGTTACTCCAAGAACATGGAGATGATCAGTTGTAATGACCATGGATATTCGATTAGCGCGGATCGATAGTCGGCTCCTGCACGGACAGGTGGCGACGGTTTGGACGAAAACGGTGAATCCCAATCGGATTTTAGTCGTTTCGGACATCGTTGCGCACGATACCCTACGAAAGATGTTGATTGTTCAGGCAGCGCCCCCGGGTGTTCGCGCGAACGTCATCACCGTTGATAAAATGATTGAAATTTATCAAAATCCGCTGTTTGACGGGGTTAAACCGTTGTTATTGACGGATACGCCCCAAAATATGGCGCGGTTAGTGGCCGGCGGCATTGATTTAACCGCGACCGGCGTGGATATTGGTAGCTTAGCCTATTCCGCCGGTATGGTGATGGTCACCAATGCGATTGCGGTTGGGCCGGATGAAGCAGCGGCGTTGTACGCGTTATCCACTGCGGGGCTGAAGATTTTTGCCCAGAAGGTCCCAACGGATAAGCGGGTGGACGTGATGCCGTTACTGGCTAAAAACGGTTTTTCGGCACCACAAAGTTAAGTTACATTAATAATTGAAGGTCACGCGCCGGATACGTAAACGGCGCGTGACCTTCTTGACTTTTAGATTTTATAATATATGGTGCTAATCCGCTAAGAAGGTCGCCAGTTGAGTTTTCAATAAGCTCACTGTGACTAGTAAAATAAGCAATATTATGCTTCATTTGATTAAATTTAGTAGTCGTTCTGCAAGATTATCTTTATTGATTGAAACTTACTATAGTAGTCCGTCGAACTCAGTATAAAAGCCAATCTAGCCAGCGGCGGGTGTAACCACGGCTCAACTGCGAAATTATTCTTGGCCGGAAGTGGGCTGCTTCCGGCTTAGAATAAGGCTCGAATTTGAGATTGCTCAGTGCTTTTTCTGAGTGAGCTCAAATCGATGCCCGCAGTGTTCCAGCCACCCGGTTACACCCGCTGCTGGCGGCAACCTCAACACCAATTGGCACAGAACTGGCTTTTAAGGGAGCGGTTAGGAGTTCCTTTTCCGCGGAACAAAGCTTTTTATTAAAAAAGTGGCCGGAAACTTTTAACGGTGCGGGTTTATTGATAAAATTGATACAAATCAACTAATTGAAACGGAAAGTAGGGGCTTAGTATGCCAACTTATACAAAGCTAGCGGCCATGGGGCAGTATGTGCCTGACCGGGTCGTTGATAATGACGAATTGGCGGCAATTATGGATACGAGTGATGAGTGGATTCAAGCGCACACTGGAATTCAAACGCGGCACTACGCAATGAACGGCGAGAATACGTCCGACCTAGCCACGCAGGTTGCCCAGCAGCTACTCAGTAAGAGCGGGGTGGCGGCGAGTGCGATTGACTTAATCTTAGTGACGACCATTACACCCGATGCACTAACGCCGGCTACGGCCTGCATCGTTCAGGCTAACATTGGCGCGGACAACGCCTTTGCCTTTGATCTAAGTGCGGCCTGCGCCGGGTTTACGTTTGGGATGGCCACGGCTGATAAGTTCATTCGCAGTGGGCAGTACCGCAACGTCATGGTGATCAGTGCCGAGGTTAATTCTAAGATGATGGACTTTAAGGACCGGACGGCAGCCGTATTCTTCGGCGACGGTGCGGGTGGCGCCCTATTACAAGCTACCACGGATCCGCACGAAAATAATATTGTGGCCGAAAAACTCCAAACCCAAGGAAACGCGACCGTGATTCACTCGGGGCGGGTGGCACCAATCACCAAAATTAGTGCGGATAACTACCCGCAAACGGACGCCTTTTACCAAGCCGGACGGGAAGTTTTTCAATTTGCAACGACGGTCGTGCCCGAACAAATGCGCGGCTTGTTGGCACGTGAACACGTAGCGTTGAGTGACCTCCAGTTCGTGATTTGTCATCAAGCTAATTTACGAATTATCGAAAAAATTGCGGCAAACTTAGCGTTACCAATGGAAAAGTTTCCGCATAACGTGGAGCGTTTGGGGAACACGTCGTCCGCTGGTGTGGCCATGGCCTTAGCCGGTGTCTTTGACCAGTTGAACGGCCCAACTTTACTGACCGCGTTTGGCGGCGGGTTGGCCTATGGCTCGGTCCTGATTAAGAAGTAGGGGTGGCAAGATGGAATTAAAGGAAATTGATCGGTTAGTTGAAAAGTACGCCCGGCAAGGCTACCAACATATCCGGGTCAAGGCTGGTGAGCTTGAGGTGGAAGTGGCGCGAACCGCAGACCCGGCTACGGCGCCGCAAACGTCAGTAACGCCGGCTGCGGCCGCTAAGCAGGCTACCACTGAAACGGTGACGAGCCCAATGGTCGGCGTCGTTCATCTGGATCAAGATATTCAGGTTGGTCAACGGATTACCGCCGGCCAAGAGCTTGGTCAAATTGAAAGTATGAAGTTGTTTAACCCGCTTAAGAGCCCGGTTGATGGGCAGCTAGCGGCCATTTTGGTAAAGGATAATGCGGCGGTCGAATACCAGCAACCCCTCTTTACACTACGAAAGGACCGGTAAGCATGTTTCACAAGATCTTGATCGCGAACCGCGGTGAAATTGCTGTCCGGATCATCACGGCTTGTCATCAGCTGAATATTCAGACGGTTGCCGTTTGTTCAACGGCCGACCGCGGGGCGTGGTACACGCAGTTGGCTGACGAGGTCGTGTGTATCGGTCCGGCCGCTGCCAATGCATCCTATTTAAACGCCGAGGCCATTTTAATGGCCGCGATTAATACGCATGCGGATGCGATTCATCCCGGCTACGGCTTTTTAGCAGAGAACGCTGATTTTGCCACCATGTGTGCGGAATGCGGCATTACCTGGATTGGACCGCAGACGAGTCAAATTAAGCTGATGGGTGACAAAGCCCAAGCCAAAGAATTTGCCCGGCAACGGGGCGTTCCAGTATTAACCGGTCGTTCCATTCAGGGATTAACGTGGCCGGCGATTAAGCGGGTCGCGCTGCAGATTGGCTTCCCACTCGTTCTCAAAGCGAGTCACGGTGGCGGTGGTAAGGGGATTCGCGTCATCAGCGACGCCCACGATTTACACCAGCGCCTCCGAGTTGCGCGGCAAGAGGCCGCGGCCTCGTTTTTAAACGATTCAATGTATTTGGAACAGTATTTAGACCAAGCCCGGCACATTGAAGTTCAGGTGCTGGGGGCCGGCGCGCAACTGTACATTTTGGGCGATCGCGATTGCAGCTTACAGCTACATAAGCAAAAAGTAATTGAAGAGAGTCCGGCTAGCGTGCTCACGGCGGCCCAGCGGCAGCAACTTTACCGGCTATCACAACAACTACTGGCGGGAACGAACTATCAAAGTTTGGGTACGATTGAATACTTATTCGCGGACGGTGCATTTTATTTCATGGAAATGAATACCCGCTTACAAGTGGAACACGGGGTGACCGAGCTGACTACCGGGGTTGACATTGTTGTGGCCCAAATTCGGCAGGCGGCGGGACTACCGCTGCACTTTTCGGCGGACATTGGACTGCACCCGCGCTGCACCGCAATTGAAGCCCGGTTGACCGCGACGTTACCGGTGAAGCAAACGCGCATCGAAAAGTTAAATTGGCCCCGCGGCGTGCGCGTCGACACGGGTTATCGGACTGGCGATCAACTCGTCACGATGTACGATGGCCTGATTGCCAAACTGATGGTGACTGGACCGACGCGGGCCCAAGCGGTTAGCCACCTGCAAACGGCGCTCGGGCTCGTTCAAATGAGTGGTCCGGCAACGAACTTAGCGTTTTTACGGCAAACGGTGGCGCGACCGGCCTTTGAGCAAGACCGGTTAACGATTCACAGTTTGGCCCAGTGGGAAGGTGAGTACGAATGAGCCATTATCCAAAAAGCGGTACCTGGCAAACCTGCCGGGCGTGTGGCCGCCACGTGCATCAATCCCAGTGGGGTCAGTGGCGGCAGTGTCCGTATTGCCAACATTGGCAACGGCTAACGGCGCGCCAGCGGCTAACCCAGTTAGTTGATCCGGCGAGTTTTCAACCGTTACCGATGCCCGAACAAGCCCACGACGCCTTAGCGTTTCCCGGTTATCAAGAAAAACTCACAACCGCAAGCCACCAAAGTGGGGCTGACGAGGCCATCATCATCGGCACTGCCAAGATTGCGAAGCGACCGTGCGTTTTAGCGGTGATGGATAGTCACTTTATGATGGGGACTTTAAATACGGTCGTTAGTCGCCGCCTTCAACGGGCGTGCGCGGTGGCGCAACGGCGGCGATTGCCGTTAATCGTGGTGACCGCATCGGGGGGCGCCCGGATGCAGGAAGGATTGTACGCGTTGTTTGGGATGAACCTCATCTTGGCAGCCGTAGCCCGGTTAGCGGCAGCGGCCGTTCCGTTGATTACCGTCCTGACTGACCCTACCATGGGGGGCGTTTCTGCGAGCTTTGCTTTTAAGGGGGACGTTATCGTTGCCGAAGCTGGTGCTAAAATTGGCTTTGCGGGACCACGCGTGATTCAACAAACCATGCCGGCCCAACTACCGGCTGATTTTCAAAGTGCCGAGCAACTTTGGCGTCATGGAATGGTCGACGCCGTGGTGGCCCGGCCCGACTTACGGGCGTACTTACAAACAGTGTTAGCTAGTTATGCGATGGGGGGGAACGCGGATGCGATCGACTAAGCAGGAAGACCAACGCTTGACCCGGTTGCGTGCGGCGGATCGGATTAGTGCGCCGGAAATTATCCAAGCGCTCCTACCGACGCTGGTGCGCCAGCGGGGTGACCGCTTGCTCGGACAAGCGCCGGCGTTAACGGCCGGATTTGGCCGGACGACTGACGGTCTGGGCCTCGCCGTGCTCGGAATTGATCGCGGCCACGACCTGGCTAGTCGGCAGCAAAAAAACGGCGGGGCATTGACTGTCGCGGGTTATCGTACTGCGCTGCGGGTCGTGAACCACGCCCAGAAGTTTGGGCTGCCGGTCATTAGTTTGATCAACATGCCGGGTGCTGATGCGAGCCCCGAGTCAGAGCGTTGGGGCCAAAGCCAAGCCATCGCCGATTTGATCATGGCAATGGGGCAGCTGACCGTCCCGAACGTGGCTGTCTTTTTAGGTGAAGGCCATAGTGGGGGGGCGTTGGCGTTTGCCAATGCTAACCGGATCTTGATGCTCGACGATGCGCTCTTTAACGTGGCGTCGCCGGAAGCGGTCGCGGCAATTTTACACGGGCAACAGTCGGTGAGTGCCGCAATTGATTTATTACCAATGACGGCGCCCGAACTCCAGCAGCGCGGCTTAGTTGATCAAGTCGTTGCCCATACGGATGATCAGCTGGTTACCAAGGTCATTCAGGCGGTGCGTACGCAACTGGCACCATTAATGCCGGTGTCGGCCGCCCAACTAATAGCTGAACGGGAAGCTAAGTTTCAACGCTTCGTGGCGGCCTGGCCGCTGGAGAAATCTGAATAAAAAACGGTTTTATAAACATGTGCTGTTGATTTGCTAAGAGGGCTGCCAATTGAATTTTAAATTAGTTCACTGTGACTACCGAAATAAGCAGGCAAGATTACGTTAACTTTAATTAAATAGCCGTTCTGAATCATCTTCATTATTTGAAACTTACTGAAGTAACTCGTGGAACTCAGTATAAAAGCCAGTTTAGCCAGTAGCGGGTGTAACCATGGCTCAACTGCGAAATTATTCTTGGCCGGAATTGGGCTGCTTCCGGCTTAGAATAAGGCTCGAATTTGAGATTACGGGGTGGGTTTCCCCGTGAGCTCAAATCGATGCCCGCAGTGTTCCAGCCACCCGGTTACACCCGCTGCTGGCGGCAATCCTAACATTAAATTGGTACAGAGCTAAATAAACGACTAACCGCAATCATCGGTCAATACCAATGGTTGCGGTTAGTCGTTTGTTTTTTAATACTGGGTGGTGGTGCCTTGCGTGGTAGTGCCTTGATAAGTTGACGTGTCACCCTGGTAGGTCGTCGTCCCGTCGGTCGTGCCCGTCGTCCCCGTATCACTTTGATAAGTGGTTGTGTCGCTGGACGAGCTGCTCGAAGACGTGTCGCTGGAACTACTCGTGGAAACCGTCGCCGTTTCGGTAAAGTCGGCTTCAGATAAGTTGTCAGTTGACAGCTGCAACTGGGTGCGAATCTTTTTGGAAATCTTGTAGCGTTCGGCTGCCGAAGCAACTTGGTAGGATAAACCGTTAATGGTCGAATCGGTTCCTTGAAGGGTGTACGACTTAGCGTGGTGCGTCGCGTTTTTATACTTCGTATCTAACGCGACCATGTCGCCCCAAGTTAAGTCCGTCCGCATGTTATTGGACAGCTCCTTCGTGATCTTTTCAATGTTAGTTAGTGATCCTAACGAATTTGATTGACTGACCATTGACATGATCACTTGGCGCTGGCGTTTTTGCCGCCCGTAGTCGCCGAGCGGATCGTCGTAGCGCATCCGGGAATAGTCAAGTGCGGCGGCTCCGCTAAGAGTGGTTTTAACGCCCTTCTTCACGTTAGCGTGACCGTATTTAAAGGTCATCTTCGGCGTCAACGTGACGCCGCCCATTGCGTTGACGATTTGCTTCAACCCGCCCATATTGATGAGCACGTAAAAGTCGATTGGGAAGTTGAGTAGTTTTTCAACCGATTTAACGGCGCTGCTAGCCCCGTCAATCGTATAAGCGGCGTTGATCTTTTGTGATTGGCCGTCGATATTAACGAGGGTATCCCGTGGAATACTGGTCAGCGTCATGCTTTCCTTTTTCGGGTTGATCGTTGCCACGATCATGGTATCGGTTCGGGCGCTAAAGTCTTTGCCCCGACCAAGTGCCCCGTCATCCGTTCCGAGAAGCAGGATGGAGAAGGGGTTGCCCTTCTTTAAGACGGCGTCGACGTTGCGGGCCTTTTTGGTCCCGGTCGCCTGAAAAGTGGTATTCATCGTATTTTTGGCGTTGTTATAGGTTTTGATGCCCCACCAAGCACCACCGATGATGACCAGCCCCAAAATGACGAGCAGGGTCGTTAGCCACGGGCGCTTTTTGTGCGGACGTAGGTGTGGGTTCCGTTGATGTTGGCGTTCATACCGCCGCCGACGGGGGCCTAATGGTTCGTTATTATTATTCTCTGGCATAATCGTTCCTCATTATTGTTAAGTTTATAATCAAACCCATTGTATGACGGTTAATCCGGCGTGGGGGCTAAAAACAATTGATTTTACAAGAATTTAACAATCAAAATGGGTAGGTGCAGCACAATTGTTTAACTGACCCACAGTTATAAATCACTATAATGAAAATAATAGTGTTCGTCAAACGTTTTCAATTTCGGAAACGGTGCCGAGAGCTGAAAAACAGTGGTATACTTAAGTGATTCTCATCAAATTATTATTTTTCGAAAGGGGTACCGGTATTGCAAGTTTTAGACACCTTTTTACACAGTGTTCAGGGGGTCATGACAATTATTGTGATGATTGCCGTGGGCTACTTACTCGCACGCTGGGGGTGGTTTAACGAGGGAGCAACCAAGTTGATTGCGCGCTTGGTCACCCAAATTGCCCTGCCAGCGTATATGATTGCGACAATTACCGAGCGGTTTACGGCCGAAAAATTACTCGCAACGCTCCCAGGGTTGCGGTTCCCGGTCTTAAACATGGCGATTTTATTCGGCTTATCGTTTGGCGTGATGCGGGCCCTCAACATTAAACGCGAGCACCGGGGCTTGTTTTCCTCGATGTTTTTAAACTCCAACACCGTTTTTATCGGCTTGCCCGTTAACGAAGCGTTGTTTGGTCCCAGTGCGTTGCCATACGTGTTGGTTTACTACATGGCCAACACGACGATTTTTTGGACGCTTGGCGTTTACCTAATTCAACGCGACGGTACGGGTAGCGGTGAATTTAGTTTGAAGCGCACCCTGCAAAAGGTCTTTTCGCCACCGCTACTCGGTTTTATGATTGGGGTCGTCTTGGTCCTATTTAAGATTAAATTACCGCAATTTTTAATGTCCGATTTTTCCTACATTGGGGGCCTAACCATCCCGCTATCGATGATCTTTATTGGGATTTCGATGGCAAACGCTGGGTTGAGCAGTATGCGCTTTGACCGCGATAGCATTGGCATTTTGCTAGGTCGGTTCATTTTTGCGCCGGTGCTGATGACGCTGATGTTGATCCCAATGTCGATTCCGGTTGAAATGAAACAAGTCTTTATTTTACAATCCGCGATGCCGGTTATGACGAACGCGCCGGTTGTCTCCAAGTTATACGGTGCGGATGCCGACTACGCGGCGGTCATGGTGACGGAAACCACACTTCTGAGTTTAATCGTTATCCCAATTTTAATGGTGATCGTGCAGTCCAATTTAATAAGCTAATTTGAAAGCGGCTTGAAAATGGTGCTATACTGGACAGCGTGACTAATTTAACTTTTATATATGAGAGGGAAGCGAAATTTCGTGAAGAAAGCGTATCTTTACATTGCCATTTCCACGTTGATGTTTAGTTCCATGGAAATCGCACT
This sequence comes from Lactiplantibacillus modestisalitolerans, assembly GCF_005405425.1. Classification (GTDB taxonomy): domain Bacteria; phylum Bacillota; class Bacilli; order Lactobacillales; family Lactobacillaceae; genus Lactiplantibacillus; species Lactiplantibacillus modestisalitolerans. Next base: position 153,082 of record NZ_BJEA01000011.1, on the reverse strand, counting down.
AAAGATGGCCGGAAGTGCCTTTAATCCAATTCAACTAAACTTGATCCGATTTTTTATTGGGGCGGTGATTTTACTACCATTTGCCCTGAAAGCCTTGAAGCAAACGGGGCGGAAGCTGGTTGCGGCTGATTGGCGGTTATTCGCCTTAACTGGGCTGGTCTGTGTGATTATCAGTATGTCCTTATATCAGTTAGCCATTACCGTCGACAAGGCGTCGACGGTTGCGGTGTTATTCAGTTGTAACCCGGTATTTGCCCTGATTTTCTCCTATTTGATTCTCCACGAACGCTTAGGACGGGCCAATTTAATTTCGGTGATTATTTCCGTGATTGGGTTGCTGATCATTGTTAACCCGGCCCACCTGACGAACGGCTTGGGCTTAGTGTTAGCAATTAGTTCGGCGGTTACTTTTGGGTTGTACAGTATCGTTTCGCGTTACGGGTCCATTAAGCGGGGCCTAAACGGCATTACGATGACCTGTTTCACTTTCTTTGCGGGCTCGTTTGAATTATTAGTGCTGGCGTGGTTGACTAAAATTCCAGCCGTAGCGCACTCGCTTACGGCGGCGGGAATGCGCCAGTTTGCGGCGATTCCAATTCTAGTGAACGTCAATATGAACTATTTCTGGTTGTTATTCTTTATTGGCGTCTGCGTTACTGGGGGCGGTTTTGCCTTCTACTTCCTGGCAATGGAACGGACCGACGTGTCGACTGCGTCCCTGGTCTTTTTCATCAAGCCGGGTCTGGCTCCGATTTTAGCAGCAATTATTTTACACGAACAAATTGTTTTATCGACTATTATTGGGATTGTTGTGATTCTGATTGGATCTGTGGTCACCTTCGTTGGTAACCGGATCAAAGTTCGCGATAGTGCGATGGGGACCGTTGCACAGCCGGCGACGCCGGAAACAACGACCGAAACGCAAGCGGCAGTTCATCCCGTATCGGAACGGGACGATTAATTTAATATCGATGCTGAAAGGCGGTGGCTGGGAGTTTCCCATGCGACCGCTTTTTGATTGGCGATGGTCGGACTTTGAAAATGTGGATAAATCGATTATCATAAGAAGTATTAAATTGGCAGGTGTAGAGAAATGACAGAATTGGTATTGGTGCGCCATGGTGAAAGCACGGCTAACCGCGACAATACGTATACTGGGTGGAGTGACGTTCCCTTAACGGCAACGGGAATTGCGCAGGCGCACGCGGCGGGACAACGATTACGCGCGACCGGCATTCAATTTGGGGCGGTGCACACGTCGGTGTTGAAGCGGGCGATTGTGACGGCCAACATCTTAATGGCTGAGATTGACCAGGCGTGGCTGCCGGAATACAAAACGTGGCGGCTAAATGAGCGTCATTATGGGGCACTGCGTGGTCAAAATAAGGATGCGACCCGCCGCGAATATGGGAAGGCGCAGGTGCAACAGTGGCGGCGTAGTTTTTATACGGTGCCGCCGTTGTTGGCACCGTCTGAGCTGGCGCATGACCGGCGGTATTTGAAGTACGGGCCGGGAATTGAGCCGCGTGGTGAAAGTTTAAAGATGGCGTATGACCGGATTTTGCCGTATTGGACGGACCGGATTGCGCCGCAGTTGTTGGCGGGGCATAATCAATTGATTGTGGCGCATGGTAGCACGTTGCGGGCGTTAATTAAGTATTTGGAGCATATTAGTGATCAGGGGATTGATGGTGTTGAGGTAGCGAATGGCGTGCCGATTTGTTACCAATTGGATGAGCGGTTGAGGGTGGTGAAAAAGGAAAGAGTGTGAGGCCCGACGGGTTGGTATTGAGCATTGCCTAGCTAAGGCGTTATCGCGGGTTATGCGATGGCGCCTTAGCGTAGCAAGCGCAGATGCCAGTCGGGCCGAACACGTTTCGGCTATAAGGCAGTAAAGCGTTGCGGGTTTGGCAATAGCTGGTTAGCATAGCAAGCGCAGGTGTCAGCTGGACCGAACACGTTTCGGCTGTATTGCAGAGAAGCGTCGCGGGTTTTGCGTAGTGTCGGTGGCGTAGCTAACCGCAGGACCAAGCTGGGCCGAACACGTTTCGGCTATAAGGCAGGAAGGTGCTGTTGGCGTCAGCGCCCCCTCATCGAGACAGAATGAACTAAAAACAAGGGTAACCACGACGTCATTCAAGCGTCGTGGTTACCCTTGTTAATTTGTGCTAATCAGTGTGAATACTGAATAACTTAGGCTAGGGCTCCCATTGGATCCCATGGTGCCAAAACAGTTGGTGCTTCGGCTTGAGCCTTTTGTAAGTCGGCAGATAAGTACTTCTTGTTAACGACAACTTGGTAGCAGTATTCATCCATCCAAGCATCACTCATAACGAAGAAGCCCTTAGTTCCGACTTTGTCACCCCAGCTGTTTTCGACCTTCCACTTGGTTGGTTGGCCGTCAACTAGGTCGACCCCGGTAATGACCATCGCGTGGGTCATTAAGCTTTCACCATAGTCGAGGCGTTCCGCTTTGGACATGGCTAAGTCAACGTCGAATAATTGATCCTTATTGTAGACGTCGGTTGCCATGACACCCTTTTGCCGGTCTGAAGATTGACCAACGTCACAACCGAACCAAACGCTTTCGCCAGCTTGGAGTTGCTTGATTGCTAACTGTTTAAAGTCGGCCATGCTGACGTTTAAGTGTTTAACGGCCCGACCGCCAACCACGTTACCGAGCATTTCAATCGTGTAAGTGTGGTTGTAAGGTTTGTCATCAGTTGGGGCATTGATAATTGAAACGTAGTCGTCCAGGCTCCAGCCAACGTACTTCTTGAAGAAGCTTTGGGGCGTTAAGCCAGCGTCGCGATGGTATTCTTTGTTGTCATCGCGATATTCCCAGTCAAAGGTGGTGACGGGTTCGCCGAACGCGTAAGCTAACATCCGGTAAACTTCGTTCAACATCTTTTCCTTGCGGTCTTGAATCGCGTCAGCGGACTTGCCGGCGGCGACTAATTCCCGCAACTCAACGGCGTCTTTACGCAACTTTAAGTTTAAAGTGCTATTGATTTCAGCTGACTTAGAGCTGTTGTAAGTTTCGGGCATGACGCTCTTAGGCACGATGCCGTACTTTTGAATTAGGGCAACTAACATGTCCCATTGGCCCCCGTCTTGTTGTGGGGTGGTCATTAACCAAGCCACTTTCCGACTGCTGGTTGGTTGGTCGGCGGTTGCGAGGACGTTTTCATAAAAGTAGTTGGCCTTTTCGAACTTATCCCAGAAGAAAGTGTAGTTTTGGGAAAGTTCAAAGTGTTTTAAGTTAAACTTGTTGGCAAGGTCGTGGCGCATCGTGTTTAATGCGGCGAACATCCAGCAACGACCACTTTGCTTTTGGTTGGCAACGTCACCCGTGTCCAGGTCAATTGAAAAGACCGGGGTGGTTTGTGACATGGCTTGAATATCTTGACTACTTGCTAAAATACCGTTCTTGGTAACGCTCCGTTCGAGGACTTTGGCCTCTGGACGTTGATCTAAATCGGCTTGAAAATTGGCGATTTGATCCAAACTAATGGCTTTACTCAAAAAATCACGCTCCTTTAATCTAATTCTAATTGTATCTGTTAATCGTGGTTGCGACAAGCCGTTTGTTGCGAAAACTCACGGCCGGGCGGTGAGGACCTCGGGACCGTCCGCGTGCCCAACGATAACGGTGTTGACCATGTCTAAGAAGAGACCGTGTTCAACCACGCCGACCATGTGAATTAAATCTTCAGCGAGCACGTGCGGGTCGCTGATGGGGTCGAGGTGTAAGTCGATGATGATGTTGTTGGAATCAGTTCGAACGAGTTCCCCGGCGTGCCGCCGAAATTCTGGATGGTAACCGCGAGCAGCCATCTTTTCGAAAACGTGTTGGCTCCCGTAAGGAATGACTTCGACGGGGAGCCCGAACGCGCCGAGCTGGTCAACCATTTTGCTTTCATCAACGATCCAAATTACTTTATCGGAGTTAATGGCCACGATTTTTTCAAAAAGTAACGCGGCACCGCCCCCCTTAACCCCTTGAAAATCCTTGGAGATTTCGTCGGCACCATCGATGGTTAGGTCGAGGTGGTCAACGTCATCGACGGACTTCATGGGAATCCCTAAACTTTTAGCCTGAGCGGCGGTCCGTTCAGAGGTTGAAACGCCTACAATGTTTAAGTGTTCGTTTTTAACGCGTTCGCCAAGCGCATCGACCATGAACTTAACGGTTGAGCCGGTACCAAGGCCGACTTGCATGCCGTCGTGAACGTATTCAACGGCCTTTTGACCGACGAGTTGTTTCAATTGATCCTGATTCATTAAGTAAAGTCTCCTTATAAGTAAGAATAGCGCTTCCAATTTTTAAGTGCGCGCAAATTATGATACCAAAACGTCCGCAGCTTCTGGGTGGCGGTCAAAGTAACTTTTGGCATAAGTACAAAGGGGTTGAATTTGTTTGTGCTCTTTGCGTGCAGCTTCGATCACGGCCCGGGTGAGTTGGCCCGCAATGCCTTGATGACCAAAGTCTTCGCGAACAAAGGTGTGTTCAATGACCCAAACTTGGTCGTCACCGCGGGTTGGGAAGGTGATTTCACCCGCTAATTTGCCGTCAGCGTCGTTAAAATAAAACCGGTTTTCGTCACGTGTGAATTCCATGGTTGTCACCACCTTTAACTGGTTTGAGATCCTACCGTAATTAAACCGGGAAATCCCCGTTTTGTCAACGAAATCGCGGGTTGAAGTATGGTAAAATATGAACACGAAATTAAAGTAGAAAGTGGGAATTAATCATGGCCCGTGGATTTGAAATTGTCAGCGACTATGCTGACCAACAGTTACATCTGCCATACCGGACGACTAAGCAGGCGGCCGGGTACGATTTTGAGGCGGCAACCGACTTTACGTTGCCGTCAATTTGGAAACTAAACTTTGTGAAGGTCTTATGGCAAATTCGGCACCAGCAAACTAGCCAGCCAGCGGAGTTAGACGCGGCAGCCGCTGCTTTGAAGCCCTGGTTAGTGCCAACTGGGATTAAAGCTTATATGAACCCCGATGAATACTTATTGATTGCCAACCGTTCGAGCAACCCGTTGAAGCGGAACTTAATTTTACCTAACGGGATTGGTGTGATTGATGCGGATTATTATAATAATGCCAAAAATGAAGGCGCGATTTACGTCCAACTAATTAACATGGGGATTCGCGACGTGCACATCAAGAAGGGCGAGCGGATTGCCCAGGGAATTTTTACGAAATACCTCACAGCCGATAACGAAGCGACCGTGACGACGACCCGTTCGGGGGGCTTTGGTTCGACCAATCGATAAAAAAAGGTTAAAGTAAGGCGATTTAACGGCTTTAATTATTAATAATGGTAAAATAAGGATAGTTGTTCGCCCGGCGCACCGGCGTTTGGGCGACGTGGATGGGAGGCCATTTTAGTGGCGAAAGCAAAAACTCAGTTTGTTTGTTCAAATTGTGGCTACTCAACGCCACGGTATTTAGGGCGCTGTCCTAACTGTGGTGAGTGGAATACCTTAACGGAAGAACATTTTGATACGAAGCCGGATCGTAAATCCCGGGTCAGCTTTGCGGGGCAGTCTGCTAAACCGCAACGGCTAAAAGAAGTGACGATGACTAAAACGCCGCGGGTGCAAACGAAGCTCAAAGAGTTTAACCGTGTGCTGGGGGGCGGGGTCGTTCCCGGTTCGTTAGTTTTGATTGGTGGCGATCCCGGGATTGGGAAATCGACCCTACTGTTACAAGTTTCGGGGCAATTAGCCGAAACGGGGGGCTCGGTCCTTTACGTGACTGGTGAAGAAAGTGCGTCGCAGGTCAAAATGCGTGCTGATCGCTTAGCCGTCGATAGCGAGGACTTTTACCTGTATCCGGAAACCGACATGGCCAATATTCGGACGACGATTGAATCGATGAGTCCGCAGTTCGTGGTGATTGACTCGGTTCAAACGATGCAGGAACCCGACATGGATTCACCAATTGGCTCGGTCTCACAAATCCGTGAAATTACGGGTGAGCTCATGCAAATCGCCAAGACGAACGGGATTACGATTTTTATCGTCGGCCACGTGACGAAGGGCGGGGCCATTGCGGGTCCTAAAATTTTGGAACACATGGTGGACACCGTGCTGTACTTTGAAGGTGACTTGCACCACACGTACCGCATTTTGCGGGCGGTTAAAAATCGGTTTGGTTCGACTAACGAGTTGGGAATCTTCGAAATGCGGACGGGCGGCCTATTTGAAGTGGCGAACCCGTCGGAAATCTTCTTGGAAGAACGGCTCAAAGACGCGACCGGTTCAGCTATCGTGGTCTCAATGGAAGGCACCCGGCCAATCCTAGTTGAAGTGCAGGCCCTCGTGACGCCCACCGTGTTTGGAAACGCCAAGCGAACGGCGAGCGGTTTGGACCATAACCGGGTCTCGCTCCTGATGGCGGTGCTCGAAAAACGAGCCAACTTAATGTTGCAAAACCAGGACGCCTACTTAAAGGCGGCGGGTGGCGTTAAATTAAACGAACCTGCGATTGACTTAGCGATTGCGGTTTCGGTCGCTTCTAGTTATCGCGATCAACAAACTCGACCGACCGACTGTTTTGTAGGCGAAGTGGGTCTAACCGGTGAGATCCGGCGCGTTAACCGCATTGAACAGCGGGTCGGCGAAGCCGCCAAGCTCGGGTTTGAGCGCATTTTTATCCCGAAAAATAATTTGCAGGGATGGGACGTGCCTAAAAACATTCAGGTTATTGGGGTGGCGACCCTTAAAGAGGCCTTACAATTGGCCTTACAAGCGCCAAATTAATTTGAAAAGGGGTTGAAGCTATGAAAAAGTTAACGGTCCGACTGGTCTTTATCGTCGTCGGTGGGACGCTGGGGCTGACCTACTTGCCATTCTTATGGGAAGCCCTCTGGTCGCAACCCAGTGCCTTACTCGACAACATTTTTACTAACTTCTTATTAGGTGCATTAGTATTATGGGTGCTTTCGCTCTTCTTGGCGAACGCTGCCATGCACCTAGTGGACCGGGTTGAAAAAAACCTATCGAAACAAAACCCAATGACGTTGCTCTTTGGGAGCATTGGGTTCATTATCGGGTTACTGATCGCTGTTCTGATTTCGCAATTATTCAGTCGTAGTCCACTATTCTTAATGAACACGGTCGTCCCAATTATTTTAATGCTGTTCTTTGGTTACATCGGTGCGCGGGTCGGAACCACGCGAATTGACGAGTGGCGCAAGGTCTTTAATTTCCGCCGCCGCGAGAAGGAAGCGAGTCCGGAAATTACGGATGCGCAACCAGACCAAAACTATCATCATTATAAAATTTTGGATACCAACATTTTAATTGACGGTCGCATTTACGACCTCGTTAAAACTGGCTTTTTAGAAGGGACGCTACTCGTACCGAATTTCGTGCTCTACGAGTTACAGTACATTGCTGACTCGGCGGACAGCATTAAACGGGTCCGCGGGCGCCGGGGATTAGATATTCTGAATAAACTGCAGAATGAAAAAATTATTCCCATTGAAATGTATGAGGGTGATTTTGAAGACATCCCGGAAGTTGACAGCAAGTTGATCCAGTTGGCGAAAAAGGTCAACGGGGTGATTGTGACCAATGATTATAACCTAAATAAGGTAATCGAATTCCAAAACGTCCAAGTTTTGAATATCAACCAACTAGCGAAGTCGTTGAAGCCGCGGGTGATTCCGGGTGAAGCGATGAACGTGATGGTTGTCAAGAACGGGAGCGAACGCCAGCAAGGGGTTGGTTACCTGGATGACGGTACGATGGTCGTCGTGGAAGACGGGAAGTATTACATTAACGAAAAAGTGGACGTCATCGTGACGAGTGCGTTGCAGACGGATGCGGGCCGGATGATTTTTGCGCGTTTGGCCCACGCTAGTCGCGGTTTACCGGACGAAACGGATGCCAAGTCCGATGCGGCGACTAAGAAGGACGCGGGTAAAAAGCACCGTAACCACAACCATACTGGTAATAATCAGCAAAGTGGGAATGGGTCGCATGGTGGCAATGGCAACCGCGGTCAGCGCCGAAAGTCCTAAACCGCAAGCAGTAGTAAGTGAGTTCGGGTCGAAATCGGGCCCAGTCCTTAATTTTTAGTGCTAAACATGGTAAACTGGAAAGGCAAGTGAACGGCGCTTTGGCGACGCTCATTTTGACCAAATACTGGAACTATTGGGATAGTTCTGGTCGTCACAGCGCGTGATAAAAAAATGAAAGAGGCGTTAATCACATTGGCAAAGAGCAAGATTCGTGTGCGTTACGCACCAAGTCCAACTGGCCATTTACACATTGGTAATGCTCGGACAGCATTATTTAACTATTTGTTTGCCCGGCATAATAAGGGAAAGTTTATTCTTCGGATCGAAGACACCGACTTAAAGCGCAACGTCGCTGACGGTGAAAAGAGTCAAATGGATAACCTGAAATGGTTAGGCATGGACTGGGATGAAGGTCCAGATATCGGTGGCGACTATGGTCCTTACCGGCAATCTGAACGGAAAGCCATCTATGATCCGTTGATTCAACAATTGATCGATGAAGGCAAGGCTTACGAGTCCTACATGACGGAAGACGAATTGAAGGCTCAGCGTGAAACCCAAAAAGCCAACAAGGAAATGCCCCACTATGTTTACGAATTTGCCGGCATGAGCGAAGTAGAAAAGCAGGCTAAAATCGACGCTGCTAAGGCGGCTGGGATTCAACCCGTTATTCGGTTCCGCGTTCCTCAAGGTCAGACCTACGCTTGGGATGACATGGTTAAGGGCAAGGTTTCCTTTGAATCGAAGACGGTTGGTGGCGATTTTGTCATTAAGAAGCGTGATGGCATGCCAACCTACAACTTTGCCGTTGTGGTTGACGACCATATGATGCAAATTAGCCACGTTTTCCGTGGTGATGACCACGTTGCTAACACGCCAAAGCAATTAATGATTTACGAAGCCTTCGGTTGGCAACCACCGAAGTTCGGTCACATGAGTTTGATCATCAACACCGCTACGGGTAAGAAGTTAAGTAAGCGGGACGAAACGGTCTTACAATTTATCGAACAATACCGCGAACTTGGTTATTTACCGGAAGCGATGCTGAACTTCATCGTGCTCTTAGGCTGGTCACCAGTGGGTGAAAGTGAATTGTTCACGCAACGCGAATTCATCAAGATGTACGATGAAAAGCGGTTGAGCAAGTCACCAGCGGCCTTTGATGGTAAGAAGCTCGAATGGGTTAACAACCAATACATTAAGAAGGCTGACGAAAACGAAGTCTTTGCAATGTCAATTCGGCAATTGATCAAAGCCGGGCGGTTACCACAACGTCCAGACATGAACCAAATCGAATGGACGCGGACCTTGGTTTCACTGTACAAGAACCAAATGAGTTACACGGGTCAAATCGTGGACTTAGCGGACCTGTTCTTTAACGGGCCAGCGGACATTGACGATGAAGCGCGGGCTGAATTAGATAACGATACGGCCCCAGTTGTCTTGAAGGAATTCCGGAAGCGTATTGATAATATCGACGTCTTCGAAGCAACGGCCATTCAAAAGACAATCAAGAGTATTCAAAAAGATACGAAGATCAAGGGTCGGAAGTTATACATGCCAATTCGAATCGCCGTTTCGCACGAAATGCACGGTCCTGAATTGCCAGAAACGATCGAATTGTTAGGCCGTGAAACGACTAGCAAGCACTTAGATGCCATGATCGCTGAATTAGACAAATAACTGTTTGATAATCAGATTAAATTCAAAGGTAACTTCAGGGAGCGGTGCTGACTGGGACGCCGCGTTACGTTGAATTGAAAGTGCGGTTATCACGAGAAACAGTCGGGCGGCCGTTACCCCGCAAGAGGTCGGGCTAACCGACAAAGCAAGAGTGGAACCGCGTTTCAAAAACGCCTTTTGCATTACGGATTTTCCGTGGTGCAGGGGCGTTTTTGAGTATTTAGACGCTGAATCCAATTGGTGTTGAGATGACGGTTCGATGATAGATGGTGTTGATCTGCTAAGAGGCTGCCCATCAAAGGTTGGCAATGTTCCTTAACAGCAGAACATGGTAAACTAGCAACAACGTGATTATCAATTAGAAAGGGGCGTTGATACATGTTACAAGTTTTTAATACGTTAACTCGAAAAAAAGAAGCCTTTAAACCAATTACACCCGGTGTCGTTAAGATGTACGTCTGCGGCCCCACGGTTTATAACTATATTCATATTGGCAACGCGCGTTCGGCGATTGCCTTTGATACGATTCGGCGGTACTTCGAATATTTAGGTTATCAGGTCGACTACGTGTCTAATTTCACCGACGTGGATGACAAGCTGATCAAGCGGGCGGCCGAAGACCACACGACGGTGCCGAAAGTTGCGGACCGCTTTATTAAAGCCTTTATGGCTGATACGGCGGCGGTCAACATTGAACCCGCAACCGCTCACCCGCGGGCTTCGGAAAACATTCCCGAAATCATTGCGTTTGTTCAGGCGTTGATTGCGAAGGGCTACGCTTATGAATCCGCTGGCGACGTTTATTACCATACCCGTAAGTTTAAGAATTACGGTCAGTTATCCGATCAGCGCATCGATGACCTCGAAGTTGGTGCGAGTCAGCATACGGATGATGAGGAGACGGCCCGCAAAGAAGATCCGATCGACTTTGCGTTGTGGAAAGCTGCTAAACCCGGCGAAATTTCATGGGATTCCCCGTGGGGAGCGGGACGGCCCGGCTGGCACATTGAATGCTCCGTGATGTCAACCAAGTATCTTGGCGATACTTTTGATATTCATGGCGGCGGGCAGGACCTTGAATTTCCCCACCACGAAAACGAAATTGCGCAGAGTGAAGCTAAAACGGGGCAAACCTTTGCTCACTATTGGCTCCATAACGGCTTCGTGACGGTCGGGGACGATAACGAAAAGATGAGTAAGTCGCTCGGAAACTTCGTGACCGTTCACGACATTATTAAAACGGTTGACCCGCAGGTGTTACGCTTCTTCATGGCAACGACCCAGTACCGGCGGCCAATTCAGTATACGCAGGGAAACTTAGACGAAGCGGCGAATAACCTCAGTAAACTTCAAAATGCTTACCGTAACTTGGATTACCGGTTAGCCGACGCTCAGGATGGTGCTGACGCCGAAGTGTTGCAACAATTACAAGCACTTAAGGGTGCGTTTGTGACCGCGATGAATGACGACTTCAACGTCCAGAACGGCGTGACGGCGGTCTACGAACTAGCCAAGTTGGCGAACGTCTACGCGGCCCAAACCACGGTGCACCGCCAAACCGTTGCTAAATTACAGGCGACGCTGAGCGAATTGGCGGGCGTTTTCGGGGTCGCTTTTGACAACCCGGATGAAGGGCTCGCAGACGCGGACATCCAGACGTTGATTGATGAACGCCAGGCTGCTCGTAAAGCTAAGGATTTTGCTAAGGCGGATCAGATTCGCGATGATTTAAAGGCTCAGGGGATTATTTTGGAAGACACGCCCCAGGGAGTCCGGTTTAGAAAGGAATAATATGCAAGTTGATTATCAGCAATTAAACGGGATCGCACTCGCGTACCTCGGTGACGCGGTCTACGAACCGTTTATTCGGCAACACATGCTCGAACTTGGCTATACCAAGCCAACTAAGCTCCACCACCATGCGACCCACTACGTTTCGGCTAAGGCCCAGGCGGCGTTGATTGAGCGGATGCAGGCAGATGACGTCCTAACCGCAACTGAAACGGAAGTTTTTAAACGTGGTCGCAATGCTAAGAGTCACACGTCGGCGAAGCATACCGACGTCTTGACGTACCGGGTCTCAACCGGTTTTGAGGCCGTTTTCGGTTACTTACAATTGACGAACCAGCAAGCGCGCATTGCGACGCTGGCCCAATGGTGTATTCAACAAGTAGATGAAGGGAGGGTTTCAAGTGTCAAATGATGAACGGAACCAAACAAACGCGCCCGCAGACTTTGTGATTGGGCGCCACCCCGCGATGGCGGCAATTAAAAGTGATCAACAGATCAATAAGGTCTTTATTCAGAGCGGGTTACAAGCCGACGTGTTAAACGACATTGCCAAAATTGCGAAGAAACGCAACCTGATTGTTCAGTACGTACCGAAGCAAAAGTTAGATCGGCTAACCGATAATGCGAACCACCAAGGCGTTGCGGTCGGCGTTGCAGCGTTTGAATACGCAAGCATTGACGAGCTCTTCGCGGTGGCTAAGGAAAAGGACGAAGCCCCATTCTTCTTAATTTTAGATAATATTGAAGACCCGCATAACTTAGGTTCCATCATGCGGACCGCCGACGCGGCTGGCGTGCATGGTATTATTATTCCAAAACGGCGGGCTGTTGGTTTGACGAGTACCGTCGCTAAAACGTCGACGGGGGCAATTGAACACGTGAAAGTGGCCCGGGTCACCAACCTGGTTCAAACCGTGAAGCAATTACAAACGCAAGGCTTGTGGATTTTTGGAACGGACATGCACGGGACGGATTACCGGCAATGGGACGCCCATGGTCCGGTTGGCTTAATTATTGGGAATGAAGGTAAGGGCATCGCCCCACTTTTAAAGAAGCAGGTTGATGAAATGTTGACCATTCCAATGATTGGTCACGTTCAGAGTTTGAACGCGAGTGTTGCGGCGAGCCTGTTAATTTATCAGGGCTTTACGTCGCGCCACCCACTTGGAAATTAATATGAAACAACAACTGTTAATCGTAGATGCATATAATATGATTGGTAATTGGCCCGAATTGGCCCACTTAAAAGAGTCGGGGCGGTTACCAGAAGCGCGTGATGAGCTGATTAACGTTTTGACGGAATATAAAAAAATTACCGGCTTAAATATCAGCCTAATATTTGACGCGATGTACGTTCCGGGAAATTCAAAGAGCTACCGGCAAGCAGATTTAGAGATTGTTTGGACGAGCAAGGATCAAACGGCTGATAGTTATATTGAAAAGTACGCGGCTGAAAAGCAGTCCCGTGTTTTACAGGTGACGGTGGCGACGAGTGATCAGGCCGAGCAGTGGGTGATTTTCTCTGAAGGCGCCCTCCGCGTGCCGGCACTTGAACTACGAAAACGTGTGCACATGGCATTGAAAGAAGTCCGCCACGCGGCGGAAGGGACGCAGGTTCAGGGGCGCGTTCGCAAATCACCGTGGAATGAAGACCAGCTGCTAGCGTTGGACCATTATCGTCAGCAGTTGGAACGTGATCATGTTAAACATCATCATAAGTGAAATATTAAGCGCGTAACGGTGCGCTTAACAGGGATTTTATAATCAATAATTAATTAATTGTTTGATTAGTTTTTAGTGTAAATTAAAACGTATGTTCGCTTGTTTTGGGAGGTCGCAGTCGGTATATTGAGACTACGGATTTAGGGATTCGGTTTTGGAAAACCACCGAAATGAGGAATGCCACTTGAATGAACAACAGTTGATCGCATTAGCAGCTCGCGGTGATAATCAAAGTATTCTCAAGTTAGCAAATCAGTATTTACCGGTAGTTTGGAAGTTGCGGCGCCAGTTTTATCTTCGCCAGTTTGACGAAGAGGACTGGAAACAGGAAGCCCGGATTGCGATTCATCGGGCCGCCCAGCAGTACGACAACCAGAATAACTGCTCGTTTGGCGCGTTTTATAAACTTGTTTTAAATAATCAAATTATTGACCTGTTACGGCGCTCGCGGGCTAAGAAGCGTTGCCCAGAACAGGAACTCCTATCGCTGGACGCATCGGATGAAGAGCTCATTGGTCAGTTTGCGGTGCTAGTCGTTTCGCCATTAGACGTGGTGTACGTTCATCAGCAGTTGGCTGCCTTTGCGGACCTGTGCTCGACCTTTGAAGGGGAAGTCTTTGCAGCGCTATTGCAAGGCTTGTCCCCCCAAGCAATTGCCCAGTTGTTGCAAGTTGAGCTGAATCCGGTACTGAACGCAATGGATCGGTGCCGCCGTAAGCTCCGGCAACTTCTGACGCCTGTTTCGACAAATTGACATTCAAAAAATTCCATGCTACTGTTAAACCTGATTAAGTATGGAGGTCATTTGAATGGCTCAGAAAAAAGTTGCCTTAGCCTGCACGGTATGTGGCTCACGGAACTATACGGTTGCGTCGAATCCGAACCGCACAGACCGCTTAGAAGTTAAAAAGTTTTGTAAATATTGTGGTAAACACACACTTCATCGCGAAACGCGGTAGGGGGATTAATTATGCGTTTATTTAGATTCTTTGGTCAGGTCCGCCACGAAATGAAAAACGTGACTTGGCCAACTTGGCGTGAAAACCGGCGCGACTCATGGACTGTGATTTCAACGTCGCTGTTCTTCGTGGCCTTCTTCGCGTTATTTGACTGGATTATCCAGTTACTCTTACAAATGCTGACATCTTGGCATTAATGGTTTTTTATTTAAAAATTTGTTATACTATGGTCATTGAAAGAAAACTTCGTCTTGGCGAGGTTTTTTTATTTTGCCGCAAGCTAATATATAAAGGAGTTTAATCATGGTCGAATCTGTTGAAAAAAAGTGGTACGTCTTACACACTTACGCTGGTTACGAAAATAAGGTCAAAACAAACTTGGAATCCCGGGCCCAATCAATGGGGATGGAAGATAACATTTTCCGGGTGGTTGTTCCTGAAGAAGAAACTCACGAAGTAAAGAATGGTAAGGATAAGGTCGAAATGAAGAAGGTCTTCCCAGGCTACGTCCTCGTTGAAATGGTAATGACCGACCAAGCTTGGTACATCGTGCGAAACACTCCTGGGGTAACTGGCTTCTTGGGTTCCCACGGTCAAGGGAGTAAACCAACGCCACTGTTGCCAGAAGAAGCGGAACAAATTCTGCACCAATTAGGCATGAGTGCTCGGCATACTGAGTTGAACGTTGAAGTTGGCGAACAAGTAACCATTATTGACGGCGCCTTCTCCGGACTTTCTGGTGAAATTACGGATATCGATAATGAAAAGATGAAACTTAAAGTTAACATCAACATGTTCGGCCGGGAAACGAGTACCGAATTAGACTTTGATCAGGTTGACGAAATTCACTAAGGCGCGTTAACAACGCACCAATGATGGTAAAGAGGTTGGTGATGGACGGTGGTTAACGTCATTTTAGCGTTGCTTAGTCTACTAATAGTGATCATCGTTGGTCGCTTAGCGGTCCGCTTTTGGTGGTATGGTCGCCCCCAGCGCTTGGCGCAACAACCTGCGCCGGCTAATGCGGATGATAGTGCCGTGACGCTGTTTATTCCGGGGTATGCGGGCAACCGCTTCTCGTTTGGCGGGATGCTGCGGCGGTTTGTTATTGCCGGGATTGCGAATAAATCGCTAGTTGTGCTAATTGACCGCCATAACCATTTGCGGGTGAGCGGTCAATTGGATTCATACCGGCCGATGGTGCAGCTGATTTTTGCGAATCCGCGCGCCGCGGTCCGTCAACAAGCGGATGGGGTGCTAGCGGTCGTTAAGTATTTAATGACCCATGAGCACGTTCAAACAATGAACCTGGTCGCCCATTCAATGGGCGGGGTGGTTTTATTTCAATATTTGACCGGCGCGGCGAAGCGGGTTAACTTACCGGAAGTGCGCCGCGTGGTGACGATTGGGGCCCCGTTTAACGACCACGAGGTGGGCATCAACACCCACCCAATCGAAAATCACCCGCTAACTGCTGCGGGGCCGACCCAAACGACCCCGGTTTACAATTATTTTTTGCGGACGTTGCAACGGCTGCCGAATACGATTTCGTATTTAAACATCGCCGGTAACATCGGGGATGCCGCGCAGAGTGATGGGGCGGTTGCGGTTAATAGTGCTTTATCCCTAAGGTTTTTATTACCAACCACCCGAACGCAATACCAAGAGTTTATTGTGCACGGCAAAAATGCGCGGCACTCACGGTTGCACGAAAATTACGACGTTGATCGGCGCATCGCCCAGTTTCTGTACCCGCAATTAGGAACGGAAAAAAACGCTTGATGAGCAATAATAGATGTGGTAGAATGCTAAATGTGCGTCACGTATGCACGTTTACGTGGGAGGAGCAAAAACTCAGCTCCATTTACCACATCACGGACTAAGGAGGAATGTCTCGTGGCTAAAAAAGTAGCTAACGTTGTTAAATTACAAATTCCTGCGGGCAAAGCAACACCTGCTCCGCCAGTTGGCCCAGCATTAGGTCAAGCAGGTATCAATATCATGGGATTCACAAAGGATTTCAATGCTCGTACCGCTGATCAAGCCGGTATGATCATCCCCGTTGTGATCACGGTGTACGAAGATCGTTCATTCGACTTCATCACTAAGACCCCACCTGCTGCCGTTCTTTTAAAGAAAGCTGCTGGTGTTGAAAGTGGTTCCGGTGAACCTAACACGAAGAAGGTTGCAACTGTAACCAAGGATCAAGTTAAGCAAATCGCCGAAACTAAAATGCAAGATCTAAACGCAGCTGACGTTGAAGCAGCTATGCGCATGATCGAAGGTACTGCTCGTAGTATGGGATTCACTGTCGAAGGCTAATTCACTACTAATCGAGTAAGTCGGACACTTCATCAAAATGAATGTGTCAAGTGGGAGGAAATCTCCGTTTGAACCACATTTGCAAGGAGGAAAACACTTAGATGGCAAAGAAAAGTAAACAATACCAAGAAGCCGCTAAGCTCGTTGATCGTGACAAAGCTTACGATGTAACGGAAGCGGTAGACTTGGTCAAAAAAATGGATTTCGCAAAGTTTGACGCAACCGTTGAAGTTGCATTCAAATTGAACGTTGATACAAAGCAAGCCGACCAACAACTTCGTGGCGCGGTTGTCCTTCCTAACGGTACTGGTAAAGAACAAACCGTTATCGTATTTGCGAAGGGTGACAAGGCTAAGGAAGCTGAAGCTGCCGGTGCTGACGTTGTCGGTGACGACGACTTAGTTGCACGGATTCAAGACGGTTGGTTAGACTTTGATGTCGCAATCGCAACGCCTGACATGATGGCCAAAGTTGGTCGTTTAGGGCGGGTTCTTGGACCTAAGGGCTTAATGCCTAACCCTAAGACTGGTACGGTTACGATGGACGTTACCAAAGCCGTTAGCGACTCAAAAGCTGGTAAGGTGACTTACCGGACTGACCGCGACGGAAACGTGCACGTTCCAGTTGGTAAGATCTCATTTGATACGGACAAGTTAGTTGGTAACTTCAAGACCATTCAAGATACCATCGTTAAGGCTCGTCCTGCATCAGTTCGTGGGACTTACGTCCAAAACTTGGTTGTTACTTCAACCTTTACTCCAGCAGTTCGGGTTGACTTAGCATCATTTTAAGGATAATTATTTAAAACAATTGACCCCGTAGGTAATCTGTGATAGATTACTAGAGGTTAAGTTATATCTCTACCTAAGACTCAGGCGGCCATCACGGCCTTAATTAATTACCTGCCGAGGACATTGTTTTTTCTCTATGTCTTGGTGGACATAGGGATTTTTTTATAAATCCCTGAACCAAAATTCTGGGAGGTGAATCTGTTGAGTAAAGAAACGATTGCTGTTAAAGCAAAAGAAGTCGAAGAAGTTGCAGAACAATTAAAGAACTCCGTTTCAGCGATTGTCGTTGATTATCGTGGTTTGACAGTTGAAGAAGTGACTGATTTACGTAAGCAATTGCGTGAAGCTGGCGTTAAGATGCGCGTTATCAAGAACAAGATCATGGTACGTGCAGCTGAAAAAGCTGGTTACGACGACTTAAAGCCTGTTTTTGCTGGTCCTACTGCCGTTGCCTTCTCCGAAGAAGACCCAGTTGCTCCTGCTAAAATCTTGGCTAACTTCGCGAAGACCGCTGAAGCCCTTGAACTTAAGGGTGGGATGATCGAAGGTAAAGTTGCTAGTCTTGAAACTGTTCAAGAATACGCTACGATGCCATCACGTGAAGAATTGTTGGCTACGATTGCTAACTTGTTACAAGCACCTGTTCGTAACGTTGCATACGCTGTTAAGGCGGTTGCTGAAAAAGGCGACGAAGACGCAGCTTAAGCTGTTGGTGTAAAAAAATAAAACTAATATAAGTTCATATAAAATGGAGGAACAAAAAATGGCTTTTGATAAAGATGCTATTATCGACTCATTAAAAGAAGCTTCAATTTCAGATTTAAACGACTTAGTTAAGGCTATCGAAGACGAATTCGATGTCTCAGCTTCAGCTCCAGTTGCCGTAGCCGGCGCTGCTGGTGGCGACGCTGCCGCTGCTAAGGATTCATACGATGTTGAATTAACTGAATCCGGTGACCAAAAGGTTAAGGCTATCAAGGCTGTTCGTGACATCACTGGTCTTGGCTTGAAAGACGCTAAGGGTCTTGTTGACAACGTACCTTCAGTTGTTAAGGAAGGCGTTTCAGAAGACGAAGCCAACGATATCAAGGCTAAGCTTGAAGAAGTTGGTGGTGTTGTTACCCTTAAGTAGTCTTCTACTTAACGTAACAATATCTAACCGGGTATTCCGTTGTAATGACGGGATGCCCGGTTTTTTTGTGCGCTCATTTTTGATTTTTATTTTGCGGCCGGTTCAATTAACGTCCGCAACGTCTCAATAAACAACTGGCCCACCCGCGGCAACGGGCGCTCCTTACTCCAAATTAGGGTGACCGGATCACGCAACGCCGGCGTGAGTGGACGAAAGACTAACTGGGAATGGGCGGTCGTATCGATTAAACCGTCGTAGGTTAACGCCATGCACGCACCGGTTTCAACTAACAGGCCAGCGTTGAAGATTAGGTTGTAGCTGCCGACGTAGTTATACTGACTCGTTAGGCCGTTACTCCATTGCTGAAAACGCTGGTTATTCGCGGCTTGCCGCGAAGTCAGTAACGGGCGCCCCAGTAAGTCAGCCGGCGTAATGGCGCTTGCGGTTGCGAGTGGTTCATCCCGGCGCATGAGTAGCCCCCACTGATTAGTCGTGGGCAACTTTAAGTGGTGATAGTTTGGGTAGGGCTTAGCCTCCAGCATGAGGGCGAACTCTAAGTTACCCTGGTCAAGCTGTGCCAGTAAGCTGAGGGCGTCGCCGCTTTGCAGGTTGACGTGAACGGCGGGATACTGGCGGCGGATTTGCTGAATTGCCGTCATGATTGGTTGAACGGCACGGCTCTCACCGGCGCCGATGTCGAGGACGCCACTAAACGTTTCCTGTTGTTGCAGATCGCGGGTCGTTTTATCGACTAAGTGAATGATCTCGGTGGCCCGGTCTAATAGGTAGTAACCGTCCTCAGTTAATTTAAGCCGCCGGTTACCGCGAACGAATAGTTGGGTGCCAAGCTGCGTTTCGAGATCGGCAATTTGGCGTGAGAGGGCTGGCTGCGAGACGTGTAAGCGGGCCGCTGCGTGTGAAATATTCTGTTCCTGAGAGATGGCAATAAAATAGCGTAAGACGCGAACATCCATGGCTATTCCTCCTAGCATAATTAAAAGTAATAGTTACCCATTTTAAATGAGTATTTAACATTATCATAGTGGGCCCGTATACTAGTGTCAATCAGAAAGAAATGGGGTGGAATAGGTGACGAAGCAATTAGATTTAAGTAGCTCGGCCTACGAAGAAATTGACCAAATTGTGGGTCGTAACCAAGCGTTAGTTCAGAAATTGAATACGGGAGTGCGTTCAGCTGATGAGGTTCGGCAGCGAGTGAGTGAAATCACCAATGAGACAGTTGCCGCATCAACCGAAATTCGCTTACCATGGACAACTGACTTTGGCCGCAATATTCATCTGGGTGAGCGGGTGTTCATCAATAGTGGGGCGACTTTTGTTGATCTTGGTGGAATTTATATCGCGGATGACGTTTTGATTGGCCCGAACGTGACAATTGCATCGGTCAGCCACCAAATGGCGCCGGCGAAGCGACGCAACTTAGCGTTAGCACCAGTCTATATTCAGCGCAATGCTTGGCTGGCAGCCAACGTAACGGTGACGCCCGGGGTGACAATTGGCGAGAATGCGGTCGTGGCGGCCGGAGCGGTGGTGACCCATGACGTTCCGGCTAACACCGTGGTGGCGGGAATGCCCGCGCGGGTCGTCAAAACAATCTCAACTACGGAAGACTAGATAGTTGACTTAAAGTACACTTTAAGACGTATGATGAATCTAAATATAATCGATTATAAAGGAGTTAATTGGATGACTATTTTTGATGAAACTTTTAAAATGAATAACGGTTTAACGATTCCCAAATTAGCGTTGGGAGTTTGGGAAATTCCTGATGATCAGGTTGCCCAAGCAGTTGAAGCAGCCGTTCAAATTGGCTATCGTCACATTGATACCGCCCAAGCGTACGGCAATGAACGCGGCGTTGGCGAAGGCGTGCGTAAAGCTGGTGTGGCCCGCGACCAACTCTTCGTTAACTCGAAAGTTGCCGCTGAATTAAAGGATTATGACGCTGCCAAGCGCTCGATTGACGAAACCTTACAAAATATGGACCTCGATTACTTGGATATGATGATTATTCATAATCCCCAGCCGTGGAACGAAGTTAATCAGTCTAACGACCGCCACTTTGAAGGAAACTTGGAAACTTGGCGAGCCATGGAAGACGCCGTTAAGGCTGGCAAGTTAAAAACGATTGGTGTTTCTAGCTTTAATCAAGCGGACCTTGAAAACTTGATTAAGAACAGTGCTACCAAGCCGGCCGTTAATCAGGTGCAAATTCATATTGGTGAGACCCCAATGGACATTATTAAGTATTCGCAGTCACAGGGGATCGTTGTGGAAGCCTTCTCGCCCGTTGCGCACGGTGTGGCGTTGAAGGACGAGCGCATTAAGCAGATGGCAGCTAAGTACCACGTCAGCGTGCCTCAGCTCTGCATTCGCTACGATTGGCAGTTGAACGCCGTTGTGTTGCCGAAGTCAGCTAATCCCGACCACATGCGGGCAAACGCGGAAATTGATTTTGAGATTTCGGCAGCTGACATGCAGACCCTCGAAGCTATTGATCAAATGGATTACTCTGGTGTTGACCAGTTCCCAGTTTTCGGTGGCAAACTTTAATAAAAGACGCGTAACCACAAGCCCCACTAATTTACCGGGGCTTGCGGTTTTTGCGTTCTTTACCGCGGTAGCGGGTCGTGTTAGTGTCAGTAATGCATAATGGGAAGTTGATTAGTTGAGCTTTAAGCTCTGATTAAACCTCTCGTGATTAGTTGTATAAATGGGGGAAGATTGCGATAATAAGGACAATCAAATTACTGGGGGAATTTTTTTGAAGGCAAGTTTACGAAAAATAGGAGCGGTGCTAAATAAACGGATGGGGATTATCAAAGCCCTTTTCGTCTTTTCCGTCCTACTATTTGTGATTACGGAAGTTGGTAAGATTGCGAAGGAAGTCCGGGGCGACCAACTTGCGACCGCTTTGGCGTCCCAGAGCTGGTGGCATTTATTAGCCTTACTAATCGTCGGTCTAATCGCGGTGACGCCAATGCTGACCTATGACGTGATGATTACAAAGTTCTTGCCGAATCACTATTCCCGCTGGTACGTGTTAAAGGCCGGCTGGATAACTAATACGTTTACGAACATTGGCGGCTTTGGCGGGGTCCTGGGTGCTTCGCTCCGGGCTAATTTCTATAATCGGCACGCCACTAAAAAGCAGATTGTTTTCGCTATTTCGAAAATCGCGCTGTTTCTCGTGTCGGGGTTGTCAATTTATTGCATGATTTCACTGGTACTAGTTTACGGATTTGGCATTGGTCAAATGTACGGTAGCTACTGGATCTGGCTCGTCGGCGGCGCACTATACTTTCCCGTTATTTTCATTTTTACACGGGTCAACGATTCCGCCTTCTTTGACGGTCTGACCCTCGGTAACGTTGTCCGGTTACTGAGCGGTTCGTTTGGGGAATGGACGGGGTGCGTCCTCTTCTTCCTATTAATTGGGAACTTTATGGGGTTACCAATTGACTTTGCCGCGGTCGTCCCACTCTTTGTGATTGCGTCGGTCGTGGGGGAAGTTTCAATGGTTCCCGGTGGGATTGGTTCCTTTGACGTTTTCATGATCTTTGGGCTCGCCGCGGTTGGGGTTTCACGCCCCGATGCGGTTGCCTGGCTATTATTCTACCGTCTGTTTTACTACATTATTCCGTTTGCGATTGGGTTAGCGCTTTTTATTCACGATACCGGCCACCGCTTCAACGTTCGCTTAGAGGGCGTTCCCAAGCAGGCCTTGCAACGCTTTGCCCAGATTGCGTTAACGGTCTTTTTATACGCTTCCGGGCTATTACTACTGATGATGTCGACGGTCCCCAACTTTGCCTATAATAATAAAATCTTTTTGCAATTGTACCCGTACACCTTCTTCTTTATCAACCAGGCCAGCAGTATTATCATGGCCTTCCTGTTAATTGGGGTTGCCCTGGGAACGGCCGGGCGCGTTAAGAAGGCGTTTTGGCCCACGGTAATTGTGTTGTTTGTGGCGATTTTAAATACACTGCGCTGGTTATTCGTGTACGATGCCATTTCCGCAAAGTTTGTCATCTTTTTAGTGGTGATCTTGGGATTAGTCGCCCTCTCACGCCGTGCCTACTACCGCGAACGGTTAGCCTTCTCCTGGGGGCAGATGTTGTGGGTGGGCTGCGTTTACGTCGTGACGTTCATCCTGTATACGATTGTTGGAGTTTATAACGCCCCACAAATTCACCACCGGCACGCGATTCCGGCCGCGCTCTTTTTCCCATCCCAAAAGTTATGGGTCTTTGGCGTGATTGGCTTGGTTTTAGCGGCAATGATCGTGGTGATGATGTACCGTTACTTTGCCGGCGGGCACCATCCCCGTATCGGGCAACCCATGATTCCCAAACGGGTTCAGCAGGTTATCGACACCTATGGTGGAAATGAAATATCGCATTTAGCCTATTTAAATGATAAACAAGCCTACTATTATCAGGTTGCGGGGAGCGACCAATTAATTTTTCTGTATCAGCAGAAGGCCGATAAGCTGATCATTATGGGCGAACCGTTTGGCAATCAGGATTACTTACAGCCGGCGCTGGAGCAATTCATGGACGACGCTGACAGTGACGGTTGCTCGCTAGTCTTCTACGAAATTAACGAAACGTTGACGATGCGCTTACACGAGATGGGCTTTGACTTCATCAAAACGGGTGAAGAGGGCCACGTACGGCTAGCCGACTTTAGTTTAGCTGGTAAACGTCTTCGGGGTGAACGGGCCTTGATGAATAAGTTCAAACGCGACCAGTACGAGTTTCGCGTGCTCCACCCCCCATTCTCAGCGGCCCTCATGGCTGAGTTGCGCGCTGTTTCGGATAGTTGGCTCGCTGGTGAAACGGAGAAGGGCTTTTCACTGGGGTTCTTTGACGAGGACTATTTGAACCGGGCGCCAATCGCAGTCGTTTATAACGCGGAGCACCAGTTAGTGGCCTTTGCCAACATTATGCCGCAGGGAAACTCGCAGGTGATGTCCATTGACTTGATGCGCTCAAGTACGGCTGCCCCATCTGGTATTATGGATACAGTTTTTGTACACTTGTTTGAGCAAGCGCGTGATCAGGGCTATGAGACGTTCAATATGGGGATGGCCCCGTTGTCGGGGGTGGGCGTTTCCCGTTATAGTTTCTTTGAGGAAAAGATTGCGCACCTCATTTATGAATATGGCTATCAACTCTATGGTTTTCAGGGGTTGCGGTCGTACAAAGAAAAGTACGTGACCGAGTGGGCGCCGAAGTACATTGCGTACCGTAAACGCAGCTCGCTGATCTTTACGGTGCTCCAATTATTGCAAGTTGTAAATAACCGGGTACACCGCCGTGAACGTAAAAACGGCTAAAAATAGCTTAATGAAAACACGCCTGCCAGTAAAATGGCGGGCGTGTTTTTAATGGTTCTAAATACCTAATTAGTGTATTTATTAGGTAAAACGTGTTGGAAATTTTTAAAGCCGGTGAAAATTTCATCGAGGTTATGACCGTTAATGAATAGGTCGAGGTTGGCTGCCGGGGCAAAGCCCAACGTGGTACTCTTTTTCAGCATCGCCACCAGGTCATCATAGAAGCCGTTGATGTTGTAGAGTGCGATTGGTTTTTGGTGAATATCCATTTGGCTCCATGAAAGCATTTGGATGAATTCTTCAAAGGTTCCAAAACCGCCCGGCAAGACGATGAACGCGTCGGCTAAGTGCAACATTTTTTCCTTGCGTTCCGTCATGGTCTTAGTTTCTACGAAAGTCGTTAAGCCGTCCTGAGCGAGACCCCGTTCGACTAAGAAGCGCGGAATAATGCCAATCACGCGACCGTTAGCGGCCAAAGTAGCCGTTGCAACTTTTCCCATTAGGCCGTGGTCGCCACCACCGTAAACGAGTTGGTAGTCGTGGTCGGCAAGGTAGGTCCCCAGTTCGATTGTTTTTTGACCGAACGCTGGGTCTAATCCAGAGTTTGATCCACAAAACACACAAATATTATGCAATGACATATTAATTCCCCCAGTGTTTGGGCGTTACCAGTAAAAAGCGGATTTCAAGAGGGCTTGAAATCCGCTTTTAAGGCTATCCGCCACAGTATTTATTAATTATTTGGATCGTCAGGCTCACCAATATCATAGTCGGTATCCTGCATGGCTTCAACTTGACCTAATCGATAACCGTTACCAACTTGTGAGAAGAAGTCGTGGTTGGAGGTCCCAGTTGAAATCCCGTTCATAACGACCGGGTTAACGTCTTCCGCAGTATCTGGGAAGAGGGCGTCTTGGCCAAGGTTCATGAGCGCTTTGTTAGCGTTGTAGCGACTAAATGTCAGCACGTCGTCGGACCAACCAATTTGATCGTAGACTAAGTGGACGTAGTTTTCTTCGTTTTCGTAGAGCTTATACAAGAAGTCGAACATCCAGTCCTTAAAGGCCGCTTGTTCCTTTTCAGAACGTTGTTTAAAGCCTAATTGGAACTTGTAACCGATGTAGGTCCCGTGGACACTTTCATCCCGTAAAATCAGCTTAATAATTTCCGCTACGTTTGGTAATTGGTTATGCCCCAAGTAGTACAGCGGGGTGTAAAAGCCGGAGTAAAACAGGAAGGTTTCAAGAAAGACGTTGGCCACCTTTTGCTTCAACGGGTCTTCATCGACGTTTGCATACAGTTTATAGATCCACTGGGCCTTATTTTGAAGGTATTCTTCACTATCACTCCAGTCGAAAATCTCGTTAATTTCATCTGGCGAATTCAACGTTTGGAAAATCGTGGAGTAGCTCTTAGCGTGCACGGATTCCATGAATTGAATGTTATTTAAAACGGCCGTTTCGTGAGCGGTTAAAACGTGTTGCCGCAACGCTTGCATCCCATCTTGGGATTGAAGGGTGTCTAGCAAGGTGAGGCCGCCGAAGACGTGACCAACGACCCAACGGTGGTCGTCGTCTAGGTCGCGCCAATCGCTTAAATCATTGGAAACGGGAATCCGCGTATCCAACCAAAATTGTTCGGTCAGTTTTTCCCAGGTACTTTTGTCGATTGCGTCTGAAACTTGGTCCCAGTTAATGGCTTTATAGTTGCCATCACTGAGTAATTTTTGGTAGTAAGCCAAATCTGTTGCCATGGTTATTCCTCCTAGAAATCGGGTCCTAAATTACGCAGCTTTCACATTCGTTGACGCCGACTTCGCCGTCATCGTCGGTAAAGGTCCGGATATAGTAAATTGATTTGATGCCCTTACGGTAAGCGTAGTTCCGCAAGATGTTCAGATCCCGGGTCGTCATTTTATTCGTTCGGCCATCTTTCCATTCATATAGGCCAGCTGGAATCGTCGAACGCATGAAGAGGGTCAGGCTCATCCCTTGGTCAACGTGCTGTTGAGCGGCTGCGTAAACGTCGATCACTTTGCGCATGTCCGTATCGTAAGCTGACTTATAATAACTTATTGTATCATTTGACAGGTACGGAGCGGGATAATAGATCTTACCAATTTTCTTTTCCTGCCGTTCTTCGACCCGGTTGATGATCGGGTGCAAACTGGCCGTTGTGTCATTAATGTAAGAAATTGACCCGTTAGGCGCAACTGCCATGCGGTTCTGGTGGTACAGGCCGTCTTGCATGACAGCCGTTTTGAGTGCTTGCCAGTCCGCTTTGCTTGGAATCGCGATGCCCTTGAAGAGTGCCGCGGTTTCAGGGTATTTTGGTTGCCAATCTTGTTCGACGTACTTATCAAAATAGGAGCCGTCTGCGTAGGCCGACTTTTTAAAGCCAACGAAGGTGGTGTGGCGTTCCTTCGCAATTTCATTGGAAGCCTTTAAAGTCCAGTAATTTAATAGTAAGAAGTAGATATTTGTGAAATCAACGGCTTCCTTGCAACCATATTCAAGGTGGTTCTTAGCAAAGAAAGCGTGGAGCCCCATCGCCCCTAAGCCAATCGTGTGCGCCTGATTGTTGCCCTTTTGAATTGAAGGCACGACGTCCACGTTGGAGTGGTCCGTCACGAAGGTCAGTGCCCGAACCATGGTTTCTACGGAATGACCAAAGTCGGGGGACTTCATGAGGTTGACGATGTTGGTGGAGCCTAAGTTACAGCTAATATCGGTTCCGAGTTTTTCGTAGTGTTGTTGATCATCAATTAATGATGGTGTTTGCACCTGCATGACTTCGGAACAGAGGTTACTCATGACGATTTTTCCGTCGATTGGGTTGGCGCGGTTAGCCGTGTCGATATTAACGACGTATGGGTAACCAGATTCTTGTTGCAGTTTACTAATTTCGTTTTCGAGGTCGCGGGCTTTCAGCTTCGTTTTGCGGATGTTCGGGTTCTTGACCATGTTGTCGTATTCCTTAGTAATATCCACGTAAGAAAATGGCACGCCGTATTCACGTTCAACACCGTACGGGCTAAACAGGTACATGTCGGCATCGGCCTTAATGAGTTCGTAGAACTTATCGGGGACCGTGACGCCTAGGGAGAGCGTTTTAAGCCGAATTTTTTCATCGGCGTTTTCTTTCTTAGCCGAAAGAAAAGCGATGATATCGGGATGGAAGACGCTCAAATAGACGACGCCGGCCCCTTGGCGTTGCCCTAACTGATTAGAGTAGGAGAAACTGTCTTCCAAAAGTTTCATAACGGGGACGACCCCGCTAGCAGCCCCGTCAATGTGCTTGATTGGATCACCGGCCCCGCGCAAGTTGCTCAGGTTGATCCCAACCCCACCACCAATGCGAGAAAGCTGGAGGGCGGAGTTAATCGTCCGGCCAATGGAATTCATGTCGTCAGTTGATTGAATGAGGAAGCAGGAAATAAGTTCTCCCCGTCGAGCCCGGCCCGCATTTAAGAAACTTGGCGTTGCGGGTTGGTAGCGTTGGTGGACGATTTCATCGGCCAGGGCTAACGCTAAGTCCTCATTACCGTCCGCGAAGTCTAGTGCGTTCATTGCGACCCGGTCGATAAAGTTTTCGAGGTAGTAATCGCCGTCATCCGTTTTGAGGGCGTATTGGGCGTAGAACTTGTACGCAGCCATGAAAGTTTTAAAGTGGAAGTCTTGTGAACGTAAATAAGCGTAGAGTTTTTCGATGAAGCTTAGGGAATACTTATCCAGCATCGACGTTTCTACGTAATCGTGTTCGCGTAGATAATCAAACCGAGCTTGTAAGCTATCAAACGTCATGGTATTCGGCCGAACGTTTTGGTCAAGAAACGCCTCTAGGGCTTCTTGGTCCTTGTTCAACGGGATCTGGTTGTTGACCGGAATGTTAATCTCATTGTTTAAGTCGTAGTACGTGACGTCTTTCAAATCTTTTAAGGTCATGAAGTCTCCTCTTTCTATCAATAATGTGACGACGGGCGAACTAAACGAACGACCCACAATCAGTTAGGTACGATTGATTGTGGGTCGTTTATAAATAGTCCGTGCAAAGCTTGGTATGTAAGACGCGCAACCCGCGCCGTTGACATTAAACGGCCAGTTGCTTTAAAGCGTCGGGACGAAAACCAGTGATACTTGCTTCCCCGCTAACTTCAACGACGGGAACTGCGTGGAATCCTTGGTTTTTTAAGTAGTCGACATACTCTGGGTTCGTGTTGATATTCTTTTCCTCAAAGGCTACGTGGTGGGCAGCGAGGAACTTTTTAGTCATTTTGCATTGCATGCAGTTATTCTTAGTAAAGACGGTTATTTTTTTCATTGTTGATCACCCTTAATTCGTTTTTTCAATAATCACAGTATACAACATCGGACGGAAAAAACAATTAAAAAACACAACATCTGGGGGCTGTAAAAAGACAAAAACCACAAGATGTTGTGTTGCTGACGGGCGTTTAACCGCGTTCAAAATTGTTTTAAAATTATTGTTGTTCTTTCTAAGAATCAGTTATCATAGATGTAGACCAGAAATTAGAGGAAAACAAATTATGACCAACTATTATTATACACACAATCCGGATATTGTGCATGATGAAAAGCAATGGAATTTTGAACTTTACCACCACCAATTTCAGTTTACGACCGATAACGGCGTCTTCTCAAAGCGGACGGTCGACTACGGGTCGCGGACACTATTAGCAGCCTTTGATCCGCGTGATTTACCAGCGGGGCCGTTTTTAGATTTGGGGACCGGTTACGGGCCAATTGGGATGGCGTTAGCCTACCAATCCCCGGAACGCCAAGTCGACATGGTCGATGTTAATGAACTGGCACTAAGCTTAGCACGGCGGAACGTTGCGTTGAATCAACTCACAAACGCGACCGTCTTTACGTCCGATTGCTACGACCAAGTGACGGCGACTAATTACGCGGCGATTGTTACGAACCCCCCAGTTCGCGCGGGCAAGCAAGTGGTAGCTGCAATGCTGACGGGGGCGTTAACGCACTTGATGACCGGCGGTACGCTGACGGTCGTTTTGCAAAAAAAGCAGGGGGCGCCTTCCGCGAAGAAGTTAATGCAGGTGACCTTTGGCAATTGTCAGGTAATTAAGAAGGACAAGGGGTATTACATTTTGCAAAGTGTGAAGGAGGGGTAGTTTGACAGCGCAAACGGCGGAAGATTGGATGCAAGAGGCGTTGCACGAGGCTAAAATGGCCTACCTAATTGGGGAAGTCCCGATTGGCGCGGTCATCGTGCACGATGGTGAAATTATTGGCCGCGGCCATAATTTACGGGAGCACGGGCAGGACGCAACCCTGCACGCGGAGGTCATTGCGATTCAGGAGGCCTGTGAAGCGTTGCATAGTTGGCGACTTGAAGATTGTCAGTTGTACGTCACGTTGGAACCGTGCTTAATGTGTAGTGGGGCGATTATTAACGCCCGGATTCCCGAAGTTTATTTTGGTGCCCGTGATCCTAAGGCGGGGGCGGTTCGGAGTCTGTACACGGTTATGGATGATGACCGACTGAACCACCAAGTGACGGTTCACGAGCGGGTGTTGGCTCGGCCAGCGGGAATGTTGCTCGAAAACTTCTTTAAAAACATTCGTAAACGGCAAAAGGCGGCCAAGAAGGCGCGCCGGGATGCAGCTCAAAAAAATTAAACCGATGGCTGGTAATTTAGACCTGAATCGTGTATGATAGTATTTGCCGCAAGGCCTTAAGGCAAGGGTGGATTTACGAATCGTGTCAGGTCCGGAAGGAAGCAGCACTAAGTTTGCTTCATCTTGTGCCTTAAGTTTTTATGAAATGTAACAGCTCTTAGCCATCTGGTTGAGAGCTTTTTATTTAAAAAATTATGAAATTAAGCAGCGATGGATAACGCTGAGCTTAGGACGGATGCGGTGACCAAAAGCCGCCAGTAAGAAAGGAAGATTCGCATGTATCGGGCATTATATCGGGTGTGGCGCCCACAACGGTTTGATGAGATTGTCGGCCAGCAAATGATCACCCAAACGCTAAAAAATGCCATCATGACCCACCAAACGAGTCATGCGTATTTATTTACTGGCCCGCGGGGGACCGGGAAGACTTCCGCTGCGAAGATTTTTGCGAAGGCGATTAACTGTCACCACTTGGTTGATGGCGAACCATGTAATCAATGTGACACTTGTCAGGCGATTACCAAGGGCCAATTAAACGACGTGATTGAAATTGATGCGGCTTCCAACAATGGGGTCGAAGAAATTCGGGATATTCGGGATAAGGCGAAGTATGCGCCTACCGAGGCGGACTATAAAGTCTACATTATTGACGAAGTCCACATGTTGTCGACGGGGGCGTTTAACGCACTTTTAAAAACGTTGGAAGAACCACCGGCCAACGTAATCTTTATTTTAGCGACGACCGAACCGCATAAGATTCCACTCACAATTATTTCGCGGACGCAACGTTTCGACTTTCGGCGGATTACCGCTAAGGATAGCTACGCACGCATGGAATATATCCTTAAACAAAAGGACGTGACCTACGATGAAAAGGCGCTACGGGTCATTGCCCAGGCGGCTGAAGGTGGGATGCGGGACGCGTTAAGTATTTTAGACCAAGTCATTTCTTTTGGGGATAACACCGTGACGCTCGACGACGCCTTAATGGTGACCGGTAGCGTGACTAAGAAGCTGATTGCCGACTACGTTGAGGAAGTGACCAACCACGTCACGAAACCCGCGCTGGAAACGATGCGGGAAATCTTACAAGAAGGTAAAGATGCTAACCGATTTATCGAAGATTTGATTAGTTATACGCGCGACGTGTTACTCTATCAACAGGCACCGGAAATGGTCGATAGCGTTGCAATGGGTGAAAATGACCAGCGTTTCAAGGACTTTGCGGATAGCATTGATGCCGAAGTGCTGTATCAAATGATAAAAACGTTGAACGATATTCAGCAGCAGATGCGATTTACGACCCATCCGGACGTGTACCTCGAAGTGCTGACGGTTAAGCTAGCGCAATTGGACGCGCAACCGCAAGCCCAAGCAACGGCGACGCCCGTCAGCGCGGATGATCCCACGGTTAAACAACTGGCGGCCAAGGTTGACCAGCTTCAAGGGGAGCTTAAAACGCTTCGTAACCAGGGTGGTGCAGCCTCGAAGACCGCGCCGGCGAAACCACGGGCGGCCAAACCGACCGTTAAGAAGGTTAACGTTAGCCAGATTTACCCAATTTTGGGGGCGGCGACGAAGAACGATTTACTGAAGGTTCGCGACGTTTGGACCGATTTAATGAACATTTTGAGCGTGACGCAACGGGCATTGATGCACGTCGCTCAGCCAGTAGCCGCGAGTGCGTCTGGGGTTGTGGTTGCGTTTGATTATGATTTTATTTATCAAAAGGCCATTGATGACCAAACCTTAATTGATGCACTGGGCAACGGCTTAGACCGATTAATGGGACAGGCGCCTAAAATTGTTTACGTGCCTAAGGATCAGTGGCCAGAGATTCGAAAAACTTACCTAGCGACCCACCAACCCGGTGGCACTCAGGCGGAGCCTGCAAAGCCGCAGTCAGCACCGGTCGTGGATCAAGCGAAGCAACTGTTCGGGGATTTAGTAGAAGTTAAACCAGATTAGGACATTTGAAAGGATGAAGACACATGATGCGTGGAATGGGAAATATGCAAAGCATGATGAAACAAATGAAAAAGATGCAGGCGCAAATGACGGCGGAACAAGAAGCCCTCAACGCCCAGCAATTTGAAGGGGTGGCGCCGGACGAAATGGTCAAGGTCACTTTTACGGGTGACAAGCAGATGCAAGACATCACGATTGACCCGAAAGCGGTCGATCCCGACGACGTTGACATGTTGCAAGACCTCGTCTTAGCGGCCGTTAACGACGCACTGACCAAGGTCGACGCCCAAACTAAGAGTACGATGGGTAAGTATACGCAAGGATTAAAGTAAATCGATAGAATGAGGTAAGCACATGCAGTATCCAGAACCAATTGCTAAGTTGATTGATAGTTATATGAAGCTACCCGGCATTGGTGGTAAGACTGCAACCCGGTTGGCGTTTTACACGATCGACATGGATGGTGACGACGTGACCGAGTTTGCTAAAGCGCTGGTTGCCGCCAAACGGGATCTCCATTTTTGTAGTATTTGTGGCAACATTACTGAAGATGACCCCTGCGTCGTTTGTCGCGATAAGTCCCGGGATCAAAGCACCGTCTTAGTGGTTGAAGAACCGAAAGACGTGATGGCCATGGAACGAGTCAAGGAATACCACGGCTTGTACCACGTGTTACACGGGGTGTTGTCGCCAGTTGACGGTAAGGGCCCGGAAGATATTAACATTGCCAGTTTGTTAAAACGGCTGCAGAAAAATGAAGCCATTAAGGAAGTTATCATCGCGACCAACGCCACGCCGGAAGGGGAAGCAACCGCGATGTACATTTCACGATTAGTGAAGCCCGCTGGGATTAAAGTGACGCGCTTAGCGCACGGATTGTCAGTTGGTAGTGATATTCAGTACGCGGACGAAATGACGTTATTTAAGGCCGTTGAAGGCCGGCAGGAGATGTAACGGGGGGATTGCGAATGCTTTTTAAACGTAGTGGCAAGATCAAGCACCCGAAAGACGTGTTCGACCAACAGTTACTTGATACACTGAACGCGGCTAAGCTCGATTGGGACCGGGCTAAGCAAAATGAACAGGCGATTTATGATAGTAATACGAGCGAATTAGTGACTAGAACGGCGCTCGCGCGGGCGAAGTACTTGTACTTATACCGTGAGGCTCGTCGGCGCCAGGTGCATGGTCAGACGATTCAGCCGTCGGTGATTGATTCGTAAGGATTAGTTTTGAATGCGGTAGCGTTGTTATCAACCTAAAATAAGCGAATGAGGCTAGTGAGCGATTGTGCTTACTGGCCTTTACTTTAAACTTTTATGTGCTGAGCGCTAACCAGGGATGTTTTTGAAACGTATGAAAATAGTAAGCTGTTCAAATAATCTGGTAGTTTGTTGATAAATTAAGCTGGGAAGCAATTTTATTTATAAACCACAATTGGTAGTGGCAATCCTGGTTTTTTTCTGCCGAAAAATACCGCCACTAGTGGTGGGTGCATTAGACATGCCACCCGCAATCAAGTACAATTAACACATATACGAAAAAAGTGAATTTAGATGGGATTGGGAATGTTGACAGGAAAATTAGTAACCTTTGAAGGGCCGGATGGCGCCGGAAAAACGTCAGCTTTGAACGCCATCGTGGCCAAATTAAAGCCGCGGTTGGGGGATCGGTTAGTTGTGACGCGTGAACCTGGTGGTAACCACATCTCAGAAGCGATTCGGACCATTATTTTAGATCGAAACAATACGATGATGGATGATCGGACCGAGGCATTGCTTTATGCAGCGGCGCGGCGCCAACACATTGTGCAAGAAATTTTACCCGCCTTAAAACAAAATCAACTCGTTTTATGTGACCGCTACATTGATAGTTCGGTGGCGTACCAGGGCGCAGGGCGTGAGATTGGGGAGCAGGCCGTTTACGACATGAACCAGTTTGCAACTCAGGGCTTAACGCCCGATTTAACCCTGTACTTTGACGTCGATGCGGCGGTTGGTTTAAAGCGAATTCAGACGCACCGTCAAAATGAAATTAATCGGTTAGATGTTGAAGCACTTAGTTTTCACCACAAAGTTCAGGCGGCCTATTTGCGACTCTTAGCAGCCAATCCAGAACGGATTAAGCGTGTGGATGCCAGTCAGCCACTTGAAGCCGTTGTGAGTGAGGCGCTTCAAATCATGACCGCCCAGTTACCAACTTATTTGACCACTGAAGGGAAGTCGTAACGATGAAATTAATTATTGCAATCGTTCAAGATAAGGATACCAATCGACTAAGTAGTCAATTTATTGAAGCGGACGTTCGGGCAACTAAGTTATCCACGACCGGTGGTTTTCTCCGCTCGGGGAACACGACGTTTATGATTGGGATTGAAGACGAACGGGTCGAGGAAGTTCTGAACATGATTAAGGAAACCAGTCACGCCCGGGATCAATTTATGACGCCGCCCGTTAATTTGGACGTGACGATGGATGGGGCTTCGGCCTATCCCGTGGAAGTTCAAGTTGGCGGTGCGACCGTCTTTGTATTACCAATCGAACAATTTCATCAATTTTAAGGGTGGTAAGTAATGGTAGCGGCCGAGACACTGTCGCAGACGTTGGTTGCGAAGCAACCGCGCTTATTGACAGCTTTTAAACATATTATTCAACAAAAGCACTTAGCGCATGCCTACCTGTTTACGGGAATGGAGGGCGCTGGTCAGGCCGAACTGGCGCAGTGGATCGCGCAACGGCTCTTTTGCCTCCACGTTGTTGACGGCGAGCCTGATGGGACCTGCGAGGAGTGCGTCAGAATTGCTAACGGTTCGCACCCGGACATTGTGACGGTGGCGCCGACTGGTAAAAGCATTCACGTTGAGCAAGTACGGTACTTGAAGGCGGAATTTTCCAAGAGTGCCGTCGAAGGAAACCGGAAACTTTTCATCATTTCGGATGCGGAAAAAATGACCGCCAGCGCAGCCAATAGTTTATTGAAGTTTATTGAAGAGCCGAGCGGTAATGTAACGGCGTTGCTCCTCACGACCAATAAGCAGTTGATGCTGCCGACGATCATCTCGCGAACTCAGGTGATTGAATTTCCACCGCTAAACGCACAGGCCCTGCAACAAACCTTTGAGGCGGCTGGAATTCCGTCCGCGCAGGCCCAAATGTTACGGGGACTGACGAATAGTGTGACGCAGGCCCAAGCGTTATTGGCGGATGATTGGCTCCCGCAAGCGGCCGAGGCGCTGTGGCGCTGGTTTGAACAAGTCGTGGCGGGGGAGGCCCGCAGTTTTGTGGCCGTGCAAGTCCATTTAGTTGGGTTGGCTAAGGAAACGAATCAGCAAGCGGTAATGCTCGATTTAGTTGCCGCGCTATTTCAAGATTTACTCCAGTTGCATTTTCAAGTGGATGCCGCCAACGAGTTGACGTTTGGTCAGTACCAACAGGCGCTGACGAAGCTAACGACCAATTTAAGTGCGCGGCAATTAATTGAGGCGACCGAGTTAGCTTTAACGGCTAAGCGCCAATTAGCTAGTAATATTAGTTTTCAAAATGTAATGGAAGGTCTAACGTTACAGTTATGGCCGATTTTTCAGATAAACGCTTAATAAAAGGAAAACGAGGGTGAGCGTGTGGATAAGCGTGATTTATATGATAGTTTTGGTGGTATGGAACAACAAATGCGGCAGATGCTCGATAAAATGGCCAAGTTACGTGCGGATATGACGACCGTGTTGGAAAAAAACGCGGAACTAGTCATTGAAAACGAACGGCTACGTGAGCACATGGTCGAATTAGAAAACGAATTGCCGAAAAAGCCCGTTGGCACAACGACGCTTTCAAAATCGCGCCAAAACCTAGAGAAGTTATACGACGAAGGGTTTCACGTTTGCAACCAGTTTTATGGTAAGCGGCGTGACGATGACGAATCCTGCGTTTTCTGCCTAGAAGTGATCTATGGTGAACGGGAACGGGCTTAGTAGTAGGGAGGAACACATGCAGACGCAACAAAGTTTTGCACCGCACGCGCAGACGGGGACGTTATACTTGGTCCCAACGCCAATTGGTAATTTACAGGACATGACTTACCGGGCGGTTGAGACGTTAAAAACCGTTGATTTAATTGCTGCGGAAGATACCCGGAATACACAGAAATTATTGAACCACTTTGAAATTACAACTAAACAAATTAGTTTTCATGAACATAATACCCAGGAACGCATTCCCCAATTATTAGCGGACTTGCAGGCGGGTCAATCGGTTGCGCAAGTGAGTGATGCTGGGATGCCGTCAATTAGTGATCCGGGTAAAGAATTGGTGGCAGCTTGCATTCAAGCTGACGTTCCCGTTGTGCCGTTACCGGGGGCTAATGCGGGGTTAACGGCGCTGATTGCGTCGGGATTGGTACCGCAACCGTTCTACTTTTACGGGTTCTTACCAAGAAAGAAACACGAGCAACGCGACGCCTTAGCTGCGTTGGCCCAACGGCCTGAAACGGTTATTTTATACGAATCACCGTTCCGGGTGGCGAAGACGCTGGCGGCGCTCGCCACGGTTTGTGAAGGAAGCCGACCAATTGTGGCTTGTCGTGAGCTAACGAAGCGCTACGAGGAGTTTGCGCGGGGCACTTTGACCGAGCTCGTTGCGTGGTCGCAAGATCATCAGCTAAAGGGTGAGTTCGTGTTACTGATTGGTGGTAATCCAAAGCCCGCTACGCCGGCGGAAGCCGACGAACTAGCGGAATTACCACTTAAAGCTCAGGTGGAGGCACTCGTGGCGGCTGGTCAGAAGCCGAATGCCGCGGTTAAGGTGATTGCGAAACGTCGGGGCTTGGCTCGCCAGGTGGTATACAACGCGTTTCATGAAATTGAATCGAATAATGAGGGAGAATAAATGACAACGATTGGGGAAAACGCAACGATTTATCGCGAACAACACCGGGTAACCTATTACGAATGTGATCAAACTGGGCGGGCGACGCTAGCGACGTTGATTAACATTGCGGTGTTGGCCTCGGAGGATCAGAGTGACGCGTTGGGTCTAACGACAGCTCACGTTCAAAGCTATGGCGTGGGCTGGGTCGTGACTCAGTACGCCATTGACGTCACCCGGATGCCCCGGCAGGACGAGACGGTCACGATTGCGGTTCGGGGTTCCGCGTATAATCCGTACTTTGCGTTTCGTGAATTTTGGATTCAGGATGAGCAGGGGGAGCAACTGGCTTACATCACAAGTATTTGGGTACTGATGAGTCAGGAAAAACGGAAAATCGTCAAGATTATTCCAGCGTTAGTAACACCGTATCATTCGGAAGCGGTTAAACGGATTCCACGCCTGCCGCGTCCAATTCACTTTGAAGCGGACACGCAGACGATTAGTAAGCCTTACCGGGTGCGGTTCTTCGATATTGATCCCAATCGGCACGTCAACAACGCCCACTACTTTGACTGGCTATTAGATACGCTGCCAGCGGCGTTCTTGTTACAACACGATCTCCAGCACGTGGACGTTCGCTACGAAAACGAGGTTCAGTATGGCCATACGGTGACGGCGCAGGTGAACCAGTTACCGGTAGCTGAAGACGGCACGGTTACGACGAGTCACGTGATTCAGGTTGGTGAGGAAAAGTGCTGTGAAGTCACGATTCGGTGGCAACCAACGACCCAACCGCAAGCTTAATTTGATTATTGAAACTGTCAGCCGTTCTACGGTTTGGCAGTTTTTTGTGTCCAATTAACTTTACGAAGTTAGTGGCTGAAATGCAGGTGTAACCGTGATTTTACCGCAAGTTTTAACCGCAAGTTGGGCTAGTTATGCTATCATTAAACTATCTTTGTAGGGGAGGAAACACTATGTCAATTCTAGTATTAGGGGGAGCCGGCTACATCGGATCTCACATGGTTGACCGGTTAGTTCAAAACGACCAGGACGTGGTCGTTGTTGATAATTTGGTCACGGGACACCGCGCAGCGATTAACGCGGCAGCTAAATTTTATCAGGGGGACGTTCGCGATAAGGACTTCATGAACCACGTATTTGATGAAGAACCAATTGAAGCGGTCGTGCACTTTGCGGCGTTCTCAGTTGTCCCAGAATCAATGGCTAAGCCCCTTAAATATTTTGATAATAACACGGGCGGAATGATTACGTTGCTCGAAGTGATGCAGGCCCACGATGTGAAGCGCATCGTCTTCTCATCAACGGCGGCAACCTACGGAACGCCTAAACAGATTCCAATCAAGGAAACCGATCCGCAAGAACCAATTAACCCGTACGGCGCAAGTAAGCTGATGATGGAACACATCATGCACTGGGCGGACGTGGCTTACGGCATTAAATTCGTTGCCTTACGTTACTTTAACGTTGCTGGTGCGAAGCCGGATGGGAGTATTGGTGAAGATCACGGCCCTGAAACCCATTTAGTCCCAATTATTTTGCAAGTAGCACAGGGTAAACGGGATGAACTGAAAATCTTTGGCGACGACTACAACACGCCGGATGGCACCAACGTACGTGATTACGTGCACGTCGTTGACTTAGCCGATGCCCACATTTTAGCGCTGAAGTACCTGGCAGCTGGCAATGAAAGTAACGCCTTTAACCTCGGTTCTTCAACGGGCTTTTCAAATAAACAGATGTTGACTGCAGCCCGGGAAGTAACTGGCGAACCAATTCCGGCAACCTTGGCGGCTCGGCGTCCGGGCGATCCCGATTCACTGGTTGCAGCTAGTGATAAGGCGCGGGAAATTTTGGGTTGGCAACCACACTATGACAACGTTAATGACATTATTAAAACGGCTTGGACTTGGACGCAAAAGCATCCTAACGGTTATGATGACCGCCACTAAGCCATGACTAAAAGGGCCCCGAAGCTAATTTGCTTCGGGGCCCTTAGTTGTGATTGTGATGTTGGCGTCCTAAATTTGAATCGTTACGACTTAGCGATTAAGTTGTTGATAATCACCGATGATTGCGAGTAACCGCTGAATGTCGGTTGTCTCAACGTCACCAATCGTCCCAATTCGGAAACTAGGAATCGTCGAAACCTTACCGGGGTAAATGACGAACCCGCGGGCTTTAATGAATTCGTAGAAGCCGGCAAAATCAAAGTTAGCACTCGGATAGGCGAAAGAAGTGATGATGGGACCCTGAATAGCTGGATCAATCACCAAGTCAAAGCCGAGACCTTGCATGCCGGTACTGAGGAGTTGCTGATTGGCGTGGTAACGTTGGTAGCGCGCGTCAACGCCCCCTTCGGCATTCAATTCGATTAAGGCTTGTGCAAAGGCGTGGACAACGTGGGTTGGGGACGTAAACCGCCACTTCCCTGGCTGCTTAGTCATTGCTTGCCACTGATCGTAAAGGTCAAGGCACAGTGAGCGAGCGTTTTCAGCCGTTTGTGCGAGCGTCGTCTTTTTCGCAATGATGTACGCGAAGCCGGGAACGCCCTGCACACATTTGTTGGCGCTACTAATGATGTAGTCACAGTCGAGGTCGTCAACGTTAATGGGAACGCCGCCCATGCTAGACATGGCATCAATAATGGTGATAATACCGCGCTCACGCATCATAGGCATTAAGGCTTCAATCGGGTTAAGCACACCGGTCGTCGTTTCGCTATGGATGGTAGCAAAGTGCGTTACTTCGGGATGTTCTGCGAGGGCTGCGGCAATCCGTTGGGGATCAACCGCTTCGTCTTCATTGAACACCACGTCGACGTGGGGAATTTGGTAATATTCGGCAATCTCGCTGATTCGGTGGCCATAAGCGCCATTAATGGCGATCATTAGTACAGCCCCTTCACGGGGAACGGCGGTACCAACGGTTGCTTCGACCCCGTAACTACCGCTACCTTGTAGTAGGACGGTGGTATACGTTTCGGGATTGGCTTGCGCCATCGTTAAAATTTGAGAACGAATGGTTTCAGTAACACTACGGTAATCACTATCCCAAGTGCAGTAATCGATTTGCATGGCTTCTTTAACGGTTGGGGTAGTACTAAGTGGACCTGGTGTTAATAGTAAATAAGGTTGTTTCATAGTTAATTGTTGTGGTGCCCCAAAGGCGTAGAGACTGACTTTTGGGACACACTTCCTTTCTTAGTTTAAAGTGGTAAGACGACTGGTCGTCGGGTGAACTAGTAGGACGTTGCAAGAAAGCGTGGCCGATACCTTGGTTAAGGCGCCGGTGCACCCAGCAGCTGTGAGGGGTGCACCGCTACTTATTTTGACGGCTTATCAATACGGCAACGGACGTCCAAAGTCTTCCAGCACACTTACAATAAAGCCCCGCACTGGTAGCTTGGATCAGCTCACAGTGCGGGGCCATGAAGTGGTCAGCTAGCTTAATAAATTAATCGTTAGCAACCGGTTGATTTATGCTGTCGATTAGGGCAGGGAGTTCAGCCATTGATTCTAAGATGTAGTCCGCGCCAACCTTTTGGTAAGCTTGGGCAACCTGGGTCCGTAATGCAGCCCGGTCACTTTCTGAAAGACTGTTGAATTCTGCTTCGGATAAGCCCATCAGGTTGCTACCATCAATAATTCCAACGGTAATCGCGTCGGCATTTTGACCTTCTAGGATGTCGTTAACTGAGTCGCCAACTTTCATAACGGTTGCGGCGTCCGTTACTTCTAACTGGTCACAAGCCAATTCCAGCATTGCAGCCGCTGGTCGACCGATACCGTTGGTTTGATCAGAAGTAATGTTTACAGCTGGAAGGTATCCTTGCTTAACGGCAATCGGTAAAACGATGGATAACATTTCCGAATCATAACCGGTGGTCGTCCCGTAGGCAATCTGATGGTCATCAAGATAGTCGATCACCGAAGTCATGCCGGGCTTTAACTTAGCAAAGTTCGTTAATGAAGCGAGAAGGATGGCTTTGAAATCGCGATAAATCCGATCACAGTCATCACTCGTTGGTAAAACTTGGAACCGAGCTTGCCAGTCGTTTTGAACGGCGGGAAGGCTAATGATTTTTTGAATATGGTTATATTTATCCAGTCCCATATCCTGACGAATCTCAGCTTCCGTAATGGCGATCCCAACGTTTTCGAACGCTTTTTGGAAAGCGACGATGGGGGCCCGACTACCGTAATCGATGGTCGTACCGGCCCAGTCAAAAATTACTGCTTGAATACTCATATTGTTGGCTCCTTTAAAATTAGTTCGTTTGTTTCAAATAGTGCCCCCGCAGTTTCATGGAAATAAGTTCGAGAATGATTGCAACCCCGAGTAGGAGGTAAACGATCAAGCCAACTTCGTGGAAGTTAAAGTAGAAACTTCCCGCCATGAAGAGGAAGTAGCCGATATCGTCGGCCCCAGCCGCCGCTCCAACGGCAACCGCATTGGCAAAGTTAATTTCAAAGCGAATGAAGGTCCAGCTTAGTAAGGCCGGAACAATTGACGGTAAAATCGCCTGAAAGACAATCGGCCAAAAACCAACGCCGCTGGCCTTTAAAGCTTCAATTGTGTCTTGGGGCGTTTCTTCAATACTTTCCGAGTACGCCTTAACGAGGTAGGCGACACTATGGAAAGTTAACCCGACAACGGCCGCACTAGCCCCTAGGCCCATTACTACGGAATAAATTAAGACCCATAGAATGGTTGGAATCGCACGGATAAACGCCATGACTGCTTTAATGCTTGTTGCGAGCCAAGCGGGTGATAAGTTCCGGGCTGCGCCAACGGCGATAAAGAAAGCAATTAGGGCACCTAATAAAGTCGTCAATAGTGCTAGCGAAACACTCGTTACTAACGCGCGCAGGAGTAATTGCCATGAATCCTGGCCGACACTAGGATGTAGGAACATCGCACTTAAGTTAACGCCGAGACTATGGAACGCTTCGGCAAGGTTGAGGTTCGCGTTATTGAGCGTTGCTAATGAGTAAATCGTGATCAGCAAGAGGCCTAATAAGACGCCCCGTAGGATTTTACGGGGGCGGGTGACAAGTGACACCCGTTTAGGCTGTGGTGCTGATGGTTGAATGATGTTTGGTTTTGGTTGACTATTTTCCATCATGCAATGGCCCTCCGAATTTGGGTTGACGTTAATTCTAGAACAATGACTAAGACGGCAATCAACAGTACGATTAGGCCGGCTGCGTCATAGCGGAAACTCTTGAAATAAAAGTCAAAGAGGAAGCCGACCCCGGTCCCCGTTAGTAAGCCAACGAGGGTCGCGTCTCGTAAGTTGTTTTCAATCATGTAAAGAACCCAACTGGTCATTGTACTAGCAGCTTCGGGAAGAATCCCACAGAAGACGCATTGGAAATAGTTAGCCCCAACGGCTTGGAGCGCTTGTAACTTTTCAGCATCGAGATCTTCAATGGTTTCCGTAAATGCACGGGTTAAATAACCCAGGGTCATAAAGAAGAGGGCTAGAAAGCCAGTGAAGTCACTTTGCTTAAATGAAAAGAGTAGGATCATGGCCCAAGCCACGACTGGAATATTCCGTAGTAGGGACGCACCAAACCGAACGATTAACCGAACAGCTTCGTTTGGCGTGGTGGTTTTAGCCCCTAAGATGGCAAAAACCAGCGAAAACAAACTAGCAACCACGGTGGAAGAAATTGATACGAGCAAGGTCCGCCATAACTGATAAAGAATCTGTCCTAAAGAGGAAATTGAGCGTTCAGTCGGAATAAAATTGTGAAACAACCAAATCAAACCAGCTGGAATTTTGGTAATCGAATTCCAAGTTTGAAAGTTAACCAGTGCCATTGACGTGAAGTAGATTCCTAACAAAATTACTAATACGGTAAATAACCGTAAGCGCCGTTGACGGAAAAATTGTTGCGGTGAATGGTAATTAGTTTTCATTAGCACTCACCACCGATTCAGAGGTGTCAGTTTGGCGATAGATGTTTTGCAAGACGGTATCGTCGACATCGCTGGTTGGCCCAGTAAAGACGATTTTACCGCTGTTAATCCCAACAACGTGGTCGGCATACTCCATGGCAATGTCAACCTGGTGCAAGTTGATTAAAATAATGAGTTGTTTTTCACGAGCCAGTTGACGCAAAATATCCATCACGATTTTGGTTGATTTAGGATCTAGGGATGCGATGGGTTCGTCACAGAGAATCATTTTGGGATGTTGCATGAGCGCCCGGGCAATTCCGACACGTTGTTGCTGACCACCGCTTAGTTGGTCGCAGCGCTGATAGGCGTAATCTTGCAAGCCGACTTCCTTAAGCAGTTCTAAGGCTTCGGTTTTTTCCGCATCACTATAAAGACCGAGCATTCCCGCAATCGTTGACTTAGCACCTAAACGACCGTGAAGGACGTTTTCAAGGGCAGTTAGCGGACTGATCAAGTTATAGTTTTGGAAAATCATCCCAATGTGGTGACGAATTTTACGTAGTTCGGCTTTGTTAGCTTGGCGAATATCTTGGTCATCAAGTAGAATCTGACCGCTATCATCTCGAATAAGCTGATTGATACTCCGAAGAATCGTTGTTTTCCCAGCACCTGAAGGCCCAATAATTGCCGTTACTTCTCCCGGCTGAGCCGTAAAGTCAACGGATTGGAGCGAGTGCTTATCTGAACCGTAAGTTTTATCTAGTTGAATGACCTTGAGCATAGCAATTCCTTTCTTAAATCCCTAAATGGAACTCGGTTTAATAACCAACTAACTTATGAGTTGGGGCGTACCATTTATCGGTAACTTTGATCAATTGAGTCTTTTCACTCTTCTTAGGGAACATGGATGGCTTCTTAGCACCTGGCTTGGAGAAGATCTTTTCGTTGTTAGCAAATTCTTTGGAAGTGAATTCGTCAGCAATCTTCTTTTGGTCAGTCTTGCTTAAAGTCTTAGTGTTGTAGACCCATGGTCCTTGTTGAACGGGCATCATGGCGATGTTAACGACTGATTTACCCTTTAAGCTATTGAACGGTGCTTCAGCGTCGTCCTTAACCGTGAAGGTTGAACCAACTTTATCCCATGAACCTTCAGTGGCTTTTAAGTATGGCATCAAGTCGGCATCATCAAATGCGGCTACGTCAGCGTCACCCTTCAGCAAGTTAACGGCTGATCCTTGGTGGGAGCCACCGTAAAGAACTTTGCTGAAGAAATCACCGCTTTGTGAAAGCTTTTGGGTATCCTTGATGTTAAATTCGCGGGTTAATTCAGCGGTTGGAATTAAGAAACCGGAAGTTGAGCTGTTTGAAACGTAGGACATTTTTTTGCCTTTAACGTTCTTAATGCTGTATTTACCGTTTTCTTCATACTGTTTAGCATCTTTTTGTTGTACCATTAAGTATGAGTTGTAAGTTGCCTTCTTTAAGGTTCCTTCCGCATCAGATTGCGCAGCGAACGGCACAACGTCCTTGCTTAAGTGGTGGGCTTGGATATAACCGTTGGCACCCATGTAAGCAAGTTGGGCCTTACCAGAAGAAATTGCTTGAATCGCAACGTTGTAGTCGGTCGTGGTTTGTAATTTAACCGTCTTACCAGTTGCTTTTTCAATGGACTTCTTCAGAGCGTCCCGGGACGTTGAAAAACTTTTGGCAGATTCGTTCGGGTAGAAAACGACCGTAATGGCTTTGCTCTTGTCCGCATCAGTATTACTGCTGCTAGACTTCGTGCTCGTGCCACTTG
Source organism: Lactiplantibacillus modestisalitolerans (assembly GCF_005405425.1). Classification (GTDB taxonomy): domain Bacteria; phylum Bacillota; class Bacilli; order Lactobacillales; family Lactobacillaceae; genus Lactiplantibacillus; species Lactiplantibacillus modestisalitolerans. The sequence continues at coordinate 109,048 of NZ_BJEA01000011.1, read as the reverse complement.
CACAACCTGCGAGTCCTAACCCAACGACTGAGAGAAACGAAAGACCTAAAAGAGATTTACTAAGCTTTGACATAATTTCCAATTACCTCCAAGTAATTTAGTTACTTGTGTAGCATAACAAGGGAATGTAAATGTGAAGGCAAGGAAAGGTGAAGTCTGTGTATAGGTTGTGTAAAGAAGACGGCGAAAAAAATTACATTAGCCGCTCAGCACGACAAAAGTGGTACCAGGAAAAGTTAATTTGCTCGCGGTTTTAGCGGGATTTAATCGTGCTAAACTCAATCCTTTCAAAGTAAGCAAATTATGATAAGATATGTGAAGTAATTCAAAGTGAGGAGTTTTCAAAAATATGAAGTTGTTGGCAATTGATACTTCGAATCGACCGTTAAGCGTGGCAGTTTTGGCCGATCAACAAATTTTAGCCACCACAACGACTAACGTTGGTCGTAATCATAGTAGTACGCTACTTCCAATCGTTGAACGTGCGATGACCCAATCGGGGTTAGAACCGACCGACCTCGATCGAATCGTCGTTGCCGCGGGACCCGGTTCTTATACCGGGCTCCGGATTGGGGTGACGACTGCCAAAACGCTAGCGTTCACTCTTAATAAGGAACTCGTTGGTATTTCGAGTTTAGCCGCGTTGGCCGCCAACGTTGTTACGGAAGGCCAGCTCGTGGCGCCGTTGTTCGATGCGCGGCGGGATAATGCTTTTGCTGGCCTGTACCGGATTCAAAATCAACGGCCGGTTGCTGTTATTGAAGATCAGCACGTTAGCGTTGCTAAGTGGGCGGCAAAATTAGCTACTTATAATGAACCGATTGTTTTGATTGGAACGGATGTACAAAAGTACGTTGAACCGCTGCGGGCTGCGCTGGGAGATCGCTTAATTCGAGCACGGCCACAGTTAGATTTACCACAGGCCGGTGTGTTAGGCTTGCTCGGACAAACGGCGACTCCCGTGGCCAACTTGCACGCTTTCGTGCCGAACTACTTACGCTTAACGCAAGCCGAGCACGATTGGCAAGCCAAGCACCCAGAAAAGGATCATGCGCCCTATGTTGAGAAAATTTAAGGAATATTTTCATAAATTAACAACGAACCATGACCAGCACCGTCAGCAGGTGATGACGATTGACCAACACATTGTTCAAGTGGGGGCGACCGGTTATTATTTTTCCCGCGCCCTCATTACGGACGTACCGGAAATGTTAGCCATCGAACGCGCCGTATATGCCGGGAAAACGCCGTGGGACGAGAACGCCTTTAAGACCGAACTACGCCGGCAAAGTGGGCGCTTCTACGTCGTTATGCGGCACGAAGACCGGCTGGTTGCGTTTTGTGGCTGTGCCTTTGACGATCGACGTCAAGACGCCCACATCACGAATATTGCCGTCCACCCTGAATTTCAGGGGCGCGGTTTGGGGCACTTTTTAATGCGGGAAATGATTAAACGCGCCCAGCGATTAGCTTATCGAACGGTAACGTTAGAAGTACGTTACAGTAACGTTGACGCGCAACAATTATACTTAGAACTTGGGTTTGAAAAGTCGGGCATTAAGAAGCGCTACTACTTTGGCGACCACGAGGATGCAATTGATATGACGTACCGGTTGCCGGTAATGGCGAATGACTGAACGGCGGTTAACATTGGTCACCACGGCCGCTGACTTGCAGCGGTGTTATAAGCTTGCCGCGGCGGCCTACCCAGCGGGAGCCCCGTGGCAATTTGCGACTTTTGAGCGTGATTGGGCGTTACCGACAGCGCGTTATGAGTTGCTGTGGGCGGACGCCCAACCCGTCGGCTTTATTAGTAGTTCAATTGTCTTAGATGAAGCGGAAATTACCAACGTAGCGGTTGCACCGTTTGCGCAGCACCGGGGTCACGCGACCTGGCTAATTCAGACTTGGCTGGCAACGTTAGCACGCCCCAGTCAGGTTTTTTTGGAAGTTCGCGCAAGCAATGGTGCGGCCCAAGCGCTTTATCAACGTTGTGGATTTACGCGTTACGCAACGCGGCGAAATTATTATCAACATCCAGCCGAGGATGCTTGGCTGATGCGACGAACTTTAGATTGAAGGATGGTACCTGGTGAAAAAGCAGAATTTAATTTTAGCGTTTGAATCGAGCTGTGATGAAACAAGTGTGGCCGTAGTTGCGGATGGTCATCAGATTTTATCCAACGTGATTGCCACACAGATTAATAGTCACAAGCGCTTTGGTGGTGTCGTACCGGAAGTTGCCAGTCGCCACCACATTGAACAAATCACGATTTGTATTGAGTCGGCATTGGAAGAAGCCAACGTTACTTACGATGATTTAGATGCCGTAGCAGTGACGTACGGGCCCGGTTTAGTTGGGGCGTTATTAGTGGGTGTCAACGCGGCGAAGGTCGTGGCGTACGCCCATCACTTACCGCTAATTCCAGTTAACCACATGGCGGGGCACATTTATGCGGCTCGGTTTGTGAAGCCGTTTGAGTTTCCGCTAATGGCCCTATTAGTTTCTGGTGGGCATACGGAGTTAGTTTACATGCAAGCTGACGGTCAGTTTGAAATTATCGGTGAAACGCGTGACGACGCAGCGGGCGAAGCCTACGATAAAATTGGGCGGGTGCTAGGCGTGTCGTATCCTGCGGGGAAAGAAATTGATCAAATGGCCCACGCGGGAATCGATACCTTTAATTTCCCCCGGGCAATGATTGATGAAGATAACTTTGACTTTAGTTTCAGTGGGCTAAAGAGTGCCTTTATCAATACGGTGCACCACGCGGATCAAATTGGCGCGACTCTTGATAAGAATGATTTAGCGGCCAGTTTTCAGGCCAGCGTGGTGGACGTTTTGGTTAGCAAAACTCACCGGGTTTTAGAGCAGTACCCAGTTAAACAACTGGTGTTAGCCGGTGGCGTGGCGGCTAATCAGGGATTACGGGAACGGTTGCAAAAAGACCTCCCAACCGCGTTCCCTAATACGGAGCTCTTACTGGCACCGTTGAAGCTATGTGGCGATAACGGCGCCATGATTGGTGCGGCGGGGTATGTTCAGTACCAGCACCATCAATTTGGGGATGCCAGCTTAAACGCGGACCCGAGTTTGGAATTTGATTGGATGCCGGGAATGGTCAAATAAGTTAGCAAGCAAAATTGGCGAATTGGTAGGACGTTTCAATTCGTTGCGAACCTAAATAGGACGCGTCACCTGAAAATGGTGATGCGTCCTATTTAGGTTGGCTTTATAGTACTAGTTTCGGTCGCTAATCAGCCAAATTTTCCAATTCTTCGGCCTGCGCCATCCAGTCATTTTCAGTCTGATCGTGGGCTTCGTTGACCGCGTCTAACTGTTTTTGTAAATCCTGTAACTTATCCGCGTCGGCTAAGTTGTCCGGTTGAACCATTTGCTGCTGGATTTCGTCGGCCTGCGTTTCCAGTTCACCGATCCGTTCTTCCAGCGCAGCGACCGAGCGTTCAAGCTTGCGCTTTTGGCGTTGTTGTTGCTTGCTGGCCTGATAATCCTGCTGGCCCTTAGACTTTGGTGCGGCACTGGCTGCACTTTCGGGCGCCTCTGGATTAGCTGCGGCTTCCTGTTCAGCGGCTTCGCTAGCCGCAGCTTCCGCGATTTCGGCCTGTTCCTGTTTTTTATCCATATAATAGTCGTAATCGCCTAAGAATAATTCGGTACCTTCCGGCGTTAGTTCAACTACGCTAGTTGCAACCTGATTAATGAAATACCGGTCATGCGAAACGAATAAGATGGTGCCATCAAAATCGTTTAGCGCAACTTCTAGGACTTCACGACTGTCAATGTCCAAATGGTTTGTCGGTTCGTCTAAAATTAAGAAGTTATTGTTTTGCATCGCTAACTTCGTTAATAACAACCGGGCCCGTTCACCCCCGGATAGGGCGTGAATTGGCTTATCAACGTCTTCGCCAGTAAAGAGGAAGCTTCCTAAAATCGTCCGAATATCCTTTTCGGGCGTCGTCGGATGTTCGTCCCAGAGTTCACTGAGCACCGTTTTACGGTCGTGCAAGTTCCGTTGCTCCTGGTCGTAATAGCCGGTCACGACGTTGGTTCCGAACGTTGCTTGACCCTTAATGAACGGAATCTTGCCTAAAATACTTTTCAATAAGGTCGATTTACCAATTCCGTTCGGACCGACAATTGCGATGGCCTCGTGTTTTTTAACGTTTAAATTATCGGGTTCGGATAAGATCCGGTCCTGATAACCGACGGCGGCGTCCTTAACGGTGAGGACGATGTTACCACTTTGTTTAGCGGCGTGAAAGCCGAAGTGGGCCGTCTTTTCATCACCGTCTGGTCGGTCTAGCCGGTCCATCTTAGCTAACTGCTTCCGCCGGGCCTGAGCTCGTTTAGTCGTCGACGCGCGCACAATGTTGCGGTTGACAAAATCTTCTAATTTACTAATTTCCGCCTGCTGTTTTTCGTAGTGCTTCCACTGAGCTTGAATCCGAGCAGCTTTCTTCTGGACAAATTGGTCGTAATTTCCGGTATAGTGAACCATCTCGTGGTGGGATAGATCGTAGACTTCGTTAACGACCCGGTCGAGGAAGTAGCGGTCGTGGCTAACAATTAGTAGGGCACCGCTATACGACTGCAAATAACTTTCAAGCCAGGTTAGCGTTTCAACGTCCAAGTGGTTCGTTGGTTCGTCCAGAATCAATAGGTCGCGTTTTTCGAGCAGCAACTTGGCTAAGGCCAATTGCGTTTTTTGACCACCGGATAGTTCGGTGACGGATTTATCGTAAACGTCGGCATCAAATTGAAAACCGTGCAACACGCCCCGAATTTCCGCCTGGTAACCATAACCATTCTTTTGTTGAAATTCCGTTTGCACTTGATCATAAGTTTTCAAAGTCTGTTGATAAGCTTCTTGGTCGGCAATCGTTTCTGGATCACTTAACTGGTGTTCCAAGCTGTGCATGCGATCTTCGAGCGTATGTAATTCAGCAAAAACACTGCTCATTTCTTCCCAAATCGTGTTACGACTGTCAAGTCCTTGGTCTTGAGCAAGGTAGCCAATTGTAAGCCCTTTCCGCATCGAGATTTGACCTTCATCAGGGACGGTTTCACCGGCAATCATTTTGAGGAGGGTTGATTTTCCAGCACCGTTGCGACCGACTAAGGCAACCCGGGCATGTTCTTGGATATCCATTTGTACGTTTTCGAACAAGACATTGGCACCAAAACGCCGCATAACTTGCTGTACTTGTAGTAAAATCACGCTTTTTTAAGCTCCTTTCACATTTCAATTCGCCACACAATTGTAGCATATTGTCACGGTTCACCCTAGTAATATGGAATAATAAGTAATTATTATTTCACAAAGTAGCGTAGTATGCTAGAATAGTGTCAGCAAATTCACAAACTTTTGATTAGGAGGAGCGTCCGAATGGCAGAAACAAAAATTCCACGGGCTACGGCGAAACGGTTGCCGATTTATTACCGCTATTTGAATATTTTATTAGATGCAGACAAGAAGCGGGTGTCGTCAACCGAATTGTCCGAAGCAGTGAAGGTGGATTCCGCAACGATTCGCCGGGACTTTTCGTACTTTGGGGCCCTAGGTAAACGGGGCTACGGTTACGACGTTGAAAAGCTGCTATCCTTTTTCAAGAAAATCTTGAATCAGGATACACTGACGAACGTCGCATTGATTGGTGTTGGGAATCTGGGTCATGCGTTATTAAACTTTAACTTTCACAAGAATAGTAACGTGCGGATTTCGGCTGCATTTGATGTCAACGAGGCGATTGCTAATACGGTACAAAGCGGTGTACCAGTTTATCCAATGACTGAATTGAAGAAGCAACTGATGGAACAACAAATCGAGATCGCCATTTTGACGGTGCCAACGTCGGTTGTTCAAAATATTACTGATGAATTAGTTGACGCTAACGTGAAGGGAATCATGAACTTTACGCCGTTGCGGATTTCGGTACCGGAGACGGTGCGGGTCCAAAACGTTGACTTGACTAACGAATTACAAACTTTGATCTACTTTATCGAACACTACGGTGAACAACTAGGTGGTTCTGACGACGATAGCGAAGCTTAAAAAAGTGCCTGGGCAGAAGTCCGGGCACTTTTTGTTTTTAGTCAGCAGGCTAATCAAATGTTTTGCAGGGGTTAATGGCCGAGTAAACTCGGCACGATCACAAGCGCGTTCATTAAAACGTGGGCAATTGCTGACGTTTGGATCCGGCCCGTCCGCTGGTATAGCCAGCAAAAGAGTAGGCCGATAAACGCGTACAAGAAAAAGTGTCCGTCGGCGTGCGCAAAGCTGAAGAAGATACTTGAAATCAAGGCAGCGCCAATGGCACCAGTTACGGGGACTAAGTTTCCAAAAATCACTTTCCGAAAGACGATTTCTTCCATGATGGGGGCGCCTAAGATGACCGCTGCAAAGAAGAACGGGTACTGGCGGCCAACGGTTAGTAAGGTCGTCGTGTTCTGGGAGGCCGTTGACTGGCCGAGTAATTGGGTGACCTGTAAAATAAGGGCCTGACCAACAATTACTAAGATGGTTCCGATGAGTCCCCAGAAAAGCGTGGTCAGCCAAGTGGCCTGCTTGCGTTCCAGCGGATTTTTTTCCTTCATCCGGGTGGCTAACCAAATCAATAGTAGGGCCCCAATCAAGTAGTCCAGCGTTTGGATGATGAAGACCTGGTCACCTAACTGCCGAAAACTGGCAACGAGGATGGTTGGCAGGGCATAAATAATAAAGTAAACGATTAGAATAATCAGCGATTGGCGGCGATTAGCCATCAACTCACGTCCTTTGAGGTAGATTTTGGGTCAAAATAACTTAAGTAGTCCCATTATAGTCGATTTGACATTCTTTGACTAATAATTGACAAATCACTTGCATTCTAGAATGAAAATGATTATAGTTGAATTTGTGATTAGCACTTGAGGTTTATGAGTGCTAAAAAAGAATAAATGGAGGGATTCACGTGTTAAAACCATTGGGAGATCGCGTTATCTTGCAACAACAAGAAGAAGAACAAACGATTGGCGGTATCGTTATTGCCAATAACGCTAAGGAAAAGCCACAAAGCGGTAAAGTTGTTGCCGTTAACGACGGTCGTGTTTTGGACAACGGGACGAAGGTTGCGCCAAGCGTGAAAGTCGGCGATCAAGTATTGTTTGACAAGTACGCTGGTACGGAAGTTAAGTATGACGGCGCTAAGTACCTCGTGCTACATGAAAAGGATATCGTCGCAGTCGAAGACTAATCCGGATAATCCCGCAAATATTTTAAACAAATCTAATTATGAGGTGAAAAGTAATAATGGCTAAAGAATTAAAGTTCTCAGAAGATGCACGTTCAGCAATGCTGAAAGGTGTCGACAAATTAGCTGACACGGTTAAGTCAACGTTAGGGCCTAAGGGTCGCAACGTCGTTTTGGAACAATCATATGGTTCACCAACCATCACAAATGATGGGGTTACCATTGCTAAGGCGATCGATTTAGACGACCACTTTGAAAACATGGGTGCTAAGTTAGTTTCCGAAGTTGCTTCGAAAACCAACGACATCGCCGGTGATGGGACGACTACTGCGACCGTTTTAACACAATCCATCGTTACTGAAGGAATGAAGAACGTTACGGCCGGTGCTAACCCAGTTGGAATTCGGCGTGGGATTGAAGAAGCAACGAAGACGGCCGTTGACTCCTTACATGGGATGTCACACACGGTTAAGTCCCAAGATGATATTGCCCAAATCGCTTCAATTTCTTCAGCAAGCCAAGAGACTGGTAAGTTAATTGCTGAAGCAATGGAAAAGGTTGGCCACGATGGTGTTATTACCATTGAAGAATCCCGTGGGGTTGATACCAGCTTAGACGTTGTTGAAGGGATGCAGTTCGATCGTGGTTACTTATCACAGTACATGGTTACTGATAATGATAAGATGGAAGCCGACCTCGACAACCCTTACATTTTAATTACGGATAAGAAGATTTCTAACATTCAAGATATCTTACCATTGTTACAATCCATCGTTGAACAAGGCAAGCCATTGTTGATCATTGCCGATGACATTTCAGGTGAAGCCTTACCAACCCTTGTCTTAAACAAGATGCGTGGGACGTTCAACGTTGTCGCTGTTAAGGCACCCGGTTTTGGTGATCGGCGTAAGGAACAATTACAAGATATTGCGATCTTAACTGGTGGGACCGTTATTACGGACGACCTTGGCTTAGACTTGAAGGACACGACGATTGATCAATTAGGTCAAGCAAACAAGGTTACGGTTACGAAGGATAACACGACCATCGTTGAAGGCGCTGGCTCCAAGGATGCCATCGCTGAACGGGTTGAATTTATTCGGAACCAAATTAGCGAAACGACTTCTGACTTTGACAAAGAAAAGTTACAAGAACGTTTAGCTAAGTTGGCCGGTGGGGTTGCCGTTGTTCGTGTCGGTGCCGCTACTGAAACCGAATTGAAAGAACGTAAGTACCGGATTGAAGACGCCTTAAACGCGACCCGTGCGGCCGTTGAAGAAGGTTTCGTTCCTGGTGGTGGTACGGCCTTGATCAACGTGATCAAAGACGTTGAAGCCTTGAAGGAAACTGGTGACGTTCAAACTGGGATTAACATCGTTAAGCGCGCCTTGGAAGAACCAGTTCGTCAAATCGCCGAAAACGCGGGCTTAGAAGGCTCAGTTATCGTTGAAAAGTTGAAGGAACAAAAGCCAGGGATTGGTTTTAACGCCGCAACTGACGAATGGGTTGACATGATTGAAGCCGGAATCGTGGATCCTACCAAGGTTACCCGTTCTGCTTTACAAAACGCCGCATCCGTTTCAGCCTTATTATTAACGACTGAAGCCGTTGTTGCTGAAAAGCCTGAACCTGAAAAGGCTGCTGCGCCAGCTGCGCCAAACCCAGGTATGGGCGGCATGATGTAAGCTAACCAGGCTTAATCTATTTAATTGAATTTAACATTAAAGCTCGTTCCTAATTAATAGGGACGGGCTTTTTTGGTGGGCGTAGCAGCTCCCAACTAACTTTTGGGTCGATGATATTTGGTGTTGATCTGCTGACGGCAAGATTAATCCCAATTGGTACAGAGCTACTTTGGAAGGGCCATTGTTAAGGTGACCAAAAATAAGAGTGACTTTGAGTGCCAGGTGATGCCGAATAATTTAGAATGAAGGTATTGATTTGTCCGTGGTGGGGCGTTAAGATTAACTGTCAGTAAAAAACATGCGCCGATTGAGGTGTGATTTCGTCATAACCAGATAGTATTCACGAATTTAAAGTAGTAGAATCTAGTTTGGTTTAGCTTTCTTGAAAGTAATTATTTTGCATACAAAGGAGTTATTATCATGTGGCGTTATTTAAAGCGGTTGGTCATTGGGAAACCGTTAAAAACCATGGATGAGGGTGGGCAAGCGCTCACCAAGTTCAAGGCCCTGGCGCTGCTTTCGTCAGATGCGCTGTCGTCAGTGGCATACGGGACTGAACAAATTACGACCGTCCTGATTACGTTATCAGCGGCGGCGTTAATGTATCAGTTATACGTTGCGGCCTTAGTTCTGGTCCTGTTGTTTGCGATTACGATGTCGTATCGCCAAATCATTAAAGCCTACCCATCTGGGGGTGGCGCCTACGTCGTTGCTAGTACTAACTGGGGGCGGCCAGCCGGATTAGTTGCCGGTGGATCGTTACTCGTGGATTATATGCTGACGGTTGCGGTTTCGGTGACTTCCGGAACCGAAGCAATTACGGCGGCGATCCCAGCCTTAGCCCACTACCAAGTTTTAATTGCCGTCTTAATCGTGATTGCGATTATGGGGCTTAATTTGCGCGGAATGCGCGAATCGGCGTCATTTTTAACGTTGCCAGTTTATTTTTTCATCATCATGATTATTGGGATGATTTTCTGGGGCGTGATGAACATTGCAAGCGGCAATCTGGACTATCACGCTTCCGCGGCCGTTGGAGCGCCCGTCCAAGGGATGACGCTCGTTCTGTTCTTACGGGCATTTTCATCCGGGTCTTCGTCACTGACCGGGGTTGAAGCAATTAGTAACGCGGTCCCAAATTTCAGACGGCCTAAGCGCAAGAATGCGGCGAATACGCTAGCAATCATGTCGCTTGTTTTAGCCGTTTTCTTCGGTGGGATTACTTACTTAAGCTATTATTTAGGCGTTCAACCGCAAGCAGGGAACACCGTGTTATCTCAAATTGCGACCGCCGTTTTCGGCCATGGTCTCTTTTATTATTTGCTCCAATTATCAACGGCGTTAATTTTAGCCGTGGCAGCTAACACTGGGTTTTCAGCGTTTCCAATTTTGGCGTACAATCTGGCAAAAGATAAGTTCTTGCCGCACGCGTACATGGACCGTGGTGATCGGCTGGGCTATTCGAATGGGATCATTTCCCTAGCCGTTGGTGCGATTGCTTTAATCATTATTTTCCACGGGCAAACGACGCTCCTGATTCCGTTATACGCGGTGGGGGTTTTCGTGCCGTTTACGTTGTCCCAGTCAGGGATGATCGTGCACTGGTTCCGCGAACGCGGTAGCTGGTGGGGGCTCAAGGCAGCGGTTAACTTATTAGGGGCCTTAATTTCAGTTGTGTTGGTTATTATTCTGTTTGCGTTACGCTTTGCCAACGTTTGGCCGTACCTAATCGTGATGCCGCTACTGTTGTACATGTTCTATCGGATTCATGTCCACTATATTCGCGTGGCGGCCCAGCTCCGCGTGGTGGCCAAGGAAAAGGCTGCATTGCATAATTATGACGGTGCGACGGTAATTGTGTTAGTTTCAAACGTGACCCGGGTGACGGCGCAAGCGGTTAACTATGCCCGGTCAATTGGGGACTACGTCATTGCCATGCACGTTTCCTTTGATGAAAATCCTGAGAAAGAACATAAAACGGCGGCAGAATTTAAAGAAACGTTCCCGGACGTCCGGTTTGTGGATATTCATTCTTCCTACCGGTCAATCGCCACACCGACCCTGCGGTTCTGCGATGTCATTGCCAAGCGGGCGGCGGAACGGAATTTTTCGACGACCGTCCTCGTGCCGCAGTTTGTACCAAAGAAACCGTGGCAAAACATTTTGCACAACCAAACGAGTCTGCGGTTACGGGCCGTTTTAAACTCACGGGAAAATATTATTGTTTCAACTTATAATTACCATTTAAAAGAATAATTATCAGGCGCGTTGTCAGCGGACGGCGCGCCTTTCGGGTATTTTAATGGTTTAATTGTGAATGAAGTGTGTTAGCTTCATTAAGTTTCATTGAAGTGAGTTGTCAACGTTCTGGTAGATTTGTATAATTATCGTAATAGCTGAAAGGGAGTTGCGCACAAATGATTAGATTTGAAATATTAGTTTGCCTCGTGGCAACCATGATCATCGCGGCATTAATGACGCCGTTTGTGCGGAAGCTTGCGTTTAAGATTGGGGCGGTCGATAAACCCAACCGGCGTCGGGTTAACAAGATTCCGATGCCGACGATGGGTGGGCTGGCCATTTTCTTAGCATATACGTTTGGCACGGTGGTTTTATATTTAATGCACCAGTTTCCCACCCGCCTCTTTTACGCGTTACTAGGTGGCGAGTTAATCATTATTGCTACCGGAGTGATTGACGATATTTATGAATTAAAACCCCGTCAGAAGATGCTGGGGATTACGTTAGCAGCGTTAGAAGTTTACTTTATCGGTGGTATTCGGATGACCACCTTTACGGTTCCGTTTATTGGGTTAATTCACTTTCAATGGTTAAGCTTACCGGTAACCCTACTATGGATTTTAGCCATTACCAACGCGGTTAATTTGATTGATGGTTTAGACGGCTTGGCAACCGGGGTGTCGATTATATCGCTCAGTACGATGGGGATTATTGGTCTCTTCTTTTTAAATGCGAATACGTTCGTTTCATTACTGATCTTTACATTAGTGGCGGCAATGTTAGGTTTCCTGCCGTATAACTTTTTCCCGGCACGCATTTATTTAGGCGATACCGGATCGCTGTTTATTGGGTTCATGACGGCGGTTTTCTCACTGTTTGGCTTAAAGAATGTTACGTTGATCTCGGTGGGGATTCCCGTGATGATCCTGGGCGTACCAATCACGGATACCGTCTACGCCATGATTCGCCGAATTTTAAATAAAAAGCCCATTTCACAGGCTGATAAACACCATTTGCATCACCGGCTAATGCAGCTAGGGCTGACGCACCGGCAAACGGTGATGGTTATTTATGGGATTGCGCTAATCTTCTCATTTATTTCCTTACTTTATCCTATTTCTTCAATTTGGGGGTCGATTCTGTTAACCATCGGCTTACTGTTAGGGCTAGAACTCTTCGTGGAAGCCATTGGTTTAGCCGGCGATGACCGCCAGCCATTCTTGAATTGGATTAAACGAACGGTTGCCCGGTTTACATCTAAGAGTAATTATTAAAAATAGATTATAAGGTGTGAACCTTAATGGACCGCGAGTCCGTGGCATGAGTAATCATACAATTGGTTGGCTTTCACCATGAATAAAAGACATTTGACGGTCTTATTCATGCAGGCCACCACTGCGACCTTATCCTGTTTAGGATGAGGTCCTTTTTTAACTGGTAATAATAATCAACAATATGGTTGGGAGCCGCTTTTTGTTGGCGGATCATGTTACGAACGGCAAAGAATAAAATGCTACGAGCGTAAGCATCACCGCGTTTGTATCTCCGAAAATAGCTAAAAGTCAGCTGGCTCCGCTTAACGGCTAACCGACTTTTGGCACACGCCCTTTTTCGGCAACACCAGCTTAAGTTGATCTAAATCGCCTTTACCGAATCTATACAAGGGATTTACATAATCATCATGTTCCTTTTACAAACTACCCGTATTATTAAAAGTGTTCCATGAACAATCAATGAATTGTTTTGATCAAAAGGTGATCATGCTCAAATCACGACGGCGTATTTCCTACCCAGAACGACGCGTTTGATTGGACAACGTTGGTTGTTTTATTATGAGAATCAATTTGGAAAAGGGGAGTTTCAAATATGAAAAAAGCAGTAACGCTTGGCGCGCTGGCCTTAACAGTGACCATTTTACTTGCAGGTTGTGGCAGTAATTCAGCTACGAGCACCAAGAACACAAGTAGCAGTAGTAGCAGTGCTAAGGCAACCAAAATTGTTGCCACGGGTTCCACCGCTTTACAACCATTAGTTGAACAAGCTGGGCAAGCTTATCAAGATGAACATGCTAAAGTTACAATTAATGTTCAAGGTGGTGGGTCCGGTGCCGGTCTAAGCCAAGTTGCTAAGGGTTCTGTTAACATTGGGAACTCCGACTTATTTGCCGAAGAACAAAAGGGTCTCGATGCTAAGGGCCTCGTTGATCATAAGGTGGCCGTTGTTGGGATGGCGCCAGTTGTCAACAAAGATGCTGGGGTTACCAACGTTTCTAAGGAACAACTCGTGCAAATTTTCCAAGGAAAGATTAAGAACTGGAAGGAAGTTGGCGGTAAGGACGAAAAAATTACCGTTATCAACCGGGCGCAAGGTAGTGGGACCCGTGCAACTTTTGAAAAGTGGGCTTTGGATAACGCGAAGGTCGCTACCAGCCAAGAACAAGATTCCAACGGGACGGTACAAAAAATTGTTAGCACCACGCCAGGGGCAATCAGCTACTTAGCGTTCTCATACGTCAAGTCTGATTTACAAGCTTTATCAATTGATAAAGTAGCACCAACTGAAGAAAACGTGGCGACGAATAAGTGGAAGGTTTGGGCCTATGAACACATGTATACGAAGGGTAAGCCAGCTGGAGAAGTGAAGAACTTCCTAACTTACATGACTTCTGACAGTGTTCAAGGGAGCCTAGTTAAGAAATTAGGTTACATTCCGTTGACTTCGATGAAGGTTGACCGGAGTCAATCTGGTAACATTACTGAAATGAAATAAATTGGCACTAATAAGCAAGGCACTCGGAGCTATTCCGGGTGCCTTTTTTTCGGGTTAATAATCATTGATGATGGCTTCTACGGCCGGTTACAGCGAATGGGGCGAGGTTATTGGGACTTCGTTGTACTGTTGTCCCTGATCCTCAAAGTTGACTTGACCACTCAGTAAGTTGGTAATGGCAGTTTGAACGGTGGGCAACGCAGCTTGATCAACTGCGATTTTTAACGTGACTTGGGCCCCGTAATCGGTTGATAGGGTGGTGATGGCGTGTTGTTGTAGGTGGTAGTTTAGGGCGTCCAGTTGAGAATAATCAATGGTTACGGCGAGTTTTGTCTGGAGGACGCGCTGAACCTTGCCGATGGCCTCAATTGCTTGAGCGGGCGTACCGTTGTAAGCCCGGATGAGTCCACCAGCTCCCAATTTAATGCCCCCAAAATAACGGGTGACCACTGCGAGAACGTCGTGTAACTCGTTAGTTTTGAGAACTTCTAAAATTGGCGACCCCGCTGTTCCAGATGGCTCGCCATCATCACTCATGCGTTGCACGTGATCGTCATCGCCGAGAACGTAAGCAAAGCAGTTGTGGTTGGCTTTAGGGTTTGCCGCCCGGACCGCGGCCAATTTATTTTGAGCGTCAGTTTCATCTTGAATCCGAAAAAGGTGGGCGATGAAGCGGGACTTTTTGATGGTCTGCTCGGAGGTGCCATCAGCAGTGATGGTGTAATACGGTTTTGTCAAGCTAACCAATCCTTTCGAGAAAATTATCTTATTTTACGTAACTAGTAGGTAAGGAGGCGAGGTAATGATTACTGAAAAAGACCTTTATGGCCGTCAAATTCCCGTAGACGCAAGCACGGCCCAACACTTACCCGGTACTGCAATTTGTCTGCCGGGAATCGAAGTTCAGGGGGCGCGAATTCAGTGCTTGCGGTGTGGGAGCCTTTTACGCCCAGAATGGGCGCAATTACCTGATCAACAGTACTATTGTTACCAGTGTATCAACCTCGGCCGCGTGAGTACCCTTACTTCACTTTATCATATTCCGGAGCCAAATGACTTTCCAAATCGTTCGCGCTGTACGTGGCAGGGAAAATTAACGCCACAGCAGGCGACTTGTGCGGCCGAGATTAAAGCGCGGTTTGGGGCTGCGAGTCGCCACTTATTGTGGGCAGTCACAGGGGCGGGAAAAACAGAAATGCTGTTTCCAGGAATTGCTTGGGCGCTTGCCCAGGGGCGCCGGGTCGCGGTCGCGTCGCCGCGAGTAGACGTTTGTTTGGAATTGGCCCCGCGATTGCAGGCAGCCTTTGCGGATGAACCGCTGGCCTTATTGCACGGTCGGGAACCAGAACCATACGTTTACCGGCAATTGACGGTGTGTACGACCCACCAGCTATTACGGTTTCGACATGCGTTTGACGTGCTGATCATTGATGAGGTCGACGCCTTTCCCTTTGCGGCCAATCCGCGGCTCGCTTACGCGGTGAATAACGCCGTGAAGCCGAGCGGGGCGCTACTATACTTGACGGCTACCCCTAGTCAGGATTTGCTCCGCCAAGTGGCGCGCCAGCAGTTAAGCATTAGCTACTTACCGTTGCGTTACCACCAGCACCTATTACCAACGATTACGGTGCAACTAACGCCTAGTTGGCGGCAACAATTGCAAGCCGGTCAGCTTCCCCGTTGCTTGCAAAAACAACTGCAACGCTACGTCCAGACTGGGCAACGGTTCTTATTATTCGTGCCCCACGTGGCCCAACTTTCAGTTGTGTGGGCGGCGCTTAAGGCTTGTGCACCAGCACTTAAGGGGTTAACCGTGCACGCGGCGGATCCCGACCGGTTAGCCAAGGTTCAGCAAATGCGGGCTGAACAAGTTCAGTATTTAATCACCACGACGATTTTAGAACGGGGCGTTACTTTTCCAGGAATTGACGTGATTGTCCTGGGCGCCGACGACGCGGTTTTTTCCACCGCTGCGCTCGTCCAAATCGCGGGCCGCGTTGGCCGGAGTGCGAATCGACCGACGGGCTTAGTTTGGATGTTAGCGGGGAGCCATTCCCGGCCCTTGAAAGCAGCCCAGCGCCAAATTAAATTGGTTAATCAGAAAGGACGGCGACTACGACGTGCAATGCCTACTGTGCCAGCGACCGCTAGCGACTAAATTAAGTTTAGCTTGGCTGTTGAGCTGGCAGATCCAACCACGCCCGCGGGTTTGCTCGACTTGTTGGCAAAGCTTTATGCCGATTGATGAACAGGCCTGCCCGGGGTGTGGCCGAAGTCAGCTGAATCGCCAGCCTTGTCCCGATTGTCAACGCTGGGGACCCACGCTAAATTTTCATAACCGAGCGTTGTTTACTTTGAATGACGCAATGGTAGCCTATTTGCAACGCTACAAGCGTCAGGGGGATTACCGCCTGCGCGCGGTTTTTAGCACCATTTTTGGGTGCGCGGTTGAGCGGATACATGCCGACTTAGTGTTAATAATTCCAGTTACGGCGCGAGCGCTGCAAATTCGGGGGTACCATCAAGTGGCGGGCTGGTTTCAACCAGAATTGGGACCGGTTCAATTAGCCCTAGCCGAAAAAAAGGACCCGCAACCGCACCCCCGTCATTTTCGGTTAACCGGCGACCTTTCAGCGTTGGTTGGGAAAAAGGTACTCCTGTTGGATGATCAGTACGATACGGGTCGCACCCTCCGAAGCGCGGCTAGCTTGCTACTGGAAAGCGGTGCCAAGTCCGTGGTTGGGCTAACCCTGACGCGCTAATTATAATGAAAAGTACCATATGGATTGTTTATTATAGCGCTTTCTATTATAATGAAATTAAGCAAAGGAGTTAAAGAGTGGTCCTTTGACCTCTTTGAGTACACAGCAATGTGTGAAGGGAGAGAAGATCTATGCTAAATTTTAATATTCGCGGTGAAAATATCGAAGTGACTCAAGCCATTCGGGACTATGTCCAAAAAAGGGTGGGTAAACTACAAAAGTACTTTGACCAAGCGGTGAACTCAACCGCGCACGTCAACTTGAAGATTCACCCAGATAAGACTGCTAAAGTCGAAGTAACAATTCCACTTCCATATTTAGTTCTCCGGGCAGAAGAAACTTCTCCTGATATGTATGCAAGCGTTGATTTGGTGACCGATAAACTCGAACGCCAGATTCGCAAGTACAAAACTAAGGTTAACCGCAAGTCCCGTGAAAAGGGCTATAAAGCGATTGACTTTGCAGCAACTGATGAAACAATTGCTGCCGCAGATAATGATCAGGACGATAAATTAGACGTTGTACGTACGAAGCGCGTGGCGTTAAAGCCAATGGATAATGAAGAAGCAATCCTGCAAATGGATATGCTGGGCCATGATTTCTTTATCTATGAAGACGCTGAGACGGATGCCATTAACATCGTCTACCGGCGCAACGATGGTCGTTACGGTTTAATTGAAACCGATAATCAACACTAAATTCAATAAGTTAACGAAGGGGCCGTGAAAAACACGGTCCCTTTTTTGAATCCTTGAATAATAGTTTTGTACCAATTGGTGAAGCTGGTTCGACCGAACATTTATAAAATTAAATACAGTCTCTTTGCCCACTTATTCTGGCAAGTATAATGAGTTTTTTGAAAACTCAACTGGCATCTTTTTAGCAGCTCAATGCCCATATGACATAAAATTATAGTAATTGAAACGGGCCTAGTTAGTTATGATTTGGGGCTTCAACAGCGGTTACCAACCGGTAAATAATGGTTAATGATGGCTTTGGTTTTGTAAGTTGACTTAGCAAGCACGATTTTCTTTATTAAGTAAAGGTTACGGTATCGGTTACATCGGGGTTGCGCAGTTTTCATTACCTTTAAAAGATGGTAAAATTACACTTGGTATTTTATTTTGAAATAGACGAATTAAACGTTACTTAAGAATAATTATTTGGAGAGGATACGTAAATGGCCAACATTTTAAAACGCTGGGTTGAAAGTGACAAGCGGGTTATTCGGCGCCTGGATAAGACCGCTAATCGGGTTGAAGCTTACGCTGACGAATATGCCAAGCTAAGCGATGCTGACTTAAAAGCTAAGACCCCGGAATTTCAAGAACGATATAAGGAGGGCGAATCCCTTGATGATTTGCTTCCCGAAGCATTTGCTACGGCGCGTGAAGCAGCCAAGCGGGTGTTGGGACTTTACCCGTTCCACGTCCAGATTTTAGGGGGAATTGTTTTACACGAAGGCGACATTGCCGAAATGAAAACCGGTGAAGGGAAAACCTTAACGGCGACCATGCCCGTTTACTTAAACGCACTTTCGGGTGACGGGGTACACGTTGTCACGGTTAACGAATACTTATCAGCGCGGGATGCGACTGAAATGGGTGAACTTTACCACTGGTTGGGAATGAGTGTCGGAATTAACGGTGCTGATAAATCACCAGAAGAAAAACGCGCGGCTTATAACGCGGACATTACTTATTCGACCAACGGTGAAATTGGGTTTGACTACTTACGGGACAACATGGTTGTTTACCGCGAAGATATGGTTCAGCGGCCGCTTAACTTTGCCATCATCGATGAAGTTGACTCAATTTTAATTGATGAGGCCCGGACCCCGTTGATTATTTCTGGTCAATCTGAAGGTACGACCGGGATGTATAAGCGGGCTGATCGGTTTGCGAAGACCCTGACTAAGGAAGAGGATTATAAAGTTGACCTTGAATCCAAGACGGTTGCGTTACTCGATGAAGGGATTCGTAAGGCTGAGAAGTACTTTGGCCTAAAGAACCTTTATGATACGGATAATACGGCTTTAAACCATTACTTGGACGAAGCGTTGCGCGCGAACTACATCATGTTAAAGGATAAGGATTACGTGATCCAGGATGGTGAAGCGTTAATCGTTGATTCCTTTACGGGGCGGATCATGGATGGTCGGCGGTTCTCTGACGGGTTACACCAAGCGATTGAAGCAAAGGAACACGTCGAGATTCAAGAAGAAACGAAGACCATGGCCAACATCACATATCAAAATTTGTTCCGGATGTATAAGAAATTATCCGGGATGACCGGGACGGCTAAGACGGAACAAGAAGAATTCCGTGAAATTTACAACATGGAAGTTATTACGATTCCAACCAACCGGCCAATGATTCGGGATGACCGTTCTGATTTGTTATACCCAACGTTGCAAAGTAAGTTTAACGCGGTTGTTAAGGAAATTCAGGCCCTTTACAAGAAGGGGCAGCCGATGCTGATTGGGACCGTGGCCGTGGAAACGTCTGAATATTTGTCACACCGTTTAGATGAAGCCGGGATTCCGCACGTTGTTTTAAACGCGAAGAACCACGCGAAGGAAGCGGATATCGTTGCGAACGCGGGTCAACGCGGAGCCGTTACGATTGCGACCAACATGGCTGGTCGGGGGACCGATATTAAATTGGGACCAGGTGTTAAGGAACTTGGCGGGTTAGCCGTTATTGGGACTGAACGCCACGAGTCTCGCCGGATTGATAACCAGCTGCGGGGCCGTTCTGGCCGGCAAGGTGATCCGGGGATGTCACAGTTTTATTTGTCGCTTGAAGATGACTTGATGCTACGGTTCGGTTCTGAACGAATTAAGAACTTCTTGCAACGAATGAAAGTCGAAGATGACGATGCAGTTATTCAATCGCGGATGATTACGCGTCAAGTTGAATCGGCTCAAAAGCGGGTCGAAGGGAATAACTACGATTCGCGGAAAAACGTGCTTCAATATGATGACGTTATGCGGGCGCAACGGGAAGTTATTTACGGCGAACGGCAACAGGTTATTATGGAAGACAAGTCGCTGAAAGCCGTGATTATGCCAATGATTAAGCGGACCGTTGAACGGACTGTTCAGTTGCATATGCAAGGGAGCGACGCCAAGAATTGGGACTTAGACGCCATCGTGGACTTTGCCCAGTCAGCCATGGTTCGTGAAGATTCCATTAGTAAAAAGGACTTACAAGGTAAATCTGCTACGGAAGTTGAAGATTACCTGATGAAGCGAGTTGACCAAGTCTACGCTGAAAAAGCTAAGCAACTCTACGACGAAGGCCAAATGCTTGAGTTTGAAAAGGTCGTTATTTTACGCGTGGTTGATTCTCACTGGACGGATCACATTGACGCGATGGATCAGTTGCGGCAATCAATTGGGCTGCGGGGTTACGGGCAGTTGAACCCGTTAGTTGAATATCAGCGGGATGGTTACCAAATGTTCGAAGAAATGGTTGCCAGCATCGATTACGATACGACCCGATTATTTATGAAGTCTGAAATTCGTCAAAATATTCAACGTTAATAACGGTGAAATTTGGTTAAAAGAAACGGTTAAACGCAACCGGCAAAGGTGGACTAAGAGGCGATTGGCGCGTGCGGAGGCAAGCAACGACGACCTGTTAGTCCACGTTTTGTTTTTAACTAATTATAAAATCTATAATAAATAAGTTGAAAGAAGGGCGCTTTGTGGAATTAAGTGAATATAAACACCTGATTGAAGACATGCAGCGTGCGGTTACCGACTTTAGGGGGTCGCTTTGACTTAGATGCGTTGAACGAAAGCATCCAAGAAAACGAAGCCCGGATGGCCGAACCCGGTTTTTGGGACGACCAGGAGCACGCACAGCACGTCATTGATGAAACGAATACGTTAAAAGGCAAGTTTGAAGCGTTTAAAACGTTGGCGGACGAAGTAGGGGACTTGGCCGTTGCCTACGAGCTTTTAAATGAGGAACCGGATGCGGAGATGCAGGCTGATTTTGAAACTGACTTTGCGCAGGCTCAGCATGATTTGCAGCAATACCGGTTAAACTTATTACTGGATGGCCCGTATGATCGGAATAATGCCATCTTAGAAATCCACCCGGGGGCCGGGGGAACCGAATCGCAGGATTGGGGTTCGATGTTGCTACGGATGTACACGCGGTGGGCGGAAAGCCATCATTTTAAAGTGGAAACCATGGATTACCAAGCTGGAGACGAAGCTGGAATCAAGAGCGTGACGCTTTTAATTAGTGGGCATAACGCTTATGGTTATTTGCGTTCCGAAAAGGGCGTTCACCGACTTGTACGGATTTCACCGTTTGACGCGGCTGGCCGGCGGCATACGTCGTTTGCCAGTGTTGACGTCATGCCAGAATTAGACGACACGGTCGACGTCGATATTCGTCCAGAAGATTTAAAAGTTGACGTTTACCGTGCGAGCGGTGCTGGTGGTCAGCACGTTAACAAAACGTCTTCAGCCGTTCGGATTACGCACGTCCCAACTGGAATCGTTGTGGCTAGTCAGGCCCAGCGTTCCCAGTTACAAAACCGACAGACGGCGTTAAACATGTTACGGGCTAAGTTATACGAACGTGAAGAAGAAAAGAAGGCGAAGGAACGGGCGGCCATTCAAGGGGAGCAACTTGAGATTGGTTGGGGCTCGCAAATTCGCTCCTATGTTTTCCACCCGTATACGATGGTCAAGGACCACCGAACGAACTATGAATCCCACGACGGGCAGGCGGTCATGGATGGTGACTTGGATCCATTCATGGATGCTTACCTCCAATGGCGGTTAGCACAGAAAAATCCACAATAATTACAATAATACTAAGTTAGCGCCCCGGATGGAACGTTGGCTTAGTATTATTTTTATCATTAATTTTATAATAAACGAACATTGCTAAATCGTTTGTAACCGCTAGGGCGAAGAAACGGCGTTGGTCTGTAGTGGTAAAAATGCTATACTAATTTCAGAGTTTAACGTGAGGGGTCCCGCGCATATGCAATTACTAAAAATTTTCGAGTTGTTCTTATTACAGCCATTACTCTGGGTCGGCTTGATTCGGAGTTATTTAACTGCTCGGCGGCGCGTTCAGTATGAGCGTCGTCAGTTT
Source organism: Lactiplantibacillus modestisalitolerans (assembly GCF_005405425.1). GTDB lineage: Bacteria > Bacillota > Bacilli > Lactobacillales > Lactobacillaceae > Lactiplantibacillus > Lactiplantibacillus modestisalitolerans. The sequence goes on along the minus strand of NZ_BJEA01000011.1, from coordinate 87,214 downwards.
CACAGTGCCATTAATCCACAGTTGACGGAGGTTCGGCACTTCTTATTAGACGGGCTATTATTCGGCATTGTGACGACGGCTATCAGTTTAGTACTGGGACTGGTGGTGGCACCCGTTTGGGTCGTCATTTACGAGCTCCTAGCAGTCATCAGTCTGGTGGTTTTGCCAACCATGCTGATTCCGGCAACGGTCTTTGCGCTGAGCTGGGTCGGGTACTGGGCGTTTAGTCCCCAACTAACGGATCTTAGTGGTTGGTTGGAGCACTATGGGGTTAGGACGACTAGCATGAGCGGGGGGCTTGTCGTCAACGCTTTAATCCTATTAGCGGCCCTCTTAATGATGACGGCAATTTTGCTACGTTGGCATAAGCGACAAGGAAATTCTCCCGAGTTGCAGCCGGATCAGCGGGGGAAGCGACTGGTCCGTTATCGGTGGCAACAGCTACTGGTCGTTCCCGTTGGGGTGTTGATTCCGGGGGACTGGTTGCATGCGAGTTTGAGTTGGTGGCCCGTCTTTACGATTGGGGAGCAGACGTTTAGCGTCCTCCTATTACCGTTGTTAGTGGGGCTAAGTGCCCGCGTTTATAAACAACTACCAGAGTTAGCCTGGGTTCGACTCGCCAAGCGCTACGGCTGGATCGCACTCGTTAGCATCGTGTTTGCGTTGGGGGCGCACTTTGCGGCGCTCAGCCCGCAGTGGTTGTTGGGGTTGATGTTAGTGGTCGTTGGACTAGTTGGTTTAGCGCTGGCTCAACACCGGTATCACGATGCTCGCCAACCATTTCGGTTTTCAGATACTGAACAGGGTGTTCGGGTGATTGGGTTACGAACGCACACGCCAGCTGACCGCTTAAATTTAGGATTAGGTGACGTTATTTTGGAATGTAATCGCAAACCGGTGCATACTGAATCACAGTTTTATAAGGCACTCCTAGCGAGTCCGACGTACGTTCACTTAAAGGTGCGCAACGTTCAACAAGAATTAATTATTACCGAAACGGCGATCTATGACGGTGCACCACACGAGTTAGGGATAGTGTTATTCACTGATCAGGAGGATTAATGACCATGGATAAGATTTTAGTGGTAGATGACGAACCGGCCATCGTAACGTTACTATCATATAATTTAAAACAAGCAGGTTACGAGGTGGTAACGGCGACGGACGGAGCGGCCGCGCTATCGCTAGCGTTGGCCCAGTCCTTTACCTGTATCTTATTAGATTTAATGTTGCCTAAATTAGATGGGATGGAGGTCACGAAACGGTTGCGCCAAGAAAAGGTGCGTACGCCAATTATTATTGTGACCGCTAAAAATGATGAGTTTGATAAAGTCTTCGGGTTAGAATTGGGGGCCGATGACTACATTACGAAGCCATTTTCACCACGGGAAGTCTTAGCCCGGATTAAGGCGGTGATTCGGCGCGCTGTACCCGCAACGAGTGCGGCGGCCCCAGCTCCGGTGACCAATCGTGCCATTATGACCGTGGGTAACTTACAAATTGATCAAAATAAATACCGGGTGACCCGTGACGGGCATAACATTAGCTTAACGCCGAAAGAATTTGAACTCTTAGTTTATTTTATTAAGCGTGAGGGTCGCGTTTTAAGTCGCGATGCCATTTTGAACCACGTTTGGGGCTACGATTATGCCAGTGAAACGCGGATTGTCGATATTCATATCTCGCACTTGCGTGAAAAAATAGAACTTGACCCAAAGAAGCCGCGGTTGATTCGGACGGTGCGGGGCTTTGGTTACGAGTTCGTAGGTGATAGCCATGCATAAACGCTGGCAACAAAATTTACGGCTACTGACCTTGGAAAACGTGCTGTTAACGTTGATGATCCTCGTGGTGATTCAACACTTAGCACCGTTTCGCTGGTCGTGGCCGTTGGTTTTAGGGGTTGTCATCGTTATAGCCCTATTCGTCGTGATTGAGGGTAGTATCGTTTGGTATCAGCAACGTGAGCGGCAGAAAACGTTGGATCGAATGGAAGCTAAGCTTCGTCAGATGAGTAGTCAGCAATTTCCGCCGCATATTTTATTACCGCAGTCGGACCCATTATACAGTCTGTCGCAGGCGGTTAATCAACTTGAAAGTTACCAGCGCAGTCAAACACGTCGGGCCGAATTACAAGAAAAAGAGCTAATGATGATCATGCGCTACTTACCCGTTGGGGTGATGGTGATCGACCATCAGCGGCAGGTCCAATTATCTAACCCGGCAATGAGTGAGTTACTGCAAGAATCAATTAACGCCGTTGCCCACATCTATACCAAAGATATTCAGTTATACGCGTTAACGAAAATTATTGAGGATACGATCACTTCCCGCCAGAATCAGCGCGCGACCGTGACGCTAACGCCGGCCCCGAATACGCAGGTGGTGGAAGCTTCGACCGTTTTTATTCAGGGCAGTCGCTCGCATTTTCAAATTGTGTTAATGCTTTACGATATTACGGAAGTTTACATGATTGAAAAAATGCAGGATGACTTCGTTAGTAACGCGAGCCACGAGTTAAAGACGCCGATTACGGCGATTGCCGGCTTTACGGAAACGTTACTTAGCGGAGCCAAAGATGATCCGGAAACGCTGGACCAATTTTTGCATATTATTGCGGATGAAAGTCAGCGGTTGATTGACCTAATTCAAGACGTCTTATCGTTGTCCCGAATTCGGGCGCAGAATACGACCAAACTGGAGTTAGGACCGGTCTCGGTACACGAGGTCGTTACGCAAGAACTAGCGGTCTTACAGCAGGCGATTTCACGGCAAGCCTTAACCGTTACGAACCAGGTCCCGGCGACCTTAACCGTTACGACTGACCGGCGTAAGTTAGATCAAATTATTAAAAATTTACTGACAAACGCCATCAAGTATAATCGCCAAAACGGCCGGGTGACGATTACGACGAGTCAGACGGCCTCAACGTGGGTGCTAGAGATTACCGATACGGGAATCGGCATTAGTGCGGAGGATCAGCAACGGATTTTTGAACGTTTTTACCGCGCCAGTTCATCGCGCTCCCAGCAGGTGGTTAGTGGAACGGGGCTCGGACTGGCAATTGTTAAGGAACTGGTCAATGCGTTGCACGGGACAATTACCGTAACAAGTCAACGCAGTGTTGGCACGACGATGCGGGTTAGCTTGCCGCTTAATCAACCAACTTCGTGAAGCAAAAACAAATGAATTTAACGCTAATCACTTAAAATCGGGAGGCTGATTTTAAGCGGTTAGCGTTTTTTTTATAAAACTTGATAAAAATAATTCGACCTTTACACAATCTTTACATAACCCATATCAAGCATTTACACAAACTTTGTATTATTGATATTGAGCAATGGGTAGGAGGTATTTTGTTATGAAAAAAAGTCGGGTCATCCAATTACTTGGACTGATCGTGATCGGTGTTTTGGTCGGGTTTGGCTATACGAACCGTGAAAAGACCAACGCCGGGCAGTCAATCACCGCAGTTGGGTCCACCGCTTTACAACCATTAGTCGAAGCTGCCGGTGAACAATATAGTAGTAATCATGCGGGTGTCTTTATTAATGTGCAGGGCGGTGGTTCCGGGACCGGCCTTAGTCAAATTCAATCCGGCGCCGTCGCGATTGGAAATTCAGATATTTTCGCTGAAGAACAGAGTGGCATTCAAGCAAGTAAGCTAAAAGACCATCGGGTTGCCGTTGTCGGAATTGCGCCAATTGTAAATAAGCAGGTGGGCGTCTCCAACTTAACGCAACAACAATTAATTGATATTTTTACTGGCAAAGTTAAGAATTGGCGTGAGGTTGGGGGTAACAACTTACCAATCACGCTGATTAACCGTGCTCAGGGCTCCGGAACGCGTAAGACCTTCGAAAGTTATGCGCTGAAAGGTCATGCGAGTGCGGATTCACAGGAACAAGACTCATCGGGGCTAGCGCGTTCAATTGTCGCTAGTACGCCGGGAGCGATTAGTTACGTCGCCTTTTCATACTTAGATCAATCGGTTCAAGCCGTCCGCGTTGACGGGGTGCGCCCAACTGAAACCAACGTCCGCCAAAACCGGTGGTACATCTGGTCATATGAACATTTATACACGGGGCAACGGCCTAATCAACTGACTAAGCAGTTTATTGATTACGTCTTATCACCCGCGGTACAGCAAAAATTAGTTAAGCAACTCGGTTATATTTCCGTCCATGAAATGCAAGTGCAACGGAGTGCAGCCGGTAAAGTTACGGCAGTGAAATGAGGGGGAGCGCATGGATAAGATTCGCGAAAGTTTATTAAAAAAATCGCTCGCAAGTAAAATTGAACGGCGCGGGAAGGCGGTCAGTCTATTTTGTTTAGCACTGATCGTTGGCGTTGTTTTCTTGATCTTTTACTTTGTGGCGTCACGGGGATTAGCAACCTTTTTCCAAAACCATATTAATTTATGGCAATTTTTAAGCGGTACGGAATGGAACCCGGGCACGACTGGTGCTAACGGTCAACCAGACGTCGGGGCCTTACCTATGATTGTCGGGTCATTTTTGATTACGATTTTATCCGCCTTGATTGCGACCCCGTTTGCGATTGGAACGGCGGTCTTCATGACTGAAATCTCACCACGACGCGGGGCTAAGGTTTTACGGCCGGTTACTGAATTGCTGGTTGGGATTCCATCCGTTGTTTACGGGTTCATTGGGTTACAAGTGGTCGTTCCGTTTGTCCGCCACACGTTTGGCGGCAGTGGTTACGGCATCCTGTCCGGGACTTTCGTCCTATTTGTCATGATTTTACCAACCGTTACGTCAATGAGTGCCGATGCGTTGAATGCCGTTCCGCGGTATTACCGCGAAGCGTCGCTCGCACTAGGCGCAACCCGTTGGCAAACGATTTATAAAGTCGTGCTACGCGCGGCGATTCCAGGAATGTTAACGGCGATTGTCTTTGGGATGGCCCGGGCGTTTGGGGAAGCCTTAGCCGTTCAAATGGTTATTGGGAACGCGACGTTGTTACCACATAACCTTGTATCACCGGCCTCGACGTTAACCAGTATTTTAACGATGGGCATCGGGAACACGGTAATGGGGTCGTTACAAAATAATGCGCTCTGGTCGTTAGCGATGATTCTATTGTTGATGTCCTTGGTCTTCAACCTGGCAATTCGCTACATTGGTCGAAAGGGGAAATTGAACAATGAACGCTAAACGAACGGATAAAATTGCAACTGGCATCCTGTACGGCGTGGCCGCACTGGTCGTCATTATTTTACTGGCGTTGCTCGGTTTCATTTTAATTGAAGGGGTGCCGAAAATTTCCTGGCACTTCCTAACGGCACCCGCGTTGGCCTTTGAAGCTGGCGGTGGGATTGGAATTCAACTCTTTAACTCTTTCTACCTATTATTCTTGGCGCTGTTGATTTCATTACCGATTTCATTGGGAGCCGGGATCTATTTGAACGAATATGCGCCCCAAAATACGGTAACGAGTTTAATTCGCACGACGATTGAAATTTTAAGTTCACTACCGTCCGTGGTTGTTGGCTTGTTTGGGTACTTATTCTTCGTGGTCCAATTCAAGTTAGGCTTCTCAATTTTGTCGGGGGCGTTTGCCTTAACTGTCTTCAACTTACCAATTTTGACCCGGAGTATTGAGGAAGCCCTTGCCAACATTTCTGATAGCCAACGGGAAGCGGGCTACGCTCTGGGACTTTCACGGTGGGAGACGGTTACTAAAATCGTGGTACCAGCCGCCTTACCAAGCATTATCACCGGGATCGTTTTAAGTGCCGGTCGAATCTTTGGGGAAGCCGCAGCATTAATTTACACGGCGGGTCAAAGTGCCCCTGCGCTTGATTTTAGTGATTGGAATCCATTCAACATTAGTAGTCCGTTAAGCCCGTTACGGCCCGCTGAAACGCTTGCGGTTCATATCTGGAAGATTAATTCGGAAGGAATTATGCCGGATGCCAAAGCGGTTTCAGCTGGTTCTTCAGCAGTCTTGATCATTGCGGTCTTACTCTTTAACTTCTTAGCCCGCTGGCTCGGAAAACGGCTCTACAAGCATTTAACTGCAGAATAAGGAGGACTTTGCATGGCAGCTAACAATTCAATGACAACGGATCAACGGAACATTTTGAAGTTTGATCCCCAACAACACGAAATCGCCCTAGCAACGGAGGACCTCCACGTTTATTACGGCAAATCGGAAGCTATTTCCGAAGGTGACTTGCAGTTTGAACGCTATAAAATTAGTGCGTTGATTGGACCGTCTGGTTCTGGTAAATCGACCTATTTGCGGTCACTTAACCGGATGAACGACCGGATTGCAACCGTTAAGGGTAAAATTATGTATCGTGGGTTGGATATTAATAGTAACGATATTGATGTTTACGAAATGCGCCGACACATCGGGATGGTTTTTCAACGACCAAATCCGTTTGCGAAGTCCATTTATGAAAACATTGCCTTTGCGCTCCGGCAACGGGGTGTCAATGATAAGAAGGAATTAGATGAAATCGTTGAGCGCTCCTTGCGTCAAGCCGCCATGTGGGATCAGGTCAAGGACGACTTAAATAAAAGTGCCCTCGCCCTTTCCGGTGGCCAGCAGCAACGACTGTGCATTGCCCGGGCGATTGCCATTAAGCCGGACATTCTCTTATTAGATGAACCGGCGAGTGCGTTAGACCCAATTTCGACGAGTCAAATTGAAGATACGTTATTGGAGTTGAAGCAGAACTATACGATCATCATCGTGACCCACAACATGCAACAAGCTGCCCGGATCAGTGATTACACGGCATTCTTTAACCTCGGAAAAGTCTTAGAATATGCGGAGACTGGTGACATTTTCACTAATCCACAGGTTGATTTGACCAATGATTATATTTCTGGGAACTTTGGATAAGGAGGGCGCTTGATGAGTACAATTTTAACAACTGAAAACTTACACCTGTTTTACGGTAAAAACGAAGCCCTCAAGGGAATTAATATGAGCTTTGAGAAAACCGGGATTACCGCGTTAATCGGGCCTTCTGGTTGCGGTAAATCGACGTTTTTACGGTGCTTAAATCGGATGAACGACTTAATTCCTAACGTCACGATTACTGGGAACGTTCAATTTCACGATACCAACATTTACGCCCCAACGACCGATACGGTTCAATTACGAAAGGAAATTGGGATGGTCTTTCAACAACCGAATCCGTTTCCGTTTTCCATTTACGAAAACGTGGTTTATGGCTTACGGTTGGCCGGTGTTCGGGATAAGGAAAAGTTAGACGCTGCCGTGGAAAAAAGTTTGAAGCAGGCGGCCATCTGGGACGAAGTTAAGGACCGGCTACACGTCAACGCTTTGGCGCTGTCAGGTGGGCAACAACAACGGGTTTGCATTGCCCGGGTATTAGCCGTTGAACCAGAAATTATTCTGCTCGACGAAGCGACCAGTGCCCTGGACCCCGTCTCAAGTCACCAAATTGAAACGACGCTATTGAACTTGCGGCATGATTACACTATCATTACTGTAACCCATAACATGCAGCAGGCTTCACGGATTTCTGATCGGACGGCGTTCTTCTTAAATGGTGAGTTAATTGAAGTTAACGATACGAAGCAGATTTTCATGAATCCGGCTAAGCAAGAAACCAATGACTACATCTCAGGACGATTTGGTTAGGAGGAGTTAATAATGCGACGACTATTCGACGATGAGTTAAATGATATTGATGCTAATTTCACTGAAATGGGAATGATGGTTAGCGAGACGATTGAAAAAGCGGTTAAAGCGTTTATTGATCATGATCGCGAACTAGCCCAAGAAATCATTGATGATGACCGCCAAATTAATCAGCGTGAAGTTGAGTTGGAACAAAAGTCATTTGAAATGATTGCGTTGTATCAACCAGTGACGTCCGATTTACGTGAAATTGTGACCATTTTAAAGGCCGTTTCTGAATTGGAACGGATGGCGGACTACGCCCGTAACATTGCACGGGCCACGATTCGGGTGAAGGGGCATACCCGGGTTCCTGAAATTGAAGCGGAATTATCCGAAATGGGTAACCGGGTTCGGAAAATGGTTGAAGAAATGCTCGCTGCTTACGTTAAAAGCGATGACGTGGCGGCGCGTGAAGTGGCCGCTAAGGTTGCCAAGGTGGCGGAACTGCACGATGACATTAATCGCAACGGAATTACGCACATGGAACACGACCCCGAGACCGTGATTGGGTCAACGGGCTACCTCAAAGTTGCGAGTTACCTAATGCGGATTGGGGCCCTCGTGACGAACGTTGGGGAATGGATTGTTTATCTGAACACCGGCGAAATCATTGAATTGAATGCTTAAATCGCTTTCAAATGCGCTACAATAACTCCTAAATAATCTCTTAAGCCGGTTCGTGGCGTTTGCAACCGGCTTTTACTATTAGTAGAATATAATTAGTATTAGGTTATTTTAAGGAGTAAATTATAATGAAAACAAATTCAAAACGAAAATTAACAAAGTCGACGAACCGCGTCCTGACGGGGGCCCTCGGTGGGATTGCTGAATACTTAAACTGGAACGCAAACGTCCTCCGGGTCCTTTACGTGATTTTAACAATCGTCTCGCACGGTTTTGGTATCTTGTTGTACATCTTGTTGGCCGCCATCATTCCTAACAAACCTGAAAACGCGGGCTTTTTTGAACAAATGCGTCAGGCTAGTCAGGGGGGCGCGACGAGTCAGCCAGCCCGGAAGACTAAGGGGCGTAAGGAAATCCATAACGTCCATGAAGAAGATGAACCGCGGCATCAAGACTAATGGAGTGAATGAGTAGTGACTTTTTGGAAACGAATTTTAATTAACACGGTTCTATTCGTTGCAATTGCGGGCTTCTTTCAAAGTAGCTTCCACGTGGCGAACATCTGGATCGCGTTGTTAGCGAGCTTTGTCTTGGCAATTCTGAACGCAGCGGTTCGGCCTATTCTGCTGATTTTGTCTTTGCCAATTACGCTCTTGACCCTGGGGCTATTCAGTATCGTGGTGAATGGTTTTATGCTCCAGATGACGTCATACGTGGTGGGTCGTGCCAATTTTGGTTTCTCGAGTTTTGGTATGGCGATGCTCGTTTCAATCTTGATGTCTTTAGCTAACGTAATTGTCTCTAATTTTTTTGCGAAGAATGGAACCAATGGTGAATAAAGCGCTTTAAAGTGCTAAAATTAGGAAATAGGAATGTTCCGTTTTCAGTCATAAGGGTGTGACCGCTTGAAAGGGTAGTACAATAGTATTACTGGACAATGCCGGCCACCTCTTTTTTTGACGATACGGTTTAGGAGGGATTAACTTGGCAGAAAGTGTAACGGTTGCCGATTTAGTAAAGAACACCCGCCTCGAAGTTTATCACGGTGCGGATCTGTTAACAAAGAAGGTTATCACGACCAGTGATATTTCACGTCCAGGGTTAGCGTTAACGGGGTATTTTAATTATTATCCGCGCGAACGGGTGCAACTTTTAGGTAAAACTGAAACCGCTTATTCCAAAAATATGAGTCATGATGAGCGTTTAATGATTTTCCGGAAAATGTGTCAGCTAACCACCCCAGCCTTCGTGATTTCAACTGGGCTACCGGTTCCAAGTGAGTTGGAACAGGCGGGACACGAGAACGGGGTTCCGATTTTAGGAACTAAGATGACTTCGTCCCGGATTTTGAGTAACATGACTAACTACCTCGAAGGGAAACTCGCCGAACGGCAGTCCGTGCATGGCGTATTGGTTGATATTTACGGTCTCGGGGTGCTGATTACCGGTGATTCCGGTGTTGGGAAGAGTGAAACCGCGTTGGAACTCGTTAAACGTGGTCACCGGTTAATTGCGGATGACCGGGTTGATGTTTACCAACAAGACGAACAAACGTTAGTTGGGGAAGCCCCTAAAATCTTGACCCATTTGCTAGAAATTCGCGGAATTGGGATTATTGACGTTATGAACTTGTTCGGTGCCGGCGCCGTTCGGCAGGATACGGACATTGACCTCATCGTTCACTTAGAGAATTGGACGCCTGATAAGCAATTTGATAGACTAGGAAATGGAGAACAATCGCGGAAATTCTTTGACGTGGAAGTTCCTGAAATTTCGATTCCAGTTAAGACTGGGCGGAATCTCGCAATCATTATTGAAGCGGCGGCCATGAACTTCCGTGCTGAAAGCATGGGTTACGATGCCACGAAGGTCTTTGATGATAATTTAAACTCCCTGATCAAGGAAAATTCAGCGCACGATTCTCACAAGTAATAAGGGAGATGGCAATAGCTTGAAAACCGTTTTGGGGGCATTGAACCCAATTGCATTGCGGCTTGGGCCAATTCAGGTCCACTGGTACGGCGTGATTATTGCGAGCGCCGTTGTGATTGCGGTCGCATTAGCCGTCCGGGAAGGTCAGAAACGCGCAATTCGTCCCGATGATATTTATGATATGATTTTGTGGGCGTTACCGTTTACGTTGATTGCCGCGCGGCTGTACTACGTTGCTTTTCAGTGGTCGTATTATAGTCAGAATCCGGGTGAAATTATTCGGATTTGGGACGGGGGCATCGCGATTTATGGTGGCCTGATCGGCGCAGCCATTGTCGTTGTTCTCTTTTGTCGGTCGCGGTTTGTGCCCGTTTGGCTCATGCTGGACGTGGCGGCACCGACGGTCATTATGGGCCAAGGAATTGGTCGTTGGGGTAACTTTATGAACCAAGAAGCGTTTGGTCGGGTGACCAGCCTGAGCTTCTTGCAGGGGCTGCACTTACCGCAATGGCTCATCAATCAGATGTACATTGATGGTGCTTACCGGCAGCCGACGTTCCTGTACGAATCCGTTTGGGACTTGCTGGGGTTCGTCTTGCTAATGGTTACCCGGCACCGCCGCGGTTGGTACAAGCAGGGCGACGTTTTCCTAACGTACGTTGCTTGGTACGCGTTTGGGCGGTTCTTCACTGAAGGAATGCGCACCGATTCGTTGATGTTGTTCAACACGATTCGGATTTCACAAGCGTTGTCGGTGGTGCTCTTTATCGGGAGCATTGGGTTGATGGTTTGGCGGCGACGCCACACCAATCAGCGCTGGTATTTGGACGGTTCCGGCCAGAAAATGGTTACAGAAAATCAGTAGATTAGAGGGTTATTGGAATGACAGAAAAAATTGCGGTACTCGGTGCCGGCTCGTGGGGCAGTATTTTAGCTAACTTGCTCGATGAGAATGGTAACGAGGTGCGCTTGTGGTCCTATTCACCAGCGCAAGTGGCAGAATTAAATGAACACCATACGAACGAAAGTTACGTCCATGATTTTCACTATTCAGAGTCATTACGCGCTTATTCTGATTTGGCGACGGCCATTGACGGTGCCGCAGCAATCTTATTCGTGGTACCAACCAAAGCCATCCGCAGCGTTGCACAACAAGTTACGGCCGTTTTGCGCCAAACTAAGCAACAACCAATCATTATTCATGCCAGCAAAGGGTTGGAATTAGGGACGCATAAGCGCCTTTCACAGGTTTTGGCGGAAGAAATCCCCGCAGACCTCCGACGGGCCATCGTAGTCTTATCGGGCCCGAGCCATGCCGAGGAAGTGGCCAAGCGCGATATCACGCTGATTACGGCTGCTAGCGCGGATGAAACGGCGGCTAAGGCCGTGCAAGGCTGGTTTATGAACGACTACTTCCGAATCTACACCAATGATGACGTCATTGGCGTTGAACTGGGGGCTGCACTCAAAAATATCATCGCGTTAGGTGCGGGTGCGTTACACGGACTCGGCTACGGTGATGATGCTAAGGCGGCCTTAATGACCCGGGGGCTGGCTGAAATCAGTCGCTTAGGGGTTGCGCTTGGGGCGAAGCCTTTAACGTTCATTGGGTTATCGGGGGTTGGTGACCTGATCGTAACGGCAACGAGTGTCCACTCGCGGAATTGGCGTGCCGGAAATGAACTCGGTGCGGGTCAAGACTTGAAGACGGTCATTGATACGATGGGAATGGTCATTGAAGGAATTCCATCGACTAAGGCCGCGTACGAATTAGCTCAGCAACAAAAGATTGAAATGCCAATTACTGAGGCCATTTATGATGTATTATATAATGGTGCCGATATTAAGGAAGTTATTCCACAATTGATGCGGCGTGAGGGGAAACCTGAGCTTCAGTAGGTGTTTGAACCTATAATAATATTTCACTATTCTTAGGAGGATTATCACATGTCTAAAGTTAGAAAAGCCGTTATTCCAGCGGCCGGTTTGGGAACTCGTTTTTTACCTGCTACTAAAGCGATGCCAAAGGAAATGTTACCAATCGTTGATAAGCCAACGATTCAATTCATCGTTGACGAAGCCCGGAAATCTGGGATTGAAGATATCGTTATCGTAACGGGGAAGAGTAAGCGCAGTATCGAAGACTACTACGACTCCAACCCAGAATTGGAAGATAACTTACGTGCTAAGCATAAGGAAGAAATGTTGAAACTCGTTCAGGAAACGACCGACATCAACTTGTACTTCATTCGTCAATCACACCCACGGGGCTTGGGGGACGCCGTTTTAACGGCTAAAGCCTTCGTTGGCGACGAACCATTCGTGGTTATGCTTGGTGATGACTTGATGGAAGATAAGGTGCCGTTGACTAAGCAATTGATGAATAGCTACGATAAGACGCACGCATCAACCTTAGCCGTTATGAAGGTTCCTCACGAGGAAGTTTCTAAGTACGGGGTAATTAATCCTGAAAGTGAAAAAGAACCTGGTTTGTTCAACGTCAATAACTTCGTTGAAAAACCAACGCCTGATGAAGCCCCAAGTGATTTAGCTATTATTGGTCGCTATCTCTTAACTCCTGAAATTTTTGATGTTTTGGAACATCAAAAACCAGGGAAGGGTAACGAGATTCAATTGACCGACGCCATTGATACGTTGAACAAGACGCAGCGCGTCTTTGCCCACGAATTCAAGGGGACGCGGCACGACGTTGGTTACAAGTTTGGTTACTTGAAGACCAGCATCGAATACGGTTTAACCCATCCAGATGTTAAGGACGATTTACGGGCTTACATCAAGGACTTAGGGACGAAGCTTGCCAAAGAAGATACGGCAACGCCAAAACCAACTAAGAAAAACACGAAATAAGACCTGTTAAAGTTAAAAAAGCACCCCAACGGTGATCATCGTTGGGGTGCTTTTTTAAACGCCAAATAATGAATTGCAAGAAACGTAGCGGACGTTACCGGTCGGCCTTTAGTTTGAATAAATGCGGTTTACCGTAATAATAGCCTTGACGTAACGGAATTTCGAGTTGGTCAGCGAGCTGATCCTCAGCGTCGTTTTCAACCCCTTCTAGAATCAAGCGGAGGTCGTGCTTGTGAGCCACGTCCCGCCAAAAGGTTAGTTCCTTTGGGATTTCCGCCTCGCGGCCTTCCTTCCGAAAGTTTTGCATTGCAAATTTGATTTCTTCAGCCGAGGAGAGTAGGGGCTTAATATGGTCGTAAACGTTAATCCCCGTTCCAACGTCGTCCAGACTAAACTCTAAGCCGTGGGCCTTGTAGTTATCAACTTGCTTTTGCATCGCTTCCAATGAATAATGGCCCTCACCAGGCTCTTCGGTCACTTCCACAATGACCTTGATTGGAAATAATTTCTTTTGTGTTGCGATGACGGCGGTTGCGATGTCGTCATTTAAAAATTGCTTGCGGTTAAAGTTAATTGAAACCGAACCAATCTTTAGTGCTAGTTCACTAGCAGTCGCTTTGAGTAGATTAACCTGAACGTCAATCGGAATTTTTTCAAAACTTTCCGGTAAGGTCCACCGGTCTAGCTCAGTTTCGCGGTAGCGAATGAGCATTTCGTAGCCAATCAGTGAATTATTGAACTTATCAAGCTGTGGCTGAATAAAATAACGGTACATTGGCGCACCCCTTTATTAAGTATGACGAATGTAACATTCCCCAGCCACTATCATAACTCAAATAACGCATTAGTGGAATTATCTAAACCCATAACTATCTAGTTGCTTGCAATGGTCAACGAGTTATATAGTTATCGTGGTGTATTTAATTGGTACGGACCTGTAAATTGTGCAAGATTAAATACTTCAAGAGTTAATCCCCTATTTGATCTGAGATGGGTTAAAATATGGGTAATATCTGATATGAAACGGTTGATATTAATAAGGAGGATCTGGGGTATGAAAATAGTAATTGTGGGATGTACGCACGCTGGAACGGCAGCGGCCGTACAGATTTTAAAAGATCATCCTGAAGCGGAAGTGACGATTTATGAACGGGACGATAACATTTCGTTTCTGTCTTGTGGGATTTACTTGTACTTAGGAGGAAAGGTCAACCGCCTAGAAGACATGTTCTATTCATCACCAGCAGACTTAACTAAACTCGGTGCGGTGGTTAAGACGAAACACAACGTGCTAAAAATCGATGCCAAAGCCAAAACGCTTCAAGTGGCCGATATGGCTAGTGGGGAAGTTTTCAATGATACGTACGATAAGTTAATTATGACAACTGGCTCCTCGGTTGCGGTTCCGCCAATTTTCGGAATTGATGAATCGAAGGTGTTATTGTGTAAAACTTATCAGCAGGCCGAAGAAATTTATGAAACGGCTAAACACAACCGCCGGATTGCGATCGTCGGCGCCGGCTACATTGGGACTGAATTATCTGAAAGTTACGCCAACACCGATCACGAGGTGACCCTCTTCCAATCACACGACTCAATTTTAAACCACTATATCAGTAAAGAAATGTCTGATAAGGCGGTTAAGGTGCTTCAGGACCACCACGTAAACGTGCTCCTTAATCATCGCGTCACCGCCTTTACTGGCAACGATCAGGACGAATTGGTGATTGAAACGAATCAGGGAGACTACGTTGCGGACCTGGCCATCGTTGGGATCGGCTTTGTGCCAACAACCGAACTGTTACGAGGACAGGTCGAAATGGATAAGCACGGGGCCATCATTATTAACGACTACGTTCAAACGTCGAACCCGGACATTTACGCGGCCGGCGATTCCTGCGTCGTAAACTTTAACCCAACTGGTAAGTCGGCGTACACCCCGCTAGCAACGAACGCGGTGCGTCAGGGGGCCTTAGCCGGAATGAACGTTTTTGGTAACCAGCAGCGTTACATGGGGACGCAAGCCACTTCGGCAATGCAGTTGTTTGACCATACGCTGGCAACGTCCGGCTTAACGCTTGAAAACGCCCGGATTGCCGGGATTCCTGCTAAACGGGCCACCTTTGAAGGTACCTGGCGTCCAAGCTATATGCAATCAACGGGGCCCCTCACGATTGAGCTGGTATACAACCCCGACAATCGCAAAATTTTGGGTGGTCAGTTCTGGAGCACCCACGAAATTTCACAGTCGGCCAACGCCCTTTCGATTGCCATTCAAAATGGGAATACGATTGACGACTTAGCCTTTGTGGACATGCTCTTTTCACCAAATTTTGACGATCCGTTTAACTATTTAAATCTAGTCGCGCAAATTGCCGTTGAGCAGGAACGACAAGCGGGACGGTCCCAGGCCCGAATTACCGCTCCGGGCGATTGGGCTAAGCAGAATGATGACACGTTACCGAAGCAAAATTAGACGATGCTGGTGGCTTGGATTAGGCTTACTCCTGCTCGGCATGTGCTTAACCGGGTGCCAGCAGCGGGTGACCGTGGCGACACCAACGCAAGCGCCCCGGGGGTTCGTCGCATCAGCTAACGGTGCCACGGCCACTGATCGGCGGCGGGCTCAGCAAGTGGCTCACTTTGTTCAAACTAAGTTGGTCACGAAACAGGGGGTCCGCACGAACTATTTAGATTCGAAAAAACGGACGGGCGCGGTTGCGACGGGGCACGAGTTGTTGAGTGAGTCTTCCGGCATGTGGTTACAGTATTTAGCGGCGACGCATCAGTGGGGGGCGTTTCGCGATTTTTATAGCGCGACGAAACGTACCTTCGATGATCGGGGACAGTTCAGTTACCGTTACGACCCCCGTACGAAGAAAAAAGCCGCCGTTAACGCCACCCTGGATGATTTGCGCATTATTCGAGCGTTACTCGCTTATGACGAGGCGTACGGTACTCGGTATTATCGCAAGGAAGCGACGAACCGCTACCAGACGCTCGTTAACACGAGCTTAAAAGATGGTCAGTTAGTTGATTATTATGATATGCATTCGCGTAAGGCGGCTAAAACGGCCAGCCTAGCGTACTTTGATTTGAAAACGTTGCGCTATTTTGAGCGGGACACCAAAACGGGGCGTCAGCAGTATCGGCGACAGGTCAAAGCGGTTCAGGGCGGCTATTTGGGAGACGCGTTTCCGTTGTATGCTGCGAGCTATCAGTGGACCACGGCTGCTTATAGTGACAAGGATTTGAATACGTCCGAAGCCCTTGAAACGCTACTGCACTTGGCGGAGGTCGGTAAACTGAAAGCGACGAGCCGTAACTGGCTCATTCAACGGGTTCGTAACCGCGACCTGCAAAACGGTTATACAACGCTCGGAGTGGTTAGTGTCCGCGGTGAGTCCGCGGCGAACTACGCGTTAGCGGCAATGATTTTTGCGACGCTCGGCGAGTCGAACCATTATCAGCAAGCGCTGCGGGCCGCCTGGCGGGCACAAATTACGGATGCAAGCTCACCGCTAGTGGGCGCGTTGGGGAACGCTAAGACGCAAAAAGTCTACGCGTATAATAACTTAACCGTATTGAACGCGGTTTTGAATTGAGTTAATGATTGGGGGACTGGTGATGAGTGTAGGGCAATTGAAACGATTGGGCGCGCGGTGTGGCACTCAAATTAAGCGATTATTACCACCACCAGTTTTTGCCGTTTTACTGTGCGCGTTGCTCGCGGGCTTTCTGTGCTTCGTCCCGCCAATTAATGGTTTGGCGGACAACGGGGATTTTTACCGCGTGATGTACACGAACGGGATTTATAAATTATTAGGTACCGACTACCATTATTTTGACTACGTTACCCAGAAGTTTGGGTTGATGAAGTATTATAACGAGTATCGATCAGTCAACTTTTCGTCGCAGCCTCTCTTTGTACGGCTAGCGGTCCTTTTAAACAAGCTTTTTTACTCCAAGACGGTCTTTGATATCCGGTGGATGGGCGTGGTGAACTACGCCTTCTACCTCGGCAGCATTTACTTGCTGACCGACGCCCTCACGTACCCGGTTAAACGCTGGCGCAATTACGTGATCGCCGGCTTAGTCGTCTTGGTTTTTGGCGACTCGTCGTTTACGCTCTATTTTAATTCGTTTTTTGCGGAGCCCCAGATGTTGAGTTTAACGTTGTACGCGTTTGCGGCCATCCTGTTACTGGCGCGTCAGCGCTACCGGCGACGGTGGCCACTTGTGCTGCTCTACGTTGTCAGCAGTGTCTTGTTAATTACGAGTAAGTCCCAAAACGCACCGCTCGCCCTAAGTTTAATCGTTGTGGCCATCGGACTGTTTTTCCTACCGCGCTTTAAGGCGCAGCGGGTGGCGCTAATCGGAGCCATGCTGGTGTTACTCGTTACGGGGGGCTTGACCTATATCCTGATTGGGAAAGAATTTGTGGATATTAACTCCTATCAAACTTTTTCGCACGGGGTGCTGACGCAGACCGATGACCCTAGCAAGGCGCTTGCTAAGAGCGGGGTTGACCAACAGTACGCCCTAATGCAGAACCAAGATTACTATGCCAAGCAGTTTGCGACCATCCGTGCGAACGGCCCCTACGTTAAGCATAATCTCCTGAACCAAGTCGACTTTGGGTGGGTCGTTAAATATTATGCGACCCATCTTAAACAGTTCGGCCGCTTGCTGGACCTAGCCGCCGCTGACGTTATGATTACTCAGGTGAAGGCGGTTGGCGACTACGTGCAAGCTTCGGGAGCCCCGCCCGGTAAGCAGGTGACGTTCTTTACGCTGTATAGTCAGGTCGCGGGGGCCTTCTTCCCGCAAAAGTTTGCGTTTAATTGTTTATTGGCACTCGCCCTGATTATGGTGTACGCGGTGGGCTTTTATAACGATTTGAAAGCCGGTGCGTTTGAAGGAATTCTGCGCTTCTTCCTCGTATTAGGTTACCTGACAATGTTTATTTTTGTCCCGGTAATCTCGATTATTGGTGACGGGGATGCTGACCTGGCCAAACACCTCTTTATGGTTCCCGTTAGTATCGATTTGATTTTTCTATTATTCGTTAGCGATTGCCTGAATCACCGGCTCTGGCACGCTTACCGGAAGGGGGGCGCGTAGGGTGCGCAGCTTACGAAAAATCATCATGCTGTTAGTGGTCCTCGTGGCGGGCACCTTACTGGGTGGCCGCGTTGCGCAGGCCCAGACGACCCGAGTGCTCCTCGTTTACGATTCACAAAACGTCGCGAATAACGGTGAACGCAAAGTGGCCGCTATGCAGCGGATTTTAACCAGTTTAAAATTGACCGTGAAAACGCAGGCGGCGGCCGACTACCAAGCTGGGACCTTGCGCGCTTATCAAGGGGTCGTTACAATGATCAATTGGCCGCAGGTTGGCTTAGAAAACGCGGCCTTTCTGCGGGACCGAAGCCAGTTTAACGGCGTACAGTTGCACGTGGGTGCGAACCTGACGAGTGCCGAAGCGCGGCACTTGGGGGCAACGCCGGTTAAACTGTACCATCAACAACTGATTTTGCAGAACCGCCAAAAAACGGTTCAGCAACTGCTACCGTTTAGTGACACGATGACGGTGCTACGGGACTTGCCAACTGGCACGCGGGTAGCGGGGTACTTACAGTCGCAAGGACAACCGAAGCAGCGCTACCCGTATGGAAGTGTGACGGGTAAGTTTGGTTATTTACCTTATTTTAAGACCGATGGGTACAGCTTGATGATGGCGACCCAGACGATTGCGCAACTGTTCGGCCGGCAGGGGCACTACCAGCCGTTACTGACCATTACCAAGGTCACGCCGTATAGCAACTTGGCGTTATTAGATCAGCTTAGCCGCTACTTGGCTCATCAGGGAATTCCGTTTGCCGTCAGTACGACGACCGTCGGTGAGAACGGTCACTTCAAAGCCTTTAAGCGCTTTGCCAAAACGCTGCGCTTGGTTGAAAACCGCGGGGGCGTCATTTTCCTGAAGACGCCGGTTGCGGGGGGCGTGACTGCTAAAAGTGGTCAGACCCTCAACCAGTTGATGGACAGTTACGTCATTCAACTGGCGCAAAACCAAGTTTATCCGGTCGGTATTAGTACGTCGATATTTTGGAACCAGGACCGCCTTTATCGCCAGTACGGCTTAAAACGGACGAACCAAATCCTATGGCTACCCAATCCCGCCGAACTAAACTATGCGGCGCAGGATAATCAGGGGGCGCGGTTTGACCACAATTTGTACGGCGTTGCGGCGAGTTCGTTTGCGACGGTTCAAAGCGGCCCGGCCCTGGGCAAGTTGGGGTTGGACTTTGCGTTACCAACCGCTTTAACCTTTACGATGCCGAACAGTTCGCGCAGCCTGGCTAATTTTAAACGGCGGGTGCAGCAACTGAATTACGAGTGGGCGGACCCGGCGCAAC
Organism: Lactiplantibacillus modestisalitolerans; assembly: GCF_005405425.1. Lineage (GTDB taxonomy): Bacteria > Bacillota > Bacilli > Lactobacillales > Lactobacillaceae > Lactiplantibacillus > Lactiplantibacillus modestisalitolerans. Next base: position 67,682 of record NZ_BJEA01000011.1, on the reverse strand, counting down.
AAATGGCTGCCACCCACTTGACTGGTGGCTCGACGACGGTGGCTTATCGCCACGGGAACTACTTTTTAAACGGCATGGCGACGACGGTGACGAATCAAACCATCGAAACGGCCAAGCTGGACGCCATTAAACCGGCTGAAAATTGGATGAACCGCTTCTTTAGCATTCAGGGGAATTTCTTGCTGATCTTTTTCGCCGTTACCGTGGTCATCTTCGCGGCCTTCATCTTGTTAGGTCGCCGGATTTATTTAAATAAATTTAAGCGTCATAAATAACGTAGGGGGAGGTCGCACGATGACCGTTTTGGACTATTTCTTATTTGCAGCAATTATCGCCATTTGGGGCATCTTGGTGGTTAACGTGGTGCTGACCATCGCGGGGTACCTCAACTATTTACAAAAAAATCGCCAGCCGGACCCACAATTGCCGGAGCAGGTTCCGTTCGTTTCCATTATGGTTCCGGCGCATAATGAGGGGCTGGTGATTGTCAAAACTTTACAAGCGCTACTGAATTTTGACTATCCGCATGATCGGTATGAAATTATTGTGATTAATGATAATTCGGACGATAACTCAGCGGAACTATTGGCGGAGGTGCAACACTTGTACCCTCACCGCCAACTAACCGTCATCAACACGGATAAAGTAACTGGTGGTAAGGGCAAATCTAACGCGTTAAACATCGGTTTGAAACGCGCCCGCGGCAGTCTGATTTCGATTTACGACGCGGATAATACGCCGCAGCGGAGCGCGCTCCGTTACCTGGTGGCCGAGTTAATGGGCGATCCACAACTGGCCGCCGTGATTGGTAAGTTTCGGACCCGTAATAAAAACGCGTCGTTACTGACCCGGTTCATTAACATTGAGACGCTTTCGTTTCAATGGATGGCCCAGGCCGGGCGCGAAAAGTTATTTAAGTTGTGCACCATTCCGGGCACCAATTACGTTATTCGCCGCGATATTTTAGAAAAAATCGGGGGGTGGGACGTGAAGGCGCTAGCCGAAGATACGGAAATCAGCTTTCGGGTCTACCGGATGGGCTATCGGATTCGGTTCCAGCCGCGGGCCGTGACTTGGGAGCAAGAACCGCAAACCCTTGACGTTTGGTTTCACCAGCGCACCCGCTGGGTCAAGGGAAACATCTACGTCATTTTAAAGAATGCCCGGCTCTTGTTTACCAAGTCGGGCCGACCGATTCGGTTTGACCTGTTATATTTCTTGGCCATCTATTTTCTACTGATGACGTCCCTAATTTTATCCGATACGATGTTTGTGTTATCGGTGGCGGGCGTTGCCCATTCGGATTTAGTGGGGTTTAGTAACGCGTTGTGGGTCATGGCAATTGTGACTTTCGTAGTCAGTACCTTCGTGACGATTACGACCGAAAAGGGTGAAATGACCTTGGCCAACTTAATGTTAATTATTTTTATGTACTTAGTTTATAGTCAAATGTGGCTAGCCGTAGCCGCGCATGGAATGGTGGGGTATATTCGTGAACAAGTCTTTCATCAACAAGCAAAGTGGTACAAAACAAAACGTTACCAGTAAGCTCATCGGCTACTGGTTACTGTTACTAGGTTGCGTTTGCGGGCTCTTGGCCCCGGCGCTGGTGGGGCAAGCCACGGTGGTTACCAATCCAACCGTGACCGCGGCCAAGCAGGACGGTCAGGGAGAACGGCTGACCTACACGCAGCCGTTTCAAAATACGACGACCACCTTATCGGGGGAGGCCGTTGAAGCCAACCTTTATTTTATTAAGATGGATTACTGGGACGTTAAGAAACTGACGATCAACTTTAACTTTCAGATTTCACAGCTGGCAAATCGGGCCACGTCCGACATTACCTTGTCGCTCAACGGCACCAAGTTCTACTCGTTTCGGCCGCACAATCGCGACGGGTTACAATCCAAGACCGTGACGGTACCGCTACGCCTAGTTCAGGGGGAAAACCAGCTTAAAATTAGTGGTCAGATTCTGAATAAGAAGGGCAGTCAAAGCTACCAACTTGCCCAGACCCCGGCGAACTGGCTGACGATTTACGACGGTGCCAACGCGAACTTTGAGTATGAGCTCGAGCCACCCACCCGTGCGATCAAATCGTTTTACGCGCATTTTTCGGGAACCGATACGATTGCGACTGAAAATTCGGTGATCACGGTACCGAAGCAGGCGTCGAACGCCGAATTAACGGCGAGCATGCAGGCGTTAGCGGGGACCGCCCGGACGATTACGACGGAGACGACCCAAATTCCCGTGACCACCTTTGGTAGTGCGGCGACCAAGCAGGCCGACTACCAAGTGGTGTTAGCCACTTATGACCACTTGCCCGCGGAATTTAAAAAACAGGTCAACCGCGACCAATTGCGGCAACGCGCCGTTTTAAAAACTTATCAGTCCGGTGACCGCCACTATTTGATCGTGACCGCGCTGACGGGCAAGCTCCTGAAGCGCGCTGGGCGCTACGTTGCAAATCAGGAATTAATGCAGGAAACGGCAGCTAGCACCAAGGCGATTAGTGAGCAGACCCGAACGTATACGTCGGAATTACAATACGGCGGTTCGGCTCAATTGACGACGCAGGATGACTATTTGGCGGGGGCCAATCACCGCAGTAGCGCCTACTTTGTCAGCCTGCCAGTTGACCGGACGAACGCCGACGGGTCGAAGATTCGGTTGCACTTCCGCTACGCGAAGAACTTAGATTTTAAGCGCTCACTAGTGACGGTATATTTGAATAATAAACCAATTGGCAGTAAGCGGCTCCGCGCGGCCAATGCGGCGGACGACCACTTAACGGTGGCCCTCCCGAAAGGCCAAGCGCTGGGACACGCGTTTACGATTCGGGTGACCTTTGACCTTGAAATGGCGCACCAACGGCAGTCGGATAATCCGCAGACGCCGTGGGCCTTAGTACAATCGGATTCGCGGGCGGAAATCAAGTCTCAACCGGTCAACAGCCTACTTTTTAGTAACTATCCGAGCGTTTTCTTGAAAAATGCGACCTTTAACCAATTGGCAATCGTGCGGCCCAAGACGTTGACGGCGGATGATTATAAAACGCTGACGAACCTGTTTAACTTGATGGGCACCTACGCGCAACAAAATACCGGCCAAATTCAGTTTTACACCAAGCGGCCAAGCCAAACCGTCTTAAAAAGCGCGAACGTGATTGCGTTCGGAACGCCCAAGCAAAACGCATTGATTCGGGACTTGAACGAGCACTTGTATTTCCAGTACAACCGCAAGTTCACCGGGTTTGTGTCGAACGAAAAGCTGAGTATTGAAAGTCAGTACGGCCAAAATCTGGGGACGGCCCAGCTGTTACGATCACCGTACCATCGCCAGGCCGGATTGCTAGTCGTGACCGGAGCACACCCGGCGGACGTTTACCGGGCGTCGACCCAGTTAAACTTCCAACGCAACATTGCCCAGTACCACGGGGATGCCATCGTTGTGGATCGCGATAATAACCATTACGACTACCGCTTTAAGAAACACGCGGCCCTTGATGAACGCGTGACGACCAAGACCGCGGTACAGAAAAAATCGCACTTAATGATTTACTTGGGGTTGGCGTTACTAGTGGTTTTAATTATTATGTTGGCGGGCTTCCTCGTTGCCCGTAAAAGTGGCTTGATGGAACGAAAGGGGCGGCACGATGAATGATGATCAACGCGCGTCGATCTTAGCCGACGTCTACTTACTATTATTTCTCGGCTTGTTTAGCGCAACGGCCGTCTTGATTGCGCTGACGCCCAACTTAGCGCTCAACACGCTCTACCTCGGGATTACGCTGATTTTGGTCATCATGACCTACTTTTTCGGCGTGGTTGCCGGGCTAATCGCCAACTTAACGTTTATCTTTATTCAAGCGTTGGTGATGATCTATCTGAATGCCAGTCACCACGCTGCCATCCCACTGATCATGGTCTTCTGGCTTCTCATGCCGCTACTATTATCAGCCACGTTTTACGGGATGACCCGCCGGCTGACGCAGTTGCAGTCGTCCAATGCTAAGTTACGCGCGGACATCCTCAAACGGGGGGCCTTTGATGAGCAGACCAACCTGCGGACGACCGTGGCCTACATTCAGGACGCGCAAGTCTTTATTGAAACGAACCGCCGTTTTCAACTGCCAGTGACGACCGTGATTATTCGGATTCGCTACTACGCGGAAATTCGACGGATGATGAGTGAACAACAGTACCGCGATTTATTACGCTTAACGTCCGACACGATCACCGCCGCGACCCGTGATAACGACATCACGTATTCGTTAAATCAGGACAACCCGACGTGGGCAATCCTGCTATTTTCCGACCAGCCGGGCGCGCAAATTGCGGCAAACCGCATCAAGGGTCAGTTTGAAAAGCGGGTCCAACAGTCGGTCAGCCTAAATTCGTTAGAAATTTTACTGGTGGTGGGAATCGCGAGTTGGGACGCGGACCAAATGAAGAGTCCCTATGATTTCATGAACGCCGGAATCAAAGAAACGGAATACGACGTTGCCCGCTAACCGAATGCTTTTCAGTTGTGCACAAACAAGATAGTCGACAAACCCAAAATTTGGGCGTATATTTAGCCACATAGTCAATTAACTGGAAGGGGTCTTTTGGAATGGCAAAGCGTTACGACGTGATTATTATCGGTGCGGGGCCAGCTGGGATGACAACTGCGCTGTATGCATCACGGGCCAACTTATCCGTACTCTTATTAGATCGCGGAATTTATGGTGGTCAGATGAATAATACCGCCGCAATTGAAAATTACCCGGGCTTCAAATCAATTTTAGGACCAGATTTAGCCAAGGATATGTACGACTCCGCGACCCAATTCGGTGCGGAATACGCGTACGGCAACGTTGAATCGGTCGAAGACCAGGGCGATTTAAAGATCGTCAAGACCGATAGTGATACCTTTGAAACCAAAGCAATCGTGATTGGAACGGGCTCAGAATACCGTAAACTCGGGGTTCCTGGTGAAGATGCTTACGGTGGCCGGGGCGTTTCTTACTGCGCGGTCTGCGACGGGGCCTTCTTTAAGAACAAGCACGTGGTAGTTGTCGGTGGTGGTGATTCGGCCATTGAAGAAGGAAGTTACTTAACGCAACTCGCTTCGAAAGTAACGGTCATTCACCGGCGTGATCAACTCCGGGCGCAACAAATTTTGCAAGACCGGGCCTTTGCTAATCCTAAGATGGAATTTGTTTGGAACAGCAACGTCACTGAAATTGTCGGTGATGACAAAAAGGTGACGGCGGTCAAAGTGAACAATAACAAGACCGGCGAAGACAGCGAAATCGCCGTTGACGGGGTCTTCATTTACGTTGGCATCAACCCAATCACGAAGCCGTTTGGTAACCTTGGGATTACTGACGAAAATGGTTGGATTGAAACGAACGATCACATGGAAACGAAGGTTCCCGGGATCTTTGCCGTTGGGGACGTCCGCAAGAAGGATTTACGCCAAGTTGCGACGGCCGTTGGTGAAGGTGGGACTGCTGGTCAGCAGGTCTACGCTTACATCACCGCGTTAGGCGACAAAGTTAAAAATTAGGGCCAGTGTGCGGGTAGTCCAACCGCTCACGTTTTAAAAAGCCTTATTTTGAGAAATCAAACAAATTAAAATTAGCTCCGTAAAAACCGTCACGGTTTTTACGGAGCTTTTTTTAATTGGAATGTCTGGTAGTTTTGTACCAATTGGTGTTGATATGTCGCCAGCAGCGGGTGTAACCGGTTGGCTGGAACACTGCGGGCATCGATGTGAGCTCACTCAGAAAACCACTGAGCAATCTCAAATTCGAGCCTTATTCTAAGCCGGAAGAAGCCCACTTCCACCTAAGAATAATTTCGCAGTTGAGCCATGGTTACACCCGCTACTGGCTAGTCTTACTTTAATATTAGACTTTGCGGCTGACTTTAGTATCTCAATTGGTGAAGTCGGTTCTACGGGACGTTTACTGAATTAAGCGCAACCCTATCCACTTATTTGAGCAAGCGTGATAAATTTCTTGAAAACTCAGCTGGCAACTTTTTTAGCAGACCAACACCACAATCATAGAACCCTTAAAGTCGTGTTCACCACCTATATTAGTATGTTTCCAGCTACTTTATGACCAACCGGTAAGGCGGTAAACTTGTACTCTTCAGGCTTGACTAATCGTAGGCAAATGAAGGAAAGCAGTCAACGCTGATACGGGAAGAGCAATAGCTGCCGGTTCGTGTAAGTGGCCAGGTAGATATCACTAATTTCGTAGTGTTGCGCAGCAAGCTGCGCTTCCAACCAAGCCAAATCGTGTTCACTCGTTTCCAAGGCGTCCTGATTGACCTGCCCGTCCACAATCAGCGGGTACTTAATGGAATCGTCATCAACTTCGGTAATTGTTAACTGGCCGTTTTGTTCGAGGACGGCCCGCTTGACGAAGCGAATGTCGGTAATTCCTTCCGTACGTAGGCGAAACATTAGGTCGTTGGCGCTCATGCCGTTACGAAGTGCGGTTTGAACCAGTAATTCCCCGTTCTTAATCAGTAGTTGCGGCTTCCCGTCGATGAAACTTTTGACGTAGTGGTTATGGTGCGTCATGAACCGCAGCACTAAAACGAGGAACGTCCAGATAAGTAGCACTAGCATGAATTGTAAAACGGTGACGCTCGTACTGTAAATCATGCCACCGACAATTCCCCCGAGGACGTAGTTTTGGACTTGGTCGAGGGCGCTAATCGGCGCTAAATTACTTTTTCCTGATAAGTTGATTTGTAAAATAATGGTTAACAGACCAAGAGCTAGTTTAAGCGTCACATCCCAATAGGAAAACATTATTTAGCCCCCTTTACGTAGTGTAACGGTTGCTGAATCGGCGTGGCCCTGGTTAGCGTATAGCTATTGCCATCCGTATTGACGGTCACGTTATAGATGTGATCCTTGACCTTAATTAACAAGCCGCTGTTGACGGTACTAGTATTGGCCCAGACGTCCGTTTTGGCGACGCCTTTTTCGTTAGCCACCCGGTTCATAATTTGAGTAACTTGTGATTTTTGACTAAAACTGGACCGTAAAGTTTGCCACTCGTTAAATTGAATGCCGGCCAGTAAAATTAATAGTAAGACCATGATGACAAATAGGTCCCGGTACTTTAAGTCCGTTTTGTGCCGGTACCATAGCAAACTTAATACACCAATAATTAAAATAATGATACTAATTACTGCAAGCTGGAACAGCGTGTGGTTGCTGTTCTGATTGGCTAAATAGTTGTAAGAATAAAACGTCATAGGCAACCCCCTCGTATTAAGACTATTATACCAAGTTCAGGCACTAACCGAACGAACCGGCGCTCGCAAATCAGTTAACGTCAGAACTGACGGGGGCGTTTTTAGGTAATTCTCAGTAAATTTTACTTTGTAACCGCTATTAATGTTGTATACTATTTCTAGATGACTAGTTAAGCAAACTCGTTATTTCGTGACGAGTGGTTCATATGAGCATTAACAATTATAAGAAGTGGGGATGGTCTTTGTGAGTTGGCAAGATACTTATCGTACCTGGAAAAACCAAACAACACTAGAATCAAGTTTAAAGCAAGAATTAACTAACATGGCCGGCGATGACGCCGCCTTGGAAGATGCCTTTTATCAACCGATGGAATTCGGTACTGCGGGGATGCGGGGCGTCTTAGGACCCGGAATCAACCGAATGAATATTTACACGGTTCGCCAAGCGACTGAGGGGCTCGCGCGGTTTATGGACACCTTACCTGCCGCCGTTAAGGAGCGCGGGGTTGCGATTAGTTTTGATTCGCGGCACCATTCTCAAGACTTTGCCCATGAATCGGCCCGGGTTTTAGGCCAACACGGCATTAAGTCGTACGTGTTTGAAAGCTTGCGGCCAACGCCCGAACTTTCCTTTACGGTCCGGCATTTACATACGTATGCGGGGATCATGATTACGGCGAGCCATAATCCAAAGCAGTATAACGGCTATAAGATTTACGGTGAAGACGGGGGGCAAATGCCACCGAAGGAATCCGATTTGATTACGTCCTATATTCGGAAGGTCACGGACGTCTTTGCGATTGCCGTTGCGGATGAGGACCAACTGTTAGCCGATAAGGTCGAAACGATCATTGGTGACGATGTCGATCAAGACTACTTGGCCAAGGTCAAGGAAGTAACAATCAACCAAAAATTAGTTGACGAAGTTGGTAAAGACATGAAGTTAGTCTTTACGCCACTGCACGGAACGGGCCGGATGTTAGGTGAAAAGGCCCTTAAAAACGCGGGCTTTAAGAACTTTAGCGTGGTTAAAGAGCAAGCCGTCGCTGATCCTGAGTTTTCAACCGTTAAGTTCCCGAACCCTGAATTCCCAGAAGCCTTCAAGATGGCTATCGATTTAGGTAAGAAGGAAGGCGCGGACGTGTTGATCGCGGTTGATCCCGATGCTGACCGCTTAGGGACGGCCGTGCGCCAACCCGACGGTGAATACGTCCTCTTAACGGGGAACCAAATTGCCGCCGTCTTGTTACACTACATTTTGCAAGCGAACAAGGATGCGGGGACGTTGCCAGCTAACGCGGCTGCGGTTAAGTCAATTGTTTCCAGTGAGTTTGCAACTAAGGTTGCGGAAGCTTACGGCGTTAAGATGATCAACGTCTTGACCGGCTTTAAGTACATTGCGGAACAAATTGAACACTTTGAAGCGAGTGGCGAACACACCTACATGTTTGGGTTCGAAGAAAGTTACGGCTACTTGATCAAGCCGTTCGTGCACGATAAGGATGCCATTCAAACGACGGTTCTGTTGGCCGAAGTAGCGGCCTACTACAAGAGTTTAGGCAAGAACTTGTACGACGGGTTGCAAGACCTCTTCAAGCAGTATGGTTACTTCCGTGAAAAGACGACTTCCGAAGAATTTGATGGTGTTGGTGGGAGCGATAAGATCGCGGCTCTAATGACTAAATTCCGGCAAGAAGCGCCAACGACTTTTGCGGGTTACGCCGTCGAAGCAACCGAGGACTTCCAAAGTCAGGTTGAAACTTTCAAGGACGGGCATACCAGCGCAATCAGTTTGCCAGTGGCTAACGTGTTGAAGTACCACTTGGAAGACGGTACTTGGATTGCCATTCGGCCTTCCGGAACGGAACCAAAGATCAAGTTCTATATCGGAACGTTGGGTGCTAGCTTAGACGAAGCTAATACCAAATTAGCGAAGTTTGAGGATGCCATTCAAGCTTTTATTAAAGAATAATGACGCGTTAGCAAGAAATTGCGACGCTAGAACAGTCAATAGGACGCGAAACCGAATTAGCGGTTTCGCGTCCTATTTGGGTTGGATGGTAGGCAGTGTTGATTTGCTAAAGAGGATACCAGTTGAGTTCTCAAAAATTCATTATCCTTGCCAGAATAAGTGGGCAAGACGGCTGTGTATAAATTAGTAAACGTTCCGACCGTTTAACGGCCAGTGCGGTACATTGACGATGACCGCATTACATTGGCCAATCATTGGGGAACCGGGAAGGACCGTAGCCGTCCATCCGGTTGAAGCGTCGTCCCATGGGTCCCATTCCACGGCCACAGCCGGGACGACCACCACCACAACCAGGCATTTCATTAAACGGCGTGGTGCGGCGGGCAAAGTCGTCTTCTGGCAATTCATCTAAAATCTTATTTTCAACTTTAGTAAGCAGGCCATCAAAAGTTTGTTGCTCCTCGTCGGTTAAGACGTCAAAGGCAGAATCCGAGCTACTCTCGGCGTTCCGTTCGGCGGCCTTCTGACCAGCAGCGGTTAATTTGATGGTCATGACGCGGCGATCAGTTGCGGAAGCACTGCGGTGTACGTAACCGGCTTTTTCTAATTTAGCTAGGCATTCGCTAACGGCTTGGGGACTCATATTTAGAACGTAAACCAGTTCACGTTGGGTCGTTTCGGGCTTCATTTTTAAAACGGCCAGTACGCGACCTTGCCCCCGGTGCAGGCTACTTTGTGAGCCGTGAGTGCGTTGTTGCCAATTTTCGTAGCGCCGGAGAAGGGTGTTAAAGCGCAGGAAGCGGGTTAAAAAGTTTTCGTTTTCAGACATAGTTAAGATCCTCTCAAATTAAGTTATCAAGTACTTGATTAAATTCACTTTAACGCTAGTCGAAAAAATAGTCAAGTACTTGATTAATCGGCTGAGGAATTACTTGAAACGATGGCACCAGTAGGCGATTAGTCCGATAATCAATAAGATGAGAACGAGGCGAATTACCCAGAGGATGACCCATTTGTGTATCGGTCTGGTCGGCAGCGATATTAGGATATTTAAGCTTAGCCGAGTTGGGACAGTGGCCATTGTAGGGGTGCAAACAAGAACGCGGTCAAGAAAACTTGCTAATAGCGGACTCGTTGTTTGCCCGATATTCCTTGCGATAAGATGTTTAGTAACGACCTAATGCATCTTAAATTTAATGTTAATAAAGGACGCCTCAAGATTGGAATTTGTGTCCAGCCTTGGGGCGTCTTTTACGTTGAATTGTCTAGAGTTGTTTAACTAAAATTAGCGTTCATTTCTTGAATGTAGTGGTTACCATTAGCTTTGCGTCGCCGTCTGAAAATCTACCGGGTCACCCGGTAACCGCAGTAATTCTGGCCGGCCGTAGTAGTAACCCTGTTGGAGGTTAATTTCAAAGTCATTGCTCAGTTGAGCGTCGGCTTCGTCCTCGATGCCTTCTAAAATGAGGCGTAGACCGTATTCGTTACTGATTGCCCGCCAGAAATGTAGTTTTTGTTGGATTTGTGGATCCTGAATGCCGGTCCGAAAGTTTTGTAAGGCGAATTTAAGTTCGGATGCCAGTGGCAAGAATTCTTGAATACTCTTAAAGTCATTGATGCCGGTTCCCACGTCGTCCAGCGAAATCTGCATACCGTGTTCGATAAAGTGCCGAAGGTGGGGGATCAGTTTCGTATCGGGATAGCAACCCGGGCCAGTTTCTTCGGTGAGCTCCACGATTAGTTTAGCCGGGTATAGTTGCGTCTGACTTTGAATAATGGCCTTAGCAACGTCAGTGTCGACCAATTGTTCGCGGCTCACGTTGACGGAACAGTACTGAACTTTAAGGCCGAGAATTTTAGTCGTCGCCACTAATAGCTTGGACATGATTTTAGGGTCGATACTGGCAAATGATTCCGGTAAACGCCAACCGGCGGGAGTGAGTTGTTTAATCAGAAGCTCGTAGCCGTAAACGGTGTGCGTACGAACGTCTAGTTGGGGTTGTACAAAATAGCGATAAGTTGGTTGCATATTACCATCACCTTTTACTATGATAATTTAAATAAGTTTACTTTTTTTACAATCGCAGTATACTCATAGTATACTTCAAAATGAGGGGATAGCGATATTACGAATAGGAAAAAATTTATCATGTTATTGAAAGCTGTGAATGAACGATGAAAGTAGCCATTATTGGATGTACCCACGCAGGAATCGCCGCGATGCGGCAGATTCTCAAATATTACCCCGACACTGAAATCACGGTATACGAACGTCACGCTGAGATTTCCTACTTGTCTTGTGCCACTTATTTACACTTGGGTGGGACGGTCAAGAACTTAGACGATGTTTTTTATGCCAATCCGGAAGAATTTAAGCGCCAGGGTGTTCAAATGAACATGCAATTTGATGTCATTCGAATTGATGCGCACGCACACGAGATTATGGCCCAAAATCTGCAAACTAAGGAACTCGTCCATGACCAGTATGATAAATTGATTGTCGCAACTGGTTCAATGACGGCAATTCCCGCAATTTCTGGGATTGAAAGTCCGAAAGTAATGCTCTGTAAAACCTGTGATCAGGCGCGTGAATTATATAGCGCGGCGCAACACGGGCACCGCATTGGTATCGTCGGCGGCGGTTATGCCGGCGTTGAATTAGCGGAAGGGTACGTTAAGTCTGGCCATGAAGTGATTTTATTCCAACGAAACGCCCAGTTATTAGACGAATATATGGATCCGGTCATTGCCAATTCAGTTCAAACCGTTCTAGAGGCGCACGGTGTCGATGTCCATACGAACACGACCGTTACTAAGTTCACGGACCTTGGCGAGGCCGGGCTTCAAATTGGGACCACGGCTGGTGATTTTCAAGTTGACATGGTTGCCATTTGTCCGGGCGTTCTTCCACAAACGGACCTCTTAAAGGGGCAAGTTAACCTAGCTAAAAACGGTGCAATCATTACCGACCCCTACATGGGGACTTCGGATCCTGATATTTTTGCGGCTGGTGATGCGACCGAAGTGCACTATAACCCGACGATGAGTCAGGCGTACATTCCGTTAGCCTCACACGCTGTTCGGCAGGGCACCTTGGCCGGGATTAACGTGCTCGAACGTCGCTTAAAATCAATTGGTAGTCAGGCGACGACCGGGATGCTTGTTTTTGGTCAGACGGTTGCTTGTACCGGTTTAACCATGGCGGCAGCCAAGGCAGCGCACATGAATGCCAAAAGCGTGGTTTATGAAGGAAACTATCGACCCGATTTCATGCCGGCGACCCAGAAAGTTAAAATTGAACTCGTTTATGATCAAAATAGTCGTAAGGTGCTGGGTGGTCAACTCATTAGTGCCCACGAAGTGTCGCAATCTGCCAACACTTTATCGGTTATTATTCAAAATGGGAATACGATTGATGAGCTCGCGTTTATGGATATGTTATTTTCACCTAATTTTGATGAACCGTTCAATTACCTGAATTTAGTTGCCCAAAAAGCCGTTGATCAAGAACACGGTTATTGGCGGACTAATTAATTAAATGCTTATAAGACGACCCCACGAAACTAATCGTGGGGCTTTTTTGCGAGTGTGCCAAAAGTTGATTAGTTGGTGACTTTTGACGCCCGTTTTGACTATTAAGATTCGGCGACACAAGGGAGGCTGTGACTAATACCACAGGCCCCTTTTTTGACGATAGTAGCCGAATATTAATTAAAGGTGGCCGTGTTAATCGGCGAAATCATTCGGGTCGGCCGCTAGCGGCTCGTAGGCGTCCATGTCCGCGTCACGGTAATCCCACCATTCGTTCACGTAGCCCACGAAGCCGGCGGCCGTCATCGCCGCATCAAGAATTTGATAGTAGTATTCTTGTTCCGGGGTCTTAGCGGCGTTGCGGTGTGCCTGGGGGCTAAAATCGTCAAAGCCGGTCGGTAACGGACAGTCTTGTCCCGCGGGGGTCGCTAGCGTTAAATCCAACGTGACGCCCTTCTGGTGACTAAAATTGGGGTTCGGGGGTGCGACAAAATCGGGGTCGGGATAAACTTCGAATAGGCGTCGTTGTGCACTAACGGGGCGGTAAGCATCCCAAACTTTGAGCCGGTAGCCTTGGGCTTGGACGGCCTGACTCGCCGCCGCCAATTTTTGGGCGGTACCCGTGCGAACGATGGCGGTCGTGAAGTCGTAAATCACCTGGTGGGTAAAGTTATTAGTGGTCGCGTAACGCAGGTCAATGAAGATGTTTGGGTCGATGCGCTGAATGGCAGAAAAGCCGGTTAATTGTGGATCCATGTGGGGAGCCCTCCTTAGTAAATTGGTAATTAATTTAATTGTACCGGATGACGGGTTAAATGGGGTTGAAAGCGCTCACCTTTAATCGGAATTTAAGCGGCCGTGTGGGCGCATCGTGGCCGTGGTCTACGCTAAGCTTTGTGCTAGCGTTTTAGGCGCAAGCTTGCTATGATGGACAGCAGTGTGCTAAAGCAACGGTAGCTGATTGCAGTGGTACGGAGAAGCATTACTGAGGTTGCGGTTCACGGTACTTCAATAAAAAAACTAATCGGGGTGATGACGATGGATCGGCAAACACGACGAGCCATTTTTATTTTAATCTTTAGTGAATTTTTAGTCTGTTTGGGAATTAGTCTGGTTATTCCAGTAATGCCGTTTATTAAAAATGACTTACACCTGAGTGCGACCGATATGGGGGTCATGAACGCGTTGTTTGCGTTTGCCCAGTTTGTCGCTTCACCAATTATCGGCCGGGTTTCTGATAAGGTCGGCCGCAAGCCCGTTTTAACGCTCGGTCTTTTCTTATTCATGGCGTCGGAAATTTTGTTTGCACTGACTAACCAGTTGGCCGTTTTTAACGTATCCCGGACGATTGGGGGCTTATCCGCTGCGATGGTCGTACCAACGGCCATGGCGCTGGCTTCTGATATTACGACGAAACATCAACGTGCTAAGGTGATTGGCTGGTTGTCGGCGGCCTTTAGTGGTGGCCTGATTTTAGGCCCCGGCATCGGTGGCATGTTGGCAGCCATTAGCTACAAAACCCCGTTCTGGGTGGCCGGAGCACTGGGCCTAATTAGTGCCATTGTTTTAATCGTGCTCTTGCCAAGTGATCAAGAAATTGACCCGAACCGGGAGGCCCAGGCGGCAGCGGCCCACCAGCAACACCACCCGTTAACGCGGGCGTTTTGGACGGTGCCAATCATCCTCCTCTTCGCGATGATTTTGGTCTCATCGTTTGGATTACAAGGCTTTGAAAGTATCTATAGTATTTACGTTAACGAAGTGTTCCACTTTAGTTTGAATAACATTGCACTCGTGCTGACGTTAAACGGCGTTATTTCACTCTTTTTGCAGGTTGCGTTATTCGATACTTTCGTTCAGCGGTGGGGTGAACAGCGCGTCATTCGGGTGTGCTTCGCGTTAGCTGCCATTTGCACCATTTGGATCACGCAAGCGCATTCCAAGGTGGCCGTCATGGTTGCGACTTTAGTTATTTTTTCGGCCTTCGACTTGCTCCGTCCCGCGATTACGACCTTACTGACGAAGGCGACCGAAGCCAATCAGGGATTGATCAACGGCTTAAACATGTCACTAACGAGTGTTGGGAACATCATCGGTCCAATTATGTCGGGAATGTTGTTAGATTTAAACTACCACTATCCTTACCTGGTGGTGGCTGGTTTCCTAATTGTTTCTTATTTAATGGCGTTTTTATTGAAACTGCCGCAGCGTTCACGCCGAGTCCGGCACTAAAGTTGCGTCTGCCGGGTGGCTTTGCTACACTGAGGTCAAATTGAAGTCTTCAAGGATGGTGATCGTTAATGGGAATGCATCAATATTTGCAAAGTTTGAGTAACTTAGAAACGATTCAGCGGGCCCCCGGGTTCTTTAAGTATCAAAACCATTCGGTCGCGGCCCATTCGTTTAAAGTGGCTGAAACCGCGCAGTTTTTAGGTGACGTCGAGGAAAACGCGGGTCAAACGGTTAATTGGCGGGCGCTGTATGAAAAGGCGCTTAACCATGACTATAATGAGCGGTTTATCGGTGACATTAAAACGCCGGTGAAGTACGCGACCCCGACGCTTCGTTCAATGTTAGCGGACGTGGAGCATAAGCTCTCCCAAAACTTTGTGGACAACGAAATTCCCGCGGAGTTTCGGGCGGCCTATTCCAGCCGGTTATCGGAGGGCAAGGACGATACCCTTGAAGGACGGATTCTTTCGGTAGCGGATAAAATTGACCTCCTTTACGAATCCTTTGGTGAAATTCAAAAGGGAAATCCGGAGCCAGTCTTTACCGATATTTACCAGGAAAGTTTGAAGACGATTCTGTCGTTTCAGCAGCTGGCTAGCGTTCAATATTTCTTGAAGGCGGTGCTACCAGAGATGTTGGCGGAACCGTTCACGAATCAGGACCAATTGCGAACGCTGACGCACCAAATTTTGGCGGCGCCCGGCCAATCCGATTAATAGCGAAAGTATGTTCGATGTGCTAAAATATAAGACGGTTTGAAAGTGATAGGGAAGCTTCGGCTTGCCTATTTTTTTCGAGTGAACGTGGCGGTAAAGCTGCGCGTAATGACGGTGATGGTTGTAGTTTTAACCTCGTCGAGTTTTAGTTGAGATAAGTTAAAAAAGGAGGCGGCGCGTTTGATTGATCGAGTCGATGATAATCACTTTGAATTAGTTTCGGATTACCAACCAACGGGTGACCAACCAGAAGCCATTCAAAAATTAACGGCTGGCGTTGAGGCCGGCGAAAAGGAACAAATTTTGATGGGGGCCACCGGGACCGGGAAGACCTTTACGATTTCAAACGTTATTCAGCAGGTTAATAAGCCAACCTTGATTTTGTCCCACAATAAGACCTTGGCCGGCCAGCTTTACGGGGAATTTAAAAAGTTTTTCCCGAACAACGCGGTCGAATACTTTGTGAGTTATTACGATTACTATCAGCCGGAAGCCTACGTGCCTTCGAGTGATACTTACATTGAAAAGGATTCCGCTATTAATGATGAAATCGATAAATTGCGGCACTCGGCTACCAGTTCGTTACTGGAACGTAACGACGTAATCGTAGTGGCGTCCGTTTCGAGTATCTTCGGGTTAGGGGATCCGCACGAATACCAGGACCACGTGGTTTCGCTACGGGTCGGTATGACGATTGAACGCAACGACCTCTTGCGAAAACTGGTCGATATTCAATTTGACCGCAATGACATTGATTTTCAACGGGGGCGCTTCCGGGTTCACGGTGACGTGGTTGAAATTTTCCCAGCTTCCCGGGACGACCACGCGTTACGGGTGGAGTTTTTTGGTGACGAAATTGACCGAATTCGTGAAATTGACGCTTTGACGGGTGAAGTTGTCGGTGACCGCGACCACGTTGCTATTTTCCCAGCGACCCACTTTATGACGAACGACGCTATTATGGAACGGGCCATCAATGGGATTGAAACTGAATTGGACGGGCGCTTAAAGGAGCTGACCAATGATGGTAAGTTACTGGAAGCCCAACGGCTCAAGCAACGGACGACCTATGATATTGAAATGCTGAAGGAAATGGGGTATACCAGCGGGATTGAAAACTATTCTCGCTTTATGGACGGCCGTAAACCGGGCGAACCACCGTACACCTTGCTCGACTTCTTCCCCAAGGACTTTTTAATGGTCGTCGACGAATCACACGTGACGATGCCGCAAGTGCGCGGGATGTATAACGGTGACCGGGCGCGGAAACAGATGTTAGTGGATTACGGTTTTCGGTTACCAAGTGCGCTGGATAACCGGCCGCTTAAGTTAGCGGAAGTTGAACAACACATTAATCAGGTCATTTACATGTCCGCTACTCCCGGCCCCTATGAGATGGACCGGACGAAGCACGTGGTGCAACAAATTATTCGGCCGACCGGCTTACTGGATCCCACCATTGAGGTCCGGCCCATCATGGGGCAAATTGATGACTTGGTCGGTGAAATTAACAAGCGGATTGAGCGTAATGAACGCGTCTTCGTGACCACTTTAACCAAGAAGATGGCGGAAGACTTAACCGATTACATGAAGGATCTAGGTATTAAGGTCCGGTACCTACACAGTGACATTAAAACGCTTGAACGGACTAAGATTATCCGGGACTTGCGCTTAGGTAAGTTTGACGTTCTCGTGGGGATCAACCTCTTACGGGAAGGGATTGACGTGCCAGAAGTGTCGTTAGTTGCAATCTTGGATGCCGATAAGGAAGGCTTCTTACGTAATGAACGGTCACTGATTCAAACAATCGGCCGGGCTGCCCGTAATGAAAACGGGGCGGTCATCATGTATGCCGATACGACGACGGCGTCGATGCAGGCGGCGATTGACGAAACTGCCCGGCGGCGTGAGATTCAGCAGAAGTATAACGAAGTGCATCACATTACGCCGAAGACGATCAAGAAGGCCATCCCAGAACTGATTGCTTCGACCAAGGTTGCTGAAGACAGTGGTAAGAAGGACGACTTCTTAGAAACGGACTTCGACGACATGACGCACGAACAACAATTAGACATGATTGCAAAACTGGAAGAACAAATGAAGACCGCTGCCAAGAAGCTCGACTTTGAACAGGCCGCTACTTTGCGGGATACGGTCATGGAATTAAAAGCACAGATTAGCTAGGAGGCCTTTTTGTGGCAAACGATAAAATTGTAATCCACGGGGCGCGGGCCCATAATTTAAAGAATATTGACGTGACCATTCCGCGTAACAAGTTAGTGGTCATTACGGGGTTGTCTGGTTCTGGAAAAAGTTCCCTCGCGTTTGATACGTTATACGCAGAAGGGCAGCGGCGCTACGTTGAAAGTTTGTCCGCCTACGCGCGTCAATTTTTAGGCCAAATGCAAAAACCGGATGTTGATTCGATTGACGGGTTAAGTCCCGCCATTTCGATTGATCAAAAAACGACTTCTAAGAACCCCCGCTCAACGGTCGGGACCGTTACCGAAATTAACGACTATTTACGGCTCTTATGGGCGCGGGTGGGCGAACCCATTTGTCCAAATGACGGAACGCCGATTGCCAGTCAAACGGTTGAACAAATGGTAAACCGGGTTCAAAGTTTGCCCGAACGGACTAAGCTCCAAATCTTGTCGCCGATTGTTCGTCAAAAGAAGGGCGAACATAAGAAAATTTTTGAAAAAATTAAGCGGGAAGGCTTTGTGCGTGTCCGGGTCGATGGTGAGATTCATGATATCGGGGAAACCTTTGACCTCAATAAAAATCAGCGCCACAAGATTGAAATCGTGATTGACCGGATCGTGGTTAAGTCCGGCATTCGGTCGCGGCTCTTCGATTCCTTTGAAGCCGCGTTACGGTTAAGTGGCGGTTACGCGATTGCCGACGTAATCGGCGGCGACCCGATTTTGTTTTCTGAACATTACGCCTGCCCGGTTTGTGGCTTTACGGTTGGTGAATTGGAGCCGCGGCTCTTTTCATTCAACGCACCGCAGGGAGCTTGTCCGGATTGTGAAGGGCTCGGTGTTAAGCTCGAAGTAGACGAAGATTTAGTGGTCCCCGATAAGCAATTGACGCTTGAAGAGGGGGCGTTATTACCGTGGAATCCGATCAGTTCGCAGTACTATCCTGAAATGCTGAAGCAAGCTTGTGAGCAATTGAAAATTCCGATGGACGTACCTTACGAAAATTTAACCAAGGCGCAACGGCAAACGTTATTGTACGGGTCTGATGGTCAGAAGTTCCACTTCCATTATCAAAATGACTTTGGGGGCATTCGCGACGTAGACGCCGTCTTTGAAGGGGTCATTAATAACGTGGATCGCCGCTATCACGAAACGAGTAGTGACTTTACTCGCGACGTCATGCGGAAGTACATGACCGAATTAACTTGTCAAACCTGTCACGGTTACCGGCTTAACCGCAAGGCGTTAGCCGTTAAGGTTGGCGGGGAACACATTGGTGCGGTTTCCGATTTGGCAATTGGTAAGGAACTCGCTTTCTTCAACGACCTGCAATTATCGGAACAGGACTTGGTGATTGCGAAGCCAATCCTAAAGGAAATTCGCGACCGGCTGACCTTCTTGCAAAACGTTGGTTTGGCTTATTTAACACTGAGTCGGGCGGCCCGGACGTTGTCCGGTGGGGAAGCGCAACGGATTCGGTTAGCGACCCAAATTGGGTCAAACTTATCCGGAGTGCTCTACATTCTGGACGAACCATCAATCGGTCTGCACCAACGGGATAATGACCGACTAATTGATTCGTTGAAAAAGATGCGTGATTTGGGTAATACCCTGATCGTCGTTGAACACGATGAAGATACGATGCGGGCGGCCGATTACATTGTTGACATTGGACCCGGTGCGGGCGAAAACGGTGGTGAAGTCATGGCCGCCGGAACCCCTAAACAGGTTGCCCGGTCACGGAAATCACTAACCGGCCAATATTTGGCGGGCAAGCGGTTTATTCCGGTGCCCGAAACACGCCGTGAAGGTAACGGTAAGAAGATTCGGGTGACTGGCGCCGCTGAAAACAACCTGAAAAATATCACGGTCGATTTCCCACTCGGGGAGTTTGTAGTGGTGACCGGGGTGTCGGGTTCTGGTAAGTCGACACTCGTTAACGACATTTTGAAGCGGGCGTTAGCTCAAAAGCTGAATCATAATTCTGAAAAACCCGGGAAATATAAGTCAATCAGTGGCGTTAAAAACATTGAGCGGCTCGTTAACATTGATCAAAGCCCGATTGGCCGGACGCCGCGGAGTAACCCGGCGACTTATACCGGTGTCTTTGACAATATCCGGGAATTATTTGCTCAGACGAACGAAGCTAAATTACGCGGGTATCAAAAGGGCCGCTTTAGTTTCAATATCAAGGGCGGTCGCTGTGAGGCTTGTCATGGTGACGGGATTTTGAAGATCGAAATGAACTTCTTGCCGGACGTGTTCGTTCCGTGTGAAGTTTGTCATGGAAAGCAGTATAATTCTGAGACTTTGGAAGTTGAATACAAGGGTAAAAACATTGCGGACGTTCTCCAAATGACCGCTTCGGAAGCCCTTGATTTTTTCAAACCGATTCCGAAGATTCGCCGAAAATTACAAACGTTAGTGGACGTTGGCTTGGGCTACGTGAAGCTTGGTCAAGCCGCCACAACGCTATCTGGTGGGGAAGCGCAGCGGATGAAGTTAGCCGCTGAATTGCACAAGCAACAGTCCGGGAAGAACTTTTACATCTTGGATGAACCAACGACGGGGCTGCATAGTGAAGATATTCGCCGCTTGATTGGGGTTCTACAACGGCTCGTAGATGCGGGTAATACGGTTCTGATTATTGAACATAATTTAGACGTCGTTAAGTCGGCGGATTACTTGATCGACTTAGGCCCAGAAGGTGGCGAAGGCGGTGGTACGGTCGTTGCGACCGGGACCCCGGAAGCCGTTTCAGCCGTACCGGCAAGCTATACTGGCCAGTACTTAAAGCCCGTATTGGCGCGTGACCGGGCCCTTCAAGCGCAGCCAAGCAAATAGTTGACCGAGTGTGCTACACTAGGCATGTAATGCAATTTTTTGACAAGAGGAGTGTTCAGATTGGCTAAAGTAGAGAGTTTTACATTAGATCATACGAAAGTACTCGCACCCTACGTGCGGAAAATTACGGTGGAACACGGTCCTAACGGTGACGCCATCACTAACTTTGATTTACGGTTAGTTCAACCTAACAAGGCAGCAATTGATACCGCTGGTTTGCATACGATTGAACACATGCTAGCCGGGTTGTTACGTGACCGGATGGACGGCGTGATTGACTGTTCACCATTTGGCTGCCGGACTGGTTTCCACTTGATTACTTGGGGTGAACACGATACGGTTGAAGTTGCCAAGGCGTTGAAGTCATCCCTTGAATTCATTGCCGGCCCAGCTAAGTGGGAAGACGTGCAGGGGACGACCATTGACAGCTGTGGGAACTACAAAGACCACTCCCTGTTCTCTGCTAAGGAATGGGCTAAGTTAATTCTCTCCCAGGGAATTTCTTCCGACCCATTTGTCCGCAAAGTCGTTGAATAAAATTATTTGAAACGCAATCAATAGACCGCGATTATCTTGCCGATGATCACGGTCTTTTTGATTGCGCTGATTTCCGAGTGCGGTTTGACTAGCAGTAGATGGCGGTGAAATTGGAATTATTATCAGTTTAAGATTAAAAAATAATACATAAAGTTTTGAATAAATGTATAAATATCCGTAAAACGTGTGAATATTTAGCTAATAAAGAATATTTTATAAAAATCATTGCATAAAGTTAAAATGGGTGCTACGATACTGTCATTGAGAAATTCATCAGCAAACATTGACGGAGGTAATGAGAAATGGTTGAACAAAACAAAAAAATTATTTTGGCATATTCTGGCGGGTTAGATACTTCGGTTGCCATTAGTTGGCTAAAGGATAAGGGCTACGACGTGGTTGCTTGTGGAATTGATGTCGGTGAAGGTAAGGACATGGACGCCATCAAGGAAAAGGCGCTAAAGTTGGGCGCCGTTTCGTCCTACATGATCGATGCTAACCAGGAATTTGCCGAAGAGTACGCGTTAATCGCGCTGCAAGGCCACGCCCTATATGAGGGAGAATATCCGTTGGTTTCGGCCCTCTCACGGCCGTTGATTGCTAAGAAATTAGTTACCTTAGCTAAGAAGGAACACGCGGTCGCAATCGCGCACGGTTGTACCGGTAAGGGGAACGACCAGGTCCGGTTTGAAGTTGCGATCCACGCGTTAGCACCTGACATTAAAATTGAAGCGCCGGTTCGGGATTGGCACTGGTCACGGGAAGAAGAAATTGACTACGCTAAGCAACACAACATTCCCGTTCCGATTAATCTTGATAGCCCGTATTCCATCGATGAAAACTTATGGGGCCGGGCCAACGAATGTGGCGTCCTTGAAGATCCATGGGCGGGTGCGCCTGCGGATGCGTTTGACCGGACGAAGGCCTTGGCGGACACGCCGGACCAACCAACGACGTTAGAGATTACGTTTGAGGCGGGCGTTCCGGTGGCGTTGGATGGCGAAGCCATGGACCTGGCTAGCTTGATTATCAAGTTAGATAAAATTGCGGGTGAACACGGAATTGGCCGGATCGACCACATTGAAAACCGATTAGTCGGGATTAAATCGCGGGAAGTGTACGAAGCACCGGCCGCGACCGTCCTACTCAAGGCCCATAAGGATTTGGAAGACTTAACGTTCGAACGGGAATTAGCGCACTTCAAACCATTAATTGAACAGAAACTTGCGGATACGATCTATAACGGCCTCTGGTTCTCACCTTTAATGGACGCGATGGTTGCCTTTATCAAGCAAACCCAACAAGTCGTTAACGGAGTCGTTCGGGTGCAACTCTTCAAGGGGAACGTCATCACTGAAGGTCGGAAGTCACCTAACTCACTGTACGATGAAAACTTGGCAACCTACACGGCGGCTGACTCCTTCGATCAACAAGCGGCCGTTGGTTTTATTAAATTATGGGGGCTCCCAACCCAGGTCAACGCCCAGGTTCAGGCGAAGGTCGCTGCCGATCAAAAGGCTCAAACGACTAAGGAACACGCCTAATGAGTACGCAAAAGTTATGGGGTGGTCGGTTTACGGAAACCGTCGCCAAGTACGTTGATGAATTTGGTGCGTCAATTGGCTTTGATCAGTTACTGGCCGCCGAAGACATTACCGGTTCGTTAGCGCACGTTAAGATGCTTAAAAAGACGGGGATTTTGCCCGCTGAGGATGTTGATCAAATTGTGGCGGGATTAGAAACGCTTGAAAAGCGGCTTCAAGCTGGTCAGTTAGAATTTTCAACCGTTAACGAAGATATTCATATGAATATTGAAGCGTTGTTAACGGCGGAAATTGGACCAGTCGCCGGGAAACTGCATACCGCGCGTTCCCGAAATGACCAGGTCGCCACGGATTTTCACCTGTACTTGAAACACCAACTGCCTAAAATTTTAGCGCGCTTACAGGCGCTTGAAGAAGTACTGGTTGAAAAGGCCGCGGCCAACGTTACAACGGTGATGCCGGGGTATACGCACTTGCAACACGCGCAACCGATTTCTTACGCGCACTATTTATTGGCATATTATCAAATGTTTCGACGCGATATTGAACGGTTCAAGTTCAATATACAGCATACCGATATTTCACCGTTGGGCGCGGCAGCGCTAGCGGGAACGACCTTTCCAATTGACCGTGAATATAGTGCCCAATTATTAGGTTTTAGTCAGGTTTACCATAATAGTTTAGACGCCGTTTCGGACCGGGATTTCGTATTGGAGTTCCTTAGTAACGCGGCAATCCTGATGATGCACTTATCACGTTTTTGTGAAGAACTTGTTAGCTGGAGTAGTTATGAATTTAACTACATTAGTCTAAGTGACCAATTTTCAACTGGCAGTTCAATCATGCCCCAGAAAAAGAATCCAGATATGGCTGAACTGATTCGGGGCAAAGCTGGTCGGGTTTATGGCAACTTGATGGGCCTGTTAACGGTCATGAAAGCGATCCCGCTAGCCTATAATAAGGACTTACAAGAAGATAAGGAGGGGGCCTTTGATACCGTCACGACGGTACTGACGAGTTTGCACGTCTTTACGGGCATGCTGGCAACGCTGACGGTTAATAAGGCGCAAATGGCGCACGCAACCACGAACGATTTCTCAAACGCGACGGAATTGGCGGACTACTTAGCCAATAAGGGCATGCCGTTCCGGGAAGCCCACGCGATTGTGGGCAAGCTGGTCTTAGAAGGCATTCAAAAACACCGGCCGTTGCAGGACATTCCGTTGAGTGAATTTCAGGAAATTTCGCCATTAATTGAAGCGGATGTCTATCACGATTTAGACGCCAAGGTAGCGGTTGAACGGCGGCATTCTCTTGGGGGAACCGGCTTTGACCAAATTCGTCAGGAATTAAAACGCGCACAGGCGCAACTGGCAAAGGACGCTCAGGATTAATGAGGCCAACCATTCTCAAATTAAATAGCTGATGATGAAAAGTGGGGCGTGGAAACGCACCCACTTTTTGGGATCCTATGATATGCGGTGTTGATTTGCTACCAAAGGTGCCGGTTGAGTTTTCAAAAAAATTCATTGTGCTTGTCGGAATGGGGGGACAAGGTTGCGTTTGATTTAGTGAACGTTCAGCAGGACCAGTCTCACCAATTGAGATTTACTAAATTCAACCGATGTATTAAGGCAAGACTAGCCAGTAGCGGGTGTAACTATGGCTCAACTGCGAAATTATTCTTAGTCGGAAGTGAAGTTCTTCCGGCTTAGAATAAGGCTCGAATTTGAGATTGCTCAGTGGTATCCTGAGTGAGCTCAAATCGATGCCCGCAGTGTTCCAGCCAACCGGTTACACCCGCTGCTGGCGGCAGAACAACACCAATTGGTACAGTCCTCCTTTTTTGCACTAGTGCCGTCCGTAACAAGTTGGAAACTCTTACATCAACTGGTATGATGGAGTTAAAGCGGATAGGAGATGTGGTTCAAAATGTTTAATGATCATCGCTGGGGATTTGATTGGACGGAATTTATTACCGGGGTTGTCTTCTTAGTGGCGGCCTACTTTGTGATGAAACAACCGCAGGCAGCGCTATTGAGTTTGGTTTTCTTATTTGCAATTGCGGCCATTATTAGTGGGATTACCACCTTAGCGGGCTACACTAAGTTGAGACGGGAGACCGGCTTGCGAGCCAACGTAGCCCTAGGATTAGCAATTATTGATATTTTGGTTGGTTTGCTGTTTCTATTTAAGGCACCAACCGGAATTTTAGTGTTGGGTTACGTCTTTGCGTTCTGGTTCTTAATTGACTCAATTGAGCGTTTGACGGTCGTTTCACACTTACGGTTTTTCGGTACTGGGTACTTCGTGATTTCACTCATTTTAGACTTACTGAGTTTGGCGCTGGGCGTCATGTTACTCTTTAGCCCGGTCGTGGCGGCACTGACCTTTAACGTACTGGTAGCCGTTTACTTTGCCATTTTCGGCATCAACGCGATTTTAATCGCCTTTGCTCGACGTAATTAGGGGGGCGGTTCAGCGTCCTTTATTCAGTTACTGGGCAAACCAACGCCTGAATTACTAGCCTTGGCGCGTTGTTGAAAAGTCGTTAGTAGCGATGACACGCCCGGTATGTTATACTACCAACAATATGGATTAGAGGGAGAAAACATGGCAGACGCATTACAACTTGTAATTATTTCTGGAATGAGCGGGGCCGGTAAAACGGTCGCGGTTCAGAGTTTTGAAGACCTGGGGTATTTTTGTATTGATAACATGCCACCAGCCTTGCTACCAAAATTTTCTGAATTAGTTGAGGAGTCCGGCAAAATTAAAAAGGTCGCGTTGGTGATCGACTTACGCTCACGAGCTTTTTACGATGAAATCATCGATATGTTGGCAAACCTGGATAATACCGACTTTGTTTCGACGCGGATTCTTTTCTTGGACGCGTCCAATGAAGAACTGGTCTCCCGTTATAAGGAAACGCGTCGCTCCCACCCGTTAGCGATGGAAGGTCGGATTATGGATGGGGTTGTCAAGGAACGAGAATTGTTGATTCCGTTGAAGGACCGGGCGTCCTACGTCATTGATACGTCGGCGTTAACGCCCCGGGAACTTCGGGAATCGATTTTTGATAAGTTTGAAACGAGTCCGGACGAAACCTTCCACATTGAAATGTTATCGTTTGGATTCAAATATGGTTTACCAATTGATGCGGATATCGTGATGGATGTGCGCTTCTTGCCCAACCCGTACTATTTGCCAGAATTAAAGCCGTTAACTGGTTTGGACAAACCGGTGGCCGATTACGTGATGCAACAACCGGCAACTGAATCGTTCTATCAACAGTTCTTACAACTACTGCAAAACATTATGCCGGGGTATGAGGCTGAAGGTAAAACGAGTTTGACGATTGCGATTGGTTGTACGGGGGGCCAACACCGCTCGGTTGCTTTAACGCAACGGATTGGTGAAGCCCTGGCAAAGGACTATAAAGTCCATATTAGCCACCGCGATATTGGTAAACGAAAGGAAACGGTCAATCGCTCATGAGAAAATATACGTTTAAAACGCAGCGACCTAAGATCGTGGTCATTGGCGGGGGCACCGGCTTACCCGTAATCTTAAATGGATTACGGCGGCAGGCCGTCGACATTACCGCAATTGTGACGGTCGCTGATGATGGTGGGTCTTCCGGCATTATTCGCAACTACGTTAACGTGGTACCACCTGGTGATATCCGCAACGTAATGGTCGCGTTGTCGAACTGGCCCGATTTGTATAAGAACGTCTTTCAATACCGTTTCCAAGGTAACGACCAGTTCTTTGCCGGCCACGCTATCGGTAACCTGATTATTGCCGCTTTGACGGAAATGAAATCCGGGGTGTTCGACGCGGTCCAGGAACTTTCCGATATGATGCAGGTGGACGGTCACGTCTACCCGGCAGCAAACGAAGCGTTAACCTTGCACGGCCGGTTTAAAGACGGGACCGAACTCGTTGGTGAAGCGGAAATTACTGCCGCGCACAAGTCGTTGGAACGCGTTTGGGTTACGGACCGCGACGGTAAGGAACCGGAAGCGGTTCAGCCGGTTATTGATGCCATTATGCAGGCGGACCAGATTGTGCTCGGACCAGGGAGCTTGTTCACCAGTATTTTACCGAACTTAACGATTAATAATATTGGCCGGGCCGTTTGTGAGTCGGACGCGGAAGTCGTCTATATTTGCAATATTATGACGCAAAAAGGAGAAACGGATCGCTTCTCCGACGCTGACCACGTCCGGGTCCTCAACCGGCACTTGGGTCAAAACTTTATTAATACGGTCCTCGTGAACACTGAGAAGGTACCCGAGGACTACATGGATTTCCACAAGTTTAACGAAGTGTCACGCCAAGTTAGTCACGATTTTCGGGGCTTACGTGACCAGAATTGCCGGGTAATCTCCTCTAACTTCTTGAAGTTGCGGGATAACGGGGCCTTTCACGATGGCGACCAGGTCGTTGCGGAGTTAATGAACTTAGTCGGCCATTCCGACATTTCAAGATAGGAGGGGTAACCTTTGTCATACGCCAGTGAAGTTAAGAAAGAACTTACCAACCTCGCTGTCCATCGCGAGAATGCCAAAGCCGAGTTAATGGCTTTGATTCGGATGAACGGGACGATTAGCCTTGCTAATCATCATTTTATTTTAAATATTCAGACAGAAAATCCGGCCATCGCGCGGCGTATTTACCGATTACTCAAACAATTTTATGACGTGGCGAGTGAACTGATCGTGCGGCGTAAAATGAAACTGAACAAAAATAACCTGTACATTGTGCGCTTAAAAACGGGAACCGACATGGTGCTCGCTGATTTAGGAATTTTAAAAGATTACCAAATTGTCGAGGTTGCACCGACCGAAGTGTTGACGGATGACGCCGCGGTGCGCTCCTATTTACGGGGGGCGTTTTTAGCGGGAGGGTCCGTTAATAACCCGGAAACGTCCCGCTACCATTTGGAAATTTATTCACTGTACGAAGAGCACAACCGAATGATTTCTGAAATGATGAATAAGTACGGTTTGAATTCGCGGACGACCGATCGTCGCGGGGGCTTCATCACCTACATCAAGGAAGCTGAAAAAATTGCGGACTTTTTGTCGCTGATTGGCGCCACGACCGGGATGTTAAAGTTTGAAGACGTTCGAATCATGCGGGATATGCGTAATTCGGTTAACCGGCTGGTTAATTGCGAAAACGCCAATATGGATAAAGTGGCGAACGCCTCAAGTAAACAAATTGAAAATATTTTGTTGATTGATTCCACGGTCGGTTTAAAGCAGTTACCGCCGAAATTACAAGAAGTTGCGGTGACGCGGCTTGCACACCGGGAAGTGAGTCTCAAGGAACTTGGCACCCTTGTTCCGGGCGGCCCGATTTCCAAGTCGGGGATTAACCACCGGCTTAGAAAAATTAATCAATTTGCGGAACGCTTACAGCAAGACGCCTAAGTTTATTCCGTTCAAGTCACGACTGGTGTCGCTTATACGCGGACTGGCCGGGACTTTTTTTGATTAAGACTTTCTAAAGAAAATTACTTGACAAAAGTAAGTACCAATCTTTATACTTAACTCATCCTAAAAGATCGGAGAGACGTAATCATGCAAATTTCAGCTAACCAAATGATGATGTGCTGCCCATGTTGTGAAACGAACAACATGGTTATTTGCGTTGAATTACAAGCGTCTCTAGTGCATCAAAATTAACGGCATTGAGCTCAAACGTTATTTTTGAAACGCCTGCTTGGAATCTGACGAGATTCTAAGCAGGCGTTTTTTGTTTCCGGTTGGAGTTAGGGTAATTCAGAGGGTCAATAAAGGGGCGAGAATATTGAAAAAGCGATCAGTGTTAACGGTTATTTTTAGTTTGTTATTAGTCACGGTGTTGACCGCCTGTGGAAAACAGAACGGCCAATCAGTTGGCAGCGGTAAGTACGCGAGTGATCAAGTTTTAAATTTATCCTATCAAAGTCCACTAGATTCAATCGATATTTCTAATATGTCCGGTTATGGTAGCACGGGGAACATTTTTGAGAGCCTTTACCGGCTAGGTAAGAACGGCAGTATTACGCCGGGCTTGGCCAAGCAAACACGAGTTTCAAAGGATGGTAAGACGTATACCTTTACGATTCGGGACGCCAAGTGGAGTGACGGGTCAAAAATTACGGCGCAAGACTTTGTTTATTCGTGGAAGCGCACGGTAACGCCGGCAACGAAGTCCCAGTACGCATACCTGTTTTCTGGGGTTCAAAACGCGGACGCGATTGTAGCCGGTAAGAAGGATCCAAGTACCTTGGGCGTTAAGGCTGAAGGGGACCATACCTTTATCGTTACGCTCGAAAAACCAATTACTTATTTTAAAAAATTAATGACGTACCCGCTCTTTGGACCGATTAGTGAAAAGGCGGTTAAGAAGTGGGGCGATAAGTACGCAACCAAGTCCCAATACATGCTGTATAGCGGACCGTTCAAGTTAACTGGTTGGACGGGAACCAATAACAGTTGGCAATTCGTTAAGAACGATCAGTATTGGGATAAAAAGGCCGTTCACTTACAAAAGATCAACTATACGGTTAATGCAAGTACGACAACGACGTTAAACCTTTATCAGGAAAAGAAGTTGGACTTAACCCAGCTTGCGAGTGAACAAGTTAAAAACTTAAAGCACAACGCGGACTATAAAACTTATCCATATTCCATTACGAGCTTTCTAGTTTATAACTTCCAAGATAGTGACGCGACGGTTAAAAAGGCGCTGAATAACCAAAAAATTCGGCAGGCAATTTCCTTATCAATTAACCGGCAAACGCTAGTTAAGAACGTTATCGGGGACGCGTCAACGGTTGCTAAGGGCTTCGTTCCGCAAGACTTAGCTGAAGATCCAAAGACTGGCAAAGATTTTGCGGACCAGGCGGTCGTTAAAAATTCGACGGACTATAATCAAAAATTGGCTAAGCAACTTTGGCAGGAAGGTCTGAAAGAAACGGGATTGAAAAAGCTGACGCTCCGGTTTCTAACTTCCAACGACGAGCCGAATAAGCCCATTTCACAATACTTAAAGTCTGCGCTTGAGAAGAATTTATCCGGCCTGACGATTGATTTATCAAATATTCCGTCAAAAGTGGCCTCAAACCGCGCCCAGTCGGGTGATTTCGACCTGTACTTGAGTATGTGGGGCGCCGATTTTAACGATCCAATTTCACACTTGCAAATTATGACGACTAACAGTGGTTATAATTATGGTAAATATAATAGTAGTGCTTATAATAATTTGGTCTCACAAGCGACGAACCGCGATGCCAACGACGTGAACGCGCGTTGGCAAGATATGTTGAAGGCGGAACGGACAATTATGCAGGATCAAGGAATTACGCCACTTTATCAAACCGTTTATTCTTACCTTGAAAACCCGAAGGTCAAAGGAATCGTTCATAATACGGCTGGAACTCAGTGGAATTACAAGTACGCCTATTTAGCAAAGTAACCACCCTAACATTATATAGTAGAAAAAAGTTTCGCTGGGAACGTTGGTGACTTGAGAAGTGGTTGTTACCAGCACCAGCTAACGAATCAACGTAAATAGCAAAAAAGAAGCACTTAGAGCGGGAATCCGCTCTAGGTGCTTCTTTGGCGTCCGGCCTACAAGGAGGTCAATGATGACGCATTATTTTAAATTGTTGTTTTCCATAATATCGTCGATCAAACCATACTCTTTAGCTTCTTGAGCCGTTAAGTAGTTATCACGTTCAGTATCATGGTTCAGTTTTTCAACGGATTGACCGGAATTGTCGGCTAAAATCTGGTTGATCTTCTTACGAGTCTTCAAGATTTCTTCAGCGGCAATTTCAATTTCCGTCTGTTGACCTTGAGCACCACCGGATGGTTGGTGAATCAAGATTTCGGAGTTTGGTAATGCGAATCGCTTACCCTTCGTACCAGATGAAGCCAAAACGCTGGCCATTGATGCGGCCATCCCCATTACGATTGTTTGAACGTCAGATTTGATGAAGTTCATCGTATCGTAAATGGCTAAGCCGGCAGTGACAACCCCACCTGGGGAATTGATATAAAGGTAGATGTCCTTACCTGAATCTTGGGCATCCAAGAAGAGTAATTGGGCAATGATTGCATTAGCCATGTTGTCTTCAACGGGACCAGATAACATGATAATGCGATCCTTTAATAGTCGCGAATAAATGTCATAGGCACGTTCGCCACGTGATGACTGTTCGATAACTGTCGGAACTGGATACATAACTTGTTAGCCTCCTAAAGTTCAATTTTTATAAATTAGCTGCTTGCTAATATAAATGTAGTTTACCGCTAAGGTCAGTAAAGGTCAAAAGAAAAACCTCGGAATAGGAATTCCCCTTTGATAGAAGACGTGGTATACTTAGGTTTCTATCATATACGGCTAAAGATTGGGAAGGTTCCCAATCTTATTTTTTTGCCGTTGGCCAAACTAGACCGTTACGCTGAACCGCTACCATTATTATGAATGGTCTTTGGTCAAGCCGCAACCTTGTTCTTAAAGAAAAAGTTCGTTAAGATATTAAGTTGTATAAGTTAAAGCGCTTTACTTGAAATTTGGGTATAAAAAAAGCTGAGAATTATCTCAGCGAGTGATGCGCCCGGAGGGAATCGAACCCCCATTTCAAGAACCGGAATCTTACGTGCGATCCATTACACTACGGGCGCCTGAACAACATAAATAAGTGTACCGGATTATGGATAAAAACACAAGGGTTTTACATAAAAATTTATTTGGAGGGAATTATTTATGGCATTAGGACCAGGCTTTCGCCAACAACAGCGGCAATCACAAAAGCTCGCAATGACGCAACGACTGCAACAGTCAATTCAAATGTTACAGTTTAACGTTGAAGAGCTACGTGACTTTTTGACGCAAAAAGCCCTCGAGAACCCCTTGATCGATGTTGATACTAATTGGCGTGATAACCAAACCAGTTTAAGTGCTGCGGCCAACGTCACCACGCGGGCGGATTTTATTGAGCGGGTTTCCACATCTAATAAGCATTCATTATTTGAATACTTATTGGATCAAATTCACCTAACAATGCGGGCGACGCCGCTTCGTCAAATCGTTCTATATTTAATTGAATATGTTGACGTTAACGGTTATTTGAAAATTGATGAAGCGACAGCTCGAGCTGAAACCGGCGCTAGTCCAATTGAATTGCTAGATGCAATTACACTATTGCAGCAACTGGATCCACCGGGGGTTGGTGCCCGCAACCTACAAGAGGCGTTAATGCTCCAGACAGAAAATGATGACCATGCGCCGAACCTGGCTTACATTATATTAGAAGAAAATTTTGATGCGCTAGTTAATCGGCAATGGGAGCGCTTAGCGAAGCAATACGCCGTCGAGTTAGCGGATATTTCAAGTGTCTACGACTACGTCCGTACGTTAAGCCCGGTTCCTGGGGCCGCGGTTGGGCAAGAAACAACCGGTTATATTTTCCCAGATTTGATTGTTAAACGGGTTGGTGCGGAGCTGACGCTTAAAACGGCCTCGATGGCGCAACCGGTCGTCAAGTTTCAGGGGCAGTATTTCGACCAGCTAAGTCAACATGGTGATCAGGAAGTGACGCAGTATCTCAAAGAGAAGAAAGCGGAGTATGAATGGATTGCGACGAGTTTGCAGCAACGCGAAGCCACTATCTTCCGCGTTGGGACGGCAATTGTCCAACGGCAAGCGGACTTCTTTTTAGAAAAAACGACGAGTTTGAAGCCATTGTTGTTGCGCGACGTCGCTCAAAAACTACGGGTTCATGAGTCAACCATTAGCCGAAGTATTAATGGTAAATATATTCAAACTGACTTTGGGACTTTCGAATTGAAACGTTTCTTTTCGCAAGCGGTCACGAAGCGTCCCACCGGGGGTGAACTCGTTTCGGCGGATAGTGTCCAACACCGGATCAAGGCGTTAATTGAAGCGGAAGACAAAGAAAAACCGCTTTCAGACCAAAAAATACTTCAGATTCTTAAGTCGGAAAATGTCGAACTTTCTCGGCGCACAGTCGCAAAATATCGCGAAAAGATGAACATTCCGGGGTCGTCGAAGCGCAAACAGTACCTAAAACCTGAACGGTAATGGTTAGACCAATTTCTAGTAGTCGGGTATTCGTTCGGCTGTTGTTTCATTTGCAACCACTACATGAACCTGTTATAATTCTTGTTGTGGTAAGCGAGGTATGCAACTTCAAGTTCAAATTGAATTAGCGTTGTGTACTTTATTTTTTGAAGTCTTTGGGTCGTTATTCGACATAGCTGGACTGGACCCGTCCCACTAGAGAGCAGGTTGGATGCCATGCATTCAGATATTCAATGGATTGAGGCAATTGCCCCAGATATGGTGGACATGCTGAGTCGTCGTTACTTAGTACTGCGAACCATTAATTGGATGGCCCCGGTTGGGCGTCGATTGTTAGCTCAAACGTTAGGCTTTAGCGAGCGAACGTTACGGACCGAAACGGATACACTGCGTAAGCTTGACTTAATCATGACGAATAAGTCGGGTATGCAGGTTACCCAGCAAGGTCAGGATGTTTTGTTTGGACTAAGCCGCTTTATGGATGAGTTAATGGGAATTCGCCAAAAGGAACGCCAGTTGGCGCAACAGTTTAACATTAAACGTTGCATCATCGTTTCTGGCGATTCTGATCGACAGTTGAAAGTTATTGGGACCATGGGCGAAGAAGTCAATACACTTTTACAGCAATTATTGCCAGAAGGGCGTAATATTATTGCTGTAATGGGTGGACATACCATGGAACACGTAGCAAACCACCTCACGAGTCAATTAGCACATAAACGTGAGTTGCTATTTGTTCCGGCACGCGGTGGTGTTGGTGAATCGGTTGCGATTCAGGCCAATACAATTGCGTCACAAATGGCACAGCACACCGATGGTAAGTTTCGGTCATTGTTTGTGCCAGAGCAGGTCAGTGAACGAACGTATGAGCCGCTCCTCAAGGAACCTAGTATTCAAGAGGTCTTGGCAATCATACGGCAAGCCAACGTCGTTGTTCATAGTATTGGTGATGCCATTTCGATGGCTCACCGGCGGAACATGTCGGAGGATCAAATTAAGGTATTACGTCAGCGTCATGCGATTGGAGAAGCCTTTGGGTATTTCTTCGACCGGGAAGGCAACGTTGTTTACCGGATCCCACGGATTGGCTTGCAAATCGGAGAACTGGCCGACCGGGAGATTATACTCGCGATTGCGGGTGGTGCCTCTAAGGCCACTGCGATTGGCGCGTATATGAAGAACATCGCACCTAAACAGACGTGTCTGATCACGGATGAAGGTGCAGCAAACTTGATTTTAAAAAAGTAATCTTCTATAGTGAAGTTGCTTTTTAAAATAATATTATTTTTATTTCCACAAGGAGGAAATTCTAGTATGTCTGTAAAAATTGGTATTAATGGTTTCGGACGTATCGGTCGTTTAGCATTCCGTCGTATCTTAGAACTTGGTGCAAAGTCAAGTGATATCGAAGTTGTTGCTATTAACGATTTAACTTCACCTGCATTGTTGGCTCATCTTTTGAAGTATGACTCAACTCATGGTACTTTGGATGCTGACGTTTCAGCAACTGACGACTCAATCGTTGTCAACGGTAAGAACTACCGTGTTTACGCTGAACCACAAGCACAAAACATTCCTTGGGTTAAGAATGACGGCGTTGACTTCGTCCTCGAATGTACTGGTTTCTACACTTCAAAAGCTAAGTCACAAGCTCACTTGGATGCCGGCGCAAAGCGTGTCTTGATTTCTGCACCAGCTGGTTCAGACTTGAAGACGATCGTTTACAACGTTAACGATGACATCTTAACTTCAGATGACCGGATCGTTTCCGCTGGTTCATGTACCACTAACTGCCTTGCACCATTAGCATTCTTCGAAAACCAAGAATTTGGTATCAAGGTTGGTACGATGACTACTATCCATGCTTACACTTCAACTCAAATGTTGCTTGACGGCCCTGTTCGTGGTGGTAACTTCCGTGCTGCCCGTGCTGCCGGTGTAAACACGATTCCTCATTCAACTGGTGCTGCTAAGGCTCTTGGCTTAGTTATCCCAGAATTGAACGGTAAATTACAAGGCCATGCACAACGTGTTGGTGTTGTTGACGGTTCATTGACTGAATTAGTTGCTATCCTTGACAAGAAGGTTACTGCTGACGAAGTTAACGCTGCTATCAAGAAGCACACTGAAGGTAACGAATCATTCGGTTACAACGATGACGAAATCGTTTCATCTGATGTTATCGGTACTACTTTCGGTTCAATCTTCGATCCTACCCAAACTGAAGTTACGACTGATGGTGACAACCAATTAGTTAAGACTGTTGCTTGGTACGATAACGAATACGGCTTCACTTGCCAAATGGTACGTACTTTATTGAAGTTCGCTACTCTCTAATATTTGATTAGATAGCAAGAACTTTAAAACCGCATATGGTTTTGACGGCGGGGGGAGGCAAAACTCCTCTTGCCGTTTTTTTATTAAACGATGTCGGCGCTGGCATTTTGTCCGCTGACAATCCGCAACGGTTCTCAAAGTTTGGTCACATGACTGAATGGTTCAAATTTGAACGCACGAATTTTAGGAGGATTTAACATTGGCTAAATTAATCGTTTCAGATTTAGATGTTAAAGATAAAAAAGTTTTAATTCGTGTCGACTTTAATGTTCCTATTAAAGACGGCAAGATTGGTGATGACAACCGGATCGTGGCTGCTTTACCAACGATCAAGTATGTCAGCGAACATGATGGTAAGGCCATCTTGTTCTCCCACTTAGGTCGGATTAAGAGTGAAGACGATAAGAAGGGTTTGAGCTTACGTCCAGTTGCTGAACGGCTCTCAAACTTATTAAACAAGCCAGTGACTTTCGTACCCGTTACGGAAGGCGAACAACTTGAAACGGCAATCAACAATATGAATGACGGTGACGTCTTAGTTGTTGAAAACACTCGTTTCGAAGACGTTGTAAACGGCGAACAAGTTAAGCGCGAATCTGGTAACGACCCTGAATTAGGGAAGTACTGGGCTTCACTTGGTGACGTTTACGTCAACGACGCCTTCGGTACTGCTCACCGTAAGCACGCTTCCAATGTTGGGATTGCTTCTAACATGGACCAAGTTGCTGCTGGTTTCTTAATGGAAAAGGAAATCAAATTCTTAGGTGACGCCGTTGATAACCCACAACACCCATTCGTTGCCATCTTAGGTGGTGCGAAGGTTTCTGATAAGATCGGTGTTATTGATCACTTAATCAGCAAAGCTGATAAGATCATCATCGGTGGTGGGATGACTTACACGTTCTATGCTGCTAAGGGCATGGGTATTGGTAATTCCCTTGTTGAAAAAGACAAGATCGAATTAGCTAAGTCAATCATCGAAAAGGCTGGCGACAAGTTAGTCTTACCTAGTGACTCAGTTGTTGCTGAAAAGTTTGACAACGATGTGGCTCACAAGGTTGTTGAAGGTTCAATTCCTGATGGCTACATGGCCTTAGATATTGGTCCTAAGTCAGTTGAAGAATTCGAAGACGTTTTAAAGGACGCTAAGACCGTTGTTTGGAACGGACCAATGGGTGTCTTTGAAATGAGCAACTACGCCAAGGGTACGCTTGAAGTTGGTAAGTTCTTAGGAACCTTATCCGACGCAACGACGATCGTTGGTGGTGGTGACTCCACTGCTGCTGTTAAGCAATTGGGTGTTGGCGACAAGTTGACCCACATCTCAACTGGTGGTGGCGCTTCACTTGAATACCTTGAAGGTAAGGAATTACCTGGTATCGCTGCTATTTCTAACAAATAATCTGTTCTTCGAAAGGAAGGTTTATTGTGCGTACACCAATTATTGCCGGTAACTGGAAAATGAACAAAACTGCTAGCGAAGCTTTAGCTTTCGTTAACGCGGTTAAGGATCAATTACCAGATCCTAACAAAGTTGAATCCGTTGTTGCTGCTCCAGCCCTTTTCTTACAAGAAATGGTCGAAGCTGCTAAGGGTTCTGACTTAAAGATTGCTGCTGAAAATGCTTATTTTGAAGACGCTGGTGCGTTTACTGGTGAAACTTCACCAGCCGCTTTAGCTGATTTAGGCGTTGACTACGTTGTTATTGGTCATTCAGAACGTCGGGGCTACTTCCACGAAACTGATGAAGATATCAACAAGAAAGCACACGCCATCTTCAAAAACGGTATGAAGCCAATCATTTGCTGTGGCGAATCATTGGAACAACGTGAAGCTGGCCAAGCTGAAGACTGGGTTGCTGGTCAAATCAAGGCTGCTTTGAAGGGCTTATCTGCTGACCAAGTAAGTTCATTAGTAATTGCTTATGAACCAATCTGGGCCATCGGTACTGGTAAGACTGCATCGAGTGACCAAGCTGAAGAAATTTGTGCGGTTGTTCGGAAGACGGTTGCTGGTCTTTATTCACAAGACGTTGCCGACAAAGTTCGGATTCAATACGGTGGTAGCGTTAAACCTGCCAACGTTAACGAATTAATGGCTAAAGCTGACATTGATGGCGGCTTAGTCGGTGGTGCTTCATTACAAGCTGATTCGTTCTTGGAATTAGTTAACTACCAAAATAACTAATTAATTATTGCAAGTTGTTATCTAAACTTCTACAATAAATGTGAACCAACACTAGCAAATTTTTAAGGAGAGAAATTAATGTCTATTATTACAGATATTTATGCTCGCGAAGTCTTAGACTCACGTGGTAACCCAACTGTTGAAGTTGAACTTTATACTGAAAGCGGCGCATTTGGTCGCGGTATCGTTCCTTCAGGTGCCTCAACTGGTGAACATGAAGCCGTTGAATTACGTGACGGTGACAAGAGCCGTTTCATGGGCAAGGGTGTTACTAAGGCCGTTGACAACGTTAACAAGATTATTGCTAAGGAAATTGTCGGCTACGATGTTACTGACCAACGTGCCATTGACCAAGCTATGATCAAGTTAGACGGTACGCCAAACAAGGCTAAGTTAGGTGCTAACGCCATTTTAGGTGTGTCAATTGCCGCTGCTCGTGCAGCTGCTGACGAACTTGAAATGCCATTGTACAACTACCTTGGCGGTTTCAACGCGCACGTCTTACCAACACCAATGATGAACGTTATCAATGGTGGGGCCCACGCCAACAACGACGTTGACTTCCAAGAATTCATGATCATGCCTGTTGGTGCTTCTTCCGTTAAGGAAGCTGTTCGGATGGGTTCAGAAACTTTCCACAACTTGAAAGCGATCTTGAACGAACGCGGCTACTCCACTGCCGTTGGTGATGAAGGTGGTTTCGCACCTGACTTGAAGAACAACGAAGAACCATTCGAAGTCTTAGTTGAAGCAATTGAACGTGCCGGCTACAAGCCTGGTAAGGACATTTCAATTGCCTTTGACTGTGCCGCTTCAGAATTCTACAATACTGAAACTGGCAAGTACGATTTGAAGGGTGAAGGCGAAAACGGTAAGTCATTTACTGCCGAAGAATTCGTTGACTTACTTGACAGCATTGTTGACAAGTACCCAATCGTTTCCATCGAAGATCCTTTGGATGAAAACAACTGGGAAGACTGGCAAATGGCCACTGAAAAGCTTGGCAAGAAGGTTCAAATCGTTGGTGACGACTTATTCGTTACGAACACTGACTACCTTGCTAAGGGGATCAAGATGGGCGTTGCTAACTCAATCTTAATCAAGGTTAACCAAATTGGTACTTTGACTGAAACTGTTGAAGCTATCGAAATGGCTAAAGAAGCTGGCTACACTGCCATCGTTTCTCACCGTTCAGGTGAAACCGAAGACACGACCATTGCTGACTTAGTTGTCGCAATGAACGCTGGCCAAATCAAGACTGGTTCAATGAGCCGTACTGAACGGATTGCTAAATACAATCAATTAATGCGGATCGAAGACCAACTTGAAAGCACTTCAGAATACAAAGGGATCCACGGCTTCTACAACTTAGACGAAGCTGCTCGTGATGCCATTACTAACAAGTAATTAATTCTGAGTTTTCAGTGAAAACGTCGCTCTTTGAGCGGCGTTTTTGCGTACATAGCCAAATCGGTAGCTCGCCAAACAATCAATTCGAAATAATTGAACATAAGCGGGGGAATTACGCCGATTGCTTTCAGTAATTTGCAGTCGGAAATGAATCCACGTGGTAGAATGGAAATACGAGTTTAACATGGGAGGTTAATATGGACGATTTTCAACAGGTCATTAAGGATTGGTCGGCGTGGCGCGCGGTGGCGCAGAATACGACGGCGTTTACGCCCTTAATTCAACGGATTTATTCTAGTGAAAATGAACCGTTTAAGACCCCCGCAGCGGTTGCTAATCCTTATTTAGCCGTGTTTACGGTTGGGACGAGTCAAATCGCTATTTTTCCACCTAGTGAGATTGCGACTGCCACCCGGGATGTCTATCAGACTGAACGGTTTAGTTTGATTAGAATGGCACGTCAGCGGGTAATGGCACCGCAACTAATGCACGCAGGTTTCGTCTTTGACGCGTATCAGTTTTATTATTTAATTTATAAGCCGTTAGCGGGGGTCACGTTGCGTGCCTTTTGCCAAACAGCTGAACCAATTGCTAAAACCACGCTGGGCCGTCAGATTGGCACCATCTTTAATCAGTTGGCTGGGCCGGTTGCTGCTTTTAACCAGCGCGTTAATACGCCTGCTGCTGATGATGCTTGGGCCGCACTGGCCCCGAATTTACCAGCTGAACGGCAACGGTGGTTAGCAGCACACCCAGTAGCAACGGACTGTTTTGTTCACGGCACGCTCAGTGGGGATAACCTCATTGTGACGAGTGGCCAGGTTGGGCTCCAGCGATTTGAGCGCGCCCTTCAAGGTCCCCGGGAGGTTGAGCTGGTTGCGTTGATTGCTAACGTTTTTAATTGGGATGCCGATTTGTTAGCTGGTTTTCAAGCAACTTACAGTGGTGGTCCATTAGTGCCTGCGTTAGTAACGGGAATTTTACTCAGCCCGGACGGACCAGCGTGTTGGCAGCGGCTTTGGCCGCAACAAACGAGCTCGTTAGCTGAATTGAGTGCGCAGTTAAAGTTAAAATTATGTCGTAAGGAGTGAGTCGTCTTGGATAAACAGCCGCAAGCACGTCAGCGGCGAATTGACCTGACGCGCTTGAGCGCGATTGGCCGGGGTCTGCTAGTTGGATTATTAGCTGGAATCGTGGTCAGTATCTTTCGGTTTTGTATTCAACGGGGCGTTCAGTTCGTCCAGTGGGTATATGGGCAAATTTTAGCAACGCCGTGGTTAGTAATCCCGTGGATTGTACTTAGTATTGGCGTTGCCATCCTAGTGGGGCTGTTCGTGAAGCAACAGCCCGATATTAAGGGCTCTGGGATTCCGCAAGTTGAGGGCCAGTTGGCCGGTGAGTTGGATTATCAATGGTGGCCCGTTTTGTGGCGTAAATTTGTTGGGGGGATATTAGGGATCGGTTCCGGGCTGTTCCTAGGTCGGGAAGGACCTTCTATTCAATTAGGTGCGACCATTGGTCAGGGGGTCGCGGAGAAAATGAAGCAATCTGGTGCTGACCGGCGTTCGCTGATTGCTGGTGGCGCGGCCGCCGGACTATCGGCCGCCTTCAATGCCCCGATTGCTAGTACGTTATTCGTATTGGAAGAAGTTTACCATAATTTTTCGCCAATCATTTGGACCACCGCTCTAGCGAGTGCAATTGCTAGTAATTTTATTTCGCTAAATTTCTTTGGGTTGGTACCAGTGTTGCACATCCCATACGGTGAAAACCTTCCTTTAAGCCAGTACGGTAACTTGATTGGTTTGGGGATTTTCTTAGGGATTTTTGGTTACCTGTATCAAAATGTGACCCTTAGTATGCCTAATTGGTACGCGCATTTGCGGTTACCTAGCTGGTTGGACGGCCTAGTACCGTTTTTATTGGTCATTCCAATTGGGCTCCTGTGGCCGCAGTTGTTAGGTGGCGGGAACGACGTCATTTTGAACATTGCGGCGGCGTCCCCAGCGTTGCTTGCGTTAATCGGGATTTTTGTCTTGCGCTTTGTTTTTTCAACGATTTCGTACGGATCGGGCCTTCCCGGTGGGATTTTCTTGCCAATTCTGTCACTGGGGGCAATTCTTGGGGCGATTTACGCCCAAGCAATGGTCGCGCTTGGCTGGATGCCAGCGCACTTTGTTGCGAACTTTATTATTTTTGCCATGGCCGGGTACTTTGCGGGAATCGGGAAGGCGCCGTTTACTGCGATTCTGCTAATTACCGAAATGGTGGGGACGTTGCATCACCTGATGCCCCTGGCGGTAGTCTCAATGACTGCGTTTCTAGTAGTTGATTTGTTAGGCGGGGCCCCCATTTATGAAGCCTTATTAGAAAAACTAATCAAACCGCGCCAAATTAAAATGAGCGGAATTCAGGACCAGCTAGAGGTGCCAATTTTTGAGGGATCGAAGTTAGAAGGCCACCAGGTCCGGGACTTTAAGTGGCCGACGGATTCCTTATTAATTGCCATCCGGCGCGGGGAGCGGCAAGTGATTCCGCATGGTGATACGCTGATGCGGGCTGGCGATACACTGATTATTATGGTTGATCATAATCGGCGCGCCGAAATTCGCCACGCGATTGACCACTTGCTGGTTGCGACACCGTGAAACTTCTGAAAGTAAGGAATTAGTGCCGAGGCTGGAAAAAACTAGTGAAATATGTTAAATTGTTATAGACATAGCGGACTCTTTTAGGAGGCACTTTTATTGTATAATTTACTAATGACGTTAATCTTGATCGTTTCCGTCGTGATTATCATTGCGGTAATGATGCAACCATCTAAAACTAATGATGCCATGTCTTCATTAACCGGTGGTGCGGACGATTTATTCGCCAAACAAAAGCCCCGGGGATTTGAAGCCTTTATGCAAAAAGTCACCGTAGTGTTAGGAACGATTTTCTTCCTGCTGGCGTTAGCTTTAGCATGGTATTCATCGAAGTAACCAACCGTCCTCCTGTGATTTTCAGGAGGCTTTTTTTTAAGGTGGTGTGAATGTGTTTAAGAAACCCGAACCATTTTTGTTTGAAGCGGGTCCAAACGCGGTCATTTTATTACACGCGTATTCCGGGAGCGCAAACGATGTGCGGCTACTCGGTCGGGCGTTGCAACGCGCTGGCTATACGGTTTACGCGCCCCAGTTGACGGGACACGCGACCGGTGATCCCCGCGACATTGTCTTGCAAGGCTCACCAGCAAACTGGTGGCGTGATACGCAACAAGCAATATCATTTATGCGCGAAAAAGGCTATACTAAAATTAGTATCTTTGGCCTGTCGTTAGGTGGTATTTTTGCGACCGCCGCGTTGGAACAAGATCAGCAGCTAGTTGGTGGTGGCACCTTTAGTTCACCACTGTTTCCGAGTGATAAGCAGCGGGTGGCTGAAATGTTTATTAAATTAAGTCGGCAACAGCTAGCGACCAGCGCACTTACGGTTCCAGAACGGCAAGCGGTTTTAGCCGCGCTACCGACGCAGGTCGCCGACCAAATGGCCGCAATCAGTCAGTATACGGCCGCGGTGGTCACCGCCCAATTGTCGCGGTTGACGCGTCCTTTTTTCATTGCTCAGGGGGGCCAAGATGAGTTGATTGATCCGCAAGTTGCCGTTCAGCTCCGGGATCAACTGCAAGCCCAGCAATTACCAGTTAGTTTTCACTGGTATTCGGACAGTGGCCACGTGGTGACCGTTAACACTGCTCACCATCAATTAGAACAAGACGTCTTAACGTATTTAAAAACTATTTATAAATGAGGTAAATAATGTCAGAAATAAACTTACAAGAACAAATCCTGACTTTTCTGCAGGCTCATCCCGACCGCAGCTACAGCGTTGAACAGCTGACGGATGAATTGCACTACACGGGGGCGACCGCGTTCACCTTCTTAGTTAAGGAATTAGCAAATATGGAACGTAAGAAGCTGGTTAGCACCGACGACCACGATCATTTTAAGATCGTTCAGGAAGCTAAAACCGTCGAAGGGTCGTTCCATGGTAATGATAAGGGCTTCGGATTCGTACGCTACGATCCAGATTTGCCTGATATTTACATTAATCCTGATAACACCATGTTCGCCTTTACCGGTGACGACGTTGCGGTGCAAATTATTCGCCCAGCGAAGCCGGGTTCCGACCGCGGTCCCGAGGGAAAGATTACCAAAATTGTTAAGCGCAATTATTCGCAAATTGTGGGCGCCTTTACGCCTTCAACGGAAGTTCCTGGGATGATTGGGACGGTTGAAATCAAGGAAAAGAAACTTTCCAAGTATCAACTTTTTGTGACTGATCAAGGGATTCACCCAACCGAGGGCGAAGTGATCATTGCTGAAATTGCGGCTTACCCGGATGCAGCGCACCCAACCCGAATTGTTGGGATTGCGAAGCAAGTGATCGGGAGCGTTGATGATCCTGGGATGGACGTGCTTCAAGTTGTTTATCAACACGAAGTCCCATCCGTTTTCCCCGAAGAGGTTACGGATCAAGCAAACCGCATTCCGGACTACGTTACCGAGGAAGAAAAGCAGGGACGGGTCGATTTGACCGACCAACCATTAGTGACGATTGACGGCGCTGAATCGAAAGACTTAGACGATGCGGTCGTTGCTTGGAAGTTACCGAACGGTAATTATCACCTTGGCGTCCACATTGCCGACGTGAGCCATTACGTGCCCGAAAACTCCGACTTGGATCGCGAAGCGTTTAAGCGTGGAACCTCGGTTTATTTAACCGACCGGGTAATTCC
Source organism: Lactiplantibacillus modestisalitolerans (assembly GCF_005405425.1). Taxonomy (GTDB): domain Bacteria; phylum Bacillota; class Bacilli; order Lactobacillales; family Lactobacillaceae; genus Lactiplantibacillus; species Lactiplantibacillus modestisalitolerans. The sequence goes on along the minus strand of NZ_BJEA01000011.1, from coordinate 24,012 downwards.
AATGCTCCCACGGCGGTTATCCAACGGAATCTGTTCATTGAATCCAGACGTTGAACGGCTCGCGATGAGTTGTGAAATGGAAATTACACCAGCTGGGGAAATTATTAATCATAAGATTTTCCAAAGTGTGATTAAATCGCACGCGCGGATGACCTATGATGCGGTCAACCAAATTTTGGAAGCGCACGACCCCAAGACCCGCGAAAAGTATGCCGACTTAGTTGATATGTTTGATACGATGGGTGACTTACACCGGATTCTGTACAAGCACCGCCGGCACCGCGGGGCAATCGATTTTGATGATAATGAAGCTAAGATTATCGTGGACGAAACTGGCCACCCAATTGATATTCAGTTACGGGTGCGTGGGTTAGCTGAACGGATGATTGAAAGTTTCATGTTAGCTGCCAACGAAACGGTTGCTAAGCACTATAGTTTACTAAAAGTTCCGTTTATCTACCGGGTGCACGAAACGCCTGATAGTGACCGGATGCTCAGTTTCTTCGAATTCGTGACGACTTTTGGTGTGAACGTTACTGGGAGTTCTAAGGACGTTAAACCGAAGATGCTCCAAGACGTCTTGAAGAAGGTTGCGGGTAAGCCGGAAGAGGCCATGGTTTCCGTGATGATGTTGCGGAGTATGAAGCAGGCTCACTACGCGGATCAGTCCCTCGGGCACTTCGGCTTAGCGGCACCGTACTACACCCACTTTACGTCCCCAATTCGGCGTTACCCGGATATGATGGTTCACCGTCTGATTCGACACTACGCTGAAAACGGGACCGGTGAAACGGCGCGGGAACGCTACCGGGATGAACTCCCAACGATTGCGGAAACGACGTCGGATAACGAACGTCGTGGAATCGATACTGAACGGGAAGTTGACTCGATGAAGAAGGCCGAATACATGGCCGACCACGTTGGCGAAAAGTTCGATGCCGTGATCGACTCCGTAATGAAATTTGGGCTCTTCGTTGAATTGGAAAATACGGTTGAAGGGCTTGTCCACATTAGTGTGATGGACGATGACTACTACGAATACGTTGAAAAACAACTCGCCTTAGTCGGCCGGCGCACGAAACGGACCTTCCGGATTGGCCAACCCGTTAAAGTGGAATTAATGCGGGTTGATAAGGACCAACGAGAAATTGATTTCAAGTTGTTAAATCCAGAAGAAGCGCCGAAGACGGACTTGTTGCCTAAACGGGAACACCATGATAACTACCGGGGCAATAACCGCCGTGGTGGTAATGGTAACTACCATCGAAACGGGAATAACAATAATCGACGCAATAATGATAATCATCGCAATGGCGGTGGTAATCGTAACGGTAACCGCAATGGCAACCGGAATCACGGGAACAATAACGGTCACCGGAATAATAATAACCAGCATTCGCAAAACAATGGCAATAACCAACGGCGTCACAACAACGACAACCGGCGGTAAAGCTTAATCAAAGGGGGTGGATGCAATGGCTAAACGACATGCGAAACACCCAAATGATGCGCTCGCGCAGAACCGGAAGGCCCGCCACGATTACGCGGTTGAAAGTACCTATGAGGCTGGAATCGCGTTAACTGGGACTGAAATTAAGTCGGTCCGTGATCGACGGGTCAACTTAAAGGACGGCTTCGTCCAAATCCGCAATGGTGAAGCGTGGATGCAAAATGTGCACATTAGTCCGTTTAAGGAGGGCAATCGATTTAACGTTGATCCCCTACGGAACCGGAAACTATTACTGCATAAAAAGGAAATTCAAAAGCTTGGTCTGGAGACCCAAACCAAAGGGGTCACGATCATTCCGTTGAAAATGTACCTGAAACACGGGTTTGCGAAAGTCCTGATTGGTGTTGCCCATGGGAAACGGGAATACGATAAGCGCCAAGACATTAAAAAGCGCGAACAGCAACGGCAAATTGACCGGGTTATGAAGCATTATTAAGCCTTATTAACCAAACGCCTGGATAACTTTTAACAAAGTTACCAGGCGTTTTTGCGTGACTTGGCGCACCAGCACTGGACGGTAACGCTGTCAATTATTGTGACTTGGGAACGCTTGCGGTGAAAAAATTTAAAAATCGCAATAATTTCAATATTTCTTTAGATTCTTTGACGAGATGACGTATCAGCTTAATAAAATTAAGTAAAAAGCAAATGATACCGCAAACATTAAATTTAAATTAGAGTTGCCTTATAATCTGCGTTGGTTTGCTGGCAGAAATTATGTTATATTTTATGACATACCATTTAGGTAGAATGAATGAGGAGGTCTCATCAATGAAAAAATGGCAAGTTGCGGTTGTCATGTTGTTAGCTGCGTTGGGAAGCTGGTTTGCGGTCGGTACCCAGGCGCAGGCGAAAACTTACACCATTGCAACCGACACCACCTTTGCGCCGTTTGAATTTCAGGCCAAGGGCGGTAAGTATAAGGGAATTGATATTGATATTTTAAAGGCAATTTCCAAAAAAGAAAACTTCAATTATAAATTAAAAGCAATTAGCTTTGGGGCCGCCGTTCAGCAGCTTAGTGCGAACCAGGTCGACGGGGTTATCGCTGGGATGAACGTTACCGACGAACGGAAAAAGACCTTTGATTTTTCCAACGCTTACTACACGTCCGGGGTTGTAATGGCGGTTGCCAAGGACAGCAACGTTAAGAAATTCAGCCAGTTACGTGGTAAGACGGTCGCGTTAAAGACCGGGACGGCTGGCTCGGCCTATGCGAAATCGATTCAAAATAAATACGGTTTCAAGATTAAGTATTTCAATGATTCCAATAACATGTATAACGATGTCAAAGTCGGTAACTCGGTGGCTTGTTTCGAAGATTATCCGGTTATGTCTTACGGGATTAAAAACGGGATTGCGTTGAAGATTGTTTCGAAGCAATATGATGCCGGCGATTATGGTTTTGCCGTTAAAAAGGGCAAAAACGCGGAACTACTTAAAAAATTCAACGCGGGTCTGAAAGCGATTAAGGCTGACGGGACCTACGATAAAATTATCAACAAGTACTTAAAGTCCGATCAAGCGAGCTTGACGGGTGAAACCGCGAAGAGCCGGACGTTTGTCGGCTTGTTCACCCAAAACATCGGGACGATTGGAACTGGGTTGTGGATGACCCTGGAATTAACGGTCATTTCCATTATTTTAGCAACTATCCTGGGGTTAGCGCTTGGCGTACTTGGCGTAATGCCAGGGAAGGTTGGCCCCGCCATTTCAAGTACCATTATTTACATTTTCCGTGGGATGCCACTGATGGTGTTGGCGTTCTTCATCTATATCGGGTTCCCAGATTTAATTGGGCACGGCTTTAAGATTCCCGCCTTCATAGCCGGGATGATAACCCTGATGCTGAACGAAGGGGCCTATACCGGGGCGTTCGTTAAAGGGGGCTTTGCCGCCGTTGATGAAGGTCAGATGGAAGCGGCCCGTTCATTAGGGTTGCCATACTGGACCGCGATGCGGAAAGTCATTATGCCACAAGGAATTCGGATTATGATTCCGTCATTTATTAACCAATTTATTATCACGTTAAAGGATACCTCAATTCTTTCCGTTATCGGAATCGTTGAATTGACCCAAACTGGGACGTTGATTATTGCCCGGAACTTCGAAGGGTTCAAGATTTGGTTAATGATTGCGATTATTTACCTGATTATTATTACGTTATTAACGTGGTTATCGAACTGGGTTCAAAGGAGGATTAACTAAGTATGGCTAAGGTGATTGTCAAAGATTTACACAAAAGTTACGGTGACAATGAAGTTTTAAAGGGCCTCAACTTAGAAGTCCAAGAAAACGAAGTGGTTTGCATGATCGGTCCGTCCGGTTCCGGGAAGAGTACCTTCTTGCGGTGCTTAAATGACCTGGAAGTGCCAACGCAGGGGCAGGTCATTGTTAATGGTCACGATTTATCTGATAAGGCAACCAACATTAACTTGGTGCGTGAAAACATCGGGATGGTGTTCCAACACTTTAACCTCTTTCCCCACTTATCCGTGTTACAAAATGTAACGTTAGCACCGGTTGAGTTAAAAAAGGAAACGCAAGCGCAAGCCGAAAAGACCGCGCTGGAATTGTTAGAGACGGTCGGGCTCTCCGATAAGGCTAACGCGATGCCTAAGTCGTTGTCCGGGGGACAAAAGCAACGGGTTGCCATTGCGCGGGCGCTGGCAATGCACCCACAGATCATGTTGTTTGATGAACCAACGTCAGCGTTGGACCCTGAAATGGTTGGCGACGTGTTGGACGTTATGAAGAAGCTGGCCGCCCAAGGGATGACCATGATCGTGGTTACCCACGAAATGGGCTTTGCTAAGGAAGTGGCCGACCGGGTCGTCTTCATGGCGGATGGCTTGATTCAAGAAAACGGCAAACCGGAAGACGTTTTTGAACATCCGAAGAGTCCCCGGCTGCAAGATTTCCTACAAAAAGTCATTAACGTTTAAAGGAGTGCGTCCCGGCTAAGTTACACCGGACTTGGCGCATCAGAAAAGGATTTCCAAACCTAATTTTGATTAGGCTTGGAAATCCTTTTTAGCTTGCGGTTAACTCTGCGGCACTTTATGACGGGGGGTTAAGGTGTAATTACTTTCACCGAAATTAACCCGCATATTACCCTTTGTAACCCGGGTGCGGTTCCGGTTGGTTGGCTTTTGCCAATGGTCTAAGATGGCGGCGATACAAATACAAATTGGTTCAAGTTGCTGATCGCTAATGCTCAGTTCAAAGGCTTCACCATTCGTAGTGACGACCGGGCGCATCGTCATAATCAGGGTCGTCCCGTGATAGATGCGGTAATGTTCGGCACTGAGACTCCCCATAATGATCCACCGTAATTTACGAACGTAGAGCATTTCGTGCCAGAAACCAAATGTCTTACTAATTGAGCCGACGTTTTGCCGATTGTAATATAAATCAAACTTCGGTAATAGACCGAGTGAAGTTTGACGAATTTCGGCAAGTAGCTCGCCTTGAATGGCGTATAGGCTCAGTGCATCCTGTCGGCGTCCCCAGCGACCGACGAGCAGGTAATGCGACTGTTTGTGCGCGTCGCGAACGACCCGCGCCCCCTCGGCGAAACTATTCCGGCTGAAATATAATTGACGCATTTTCAACCCTCGTTTCTTGGAAAACTATTGTTGCGCGAGCACCTCTAAAATGGCCTTACCGACCCCGTCGTTGACGTTCGTATCGGTATTGCGTTGGGCAAGTTGTTTAACTTCGGTGGTGGCGTTACCCATCGCGTAGCTGACCCCCGCCAATTTAAGCATCGAGACGTCGTTATTATTATCACCGATGGCCATCACGTTGCTCATCGGCGTGTTGAGCATGTTAGCGTAGCGTTCGACCGCAATCCCTTTCTGGGCGTTAACGTTGTTGATTTCAATGTTTGAGGCCGAAGAAGAGGTAATTTTAATTGACGAATGTTTAGCCAGCAATTCCGTGCTTAACGGTTTGAGCTTTGCGGGCCCGGCCTGACTAAACGCAATTATCTTCATAATGTGCATTTTAGGATCGTCCAGGAGGTCGTTATAGTGTTCGACGTAGTTAATATCCATTAATTCCAGGCGCGCCGAAGCTAGCGTAACCGCCACTTTGAACGACGTGTCTGGATTTAAGTTAGTGAGTAGATGGGCGATTTGTTCGATTCGCTTGGCCTTACTATTAGAATAAATTCCATCAGTGGCGACCACTTCAAAGTAGTAGCCCTGTGAATTTAAGGTATGGAAAATGGTTCGGGCAACACTCTTGGTAATTGGTACCATGTCGAGCATTTTACCCGAGGCATCGTACACTTCAGCACCGTTTAGCGTAATCAGTGGTGCCGTGATCCCTTGAGCAGCCAAGAGTGGTTGGGCTTCAGAGTAACGACGACCCGTTGAAACGATAAAGTGGACGCCCCGTTGTTGCGCTTGGCGGATGGCGTTCGCGTTAAAGTCAGAAACGACCATTTCGTTGTTGAGCAGCGTACCGTCCATGTCAGAAGCGATAATCGAAATCATGTTGTCACATCCTTAATAGTCTTAATAGGTACATTTTAACATGTTTGGTAGTGAATACAGAATTATTATCATTAGTGGTTTTTAGTATGCTACAATAAACCTAGAGGTGTTAAGGATGAAAGCGTTTATTCATACGGACTGGTGGGACGTTTTAAAGCCCCAATTTGAACAACCATACTACCATCAGCTACACGAGTTTTTAAAAGCAGAGTACCGCACGAAAAATATTCACCCAGATATGTATAATATTTTTCAGGCCTTTGAATGGACGCCGTTTGCTGACACGAAGGTCGTCATTTTAGGTCAGGATCCGTACCACGGCCCGCATCAGGCGCACGGACTGAGTTTTTCCGTGTTGCCGGGGGTCCCGGTACCGCCTTCCCTAGTCAATATTTATAAGGAATTACAAGACGACGTTGGCTGCACACCGGTCCAACATGGTTACTTAGAAAGCTGGGCAAAGCAGGGCGTGTTACTGCTGAACTCGGTTCTGACCGTTCAAAATGGGATTGCTTTTTCCCATGCGGGTAAGGGCTGGGAACGGTTAACGGATTACGCCATTCAGCAGTTATCCGAACGGGCTACCCCGGTGGTCTTTATTTTATGGGGGAAAGCGGCCCGTTCGAAGATTAAGCTGATCAATACGGACACGAACGTGGTGCTCCAAGCACCGCATCCGAGTCCGTTATCCGCTTACCGCGGCTTTTTTGGGTCGAAACCATTTTCCAAGACCAACATCGCGCTGGAATCGTTTGGTGAGCAACCAATCAATTGGCAGCTTCCGGAACACGTCGAACTTAAAAATTAATTTTTTATTGGAGGGTCATCACATGGATCTATTTACATCATTGGCACAAAAAATTACTGGTAAGAATCAAACCATCGTTCTCCCCGAAGGGACCGAACCCCGCATTGTCGGTGCCGCGGCCCGGCTAGCTCACGACGGGTTGGTTAAGCCAATCGTCATTGGTGCGACCGATAAAGTGCAAGCGGTTGCGAAAGACTTAAACGCTGATTTAACTGGTGTTCAAATTTTGGATCCCGTTACATATCCGGAAGCTGATAAGCAGGCCATGCTGGACGCACTGGTTGAACGCCGGAAGGGCAAGAACACTCCGGAACAAGCTGCCAAGATGCTCGAAGACGAAAACTACTTCGGGACGATGCTCGTTTACATGGGTAAGGCTGACGGGATGGTTTCAGGTGCCGTGCATGCCACTGGTGATACGGTTCGACCAGCCCTTCAAATTATTAAAACGAAGCCGGGTTCGCACCGGATTTCTGGGGCCTTCATCATGCAAAAGGGTGACGAACGCTACGTCTTTGCGGATTGCGCCATTAACATTGATCCAGATGCCGATACGTTAGCTGAAATCGCAACTCAGAGTGCCCACACGGCCAAGATTTTTGATATTGACCCGAAGGTTGCGATGCTCAGCTTTTCAACGAAGGGGTCTGCTAAGGGTGACATGGTCACGAAGGTGCAAGAAGCCACTAAGAAAGCGCAAGCGGCTGCTCCTGAGTTAGCCATTGACGGGGAAATGCAATTTGATGCAGCCTTTGTTGAAAAGGTTGGTTTACAAAAGGCCCCCGGCTCAAAAGTCGCGGGACACGCAAACGTCTTTGTCTTCCCTGAACTCCAATCCGGGAACATTGGGTACAAGATTGCGCAACGCTTCGGTAAGTTTGAGGCGGTTGGCCCAATCTTACAAGGCTTAAACAAGCCGGTTTCCGATTTGTCACGCGGATGCAGCGAAGAAGATGTTTATAAGGTTTCAATTATTACGGCAGCCCAAGCGCTTGCTCAAGATTAAGATCAATAACTGATTGCGGTTATGCGCCGGGGGAAACTTCAAGGCTTGTGCTTTGAAGTTTCCCCCGTTTTTTTTATAATGAGAACAAGTAATGAATGGAGTTGGAGATACGGATGAATAAAACGATAACTGTAACGTCACCGGAAGCAACCATGCAACTGGGGGCTAAACTGGGCCCACTCTTAAAACCGAGTGACCTAATTTTGCTAGACGGCGACCTCGGGGCGGGGAAAACGACCTTTACGAAGGGCTTAGCCGCGAGCTTAGGCATTAAAAATAACGTTAAGAGCCCGACCTTTACCCTAATTCGCGAATACCACCAGGGCCGCTTGCCACTTTATCACATGGACGTTTACCGGCTAGAAGACGGTGGCGCGGAGGACCTTGGTTTAGATGAATACTTCGATGGCGACGGCGTCAGCGTGGTTGAATGGTCGGAGTTTATTGCCGATTTACTGCCCACAACCTACTTGCGGATCACACTGCAACGGAGTGGAACGGCGGATGATCAACGAACCATTCGACTGGATCCGGTTGGCGAGCGCTACCAGCAATTGGTCGCACAATTAGGGGAGTGAGTTAGATGGCAGAAGACGTCGTTTCAATTCGGCCGGCTGAGCCGGAAGACGCCGCACGGTTATTGGCCCTAGTTCGAGCGCTGACGCAGCAGTCGGATACCTTTACGGTTGACGAGGGTCTGGGCCAGCTTACTGAGGCCCGTGAGCGTGAACAAATCGAGCAGATTACGCGTACAACTACCAATATTATTTTGGTGGCCACCTTGGGCGAGCAATTAATTGGGATTGCAACCGTGCAGGCGACGGCGGACATTACCGCTGCGGAAGGCGAAGTGGGAGTCGCCGTTTTGAAGGCTTATTGGGGGCAAGGGCTGGGAACGGCCTTAGTGGAAGAATTAATTCGCTGGGCGCAGGACTTTAGTACGTTGAAGCGCTTGATTTTGACGGTTCAATGCCGTAACCAGCGGGCAACCCAACTGTACTTGCATCAGGGCTTTCAACCGCAAGCCCCCGAACCCCACCCGGTTTTGGATTTAAACGGTGAGCAGGTACCGGCGGTCGACATGGTGTTGACCATTAATGCGGATTAACGTAAAAAATGGGCGCCCCCAAGTTGGCTGACTTTTGGGGCTCGATACCAATTGATGTTGAGGTTGCCGCCAGCAGCGGGTGCAACCGGGTGGCTGGAACACTGCGGGCATCGATTTGAGCTCACTCAGAAAAACCACTGAGCAATCTCAAATTCGAGCCTTATTCTAAGCCGGAAGCAGCCCACTTCCGGCCAAGAATAATTTCGCAGTTGAGCCATGGTTACACACGCTGCTGGCTAGACTGGCTTTTATATTGAGTCTCACGGGTGACTCTGATAAGTCTTAATTGATGAAGTTGATTCCGCAGAACGATTACTAAATTTAACGTAATCTTGCTTGCTATTTTGCTAGTCACAACGAATTGATTGAAAATTCAATTGGCAGTCTTCATAGCAAATCAACACTAAATATCATAGACCCACTTTTGGGGCACGTTTTGGCTATTAACATGCGGGAACACAAAAGCGACCGTGACGTGGGTCACGGTCGCTCAGTGATGCGGATTAAATAAATGGTTTCCAAATTATCATTAGCCCTGAACGCGGACAAATGGCTTGAGCGGTGCGGTACCAAATTCAGCCGCCTCGGCAAGCAAAATGTTGGCACAGGCTAAACTATCATCAAGGGCGTTGTGATGGTGTTGGAGCTCAATGTCCAGCGCCCGGCACAACGTATCCAGTTTGTGGTTTGGTAACTGGGGGTAGAATTGTTTACTCGTTTTAACCGTGTCTAATGATAAGTATTCCGGGACTTGGATCCCGTAGTGGGCGAGCGTTTGGCGCAGAACGCCAACGTCGAACGGCGCGTTGTGTGCGACCACTAGGCGGTCGCGCTGGAAGAAGGGCGCGATATGGCCCCAAACTTCTGGAAATTTAGGGGCGTCCGCGACGTCCTTTTCGTGAATGCCGTGAATCTGAACGTTGCGCCAGAAAAAATCGCCCTCGGGTTTGATGAGGGTATAAAATTCGTCCGCGACCTGACTATTGCGCACCACCGTTAGCGCGAGCGAACAGGCGCTATCACGTTTAGGGTTTGCGGTTTCAAAGTCCATTGCGACAAAGTTCAAAGGGGTCACCACCGTTTCTTAAAGATACGTTTATGGTACAAATTTTTACCGGTACACGCAAGCTTGCGGTTCGGGTTAGAGCCGGATATCCAGTTCAACTGGACAGTGATCGGACCCGTGGATGGTCGTCAGGATGCGCGCATTTAGTAGCCGGTCGACGAGGCGTTTGGACGTAATGAAGTAGTCGATCCGCCAGCCGGAGTTGTTATCACGGGCGTGCCCCCGGTAACTCCACCAGGAATAGATTTCGGTTTGATCCGGGTAAAAGTGGCGGAAGGTATCGAGGTAGCCGTTGGCCAGCAATGTGTTGAACTTGCCGCGTTCTTCGTCGGTAAAGCCCGCGCTGTGGTGGTTACTACGCCAGTTCTTTAAATCGATATTTTCGTGGGCGACGTTGAGGTCGCCGCAGAAAATAACCGGTTTCGTGGCGTCTAACTGGTTAACGTACGCAAGAAAGGCGTCCTCCCAGGTTTGGCGGTAATCCAGCCGTTTTAGCTCACCACCAGAGTTGGGGGTGTAGCAGGTCAGTAAGTAGTAGTTCGGGTATTCCAGTGTGATGACGCGCCCCTCGGTATCGTGTTCGGGGACCCCAATGCCGTAAGTGACGTTCAGGGGTTTGTGTTTAGTGAAGATGGCCGTCCCGGAATACCCCTTGCGTTCAGCGTAATTCCAGTATTGGTAGTAGCCGGGAAAGTCGATGTCGATTTGACCGGCCTGGAGCTTGGTTTCCTGAATGCAAAACGCATCCGCATCCAAGGTCTTAAAAATATCAGCAAAACCGTGTTTAACGGCGGCCCGTAAGCCGTTCACGTTCCAAGAAATAAATTTCACGTGCGTTTCAACCCTTTCAATGGCGGCCTGCGCCGCCTAAATTACTTTTGAAGTTACTTCAATTGTACCGCATTCGCACGCTTAAAATGGAGGGAACCACATGTTAAAAATTGGTGTCATTGGTTTAGGAAAGATTGCTCAGAAGGCCTATTTGCCCGTAATGGCGGCGATGCAAGACCAGTATGAGTTCCATCTGACGACCCGGAATTCTGAAAAACGGGCCCGGTTAGCGGCCATGTATGGCTTTACGCATACGCACGCGACCGTTGATGAGTTGATTGCCGCGCAACCGGACGCCGCGTTCGTGCATACGCCGACTGCCACCCACGCCGCGATTATCAAACAGTTGTTACTGGCCGGAATCAACGTGTACGTTGATAAGCCGGTGGCGACTGATATCGCGACCGTCCAATCATTATATGATTTAGCTGCCGCGCGGCACTTGCTGTTGACCTGTGGCTTTAATCGGCGGTTTGCGCCCCTGAATCAACAACTCAAAGCGCTCCCAGATAAACGGTTGATTGTTTCGGAAAAGGTGCGTGAAAATGGCCAGCAGGACGCGGAAACCGCGGTCTTTGATTTAATGATCCACACCGTCGATACCGGCCTGTACCTTTTGGATGAACCGCTAGTCGCAACCCACGGGCGACTCGTACCACAGGCCGACGGAAACTTTGGCCAGGGCTACGTCACGGTCGAAACCGCCCACCAACAATTACAGTTGGTGACGGACATGCAGGGGGGCGTCAACTTAGAGCAGACCACCGTTCAGGCGTTGACGACCCGGGCCACGGTCACCGATTTACAAACGCTGACGCGTTATCAGACCGCTGCGCACCAAACGCAAACTTTCCCAGACTGGGAACCGACCCTTGAAAAGCGGGGCTTTGCACCGTTGATCCGGGCGTTTTTACAAGCAGTGCAAACTCACGGAATAAACCCAGTCGATCCAACGAGCGTAATTACGAGTCACGCGGTGTGCCGTCATTTATTAAGTGATTAAAAAGTGCTAAAATTAAAGAACGGATAGCTAGTCGAGTGAGCTAGCTAACGCTCGACGGGGGCGGTTTCGCGACCGTTCCGTCGGGATGAATCGGGGGCTTGCAGTGGGGAACCAATCTAATTGGCAACCGCACGCCCCGAATATGAAAGGAACTTCTAACATGACTCAGGATGTCCTGGCCGCATTTCCAGCCATCGAAATCAAAAAAAACGAATCACTTAGTCACTATACCAATACGAAAACGGGGGGGCCGGCCGATTACGTTGCTTTTCCAAAAACAATCGCGGAAACGCAAGCCTTGGTTAAGTATGCGCAGGCTGCGCAACTACCGTTAACGGTAATTGGGAACGCTAGTAATTTGATCGTCAAGGATGGCGGCATCCGCGGCTTGACGATTATTTTAACCGCTATGAAGCGCATTCAAACGGATGGTCAGCGGGTCACGGCGGAGGCCGGTGCGGCCCTGATTGCCGCGACCAAGGTCGCTTGTCAGGCCAGTTTGACTGGCTTGGAATTTGCAGCGGGGATCCCCGGTAGTGTCGGCGGTGCAATCTTTATGAACGCGGGGGCTTACGGTGGTGAAATCAGCGAAGTTGTTGAAAGTGTCACCGTTTTAACGGCGGCTGGTGAATTAAAAACGCTGACTAACGCAGAACTCGACTTTGGCTACCGACACAGTACCGTGCAGGACTATCACGACACCGTGGTGACGGCGACATTCCGGCTTAAGGCGGGCAACCAGAAAAAGATTCAGGCCCGGATGGATGAACTAAATACGTTACGGGCGGCTAAGCAACCGCTCGAATGGCCATCTTGTGGGAGTGTTTTTAAGCGCCCAACCGGGTACTTTACTGGTAAACTAATTCATGACGCCGGGTTACAGGGTCACCGTATCGGTGGTGCTGAAGTTTCGAAAAAACACGCAGGCTTTATTATTAACGTGGATCACGCAACCGCCACGGACTATATGGATATGATCCACTTCGTCCAAAAGGTTGTGTTTGAAAAATTTGGCGTCCATCTTCAAACGGAAGTCCGGATTATTGGTGAGGATGTCGACGCATAATTAATTTAATTGAACAAAGGGGGCAACCACGTGCCGATTATTGAACTCGTTATTTTATTGGCATGTCTTGTCCTGCTGTCGAACGTTTTGAGCCACTATCTAGTCGCAATCCCGGTCAGTTTAATTCAAGTCGGGCTGGGTCTAGGAGTGGCTTTATTATTAAACGTTCAGGTTAAGTTGCAAACGGACTGGTTTATGCTCGTCTTTATTGCACCGATGCTGTACAACGACGGCAGGCAATTTCCAAAACAAGAACTCTGGGAATTACGCGGGGCGATTTTTGCCAATGCAATCGTCCTCGTTTTCATCACCACGATTCTCGGGGGCTTTTTGATTCACGTTCTGATACCGACCATTCCAATTGCGGTTGCGATTGCGTTAGCGGCAATTTTGTCGCCCACCGATCCAGTCGCAGTTCAGTCAATCTCAGAAGGGGTCAAGTTACCTAAGGAAGTTTTACACTTAGTTAGTGGTGAAAGTCTGATCAACGATGCCAGTGGCTTGATCGGCTTCAAGTACGCACTGGCGGCCGCGGTGACCGGGACGTTCGTTCTCGGGAAAGCGGTTGGCGATTTCTTTTACATTAGTTTGGTGGGGTTAGCCGTTGGGTTAGCCCTTATGACGATTATTCAGCTTATCCGTGACGTTCTGCGCCGCGAAGGCATCAACGACACCGTCTTCAACGTCGTTCTCCAAATTTTAACGCCGTTTGCGATTTACTTCGTCGCCGAAGAATGGTTCCACGCGTCCGGGGTAGTTGCCGTGGTGGCGGCCGGCGTTTTGGAGCACATTCAAAATTCACACGAAGCTGAAGACGCGCCGGAACTCCGGCTGGTCACGGAAAAAGTGTGGAACGTGATCGTCTACCTCCTCAACGGCATTGTTTTTTTGATTTTAGGAATCGAACTACCAGTTGCGACCCAGTCAACGATTCAAGGTTCCCACACCAACACGTTCCACGCGATTTTTGACGTGCTGATCGTGTGGGCAATCCTGCTGTTGATTCGGGTGGCCTGGACCTACGTTTACATGCTCTTCGGCTGGTTAAAAGACCGCCAGAAAGCGCGCCCGAGTGTTCGAATCGCAACCTTGTCTGGTCTGTCCGGCGTTCGGGGAGCGATTACGATGGCCGGGGTCTTCACGATCCCGACGGTCATTGCGACCGGGGAAGCTTTTCCAGAGCGAGCGCTCGTGCTGTTCATTGCGGCCGGCGTGATTATTGTTAGTTTAGTCGCTGCGGCGGGTATCCTGCCGTTAATGGCGGCGCAATCGATGTCCTTTATGACCCGGGGTTCTAGTATTGATAGTGATGATACGATTATTGGGCCTACGGACGATGAGGACGAAGACGACGGGCGACCGCGACAGGTGACCTATAAGCAAGCGCGAATTTACATTCTACAATTAGCAGTTCGTAATATTGAGGAACACCGGCGTGCCGAAAATCAGCGAGCCGCTTACGACTTGATTTTGGACCAACAATTTCAAATTCGGCGGCTAGAAGTGGCCTCCCAAACGGCGGACGAACTGGCCCCAATGTTTAGTGATGAGATGCAGTTGCGGTTGGTTGCGCTTCAGGGCGAACGGGAAGCCGTTAAGGCCATGATTGCGGCGCACGAAACGTCTAAAATTGCGGGTCAAGCCTATCTACGACGGATTGATCACCGTGAGCGGCGGTTAGAGCAACTCAATCGGCATCACGGATTACCGACGTTGCGGTCGTTGCGAGCAATGCTCAGTCGCGGCATGCAGGGCTTACGCGTTTGGTTGGCACCCGCTGACAGTGATAAATTGCGGGCGGACCAGTTGGAAATTCAACGGGTCGCGTCTAAAGCGGCGATTAAATCCCTTTCGGGTTATTTAAAGCAGGCGAACGTTGACGAGCAACAAATTGACCGGCAGGCGCTTTACCATTTAATTGTGCACTACCGCAACCGTATTGAAAGTGCCAAGCCGGATCACAGCCTTTCGCGCGCCGATTATGAGAAGCAACTGCGCGCCTTACGAATTAAAAGCTTAGGGGCGGAACGAGCTGGCGTGCAACACTTGCTTGAAAGTGGCCAGATTAATTTACGAACCGCTTCGCAGTTACGGCAGTTTATCAATTATTCGGAAAACTTATTAATGTTGAATGATATTGATTCGGATGAGGATTAATTATTTTTATGTGTTGTAAGTAAGTAGTTCTAGGTTATAATAAACTTATAGCAAGCCCGAACAGTATATGGTTGCAATAGCGAAAGAAGACCGTTTTCTAGGGGACTGATTAGGGACAACAATAAGCGGGGGATTTCATATGACTGAATCTGAAATTCACGAACAATTCGTGGAAACTTATATGCACATACTAAAATATATTGGCGATTTTGTATCGGTGCCGACCCGACCCTATAAAATCACGTTTGAGGCTTACACGGTCATGCGGTTGATTGCAACGAGTGAGGAATCGTTGACCCTCGTTAAAATCGCTAATGAACAGCGGGTTTCACGGAGTGCAATTGCCCGCCAAATTAACGTCCTCCTAGAGTTACAATACATTGAGCAAACGACAAACCCGAATGATCGGCGGATCAAGTATTTGTCGTTAACAGAAACCGGGAAGCGGGTCGAACAAGAGATTACGGCGGCTTCCAAGCAACGCTTCCACCAATGGATGGAAGTTTATGGCTTACAACGGGCCCGCGATACGTTACAATACATCAACGATGCGGAGCATCAAGCTACTAAGCTAGGCTTCAGCGGTTTCAGCGGTCTCCATGATAAGCGGAATAGTCCGAGCGGTTATAGTGATCCAAAAATATCATAAAATAAGCTAAAATAAAGCCCTCATTAACGACAGCTTACGTTAATGAGGGCTTTTTGTGCATTTTTACTAAACTGGGCGCAATTGAAATTAACAATGTGTTCGTCCTAAGCCGCCCTTCAGGCCCCCCAGCTTAATGCTGGAACGCGATGGACACGGGTTTGAGCCGACAGCCCGCGTCTCAAACACCGGTCTTACACTAACCAAGCAAACAACGCTTGCTAAGTGTAACGACACCGCTGAGCATTTGCTGGGAAACCTGAAGGGCTCGACTAGCATTTAGGCAGTGATCGTGGCACCCAACGGTAATAATGAGTTATGTGGTTCGCGACAGATTACTGAGCTATCAGTCGGGAGGGTTCTCCTCGTGAGCTCAAATCGATGTCCATCGGGTTTCAGTCAATCGGTTGCCCCGCCAACATCACTAATCATCATCAACAGTGGCCGTAAAGCGCCACGCCGCGTAGATGATGAGTTGGAGGCCCCACATGATGAGGACGAAGGCCAGCATTTTGAGGGACCACATTTGAACGAGTTGCTTGACGATGTACTGGGGCGTAATCAATAGGTAAATTGAGTGTAACCGCATGAAACGGCCGACGTAGACGCCAATGCTTGCAAACAGTAGCAAGGCGGCCGCGGCGATTGAACGGCCGCCGGGAAGCCGCGTTAGTCGCAAGCGTTTCAAGCTATTTTTAGCCACTTGGTCAACGCCCCAGGTACCGACGAGGATTGAAACGAGCATCGGGCCTACCAGATAGGCGAAGTCTCGCCACATGGCTAAGTTGAACCGCAACAAGCCGTTAACCGCGTATGGTTTCAATAAGCTGAGATGGAATAAATCGGTCATCAGGTAGGGCGCGTTGGGATAAAAGAGGAGCCAGAGTACGGCCAAACACCAAAATGCCGGGGCCGAGCGCCGGGGCGTCAGCCAGAAACTTAGTTCAATTGGAATGTACGCTAAGAGCGTATTCAGGAGTAAGAACCGAAACGAATCGTGGAAATTCAGCGCGGCAAACACGATAAATGCCCAGTATGCGAAACGAATCAGCCAGCGTTGTGTCCGAGTCATGTGCGTCCCACCTTTCGCCCTCATTTTAACAGAAATATTAATTAAGCTATATTAAACAAACGTTAAATTCATACTTGGGACAGACGCCGAATTAAAAGGACCAAGAACGCGGTCCGCAGTGTGGGAACTACCGGCTTTGTTTGCTGAGTAATCGAAGGGGGAAAACCGGGTTCGGGCAAGTGAACACTAGGCGCAAGCAAATTGAAAGTTGAGAAATCCACCGACCAGCCGAAATGGACCAGCCGGAGGAGTAGGCGCCGTGCTATAATGTGAAGGTAAATAATTTTCATAAGGAGGGGGAACATGACTTTTAACTGGAGCGGTTTACTGACAGTGCAAAACTTTGTCCGGCTCCTTGATATTTTAGCAGTTTGGTTCGTCATTTATGAGTTGATCGTACTGTTACGTGGTACGAAGGCGGTCCAGTTGTTCCGGGGGATTGTGGTCATTGCAGTCATCAAATTCCTGAGTGTGATTATTGGTCTGGATACCGTTTCGTGGATTATGGACCAAATCATTAATTGGGCTGTGATTGCAATGGTGATCATCTTTCAACCAGAAATTCGGCGGGGCCTCGAACACCTCGGCCGGGGTTCAATGTTTACGCGTGGTAAGCGCCAAAACGAGGACGAGGAACGGATGATCACCGAGCTTGATAAGGCGATTCAATACATGGCGAAACGCCGGATTGGGGCCTTAATGTCCATTAAAATGGACACTGGTTTGGAAGACTACATTGAAACTGGAATTGCCCTGGATGCGGATATTTCGGGAGAATTGTTAATCAACATTTTTATTCCTAATACGCCGTTGCATGATGGTGCCGTTATTATTCAGGATAATCAGATCAAGGTGGCGGCCGCCTACTTACCGTTATCCGAAAGTAACCTAATTCCAAAGGAACTGGGGACGCGACACCGGGCCGCCGTTGGGATCAGTGAAGTAACTGACGCCCTAACGATCGTTATCTCGGAAGAAACTGGGGAAGTTTCAATTACAAAGGATAATGAATTAATGCGCGGCATGACGCGCGAAAATTATTTACGCTACTTCCGGCAAGTACTGCTAACGCCTGAGGACCCGAGTCATCAAAATAAGGTCCAGGATTGGTTTAGCCGCATCTTTGGAGGGGGGCCGCGTAAATGAAACGCTTCATGAATAGTCCTTGGGCGATGCGTTTGTTGGCCCTACTATGCGCGCTCGTTTTGTTCGCGTACGTTAGTTCCATGAAAACGTCGCATAATACGAGCATTTTAACGAACAGTGCGTCGAAAACGACCCTTACGTCGAATCGAAAAGTGACCATCAGCGCTCCCCTAGAACTCAACGTTAATAGCACGAAGTACTTCGTGACCGGCTATCCGGAAAACGTGAAGGTGACCATTGAAGGACCGGCTGCGTTGGTGACCACAACCGCCAACACCCAGAACTTTAAGGTGTATGCGAATCTGTCAGACTTATCGGTGGGGCGGCATAGCGTTAAAGTGCAAGTCGATGGTTTGAATAAGGAATTAAGCTATTCGCTGAATCAAAAGTACATTCATATTAATATTCAACCCCGGCGAACGGCGACCTATAAGGTGCACACGGACTTTAATAAGCAAAACGTTGCTTCCGGCTATGAGGTTGGCACGGCGCGGTTAGGAACCTCGTCGGTCAAAGTGACTGGTGCGGTGAGTGAAGTGAGCAAGGTCGCCAAGGTCGTTGCGGTGGTGAATACCGAAAAGAATTTAAAAAAATCGGTGAACCAACAAGCGATGATCGAGGCCCTCGATGCGAACGGCCAAACTTTAAACGTTGTGTTGACACCGTCCACCACGTCGGTTTACATTCCGATTAGTCAGGCGACAACTACGAAGGACGTTGGGCTGGATCTCAAAGCGAGTGGGAAGACCACCGCGGATACGAGTTATTCGTTCTCGACGGATACTAAGTCGGTGACGGTGACCGGAACGAAGGCGGCCCTAGCTAAGTTATCGTCATTACCAATTGATGTGGACGTAACCGACGTTAAGTCCAGTACTGAAAAAACGGTTAAAATTACGACGAGTGATGATGATGGTATCTTGTCAGTCAGTCCTAAGTCGATTAAAGTAAAAATTACAGTTAAAGCTAATAGTGAAGCAAGCGAAAATTGAAATGAGGTAAAGAAATCATGAAATATTTTGGTACCGATGGGGTTCGGGGTATTGCGAACTCTGGTTTAACACCCGAATTGGCCTTCCGTTTAGGACGGGCCGGGGGCTACGTTTTAACACAACATGCTGAAAATAAGGACAGTCAACCACGGGTCTTAGTCGCACGCGATACCCGGATTTCCGGTCAAATGCTGGAAGAATCCCTGATTGCTGGGTTGCTTTCCGCTGGGATCGAAGTATTGCGTTTAGGCGTAATTACCACCCCAGGGGTTGCTTACTTAGTTCGAATTCAGGATGCTGATGCCGGGGTAATGATTTCAGCTTCCCATAACCCGGTTGAAGACAACGGCATTAAATTCTTTGGCGGTGACGGCTTTAAGCTGTCCGATGCCAAGGAAGAAGAAATTGAAGCCTTATTGGAACAACCCACCGACGACTTGCCACGGCCAGCTGCTGAAGGTCTCGGAACGGTTGCCGACTTCCCAGAAGGCAACTTGAAGTACTCCCAGTTCTTGGAACAAACCATTCCCGACGACCTTAGTGGCATTCACTTGGCCGTTGACGGGGCCAACGGTTCGACCAGCAACCTCGTTTCGCGGATCTTTGCCGACTTAAACGTTGATTTTGATACGATGGCAACTTCGCCCGATGGTTTGAACATCAATAAGGGTGTGGGTTCAACCCATCCCAACGCTTTAGCAAAGTTTGTCGTTGAAAAGGGTGCTCAGGTTGGGTTAGCCTTTGATGGTGACGGTGACCGGTGTATTGCGGTTGATGAATTGGGGAACGTCATTGACGGTGATAAGATCATGTACATTTGCGGGAAATTCTTGAGCGAACGCGGCAAGTTGAAGAAGGATACGGTCGTCACAACGGTGATGAGTAACCTCGGCTTATACAAGGCGCTTGAAGCGGCTGGTCTACACAGCCAACAAACCAAAGTTGGGGACCGGTACGTCGTTGAAGAAATGCTGAAAGACGGTTATAACCTCGGTGGTGAACAGTCTGGTCACGTGGTCTTCTTAGACTTTAATACGACCGGTGACGGGATGTTGACCGGGATTCAATTACTTCACGTCATGAAGGAAACGGGGAAGAAGTTATCCGAATTGGCTGCGGAAGTCACAACTTACCCACAAGAGTTGGTCAACGTTAAGGTTCAAGACAAGCAGGCCGCTTTAAATAACGCACAAATTCAAGCCGTTATTAAGGAAGTTGAAACGGAAATGGCTGGCGAAGGGCGCGTCCTTGTCCGTCCTTCTGGGACGCAGGACTTGTTACGGGTCATGGCCGAAGCGAAGACTGACGAATTGGTTGGCGCTTACGTTGATCGAATCGTTACGGTGGTTAAAAATGAAGTTGGCGTCGACTAACGATAAGCCACTTCGTTAAGTTCAGTTTAATTTTAAAAAATCATTTAACCGCACCCACCAATGTTCGTCACTGGTGGGTGCGGTTTTTGGCAATTCAGAAAGTGATGAAAATCATCTCCGCTGACGGTCACGAATTACCAATTGGGCCTAGACCAATTTGAAAGTTAGCGTTTAGGCGTCCTTAACTGAAAATTTGTTACTAAAAAGTTGAAAAGAATTTACATTAGCGCTACCACGTGAAAACGCCGTCATGCCAATATTTCAGATTGGTATAATGGTTAACTAACACGTAGACCAATGAAAGTGATTGTTGACATTTACCGGTTACAAAGGTAAAGTTGACTTGTTTCTAGGAAATATACCAATCGGAGGTGAATGGTGGCCAATTCTTAATTGGTAAAAGCGGAATAGCGCCAGGACTTTAGATATTAAAGTTGACGAGGACGACGTTTATCGACAATCGACGGGTGACGTCAGGGACTGCACTCTACAGGTCAAATACAAACGCTAATCGTGAGGTTAGTAACAGACATTTTGACCACGCAGCTAGAAACAATTCAAAAATGCAAAGGAAGATTATCTTATGTGTGGAATTGTTGGAGTTACAGGTAAAGATAGTGCGGTATCGATTTTATTAAATGGTTTGGAAAAATTGGAATATCGTGGTTACGATTCAGCTGGCATTTACGTCAACGATCAAAGTGGCCACGACTATTTAGTTAAAGAGAAGGGTCGCATTGATGACCTGCGTAAGGAAGTGGGCGCAAACGTTCACGGTTCGACCGGGATTGGGCATACCCGCTGGGCAACCCATGGTGAACCAAGTGTCGCAAACGCGCACCCCCAAGTTTCAGCCGATGGGCGGTTCTACCTTGTTCATAACGGTGTGATCGAAAACTTCTTGGATTTAAAGCAGGACTACCTGAGTGACGTCACCTTTAAGTCACAAACGGATACCGAAGTCATTGTTCAATTAGTTGACCGCTTCGTCACGACTGAACACTTATCCACCTTAGATGCCTTCCGGAAGACGTTAGGGCTTTTGGGTCATTCATCATACGGGTTCTTATTGATGGATAAGGAAAACCCAGACACGCTATACGTGGCTAAGAACAAGAGTCCCCTCTTGATTGGGGTCGGCGACGGTTTCAACGTCGTTTGCTCCGACAGTTTAGCAATGCTGGATCAAACCAAGGACTTCTTGGAATTACACGATGGCGAAATCGTGGTTGTTAAACCCGATGAAATCAAAATCACGAATCAACAGGGGCAACCCGTTGAACGCAAGCCGTTCCACGTTGACATTGACGCCGCACAAGCGGATAAGGGGACTTACCCATTCTACATGTTGAAGGAAATTGATGAACAACCAAACGTTATGCGCAAGCTTTCCCAAGTTTACTTGAACGATGCTGGCAATCCAGTAATCAATGAAGACTTGTTGGCTACTTTGAAGCAGGCTGATCGGTTGTACATCGTGGCGGCCGGAACGAGTTACCACGCCGGGTTGGTCGGTGCCAAGCTATTTGAAAGCTTAGCCAACGTGCCAACGGAAGTCCACGTTTCATCAGAATTTGCTTATAACCAACCGTTGTTATCAGCACACCCATTCTTCATCTTCTTAACGCAGTCTGGGGAAACCGCTGATAGCCGGGAAGTGCTGTTGAACGTCAACGAACAAAAATTCCCAAGTTTAACGATTACCAACGTACCAAACTCAACGTTATCACGGGAAGCAACTTATACCCTATTGCTCCATGCTGGTCCTGAAATTGCGGTTGCTTCAACGAAGGCTTACACGGCCCAAATTGCGTTGGAAGCAATCTTAGCTAAGGCAATCGGTATGGTGGATGGTCAAGCAGCTGCCAAAGACTTTGACGTTAAACAACAATTAGCGTTAGTTGCGAACGGCATGCAAGCCCTCGTTGATGAAAAAGATACTTTTGAAGCGCTAGCGAAGGATGCGCTGTTGCATACACCGAACGCGTTCTACATTGGGCGTGGGTTAGACTACGACGTTTCACTGGAAACGGCTTTGAAGCTCAAGGAAATTTCGTACGTTCAAGCGGAAGGCTTTGCTTCCGGCGAATTGAAGCACGGAACGATTGCCTTGATTGAAAAGGATACGCCAGTAATTGGGATTATTACCCAAAAGAACACCGCTGGGTTAACCCGTTCTAACTTGCAAGAAGTTGCCGCTCGGGGTGCTAAGACGATTACGATCGTCACGGACGATTTAGCTAAGCCAGAAGATACGATCGTGTTACCAGCCGTAGACGAACGGATGACCGCGCTTCTAAGCGTCGTTCCTGGTCAACTACTCGCTTACTACACGAGTTTAAACAAGGGCTTAGACGTGGATAAGCCACGGAACCTGGCCAAGAGTGTCACGGTTGAATAAATAAGAATTAAACGGTTAAGCAGTGAGTGCTTAAGTGTGGGCGGGAAGCAACCAATTTGGTTGCTTCCTTTTTTGGAAGCGTGGGCTCAAAGTCGGTTAAGCGGAGCCAGCTGGTTTTGGGTGCGCGTTTCGGCAATTGATACGAGGTGACACCCATTCTTTTGTGAGGATTGAGAAAAATGGCCTGCATCGGTGCTTGCGGTTACGCGCCGTTCAATTTACGCGTATAATATAAAACACACTGCGTTTAACAACGCGAATTCGAATTAAAGGAGCTTTTATTCGTGACAATTAAGCTAATCGCAACCGATTTAAACGGGACCTTACTGCGAAACGACCAAACCTTTGATCAGGACCGCTTTAAGGCCGTTTTAAGCGCCTTACGCGACCGGGGAATCACCCTGGCATTAGTCTCTGGTAACCAATACGCCCACCTTAAAAACCTGTTTAAGGATGTCATGGCGGATAACCTGGTGGTTGTTGCCGAAAACGGGGCGTCGATTTATACTAATCAGTGCCAATTATTTGATGGCAGCCTTTCGCCGCAGCAGTTACGTCAATTTGTGACCGTTGATCGGTACCAAGACCTATTTAAAAAGGCTTATTTGATTCTGGTCGGTAGTCAGGGCTCGTATACTGAAAAAGGAGCGCCCGCTAAATTAGTAGCGATGGCGCGACAATTTTATGACAACTTACAGTTGGTGGATGATTTGAAAGCCGTTCATGATCAAGTTAAGAAGATTAGTGTGTCGACGCTTCCAGACCACGCGGCGCGGCTCGTCGCGGATGCAAATCACTATTTTAAGGGTGCGTTACGGGCACACGATAGTGGTTACGGGGTCGTCGACCTAGTCGACCAACGGGTGGGCAAGTTGCCAGCCGTTCAACTATTAGCGAACCAGTTCGGTTTAACGAACGACCAGTTGATGGTCTTTGGGGATGGCGCTAACGATTTACCCCTCTTGCAAAGCGTACCGCATAGTTTCGCGATGGCAAATGCGGATGCGGTGGTTCAACAAGCGGCGGCGCACGTAACGGCGCTAGACAATGAACATGCCGGAGTATTGGCAACCATTGAGCAGGAATTACTCGCAAAGTAACTAAAAAAGCCGAGCGTGTGCCAAAAGTCGGTTAATGCTCACCAGCTGATTTTTGGTGCACGTTTCGGCTATTAATATTTGGAAACCCAACGAGGCTATGACTAATGTCACGGCCTCGTTTCTAGGGTTAGTCAAGCCCGGATAGTGGAAACTTGTCGCCTTACCGGTTGGTCCTAAAGCGGCTGGAAACATACTAATATAAGTGGTGAAAGAGATAGTTTGACG
>NZ_BJEA01000010.1 GCF_005405425.1 Lactiplantibacillus modestisalitolerans | reverse complement strand
CTATTTCGCTAATCACAACGAACTGATTGAAAATTCAATTGGCAACCTTCTTAGCAGATCAACACCAAATATCATAGGCCCGAGAATTAAAGCGAACTCAAAAAGCGGTTGACATTAGTCTTAAAACTAACGTCAACCGCTTTTAGTTGGTCAACAACTCGTCAACCTGATAAAACCTTATTGCATGTGTAATAAGCCCATCTTGTGCATCGTTTCAGCAATCTGAACCGAATTCCAAGCAGCCCCCTTCAACATGTTGTCAGAAACGTTCCACATCTGGAAAGCTTGCGGCGTTTCTTGATCCGGCCGAATCCGACCAACGAACGTGTCGCGGGACCCTTCGGCGTTGTGAGCCTGCGGGTAAATTTGGTGATCAGGGTCGTCTTGCAAGACGATGCCCGGTGCCGCTGCCAAAGCATCTTGAATGCCCTTGACCGTGGCCTTTGGATCCTCAACTTCGAAGTAAATTGATTCTGAATGACTCACTGGAACTGGAATCCGAACACAGGTAGCCGTTACCTTAATGTCCTTCGCATCCATATCATTCAACATAATCTTCTTGGTTTCGTGGATCATTTTCCATTCTTCATGGGTGTAACCGTCTTCTTCAAACACGTCAATTTGTGGGAGCGCGTTGAAGGCGATCGGATAATGTTTCTTATCCCCAGCAGTTGGTAAAATTTCCGCGTGCATTTCTTCACCGTTTAAGTAGGCTTGCGTTTCATCGTGTAATTCCTTTAAGGCCCGGTTACCCGCACCACTAACGGCTTGATAAGTTGAAACAATGACCCGCTTCAACCCAAAGGCCTTGCGAATTGGTTCCAACGCAACCACCATTTGAATCGTCGAACAGTTCGGGTTCGCCACGATACCGTGATGTAATTTCAGGGCTTCGGGGTTTACTTCGGGAACGACCAACGGAATCTTTGGATCCATCCGAAACGCACTCGTATTGTCAACAACCACCGCACCGCGTTTAACGGCTTCGGGGGCAAACTTCTTGGAGACCGACCCACCCGCTGAAAACAGTGCCAAATCAATTCCTTCGAATGATTCAGGAACGGTTTCTTCAACCGTTAATGCTTGGCCGTTAAATTGAAGTTGCTTACCTGCTGAACGACTTGATGCCAACAGCTTAACCGAATTAACCGGTAAACTTGTTTGTTCCACCATTTTGATCATCCGTGCACCGACTGCACCGGTTGCGCCAACGATCGCGACGTTATATCCACTCACTATGAAGACCTCGCTTTGATAGTTATTGAAACATTATTATAACACGCTTTTAAAGATTGGAAAATAATGAGCCTACAAAATTACCCTTTTCTAATGTCAATTAACATTTAATTAGGTCGTTCACGAAAACCGATGCTTTGGCGGCCGGTCATTGTAAGCGTATACTAAGGGCAACGAAAGGAGCGCTTTTGCATGTGTACGAGCCTTACCTATACCGATACGCGCGGCGGTCACTACTTCGCGCGCACCATGGACTTTCCCACGACCACGCCCTGGCGACCAATCTTTTTGCCCCGGGGCTATCAGTGGCCCACCGGCCTACAAACTAACCGCACGACCCGCTACGCCATCTTAGGCGGCGGCCGCCTTCCAATTCACTTTGCGAGCTGTTTGATGGCGGACGGTCTCAACGAAGCCGGGCTGACCTGTGCCGAACTTTACCTGCCACACGCCGTGCACTACCAGTCAGCCGCCCAAACCGACCAAATTAACCTAACCCCACAGGGCTTCATCAACTGGGTCCTCGGTGAACACGCCACCGTGGCCGAAGTTCAAGCTGACCTACCACGGGTCAACCTAGTTGCCGGCCTGTGGGGCGGTGCTGATCAGGTCTACCCCTTCCACTGGTTCATCAGTGATCAAACTGGCGCCCAAATCGTAATTGAACCGACCACGCCCACCCTGCACGCGCAAGCCAATCCGGCGGGCGTTCTAACAAACACGCCGACCTTACCCGTTCACTTAACGAACTTGCGGCGGCTACTCGACGTTGCGGACCAGCCGTTTGAAGCTGTCCGAACCGCGGCCCAAAATTGGGTTGCGTCTCAGCGTCCTTTACCCAGTGGGGTGGTGCCCACCCGGCGCTTTAATCACATGGCGATTCGCCGCCTCGGTAGTCCGCAACTCACGCCCGCCCAGGCGCCAACGACCCTACTCGACTGGCTGGCAGCCGTGAGCATTCCCTTCGACCCGGCCAAGCGCAACCAGGTCAGTCACAACTACACCCACTACCGCAGTGTAATTGATTTAACACACGCGACTTACCACTTCGTTGCGCGCACGACGCTGCGACACCAACAAATCCAATTAACGCCGACGATGGCCGCGACTTGGCACGCGCCGTTTATCTTTCGCGCGGACTAGTGCCGGCGTTTCAAAAAGTGATCAAATTCGGTATTGATGGCGGCGCGCACCCGCGGATCCTTTAAGTCCGCCGGGTCATCCGGCTGCGCCCCCGTCATCCGACTGACAACTTGCAAGTAACCAAACAGCACCTGGCTCGGATCAAGGTGGTACTGACCAGCTAATTGCACAGCTAAATCGTAGCGGTCCGGTCCTAATAATGCGGAATAATCCATATTTAATAACCCCATTCTTAATTGATTGTCGCCATAGCTTAGCACATTCACCCGAATTTTTCAGAGACCAGCCCCGCGCCGGAAAAATGGTTCTGTACCAATTGGTGTTGCGGTTGCCGCCAGCAGCGGGGGTAACCGGGTGGCTAGCTTGACCCTGTTTTAACAGCTTGACATCACATATTATGAACTAAAAAAATCCGCACCCCTGAACAATTCGTTCAAGGATGCGGATTTAATCAGCCACTGTTAACTTGTGACTAGCCTTGCCGCCGAACAGTATAAACGCTAAAACCAATTAGCATTAACAGTAGGGCTAAGCCAACTACAACTGCGAGCGGTTGCGAACGCCGTTCACCAGTTTGTGGCAACTGGTTAACCGCTGGCGTAATGGCATTGGCTGGCCGCTGACCATTAACGGTCGCGGCTGAACCATTGCTGGACGCCTGACCCGTTTGACCAATCGTCGCCGTTGAACCAGCTTGACTAGCGCCCGTTGCTGGTGCGGTCACCCCTGGCACAGTTGGTGTTGTGGGTGCGGGTTGACTCGGCGCGGGCTGCGGCTTAGCCGGTGCTGGCGTCGCTGGTGCTGGCGTCTCCGGTTGACCTAAATCTGGTTCGCCAGTCCCGGGTTGCGCCGGACCAGTCGTCCCCGGAGTACTGGTTCCAGGTGCGGTCGTCCCGGGTTCAGTTGTTCCCGGCTGACTAGTACCTGGGTTCTCAGGTTCAGTTGTTCCTGGATTCTCCGGCTCTGTGGTACCAGGATTTTCAGGTTCAGTTGTTCCTGGATTCTCCGGCTCAGTGGTGCCAGGATTTTCAGGTTCAGTCGTTCCTGGATTCTCCGGCTCAGTGGTGCCAGGATTTCCAGGTTCGCCCGGAGCCGCTTCAATTGGCTGATTGGTGGCGCTCACCTTAACGGGCGCCGTCTGACCACTCGTAATCGTAAACTTGATTGGTGTGGCGTTCAATTGGTACCCGGTTGGGGCCTGCGTTTCAACGAATTGATAGTCACCAGGTGCTAAGCCGGCGACCGATAACTGACCAGTTTGATCAGTTGTCAGCCCCGTTTTCAGCACTTGACCAGTGCCGTCGGTCAATTGATAAACCGCTCCGGCTAACGGCTCCTGCGTATCAAACGCGGTTTTCGTTAAAACAACCTCACCAGTCGTTGGGGCCACTGGCAGCTTTTGGTTTGACTGCGTCAAGTCCGTTAATTCACGCGCAGTATTCAAATCAATTGTGAACGGAATTGGCGTTGAATCCAGCTGATAACCCGTTGGCGCTTTCGTTTCAACTAACTGATAGTTACCTAACCGTAAGTTGCTGATGATCAGCTCACCGTTGGCATTCGTCGTCAATCCTGACTGAATCACGTTGCCGGCACTGTCTTGCAACTCGTACTCAGCGCCACTCAACGGTGCCTTCGTATCCGCGTCTTCCTTTAACAGCATGATGCTCCCGAGGTGGTCCTCACCATTCCCGGTCCCATCACCGCCGTAACTAACGTTGCTACTAATCGTGACGCCGTTCATCGATGCTGAATTCGTCCAATTGTTACTATTTTCCGTCACGTTGGCTAACTGAACGTTGTAGACCATGTTCACCGCGGTCGTAATGTCATGGAACGTAAACGTAATCTGGTTACCATTGACCGCTACGGTTGGCGTGGTCGTCCCACTTTGAATGAAGTTACCGACGTCATTGTAGCTCCCAGTTTGAGCCACAACCGAACCCGGAATAAAGGTCTGATTTGGCCCCAGGGTATCGGTGACCGTGACCGTTCCCAAATTCTGACCGGTTGGGTTAAACGCCACGTTCCACGCTAACGTTGACGGTAAGCCGTTGGCGTCATAATCCCCAATCCAACCAATTTTGTTGATTGACCAGTCAAAGTGTACGTCGTTATCAACGGTCCCCTTCGCGAAAAATTGGAGGGTTCCCGTCCGGTTCGTCCCAGTTTGCGACAACGCATCGTTAAACGTAATGGTCCCGGTCGTTTGCCCGGCCTGGATTGCAAAAGTCCCAACAACGCGCCCATTATTATCTTTCAACGGAAAACTAAGGTTGACCGGCGCGACGGCCCCGTTTGGTAACGTCACCGTCGTCGTATCGCCATCCGCAATTGGTTGCCCATCTCGAATTGACCAGTTATACTGCACAGTATAGTCTTCCCATTTGCTTAACGTATTCGTGTCCGTAATGACGTGGCCATAGCGGTCCGTCACGGTTGCGTCACTACCGGTTAACCCCAGTGCTGGGATTTCATCGGCGCGAGCAACGGATCCCAGTGCGAAGACCGTTGCAATAACTGTCAACAGACCAAGAAGGGCTGTAAACAATTTGGCTCGCATAAACTCTTTCCCCCATTTCTATCATGACTACCTAACACACAACTAAACCATTAGAACGTTTAGCTCGCCGCAACTTAACTGGCTAACGGCGACGTCCCCACGCGTCCTAACTACGTTAACCATAAAACCATCCCGTTACGGAGGTGTACTAATAAGCCTTAAATGAAAATTTGCCGAACAAATTCGCCCCTTAACCGTTGGGGACCGCATTCATTCGGCAAATCTAATTGTATTGCTGATTTAGGACGCCGCTTAGAACCTGCGTTGCATCTGTTGGTGCCGTAACCCGGCTTCCATAAATTCCGGGCCCACTGCTTGAAAACCCAGCTGCTGATAAAAGCTCTGCGCGGTCACTTGCGCGCCCAACACTAAACGCTGCGTGTTAGCCGCCCGCGCATCCAGGGCAATTTGGGCCAGTAACTGGCGGGCATAGCCGTGACCGCGAGCCGTTTTGAGTGTCGCAACCCGCTGTACGTGCCAACTACCAGGGCCTTCCGGGGTAATGCGAGCAGTCGCCACCGGCTGGTTCTGGTCATCGTAAGCCACGTAATGCCAGGTCGCCGCCGTCACTTGATCCAGCTCATCTTCCGGGGCAATCCCCTGCTCATCAATGAAAACTGCTCGCCGAATTGCGAGCGCGTCGCGGTAAACCGCCGACGTCGTTTGATTACTTTTTTCAATTTTCATACCTTTTGACCACCTCTAAAGATGAGCATACCGGTTGTTTTAATTACCGTCAATTCTGCATTTAACGCATTCTTAAAAATGTTAGCGATTTCGAACCGGTCTCTTATGTTAAAATGACTTGATAGTACCTTTAACGTTACCCTAAATTTGTCACAGAATGAGGTCTTATATTCATGTTTACCAAATTCCGCCAACTCGTGAATACGCGGATCGGGTTCTTTTGGCTCTTAGTATTACTATTCTGGGCTAAAACGATTTTCGCGTACCTCGCAGAGTTCTCATTGGGCGTGGCCGACATCTTGCAAGTATTCTTAATGTTGGTCAACCCAATCGCAACCACGGTTTTTCTGTTTAGTCTAGCTTTTTATATTCGGAAAACTGGCTATTATTACTACCTATTACTGTTGATTGATGCGCTCGATACGATTTTACTGTACGCTAACGTCATTTATTACCGTGAATTCACCGACTTCATGACGGTGAGTACGATTACCGGTTATTCCAAAGTTAATCAGGGACTGACCGGCTCGTCACTGGCTTTAATGAAGGGCTACGACCTGATTTACTGGGTCGATTTAATCGTCGTCCTCGGCCTGTTACTGGTTCACGTTATCAAGCAGGACCAACGACCAATCCGGAAGCACTCGGCGTTTGCCTACACGTCGGTCGCCCTGGCTGGCTTTGGCCTTAACTTGGCGCTTGCCGAAGCCAACCGGCCACAGTTATTGACCCGGACCTTTGACCGTAATTACCTGGTTAAATACCTCGGTTTAGACGCATTCACGGTGTATGACGCCATTAAAGATGAGCAAACGAATCATCAGCGGGCGAGCGCCAAGAAATCGGAACTAGATACGGTTCACGATTTTACCAAGGCTCATTACGCAGCGCCGAATGACAAGATGTATGGGATTGCCAAGGGTAAAAACGTGATTGTCATTCACTTGGAAAGTTTCCAACAATTTCTGATTGATAAAAAAATCGACGGCAAGGAAGTTACCCCGTTCCTGAATAAGTTGTATCATAGCCAATCGACTTACGCCTTTAAGAACTTTTTCCATCAGGTTGGCCAGGGTAAAACTAGTGATGCCGAAAACATGTTGGAAACGAGTACTTACGGACTGTCCACCGGGTCACTATTCTCGCAACTAGGTTCGGATAACACTTTCCAAGCCGCTCCGGCAATTTTAAACCAGCGCGGCAATTACTCGTCCGCCGTCTTTCACGGAAACGTCGCCAGCTTCTGGAACCGCAATAACACTTACAAGAATATGGGTTATCAATACTTCTTTGATGCTAGCTACTTCGATACCACTGGTGATAAATCAACCGGTTACGGCTTGAAAGATAAATTACTATTCAAGCATTCCGTCCAGTACCTCGAACGACTCCAACAACCGTTCTACGTTAAGTACATTACGGTCACGAACCACTTTCCGTTCACGTTGGACGAAGAAGATACCGACTTTAAGACGACTGATACTAGCGATTCCGCCATTAACGGCTACTTCCAAACGGCCCATTACTTGGATCAATCAATTCAGGAATTCTACCAGTACTTAGAAAAAGCTGGCTTATTGAAGAACTCGATGATTGTTCTGTACGGGGACCACTACGGCTTGTCCAACAGTGAAAACGATACGTTGGCGCCAATTCTTGGTAAGTCGGCCGACGATTGGAGTTCGTTTGACAACGCGCAATTGCAACGGGTTCCGTTCATGGTCAACCTCCCCGGAACGACCGGCGGAAAAATCGAATCCACCTATGGTGGTGAAATTGACGTCCTCCCAACCCTGCTCCATTTGCTGGGAATTTCTAGCAAACGCTACATTCAGTTTGGGACCGACCTCTTCTCCAAAGATCATGACCAGACGGTCGCGTTTCGAAACCGTGATTTTGTCACCCCGAAGTACACCGTCCTCAATGATACCGTTTATGACAATCATACCGGTGAAGAGGTCGATACGAGTGACGACGAGGCCCTCCAGAAACGGATCGACAAACTGCAAAAGAAGGTCAACAAGGAACTGAGCCTGTCGGATTCGCTGAACACGAAGAACCTTTTGCGCTTCTATACGCCGAAGGACTTTAAGGCCGTTGATGCGTCCGACTATAACTACGCTGACGAACTCGAAAAGACCATTCAGATTGAAGAAAAACTCAAGAAGGGCTCGACTAGTCTGTATAGCAAGAACGGTAACAAATCGACCGAATCACTGTACAAGACGGACGCGCCTGAAGATTCACATAAGAAGACCGACTCAACGCGGATCAAGATCACCAATCCGGATGAAAATGATACCAACCAGTCCACTTCTAGCAGCAGTGCTTCCGGTCAATAACTGGTTGTCCTGCAACGGAACCCCCAACTGCCATTGTCGTAGTTGGGGGTTTTGTTCACTAAGAAAGTAACGACCACAACGTTCATTTCTAAAGTAACCGTGATAGCTTTTAACCATTTCGTCAGTTTTTTTCGACGCGCCCGTGCTAAACTATAACTATCTATGACGATAAGGGAGTTTTGATAATGGGTGCATGGCAATTTTGGTGGGGCGCGACCCGCCGGTTTTATCGTAATTGGGGAAGTTACGTCGCGCTAATTTTTGGGACCAACCTAGTGATCAGCTACTTAGCGATTCCGTTTTTCAACGAAGCGTTGGAACTGTTACTAAAGAGTCAGGGCGTCGCTTACGTTTCGTACACTAACTTCGCGGCCATTGCCCGGCAGGCACCGCTGGCGATGCTGGGAATGCTCGTTTTATTAGTGGCGCTGATTGAGCTCGTCTACTGGCAATTTGCCTTCTTGTTACTGGGCATTACCAACATTCTCCGCGGGCGGCCGCAAACGGTCCGCCAGGTTTTACGCGCAACGGTCGGTAGCTTACGGCACACGTCTTTGAGTAGTTTTCCCCTCTTCGTGGGCTACTTCATTGTGATCCTCCCGTTTGGCAGTTTCATGTTTACCACCCCACTGCTGAACAAGGCCCGGATTCCAGCATTCATCGTCAGCTTCCTGATGGACAATCCCTGGATGACGGTTGCGCTGGCGGCGTTTTACCTGATTACCGGCTACCTGGGGTTACGTCTCATCGCCCTGCTACCACTGATGATTTTGGACCAGCTCCCCTGGCGGATTGCGGTTCGGCGTAGTTGGTCGCAGACCAGGCACCGGACGCTCCGCAATTTATGGGCTATGCTGGTCATTCTCCTCATGACCGGTCTTAGTGTCAGTTTAATTTACGGCGTACTCTACGTTGCTCAGCTAGCTTGGGATCAAACGACGCTGGCAATGGGCGCCGCGACCGTCAACCTCTTTTTGATGGAAATCGCAACTGAAATCCTGATCTGTTACACGACCGCGCTCTTCATGATGTTGTTCATCGCCCTTTACCGGCAAGATTTAAGCCTCATTTCTAAGCGCCCCCGCTACTTTAACGAGCCGCCGCATTTAAAGCGGTGGACCCGTACTGGCGTGGTTGCGGGCCTCGTTTTAGCCAGCGGGGTCCTCGTTGGCTTTAACCTAATTTACCTCAACGGGCTGGCAATTAGTAAACCACTCATCATTGCGCACCGCGGGGTCGATCACCATAACGGCGTTCAAAACACCATTCCCGCTTTGAAAAAAACCGCACAGGCGCACCCGGCCTACGTTGAGATGGATGTGCAAGTCACCAAGGATCATCAGTTTGTCGTGATGCACGATACCAACCTCAAAACGCTAACTGGTAAAAACGTGCGCACGGCCAACCTAACCCTTGCGCAACTGCAGCGTTTAACCGTCCGGGAGAACGGCCACGCGGCTAAAATTCCCAGCTTCGACGCTTACTTACAAGCCGCCCACCAGTCTGGCCAACGCTTGCTCGTGGAAATCAAGACGAACCGCGCCTACACCCGGGCCGACACGCGCCGCTTCGTCCAGCGATATGGTGCCAGTTTGAAGCAGCACCACGATCAGGTCCAGACGTTGAGTTACCGGGTGATGAGCGACCTCAAGCAACGTGATCAGCAGCAGACGACCAGCTACATTTTACCGTATAACCTGACCTTCCCACATACCGTGGCGGATGGCTACACGATGGAAGTCACGACCCTTAACGACCGCTTTGTTGACAAGGCCGAGCGTGCCCATAAACTAGTTTATGCGTGGGACATCGACGATGAGGATCAGATGACCCAGATGATGTTCATGGGCGTTGACGGCGTGATCACCAACAACACGCGTCAAATGCAGCGCCAAGTCCGAACGACTACTGAGCACCCCAGCTACGCCAAACTACTCCTCACCTTCATGAACGAACTGAGTTTAACGGACCAGAGTTAAAACCAACACTTGCATCAAATCACAAAACCCGCTGACGGTTAGCACCATTGCTAACTGTCAGCGGGTTTAATTTAATTATGATAAAAAATGACTAGCGCCCCTGCTTTTCAAATAAAGTGGTACTGTGCAACGGACTGCGCCGTTCCGGATAGAGCGTCATCATTAACTGGTTGACCGCGTTCGGGGCCTCCCCAAACCCGCTGGCAATCAATCCCAGTTTGCCCGGATAAGTAACGGTGTCCCCAATGGCCGCAATGCCCGGTACATCGGTCTTCATTTCCGTATCAACCGCAAACAACCGGTGAGTCAGCGTTGGTACGACGTGCCAGTTACGAATGACTTTATTGTCCGCGATAAACCCGTAGTTAACCACCAAAGCGTCGACGGCCAACTGCTCTTCGGCTTCGCCGCGCACTTCACGCATCGTTAGGCCTAATTGGCCGGTTGGCGTCTCTGCTAATTTTTTAATTAAAAATGGGGTTTTAATAATCACCGACGACGCCTTCAACAAGTCAACGCTGTGCTCCATTCCCCGAAACTGGTCGCGGCGGTGCATAATGTACACCTGTTTGGCGACCGGTTCCAATAATAGCGCCATGTCAATCGCCGAATCACCCCCACCGGCAACCAGCACGGTCTGATCCTTAAACTGCTCCACCTTTGGAATGTGGTAGAATAACTGCCGGCCTTCAAAGTCTGCCGCGTTATCCACCGCGAGCCGGCGCGGCTCAAACGCACCGTTCCCGGTCGCAATGATAATCGCCTTCGTCTTGGAAGTTTGGCCGTCCGCGGTCGTCACCATAAAATCGCCAATCTGACCTGCCACGTCGGTCACCGCCGCGTTCAACCGGACGTCGATTGGAAACTGCTTCATCTGCCGGGCAAGTTGTGCAACCAATTCGCGCCCCTTAATACCGGGGTAGCCGGCGACGTCGTGAATCAGCTTTTCGGGATACAGCGCCTGCACCTGCCCGCCCAATTCGGGTAAGCTTTCCAACAACTGGACCCGGGCGTTGCGCATGCCCGCGTAAAACGCCGCGAACATTCCGACCGGACCCCCACCAATAATCGTTAAATCGTAAGTTGTACTCATCATGTTCCTACTCTCTTAAAAAATTTGACGTTGGCTTAATTCTAGTGGATTTACGCTTAGAATGCAAAGCGAACTGCTAGCGCTCACAAATCCCGTAACGGCGCGATTTACCCAAATTTGTGCCACCATTACTATCGCATTGTTTGCTTAATTGCCAAACCAATGCACCTGGCGTTGCTTCACTGTACAAACATGGTAAATTATGGGTGCCGAGTTAGGCAAGTAATCAGCAAGAATGGGGGTATGTCTTGTGCGTAAAATTTGGTTTTTATTGTTAGCCACCCTTAGTGGGCTCCTCTTAAGTTTGGCCGCACCACCACTCGTTAGTCAGGCGCGGGTGATTACCGAAGCGACCGGATTGGACGTCAATAGCGCCGTCATTAAAGACGCCGCGGGTAACATCCTGTCGCATGACGCCGAGTTACCGGAAAGTTCGGAATACACCGTCAACTATAACTGGAGTATTCCGAACACTAGCCTCGTCCGTTCGGGTGACACTCTGAGCGTTCAGGTCCCAACCAACGTTAAAATTCCCGCCGATGACGCCTTCCCAATGGTTAGTTCTGACGGCGGAACCATCGGGACCTTCTTCATTGCCGCGGGGAGTCATACCGGGACCGTCACTTTAAACAGTTACTTTACGTTACGACCGTTAAACCGCCGTGGGTATATTCACTTAGCCGTTATCGGGGCCACCCCGGATCAACCGATTGACTTAGCGCCGATTGCGATGAGTAAATCGGTAGCGTGGGCCGACCCACTTGACCAAACCAAATTAAATTGGACGGTTGACGTTTTAGCGAATGAAAACTCACTCGTCAACCCAGTCATCACGGATCAAATCAGCACGAACCAGAGCTACGTCGCTGATAGTGCCAAGTTAACGGATGAGTTAGGAAACCCAATCGATGCAACGGCCACCGTTAGTGGTAGTCAGCTAATCGTCACCGCGACGGGGGCGTTCGTGGGGCATTTAACGTTAACTTACCAGACAACGACCAACGAGCCAACGGGGGAAGCCCTGTATACCAACCAGGCCACCTACATTGATGATCAGGGAAATAGCGGTTCCGCCGACGCGTCAATCGTGCGGCCCGCACCGGTGGAAGATGATCCCCCGGTAACGGCGCCGGAAAATCCGGATACGTCAACGCCGGAAAATCCGGATACGTCGACGCCGGAGAACCCCGATACGTCAACGCCGGAAAATCCGGGTACGTCGACACCGGAGAACCCCGATACGTCAACACCGGGAAATCCGGGTACCTCAACGCCGGAAAATCCGGATACTTCGACACCGGAGAACCCCGATACGTCAACACCGGAAAATCCGGGTACCTCAACGCCAGAAAATCCGGATACGTCGGCGCCGACGAACCCAAGTCAACCACAACCCGAGGCCCCAACGACGGCCGCCCCGGAAGTTCCAGGTCCGACTGCACCGGTAAACGACCAACCAACGCCGCCAACTAGTTTGCAACCAGCCCCTAGCCAACCGACTGGGCCCGCCCCAGCAACCGGATTGCCCGCCCTGCCGCCAACGACCGCGAGTGCTAATTCCACTCAGCAGCCCGTTACGGGTGCGACGCCAGCACTGCCAAGTAATCCAAGCTCCTTCGTGCCCACCACAACCACCATTGTTGCGGCGCCGGGTTCAGCTAGCGTGACGACCACCCCGGCCGCTTCCGCTGAAGAAGCCGATGAAGAAACCAATTCAGTGCGGGGACTCCCACAAACCGGTGAACGTACGGAAAGTACGTGGCTCGCAACTGGAATTGCCTTACTGTTAAGCTTACTAGCATTAAGCTACTTCACCTGGATGCGTCACCGGATTCATTGACTCCGTGACACGAGCGTGATTGTAATCGCTGTCATCTTTAGATATTGGCAAATAAGCGACCGTGGCAAAAGCCACGGCCGCTTATTCGTCTTCAAAGGGGCGGCGCTAATTCGTGCGGCTCCCGTTGGCTGGTACCACCCAACTGCCCGTCACCACCTTCATGCTGGTTGCGGTTACGGGTCTTCTTCATTCATTTTCATGATCTAATTGGTCTAACGCTGCTTTTAACTGCGCCTGTTCACTCGGCATGAGTGACGGGTACGCCAACGGTAACTCAGCCAGGCGCTGATTAATAATTTCAGAAACGCACAACCGCGAATACCACTTACTATCAGATGGAATCACATACCACGGCACCTGCTTAGTGGCGGTGTGCGTCAAGGCATCCCCGTAAACCCGCTGGTAAGCATCCCAGTACTGACGTTCACGCACGTCGGCCGCCGAAAACTTCCAATTATGACTGGGAATCTCAATGCGCCGAATGAAGCGTTGCTTCTGTTCAGCCTTTGACATGTGTAAAAAGAATTTCAAAACCAAAAATCCATTGGCTTGCAAGTAGGATTCAAAGAAGCGCAGGTCGTTGAAACGGCGTTCAAAAAACGCATCGTCAACGTCACTGACCGATTGAAGTGCACCAATATGGGCGTTAACGATTAGCTCGGGATGAACCCGGCTAACTAGCACGTCTTCATAATAGGACCGATTAAAGATCCCAATCATGCCCCGCTCGGGAACTTGCTGGTGAATTCGCCACAGATAATCGTGGGCCAGTTCGTTACTCGTCGGCTGCTTAAACGCCGTCACCCGACAGCCCTGTGGATTCACCCCACTCATAATATGGCGAATCATGCTGTCCTTCCCGGCCGCGTCCATCGCTTGAAAAATAATCAAGACGCCGTAGCGGTCCTGAGCATAAAGCTTACCTTGTAACTCCTTTAGTTGTTTGATATTCTTCGCAATTTGCTTTTTGATTAGTTTTTCATCCGCAAACCGCGGATCCGGTGCCGTTGTTTGCGCCGCTAGTGTCAACTGTTCCTTACCCGTATAGCGGTAATGCTTTTCAAAGTTCACCCGTCAACATCCCCTTACAATTACTTCAGTTTTAGTATAAGACAGCGATTACATTTTGACTAGGGGCCGCTAAGTCCCCGAAAAAGCCAAGTTTTCACGCGAATTTCCGAACGGCCGTTGTCACCGTCCCCTGAAACGTTTACAATTAAGCTAACAACAACGCTAATCATTAAAAACTGTCTTTCACAGGGAGGATTTTGCAGATGGCAAAACGGAAAATGATTTTAGACTTGGATACTGGGATTGATGATTCACTGGCAATCGCCTACGCTGTGGGTGCGCCCGACGTCGATTTAATTGGGATCATGAGCTCGTACGGTAACGTGCTCGTTGACCAAGCGGCGGACAATAGCCTGCGGATTTTAGAGTTACTCGGTGCCACCGACGTACCGGTCTTTGTCGGTGAACCGCATTCCAGCACGACTGAACACTTCGACGTAATGGCAATTTCACAACAAATTCACGGTAAAAACGGGATTGGTGAAGTGGCGTTGCCAAAACCGAAACGCGCAGTCGAAACCCAGTCTGCGGTGGACTTTTTAATTGACGCGGCCCACAAGTACGGGTCCGACTTAACGCTGGTGCCAACCGGCCCGCTGACGAACTTAGCCGCCGCTTTGAAAAAGGCGCCCGAAATCGCCACCGAAATTGGCAATGTGACCATTATGGGCGGTGCACTGACCGTTCCTGGGAACGTGAGTCACTTCGCAGAAGCCAACATTAACCAGGACGCTGAGGCGGCCAACGCCGTCTTCACCAGTCCAATTCACTTAACGATGGTTGGATTAGACGTTACCCTGCGGACGTTGCTTACGACCACTGAAACTAAATCTTGGCGTGACCTGCAAACGACCGCTGGTGAAAAATTCGCCGACATCGTGGATTACTATATTGATGCGTACAAGGTAACGAGCCCGCACTTGCACGGCTGTGCTTTGCACGATCCGTTGGCCGTTGGGGTCGCAATTGATCCAAGTTTTGTGACTACTTTTGACTTAAACATGTTCGTGCAGGCCGAGGGTGAAGATTATGGTCGGACCATTGGCGATCCGGCCCGCTTGAAGGAACCAACTAACGTTAAGGTGGCAATCAACGTTGATCAGGACCGTTACTTACAAGCGTTTATGGATAACCTGACGGGGCTGTTTAAGAAATATTAGAGTGTGAAACCAAGCGGGTTGACCTTGAGCATTGCCTAGCTAAGGACATGATGCCTGGGTTTGGCATTGTGGCCTTAGCGTAGCAATCGCAGAGGTCAGCTTGGTTGAACACGTTTCGGCGATATTGCAGGTAAGTGTCAAATGAGCACTGCCTAGACAGCGGTGTGACGCGGGCTTTGCGTTGGACCGCTGTCGTAGCAGGCACAGGCATCAGTTGGTTTGGAGCACGTTTCAAAACCAGAGTGTGATGCCCAGCGGGTTGGTCTGAGGATTAGCCTAGCCACTGGTGCGATGCGAACTGTGCATGGTGCTAGTGGCGTAGCTAACCGCAGGACTATGCTGGGCCGAACACGTTTCGGCGATATCGCCATAAAGTGCCAGATGAACTTCAGCCTTACCTAGCTAAAGAACCGGGGGGACCGTGGCAAAAGTCACGGTCCCTTTTACGTTGCCTCATGTTAATCGCTAAAAGTCAGCTGGCTCCGCTTAACCGACTTTTGGCACACTCCCTTTCAATTAGCCTTTTCCCCACCAGTAAATTATGCTAAATTGAAGTTATCCCAACACTTAGAAAGTAGGTCCTATCCGTGGCACAAAAATACTATGCCGTTCGACGTGGCCGACAACCAGGCATTTACCGTTCCTGGCCGGAAACGCAAAAGCAAGTCAGTGGTTACCCTCAGGCGCAGTACAAGAGCTTTACGACCGCAGCGGCCGCCCAAGCTTTTATGGCTGGCCGGGCACCTAAAACTAACACCCCAACAACGCGGTCAACCGCAGTCGTAAGCCCTCAAACTCCGGCGGACATCGTCGTTTACACCGATGGCGGTTCCCGTAACCACGGTAACGTTGCCGGTGACCACGTCCATCAAGACGATCCAGCCGCGTGGGCGTACCGGATTGAATTACCCGGTGAAATCGTCACCGATTCGGCCGGTGAATGGGGTGCGACCAACAACCGAATGGAAATCATGGCTTTCTTGCGCGCGCTGGAACAACTTGCCAAGTTAGACCAAACGGCCACGCGGATTCAATTCGTCTTAGATTCGCAGTACGTCTTAAACGCCGTGACCAAGGGCTGGCTGGCGGGTTGGAAACGCCGGGGCTGGAAACGAGCCAGCGGACCCCTCGTCAACGCCGAATTGTGGCAAGCCGTCGATCAGCTTTTGCCGCGCTTCCAGCACCTTCAGTACCGTTGGACTAAGGGCCACGCGACGAATCAGGGAAACGTCTACGTTGACCACCGCCTGAACCAAACGATGGACGCCATGCAGGCTAACCAGCCGACCGCTGCGCATTCCCAAGTCACCCCTAAATCAATAGCATCGGCCAAGCCTAAGCCCGCACAACCGCAACCGGCCAAGCCAGCCGACCCGGCAACGGTGCAGAAATCAGTCGCTGCCATCCGGGCAATGTTGAAGAAGACTAATCAATCCGATTAGCCGAGCTACGGCAGTTGACCGTTTCAAGCAATCTAAAATTTACTATTAGTTGGTGTCAATGGCTCAAAGCCGTTGGCACCAACTTTTTTGAGTTACGTCCAAACAGTCCCATTACCCCGCACAACGATTTAACCAACTATAAGCGATTGAAAGCACGTGAATAATGGTTACTACGACGAATTTATTCCAAATTAACAAAAACTATCCGCACACATCACTTTCGTGGGCAAATGGGCGTCCTTTCTGTATACTAATTTTGTACACAACTCGATAAAACGGGTAAATGCCACTTTTGCACCTCAAGTGCGCGCCAACTGCAACATCCCTGTCTAAAATAAATTACTTAGGTGGTCCAATCATGACTTTTAATACTGACGACTTTCTCTACCATTTTGTTCAAGACGCACTCTTTAACAATCTAATCTACTTGCTAATATCCGTCATCAGCTATACCATTGCTTTTGCCATCCTCACCAAGCGTTCCAAGGCCTTATTGCAGCAGTCCAAAGCATTGCTTAAAAATAATGTCGCCGAACCAAAACCGGACAGAGATTCCAAACTGGAACGGATCCTGTCGTTCTTGAAATATCCCCTGATTCTAAGTTTGCTCGTCTACCTTCTGCTCCGGTTATTTTTGCACCTTAATCTCATCCTGCCATTAACCTACACTGTTCAGCTAATTTTCAGTTTGATGGTCTTGCTCCGCGTTTCCGCTAATAATCAGTATATTCACCAAGCGTATCAATATTCTCAACGCCCCGCTGAACAAGTTCAAGCGGTTGTGCGCGGCAACTTGTCTTTAGCTAACATGCGGTCGCTTCAAGTCCAATTAAAACAACTGTGTCTCGTACTCGGCGTCATCAATATTTTGCACATTCTTAGCTACTTTATTGTCTTTGATACTATTCAACTTGATCTACAATTTTTTGCATGACGTCGCGCGTTATGCAAAATAAATAATGCAACTCAATTACGGAACTAGTTGGGTTGCATTATGTCTGATTCAATTGTAACTACACAAGGTTACCACCCATTAATCCGCACACGAATCCCGTGCTGCTCGATAGCGTGGGCGTAATCTACTAGGTCATCCGCCTGTAACTGTTTAACGTCTTTCAAGGCATAGTCACGCCCCAGGTCTTGGTACTTTTTCAGTCCGAACTGATGAAACGGCAATAGTTCAACTTCCGGAACGCCGAGTTTAACGAATAACTGACCGAAATGGTCGGCATCTTCCAACGTATAGTTAAACCCCGGAATAACTGGAATGCGGACCATCATCGTTTTATGGGCCTGGACAGCGGTTTCAAGATTTTTTAAAATCACACCGTTATCGGCGCCAGTCCCAGCCCGGTGACGATTACGATCCCACTGCTTACAGTCATAGTACATGAAGTCCATGTACTGCATAAATTCTTTAAATAGTTTTGGCGTTGTGTAACCGGTCGTTTCACAGGCTAGGTGAATTCCGGCCGCCTTAATGGCCTTGGCCAGTTCAATCGCAAACGGCGCTTGAAACAGCACTTCGCCACCCGAGAAGGTCACCCCACCCCCGGATTCATCATAAAAATCCTTATCCTGCATAACAACCTTCATCACGTCTTCTACCGTCATGTAATCGCCAACGATAGTTTCCTTGGCAGTTTGTTCGTCGTACATCGACTCTTGAATTCCGGATTGCGATTCCGGATTCGCACACCACTTACAGCGTAACGGGCAGCCTTTAAAGAAAACTACCGTTCGAATGCCCGGACCATCATTAATACTAAATTTTTGAATGTTAAAAACAAGCCCTTTTAAGGGGGCCGTCGTACTGGTCGTCATCATGCTCACTCCCCTGATTGATTTACAACCTTAGCCTAGCACGATTTTTATCAAGCGTAAATGGTTTTTATTTCGAAAGAAACTAATTGAAACTTAGTTGCGTATTTTAAAAACTTGCGCTAACCTAGCCTAAAGAGGAAGTGATCCCGATGAATCAACGTAACGAACGACTACTCCAAATTGTTAACCAGC
Organism: Lactiplantibacillus modestisalitolerans; assembly: GCF_005405425.1. GTDB lineage: Bacteria > Bacillota > Bacilli > Lactobacillales > Lactobacillaceae > Lactiplantibacillus > Lactiplantibacillus modestisalitolerans. The sequence continues at coordinate 151,651 of NZ_BJEA01000010.1, read as the reverse complement.
GAAAGAGAATCGAAGTCAACGAGTTAGCGGCCCTCCTCGACGTTTCGAAAGTCACCATTCGAAAGGACCTGACCCAATTAGAACAGCGGGGGCTCTTACGTCGGCAACACGGTGTCGCTATCATTAACAACCCCAATGATTTAAAGTTTCGGCTCGCTCAAAATTACGATACCAAGCGTCAAATCGCCACGGCGGCCGCAAGCTTAATTGAAGATAATGAAACAATTATGATTGAATCTGGCTCAACCTGCGCCCTTCTGGCCGAAGCCCTCGCACAGAGTGGCAAACACGTGACAATCATCACCATTTCATTTTTCATTGCCAACTACGTCCGTGACTACGATAACATCACCGTAATGGTGCTCGGAGGCGCCTACCAAGCTGATGCTCAGGTTGCGGTCGGGCCAATTACGAAGGCCACCCTCGCCAATTTCCATACGAATAAGTTATTCGTTGGCGTTGACGGCTACGCGGCCGACTACGGCTTTTACGGTAATGACATTATGCGGGCCGACACGGTTCAGGCGATGGCACAAAACGCCGAACAGACCTACGTTTTGACGGACGCTAGCAAGTTCACCGCACCTAGCACGGTTCGCCAACTCGGTTGGCAGCAGGTCAATCACGTAATTACCGACGCACAACTGCCGACTGCGATTGCGCGTCGGTTACGCCAACACGTTCAGTTAACCGTCGTTCCCAAATAAACTCAAATTTGCATTTCAAAAGGCTGTGACCTCCCCGCCACCGCCTTTTTTGATAACTTCGAATCCACCTATCGAAACGGCTACTAAATTGCACAATTGTGCATTCCATTAAAGATTCTATTTTTCACTTGAAAACGCTTAATTTTCCGGGATGCCCATGCTATGATGATTACGTAAGAAAGATATATGAGTTTCAAACGACAGAAAGGAAGACGAACATGTCAGAAACTTTAACAAAAACCACGAATCATTTTGGTCAACTCACTCCAATGATGGACCGCTTCCGCGATAGCATCATTGACGCTAAACCATACGTCGATCCCGAACGGGCGATTCTCACTACTGAAACTTACCGCGCCCACCAGGACGAGCAGGTTGATATTTTACGGGCTAAGATGTTAGAAAACGTTTTAAATAAGATGACGATTTTCATCGAAAACGACACCCTCTTAGCCGGGAACCAGGCCCGTCAAAACCGCTGGGCCCCCGTTTTCCCAGAATACTCAATGAACTGGGTGATCGACGAACTCGATCAATTTGAAAAGCGTCCCGGTGACGTTTTCTATATTACGGAAGAATCCAAACAAGAACTCCGCGAAATCGCTCCATTTTGGCAACATAATACCTTAGAGGACCGCGGTTACGCGAGCTTCCCCGAAGCCAGTCGCATTTTCTACGACCTTGGCATCATTGGTGCCGACGGGAACATCACGTCCGGCGATGGCCACATTGCCGTGGACTACAAGAACGTGGTTAACAAGGGGCTCAAATGGTACGAAGACCGGATTAAAGCTAAGCTTGCGGCCATCGATTTAACTGATTTTAACCAGCAGAAGCAGTACTACTTCTATAAGGCTGGTTTAATCGCAATTAATGCGATTCATCATTTTGCCCAACGCTACGCCGACCTCGCGGCTAAACAAGCCCAAACCGCAACCAATCCAGAACGGCGCGCGCAACTCGAAAAAATGAGCGCCATTTTAAATAAGGTGCCGTACGAACCGGCTGAGACCTTCTACGAAGCCGTTCAAGCCGTCTGGTTAACGCACCTGACCTTGCAAATTGAATCGAACGGCCACTCCGTTTCATACGGCCGCCTCGATCAGTACTTGGACCCGTTTTACGAACACGATTTAAAGACCGGCGAAATCAATGCCGACCAAGCGACCGAATTATTGACCAACCTGTGTTTAAAGACCCTCACAATTAACAAGGTCCGGTCATGGCAACATACCGAATTCTCAGCTGGGAGTCCACTTTACCAAAACATTACGATTGGTGGACAAACTCCGGATGGGCATGACGCGGTCAACCCAACCTCTTACTTGATTTTGCGGGCAATTGCCCAGGCCCACTTGCCACAACCAAACTTAACGGTTCGCTACCATAAAGGACTCAGTGACAAATTCATGCGTGAATGTGTGGAAGTCATTAAACAAGGACTCGGGATGCCCGCCTTTAACAACGACGAAGTCATCATTCCATCCTTTATCCGGCGCGGGGTTAAAAAGGAAGACGCCTACAATTACAGTGCCATTGGCTGTGTTGAAACTGCCATTCCTGGTAAGTGGGGCTACCGGTGTACCGGGATGAGTTTCATTAACTTCCCACGGGTTCTATTGCTCGTCATGAACGGCGGGATCGACCCCGAATCCGGTAAGCGGCTCCTCCCCGATTACGGTAAATTCACTGACATGACGTCCTATCAACAATTAATGGACGCTTGGGATAAAGCCCTGCGTGAAATGACCCGTCAAAGTGTCATCATTGAAAATAGTTGTGACTTGGCGCTTGAACAAAACTATCCCGACATCCTTTGCTCCGTCTTAACCGACGACTGCATTGGCCGGGGTAAAACGATCAAAGAAGGGGGCGCGGTTTACGACTTTATTAGTGGGCTCCAAGTTGGGATTGCTAACCTTGCCGACTCACTGGCCGCCATTAAGAAACTCGTCTTTGAAGAAAAGCGCTTAACGACCGCTCAGCTTTGGCACGCACTTGTAACCGACTTTGCCGGCGAAGACGGCGAAAAGATTCGGCAAATGCTCATCAACGACGCGCCAAAATACGGTAACGACGACGACTACGTTGACGACCTGATTGTCGACGCTTACCAACCATACATTGACGAAATCGCAAAGTACAAGAATACCCGTTACGGTCGCGGTCCAATCGGTGGCTTACGCTACGCCGGGACGTCCTCAATTTCGGCCAACGTTGGTCAGGGCCATAGCACCCTCGCCACGCCGGATGGTCGCCACGCCCGCACACCATTAGCGGAAGGTTGTTCTCCAGAACATGCCATGGACGTTGATGGCCCAACCGCCGTCTTTAAATCCGTTTCTAAGCTGCACACCGAAGACATTACTGGTGGGGTGCTCCTCAACCAAAAGATGTCGCCACAAATTTTGCGCAGCGATGAAAGTTGTATGAAACTGGTCGCGCTTTTACGGACCTTCTTCAACCGGTTGCACGGCTACCACGTTCAATACAACATTGTGTCCCGTGACACTTTGATTGACGCGCAGAACCATCCTGCTAAGCACCGCGACTTAATCGTTCGGGTTGCCGGCTACTCGGCCTTCTTCGTTGGGCTATCCAAGGAAACCCAAGATGATATCATCGAACGGACGGAACAATCGCTCTAGAATGGGCATCATTTTAATTGAATAACACAAAAAGTCCGCCTCAACACTTACTCAAACTTTCATCCCGATATTGAGTTGTTGCGAGGCGGGCTTTTCGTGTCGAATCACCCAAATATTGTAGCACCTGAAAAACAAAGAATAGGTTCCAATTCAACCTTGGTTCAGACACCCAATCGTTAAAAGCATAAAAAACGCACCCGCACCGACGCTAATCAAAGCGGCACTGCGAGTGAGTTTTCATCTACACTTCAAAAAGTTGTTCGGGAATAAAGAGGTGGCCCAACGTGGCCGCCATAATTGCTTTAATTGCGGGCATCCGGTTAGCCGCCTCCTCAAAAATCAACGACTGCGGACCGTTTAAAACGTCATCCATAATTTCATTAGTAAACTGCCGCAAATGCCGACCGTACTCAGCCCGGAAATGAAGTCAACCGGCGAAACGATTGGCCTGGGGCCGAATTTCGAGGCGGCCTGGCAAGCCGTTATGCCGGACAGCTACCAACTGCCGACCAAGCCCGTTGAACTGCTAACGGATGCCGCCACTTGGCAGCACCCTGCAGTTCAGGCCGTTTTGAAGGCCGCCAAGGTTCCCGCCACCATTCTGTCTGCTGACCAGCCACTCGCCGACCACACCTACGTGGGCTTCACTTTAACCGATAAAGCCAACAGCCCGCTCGTCACGACCGTATTAGCGCACGGCTGGCCACTAGTTACGGCGTTGGATACGTTACGGGCGTGGGTGGCAGCGCTCGTCCCCGTTCAAAATTAACTAAAACTTTTGGCGAAGAGGCTAGTAAAGGTTGCGTTTACTGCACAAACGCTATTTATATTTTTATTAATGCACAAATGTGCAACCATCACCAAAGTTCGGCCTTAAAAGCCCGCCCGCTCGCGGTTTAGCGAATTTCTTCCTTAAGAATTGTAGTTAGCGCTTTCATTTCCCGTTATAGTATAACCGTAAACAAAAACAGGGGTGAAAATCATGGAATTCTTATTAGATACCGTTCACATTGAAGACATTAAAAAGTACGCGCGCATCATGCCACTCAGCGGGGTAACGTCGAACCCGTCAATCGTTAAAAAGGAAGGCCAAATCGACTTCTTCCCACACATGCGTGCCATTCGGGCCATCATTGGCGACCAAGCTAGTTTCCACATTCAAGCCGTTGGTCAAACCACGGAAGCAATGATTCAAGACGCCCACACCATTTTGGAAAACGTCGACGACAACGTCTTCGTCAAAATTCCAACGAACGAAGCCGGACTCGCCGCCATCAAGCAATTAAAGGCCGAAGGGGTCAACGTCACCGCAACCGCAATCTATACCAAGTTCCAGGGTTACCTGGCAATGTCGGCCGGCGCTGATTACTTAGCACCCTACTACAACCGAATGGTTAACATGAACATTAACGCTGACGAAGTGATTGGTGAATTAGCCAATCAAATCGCCCGTGAAAACAGCACCACTAAGATTTTAGCGGCCAGCTTCCACACCGTTCAGCAAGTTAACTCGGCCTTTGAAATGGGCGCTCAAGCCGCAACCATGGGCGTTGACATTTTAAAGACTGGCCTAAGTGCACCAGCCATTGGTGCCGCCATCAACGACTTTACCGCTGATTGGGAATCGCTTTATGGTAAGGACAGCACCATCGCTTCAATTGCCAAGCAACCGCTACACGCTTAATTAACTTAACCGATCAAATCTCCTTAACGACAATCAGGCCCCTAGTTCGCATGTGCGTGTGACTAGGGGCCTGATTTTTAAGCTCTGTACCACTTGGTGCTGATCTGCTGCCTGCAGCGGGTGTAACCGGTTGGCTGGAACACTGCGGGCATCGATTTGAATCTCTTCTTTATCTCCGAATATTAATAGCCGAAACGTGCTATCGGGGGCAACGACTTCCGCCTAGCTACGAACTGGCAACGATTGGAAACCCACCAATCATCACCAGTTCTAGGCTATGACGCTTGCTGGCAATGGGGCCGAAACGTGCACTAACCAGCAGCTTCCTCCGCCTAGCTACAATAGTCACACGATGGTAAAGCCCACCATCATGTGACTATTTAGGCTATGCTCGGAAACTACCCGCTGGTTAGCGCACTCTTAATTAATCCACCCAATCTCCTTCAAACCATGCGCAATCCCATCATGGTCACAATCCGTCGTCGTCATATCCGCCTGCGCCTTAATTTCCGGCGCCGCATTGCCCATTGCAATGCCAATGCCCGCGCTCTTCAACATCTCACGGTCATTCTGGTTATCACCAAACGCCACCACGTTTTCCGGCGCCACCTTTAACGAGGCCGCCAACTTTGCAACCCCCTGTGCCTTCGAACCGACCCGCGGAATAATATCCACCCCGTACCGGTGGAACCGCACGAACGAAAACTCATCCGCGTGCGGCAACCGGTGATCCAACTCGTTCGGGTAAAACATCATCGCCTGGTAAATATCATGCGTTAAATAATAGTCCGGATCATAGTGCAACTCCGGCGCCCGGAACGTCTGCAACACCCGCTGCGTAATCGGCGTCGGGTGCGTATGCGCGTGCAAGCCATCCAACGATTCAAACACGATGTCCATGTGGTTGCGGTCCGCCGCCGTAACTAATTCTTGCACGTTCGCACGCGACAGCGTGTGACCATGAATTTGCTGGTGGTTCGCAAACGCCGCTGAACCGTTGCAGAGCACGAAATCTTGGAGGTCTAAGCGGTTAATAACCGCTTTTGCCATCGCTAGGTTTCGGCCCGTCGCAATCGCAACGTTAATCTGCCGCTGTTTCAACTGTTTAATACTCGTTAAGGTACTCTTCAAAAACGTTTTGTTGCTTGCTAGCAACGTATCGTCAATATCAAAAACTGCTAATCTTGCTACCATATCATGGGCCTCCAGCCTAACGTTCAATAAATTTTGATTTAATTAATTGGTGCGTGTGGGTATTGCTAATCGCCAGCTTAAAGGCGGCTTGGCCCAGTGCTTCCAAGTGATGGTCAATCGTGGGTAACCCCAACAAGCGACCCGATAGTAAATTTTCCTGACCAATGACCGTAATTTTCGGTAACTGGTGTTCGCGATAATAGCTGACAATCCCGGCAGCAATGTCATCGCTATTGGCTAAAATGCCATCAACCGCGGGCGTTAATTGCGCAAAATAGGCACCGGCGCGGTAGCCATCTTCAAAAGTAACCGCCCCATCAAATAAGTTCTGCGCGGGTAAAGCGCCCAAAACTTCTTGGTACGCTTGCCGTGTCATCCGGGCACTCGCACTAATCAAGTTATTGCGACTTAACAAAACACCTAAGTTTTGAATGCCCTGACGCTGCGTCCATTGGAGCGCCTCGACAACTGACTGCCGGCGGTCGGTATACGCCGCGGCCAATGTGCAATCAGCCCCGGGATCTTCGCAGCAAACGATGGGCCCGTACTTACGGTAACGTTCAAGCGTACTGAGCGCACTACTACGCGACGTAAAGACGAGCGCGTCGTAGGCCTTACTCCGAAACTCTTCTAAATACCGGCGCTCAGTCGTCATATCGTAGTTGGTCGGTAACATTGTAATTTTATAGCCGGCGGCAAATCCCGCCGTCACAATGCCGTCCACGATTCGAGCAAAATACGGATGGTTCGCATACGGTAAAACCACCCCAATCGTTTTGGTCCGCCCCTTGCTTAAATCCCGCGCCACCCGGTTGGGAACGTAGTCTAAGTCCCGCATAATGCGTTCAATTTTCTGTCGCTTATCATCAGCGACGTACTTTTGATGATTAATGACCCGTGAAACGGTCGAAACTGAGTAACCCGATAACCGGGCAATATCATGAATATTAGTCATTTTGCCACCCTCGTCTTTGGTTGACCAGCGCCGCTATGAAGATAACGTATGAAACCGGTCCCAGGTCAACCTTTTTAGTTTACTGCTATTTCCACTTAATTAAAAGGGACGCAAAAACGCGCCCAGGGCATTTCCAGGCACGTTTAAAGTTACTATCCTAATTGTAAGTTGGCACTGGCGAGGGCTTGATCAACCACATCCATCACAATTTGGGAGTGTGCCATCCGTTGTTTGGCAACCGTCATGTCGTGGGTTTCAATGATGCGCTCAAATTCTTTAAATTCCGCGTACATCCGGTGAATATGCTTATTCAAGCGCACTTTCCGGGTCACCCCACCCGGCCAGTTTTCTTCATACTGTTCCAGCGTATTCGTTGGGCCCTCAACAACAATGGCGCCCTTAGTACCTTGAATTGTGGAGCGCACGGGTGCGGCACAGTCCTTCGCCCCAATGCAAACGACCTGCGTGTTCGGATAAGTCATCGTTAGCACGCCCGACGTATCAATGTCGCGTTCAATGTTTGCGTGGTAGCTAACCTTCGTGGGTGCCCCCAGCAACCCAGTGACGAAGTGAATGTTATAAATATTCAAATCCATCAAGGCGCCACCCCCAAGTTTCGGGTTAAAGGCGGGCAATACCGTCCCCGCCTTAAATTGATCATAGCGCGATGAATATTGCGAATAGTTACATTCCACAACCTTCAAGTCGCCCAGATCGGTTAAGCTCTTTTGAATCCCCTGATAATTTTCCAGGTACTGGTTCGTAATGGCTTCAACCAGCACTAAGTCCTTGGTAATCGCCAGGGCCTTCAGCTTCGCAAGTTCAACGCCGCTTAACGTAAACGGCTTTTCACAAATGACGTTTTTACCGGCTTCCAACGCTTCTTTCGCATATTGATAATGCAGTGAATTAGGTAGCGCAACGTAGACCGTATCAATGTCCTCATTTGCCAGTAGTTCCTGATAATCCGTGTATAAATGCTTAATTGGGTAAGTGGTTTGTAACTGGCGCGCCCGGTCCAAACTATGGGGCCGCACGAGCATCCCAACGAGTTCAATGGTCGGTAGCGTCCCGACCATTGGTAAAAAGTCCTGCACGATTTTACCCGTGCCTAATATCCCTAATCGCATCGTTTATTTCCTCCTATTAGTGGCACTGCCGAATACCCGTTTCCAACATTTTAATTTGGAGTAACGTTTCTTCGTCCTTAACTAACTTGGGCTGACCGTTAACCAACGTATCATAAACACCTTGATACATCCGGCTATAATCCCCAACGCTCGAAACCACCTTTTCTTCGTGGTACTGACCAGCATCATCGACGTAGGTGAGCGTTCCGTAATCTTCGGGCCGATCAATCCCAAAATCAGCATGGTCTGGCATATAAAAGTGCTTCAAATCAAACTCCTGCCGGTCGGTCTCCTGCTTCACGAACATTCCTTTTTGACCAACGACCACAAAGCTTGGTCGCGGTTTAATTCGGAAGTAACTTGACTTCACAGCGACTTTGACCCCGTCATAGTCCAAATCTAAATCAAAATAGTCACTCATCCGACCGCGACCTAATAATTGACGCACGTCGTAGTGCACGTCATCCGGTCGCCCAAAATAGGAAATGATTTGATCAAGCGTGTGGCACGCATGCCCATACAAGAAACTATCCGCCCAGTTAAACCGGGTCGTCTGTTCGGGCACGTTCGGCCGGAAGTAGTCAAAATTATCTTCCACTTCCAACAAATCTCCCAGTTTACCGCTTTCAATTACCCGTTGAACGGTCAAGAAATCTGAATCAAAGCGCCGATTTTGATAGCACTGAATAAACAGGTGCTTTTCCTGGGCCAACGCAAACAGTTCCTGCGCTTCCGCCGTCGTCTCCGCAAACGGCTTCTCCACTAACACATTCTTACCATGTTGCAAGACGTCCTTAGCCACCGCGTAGTGACTTTGACTTGGCGTCGAAACCACTACTAATTGAATCTCCGGATCTTGATAAATATCATCAATATTAGTTGTGTAGTGCACACCCGCAATCGGTTGCCAATTTTGCTTCCCCGACCGCGAATAAATCGTTTTCACTTTAAACTGGTCTTTTAACTTTAAAACGTATGGTAAATGGTAGCGGTTGGCGCTTTTCCCGTTACCAATGAATGCAATTGTTAGCATTTGAAAACCCTCCATCAATCTAATTAAGTTAAGTGTACCATTTCAACGGCGTTTTGCGAATGTTAGGCCTGCGCTACCCCCCTTGATTAAAAATGGTCAGCCTAATTAGTTACGACACTAAGACTACTAACACTCACATTCGGCTTTTTGACATCCAAACAGGTACACTATCAATTGTACCGTTAAGTTCTATCCGGCACCCGTGACTAGTCACTGACTAACTCGCTTGCCGTTACCCCCAAAAGTATTATGCTTGAACTTAACGGCGTCCCCAATCAATGCGGCTGTGACTTCGGTGACAGCCGCATTTTTGTATCCAAATGATGTGCATTGAGAGGTGTTCGGCGTCAAACCGCTGTTTTTCGGCGATATAGCCGAAACGTGTTCCAGACCAACTGATGCCTGCGCCTGCTACGACAACGACACGATGCAAAATACGCATCATGCCGTTGTCTAGGCAGTGCTCAGCATCAACCCGTTGGTCTTCCACACTCTCACTCTTTCCCAAACACCCCCCTTGCCTTCCAGCTACTCGAAGGTGCTATCCTTAAATCATCAAGCAAATAGAAAGTGAGCGATTTTTTCATAATGAATACTCCAATTTTAAATCGGATCGAACAACCCGCCGATCTCAAACAACTTAGTTTGGCAGAGTTGACCGACCTCGCTGCCGAACTTCGGCAAGTTTTACTCAACAAAGTTAGTCACACCGGCGGACACGTTGGCCCCAACTTGGGCGTCGTTGAACTAACGATTGCGTTTCACACGGTCTTTAATTCACCAATCGACAAGGTCGTTTGGGACGTATCGCACCAATCGTATACCCATAAAATTTTAACCGGTCGCAAGCAGGCCTGGCTCGACCCCCAGCACTACGACGACGTTAGCGGCTATACCGCGCCCGAAGAAAGTCCCCACGACTACTTCAACATCGGTCACACGTCAACCTCGATCGCCCTTGCAACCGGTATGGCAGTTGCCCGTGACTTACAAGGAAAATCCGGCAACGTCATGGCCGTAATTGGCGATGGCTCCCTTTCCGGTGGCCTCGCACTTGAAGGACTCAACACCGCGGCCACTTTAAATTCAAACCTCATTATTTTAGTTAACGATAACGGGATGTCAATCGCCGAAGACCACGGTGGCTTATACGGCAACTTAGCTGAACTACGGCAAACGAACGGCCAAAGTACCAACAACCTGTTCAAGGCAATGGGCTTAGACTACCGTTACGTGGCAGACGGCAACGATTTACAAACCATGCTGGACACCTTTAAGGCCGTCAAGGACATCGACCACCCCATCGTGCTCCACGTCCACACTGAAAAGGGGCACGGCTATCAACCAGCCATCACTAATAAGGAAGCTTTCCACTGGCACGTTCCGTTCGACTTAAAGACCGGCGAAGCGCTTCATCCTGCAACCGGTGAAAGCTATAATGACGTGATCCACGCTGAACTTGAACATGAATTAACCGATGAAAAGACCCCCATAACCGCAATCACCGCAGCGATTCCGGGCGCTTATGATTTGAAGCGGTTCGGCCGCAAACACCCCGACCGCTACTTTGACGTTGGCATTGCCGAACAAGAATCAATTACCTTTGCAGCGGGCCAGGCTCAACAATGGTTGCGTCCCATCGTCTTTCATTCTGGGACCTTCTTACAACGGGCCTATGACCAGTTATCCCACGACCTCGGCATTAACCGTCTGCCAGTGACGATCATGGTCAAAGGTGGCCAAATCAGCGCCGGCGATCCAACCCATCAAGGCGTCTTTGACGTGGCGATGCTCAGCAACATCCCTAACTTAACGTTGCTCGCACCAACCACCAAGCAGGAATTAACCGCCATGATGCACTGGGCCTTACACCAAACTAACGGCCCAGTTGCCATCCGCGTCCCTGGCAACGACGTGCAAAGTGCACCGCTAGCCGCCGACTTCGACGCGCATAAAATGCGGACCGTTCATGCGGGTCACCAAGTCGCCGTGCTTGGCGTGGGGAGTTTACTGCCGTTAGCCCAAGCTGCCCAAAAGCAATTAGCAACTCACGGCGTTGACGCAACCGTCATTGACCCCCGCGACATTTCGGATCCAGACGGCGCCACCCTCGACGCACTCTTGGCTGACCACCAACTCGTGGTGACACTAGAAGAAGCCAGCCTGAGTGGTGGGTTTGGCGAAAAGGTCAGTCGCCATTATGGCAATACTGCCATGCGCGTCTTAAACCTGGGCGCTGCCAAACGGTTTAACGACCGCGAAACGACCGCCGAACTACTGCACGAATTCAAATTAACCCCCGACCAAGTGGTGAAGACCGTTACGGACGCCCTCGCTAACTAGTTAAAGCTAAACTAAAACCATCAGCCCGGTTATGATTATGACATAGCCGGGCTGATGGTCGTTCATAACAACTTGTAACCAACGAAAGCCTAAGTAGCAGTTTAGAATTCTCGTAATTTTGGCCGTTTTCCAGTATAATCAAGTCAATCAATCAACCGTTCAAGCTATGACAGAGCTAATTGTCATGGCTTTTTTTCGGCCATAAGAAAGAAGCTGTTTTGATGACTAATCCCGTGACCCTCCGCGTTAAACTTTCAATTTTAGCGGTCGGGCTGCTCACGTTTTTGGGTGTTTTAATTGAGACGTCAATGAACGTGACCTTTCCAACGTTAACCAAAGATTTAAACGTCTCCCTGGGAACCGTCCAGTGGCTAACGACCGGCTACCTGTTACTGACGACGATTGTTATGAGTACAACCGCCTTTATTCTGAAAAAATTCAACCCGCGCAATATTTTCCTAGTTGCAGTCAGTTTGTGCTTAATTGGCTCACTAATTTGTTGGAGCGCCCCCAACTTCACCATTCTAATGGCCGGTCGGCTCCTTCAAGCCGTCGCCACTGGTCTGTCAACGCCCCTCATGTTTAGTTTGATTTTTGATCAAATTCCCGCCGCGCGCCTGGGACTCTATACCGGAATCGCAGGGGTGGTCATTTCATTGGCTCCGGCGCTGGGCCCCACGTACGGCGGTATTGTGAACCGGATTTGGTCTTGGCGTGAAATCTTTGTGGGCATCTTACCCCTAATTCTCATCATTCTAATTCTCGGTTGGCTGACCATCCGCGGAACCGCCCGGGGAACGCACGGCGTCCACTTTGATTACCTCGGAGTGGCCGGGTTAGCCATCATTTTCATTACCATCCTGTTTACGTTTGATGAAGCTGGGCGGCACGGCTGGTTGTCCCGTGAGTTTTGGCTAGGTGTGCTGATTGCGCTTCTGTTCGGGGCCGCCTTAACGTGGTACAACCACCGCAGTCGCCGGCAATTAATCGACTTTTCAATCTTAAAATTACCGGTTTTGCGGTTGCGGCTTTTTAGCTACTTTGGCTTGCAATTCATGAACATTGGGCTCTCATTCGTCCTACCAATCTTTGCCCAAACGGTGTTAAAAGCGGACTCCGCTCAAGCTGGTTTGATGCTTCTTCCCGGTTCACTGCTCGGTTCCGTCGTTGGACTGATTGCTGGACAACTCTTTGACAAACGCGGCGCAACGCTCCCACTAATGTTGAGTGGGATTCTGATTACCATTGGCTGTAGCTTATTTTTCTTCACCGCCAGTTCACTAACCCTGATTAGCATTACTTGGATCTACGTTCTGGTACGGATTGGCTTTAACTTTGGCTTCAGTAGCGCCCTTTCCGACGGGAGCCTCCAAGTTCAGGGCGCCCAGAAATCCGACCAGAACTCCTTGTTCAGCATGATGCAACAGTACGCCGGTTCACTGGGAACCAACGTTTTGTCGGTCGTTATTTCGGCGGTGGCCCTCACAACGAGTGATGCCGTTTTAAGTACGGCGCGTGGTGCAACCATCGACTTCGCGATTCTCACGCTTCTCGCCATCTTAATTCTAATTTCCATTATCTACGTCTACTACCGTTACGAACGGCCAACCGCGTAATTGCCAGCAACAAAATAGGTGCCAGCATCCCGCTTAAATGGCGACGATGCTGGCACCTATTTTAATAACTTCGTCCAATTACAACTCTCTTTTATCTGACCACTAATTTAGGAATGTCGCCGGTAACCCAGCCAGCCTAATACGACCAACAACCACGTCCCGAGAATTGCGAGTAGGCCTTGGCGCCGCTCCCTAGTTTGTGGGAGGGTTGGCGGCGTTACTTGGGCCGTATCCGCATTAACCGCCCGGGCCCGTTTCAAAGTTGTCGTAGTTGAGATTGTTTTCTGGACATCCACCCGGGCCACTTCTGGCAACTTGGCTACTGGTTTAGCCGCTGACGTCTCCGATTCAGCCGGTGCCGTTGGTTTAGTTGGCGCTACCGGCTGTTCGGGAGCGATTGGCTCTTGCGGGTCCGTCGGCTTCTCTGGTTCCGTTGGTTGCTCTGGATTCGTTGGTTTCTCCGGTTCCGTCGGTTGCTCTGGCTCCGTCGGCTTCTCCGGTTCCGTCGGCTTCTCCGGCTCCGTCGGTTTTTCTGGATCCGTTGGTTGCTCTGGCTCCGTTGGTTCTACTGGATCAATGACTTGGTACGTTACGGTCGTTTCAAAGTCCGCGCTGGTTGGCGTAACCCCTTCAATTGCGGGTACAACTGCTTGATCAGCTTGATACCCAGCAATCACTGGTGACGGCTGCGCCGCAAAACTAGTTTGCGCCCCCGTCCAATTATGCCAAGTAACGCCTCCCGTCACGAGGTCTTCAATGCCCGTTCGTTCAAAGGTCACTGCGGCCACCACCTGGGGAGCCGCCACCTGACCATTTGCAAACTGATAATTGATCACCCGTCGAACCTGCCGCTGTTCAGACACACTCCGCGTCCCGTGTGCTAAGACAACCTGATAGGTTTGCGGTTCAGAACCAAATTTAACCCCCACAGGGTAACCGTCCGTCACTAACACATAATTTTGTGCCAAGTACGCTTGAATTTGGGCGTTCGTTTGGTAATCACTCACGCTGTCAACGGGTCCACTCAAAGTCTTCGTCGCCAACTGCTGGCCCGTCGTCTGGTCAACGTAAGTCACGGTAATGGTGCCGACCGCAACCTGATTTGGCCGAAATTCCAAGGTCAGCGTTTCCGGCGTCGCCTGATAAACGTAGGTTGGATTAGCCGCCCCGACGTAGGTGTAACCGTCAACGCTTGTGTAAGCGCTTAAATTTTCGACGTCACCAACGTACTTATCCTGACTAAAATGTAGGTCCGGCTTGATTGACTGGCCCGTCGTCTGATCAACGAACCGCACCGTTAACCCACCGGTCTGCTTGGAGAAGTACAGCCGCAACGTTTGCGGACTCACCTTAAAGGTAATTTGGTCTAAATCCATTGGTACAAATGACCGTAACCGCGACCGGAGTTGGTTAGCCAAGTGATATTGATTATAACGGTAACCGGCAAGTACACGCTCGGCCATCAAGTCAATAACGTCACTGACGTATTGACCATCACCGATGACTTTGGCAGTTTGAATCGCCCGCCCCGTATCCTGATCAATGTATTCAATCGTAATCGTACCCGCCGCCTGATCAAAGTACAGCTGAATCGTTTGGGCTTCGGCGGTCAGCGTGACGTTTAAATCCGTTACGGACGCATACCGATAACGGTATTCTGCTAAATGCGTGAGGTCCGTTAAATCCAGTTGCTCGCCAACCAACCCGTTCGTCCCAAGAACCTGCGTTTTAAGGGTCGCGTTAGTTGCGGCGTTCACCCAGTTAACGGTAACGGGAGCGGCCTGCTGAATATAATAAGCAGTCACCGTTTGAGCCGTTGCCGAATAGCTTGTTGGGAGCGTTTGGGGGTCGGTTTCAACCAATCGATAACCCGCTAACGCTAAATAACTCGTCAGATCCAACGCATCCCCAACGAGGGCGTTGGCGCCAAATACTTGGCTAGCCAAAGTCTTACCAGTACGCTGATCAACCAGGTTGACCGTGACCGGTTGCGCTAACTGGTCAAACGCTAACGTGACTTTTTGATTCGTCGCCTGATAAGTCGTTGGTAACGCGTCGCTGGCAGCTTCGTTGAAACGGTAACCAGCCAACGTTAGTAAGTGCGTTAAATCCAGCTTATCACCCACCAGCTGCGTGCCATCGCCAAACGTCTGGGCTGACGCAATGGTTTCGCCAGTCTTTCGATTAACAAAGTTGACCGTAACTGACTGTGCCAACTGGTGGAAGTAAAGCGTAACCGTTTGCGCATCGGCCCCATACACGACGTTCAGGTTCGTCGGGTTGGAAACCATGAACCGGTACCCAGACAGCTCAGTTTCACCAGTCAAATCTTGCACGTCGCCGACTAATTTGCCATCGCCGAACATCTTAGTCGCCTGAAGCGGTTTACCCGTTACTTCGTCGCGATATTCAACGTTGATTACGCCTGCAAGTTGGTCGAAATATAACTTAACTGCTTGCTCTGCGGCAGTAAACGTTGTTGGCAGTTCGCCCGTCTCCTTGGCTTTAAACCGATAACCGGCTTGTTCAAGGTAACTAGTTAAATCTAGCGCGTCACCCACCAGTTGCGTACCATCGCCAATGGTTTGTGCTGACTTAATGGGTTCACCAGTCTTCTTGTTAATAAAGTTGACCGTGATCGATTGCGCTAACTGGTGGAAATAAAGCGTAACAGTTTGTGCATCGGCCCCATACACGATGTTCAGGTTCGTCGGGTTGGAATCCATGAACCGGTACCCGGACAGCTCAGTTTCAGCAGATAAGTCCTCAACATCGTCAACCAATTTACCATCGCCGAATGTCTTAGTCCCCTGGAGCGGTTTCCCCGTTACATCATCACGATATTCAACTTTGATTACGCCTGCAAGTTGATCAAAGTATAGCGTTACTATTTGGCCATCAGCGGTAAAGGTTGTCGGCAGTTCGCCCGTCTCCTCAGCATTAAATCGATAGCCCGTTAAAGCCAGTAAGTGCGTCAAATCAAGCTCATCACCAACTAATTCAGAACCGTCTCCTAATTTTTGAGTTGGTGCAATTGTTTTACCAGTCTTCTTATTAATAAAGCTAACCTTAACTGGTTGTGCCAATTGATCAAAATACAGCGTCACCGTTTGCGATTCAGCAGTGAAAGTCGTTGGCAACTCACCAGTCAACTTAGCGTTAAACCGATAACCCGCTTGTTCGAGGTGGTTGTTTAAATCTAGCGTATCGCCTACCAGCTGCGTACCGTCACCAACGATTTGGGGGAGTTTAATGGCTTCATCAGTTTTCGAATTTATAAAGTTGACCGTGACTGACTTCGCAAGCTGGTCGAAATATAACGTCACTGCTTGTTCTGTGGCTGTAAACGTTGTTGGCAGCTCGCCCGTCAGCTTAGCGTTAAACCGATAACCGGCTTGTTCAAGGTAACTGGTTAAATCTAACCCATCACCTACTAATTGCGTGCCATCACCAACGGTTTGGGGTATCTTGATGGCTTCATCAGTTTTTGAATTTATAAAGTTGACCGTAACTGGCTTCGCAAGTTGATCGAAGTATAGTGTCACTGCTTGTTCTGTGGCTGTAAACGTTGTTGGTAGTTCACCCGTCGCCTTGACGTTAAAGCGATAACCAGCTTGCTCGAGGTAACTAGTTAAATCTAAAGCATCACCAACTAATTGCGTACCATCACCAACGGTTTGTGCTGGCTTAATGGGTTCACTAGTCTTCTTATTAATAAAGTTAACTGTGACTGACTGCGCCAACTGGTGGAAGTAGAGCGTAACCGTCTGCGCATCGACCCCATACGTAATGTTCAAATCAGTGGGATCTGAAGACATGAAGCGATAACCAGCCATCATAGTTTCAGCAGATAGGTCCTCAACATCGCCAACCAATTTGCCATCGCCGAACGTCTTAGTCTCCTGGACCGGTTTTCCCGTTACATCGTCGCGATATTCAACTTTGATTACGCCTGCAAGTTGGTCGAAATATAACTTAACTGCTTGTTCTGTGGCAGTAAACGTTGTTGGCAGTTCACCCGTTACCTTAGCGTTAAACCGATAACCCGCTTGTTCGAGGTAGCTGGTCAAATCTAAAGCATCGCCAACTAATTGCGTGCCATCACCAACGGTTTGTGCTGACTTAATGGGTTCACCAGTCTTCTTGTTAATAAAGTTGACCGTAACTGACTTCGCAAGCTGGTCGAAATATAACGTCACTGCCTGTTCTGTGGCAGTAAACGTTGTTGGCAGTTCACCTGTTACCTTAGCGTTAAACCGATAACCCGCTTGTTCGAGGTAACTGGTGAAATCTAGCGCGTCGCCTACCAGTTGCGTACCGTCACCAACGATTTGGGGGAGTTTAATGACTTCATCAGTTTTTGAATTTATAAAGTTGACCGTAACTGATTGCGCTAACTGGTGAAAGTAGAGCATGACCGTCTGCCCATCGGCCCCATACGTAATGTTCAAATCAGTTGGATCTGAAGACATGAAGCGATAACCAGCCATCATAGTTTCAGCAGATAAGTCCTCAACATCGCCAACCAATTTGCCATCGCCGAACGTCTTAGGCTCCTGGAGCCATGTTCCCGTTACATCATCGCGATATTCAACTTTGATTGCGCCCGCAAGCTGATCAAAGTATAGCGTTACCGTTTGGGCATCAGCGGTAAAGCTTGTTGGCAGGTCACCCGTCTTCTCGGCATTAAACCGATAACCAGCAAGTTCAAGATAACCACCTAAGTCGAGTGCATCACCAACTAGTTGCGTCCCGTCACCAACGGTTTGCGTTTCCACAATGGTTTCATTCGTCTTGGTATTGACAAAGTTAATCGTCACCGCCCGCGCCAGCTGGTCATAGTATAGGTTAACCTCAAGCGGATCAGAGCCATACGTTTGCGTTAATGCATCGGAGGCAGTTACGTCTAGGCGATAACCGTCAACTTGGGAATCAATCTCAACTGAATCGCCAATTTTAGTCTGTTCATCGCCATACGAAAATTGCTTAATACGTTCGCCCGTCTTTTTATCCCAATAGTTAACTGTAATCATGGGGTAATCTAACCAGTTGATTGGGCGGGTCACTAGACCATAAGTCATTAGCCGTAAACCAGTCTCGTTTTCTCCATAATATTGATCAATATAGTCGGCCAAATGGCTTCCAATATAACTTTGCTTATGACCGTATTGTAGAAATTCGAGACTACTATCCACGCTCGGTAAATAATAGCGACCATCGGCTAACTGCTCAATTTCTTGACCGTCACTAGTATAAATTTTACCGTAACGCGCCCGTTCACCATCGATACCAATCATTTCATCCGCCGTAAAAATTAACGGCTGGCCTTTAACGATGTTAATCGGTTCTGAATTCGTAATCGTCTGACCCCAACTTGTTACCCAAGCCGTTTTCCATTTGTCTGAATTGTGATCAATCCCCTTTAATGATGAGTAATCACTAATCTGGTTTTTTCCCACGCAAATCTGCATAAAACCCCCGGCCCCAGTACCCCCGGTATTCATCATCTCCGTCAACCAGCCCGCAATTTGGGCCAACTGTTCGTTAGTCATCCCGTTTGGATTGGGAACGTTTGAAGTCCCTTCCAAGGTCACCGTTTGCAATGGCACCGGATCAATTTTCAATAATTGGGTGACGTCCACGTCATGCCAATCGGGAGTAATTAAATTCAGTGAAGTAAACCGTAAATTTTGCAGGGGCGTTAAGTCAAAACCGCCCTTGCCTTGAATTCCGATATATAGATTCAGTAAGCCCCCATAGTCTTGAAACGCCTCTAACCCAACTAATGAGGTTATCGGTGTTTCATCATAAGTGATGTGAGAACGTGCAATCTTTAGACTATCACTCTTTATTTTCCGAATATCCCCATAAGTCAGTTCCCCATCCATGTCCAATTGCATGCTTTTAAGCACCGTTCCTTTTAGATAAGCATCCTCAAAGTGAACGACATCCGTATCGGCATGCTCAGAAGCGTTTTTGACAGCGCTTTCATTTTTGGCTGAACGTTGCACGGGCTGCTGTGACCGTACCGTGGTCTTCGCTAAAACCGGCTCTGCTTCCGCCGACGCTTGAACGTTCGCAGGGGTAACCACTAATTTATTCACCCCATCGGCACTAGTTGTCCCAGGTTCGGGGTCGTCCGCGGTCGGGTCCTCAGTCACTGCAGGTGCCGCCGACGTTACCGGCTCATCTGCCTCCCCTGATGATGGGGATTCACTCGCACTACTATTATCATCTACTGGCTGTGTGGCGGACGCTTCAGTCTGTGGATTCTGGGCTTGCGATGGCGTTGTGGGTGCCGCTGAAGCTTGCGGTTGCTCCGCGTCCACGTTAGTCGTATTCGTTTGCTTCGAACCCGTGGAATCAGCGCTAGTTGCTATCGACTGCGCTCCCGCGGTTGCGCCATCCGGGTTCTTTTCCCCGGCCGCAATTGGTTGCGAATTCAAATCCACCGTTGTTCGTAACGCCTGACTCCCTGATAATTCGGGAGCCGCTTGCTTCGCTTGTTGACTAACATCAGCAGCCGACGTTACCCCCGTGGTGGCATCAGCCTGCGCATGCGTGGTTAAAAATAAGGCCCCGGATAGCACCAGTGAGACCGTACTCACGTAATACCAACCCTTTTTTTTCGGTGTTTTGATTGGATCATTAATAGGAAACATTGATTCATCCTCCATAAAAATCAATTAAAGCCGCTCACCTGATTGTTCGTCATGCTCATAATTACACACGATCGTCGCGACCAAGTAACCGTTCCATTTTACATTATCGGCTCAACCTATAAGCCCCTTAACAATCCTACCTTATCATATAAAAAAATTAATCGTCAACTTAATCAACCTTTTCTTGTTATTTAATTATTAGCGGAACCTTTGGACTGGTTAGCACTACCATAATCCCGTTTATAAAGCGAGTTAACGCCCTTGGATAATAGTTATCCTAATTAATTATTATTAAATTATTTATACACAAATGAAAAGAATGGCCTTCTAATTGACAGTCTGCCGAAAACTCGTACAATTAATACAAGTTAACTAGTTACCCAAACGTTTACCGAATTACACTGGAGGAGATTTTACATGGCATCTAAGCAGGCACTACTTATCATCGATTACACAAACGACTTCGTTGCTGATCAGGGCGCCCTCACTTGTGGCCAGCCCGGTCAAGCACTTGCGGAACCCATCGTCACGTTAGCCGATCAAATGGCAGCCAATGGTGACTGGGTCTTGCTTCCGACCGACGTTCATACGCCCCACGACCCCTATCATCCCGAAAGCCGCTTATTTCCACCGCACAACGTTCGTGGTACTTGGGGACGCGAATTATACGGCCCCTTAAAAAAATGGTTTGAAACGCACCACGCCGAGCGTAACGTCTGGCAATTTGATAAAACGCGGTACAGTTCGTTTGCAGGAACCGACCTCGATTTACGCCTGCGCGAGCGCCACGTGGAGACGCTCCACTTAGTCGGCGTCTGTACCGACATCTGCGTCCTGCATACCGCGGTTGACGCTTATAATCTGGGTTACCAACTCGTGATCCACGAAAACGCAGTCGCTAGCTTTGACGCTGCCGGTCACGACTGGGCGCTCCGCCATTTTAAAAACAGCCTCGGCGCCGAAATTAAATAGTATGTACAGGAGCTGTGACATGCGCCACAGCTCCTTTTGTGTTTTCCGAATGTTAATAGTCGAAACGCGCGCCAGCTAACTGACTTTTGGCACACTCTCTTTTTTACGTTCTGTCATTAGAAACAGTGCTAAATCAACATTTTCAGCTAACTAACCACTTTACTGACGCTTGCGGAACCAGTACGTGGCGCCAATCAGACCGAGTAAGGCCAGGCCTAATTGCCGCGCCCAACTAGTAGCCTGCTCATCCGTTTGGGGGAGCGTTTTCGACGTCGCTTCATCGCGGGTCGTTTCATCCCGGGTAACAGCACCAGCAGTGATCGAAGTTGCAGCGGCGGCCATTGCGGACTTTTCGTCGACTAATCGCTCATTAGCCGCGGTGTGAACAACGTGACCTAATAGTGATTCACCAAAGTGTGGCCGTAGCACCGCACCAAGCTGATTAAGGTGCTGTGCGGACACTGCCACGGGTTGCGAACCTGCGTCTAAATCGGTAAGCACATCTGCTTGCTGGGACTGGGCCGCTTCATCGTCAGCAGGTGCGGAATCGTTATTTTGATCCGCTGCACCAGTTGAATCTGACGGGGCCGGTTGCGCGGGCTGTTCTGAATCAGTTGGTTGTTCCGAAGTCCCGGGCTGTTCAGACTCGCCTGGTTGTTCTGGTTCTTGGGGTTCACCTGGCTGTCCAGGCTCTTCGGGCTCACCTGGCTGCTCGGGTGTCTCTGGTTCTTGCGGTTCGCCTGGCTGTTCGGGTGTTTCTGGTTCTTGCGGTTCACCTGGCTGTTCGGGTGTTTCTGGTTCTTGCGGTTCACCTGGCTGTTCGGGTGTTTCTGGTTCTTGCGGTTCGCCTGGCTGTTCGGGTGTTTCTGGTTCTTGCGGTTCACTTGGTTGCTCTGGTTCCCCTGGTTGTTCCGGCGTTTCTGGTTCACCCGGGGCAGCGAAATCCTCATCCTTTTCATAAGTGAACGTGATTCCCGTATCCGTGCCTGTGAATTGGCCTGACAAGTCCCCCTCAGTCATGACTAACTTATAGCCCGGAATTGGCTGCGGTGTAATCGTAAAATCGGTATTCAATAGTCCTTGAACAACTTCTTTTTCGGCAATTGGTTGATTATTTTGATCAACATAGTGTAGTGTAACGTTGCCTAATTTCCGTTTAAAAGTCAAAATTAGGTTATGAACTGGTTTGGTGTACATGACCTCAAGCTTGTAGTTTTCATCTACTGCCAGGGGCTTACCATCTAATTCCGCAGAAACGTATTTAAAATAGTCTGACTCGTCCACAACATAAAATTCCCACATATCTTCTAAATCGGCCGGTTCAATCATGTTTACAGGATCATCCGGAATCGCATTACCATCTTGATCAACAAATAAAACGTGTAAAATACTTTGGGCTGGTCGAACAACAACCGTAACCACGTGTAGCTCATCCGTCATTTTCCATTCAGTATCTCCAATAATCTCAATCTCATGAGCTTTCATAAGATCAAATAAATATGTGCCATAATGATAATAACGTTCTATCTCGTAGCAATTCATTTCTACACCAATTGGCGCCGAAAAGTGGATGGACGGCAAGACTGGATTGCCCTGTTCATCGACAAAGTTAATTTGCGCATTCCCATAACTTAAATCCGTTTCGTACGGAATCACAATCGACCCACTAAAAGTATTCGCGTTAATTCCGGACGCTATCGCAGGAATATCCCACGCCATCACAAACTCGCCCGCCTGGCCCAACTGGTCCCATTCAATTGTGTACGCATCAAGATTGTGACCCTTGGCAGTTGCCGTTGCACCGACTTTGACTGGTATCCGTTTACCGTTCATATCTACGGCATACGAAGTCGTCACATATTTGCCAGTTACCGGATCCGCGTGTACCTTGATATTCGGTTCTGTAATCATTTGGTCCGCAATAATGACGGACTGCCCTTTATCAACCAAACTATCGGTAAGTTGATCAATACTTGCAATTTGATTATTCGACAGGTCAACAAATTCTAAGTTATGGAGTATTTGGAGCTGATCTAACGACAGTCGGTTGACGGACGTGCCCCTAACAATTAAGGCCTTCAGCTTCGGCTTCATTCTTAATGCCGTGATGTCCAATAACTTGCTTCGACGCTGTGCACCTTGGTATCCCCACTTATCCAGAGCTTTTTGAGAGACCGTAAAGTCAAATTTTTCCAAGTCCACCATGTATTGCACACCCCAAATGGACGCTACATTCAGAACGGCTTCCATATACGCCCGATCGTCCAACTGTAATTGTTCATCCAATTGGAATTCTTTTAGCTTTGATACCATTTCTGGTTTAATTTGATCAACACTCGTAATCTGAAATCCATATTTTTTTAATTGCTGCAATAAAATATAGCGGAAGTTTTCATCTGGTAACCACGTATCCATATCATGCGGAAAATAATAAGAAACGTCGGCCTGTTCCGCCGTGGTCAACGCCTTCGTCGAAGAATCAGTTCCCTCAGTCGCAGTTAAAATTGGTGCCGCTGACGCCCCCACATTAATCGCACTTTCTGCCAACTGCTCCGCCGGAACCGCAACCATGGAAGTGACCGGCGCTTCATTCGGTATTACCGGTGCTGCTAGGCTCCCCTGGGCTTCGCTAGCCGCACTCGTCTCAGCAGACTGCGCCGCACTTAAATTAGCCACAGCATCCGAACCAACACCACTTGTATTCGTTGCCTGACTGCTCGCAGCACTTAAGCTCGACTGACTTCCAGCACTAGGTGCGGCGTGCCCGTCGCTGATTGGTTCCGTGGTTGCGCTGGATATTGGCTTCTCCGCATCGCTATCAAGGTCGGTTCCATCCGTCCCGGCCGCACTGGTTGTTTGATTGGGCTGACTAGTTGCAGTTTGCGTATCAGTCTGAGCAGCACTAGCCGGTGCATTGGTCGCATTTTCATTCGGCGTACCAGCATCAACTTGAGTGCTAGCGGCCGATTCAAGCTCCGTACTTTGACTGCTAGCATCAGTTTGTGGCGAAACTTGAGCCGGTTGGTCCGCATCAGTTGGTGATAAAGCAGTCGCAACCTGACTGGCAGTGCTAGTTTGCGGCGTGCTACTTACCGTTTGACTGCTCGTATCAGTTTGTGGTGAAACGGCAACCACTGCTGCAGAAGTTACCGCCTCAGGTTCTGGCGTGACGGTGACCGTTTCAATGGCAGGTAACGACGGCGCATCTAACTGCCGATGCTCCTCAACTTTAACTTGGTCGCTTGCTGCTAAAACCTTTAACTGATTACAAAGTAGACCGGTTGACAAGGTCAAACCAACGATAACCCATGTTTTTCCACTCTTATACATTTTATACCGAACTTTCTCATCTCGAATTGCGCGCATGGCGTGTAACTCCCTTCAATTTCTAATTAATTAAACTGGACTCCTCGGAGTATACGAGATGTAATGGGTTTCGTAAAGACACAAAATTAACGGTAAAACGGTGGATTAACCGATTTCAACAATGTTTGAGCGACACGCTTTTTATTCTTAAGAACTTATAATTCTTATTCTAACTGGTTTATAACGAGCTTCACAGCTCCAGCTCCTCCCGGATGATTAATTTTCTGACGTTTTTTCAGTATCGAAAAAAGGACTCCCAACCTACCGTTGAAAAGTCCTTTGTCGTAGCGCCTTTACGCCACCTGCTATCTTCAGCTCCGAACGAGACGCCTAGCCAGTACTGTTCAGTAATCTGAACGGAATTAAACTGCATGCGGTTCAACCCACTTTTGTAAGAGCCAGACGTTGAGCGCGCTTTCGACAATAATGGTCACCAACATCACGGCGGCGCCTGTCCAGACGGAGGTCACACTGCCACCAGTCAAGGCCTGGCTTGACAGAAAGCTGACCATTCCAATTAGAATGGCGGCCAACCGAAAGGCCACGTAGATAATCACAATCGTCAAAATCACGTTGAGAAAATGTTGCTGAAACCGCGGAAGCCAGCCGTTGGTCGCGTTGCTAGCGTAGTGAATAAAGGTAATCGTACTCCAAATTACCAACGTTGCCAGAATCGCGACCACGACCGCTTGCAGCCCCACTTGCCACCAGTTAATGGACGCCGTCCATTGAAGATCGAGCATGTCCGTGACCATCGAGGCGCGAATTCGGATTCGCTTCCAGGCCAGGGCAAAGGACAGCCCGAGTAGTGCAAACTGAACGAGCCAAACGTACAATTGAACGGCTAACGATGCCAAAATATTGACCAAGTAAAACTGCCAGTCCGCAATTGGAATCATCCGAAAAGTTGGCTTGACCGCCGCCCGCTCCTGATCTACGGCGAGCAGGACCACCCCAATCGCAATTGGAATGAAAAACCAACCACTTAGCATATAAAACCAGGCGTCAGTCGTGAAGCGTCCCGTTACGAGCCGGGTCACCGTCATCACAACGACCGCCAATAACTCAACGGCTAAGATCACGTTCATTTTCAGAAAACGGGGCTTACTAAAGCCCTTAAATAAAGCCCAACTAGGCGTCATGTTGCTCGCCCCCTTCGTATAACTGTTCATAATAGTCTTGAATATCCTGATGCTCTTGATCCCGAATGGTCTCCGTGGCAACGTGCACCGCAATCGTTTGATCCTTAACGACCACGATTTCATCCAGAATCGGTGCGATTTCAGCAACGTAGTGGTCACTGATCACTAGCGTTGCATCCGTCGGCAGCCACTTGATAATGCTATTAATAATCTTCTTACGACTCATACTATCAATCCCACTGAAGGGCTCGTCTAGTAAATACAGTGCCACTTGTCGACTAAGCGTTAACGCAATCACTAACTTTTCACGGGTTCCCTTCGAAAGGGTGTTTAATTTAGCGTCCGCCCGCAATCCCAAAAAATCGGCCAGTTGCGCGTATCGTTGCCGGTTAAAATCGGGATAAACCAGCTGGTAGAACTGAACAATTTTTTGAACCTTCGCACTCGCCATGAAACCGTTCAGCGCGTCACTAAAGCTCACTTGCCGCTTTCGGGCTACCGGACTCGTTGCGCCCGCCACGTCGATGACCCCCTGCCCCTGAGCCAACCCAGTGATGAGGCGCATTAACGTTGTCTTACCAGCCCCGTTTTCGCCAAGAAGCCCCACTATTTTGCCACTCGTCAGGGTCAATTGTGCATCGTGCAGGAGCACGTGCTGGTTCCGCCGGTACTTAAGATTCTTAATCGTTAAAATCGTGCTCATCTTGTCGCCCCCTTTTTTCAATGTACGTCTGCATTGCTGTTATAATCTGTTGATCGGTTAAGTTAAGCGCCCGCAAATCATCGTAAACCGCACCCAGCCGGTCTTGAACAAGCTGATCGGCTAGCGTCGCTAGCGTTGTTTGGTCGGTCGTCACAAAGTTCCCCTTCCCCCGTTTTGAAATCAAAATTTGAGCCGCAATCAATTCTCGCAACGCCCGCTGAACCGTATTAACGTTAACGGTTAATTCAACCGCTAACTGGCGTACTGCCGGCAGTTGCGTTCCCGGTTGCCATTTACCCGTAATGATTTGCTGGTAAACGTACTGTTTAATTTGATAGTAAATTGGCACTTTATCGTCAAACTGCATCGCAGCCACCCTTCCTAGTGTTATAGTTATCTATTACACTCATATAATATCAAATTTTCACCATTAAGTCACCCGTTTAGTAGTTTTTGGCAGCGCTTACATTTAGTGGTTTCAATCTTGGGATAACTGAACTATACTAGAAGTAACAAAGGGGATGAGCACATGTTAAAAAATGAAAACGCCATTGCGTTGACGCGGGCCATTAATATCGCCTACGACGACCCAGAAGTTCAAGCAATTCCCGAACTGCGTGACACCCTGCTCCACGCCGCCCACGCGCTTGATCGGGTCGCGGATCACCACCAAGTTGCGGCTGACCTTTACCAAACTTTAACCGCCTGGGGAAACAGTCATCCGCGCGGACCGCAAGCGCTCGATCAGCTCTACTGGGTCGCACTTAAAGATGGGACCGGCTTACGGGCCAGCATGCCCTATCAGCAAAGTTAGGATAACTCCCTTATAAAAATGGCGTTGAGGCCGCAACCTCAACGCCATTTTTTAGTTATCCGCCACCGCACGCTGTAAAAACCGCGCCACGTGGTGCTTATATGCCTGATAATTTTGGGTAATCGCAGTGGTATGCCCGGCACCTTTGACCAGCCAGAAGCGCTTCGGCTGGTTAGCATTACGATATAGTTTGCGCCCCATCGCCGTTGGCACAAAGTCGTCCTGTGAGCCGCTAATAATCATAATTGGCCGGTGGTTTTGCCGAATCTGCTTCACAGCGTCGGCCTCGCCAAACGTATAGCCAGCCCGAATCTTCGTAATGGCACTCGTCACGTCAACCAATGGGAACGCTGGTAGATGGTACAGTTGCCCAGCCTGATAGCTAATAATCGCCTTCGCACTCGTAAAGGGACTGTCAACCACGTAGGCCTTAATCTCCGGAATTTGCGGTTCCCCGCTCGCCATGACCATTCCGGCTGCGCCCATGCTGATCCCGCTCATCACAATCCGGGTAGTCGCTGTTCGTTGAACCACAGTTTTGGCCCATTGAAGATCGTCACGCCGTTCTAACCAACCGTAGCCGACCGCCTGGCCCTGACTCGCGCCCGCCGCGCGGGCATCGGGGACGAGGACGTTGTAACCGAGCTCGTGATACATTCCGGCCCAGGCGCCCATTAAGCTTTTGTTGCCGGCAAATCCGTGCGCCAGGACGACCGTTTTTTTAGAATGGCCGTTCGGCAGGTACCACGCCACCAGTTTCAATTGATCATGACTTTCAATCGTCCACGTCTGTTTCTTGGCGTGCTGATACCAGTAGCGCTGTGCGTAAACTGGACTTTTCTTAGATAACTTACCGGCTTGCGCCACAAACGACTTTTCACCGCGCGCAATTGCGACGTGGTAAAAATAGCTCCCGGCGCCCACTAAGCCCACCACAACGATTGTTAAAATAACGCCAACCGCAACCAACCATTTTCGTCTCTTCTTCACTGTTCTTCCCCCACCCATTCGTAAATTCCACCTCGACAAATCGGTGAATTTTCGCCACTACTGTCATGATAACGTTTATAATAAAAGATAACTAGACTAGATTGGGAGGAATCGCAAATGCACTATCCACAAACGTGGGCCCTTGATCAAATTTTTGCGGGTGGCGCCACGTCGCCCGCTTTGCAGCGTAAAATGCAACGTTTGGCTAAGCAACTTACCGCAACCCAAGCCACGCTGGCCGCCGGTTCGGCCACTAGTCAGCCGGACGCCAACTGGCTAACGCAACTCGCGACCGAACTGCAGACATTGAGTGCCGGCTTGGCTCAGTGCGAAGTATTCGTGGTCGCCATCCAATCAGCGGACGCAAGCAACACGACGGCAGCGCCGGTTTTAAACCGGCTTTACCAGCTTGATAACCAGCTGGACCAGTTAATGGTGCAATTTAAAAAGCAACTGGTCAAACTGGATGATCGGACCTTTAAGCAACTCGTCGCCCGGCCAGCGCTAAAAGCAATTGCGTTTAACTTAACTGAGTTTCGCGAACAAGGCCGAAAATTGCTGGCTGATCAAACCGAAACGCTGATCAACGACTTAGCGTTAGATGGTTACCAAGCTTGGAGCGACCACTACGATACGCTCGTTAGTCAAATTAAGGTGCCGTACACCGATACGACCGGCGCCACCCACACCCTGTCAGCCGGGCAGGCCCAAAATCAACTAGCCGCTGCAATGCCTAACACCCAGCGCGCGGCCTTAATGGCCAATTGGGAAGCGGCGTGGCAACAACAGGCCCCTGCGTTTGCGGACACGTTAAACCACTTGGCGGGGTTTCGGTTAACGAATTATCGCGCACACGGAACCACCGACTTTTTGGCTAAACCGCTAGCGCTTAACCGCATGCGGGCGGAAACGCTGGATACGATGGAACGCGTCGTCGCTAATAACCAGCCGTTACTACTCAGCTATTTGAAGCGTAAGGCGGCGCTCCTCGGCAAAACGCAACTCGATTGGCAAGACGTGGAGGCACCGCTGACATTAAGCCAACAACCGCCGCACCAAACCTTCGACCAGGCCGCCGACTTCGTGATTACCAACTTTAAGCAGTTCAGCCCGCAAATGGCCGCGCTCGCCCAACGCGCCCTTGAAAATGGGTGGGTCGAAGCCGAAAATCGACCTAACAAGCGTCCCGGCGGCTACATGGATTTCTTGCCTGAATCGCAAGAGTCCCGAATCTTTATGACCTTTACCGGCACGCCGAACGATACCGCCACGTTAGCCCACGAATTGGGGCACGCGTTTCACGGCGACGTTATCAAAGATTTACCCGTTTGGCGCCAAGACTACGCCATGAACGTTGCGGAAACCGCGTCCACTTTTGCGGAACTGATCGTGGCCGATGCCAGCGTTAAAAACGCGTCCGATTCACGGACCAAGCTGGAACTACTGGACGCCAAAATGCAAAGTCCGTTGGCCATGTTTTTGGACATCCGGGCCCGCTACTTATTTGAACGCCGCTTCTACGCCACGCGCCAAACCGAGCTCGTTACGCCGGACGCCTTATCCGACTTAATGCTGAGCGCCCAAAAAGAAGCCTACGGGAACGCCCTTACGACTTATCACCCGATGTTTTGGGCCAGCAAGCTCCACTTTTACTTGGCCGACGTCCCGTTCTATAACTTCCCGTACACCTTTGGTTACCTCTTTAGTCTAGGCCTGTACGCCCAAGCCAAGCACCAACCGGACTTTGAACAACGCTACGTCGCCCTCCTACGCGACACCGCCAACATGTCCACCGAAGCCCTCGCTCAAAAGCACTTGAACGTTGACCTCACCAAACCGGACTTCTGGCAAGCGGGCGTAGCGTTAATCAAACGCGATATCGATGAATTTATGGCGCTTTCCGCGCCGTTACTATAAGAATTGGAAGTGATCACATGTTTCCAGAACGCTTAAGAGCACTCCGGCGGGGTCAAAAAATGACCCTCGCACAGTTGGCTGACGCGCTCAACCACCTGCCCGATGCCGATCAAACGACCCGCAAGAACACGCCCGCCCAGATTGGAAACTGGGAACGCAACTTACGGACCCCCTCCTACTTGGAAGTCCGTAAATTAGCTGAATTTTTCCACGTTACCACCGACTACTTGTCAGGCCGTGCCGATCAGGAAGAATACGACCTCGGCCGCATTTTCTTATCTGGTAAGCCCCTCACCTTTAATCAGGAACAACTATCCAGCGAAGATCGCTACGAACTGTTCCAATTGATGAATGGTTACCTCCACGGCCGCCAACAACGCAGCTTGCCTAGTGCAACTGGCCAAGAAGAACTTGATTTACATTTTGATGATTAGGAGCTTTTGATGAATCCCAAGAAGTTAAAACAACTCAAAAAACGCGCCCGGCAAAATCGACCGATGCCCTACATTACGCAGTTAAACCGCTACCGCGACCTATTCCACGCTGATCCGAAGGTGCTGGTTTTAATCAATAACGCGCTCGAGGCCGACCGCTTACTCGCAGCCGGCCTACCGCCGCAACAGCTTCCCTACTTGCAAGTTCCCGATGACTTTCAGGACGAACTGTTCCAACGAATTAACAACACCTACGCCATGGGCGACCCTGCTGGTGACGCCGAATGGAATCAACTCTCGGCAGCGCTCCCTAAAGTTGACAAGCTACTCCGCGATTTTCGCGACTACTTAGAGGAGCGCTACGGAATGTGGGCCTACATCAGCGCCCCGTTACTAAAGGACCTTGCTAACTTCACGGGTCGCGCACCGGTCCTTGAAGTCATGGCTGGTAACGGTTATATTTCAAAGGGGCTGTCGCGGTTACATCCCAGCCAGACCATCTATCCGACCGACTCCAAGGCCTGGACGCGCGAAAAAAATAACCAGACCGGGCGCCAACCCGTGATTGCGGTTGAGGCTTTAGACGCGCTCAGCGCGTTTGAAAAGTACGCCGCCGACATTCAGTACATCATCATGGCTTGGTCTCCCGACCACCTCACAATTGATTGGGAACTCCTCCAAGCCATCCGAGCCAGTGATTACGACATTCCGCTGATCGTAATTGGCGAGAAGTACGGTGCCACCGGCTCTAAACAATTTTGGGATAACGCGGACTACCAAACCGGTCCCGAAATTGAACAACTAAACGCCCACTTCCGGCCGTTCGATTTAATTCATGACCAGGTCTACGTAGTTAAGTAAAAGGACTTTGTACGAATTGGTTAATGAAGATGATTCTGGCGGAACGCTTTTTAAATCAAGTGCAGGGTCGCCCACTTATGTTGACAGTTACCGTGAATTTATTGAAAATTCAGCTGTACCATTTTTAGCAGATTAACATCACATATCACAAAGCCAGAAAAAACGCCAAAAACGACCAACTCATTTTGCTTGAGTTGGTCGTTTTAGTATTCTGAATTAAATTTGGGCAATGTGCTTCGTCAAAAAATGCACAGCCGCCTCGCTCATTCGGTGCGGGACGTGGTGCACACCACCATCGGCCTGCCGAAAAACCGTTTGCTTCAGGGCCGGCGTCGCCTCGAACCGTTCCTTAAAATCGGCGACGTACTTATACGGTACCATCTGATCAGCCGTCCCGTTAAAGAAGAACATTGGCCGTCCCGCTAAGCGTTCGGGGTGCACCGACAAATCAAACTGATCCAGCTGGGCATACGTCTTCGTCAGTAAACCCGCGGGTAGCTTAGCTGCCAATTCAGCAGGCAACTGGGCCACCTGATCCTTAGCAAACGCCACCGGTTCTGGCGATCCAATCAAGGAGACCCCGGCCCGCACGTTTGCCTGCGTTGCCATGATACCGGCCGCCGTAATCCCGCCCATCGAGGTTCCCATAACCCCAATTCGGTCGGGATCACTCAAACCTGCGTTAACCAGTTCGGCCACTAGCTGTGGAAATTCCGCCACCGAATGGCCCACAATTGACCAAAAATGTTCCGGATGGTGATTTAAGTCGGTGCCATCGTTACGACTTCCATGTAAGTACGCCGTCGGTAAAATCACCCGAAACCCGGCCCGGACGAGCGGGTAACTGGCAACTAATTCACTGGCCGTTTGCGTCGTCCACCCGTGGTAATCAATGATCGTGGGTAACTTCAGTTGTGCTTGACTGGCGGCGAAAACGTGTAGCACCGGTAAGCCGGCTAATTTCGTCGTTCGAACGATTACGTCTTCAAATACGTTGGTTGTCATTATTATCACCGTTTCCAAAATTAATAGTTAATAGTGTAGCAGAAGTTTGACTTTTGACCAAATAAAAAACTGGCAACCGACCGACTAAATCGTCGGCAGCTGCCAGTCAACGCGCCTAAACGCTTGCGCTTAATGGTTTATTTTTCTAATGTATCGAGGAAGTCTTCAACTTGCTTTTGCGTCTTGCGGAATTTGTCCACGTAACGACCAATTTCCTTCCCGTCTTCGATTCCAACAAAACTTGGAATCCCCATCACACCCATTTCTTGAGCGACTTCAATGTTGGCATCGCGGTCAACCGTGATCCAATCGTATTGATCATACTTTGCCTCAATATCGGGCATTACCGGTTTGATAAAGGCGCAATCTGGGCACCAATCCGCCGTAAAGAATAACATGTGCTTCCCAGTTTTGATGCGATCGCGAATTTCTGCATCACTTAAAGTTGCTGTTGCCATTTCAATGCCTCCATTATTCATGATAGTCCTAGTATAACACATACTAAAAGTAAGTAAAGTATTTAAATTTAACGGGTCGCGGCAATTAAGGCTTGCGTCAAATCTGCTTGCAAGTCAGCCACGTTTTCAATCCCCGTTGACAGGCGCACTAAGTTAGCCGTAATCCCCTTGGCTTGTCGGGCAGCCGCCGATAAATCGGCGTGCGTCTGCACGGCCGGGACGGTCACCAAACTTTCAACTCCACCTAAACTCTCAGCAAATGAAATAACTTGTAACGCACGCAAGAAAGCATCAACTTCGGTCCCCTTCGCTAAATAAAAACTAATCATCCCACCGCGCCCCGGGTACAGAACCCGTTCAACGTGCTTATCGGCCGTCAAGGCTTTAACGAGGGCTTGCGCGTTCGCCTCCTGTTGGTGTAACCGCAACGGCAACGTTTTGAGACTACGGAGGAGTAGCCAAGCATCAAACGGATCTAAAACTGCCCCGGTCGTGACTAGGTTAAATTCCAACTGTTTAGCATCTTCCGGATTCTTTGCAACGACCGCACCGGCTAAAATATCGTTGTGGCCCGCTAGGTACTTAGTTGCGGAATGAACGACGATGTCGGCCCCCAAGTCCAGTGGTTTTTGAATTAACGGCGTATAAAACGTATTATCAACGATCAACTTGATATGGTGTGCACGCGTCGTTTCGGCGGTCGCCGCAATGTCGATTACCTTCATCGTTGGGTTGGACGGCGTTTCAAGCCAAAGGGCCACCGTGTGCGCATCAATTAAATCCGCCAGCGCCTGCTGATCCTGTCCGTCCCACACGGAAAAGTTTAACTGGTAATGGTCGTGCAAGAGGTCGAAAAAGCGGTAAGACCCGCCGTACAAATCATCCGAAACAATGATCCGTTCCCCACTATGGAAAAGCGTAAAGACGAGCTGAATCGCGGCCATCCCTGAACTTAAGGCGTAGGCCGCCGTCCCGTGTTCTAATTCAGCTAACGTTGCCTCCAATATACAGCGGGTTGGTTGCGCTTCGCGGGGATAATCAAAGCCGGTTGACTGGCCTAAACCAGCGTGGCGGTAAGCCGTCGATAAATAAATTGGCGCCGAAATCGCCCCCGTCTTCTCATCATCCGTCCGATTTCCAGCTTGCGCTAAGCGCGTTTCCACGTGTAAGTTTGTATTCGTTTCCGTCATCATCGTTACCTCTTTCTCATTTTTAAGTCACTGTTAACGCCTAACCAACGCAAAAAACCGCCATCCTCAAGGGACGACGGTTCGTGATACCACCCAAGTTTAATAACGGGTCACCCCGCTAAACTTACCGAGTTGTTGCCAACTCACTGGGCTATCGGCCAGGGCCGCCAGCGTAGCCGTTAGACCGCCACTGGGCATTCCGAGTTCATCTTCATTGGTTACCAATTTGCCGCTTCGCACTCCCGACGGCTCCCTGTTGAAATTGGACCCCAATTACTCTTCTCATCAACATGTGTTTTAATAATATTTTCATCTTACTCTAATCTTTTAGCAATCGTCAAGCCCGCGCCCACAATTTACTCATTTTGTGCAGTTCCCAACCGAAACTAGCACCGGCCGTCGTGGTGCCGCTCGGCCTGGGCAACCCGCAAGAGCTCCCACGCAACTGGTAGTTCGAGCGTCGTTAGGGCAACCGGCGCTTCACTCAAAACAAGCGCGTCGTGGGCTAGTTGCCAAGCGCGCGAGCGCCCCCCACAGACATCCAGTTGCGTGCTCTGGGCGGTTAAGTACGGTAACAACGTTGCGAGCGGCTTAGTGGTCGCCACCAACTGGAGATCAGTAACGTGCGCGGCTAACAACCAACAGCGAGCCTGATCAGCCAGTCCCCGTAACTGTCCGGGAGCGCTGGACGTCCTTTTCACCCGCTGAACTGTCAGGGCCAATAACGCCGCGGCCGTATTAATGGGCGACTGGTGGCTTAGCACCGCCAACTCCGCCACCAAATACCACTGGGCTTGCAACTGCGCATCAACAATCGGCTTAGCGACGGTCCGCATCTGCGCCATTAAGCGAGCGTACGCCGTGTGCTCGATCTTGTCCGTCAGTTCCCCCTGATCATGCTGCGGGTAAATTTCACAGTGATCATTCTGTGGATTCCAGACCAGTAACTTAGCGTCCGGTGCGGCCTGCAATAGCGTCAACGCTTGCTGCGCATTGGTCGTCCAGGCACTCGCGGGTTCAAAATCGCACCCACCATTCTGAATGGCATACCGTAACACGTCATCAGCCTCCCTTCTTAAGTCCCCTTAGCATAGCACCTTAAAGTTACTCGAACGCAACCATTTTATATCGGCCAGAACCCCGGC
The DNA here is from genome assembly GCF_005405425.1 of Lactiplantibacillus modestisalitolerans. GTDB lineage: Bacteria > Bacillota > Bacilli > Lactobacillales > Lactobacillaceae > Lactiplantibacillus > Lactiplantibacillus modestisalitolerans. Next base: position 116,682 of record NZ_BJEA01000010.1, on the reverse strand, counting down.
GGTAAAATAGTTTACATTCCGGGCCAGATTGCTTAAACTAATTATCAGTAGATTGGTCTTTAAATATAAATAAACTTATGTTTGATCGCCAATCAACCGCAAACCGCCCATTATTGGGCTTTTCAGGAGGGTTCGAGTTGTCCTATACGATTCAAGAAGTTGCTAAAAAAATGAATATTTCAACCTACAGCATTCGTTACTACCATGATCACGGCATGTTGCCATTCGTAAAGCGGGATGCTAACAATAACCGGGTCTTTGAAGACGTTGACCTAGAATGGCTTAAAATCATCGTTTGCCTCCGTTCAACTGGAATGCCCGTCGAACGGATTCAACACTACTTAGAACTCGTTCAAGCCGGTGAAGAAACCGTTCCGGAGCGCTACGACATGATGAAGGCGCAACAACAACGCACCCTTAACGAAATCAATGACCTTCAAAGCCACTTAAAGATGATCAACTACAAGGTCGACCACTACGCCGATATTCTAATTAATCATAAAGTCGACGACTTCGTGCCGTCTAACATGGCCGAAGCGGAGCAACACGAAGTTTATCAACAAAACGAATCCTAGTTAATAAGACCTGTGTGGGTATCATCAGTATCCACGCAGGTCTTATTTGGTTAATTTTTGATTCTATACCAATTGGTGTTGATATGCCGTCAGCAGCGGGTGTAACCGGTTGGCTGGAACACTGCGGATATCGTTCGTTTCGGCACTACAAATTTATTCGTCCGTTGCAGTCAACCGCAGACGATATTGATTGACTGCCACAGGGTCGGGCTCGGTCGTGTTCATCATCTGAACCGTCCGAACCGCCTGAAAACCAACCTTTTCAAGTACACGCTGGGAGCGCCGGTTAGCTAACAGGCAATCCGCCCATAACCAGCGGTCGTGCTTCCCACGAATGAGCTCAAAACTAAGCTGAATCGCTTCTGGCATCAGCCCCCGCCCCCAGACAGCCGGGTCTAAGAAGTAGGCTAAATCGAGCGCACAGAGCCGCTCTGCGGGTGTCATGCGGTGATGGTAGTACAAAATCACGCCAATTAATCGGTGACTGTGGCGCCCAATCACCGCAAAAGCATACGGACTATGCCGATCCTTTTCAAAGGCAATCGCTAAAGTCGCCGGTGATAAATCATTAGCGGCGTGGTTTGCCCAGGCCATTACTGGAAATGAGAGTAACCGCTGGTAGTCAGCCAAATCGCTTTCAATTAAACGCCGTAACCGAACACGGCGGGTTTGAACCATCATGACCAGTCCCCCTTCCCTCTGATCAGCCATTTTGGTAACACTTTTAGATTAATTGTAACCGGCCCATCCGGGTTGTCAACCACAATCCGCTCGTTAGTTAGCTGGTCAACCAGTGTAAATCACGGATCAACTGACCTTAGTTTTTTGGCGCTACGTGGAAACTAAGGGCTCTGTACCAATCGGTGTTAAGGCTGCCGCCAGCAGCGGGGGCCACCGGTTGGCTGGAACACTGCGGGCATCGATTTGAGCTTACGGGGAACCCCGCCCCGCAATCTCAAATTCGAGCCTTATTCTAAGCCGTAAGCAACCCACTTCCGGCCAAGAATAATTTCGCAGTTGAGCCATGGTGACCCCCGCTACTGGCTAGATTTACCTTAATATAAAGTTTCGTAACGCACTTTCGTCAGTTTCAATTAACGAAGCTGGTTCTGCGGAATATTTACTAACCTAAGCGCAAACTTTCTCGCTTAGTTTGGTAGTCACAGTGAATTTATTAAAACTTAAACTGAGAAGCCTCCTAAACAGATCAACACCACATGCTATATAACCGAAACTAAAAGCGACTTTTTGAACGCTGCATTGAGTTCAAAAAGTCGCTTCTTAATTTAATCATTTTAACTTAATTTTCAAACGGTAACTGGTTAATGAGTGGCGTTGGCAACGGTTTGCCAGTTACCACTAACTGCAAGCTGGCGCTCTAGTTGCCCCTGCGCATTAACCCGAAAACGTCCGACCAAGTGCGCGTTAGCTGGATGTTGTTGCTCGTACACGTCAACGTACGCTAAACCGTTGCGTTGGTAATTTTGAAAACCAAAATCACTCCGCGTGAGTTTGGTCGTTGCGTAGCCAGGCGCAACTTGCTGCCAAACCCAATCGTTAACTTGCTCGGCCGTCAGCGTCGTGGTTGCCGCCGAAGCACTCGTGGCGGTCCCACTAGTTGAAGCCGCACTCGTGGCCGTGGTCGTTTGCGAACTAGCCGCACTGCTTGCACTCGTAACGGCTCCTTGACCGCTGGCACTGGTTGTAGACGAAGTCCCGGAAGTAGCCGTTACGGAACTACTACCCGCCTTTTCGTCCGTTTGGCTCGTCGCACTTTCAACGGTACCCGTAGCTGGTTGGGCCGTCGTGACGGCCTTCGTGGTTGCCTTTTTAGTGACTTGGATGTGCTTCGCTCCCGTTTTATGGGATTGGCTCACACTCGTTTGAACGGCTTCCGAACTTTTACGGGTAGTCGTTCGTGGCCAGACGTACAGTCCGCCCCCCAATAAAACGGCTCCCGCAACTAATACTGAACTTAAAATAACTTTTCTCATCGATCATCAACTCCCCAAAAATTAATTATCTGATGCACCCTTAACTTTACACTAAATTCGCCGCTTTTACCATCGCTTACCCGTCATACACAAAAACTTAACATTTCAACTTGTGCTTTAAAAATGGCTTAAAAAAAGCAGGTCAGCCATCGTTAAGATGGTTAACCTGCTTTAATCACGGCACCGCTCACAAGGACCGGTGGGGGTGACATTCCACAATATCAGTGACCCAAGCACTCTGAATATCCGTCAGAAAAACGTGCCCCGCTATCAATATTAGTCACAAGCCGCTCGCGCGGAACCGCCATTACTGACAATCTGACTCTATCGACTCATCGCAAGAAGTAGCGTACCATCTTTTCCTGCCTAGCGCAAGGGTCCTGTATCAATTAGTGTTATTATTGCCGCCGGTATCGCAACTCCGCAAATCGTAGAAACTAAAAAAGCCACCCCATTCGGCTAACCGAACAAGGTGACTCTAAGTACCACACCGGTACGATGATTTGGCTTGGCTCCAATATCAATTCTAATCATAGCGAACCAGTGTAAAGATGCTGTTTCATTCTTGTAAAGATTTTGTTTAAGCGTCCGCAGCCGCAATCTCGGCTAAGCGGTCGACTTGAGTAGTCAACCACGTCGTCAATCGCTTCGTTGCGTTCTCAGGATCAGCAACCACGTCGGCCACCTGCCCAAGTTCATCGATCCGTAAGTTGGATGGCAGGGCTTCCGATTCAGCAATCATGTTAATCGTCACCGGCATAGTTGCTTCCGCATCCGTCACTTTACCAATTTCCGTCAAGTTAGCTAACGGTAAATTGATTAAACTCGTTTCCAAGCGAAAACTAACGGCAGGTTCATGTTTAACCGCCAAAGTAACCGTCCCCAACTGATCCTGACGAACAATCGCCAAAAGCGCCTCTAACCACGCTGGAACCTGCGCACTTAACTTAGCATAGTCGCCATCGACGCTTGCGGTTTGGTAATCTTCATTCTGAATTGCTTCAATAAAAGTTTGTACGTTTCGTTGCATAATTGTGATCCCCCGATTATTTTGCTGGATGGCGCCAACGGGTCAGTAATACCAGCGTGTAAAAGTTAACCCCTAGACCAATGACCCCCACTAATTCCAATAACAGCTTGATTTCCATCCCGGCCTGGCTTTGATAACCAGATATCAGGGCGCTAAGCATGCCTAAGGAATAAATTAAAATCACCAGTCCAAGCACGTAAAAACCGAGTAACCGGTTCAAATACACCGCCAAGGCGCCAACTAAATAAAGCACCAACGCAATCAATAAGCCTTGCCACATCTCACCCGTCGAAATGGTCTTCGCTTGCAAGTGAAAGTGGTGCGTCGACATCATCCAATTGACGATACCGTAACAAAAAAAGGATACAAACGCAAATGCAACTAAGCGGGTCAGTTTCAACTAATCACTCCTGTTACTGGGCAATTAAATCGATAATGTCAGTTCGCGGAATACCGGTAAAGTAACGGTTCAAGTCGATTGTTGCCAAGGTTTGCGCAATCGTTTCGTGATCGTACTTCACTCCGGTCAACGCATCCGCAACGTCCTGCGCATCACCACTACCGAAGAAATCGCCGAAGAATTTAATATTTTGAATGCGCCCATCCGTCACTAACAAGCGGGCATCGATTGTCCCCATGTCAAAGTGCTTCCGGCGCTTAACTGAGAATTCCGGTGATTTACCGTAAACCCAATCCCAATTAGCATAATAGTCTTCGTAAATTTTATCAATGGCTTTTTGTTGTTCAGGAGTAACGTGGTATTCCTTATCCGCAATTTTCGCTAGGTCATCCACGTGGAACAGCTTCTTTAACAGGGCTTCTTGGAATTCGGGCACCGTGATGTTCTGATACTCAGGTGCTAAAAACGGCCGTAAGTTTGTTACCCGGCTCCGAACCGACTTGATTCCCTTCGAAGCAATTTTATCAGTTGGCACCGTCAACGCTTGCGGTACAACGTTTAAATCGACATTGAGCATTAACGTCCCGTGTGAGAAGGTCTTCCCGTTCTTCGAATACATTGCGTTCCCGGAAAACTTCTTACCGTCGACTAACAGGTCGTTACGGCCACTAACGGTTGCCGTCGTGGCTCCCATTTCGTGAAGCGCTTCAATAATTGGCCGTGTAAAGGTCTTAAAATCCCCAAATTCTTGGCTATCACTATCCACCACAAAACTAAAGCAGAGGTTACCGAGGTCTTGATAAACGGCCCCGCCACCCGACAAACGCCGCGTTACGGTAATGTTATGTTCCCGAACATAGTCCGCGTTAATTTCTTCCAACGTATTTTGATTACGACCAACAATAATGCATGGTTCTTCGTAATAAAACAAAACTAACGGTTCATCAAATTCAACATTATTCATTAAATATTGCTCGGTCGCCAGGTTTCGACCGATTTCATGATCTTTCATCGCAACATAGTACATAACAGTTTCAGCTCCTCAGATTTAGGTTACTTTTATCATACAATAGAATTAAAAAAGGACCCACCATTGTGAGTCCAATTTTGGAAGAATCAGACAAAAAATTTCGAGTGGAATTCTTCATTCCCCTAGTTCTATTTAGTCACTATCCACATCCAAGAACGTTCTGATTGGCGGCAACCCGTTCTCCGTGGATACATTGCGTGCCATCAATAGATGGAGTTCTGGCCAGTCAGTTATCCGAAATTAGCGGAAACGCTGTTACTGCACTAGCTATCACTTGACGGGTTTGTTACAACAATTGGGTAACGATTTGGTACTGACCTGTGACTCTTCCGATAAGCTCAATATAGCATAAAATGTAAGCGATTGCAATTTTGAAGCAAACGTTATTCGAGCAACTGGGTTGCCCGAATAACGTTGAATTGCTTAGTCTTAACGCCAAACGGCTTAGCGAATAACCGCGACGTAATGGGTTGCGCCTGACCGGCTCAAATAGCGGAGCCAAGTATAACCATCGGCCTGCACTGTTCCGTTATAGTAAACCACTTCACCCGGGAAGTAGCGCCCGACGATGCCCCCCCGAAGGCTCGGCGCCGTCCGAATATGGGTCGTCGTTGAGAAACGGAAACTTCCCCGTTGACCACTAACCGTACCGGCGTTCGTGCCCTGATTAGAACTATCCGCTGACGCCCCGCCAATTGCAACGTAGCGGGTCGCACCTGAATAAGAACGGTAACGTAGCCAAGTCTGACCGTCAGCGTTAACCTTACCATTGTAGTAAACACTCTCACCCGCGCCATAGCTACCGACAGTCGCGGCATTGGCACTCGGTGCGTTCTTGATCAAAGTGTAGCGGTTAAAGCGGTAACGACCACTCGTTGCGGTCACACTTGGTGCGGGTGCCGGTGCTGGCGCTGGCTGACTCGGAGCGCCGCCACCGATTTTCACGTAGTGTTGCCGTCCCGAATAAGATAGGTAACGTAACCAAGTTTGGCCGTTTGCGGTTACGCGTCCATTATAATAAACAGTTTCGCCAGCATTATAAGTTCCAAGCGTTGCGGAACCGTCATCTGGTGCAGCTTTAATGGCCGTCGTCTGAGTAAACCGATGAACCCCGCTCGTTGCCGTGACGGTTGGCTTAGTTTCCGTTGGCTTCGTCTCAGTAGGTTTCGTGACCGGGGCCGCGTTCATCAGAACGTAGCGCGTCGCACCTGAATAGGAGGTGTACCGCAGCCAAGTCTGACTGCCAATTTGAACCCGACCGTTATAACGGACGCTTTCGCCCGCACCATAAGTACCAACAACGGCGGATTTTTCATCCGGAGCACTATGGATGGCTGTTTGCGCACTAAACGTGTACCGACCACTAGCTGGTGTAACGTTGGGCCCACTTGGTGCGGGTGCCGGTGTGGGTGCCGTTGGACCAGGTGCCGGCGCAGGTGCTGGCGTCGTCACGCTTTGATCCCATTGATGCAAATTATTACTATTAATAATACTAATTAATAATTGGGCGTAGTTCGGTGCCGTGGCGTAGCCGTCCTGATGCAATAAGTTAGCAACTTCCCGGTAATCCGTCTTACCTAACAAATTACCATAACGTGAATTTTGATTGAGAAAGGCACCGTGATCTTCAACGCTGGCCGACCAGTTTGGGTAACGCCGGAACGCGGCGTTAACGGTAACGTATTGGTGACCATTCCATTCCTGCGTCGGAAAACTAATGGACTGACCCATGTAGCTCCCCTTAATCCCAAATAAGTTGTTTCCAAGGGTCGCTAATTGTGAGCGACCCCAGCCACTTTCCAAAATTGCTTGCGCGGCGGTGATTGATGGTAATACCCGGTATTTTTGCCAGCCAGCAATGGCGCCAGCCTTAATTTGATTTAAAAACGCTTGCTGGTCAACCCCAATTGAACGACTAAACGGACTAATAAACGTATTTAAGCCGTAGTAACCCGGTCCAAGCGTGGCATCGTGTTTTAACGGCGGTAACTGGCTCGTGTCATCCTTAGCCGGTTGAGCCGCGGACGACTGTGTCTGTGATGATGACTGACTAGTCGCTGACTGCGAGCTTGCCGATTCAGCTTGACTGCTACTACTCGTCGCTGAAGATTGACTAGTCGGCTGACTAGCGGACGTTTGACTCGTTGCCGATTCAGATCCGCTACTTGCCGGCTGTTGGCTAGTAGAATCCGAACTTGCGCTAGTTTGACTGGCACTAGTCTGACTCGTACTATTTTGACTAGCACTCGTTTGGCTGCTACTGGTTTGTGCAGTTCGGCTCCCAATAACCGCACTCGTCGCGCCGGTTTGCGTTGAACTCGTTGCACTTTGCGTCACGGGCGCCGATGCCGACGTAACGGCGGCGTTCCCACTAATAACTGGTAACAAGGCCGTACTAAGCATCAACGATGCGACAATTTTTTTCGTTGTTGTAATCTTCAATTTTAACTCCCCAAACTTTCATCATAAATTGTGGTAAACCCGACTCCCAAATACTAATACTGAAACCTACTACTACGATTTACATGTTAGCATGCTGACTTTTCACATTCAATTCAGATAACCCGATATTGTATATTTAATAATTAGTTATTTACATTTTTGTTATAATTGACTATTAGTCAACTAATCATTACAAAGCCTTTAAACTTTTGTTTGTTAACTTATCTAGGCAATTAAGCCTTATATACAGCGCTTTCAAACCATACTTCCCTAAAATCACTTCTCTTAAAATTCATTATAAAATTAATCTTTACTAACATCGTAACAATGCTGTAACCTAACCAATTCGCAAAAAAAAGTTGGAATTAAATTATTGAATTAAAATCATGATATCGAAAAAAAGCACGTCACTGCCAATGAATCTGGACTAAATGGCTTACAGCACCACCAAATAATGCTAAAATATAGCTATTCTTTGCCATACCAAACGGGGGTCGCAATTATGTTACAACAATATCAAAACATCCTGGTACCAGTTGATGGTTCCAAGGTGACATCAGAAGTTTTGAAGCGGGGCATTGAAGTTGCTAAACGCAATCAAACCCACCTCGATATTTTAAACGTTTTAGAAGTTAATCAATTCAGCGACACTTATGGTGGCGCCGTTAGCGGTGACGTAATCTATAAACTATCTGAAGACGTTCAAAAACGATTAGAAGGCCTCAAGCAACAGGCCATTGATGCCGGTGTTACCGACGTCGATATCCATATTCGCTTTGGTAACCCGAAGCCAGTGATTGCGCGTGAATTTCCGGCTGATCATCATAATCAATTAATTATGATTGGTTCAACCGGGTTATCTGCAGTTGAACGTTTAATGGTTGGTTCCGTCACGACCTACGTCAGTCGAAACGCGATTTGCGACGTTCTAATTGTTAAGCCCGAAAAATAGGGTTAATTGGCACTCTTTTTTTACGGCGCTTTTAATTGATAACCATAATGTATAGGCCACTCAGTCTAACTTGATAACTGGGGGCCTATTTTTAGTGCATATTAATGCGTTGTGAGTTAAGATTCATGCGGCCATTAACATCCCCTGACTTTCCATAAAACCGGCTTTACCCCCCTAATTTCACACTGCACAAAAATAATTTTAGTTTCATTTTTAAAATTAATAATTATATATTTTTTATGCTAAAATTAATGAGTGCTATGAGGGAAAAGGAGAGATTTTTATGGAAGCAGTCCTGTTAATTATCAGTATCTTACTAATTGTGTTTTGGGGGGTTGTTGATCGGCAATCAATTCGCGCGTTACGAACGTTCACTAAAATTGGAATTGTGACTTATTTGATTGCTTTAATCTGTTTTACAGCCGCTAAATTAATTACCGCCACAACCATCAACATCGACCTGGTTTATGCTGGCGCGATTTTTTCTGCAATTACGGTTTTAGCCATTATTAATATCATCGCCAATAGCGTGGCCACCCTAAACATTTCCCGGGCAGCCCGTAGCTTTTTCGACGCAGCGGCCATGGCAGTCCTATTTGGCGCCTTAATTTCACTAATTCAAATTATGCCAACGGTCACCGCAACCCGCTCTTACATATTGTTGGCAGACTTTGTGCTAATTGCGGCTGCGGTCCTCGTTGCCGTCATTTCACTACTCGTGATCGTCATGAAAATTCTTTTTGGGTCGGACAAAAGTACTTCTGAGCAAACCCATTCGGACAATTTATCGGAATAATGCTATGATTTAGAGGATTTCAATCCGTTATAATCAGTGGTCTTATTCAAAACAACCTAAATTAGCACTTTTGCACGGATCTCCGGGATTGATCTAACTCAACTCGGGGAGCCGTGTAAATTTTTAAGGAGCTTTTCAAATGCAACAATGGCACTACCAACTAACCATTCCACCCGCTTTCAATCAGGCCACCATCCGGGCGTGTTTACAAGCTTGGTTGATTCCTAAGCGCATCCAGGGCCAATTACGCCAGACCCGGCGAATTTACTTAAACGGTGTCCAAACATCAATTGCACGAGTCGTTCATCCCGGTGACCAGCTGGCCCTGACCTTCATCGCCAGTGATTTTCGCACGCCAACTTCTAGTTACCTATTAGATAATCATTATCAGCCGACCATCCTATACCAAACTGCCGATTTATTAGTGGTGGATAAACCGGCTGGCATTAAGAGCCACCCCAACCGACCGGACGAAAACGGGTCCATCCTCAATTATTTGGCGCCAGAACTGGCTAAAACGCATCAGGCCCCCTACATGGTCCACCGCCTGGATCAGATGACCTCGGGAGCAATGCTCGTCGCTAAGAATCCGGTCGTCGTTCCCATTTTAGACCGCTTAATTAGTGAAAAAATCATTCACCGCAAGTACCTGGCATGGGTGCGGGGCCACTTTACGGCCGCGGTTGGACAGCTAAACGCGCCGATTGGTCACGACCCCGCTGATAAACGCAAGCGTTGGATCAACACGGCCGATGCGCAACCAGCCAGCACTGATTACCGGGTACTAACGACCACGGCTCACCATAGTTTAGTGGCACTGACCCTGCATACGGGCCGCACCCACCAACTCAGAGTCCACCTCGCTGCTAGTGGTCACCCGATTATCGGCGACCCCCTGTACGACGTTGCGGCCGGTACCGCCCCGCGGTTATTACTCCACGCCCGCCAGTTGGACTTACAACTGCCGTTTAGCACTACCCGGGTGACCGTACCGGCGCCACTTCCCCCTATTTTCCAGCAACCACAGCAAATTGATCAGTTGTAACTTAAAACGCCCGCAGGTTTAAATAGCCTGCGGGCGTTTCAGTTAAATTCAATTAATTTGGATTGCGGTTAATGGTTATTTTAACCCTTTCCATTGCCAATCATTGACTTCTGGTAAATCAGTCCCAGCGTCACGAATGTAGGCATTGTGCTTAGCGAGCATGTCGTCCATTGCTTGAACGAAGGCGGCGCCACGGTCAACGAGTGCTGGTTGAACAGCAATCGCCGACTTTGCTAAGTCGAAGCGGTCCATTTGGTTAACGACCCGCACGTCAAACGGCGTGGTGATGTCCCCGTTTTCACGGTAGCCATGCACGTGTAAGTTATGGTTATGCCGGTCAAAGAAGATGTCACGAACGAGATCTTCATAGCCGTGGAACGCGAAGACGACTGGCTTATCCTTCGTAAAGTAGTGGTCAAATTCTGCATCGGACAAGCCACGCGGGTCCTTTTCAGGACTGCGTAACTTCAAGATGTCGACCACGTTGACGAACCGAATCTTCATTTCTGGGAAGTTTTCGTGCAATAACTGGATCGCAGCCAACGTTTCAAGCGTTGGTTCCGTCCCAGCCGCAGCGAAGACGATGTCTGGTTCACTCCCCTGGTCAGTACTTGCCCAGTCAACGATGCCCAGCCCGTTATCAACTAATTTCTTAGCTTCATCAATGCTGAACCACTGTGGCCGTGGATGCTTCGACGTTACAACGTAGTTAATCTTTTCCTGACTCCGGAAAACCACGTCGCCGACCGCCAGCAAGGTGTTCGCATCAGCTGGCAAGTATTCGCGGATATATTCCGGCTTCTTTTCAGCTAAGTGGGTTAACGCCCCTGGATCTTGGTGGGTATAGCCATTATGATCTTGTTGGAAAACCGTTGAGGACGCAATGATGTTGAGTGACGGGTACTTCTTGCGCCAGTCAAGTTCATTGGCCTTCCGTAACCACTTGAAGTGCTGGGTCAGCATTGAGTCAACGACCCGCAAAAAGGCTTCGTAGCTCGCAAACAGGCCGTGCCGACCAGTTAAGACGTAACCTTCAAGCCAACCTTCCGCTTGGTGTTCAGATAACTGCGCATCCAAGATTCGGCCAGCTGGCGCTTCGTATTGGTCACTATCGGGATGAATATCTTCCAGCCATTGCCGATTAGTGGCTTCAAAAATGCCGTATAACCGGTTCGACATCGTTTCATCCGGACCGAATAACCGGAAGTTATCCGGGTTCTTCTTGATTACGTCCCGGAGATAGTCGGACCAAACAATCATGTCTTGTTTGACGTTGGCCCCATGCTTGCTCGTATCAACAGCATAGTCGCGGAAGTTTGGTAAGTTCAATGCCTTGGGATCAACCCCCCCGTTTGTGATTGGGTTGGCTGCCATCCGACTTTGACCTTGAGGAATAATAGCCTTGATATCGTCTTTCAGGCTACCATCCGCATTAAATAATTCTTCGGGACGGTAGGACTTGAGCCAATCAACCAACGCGTCTGCGTGTTCCATGTCGTTTTGGTCAACGGGAATTGGAATTTGATGGGCCCGGAAAGAGCCTTCGATTTTATCGCCATCCCACGACTTCGGACCAGTCCAGCCCTTCGGTGCACGGAAGACGATCATTGGCCATACCGGTAAGCTGGCATCGTTGTTGTCACGCGCATTCTTTTGAATGGCTTCAATCTTTTCAACGGCTTCGTCCATCGCTTTAGCTAACGCTGGATGAACCTTTTCAGGATCGTCACCTTCGACAAAAATTGGTTCCCAGTTCATGCTTTCAAAGTATTCTTTAATTTTAGCATCGGGCGTCCGACCAAAGATAGTTGGGTTAGAAATCTTAAAACCGTTTAAGTTTAAAATTGGTAGAACCGCCCCATCGTTGATCGGGTTGATGAATTTCGTTGATTGCCAAGAAGTTGCCAGTGGTCCGGTTTCAGATTCACCATCACCAACGACAACGGCCGCAATTTCGTTCGGATTATCCAAAATGGCGCCAACCCCGTGGGAGATTGAGTAACCCAGTTCGCCACCTTCATGGATGGAACCCGGCGTTTCGGGAGCCGCGTGGGAAGCCACGCCCCCTGGGAACGAGAACTGCTTAAAGAGTTTCTGCATCCCGTCAACATCCTGTGTAATTTCGGGATACGTTTCAGTATAGCTCCCGTCCAAGTAGGAGTTAGATACCATCACTTGACCACCATGACCGGGACCTTCAACGTAAAACATCTTCAAGTTGTACTTGTTAATGACCCGGTTTAAGTGGGCATAAATAAAGTTTTGCCCAGCAATCGTACCCCAGTGGCCGATTGGATGGACCTTAACGTCACTGGCCTTTAATGGCCGTCGTAATAGTGGATTATCTTTTAAATAAAGTTGACCGACTGACAAGTAGTTGGCTGCTCGCCAGTACTTATCAACGGCTTTTAAATATGCTGGTGATGAGTAATCTGTTGCCATATCAAAACACTCCTTCAATATGCACTTTCGTTTGAGACGATCAATATCGTTTACAGCTACCATTTTAACAAGTCCCTAATAAAAGTCAACCTTTTAGTCAATTGGAACGGTCCAATTGACTAATCCAAATAAAAAGCCCGCGCTAGTTGCACTAGCCACGCGCTTTTTAGACTGGTTTAATTTAAACGGATACCGGCTTAACTGGCTACCCGTTAGTGGAAACAAAGGTCGTATACTTCATATAGCGGTAATGGAGCCGCATATTCGAAACTTCGAACGGCGTACCGTCGTCCAAGAAAAAAATTCCGCTCATAACGCCAACCGGTTCGGTTGGTTTTAACTGCAATAGTTGCTGGTCATTAGCACTCGACGCATCCGCCGAAATCGAAAGAAACGATTTGGTAACTGCGGCGTTGAGCGTCTGTTGGACGTAGTTAAAAATCGAGCCACTCACCACTTGGCGATTTAGTTCCGGTACTAATTTGATCGGGATGTAGCCCGTTTCAATCATAAACGGCCGCTCATCCAACAACCGCAGGCGCTTAATTTCGTAAACAAACTCATCGGGACTTAAAAAAAGGTCCTGTTGCAACTCTTGACTTGCAGGAATGACTTGAAAGTCTAATAATTGAATACTAGGTTGTGCGCCTTCAGTATTCAAGCTGTCCGTGATTCCCAAGTTAGTTCCTTCGTATTTAAAAGAGGATTGATTTTTAAGATATAATGGATTAATAAACGTGCCCGAACCGCGTTTTTTAAAAATCAATCCCTGATTAGCTAGGACGTTGAGCGCACGCTTAACCGAACTACGACTGACGTGATATTGATCACTCAGGCTACGTTCGTCCGGTAATTTTTTATCGGGAAATTCATTCGCCATAATTCGCTGATTGAGGTCGGTAATGACTTGTTGATAAACCAGGTCTGCCATCGGTACCCCTCCTTACTCGTGATAACTAACCCTAGTATAGCAGAATTTAAACTTTTTTGGCGAATTGAACCGGTCCATTTATTAAATTGGAACGTATTATATTTTAGTGAAGGTGAAAACATGTCCAAGAAGAAAAAGAAACAGGCCCAACTCGGCAAAACACTCGTTGAAAAAATTTTAGATAAGGCCAACGTCGCTTATCAGCAGTATGAATTTCCAACTGAGACCGAAGGAGACGTCGAACAGCTCCAGGTCGACCACCTCGGTGTGGATGAACACCATATTTATAAAACGCTGGCGTTAACCGGTAATAAAACTGGCCCGTTAGTCGGTGTTTTACCCTTAGACGAGCACCTGAGTTATAAAAAACTAGCAAAGTTGTCCGGTAACAAAAAAGTTGGTATGATTCCGCTCAAGGACCTTGAACGGACAACTGGTTACCAGCACGGTGCGAACACCCCGGTCGGTATTTGGGAAACTAAGAAGTTTCCGATTTACATCAACACCACGGCTAAGGAACAGGGCAAAATTTTGGTGTCTTCCGGTAAAATCGGTCGTTCAATCGAAATTGATGCTAATGATTTAAAAAAGCTCGTCCACGGCACGTTCGGCGAAATAACGGAGTAACCGTTTGAAAGCCATTCTACTTAATAATTTGGTTGCGTTACTCGTCCTAATCGGCATTCCCGGTGGGTTTGCAGGGCTCCTAACCGTTCTCAACCGGCGCAGCAAGCGCAACCTCGTTAATCGCTTTGGCGTTAATAGCCAGGTTTATTGCGGTGCTTTAGGAATTGTGATTCACGAACTGAGCCACTTGATCGTCGCGGTGCTCTTCCGGCACGGCATCCAGTCCGTGCGTCTAATCAAACGCCCCCACCTAACCGCGGGCAGCGATGACGACCTGGCCCTCGGCTACGTCAATCACACTTGGCAAGCTGGTAACTACTACCAGGTGATTGGCAACCTGTTTATCGGCGTCGCCCCCATTTTCGGTTGCACAGCGGCACTCCTCGGCTTAGATTACTGGCTCTGGCCGGGACTCGCGCGGGCCATTATGCACCTTGCCGCTACGCCCACCGTCCTTGATTGGACCGGTAGTTGGCACCTGATCCTAACGACCCCGACCAGCGTTGGCCGGTTGATCTTGCTAGCTGGGTTATCCCTAATGATCGTTTTGGGTGGCTTCGACCTTAGTCCCGCCGACTATCAAAATAGTGCCGTGGGATTATACAGTACCCTCGCCACCATCATTGTGGGCACAAGCCTGTTAACCTGGCTCGGAATCACGACCTGGTTGCAGGGACTCATCCAGTGGGGCGTCACGCTCACCATTATTTTAGGTTACGCCGTGGTTCTCTCACTGCTGGTCGCCCTAGCCAGCCGGTTACTTGTCCGTCGCTAAGGCTTGGGAATGCACGGGCCAAACACGTTTCGACTATTCCATTATAAAAGACCGACTTGTCAGGTATCCTGCAAGTCGGTCTTTTTAAGTTGTACGCTTAATCTTGGTCTTCAGCCGTCCACTCAGCTTTAAATTGTGCAACGAAGCGTCGCATCACTTGCGTCCGACTCGCCGCTAACCGTTTGGCCGCCGCCGTATTCATCAACCCTTCTAACTTAAATAGCTTTTCATCAAAATGGTTGATGGCGGTTCCAGGCTGGTTACGATACTGTTCACGGGTCATGTTCATCCGTGGGGCAATCGCCGGATCGTAAATTTTTTCTCCTACGTGACCGGAATAGTAAAGCGCCCGCGCGATCCCGATTGCTCCGATCGCGTCTAAGCGGTCCGCGTCTTGCACAATTTGTCCTTCCAAACTAAGGGATTGCTGCCCCGCAAACCCCTTACTGAAAGACATATGATCAATAATTGCAAAAATCGCGGTTTGATCAGCGGGCGCCACCCCCGTAGCCGTTAATTTTTGTGCCAGCGCCGCGTGGGCGGCCTGTGGATCAGCCATTAACTTATCATCAATGACGTCGTGGAGCCACGCCGCGGCCAAGGTCAAGTTGAGATTGACCCCTTCCGCCTGAGCTAATCGCCGGGCCAAGCGATTAACCCGCTGGAGGTGGTCATCACCATGCCCACTCCGATCCTGTGCCAAGCGCTGCAAAGCGTACGCTTTTAACGTTGCTAATTGGGTATCCGTTATCATCTGCTCATCCTATTCCTGCGCTTGATAGTAAGCGCGTAATTTCTTAATTGTTCCGCGACTAAAGGTCAGCCGGTCACCGTTAATCATCCGAATCACGCCCTTATTAAAATCAACGCTGACGACCATCGATAAATTCAACGCATAACTTTGAAATTCGTTGAAAAAGCGCCCATTCGTTAGCTGGGCCTTAATCGTATTCAAATTTTTATGCACCACGTACGCTTGGTCAGTCGTGATGATTCGCGTCGTCCGTAACCCGTGAACTTTTTCGCAGTAAACAATATCTTTTAATTTCAATGTTAATAATAACGCACCACTTTGAATCGTCAAAGTCGGTTCCATTTCCCGCTGCAAGCAATTTAAGCGCTTTTTAATGACCTCCAGAACCTGCCGAACTTGCGGTGCAAAGTGCACCACGTCAAACATATTCGCCTTGGAAATAAAACCAGTTGGCGTCGTCATCGCGTCCAGCGTGGCGGGCATCATATCATCTCGAACCGTGACGTAAACGATAAACCCATCCGGATCGTAATCCCGAATTTTGGATGCGAGCTGAATGCCGTTAATTTCACGTTGCAACACGATGTCTAAAAAGTATAAATTCGGTCCGCGACTCGCCTTAACGGCGGCCAAAACGTCGGCAGGCTGCCAAGCCGGTGCCAATTCATAGTCAAAATTTAAGTCATCCAATTGTTTGGTAATGACGTCGTTTAACCAGAGACGTTGCGGTTCTTGATCGTCACTGATAAACACCTTCATGCGATTTCCCCTTTTCTGTCAAGCCTAAGTCGCGAACCGCGCAAGCCTTTGCGTGCCCCCGTATCTCAATTGTACCATTAGAAGTTAGTCAATTGACCTTACGAACTTAAAATAACTACCCATCTGCCACTAATTGTAGCGTTATTTCATCAATTTTCAATTGTTTGCAATCCAGTATTACCCCGTTCAATGGGACAAAATTCGCTAACCGCAAGCCGAAAAAAAGAGCCCGCGACAAAAGTCACAGTCTCTCCTAGCTTTCAGAATGACGCACACGCGCCGCTTGAGCAACGACTTATTTTTCTAATTGTTGGGGTGAAACGCGCCGGCGATTCAACCGAAGCAACTCGTCAGTTCTTAGTTTATCCACAATCAACCGGGCCGCCGCGTTCGTCAAACTTTGACCCAAGTCCTGATCAGAAACTTGTAACGGCTCGTCAGGATGCTGTAACTGGTGCGTCAGCATCGTAATGAAATTATCGTAGGCCCGCTTAGGATAGCCGGTTGCGGTTACCTGATCAATTCCCTGCCGGATTTGGTCTAACGGGTAACTGGGCTTCAATAAACTAATCACAATAATATCGGCTAATTGCATAATTTGATATTTTTTCTTAATCGGTGCCATGATTACCTTGTGCTTGACGTAATTATTGATCATCGCCGCCGTCACCGGGTCCACTCCCAGCGGCTGGAGCGTTTCGTTAATCAGTAGTAACACCTGGTCCATGTATAAATCAAAATTCGGCAATTCAATCCACTTTGGTAGGACGACCTTGGCCATCCGCGCCTGCCAATCGGCGTACGTTTCATTAGCTGTCATCTGGGCACCTCCTAATATCTTAAAACTATTATATCCAGATTAGCTAGTCTTGTAAACTAGTAAGCAATAGGCGCACCTAGCATGCGGATGGCGTGCAATCCTAAGTGATTATGGTATGATGGTTTGGTTAATAATAAATCTTAGAAAAGCAGGTTCCGATTAATATGTATGAAATGACTAAAAAATTACGCGTAGCCGACGACGTGAAGGAACGGGTGCCCCAAGCCGTCATTGCTGGTCTATGGGAGCGACTCAAGGCGATGCGCCAAGAAAAGATCTTAATTGACGACACGATTGCCATCATGTTTAGCGATGACTACGAAGACGATAAGATTTTTTTCATGACGCTCCAAAAAGCCGGCTCGTTTGCTAAGGAATACGACTTAGCTTACGACGGCCCGAAGGATTTTCTTGGTAAGGGCACGATTGTCATCATTAAGGATCGTCCGCGGACGATTCAAATGAGCCTTTCGGATGCCAATAAAAACGCGGAACAACCTAAAGCATAAATCAGTCTACCCGGCCGGTCGCGGTTCGGGTATTTTTTTTAAAAAAAGAGCCACAAACGCAAGCATCGCGCTGTGGCTCCCCGTCTATTGAATTTCAATTTTACTACTAGCTGCCGCCGCTTCCTTTGGCAGGGTCACCGCCAGCAATCCCGCGTGGTAGTGGGCCTGAATCTTTTGCGCATCAACATCCGCAAAGTAGAAGCGCCGACTAAGCGCGGTTGCCCGCCGTTCCTGGTGTAACCAGCGCCCGTCATCCTGAGTACTACCAGCGGTGCGGCTATTAGCCCGAATCGTTAACCATTCATCCGCAAACTTAACCGTTAACGCGTCCTTATCAAAACCGGGTAATTCCGCCGTTACGGTATAATCATCATCGTGTTCCACCACGTCCGTTCGCATCACCGTCCGCGGATTAAGAACGTGGGTCACATCGCGTTGCACCCGCTGCAATACTTCAACGGGCGTCTTTAAATGCTGATCAGAAAATAAGTGTCGGAACATGGCTAACCCTCCGTTATCATTGACTAATAGGCTTCTTGATGCAACGCATCGGCTAAGAGATCTAAGGCCTTCGCTCGCGTCTTCGTTTGATCCATATCAAAGATGATGGAATCAATGTCGCCACCCTTGAAATCAAATTGTTCAAAGTAAATGTACGGATCTTCCCCGTCAACCTTTAAGAAGGCAGCTTCCACTTTCTTGGCAAAACCTGCCGCCCAATCTTCATCAGCCATTTGCTTAAAATCAACCCGGGTCACGTAACCACGATCACGAATTAAGTCCATTGCTTGCTTGACATCACTATCTTGATAAACCAATTTCTTCGAATCCTCATGAATCTTAGTTTTCGTTTCTACTGGCATCACAGAAGATCTCCCTTTATTTGGTATACATTTAGTTTAGCACCAAATTTTGAAAACGTTAACTATCTTTCACTGATTGCAAAATATCGTAACAATCCTTATCATAATAGTCACTTCGCGTTATACTGTTAGTAACAAAATATATGAAATGAGGAATGTTTCTTTGGACAGTGGCCAGATCATTTTAAATTTAGTCATTATCGTCATTACGTTCTTCGTTGCCGCTTTTTTCGTGGCCTGTGAATTTGCTTTAGTCCAGACTCGCCCAAGCGCCCTCGAAGAAGAACAAAAAAAGCGTGATAAGCCTTCTAAGCGAATCGCCACCTCACTGCACATGGTTCACAACTTAAACGAATACTTGTCGACGACCCAAGTTGGGGTTTCACTCGCGGGGATTATTTTAGGTTGGATTGGGGAGCAAACGACTGAACATTTCGTTCTAGACTTACTTTCCATGATGAACCTTTCCATTAGTACTGGCGTGCTACGAGCTATCAGTATCATCATCGGGGTCTTTGTGTTGACCTACTTAGAAGTGGTCTTAACGGAAATCGTTCCGAAAAACATTGCCATCGATATGCCACTGAAAGTAATGGCCGTTATTACAACGCCGCTCAGGTGGTTTCACGTCCTATTTTATCCGTTCGTCTGGTTATTGAACGCCTCTTCAGCCCGGGTCGTCAAACTATTAGGGATTCCGGTTGCCAACGAAGATAACGACGTTTATTCCCAAGCCGAAATTTTAAACTTGTCACGAAACGCTGTCTCCGGCGGTGAGCTGGAACGCGACGACTACCTGTACATGCAACGTGCGTTTGAATTCAACGACAAGATTGCTAAGGACATCATGATTGACCGCACCCAGCTCGTGGTGATCGACATCAACGATACGGTCAAGCAGGCAATTCGCGTTTACCTACAAAAGCGGTTCAGCCGCCTACCAGTCGTGGCCAACAATGATAAGGATAAGATTTTAGGTTACGTTTATAATTACGACCTCATCCGTCAGGGTGAAGTCGATGATGATATTCGGGTCAACAAGGTCCTTCGTAACATCATCACGATTCCAGAAACCACCCCAATTCAAGAAATTCTCCAAAAGATGATTGATAAGCAAACGCCAATCGTGGTCGTCGTGGATGAATATGGTGGGACTAGCGGAATCGTTACCGATAAAGATATTTACGAAGAGCTCTTTGGGACGGTTAACGATGAAATCGACAACGTCTCCAATGAGTACATTGATAAACAGGCCGACGGGACTTATCACATTAGTGGTAAAATGACGATTTATGATTTTGAACGTTACTTTAAAGCCGACTTACAAGAATTTGAGGATTCTGACGTGGTCACCCTAACCGGGTACATTTTGGATAACTTCCCCAAAATCCAAGCTGGCGATACGATTCAAATCGGTGATTTTAATTTCAAGGCGCTCGATTTTGAGAATGCCTACATTAACTATTTCGAGGTTAGTCGTAAAACGCCGGCAACGCCGCCGACAACTACGGATCAATCCGATTCCGAAGCAGATTAATCGCGGTCAAAACGGTTTGTCAACCAGCTTGGTTGGCAAGCCGTTTTTATCTAGTTTCAGCAAATGACACCTACTCTGCCGTATTAGTAACCCCGACAACTGGCACTTTTTGGTTTTAGATTTAGTTAACCCAATGATTAGTTGAAGTTGTTTGCAAAAGCCCGTTTGCCAGCGTAAACTAAAGACAACGTCAAACAGAAATGAGGAACTAATTGTGAGTGAATCAACGATTAACATTATATACATCTCCATCGAGGGTAACACCCGCTCATTCGTGACTGGCCTGCAGGACTATGCCAAAACCCAGCACGCGGCGGATGAAAGTAATCCTTTGATCACCCTCAAGGAAATTACCGAACAATCCGACTTTGCGATTGAAACGAAACCGTACTTCGCGTTTGTCCCAACTTACTTAGACGGCGGTAACGGGGTCGATAACGGGGTCAAGGAACTAATGACCAACGCGTTAGGTGAATATCTGAACTATGATCAAAATTCACGCTACTGCTTAGGTGTCGTTGGGAGCGGTAATAAGAACTTCAACGATCAATACTGCTTGACCGCCCGGCGCTACGCTGAACAATTAGATACCGACTTCATTGCAGATTACGAATTACGGGGAACTTCCGTTGATACGGAACGGGTTTACCACGTCATGAAGGAACGCCTAAACGCGTGCACCCAATAAGGCCTCATTTTTAAAATAAAGCGGTAATACTGATTCGCTTAAGAACCGGTATTACCGCTTTTTCGTTATCGTTTAGTCATCCTTGGATTCAGTTTGTCGTTCTACGTTCGTCATTTTAAGCGGGTCAACCCACTGATCAAAATCAGCCGCCGTAACGTAACCGCTGGCGAGCGCGGCCACCCGTAATGTCGTCCCCTGCTTTTCAGCCTGCTGAGCAATTTCCGCGGCGTGATGGTAGCCAATGTGGGGGGATAGCGCCGTAACGGTCATCAACGATTCATCAACCAATTGATGCATCCGTTGCGCATTAACCCGTAAGCCGGTCACTAACTTGGTGGTCAAGCCAGCCAGCGTCCCCGTCAGTAGTTCCGCCGATTCTAAGAAAGCCGCAATTATCACGGGCTTATAAACGTTCATTTCAAAGTTACCCTGACTAGCCGCAAAGCTAATCGTGGTATCGTTACCCATGACCCGGGCGGCCGCCATCGTTAGGGCTTCGACCTGAGTCGGATTAACTTTACCAGGCATAATTGATGAGCCGGGTTCGTTAGCCGGAATTGTGAGTTCGCCGTAGCCCGCCCGCGGGCCGCTCGCGAGGAAGCGCAAGTCATTGCCAATTTTAACGAGGTCGGCTGCCAACGTTTTGAGCGCTCCGTGAACGACCGTTAATTCAGAGTGTGCGGCCAAACCGGCAAAGGCGTTGTCGCTAAGCCGAAACGGTACTTGGTAAGCAGTGGTCAACGCGGCAACCATCTGCCCTGCAAACGCCGGCTGGGTATTTAACCCGGTGCCAACCGCCGTGCCCCCAATTGGCAGTGCTAGTAAGGCGCCTTTCAACTGGTTTAAATAAGCGCGATCGTGCGTTAACATCGCGACCCAGCCGCTAATTTCCTGGCCAAAAGTGAGCGGCGTCGCGTCTTGTAAATGCGTTCGGCCAATTTTAACCGTGCGCCAATACGTCTGCTGCTTAACTTTCAAGGCGTCAATCAATGCCGTTAATTGCGTGATCAACGGTGTCAGTACCTGGTAAGCGGCAATGTTCATCGCGGTTGGGAACGTGTCATTGGAACTCTGTGACTGATTAACGTCATCGTTGGCGGCAATGGCCGGTTGTGGTGCCAGTTGGCCAGCGACGTGCGCCAAAACCTCGTTGA
This sequence comes from Lactiplantibacillus modestisalitolerans, assembly GCF_005405425.1. Classification (GTDB taxonomy): domain Bacteria; phylum Bacillota; class Bacilli; order Lactobacillales; family Lactobacillaceae; genus Lactiplantibacillus; species Lactiplantibacillus modestisalitolerans. The sequence continues at coordinate 94,559 of NZ_BJEA01000010.1, read as the reverse complement.
CGTTCATATTCGTTTGCGTTCCCGAGCCCGTTTGGTAAACGTGTAGTGGAAAATCAGCCTGTAAAGCGCGATCATCCAGCGCCAATAATTTGGCTGCGGCTTGCTGGATCAAGTCCGCCTTTGCCGGTGCCAACGTTTTTAAATCACCGTTGACCGCGGCGGCGGCACGCTTAATTTCCAGTAACGCCCGCACAACCGCTAGCGGCATTAACGGTCCGTGGGGAAAATTATGGCGACTCCGTTCTGTCTGTGGCCCCCATAAAGCCGTTGCTGGAATTTGAACTGTTCCTAACGTATCCGCTTCTTCACGGTAAGTTGTCATATTGAACCCCTCCAATTTTTGATTGCTTCTAGTTTACCATGCTCGTGCTAACGTGCGCGGAATAATTCAGCCCCGCATGCGGTCAATCCCGATTGTCGACGACGCCCCTCCTCATTGCTATAATAGAAATAAGTATCTGTTAATTTAAAAAAACGAGGTGACAAAATGTCGAATAGTGGTTTCGGCTTTACGGCGGGATTTTTGATTATTCTCATCGTTTGGATTTATCAACGGATTCACATGCCTAAGATGCGCTCATTTCTCGGCTATACCTCACGCCGGGCAATCAAAAATGAAGAAACTTGGGCGTTTGCCCAACGCTTCTACAGTACGTTTGGAATTGAGATTTTTACAATTTTACTAATTGGTTCAATTGCGGGCGGACTCTTAAACATCGCCTGGCTCCAAGACCCGACAATTCAAATCCTCGGACTAGGAATCAGCTTAATTCTGCAAAACATTGCGACCGAACGCGAATTACGGCGTGCGTTTCCCGACTCAGCTTCTTCCTAATCAACGTTGCTATTCGGGGGAACAATGCTTTATAATTGACCGTTGATACTAATTGCTTAATATTAGTAATGGTAGGTTTTACAATTCAAATAACAAATTTTCAGCACCTGGTATAAATATTTCTAGTAAAGAAGTGAAATTGATGAGTAAAGAAAAAATTGCCTTGTTCACCATTTTTGGTGGCACCGGCGACTTAGCCCAACGTAAACTGTATCCGTCCCTATTCAAGCTTTACCAGAAAGGCTATTTACGTGAACATTTTGCCGTGATTGGCACCGCTCGGCGGCCCTGGACCGACGAGCATTATCACGAAGTTATTGCGACCTCGTTAGCAAGTTTGAACGCTGATCCCGCCGCAGTCACCCAATTTGCAAGCCACTTTTATTACCAATCACACGACGTAACTGACGCGCAACACTACGTTACGTTAAAAAAGCTGTCCGCCAAGTTAGACGCGCAGTACGGTCTTCAAGGCAACCGCATCTTTTACTTAGCAATGGCGCCCAATTTCTTTGGGACCATTGCCCAACATTTACGTTCAGAACAAATTTTAACCACGAACGGCTTTAACCGCGTTATCATCGAAAAGCCGTTTGGACACGACTTTGCTAGCGCGAAGGAACTGAACGATCAGCTAACCGCAACCTTCAACGAAAACCAAATTTACCGCATTGATCATTACCTCGGTAAGGAAATGATCCAAAACATCTCTGCGATTCGGTTTGGCAATAGCATCTGGGAAGCGCTCTGGAATAACCGCTATATTTCAAACGTTCAGGTTACTTTGAGTGAAAAACTGGGCGTCGAGGAACGGGCCGTTTACTATGACAACAGTGGCGCGCTCCGGGACATGGTTCAAAATCACATTATGCAAATTATCAGTTTGTTAACTATGGACCAACCAGTTGAATTTACGGAACACGACATTGACGTCGAAAAAGTCAAGGCCTTGCGGAGCTTACGGACTCTGAAGCCGGAAGAAGTTCCTGCTAACTTTGTCCGCGGGCAGTACGCGGCGACTGACCAAGTTAAGGATTACCGCTCTGAAGATAAGATTTCACCGGATTCTAATACGGATACTTTCGTTGCCGGCAAGCTAATGGTTGATAACTACCGGTGGTCAGGCGTTCCGTTCTACATTCGAACTGGGAAACGCTTGGCAGATAAATTCACGCGAATCGACATTGTCTTCAAGCGACCAATCGTCAACATTTTCAATCACGAAGATGTTCAGAAAAATGATGACGAAAATAGCCGCTTAAACGCCAACGTCTTGACCATCAACGTGGAACCAACCGAAGGCTTCGAGCTACGCATGAACGCTAAGCACGTTGGCCAAGGATTCGCCACAACGCCGGTTAAACTTAATTTTGCGTTGGATTCGCAATCCGTTAGCGATAGCCCCGAAGCTTACGAGCGGTTATTGCACGACGTTTTAAACGGGGATGCAACGAACTTTACCCATTGGGACGAAGTCGCCTATTCCTGGAAATTCGTCGATACCATTCAAAAGTACTGGGATGAACATACGCCGACCTTCCCTAATTATCAACCAGGGTCGATGGGTCCCACCGCTGCGGATGACTTACTGCAACGGGACGGTCATGAATGGATTTATAAAAGTTAATTAGCAAAGCGCAAACCGCGCCCCATCGTGTATACGACCGGGGCGCGGTTTTAATTTTTTATGGCTCTATGATATATAGCGTTGATCTGCTAAAAAGTTATCAGTTAAACTTCTAATAAATTCACAGCAATTGCTAAACTAAGCGGGTAAGTTTTAGTAAGTATTCTTTAAAACTAGGCTTTATCAAAAAGAGACTGACTAAGATAGACCACGAAGCTTCGCATTCAGGTAAATCTAGCCAGTAGTGGGTGTAACCATGGCTCAAATCGATACCCGCAATCTTCCAGCCAGTTACACCCGCTGCTGGCGGTAAGATCAATACCAATTGGTACAGAACCTTTTTTATTACGGGTGTCCAAGCCGTTCACAAACGCTAACTAACCGGCGCAGCGCGATGGTTAAATCGTCAAGCGTTAACGCCGCAAATCCCAGCAAGTAATAATCATGCGTGGGCATCCGTTGCCAATTCGATTCAAGCGGATAAATCCGAACACTTTGTTCCGCCAACGCTGCTAACAGCTTCGTCTGTGATAGGTTAGGAATTCGGACAACCATGTGAAGCCCGGCGCCGGTCGCAATCGGTTCAATCAACGTGGTTCGCGCCAGCTCCGCACACACCAAGTCGTACTTTTTCCGGTTGATCACCCGGCTGCGATTAATGTGGCGATAATAGGCTCCCGAATCAAAGTAATTCAGCATTGCCTGCTGAATTAGACCGGCCACCATCGGACTACGGTAACGGTACTGGGCTTGATAAACGGGGACTAATTGGGGTGGTAAAACTAGATAGCCCATCCGCAGTGACGGGTCAATACTCCGTGAAAAGCGTCCCAGGTAGACTACTTGGCCAGCGGTCGCCAACGACTGCAACGCAGGCAGTGGGTGCGACGCATAACGATATTCACTATCGTAGTCGTCTTCAATAATGAGCCGCCGACTGTGCGCCGCCCACTCCAATAGCTGCAAACGCTGCGTAACTGGCATGACCACGCCCAGCGGAAATTGGTGCGCGGGCGTAGTGTACACAACCGCTGGAGCGAGCTGTTTAACCGACTCCAAATCCACACCAGTTGGCGTGACGGGCAGCGAAACCACCCGGTGCTGATAGCCAGTTGCAAGTTCCTGCAGGCCCCGATAGCCCGGATTTTCAACCCCGACCGTCCCAGCCGGTAATAAACTCAATAAAACCGCCAGCCCCGCCTTAGCTCCGTTGGTAATCACAATTTGGTCGGCTTGGCAATCAACCCCCCGCGTTGTTTTTAAAAAAGCGACCAACCGCTGGCGTAAGGCCAGACTACCCTGCGCAATCGGTGCATGGTCCGCGGGCGCTTCTTCAACTTGCCGGAGCGCTTCCCGGACGGCTTTTTTCCAAGCATTCCAGCTTGGCTTAATTAACGGCGTGTGGCCGTAGCGTAAATCGTATCGGCAGGGGGCGGTTGGCGTTGGTTCATTTAGCGAACTGGTCCTGGTTGTTGCCGCCGGTGCCTGGACGCCCGGCCAAGCTTGCAACTGGTGAAAATAGTAGCCACTCCCAGGAACACTGTAAACGAGCCCCTCGGCAAGCAGCTGCTCATACGCTTGCACCACGGTTGTTTTCGAAACGCCGAGACTCTGCGCTAGCCGGCGGACGGACCACAACCGGCGGTCGCCGTCGCGCTGTGGATCGTAATCGGCTTTGATCTGCTGATAAAGTTGAAAGTACAAGGGGGTTTCCGACTGCCGGTCAAGTAGCATAATCAACAACTGTCCTTTCATTTTTGTAAAAAGTGTCTATTTTCAAGTGGTCAATTTACACTTATTATAGACGGTAATCACCATGAGAGGAAGTTCAATAATGAGAACAAATCAAGTAATTCAACAAATTCAAGTCTCAGGAATCCGTCGGTTTGATGAGGCGCTTCCACAACGTCGCGACCTCATTAAATTGACCGTGGGGGAACCCGATTTAAAAACCCCGGCGCATATTAAAGCGGCAGCAGTGCGGGCAATTGAAGCCGATTGGACCCATTACTCTCCGCTCATGGGGTTTGCACAACTCCAACGGGCAGCCAGCAACTACTTCCAGCACCAATACGGGCTAAACTATGCACCGAGTGAAATTATTGCAACGGTCGGCGCAACTGAAGCAGTGGCAACTACCCTGATGACCCTGCTGAACCCCGGTGACGGGGTATTACTGCCAACTCCAGCGTACACCAGCTATGAGCCAGTCGTTGAAATTGCTCAGGGTCAATTAATTCCAATCGATACAACTAATACGGGTTATAAATTAACCCCCCAAACACTCCAGACAACCTTACGTCAGCACGCTGACCAGCACCCGAAGGTTTTAATTTTAAATTATCCGACGAATCCGACCGGCGTCACCTACACCCGCGCCGAACTAGAGGCCCTATTGCCAGTAATTCAACGGGCCGGGCTGTTCGTACTTAGTGATGAGATTTACAGTGCTCTAACTTATGAACAAGACCATACGGCGTTTGCAACGCTCTACCCGACCAAAACAATTACCATTAACGGCCTATCGAAATCACACGCCATGACCGGTTGGCGGTTAGGCTTCATCATGGCCCCCCAAGCATTGATCAATGAAATGAAAAAGACGCACCAGTACCTCGTGACCTCCACCAGCTCAATTTCACAAGCAGCGGCAATCGAAGCGCTAACTAACGGCGTAACTGACGGTGATCAAATGCGCGCAATTTATCAACAACGCCGTGACTTTGTCATTCAGCAACTTACCAAGCTCGGCCTGAATTTCATTTATCCGACCGGCGCGTTTTATGTTTTCGTGCAGGTCCCCGCTCAATTTGTCGGTTCCAGCTGGGAATTCGCAACGACGTTGGCCGAACAAACCGGGGTTGCGGTTATTCCCGGTTCTTCCTTTGGCGCAAACGGCGAAGGCTGGTTTCGGATTAGCTACGCTGCCAGCCAGACGGCGTTAACGACCGCTTTTAGCCGCTTGGCAACTTGGTTAGCCCAGCCCCAGGCACAAGCGAATTAGTTTGTGTCCAATTAAAACTGTTATATAATATGGGTAACTCAACAAAGAAAGTGGTGACACAAATGTGCGGCTGGTACTTTTCAGGCATGCCCTTCATGGGCGGCATGAGTGGCGGCGTTTGGGGCTTACTTAGCTTAATTGTCATTTTAGTGGGCGGCGCCTACTTTCTTGGCACCCGGGCGAAGCGTAATCACTAATAAACGTTGATCCCTAACGGAGTACTGGCAAACGTCAGCGCTCCGTTTTTTCGTGTAAAGGACCTTTTTATTCCGCACTGAAAGCGGTATATTAATATGGAGTGTATTTTAAAATTAATACATAGAATAATAATTGTTAGCAACATTTATTTAGCGAGGAGTTCGATGGTGTGTTCTGGTTACCAATTTTTTTATCAACTTTACTTATTATCTGGTGGGGCCTAACGCTTGGTCACCCCGCCTTAAGCTTGGACGTGGCCCTACTATTTAACGTTTTAAATAATAGCCTGTGGCAAAACGCACCCCAACCGGTTCAACACGTGGTCCACCGGAGTGCCCGGGATTTAAATCGAATTGGTCTCACCGCCATGGTGGGTTGCATTTTACTGGCCGTGGGAACCCTACTGCTAATCATTAGCTTTAATGGTGACCCGTACCAATCCTCCATCATTACCCTTTTATGCGCATTTGATTGTTACAGTTTTTACGGCTTATTCAACCGTGAACTACAACGCTATTACGCGCACCGTCGCTACCCCCAACTCAAGCAAGCCATTAATTATTTAATGACCGCAGAACCGCAAACGATGACGAATCCGCGGTAACGCGGCCACGGCAAAAGGGACGCCCAGTTTAGATTACTGAGCGTCCCTTTTTTAACTAAATTAGGCTTGAACCGCGGTCGCAATCGGTGTGTCACCATTGATCAACGCAATCGTTTTGCCAACCGTTGCCGGCGTTGCAAGACTTTGAACCGCAAAAGCGGCCACGTCATCCCGGGTGATTCCGCCGCCCGCGCTTGGGTTGACCGTTACTTTACCGGTACCAGCATCGTTCAACAGGTTACCCGGCTGCAAGATTGTGTAATCCAAATGGGTTCGCGTTTTGAGCCATTCATCCGCGTAATATTTGGCAACGTAGTATGGTCGTAAAACTTGGGGCCACTGCCGCCGATCTGGTGTAAATTCGGCACTAATCATAACGTAGCGCTTTACTCCCGCCAGTTCAGCCGCTTCCATCGACTTAACGGCTCCGTCTAAGTCAATGTTCAACGTCATATCATAACCCGTTTGGCCCCCGGAACCAGCCGCAAAGACAATTGCGTCCATACCCTTAAAAGCCACTGCTAATTCTTCGGGTTGATCGAGCAAATTAAAGCCAACCGGTTCGGCACCCGCATCTTCAAATGCTTGGGCTTGTTCAGGATTCCGAATACCAGCAAAAACTTGGTCGCCCTGCGCAACGAGCTTAGAAACGATTTTGCGTCCAACCTGTCCGTGGGCACCGATAACAAAGATTTTCATTTGAGTCACTCCCGTCTATTTATAATTACTATTATAAAGGGCGGCAGTCAAAAACCCTACCAATCTGCCTTAAAGTTGTCATGTCGCGGGCATTAACCTATAATAATAAGCATTCTAATTAGAGAGCAGTGGTATTCATGTCCCAATATGTTCGTCAGGCAACTTCAGCTGATTTACCCGCGATTATGGCAATAATTGACCAAGCCAAGCAAGCCTTAGCCGCCGAAAAGATTCCGCAGTGGCAAGGGGCTTATCCCCAGGCAAGTGATTTGCAAGCTGATATTGACGCCCACGAAGCTTGGTTACTGATTGTTGACCAAAAAATCGCGGGAACCGCAACCCTCAAAACGGTTCCAGATCCTAATTATGCGCAGATTTATCAAGGTAGTTGGGTCCCAACACCGGCTAGCGGTTATACGTCAATTCACCGCATCGCGATTGCTGGGGGCTACCACGGCGCCCACCTCGGGGATCACTTTTTCAGCCAGCTCTTCACGCTCAGCTACCAACAAGGCTTCCGGGAAGTTCGGATTGACACCCATGCCAGCAATCAGCGCATGCAACACATCATTACTAAGGCTGGTTTTGATTACCGGGGAATTGTCTACATGGCTAATGACCCAGCTGACCAACGCTTGGCTTATCAAATTAAGCTTTAGCGTGAGCAATTGCGGCATAACCGTAAGATAGACGAAAAACTACAAGTTAGTAGGTCAACAAGCGGCTATGACATAAGTCACAGCCGCTTGTGCGTTACCCCATGTTAATAGCCGAAACGTGCACCAAAAGTCAGTTGGCTCCGCTTAACCCCGTAAGTCAAACAATCCAAGCCCAGGATTATTCGCCCTACGCCGTTAATGTTCACCAGCTAACCGACTTTTGGCACACTCTCTATTTCGTTCAATCACTTGCTGGAACCGTAGCGATCTCGTTCAAAGCTAATGAGTACAAACTCCGCTCAATAACTGGTTGCTGATACATCGACTTTAGGGCAGCAGCATACAACTTAATTTGCCCCGCATAGCGCGTAATCAAAGCATCCTTAGAACGGACATGGTCCGTCTTGTAATCAAATAAACGTAAGCCCGTTTCGGTTTCAAGGTAACCATCGATAATTCCGTGAATGAGGACCTTCCCATCCAGGTCGGACGCCACTTCCTTAAACAGCTTATTTGCTGGAATTAGTAGCGAAAACGGGACTTCCCGGTGGACTTTCGTGGGATTAGCCAAGATTGCTTGTCCCAACGAACTAGCATAAAAGTTCAAAATAGATTGTTGGTTAATTAACTTAGCGACCGCGGAATTTAAGACGTGGTCGGCCACGAGGCGGTCAATCGTGGCTTGCACGTTCGTCGAATTGATTGGCTGGGTCAAGTCCAATTGTTCAAGCACTAAGTGAGTCGCGCTCCCAACTTCCGCGCTCGTGGGTGCCTGCGTGGTTTGCAAGAATTGCGGTACGGCTAACTCACCAGCAACAAAGCGACTTGTCGGTTTAGCGTGTACGTGGCTAACACTCGGGTTCGGGTTCATTTGTGCCGTATCCGGATCTTCAAACATCCGCTTAGCTTCGGACACAGATTGATAGGCCGTCGTAGTCGTCGAAGCTTGGTGGGGATAATGATAATTTAATAACGCTGTAATCCGATCCTGCGTCAATTGATCAACATCAACGTCAATATTTTGCTCAACGGTTGCAATGCTGGATTGCGCCTCTGAGCCACCTTGCTCCGTTGGTGTTTCGCCCAGCGACGTTTCATCACCAACCTCAACGGTAAAATTGGCACTGGTACGTTCTAACTGGTACTCTGGCTGGTCACCATCCCAGTAGGCTCGCATGGCGGGATGCCGAATTAGGGTCGCTCCAACCCAATCCAACTGATTATCCCAGTTTTGCCGAAGTTGCGCGCTTAACACTCGTTCCGGATTATGCAAGGCTGCACGCCACTTTTGGGCTGCGTCATCCATCGAATCCACCGTTCCCACTAGGTACAGTTGTTGCTGTGCCCGGGTAATGGCAACGTATAATTTACGCATTTCCTCGGCACGCATCTTGCGGCTGACCGCTCCCTGCGTCACGATCCGCGGTAGCGTTGAATACTTAACGCGTGTCTGCGGATCGAGATAGGTAATCCCCACCCCCGTTTGCCGGTCTAACAGCGCGTTTGCCCGGGAGTCCGTTTGGTTAAACCGTTTATCCATATCCATAATGAAGATAACTGGAAATTCCAGTCCCTTACTCCCATGAATCGTCATCACGCTAACGGCTTCAGTATCCGTTTCGGCGACTGCGGAAGCTAAATCTTGGTCCTTTTCTTGCATCCGACGAATAAACCGGACAAATTGGAAAAGCCCTTTAAAACTCCCTTGTTCATAGGTATAGGCCCGTTCATAAAGAGCGTGCAAGTTTGCCTGCCGCTGTTGACCAGCTGGCATTCCGCCCACGTAGTCCAGAAAACCGGTTCGCTCATAGATCCGCCAAATCAACGTCACAATTTGGTTTCGGCGAGCTAGGTCCCGAAATTCAGTTAAATTGGTCATAAACGCATCAATTTTCGTGTAGACCTGATCAGCATAATCCGTATGGGAACTAGTTGGGTACTGGTCATAAAAGTCACGAACGGCTTGGAAATAGTCGCTCGTTTGATTCTTGATTCGCAGAAAGACTAGTTGGTTTTCATCCAAACCAACGATTGGTGAGCGTAGAACCGCAACCAACGGGATATCTTGGTATGGATTATCAATTACACTTAACAGTGCCATCATGATTCGAATTTCCGTCGTTTGGAAATAGTTTTGGGCATCGTTAACAACTACCGGAATATGGAACTGCTTAAAAATATCAATAATTGCTAGATTATGATTCCGAGTTGGTACTAGTAAGGCCGCGTCACTATAACGGAACGGTCGGTATTCCCCACTACTCCGGTCATAGATTGGATGCGCCATCTGGGTTAGTGCGATGATTTTCTGCGCCACCATTTTGATACTACCCAGTGACCGGTCCTTAATTGAGAAGTTCGTTTCGGGCTCATCAATTGCTAACGGATCAACTTCCATTTGTGGGGTGGTTGGCTGCGCTTTACCGGCTTGATAAAGTAGTAAACTAGTCGTTTGAGGCATGTCTGCCGGATAATCCTTGGGACCATATTTCAAATAAGCAGCTTGATCATACTCAATTTGTCCAACTGGTTCATCCATTAGTTGACTAAAGATTAGGTTCGTAAAATTATCAACATTTTCAACGGACCGAAAATTTTCCGCCAGTACAATCCGATCCCCATGTTCCGGATGGGTACCAAAATCACGGTATTTACCGAGGAATAACATCGGATCGGCTAAGCGAAATTGGTAAATTGACTGCTTAACATCCCCCACCATAAACATGTTGCCCGGCTCTTTACGAGCAAGCTTTTGTAGAATTGCTTCCTGCAGGCTATTAATATCCTGATATTCATCAACCATCACTTCTTCAAACTGGTCACGCAATTGCGCTAACGCACCACGGCTACTTTCCGTGTCTTGCGACAGGATGGCTAAGGCCAAGTGTTCTAAATCCGAAAAATCCAAAACGTGGCGCTTACGTTTAGCCTGCGCAAACGCGCGCTTAAACGCGAGGACCGCCTGAACCAGTTCCGCAACGACTTTTTGCGCCGCCTGCATGATGGCAACCGTCCGTTGCTCATCACTGGCAAAGTACGACTTAGCCAACGCGCCCATCCGGGTTTTAACTTCATCCACTAGTTGGCCGACTTCTTTAGCCCAATTACTCCGACTATCATCACCCTTATAGGTCTTCTTAATTACCCCGACTTTAAAACTCGTAACGAGCTCCCGCAGTGCGTCCCAATTTGCCGTTGGTAACTGCGCTTGCAAAGTTTGCACCATTTGTAGGGCCGTCGCTAACGCCGTTTGCGATTTATCTTCCAAATCAGCGGTTGTTGCAATTTCCGCCGCCCGTTGCAAGTTCGTGACCATTGCGGTCGCCTCAGTCTGCAAACTAGGCAGGAGCTGTTCGCGGTACAACCGTGTATCCGTTAACTTAGCTGCATCAAGGGCGTAATTTCCCGGGAGCGTTTCAAGCCACTTTTCCGGTTCGGGGGTCGACTGCGCAAAATCAAATACCCGGTAAACTAAGCGCCCAAGACCATCATCACTCCGGTCGTTTGAAAAGTTAGCCGTTAACTGATCAAAGGCCCCGTCCGCTTGGCCGTACAGCTTTTCTCGTACCTGATCCCAAACTTGGTCCCGAATCAATAACCCCTCGGTATTATCCGTCAACAGGCGAAAAACCGGGTCCAAGTCGATCACGTAGTAATAGCGCTGGATAACCCGTAAGCAAAACGCATCTAACGTGCTAATATTAGCAACGCCTAAGAGGTTCAATTGCTGCCTTAATTGCCGAACTTCGGGGGCCGTCGTCGTCTCCTGCGGGTGCGCCGCCAAATAAGCGGAGATTTGCTTATTGAGTTGCGCTTCCAATTTTTGCTTCATGTGTTTGGCCGCCAAATTAGTAAAGGTCACAACTAATAATTGGTCAATGTTAGTTCCCGCGGTAATCTTTTTCATAATCCGCTCGATTAAAACGGTGGTTTTACCGGAACCAGCCGAAGCGGAGACCAATAAATTATTCCCATGTTGATTAATAACGGCTTGCTGACTTTCCGTATACTGTGGTTTACCCATTATTTACTTGACTCCCTTCCAAACGCTGCTTGAGGTGTGCTAAAACTTCTTTAGCCTTCATCGGCGGTAAGTCGCGATATTGATTTTCAGGTAGCATCGCGTCAAATTGCATAATTGACAGGTATGGTGAATATTGGAGCGCCGTCTGCTTATCATTCAAGCGAATGGGGTTCAAATCAATCCGGCCCGCAAAAATCGCCTTGGCCGCCGCAACAATTAAATCACTATTATGTTGCAATAATCGCTCTAATTGTTCATTAGTCACGAGCGAGTCTGCCCGACCGCTACTGTAATCACCGCTCTTTTTCTTACTAAACGGGTACACTTTGGACGGACCGTGCACGTCTTCATCCTCCAAATCACGATCCAGGTGTTGTAACAACTGCGGATCATCAAGCAAAATTCCTTTATATTTATTTTTTTTAAGCAACGCCGTTTCAAAATCACTGCGGGCCTCCTCCGGCTTTAAGGTTGGATTTTGAATGTGCATGTACATGGCCCCTGCTAATTTAACGGCCGCCGGATCCGCATCCTCAACGATGGCAGCTTCATTTTGAAGTACCGCATCCAAGTAAGTTAACATTTGCATTGCTAAGCCATAGTAAGCTTCTTGAAAATCAAAGTTATGAGTAGAAGACTTATAGTCCACGATACCAAGGTACCGCTGATTGCCGGCCTTAATTTCATCCAGGCGGTCAATCTTACCCCGAACGTGAACACTATGCTGATCGTCCACCTTAAAATCGAGGGATTTTAAGCCGTGTTCCTGACCAACGTTCCCGAATAGCAACTCGGTTTGCCGCGGTTGCGCATCGGAAATCCGACTTTGATTTCGAATTGCAAAGGCGATTTGCTGCACGGTACTAATCAATTGCCGTTGCAAGTATGCCATTCGGTTAGAACTCGTCAAGATTGTAAACTGTGGTTCGTCAAGAACGCCCTGAGTAATTGTCGTTAAATAATCCGTCAACTGCTGATCCGTAACTTCTGCTAGGGGTTGGTGGTCATGACGAATCGCTTTGATCAACCCATCTAACACCGCGTGGAAAAATTCACCGGTACTAGCCGCAGAAAGTTCAAAGACATCCCGTTCCCGCAGTTTCAGCCCGTACTTTAAGAAATAGGCGTAGCGGTTATGATAGAATTCTTCCAACTTCGAAATTGACGTGTAAATTTGATGGCCGTATAATGCGTCAACGCTATCCGCTGTTAACTGGGTTGGCTTGTTTTGATAGCTCAAACCGGCTAATAACCGATGAGCGAGCCCCCCAAACGATGCGTCATGCGTTAATTGTTGCCGCAACCAAACCCAGACCGGTGCAATCTGAATTGGCGCCGTCGTTCGGTTGGGGTCCGTATTAGCCGTTAAAACGTCCCGATAAACCTGAACCACGTGGCTAATTGTTCGCCGCTTGGTGCTAATAAACGGCGCAACTTTTAGCGCCGTCGGGTCCGGTGCGCTCAAATAAATCCGCGGTTTCAAATCAAAATGCCGTTGAATGCGGACAACGTAATTGGACCAATTTAAATCCGACTCCTGATCATCTTTAAGCGGTGCACTTAAAAAGAGATGCTTCCGGGCAGTCAAAAATGCCAAGTAATTTAAACAACTTTCATCCCCCAATTGAACGACTGCCGAATCATTTAAATAGTGATCGCCCTCTAAATCGTCCAATCCGGCTTGCAAATTATCCTTATCCACGTCACTCAATAAATTATTAGTCATGATCCGGTCCGGCATTACTAGGTCGGTCGACCCAATCATAAAGACGACCCGCCGGTCCTGACTTTGAACCATTCCCGTTTCGGAAATCAGTACTTGATCCAAAGTTGACGGAATCTGTGAATAACTGGCCCCTTCAAACCCGGCCTGCAGTAACGCTAAAAAGTCCGTATGATCAAACGGGACGTCCCCTAATATGGTCACGTACTCGTCGAGCATCTCACAAAACGTTTGCCACGTTTGCTCCGGTTCCGCCGCCGCAGCAACATCCTGTTGGTCGAGTGCTTGATCACGCCAGGCCAATAATTGGGTCGTGACACCAGCCTGCGTTAAAAAGTTAACCAACACGGTCGCTGCCGCGCGGCCATCCGGAGCGGCCTTTAATTGTTTAAAGAACGGCGGGAAGGTGTCCGCGACGAAGTGATGAATCAAGTTAATCTGCTTTGAAATGGCCGCGTTTTTATCCGTTTCAACCCCGGCATCCCCCTCCGTTAATTGGAAGTATTGCCAGTCTTCTTTTTGGAGCCACCGGCGACCCGCGTAACCACTTTTTAAAATAAAGTTTTCCGTTAAATCGACCGCTTGGCGGTAAGCCTTACGATCCATCGGTTGACCATCAATGGTCGGTAATAATAATTCGGTTTTTAAGATCCGCATCACGTCACGGTACTGGTAATGCTGCTCATCCAAATCAAACAAAGCGTTCAGTAGTTCAACTAACGGATGGTCCGCCATCGCCCGCTGCAAGTCAACAAAGTATGGAATTTCTAACTCATGAAAGGTGGGCGCCAACATCGTTTGGTAGGCACTTAAGTGGCGAGTCATAATCAAGAAATCTCGGTAATGGTAATCATCAGCCGGATCAGCATGCTTTTTGGCCACCATCGCCCGAATTTGCCGACCAACTTGGGCCAGTTCAGTTTGGCGACTATCCGTCCGAAATAGGTGGAGGTTGCGGTTGAGTGGTTCGTGACCACTAGCTGCTTGAGGCCGCCCCCGCCAATAATCGTCCAACGCCGCCAGCCCCGGTGCAACCCGGGTCGCGGTCGCACGGATATCATTTTTCACTTGAATGTGCCGCTCTTGAGCATACTGATAAAGTCGATAGTACAACCGTCCGGATTGATAAAAAAGCGTTCCGTGGTCCGGGGCAGCATCGACCACTTTTTGATCAAGCATTAGGCTGACCGTGACGTCAGCTCCCTGTTCAAGCATCGTCGTCACAATGCCTTGCTGTTGCGCCGGCAACTGGGCAAAGCCCGCGAGCTCCAAATATACGTGAACGCCATGCAAGTTCTGACGCCGTAAATAAGCGTTCAACTGGGCCAATAAATCAGCCGGCTTTAAATACTTATCCACCGTCGCCGCAACAAAGTCGGTGTAAACAATGGCTAGATCATGTAATTTTGCCTTTAAATCGCCACCCCGAACGGTTGCAGCCAACTGGGTAACGTCCTCAGGCTGTAGGTTAGCCACCTGCAATTCATTGATTTCACGCGCTAACTGCGTTACAAAACCGGTTTGTGAAATTTCGCCACCGAACAGCTGCAGGTCCTCCGCGTGCTGACGCAAAATTCGGTATAACAGCATGTCAATTCCAGCCCCGGATAACCGTGGGACCTGATAAGCAGGGTCGTTTTTCATTAAGTACCACGCGAGCCGGGTAAACGATAAAATTTGGACCTGACTTTGCGCATACAACTCCGTTTGCCCGAATGCGGTTGCGAGCCGATTTAACACGTCCACTTCGGTATCAAACTTGATGTGGTTGGGGACTAAGTAAAAAAATTGATCATTGGGTTTCTGTTTCAATGTTGCTACCAAATCCGCCACCATCGTTGCGCGGTGGTCCATCTTGGCTGCTCCGAGTACAAATTGTAAACTCACCTAAGGTTCCCCCTTTAATCTGAACAAGTGTTCTCTTTCAATAATTGTATTATCGCATAATCAAGCGGTCGGCAAAAGGGTTAACCCCTGATTTACTTGACATTGATTGAACAGATAACGTCTTGATTATATCGCATTTAATGCGGTATTCGTGTCAAATCAAAAAAGCCGTGACATAAGTCACAGCCTCCTATGTGTTTCCAAATGTTAATAGCCGAAACGTGTGCCAAATAATAATTATCGAAACGTCGCTTCGGACATACTACTCCCCGTGACCCACAAACTTACTGCATGTCAGCGTGCCAATTTTGCGGATCTTGGCGCCAAGTGTGTAAGGAAGCTAACTCAGCATCCGTAATGTCCCCCTTGTCGCGTGCGACCTTAATGAGGGTCGCGTAATTCGTCAAACTAAACAATGGTAACTTAGCTGCTTCAAAGTTGGTCGTCGCTGCGGCTAACCCATAACTGAAAATGGAACCGACCGCTTGAATATCCCCAGCCGCGGCTTGGACTGCTTTCGCCGCCTGCAAAACGCTGCCGCCGGTAGAAATCAGATCGTCCAGCATGACCACTTTTTGTCCGGGTTTCAGAACTCCTTCAATTTGACGACCAGCCCCATGGTCCTTCGGCTTGGAGCGGACATAAATTAACGGTAATTCCAATAACTGAGCGACCCAGGCCGCGTGTGGAATCCCGGCCGTTGCCACCCCGGCAATCACTTCCGTTTGTGGATAATCCCGTTTAATAATTGCCGCGATTCCAGCTGCAATGCGCTGGCGAACCGCTGGATAAGCAATCGTCAAGCGGTTATCCGTATAAATTGGACTTTTAATGCCACTCGCCCACGTAAAGGGCGCTTGTGGGCGTAACGTAACCGCCTGAATTGTTAATAAATCATTTGCAATGATGCTTGCCGTATCACTCATGCTGACCGCTCCATTCCGTTAAAATTCGTTGATAAGCTGCAACCGGATCCGCTGCT
Organism: Lactiplantibacillus modestisalitolerans; assembly: GCF_005405425.1. Classification (GTDB taxonomy): domain Bacteria; phylum Bacillota; class Bacilli; order Lactobacillales; family Lactobacillaceae; genus Lactiplantibacillus; species Lactiplantibacillus modestisalitolerans. The sequence goes on along the minus strand of NZ_BJEA01000010.1, from coordinate 78,317 downwards.
TGGGTAATCGGCCGGCCAACTACCAAACCGTTACTCCCCGCTTTAGCGGCTGCCGCCGGTGTCATGATCCGTTGCTGGTCATTTGCCTGGGCCCAGCTCGGCCGAATTCCCGGGGTGATTCCCACAAACGCGGGACCGAGGGCCGCGTGAATCGCGCCAACTTCTTGGGCCGAGCAAATAACGCCATCACAGCCACTCGCCTGCGCAACTTGGGCGTAGTGCACGGCACTAGCCGCCACGGTTCCCGGGATTTGTTGATCGACATTCAAAATTTGTTGATTGGTTGACGTTAACTGCGTAATCGCCAGTAGCGTAGGTGCGGGTAACCCCTGAGCCTGCGCGCCAGCGACTAACCCCCGCTTAGCCGCCGCCAGCATCACGTGGCCCCCCGCCGCGTGGACGGTCGTGTAGCGAACGCCGAGCTGACCAATGACCCGCATCCCCGCTTCGACCGTATTGGGAATATCGTGCAGTTTAAGGTCTAAGAAAACGTCGTGTCCGCGCGCAATTACTGCGCGTACGATGGCGGGACCGGCGGCGTAAAACAGTTCCATCCCAATTTTAACGGTCACCGCCATTTCGGCGGGAAACTGGTCCAGAAACGCTAACGCGCGTTGCTCCGTTGGAAAATCAAGGGCAATGATCACCGGTCGCTTCATCCCTGCACCTCCGTAATTAACTGGCTCAAACTGCCAATCCCGTACTGGTCCATCACCGCAGGTAAACCGGTAATGATATCCGTGCAGGCCGTTGGTTGGCCGTACGTTGCCGCACCGACTTGGACGGCGTTAGCCCCCGCCAAGTAGAATTCCAAAACGTCCTCGGGAGTGAAAACCCCGCCAACACCAATAATTGGTAGCTTCGTTTGTTGCCGAACGGCGTGAATCATCCGCACTGCTAGCGGGTGAATGGCCTTACCTGAAAGGCCGCCGGTGCCGTTCGCTAAAATTGGCTGGCGCGTCTTCAAATCAATCCCCATCCCGGTCAGGGTGTTAATCATCGTTAAACCGCTAGCCCCACCAGCTTCCGTGGCCTGGGCAATTGGGACGATATCCGTCACGTTTGGCGTAAGTTTCATGAAGACCGGCTTATTAACGGCCGTTACAATCGCACTCGTCAACCGCTGAACCGTCTGCGGATCGGTCCCAAACGCCAACCCACCATGCGCGACGTTCGGACACGAAATATTGATTTCCAATAACTGCACGTTGGGTGCGCTTGCCATCCGTTTAGCAACCGCCACGTACTCGTCAAAAGTCGCGCCGGCGACACTCCCCACGATTGGTAAGTTGGGGTAGTGTTGCGCTAACCACCGTAATTTTTCGGCTAAGACGTTGTCAATTCCTGGATTTTTAAGGCCAATCGCGTTCAACCAGCCCGCCTTAGTCGGTGCCGTCGTTGGGCGCGGATTACCTTCCTTAGCGTGCGCCGTCGTTGATTTGATCACGAACGCCCCAAGCGCACCTAAATCTAATTGTTGCGCCATCGATTGGCCGTACGCGGCCGTCCCGCTGGCTGGCATCACTGGATTTGCTAATTCAACCCCTGCTAAATTTACACTTAACCGTCCCACTTTGGTCCCTCCTATAATGCTTGCGTGACAAATGATTGCGATTCCCGGACTTGTAAAATTGCCGCCACCGTATCTAGGGCGGTAAACAGCGGAATTCCGTGTGCGATCGAAGTATTCCGAATCAACGCACCGTCGTCAGCCGCCTGTTCTTCATCCGAAACCGTATTAACGACCACCTGAATTTCACCGGCTTCCATTTGGTGGAGTAAATCGTGTTCGCCGGTATCAATTTTATCGACCACCACCACTGGTAAGGCGTGCGCTTGAAGGTACTTCGCCGTGCCCGCCGTTGCCAGTAACTGATAGCCCAATGCGTGGAACCGTTGGGCTAACTTCAAAGCTTCGGGCTTATCATCATCCCGAACCGTAAACAGAACGTTTCCGTGACTCGGCACGTGTAACTTCGCCGCTTCAAAAGCTTTGTAGAGGGCCTTGGCCATCGTCTGGTCGCTCCCCATCACTTCACCAGTCGACTTCATTTCTGGTCCTAATAGACTGTCAACGCGGTTTAACTTCGAAAACGAGAAGACCGGCGCCTTAACGTGCACCAACCGGCTAACCGGTGCTAGCCCATCGTGGTAGCCTTGCTGGTGCAAGGATTCGCCCAAAATAACCCGGGTCGCTACTTGGGCCATTGAAATTCCGGTCACCTTACTCAAAAACGGTACCGTTCGACTCGCCCGTGGGTTAACTTCAATCACGTAAACCTGCTCGTCGTGGATAACAAATTGAATGTTCATCATCCCAACACAGTTGAGCGTCAATGCCAACTGTTTCGTATAGGTCACAATTTGTTTTTGGACCGCGGCAGATAACGATTGGGGCGGATACACCGCCATCGAGTCCCCCGAGTGAACCCCGGCGCGTTCGATGTGCTCCATGATACCCGGAATCAAAACGGTCTGGCCGTCACAAATTGCATCCACTTCACATTCCTTACCAACTAAGTAGCGGTCGATCAAAACCGGATGGTCGTGGGAGACCTTAACCGCGTTGTGCATGTAGTGGTCCAAGTCCGCCCGCTTCTTAACGATTTCCATCGCCCGGCCACCCAACACGTAACTCGGCCGTACCAGAACTGGGTAACCCAGCTTATCGGCAATCTGTAAGGCCGTGGCTTCGTCACTAGCCGTATCGCCAGCTGGTTGTGGAATCCTCAAAGCCTTAATGACCTTATCAAACTCATCGCGGTCCTCGGCACGATCCACATCCGTCACACTCGTCCCCAGGATTTTAACCCCGTGGTCGGCTAGCGGTTGGGCGAGGTTGATGGCGGTTTGGCCCCCAAATTGTACGATGACCCCAACGGGCCGTTCCAATTCAATTACGTTCAACACGTCTTCGAGGGTGAGCGGTTCGAAGTACAATTTATCCGAAACGGAAAAGTCGGTTGAGACCGTCTCCGGGTTACTATTCATAATAATCGCTTCGTAACCCGCCTTTTGAATCGCCTTAACCGAGTGCACCGTCGCGTAGTCGAACTCGACCCCCTGACCAATTCGGATTGGACCAGAACCCAATACCAGTACGGACGGGCGCTCACTTACAACACTCTCGTTTTCCTGTTCGTAAGTGCCGTAATAGTACGGCGTTGTCGATTCAAACTCACCCGCACAAGTATCCACCATCTTATAAACTGGCTCTAATTGGTGCCGTTGCCGGAATTGCCGGATTGCAGCGGGCGTCTCATGCCAGTAGTCTGCGACCGTCGCGTCCGCAAAGCCGTTCCGCTTCGCAGTCGTCAACGTCTCCAAATCATCCACGTGCGTCGCTAGGGCCCGTTCAATTTCGACAATGTGCAGTAACTTATCCAGGAAAAAAACGTTGATTTTAGTCAGTTCTGCTAAGTCCGTAATCGGATAACCACGGCGGATAGCCTCCGCTAAGTAGAATAAGCGGTCATCCTGGGCGTGAATCAACTTATCACTTAAATCGTCGTCACTGACCGTCCGTAAAGCCGGTTCTTCCACGTGATGCACGCCAATTTCTAACGACCGCACCGCTTTGAGCGTCGCTTCTTCAATATTGCGGCCAATCGCCATGACTTCCCCAGTCGCCTTCATTTGGGTACCCAGGCGGCGGTCCGCCTTAGTAAACTTATCAAATGGCCAGCGTGGAATCTTGCATACCACGTAGTCTAAAGCCGGTTCAAACTCCGCGTAGGTCGTCCCCGTAACCGGGTTCTTGATCTCATCCAAATGCAAGCCGACCGCAATCTTAGCCGCCATCTTTGCAATCGGGTAGCCGGTCGCCTTGGAGGCCAGGGCTGAGGAACGGCTGACCCGCGGATTAACTTCAATAATGTAGTATTTGAAACTATTCGGATCGAGGGCCAACTGGACGTTGCACCCTCCTTCGATTTTAAGCGCCCGAATAATCTTTAGCGCCGCATCCCGCAACATTTGGACTTCGCGGTCCGCTAACGTTTGAACGGGGGCGTACACGATTGAATCCCCGGTATGAATACCGACCGGATCAAAGTTTTCCATGTTGCAGACGACCATCGCGTTGTCGGCGGCGTCACGCATCACTTCAAACTCAATTTCTTTGTAACCCGCAATGCTCTGTTCAATTAAAACCTGGGTCACCGGTGAAAGCGCCAACCCATTTTCAGCAATCGTGCGCAATTCCGCTTCAGTCTCGGCAATGCCGCCACCAGTACCCCCCATCGTGAAGGCTGGCCGGACGATGACGGGGTAGCCCGAATCATCCGCAAACGCTAAGGCCTCAGCGACCGTATGCGCAATCCCTGAAGCTGGGACCGGCTCACCTAATTGCTCCATTAAGTCCTTAAACTGCTCGCGGTCCTCAGCCTGATCGATTGCGCTCAGCTTAGTCCCCAGCAATTCAATATTTAATTCATCTAATATCCCCGACTTGGATAATTCCATCGCCATGTTCAGCCCTTGTTGACCACCTAACGTCGGTAGGATTGCGTCTGGGCGTTCTTTCCGCAAAATCTGGGAAACAAATTCTAAGGTAATCGGTTCAAGGTAGACCTGATCCGCCACTTCCTTATCGGTCATAATCGTTGCGGGGTTCGAGTTGACCAGGACCACTTCGTAATCCAGTTCCTTTAAGGCTAAGCAGGCTTGGGTTCCCGAATAATCAAACTCAGCGGCCTGGCCAATAATAATTGGGCCGGACCCAATCACTAAAATCTTATGAATATCTGTGCGTTTAGGCATTGAATTTGCTTCCTTTCCGGGCAACTTGGTGGGCTGCCATCAACTCAATAAATTCATCAAAAATGTGGTCCGCATCGTGGGGACCCGGCGCAGCGTCCGGATGGTATTGAACGGAAAAGGCTGCGTATTCACGGTGGCGTAACCCTTCAACGGTGCCGTCGTTAATTTCTTCGTGGGTCACCATTAAGTCCGTCGCAGCTAACGAATCGCGATCAACCGCGTAACCGTGATTTTGCGACGTAAAGTCGATGCGCCCGGTTGCAATTTCGCGGACCGGATGGTTAAAGCCCCGGTGCCCAAACTTCATCTTAAAGGTATTGGCGCCGTTGGCTAACGCAAATAACTGGTGACCCAAGCAAATTCCAAATAGTGGGATTTGCTTTTCAATTTCTCGAATCATTGGGAGTGCACTCGGCACGTCCTTCGGGTCACCAGGCCCGTTGGTCAGCATCACGCCGTCCGGATTAAGCGCCATGATTTCGGAAGCGGTCGTGTTATACGGTAGCACCGTTAAATTACAGTTACGCTTGGCAAGCTCGCGTAGAATGGAGTGTTTCAAGCCAAAGTCCACGACCACGACGTTGGGCCCCGTAGATGGGTTCGGGTACGCGTTATTCGTCGAACTTTCCGCGACCACCGCCGTTCCGAGTTCCGTGACCTTCAAGCGTTCAACCGTATCGGGAAGCACTTCGTCAACGATGGTTGCCTTCATCGCACCCTTTTCACGGATGTGCTTCGTCACCGCGCGCGTGTCAATATCAGTAATCCCCGGAATTTGATTTTGCTTTAAGTAATCATCAAGCGACATCTCGCTACGCCAATTGCTGGCACGCCGCGCGACCTCGTGAACGACAACGCCCTTACAAGTTGGTTTGATGGATTCATGGTCGTCGCGATTGATGCCGTAGTTCCCGATTAAGGGATAGGTAAACATTAGAATTTCGCCGTTATAGGATTGATCCGTAATCGACTCTTGGTAACCGCTCATGCCAGTGTTAAAAACGAGTTCGCCCACCGTTGCCTTAGCGGCCCCAAAACCGGTCCCTTGATAAATGGTGCCGTCTGCTAATACTAAGTATCGTTTCATTTTTGCCGGTCCTTTCCGTAAACCACTTGGCCGTCAACCAGGGTCATTAAGACGTCACCCGTCACTTGCCAGCCAATAAACGGCGAGTTGTGACCCTTCGAGTACATCGAAGCCGCGTCAATCGTATAATCGTGGGTCAAATCAATAATCGTTAAATCCGCAGCGGCGCCGACCGCAATCCGACCAGCATCCGGCAGCCCAAATAATTCAGCGGGCCGGGTACTCATTAATTCAATTAGCCGGGCCAAGCTAAGCAAGCGGGGCTTAACGAACGCGGTGTACATCGTTGCAAAGGCCGTTTCGATTCCCGTAATTCCAAACGCAGCGGTTCGCATGCTACCAGCCTTTTCGGCGTCCGTATGGGGTGCATGGTCGGTCGCGATAAAATCAATGGTCCCGTCTAACAATCCCGCCACCAGCGCCGCGCGATCTTTTGGTGAGCGTAATGGTGGGTTCATTTTCAACATTGGGTTGTCCATCGTAATGTCCGTATCCGTTAATAACAAGTGGTGCGGGGACACTTCGCAGGTCACATTAATGCCGGCTTGCTTGGCGTTCCGAATCACGCGTAAGCTTTCCGCCGTCGATACGTGGCAGACGTGGTAGTGTACGCCACTCGCTTCGGCTAACATGACATCCCGGGCAACCTGGGCCGCTTCCGAGACGTTATTAATCCCCGGTAACCCCAACCGGTCAGCCACCGGACCAGCGTTCATGACGCCGCCCTGGTAGAGTGAATCGTCTTCAACGTGCGCGGCCAATGGCAAGCCGGCCTTGGCCGCCCCGCACATCGCTTGGTACATCGTTCCCGCCGTTTGAACCCCCGAACCATCGTTACTGACCGCAAATGCACCAGCTCGTTTAACTCCCGCAAAGTCAACTAATTCTGAACCAGTCCGGTCCTTAGTAATGCTGGCATATTGGGCCACGTGGACGACCGCCGCCTTTTGATTACGAGCGACCATGGCCGCCACCCGCTCCGGCGTATCCGGAACCGGCACGACGTTCGGCATTGCCCCGACGGTCGTGAAGCCGCCGTGGGCCGCCGCCAGCGTCCCCGTTGCAATCGTTTCTTTAGCCGTTTGACCGGGTTCACGTAAATGAACGTGGACGTCAACTAATCCGGGACTCACAAAGTGCCCGTCCGCACAGATAACTTGATCCGCCGGGCCAAAATCGCGGTTTAAGTGTTGTCCGATGCCCTTAATGCGGCCCGCTTCAATTAAAATATCCGCTGAAATTAACCGTTCACCGTCTAAAATACGTGCATCTTTAATTAAGGTTGCCATGTTGACGCCTCCGTTTTAGTTATCGTTAATAGGTCGCGTTGCGCTAAGAGCTTGGCAATCATTGCCATCCGCACGTACACGCCGTTTGCCATTTGTTGGAAAATTCGCGATTGGGGTGCTTCCACTAAGTCACTCGCAATTTCCACGCCCCGGTTGACCGGTGCCGGGTGCATAATGATTGCGTTTGCCGGCATTTTCGCCGCCCGCGCCTTCGTTAAACCGTATTGCTGGTGGTAAGTGGCCGCGTCAAACGCTTCATTATTAGCTTGCGTTAAGCGCTCGTGTTGCACCCGCAGAAACATTAAAACGTCCATTTCGCTTACCAAAGTATCTAATGGTTGATAAGTCCCGTACTGGTCAAATTCTGCGTGGGTCCACTCTTCCGGGCCACTGAAGAAGACTTGTGCTCCCAATTGATTCAGTAGCATCATGTTCGAGCGCGCCACCCGTGAATGGGCTAAATCCCCGATAATCGCCACCTTAAGACCATCGAAATGGCCGAATTCTTCGTAAATCGTCAGCATATCTAACAAGGATTGGGACGGGTGTTGACCGCTCCCATCACCGGCGTTGATCAAACTCAGCGTTAAATCGCTCGTCGTCAACGGTTGGTAATACCGGTCGCGTGGGTGCCGAATCACCGCCAAGTCAACGCCGATTGCTTGGACCGTCTTCAAGGTATCGAGCAAGCTTTCACCCTTCGTTACCGAGCTGGTTTTCGGATCAAACGGAATTACCTGCATCCCTAACCGCCGTTCAGCCATCTCGAAGCTGGTATGGGTCCGGGTGCTGTTTTCAAAAAAGAAGTTCATTGCAAAACACGGTCGCGCTAACTGAACCGTCTGCCCGTGCTTAAACGCCTGCGCCGAACGGATAAAGTCCAGAACGTCCCCATTCGTTAATTGATCAACGCTTACGATATAATTCTGCTTTTGCATGCTCTTTTGCCGTCTCCTTTTAGTTAATGCCAGAAAAAAAGTCTAACCCTTGCAATCATTTTGTTTGCAAAGAGGTTAGACTCCGATCAAGTGGCCACGCATGGCCCAACCGTTTCGTTCCTCTCTGGAAACAATTAAATGGTTAGTTATTCAAATTATTCATCCAATTTTACAATACTAATCCCGTCATGGCCGTCGTATTCTTCAATCGCCACGGCAACCTGTTCGTCGAGGGCGGTTGGAATATTTTTACCGATGAAATCGGGCCGAATTGGTAATTCGCGGTGACCGCGATCAACGAGGACCGCTAGCGAAATTTTAGCTGGCCGGCCGTTATCCATTAACGCGTCCAAGGCCGCCCGGACCGTCCGCCCCGTAAAGAGCACGTCGTCCACCAAAATGATGTGCTTCCCGGTAATATCAACCGGAATTTCCGCACCGTTTAACTTAGCTTGACCCGCCACGTCAACGGCGTGGTGGTCATCACGATACAGCGTAATATCCAAAGAACCAACTGGCACGTCGACCCCTTCTAACTGCTTTAGTCGCTGAGCCAAACGTTGGGCCAAATAAATTCCGCGCGTCTTAATCCCAATAAAGACCAAGTTACCGACACCTTTATTTTGTTCGATAATTTCATAAGTGATTCGCGTTAAAGCCCGGCGCATGGTCATTGCGTCAACAACTTCTCGTGCCATTCTTCGTCAGCTCCATTTCTGTTTTGTTCGCGTCGTTTAGGTCCGAAAAAAAGGGCCACCCATAGCCTGTAAGCGTTGGGAGACCCTGCAATTTATCCGTTCCCCTTGTTAGCCTCACAGGACTAAGTTAAAGGCGCTTGTTTAATTGAAATAAGTGTATCGAACTCGTTCCCCACTGTCAAGCAGGATTTCTGATTAATTTATTAAACGAAAAAACTGGGCTTATTAAAATAATTGTTGCGGGCTAACCGCTAACCCGGCCACCCACATAAGTAATCTAATCAACTAGATAACCGATTAATAATCAACGACCTGCCAAACGGTGGGCTGCTAACCGGAAATCGCCATTAATTCATTAGTTTTTAATCTTTTTTTCATTTAATTATAGTCAAACTATCAAATTATCGGTATACTACTTGTGAAAGATAACTAATTTTAGGGGGCACGTCCATGCGTTTACAAACACTCTTAGAGACACCATCGATGCAGCAAATGCGCGTCATTGCGGGTGAACGCGGGTTAAATCGCGAAATCAATAACATTGGTATGATTGAATCCCCCGATATCGCCAACTTTTTGGCTGCTGGTCAATTCTTAATTACGAATGGCTACCCCTTCATTAACACGGCCACCGATCCAACCACCTTAATTAAAGCGATGCACGCGGCTAACTGTGCCGGACTTGGTTTTAAAGACCACCGTTACGTTGACCACCTCTCGCCCGCCGTGATTAAGCTCGCCAATGAGCTCGCGTTTCCGATTATTATTACCCCCGCCAACGAATTAATTTCGGAAACGATGCGTAAAATGTCCCGCATTATTTTAAACTCACAAACGGCCGAGCTAAGCCGGATTTTAGCGGCTAACCAAACGTTGGCCGACTTGCTTTTAAAGGATCCGTCACCCACAACGGTTCTTAACAAGTGTAGCGAACTGATCGATCACGCGCTCTTTTTAATGGATAGCCATTTTCGCGTTATCAGCGGCTCGCAAAACTTACCAATGACCCGCCGCGCCCTAACTGAATTTTTGCGCCACCAAACCGACGTCGACTACTTCAACTTGAATAGCCAGATTACGATTGCTTATCAGCAGTCCCAATTAACGATTACCCCGCTCTTTTCGGCTTACAAAGAAAATAAAGCTTTCGTTGGCATCGTGGACCTCGATCCCGGTAAGGCGACCGATCAAATGTTGACCCAGGTCGTCTTAAATACGCTGAGTTTCTTTAATAGCCGGGTCGACATGTTGAACGAATCGGCCTTTCGTAATCAAAGTGGTTTCTACTTAAACGTGATGGACGGCGGTATTTCCAACGACCTGATCAATAAAAACTTAAAGGCGCAAGCGATTGAGCCCAGCACTAAATTCCACTGTGCGACGGTCCTCGTTACGACCAGCCACCAAAGTCTGCTCAGTAACCACCTGTTGGAACAAGTTCAGCAACTGACCCTCTGGTTTATTAAGGAGTACCAGGCGCCGGTCATCGTTTTTTCCTTGAAACAACAGCTCGTTTTACTGATCAACGAACACCAAAACGCCCAGCACTTCCTGACGGCCCTCGTTCAGTTTATTCAGCCTAAACTGGATAAACAGTCGCGCTTGATCGTTGGTTATAGTTATTCCGTCTTACCACTCACGGAACTAGCAACGATTTATAACGAAGCGGCCGAAGCCTTGGCGCTAAGTAAAAATGGTCCGGAAGCGGTCACGATTTACCGGCCGAAGTACGTCAAAGAACTGATTTCGTTGATTCCCGATAACGAGGCCAAGTCCTTCGTGGACCGCGTTTTAGGTGGTCTCGTGGGCGGGGTCAGCGCCAACGAGCAGCTCAACCTACTCAATACCCTGTACGGCTACTTTTACTACCATCAAAACATTGCCGAAGTCGCTGGTCACCTCGATATTCACCGGAACACCGTGATTTACCGACTTAAAAAGATTGAGAAAATGCTTGGCTTCACCCTTGACGATCCCGAACAAACCCAAACGTTAGAGATGGCGGTCTTGTTATGGCATAACCAGCCCACCCAAAAGTGAACGTTTACATTTTTAAATCTGCCAAATAAATCGATTTCACGAACATTAAATCATCCGCAAAAATTTGTTTTCGGGTTTTATTTGTGTTAGAATAACTTCCATTCTAATAAAATGTGATTGCCTATATAATGTCATAATATGGTTGACGAGTTTCTACCCAATCCCGTAAAGATTGGACTATAAGCAAACGAGGCCACTCCCCGTTTGTGGGAGTGGCTTTTTGTCTACTTTTAAGCCCGCCCGCTTAACCGGCAATCCTCACTTTATAATTAAGAGAGGAAGATTATTTTGAAGAAAGTTGCGCAAACACCAAAAATCTCAAACGTCAAAGCGGCCGTGCTCGGGTTTCAGCACCTGCTGGCCATGTATTCAGGGGACGTGCTGGTGCCATTATTAATCGGGGCCGCCCTCCACTTTTCAGCTCAACAACTGACTTATCTGGTGTCAATCGACATCTTCATGTGTGGGATTGCGACTTTCTTACAATTAAAGCGCACGCCACTAACTGGGATTGGCTTGCCAGTCGTTTTAGGCTGTGCCGTTCAAGCCGTTAACCCGTTAATTCAAATTGGCAAAACGTACGGTCTCGGAACGATGTACGGCTCAATTATCGGGGCTGGGATTTTCATCTTCCTAATTGGTGGGTTATTTTCCAAAATCAAGCACCTATTCCCGCCGGTCGTGACCGGTTCCCTAATTACTATTATTGGGTTCACCTTAATTCCAGTGGCCTTTGAAAATCTGGGTGGTGGTGACGCAACCGCCAAGAACTTCGGTAACTTACAAGCGCTCGGCATCGGCTTTTTAACGATTGCCGTCATCTTAGTCCTGAGCGTCTTCGGTAAGGGGTTCTTGAAGTCCATTTCAATTTTAATTGGGATTCTGGTCGGAACGCTAGCCGCCGGTGCCGTTGGGATGGTTTCACTCCAACCGGTCGCTGAAGCGAGCTGGTTCCACCTGCCAACCCTCTTTTACTTCGGCACTCCCCACTTTGAATGGTCCTCAATCTTAACGATGATTCTCGTTTCCTTAACAACGATGGTGGAATCGACCGGCGTCTTTTTTGCCCTAGGCGACATTACCGGTCGTAAAATTGAAAGTGCCGATTTAAAACGCGGCTACCGTGCGGAAGGCTTAGCCGTTATCTTAGGGGGGCTATTCAACACCTTTCCTTACTCAACCTTCTCCGAAAACGTTGGCGTTGTCCAACTTTCCGGGGTCAAAACCCGGAAGCCAATTTACTTCTCGGCGGCTTTCTTAGTTCTACTAGGATTGCTTCCAAAAATTGGGGCGCTTGCGACCGTTATTCCGAGTCCAGTCCTCGGTGGCGCGATGATCGTCATGTTCGGGATTGTTGGGATTCAAGGCGTGCGGATGCTCGCCCAAGTTGATTTTAGCAATAATAACAACTTATTAGTTGCGGCGGTTTCCATCGGCCTCGGCCTGGGCGTAACCGTCCAAACGAACATCTTCCAGTTCTTACCCGCATCGCTGCAAATCATGCTTAGTAACGGGGTCGTTGTTGGTAGCCTTGCAGCGGTTCTCTTGAACCTCATCTTCAACCACCGCCCGCGGCCAACCCGGCGTCAACCACAGGAAGTCCAGTCAACCAAGCGGTCCGCGGTGAAAGCTCCGGCGGGCCAATTGAACGAAGCTCATTAAAAATTTAAATAGGTAACTTTAAGCGAGTGCGCCAAAAGTCAGCTGACTTTTGGCGCACTCTCCTTTTTTTAATCGGTAATAATTGGTTGCAAACGCGCCCAAGCTATCACCAATAAAAGCAGTATGTTATACTGGATAATTGTTTGATTGTTAACTTTTTATAAATTTTTAGGAGTGAATCAATATCATAGAGCAATTATTTCATTTACGTGCGCACCGCACTTCGGTCCGCCGTGAGTTCGTTGGTGGCTTAACCACCTTTCTCGCGATGTCCTACATTTTAGCCGTTAATCCCGAACTATTAGGTAGTACCGGGATGCCTAAAACGGCCGTATTCACCGCCACCGTTTTGGCCGCGGTCGTCGGCTGTTTATTGATGGGCCTCGTTGCTAACTTTCCCGTGGCCTTAGCCCCCGGAATGGGTTTAAACGCCTTCTTCACTTACACGGTCGTTCAAGAATGGCACATTCCGTGGCAAACCGCCTTGGCGGGCGTTTTCGTTGCCGGGATTTTGTTCATTTTACTAACGTTATCCAAACTCCGGGACAAATTAATCAATTTAATTCCGAGCGCCCTCAAATACGCGGTTTCCGCCGGGATCGGTTTATTTATCGCTTTTTCTGGCTTTCAAACTTCCGGCATCATTGTGGCCGATAAGTCAAACGCGGTCGCACTTGGTAACCTTCACGATCCGGCGGTCCTCCTCGCAATTTTTGGGATTATCGTTGGCGTCATGCTGGTGACGGCCAACGTCACCGGCGGAATCTTCTGGGGAATGTTTATCACCGTCATCGTTGGGATGATTTTTGGCATCATTCCCTTACCATCAAGCATTATCGGTGGGGTGCCAAGCGTTCAACCAATCTTCGGGCAAGCTGTGATGCACCTCAGTGACATCAACTCCTTCCAGATGATCATCGTCATCCTGACGTTCTTCATTATCGGGCTCTTCGATACGTCGGGCACCTTAGTCGGGGTCGCCACCGAAGCCGGCATGGTCGACCACCAAACTGGTGAAGTCAAGGGGGTTGGTAAGGCGCTTTTCAGTGGGGCGCTCGCAACCACGATTGGCTCACTCTTTGGAACGTCACCAACTACGGCCTACGTTGAATCAACTTCCGGGGTCGCGGTTGGTGCTCGGACCGGCCTCTCATCAGTCTTCGTCGCCCTATTATTCGCGGTGGCGGCGTTCTTCTCACCGTTACTGACCGTCATTACGTCCGCGGTTACGGCTTCGGCCTTAATTATCGTCGGTATTTTAATGTTGTCGAACGTGCAATACATTGATTGGACTAAGTTTGAGATTGCGGTTCCAGCCTTTTTTACTATGGTAATGATGCTGCTCACTTACAGTATTTCTGAAGGCCTCGCCGTGGGCTTCATTTTCTACCCGATCACGATGAGCGTGAAGGGCCGGTGGCGCGAAGTCAACCCACTCATGTGGACGATGATGGTCGTCTTCATCCTCTACTTTGCGGTCACCGCCTAATCATTACCCAAAACTATCAAGCCGACGCTTGGTAGTTTTTTTATATCTGTAAATAAGCTGACTTTAATAACCACCCTTAGCAGTCATTACCGGCCTCCTACCTAACAACCTTAGAAATCCAATTGAAAAGCACTGCACTTTACCTTATAATATTATTTGGTTTAAATGTATTAACCTTTAAATTTAAATAACTATTATTAATCAAAACATAAGGAACGATAAGATGAACTTACATATACTGAGCTACTGGCTCATCATTTTAACCATCATCATGGCCCTAGCATTTGTTGGCCTGATTATTGGTTACTATTGGTATTCACGAAAGAATAGCAATAACTACTTAGAAAATCACACCATTCAATTACGGTACTTCATTCAAAAACAGGTCGACTACCGGCAACGGATCACCGGCTACGAATGTTTATTACGGCAACAAAATCCCGATGGTAGCTGGTCCTTACCGCCTCAGCTAGATTCACTTCCCCTCCAACGCGTTATTTTTCTATTAGAAGAAACTTTCAAATCGCTACCGGACACCGACATTACCCTTTCGATCAACTTAGCTTATGATCAAATCGTCAGTCCGGAATTTTTGTACTTCGTTCGCTGGGCCATCGCTAAAATTGAACCCATGCACCTCGCAATTGAATACAGTCCCCAGTACCAACCCGACCACATTAACCGGGCCCTGTTGCGTCGCCGCATTCAGGCCGCCCGGCAATACGGGATGAGCTTTAGTATTGATAACGTCGGCGCCACCCTTAACAACCTCAAGCAGATTCAATGGTTACTTGCCGACATCGATGTGCTCAAATGTTCAATGCGGTCGTTTCGGAAAGAGGACCCTTCCGTTTGGCTGGACCTTAATTTACAATTTTGGAATCAACTTTCAAAACGCAACAATATTGACCTCGTTCTGATGGGCATTGAAAACGAGGCGGACGAACAACTAGCCGAGCAACTACAAATTGATATTCGCCAGGGCTACCTGTTTGGGCGGCCAACCAGCCCTGAACAACTGACAAACGGAGGAAAGTTAAGTGCCAACAACGAAATCGAAAACTAACCCTAAAACGACTGCATCCGAATCGACGGCCGTTCAAGCTTATACGGACCATTACTTTGAGCGGGGTCACTGGCTATTAAAAATTTGGCAGACCATCGTCGGCTTAATCGGCTGGCTAGCAGTGTTCATTCCCATCATCGCAACCGGCTTGTCCTTTTGGAGCCAGTACGATTCACGGGTGCCGCGTCTCTGGTCGTACCGGGAAGGGGTGTTCGAAATCAAATTCATCGGCATTATCCTGCTATTTTGTTTCGTTTTTGCGGCCCTCTTCACCCTCACCATGACCATTATTCAAAATCGGAAACGCGACCGGTTGGTGGAACAGTGGCCAACCTACAACCCAATTACGCAAAAGCGCCGGCAACAACTGCTCGCTCAGTTTATGACGACGCGTTTCGGCACTCCGGAATTTCGACAGAACGTTCGGACCTACCACGTGAAACCGGAACAAAATTTAGATACCGACGCCATTCGAAAATTATACCAAGACCACGATTTAGACGAATTGGATGAGTGACCCCCATGACAAATTTATTTATTGACCACCTATTAGAAGCCACCGCCTGGCAAACGGCCGTTAACATCGGCCTCCTAATTTTATGCCTGTACCCAATTACCGGTTCGTTCTTCTGGTTCTGGGGAGCGTTATCGTACCGGTTTTTCAAACGTAATCGCCGCGACCAAGACTGGCACCCGCTGCCCCCCGCCGAACAACCGTTAATTACCATCATGATTCCCGCGCATAACGAGGAAGTGATGATTGCTGATACCATCAACTACCTGTTTCAGCAACTGCACTACCAAAACTTTGAAGTGTTAGTCATGGACGACGGTTCGACTGACGATACGGGCGCAATTTTAGCGGAACTCCAAACGCACTACCCGCGCTTACGCGTAATCACCATTGAAAAAAATCGCGGTAAAGCGCACGCCTTTAACATTGGCATGTACTTCGCAAAGGGCGACTATATTCTAAGTAACGACGCCGATTCGTTACCGGAGCCAGACGCACTCATGAAATACATGAATTTCTTTATTCACGACCGTGATATGAACACGTCGGCCGTTACCGCAAACATGGACGTTCAAAACCGAACCAAGCTACTTGGCAAATCGCAAACGGTGGAATTTTCGAGTATTGTCGGCGTGATCAAGCGGAGCCAGTCCGCCATTAACGATGCGATGTACGCTTACAGCGGAGCCAATACCCTGTACAAAAAGCAGTTCTTAATCGACGTCGGCGGCTTCCGTCAAAATCGAGCAACCGAAGACATTAGTATCGCTTGGGATCATCAAATGGTCGGGGCAGTTCCCCAGTTTGCGCCGAACATTGTTTTTCACATGAACGTGCCCACCACGATCCGCGACCTTTACCGGCAACGGCGCCGGTGGGCCCAAGGTGGGACCGAGGTTTGGTTAACCAACCTGAAGTCGTTTCTACTTCACCCTTGGCAACACCGTTACCAACTTTCCATGTTCTTCGATTCAACGCTCTCAATTATTTGGTCCTTTTTCTTCATCATTACGTCGATCATGTTCATCATTTTAATGCTGTACTTTGCGCTAACGGGTAACTACGAACGGGTTTACCACGGCTTTATGATGGCGTTCATTTTCGTAACTTTTGAAATGCTAGCCGGTTGCATGCAACTCCTGGCCGCCCTACTGCTCGATCACCACGCGGCGAAGCTAAAATACTGGTTTTTCGCTCCGCTTTATATGTTGTTCTACTGGATGATCAACCCGGTTACCGTGGTGATGACGGTCATTCCAGCGCTCAAAACCATTTTAGGGTTTGGTTCCGGAACCTGGGTCAGCCCGAAACGTCAAGCCTTCAAAAAGAGATAATGGGACGTAAAAAAGAGAGTGTGCCAAAAATCGGTTAACTTTTGGCGCACGTTTTGGCTATTAACATGAGGCAACACAAAAAAGACTGTGACTTATGTCACGGCCTTTTTTAGCAACTTCGAGTTGACCAAACTTCGGGAGGTTGCGTCTCCGCGTCCTTTTCCCACTTAAACGCCCCAAACTTCTTCCGCAATCGATTTGACCAACGCAATCTTCGCCCACTGTTGTGCCGGCGTCAACACGTTACCTTCCTCGGTCGAGGCGAACCCACACTGGGTGCTCAAACAGAGCCGGTCTAACGGAACGTACTGGGCCGCTTCGTGGATACGATTAATAATCGTCGCGCGGTCCTCTAATTCACCAGTCTTGGAGGTAATCAACCCTAAAACGACGAGCTTATCATCACTAACTAATTTAAGCGGTTCAAACCCACCGGCCCGGTCACTATCGTACTCCAAGTAGTAGGCGTGGACGTTTTCATGGTTAAACAACGGGTCGGCCACCGAATCGTAGCCGCCAGCGGACGCCCAGGTCGAATGATAATTACCACGGCAAATGTGGGTGTTGATCGTTAAGTCGGCCGGCAAATCGGCAATTGCTTCGTTGTTGACTTGCAAATAAAGCTGCTTATTTTGATCCAAGACGGCGTCGTTACGCGCGGAGACGTCCCCAGTTTCCGCTCCCTTGGCGTGGTTACCAGCTAACATCCCCCAAGTGCAGTCGTCCAACTGAATCGTCCGGGCGCCTGCCGCGTACAGGTCCTCAATGACTTGGTGATAGGCCGCCGCCAAATCGTGCACGACCGCGGTGTCCGTTGGGTAAACCCGGCGTAAGGCGGCATTATTTTCCGGCCGCTGTAATTCGGCTAAGCATTGTGCCGGCGCCGGAATCGTCTGCTTGACCTGAATCCCAGCGCTAACGTGCGCTTGCACAAACTTAAAGGCGGCAACAAACGGATGGTTGGCCCCACTAATCGGACCACTAACGGTCGCAGATTCCGCCCGGGTCTCTTCATCGTGAAAAACGTAGCCCTGCTTTAAAGTCTTTTTCTCAATCCCGGTCAATCCCCAGAAAAAGTCGAGGTGCCACCAGCTTCGCCGAAACTCACCATCGGTCACGGCTTTCAAACCGGCCCGTTCCTGTTCATGAATCAACTCGATAATGGCAGCGTCTTCCACCGCTTTTAGTTGTGATGCGTCAATTTGTCCGGCTGCAAACTGAGCCCGGGCGTCCTTTAACGCTTGGGGGCGTAAGAAACTGCCAACCACGTCGTACCGAAACGGGGACGTCGTGCGCTTTGTAAATGTTGTTGTTGTCATAATAAAGACCCTCCATGCAAAATTTAATCCTAACCAAAATAAAAAACGCCCCCTTTGACCAACTGTCAAAAGGGACGTTTCTTCAGCGTGTTACCACCCTAGCTTTACCGGTGGTGAACCACCGGCCTCAACGGTACCCCAACGGATACCCGGCAAGCTAACGGTCGCAACCGGTCGGGTAGCGTGAACCACCCGACATGCTCAGAGCTCATCTTCAGCAGTCACCGCCCACCCCGTTTCCACCATCCGGGTTCACTGTTTGGGCCGCACGTGCTTACTCTTCTCTTCAACGCAAAAATTAAATTTCAATTAGATGTTGGTTAAATCATAATGTTAACCGCACCCATTGTCAAGCCCCCGACCGAAATTAGTTCGTCGGCTTCGGCGGTTGTAGTCCCTTAGCACCAATATCGTGGCGGTAAACTAACGGTCCGAGCGGTAACTGCTTTAATTGGTCGTAAACCGCCCGTTGCGCGGCGGCCAGCGTCGTAGCGTGCGCCGTGACCATCATCAGGCGACCGCCGGCACTGACTAACTTTCCCGGTTCACCAGCAACGCTGGCGTAATCGGCTCCCGCGACGGTTGGGACGGGCACGCCGGGCGTTGGCGTACCCGGATACCCCGGAGCCGCCAAGACGACTCCCAGGTAGGTTTCCGCCGTTTGCCAATTGACCACTGGCTGGCGATGTTGCAATAAGTCGGTAATGACTTGGTAGAAGTCCCCTTGCAACTGTGGTAATAAGATTTGGGCTTCCGGATCTCCTAGGCGGAGATTATACTCAATCACTTGGGGACCATCGGCAGTTAAAATCCCGCCCACGTATATGACCCCTTCAAAGCTGAGCCCATCCGCCTTCAATCCGGCAATCGTTGGTTCAACAATGGTTTGGACCGTTTCTTGAATAACCGCCGGCGTGATTTGCGGAACTGGCGAGTAAGCGCCCATCCCACCAGTATTCGGGCCGCAATCCCCATCTTGCAAGCGTTTATGATCCTGAGCAGTTGGCAGTAAAACGTAGTGCTCGCCGCCAACTAGGACCATTTGTGAAAATTCAAAGCCGGCCACGAATTGCTCAATCAAAACGGTGTCGGTCACGCTAAACGCGTGTTGTAAGGCTGCCAAGGCTTGCGCATGGCTCGTTGCAACGGTGACGCCTTTACCAGCGGCCAACCCGTCCACCTTAATGACCTGCGGGAGCGTCTGAGCTTGGCTAAAGGCCGTCGCGTCCGCTAAGTTATGAAATAACTGGTAATCCGCAGTTGGAATCTGGTGTTTAGCCATAAATTCCTTCGCAAAGACCTTCGAACTTTCCAACCTGGCCGCCGCCTGATGGGGACCAAACACGGCTAATCCGGCCGCCTGAAAGTAATCCACGATGCCGGCAGCCAGCGGGACTTCTGGTCCCACAAAGGTCAGCGTAATCAAATTCTGCCGCGCAAATTCCGCTAGCGCCGTAAAGTCCATTTCATTAATGGCGACGGTTTGAATCTGATCTAATTGCATCCCCGGGTTGCCCGGTGCGCAGTAAACCACGTTAACTTGGGGACTGGCCAGAAACGCCTTGGCAATCGCGTGCTCCCGACCACCGTTCCCGATTACGAGTACTTTTGCCATCTGAATGCCTCCCGTCTAGTGCCGGAAATGCCGAACGCCGGTCGTGACCATGGCGATGCCGTAACGGTCCGCCATCGCAATCGAATCCTTGTCGCGAATGCTGCCACCCGGCTGCACGATGGCCCGAATTCCGTGTTGCGCCGCGTATTCCACACAATCATCCATTGGGAAGAAGGCGTCTGACGCTAAAATCGCGTTTTCGTACCCGGCCTTACTCATGGCGTGCCCAATTGCAATTTTCGTGGAATCAATGCGGTTCATTTGTCCAGAACCAATTCCGAGGGTGCGGTCCGCGGTTGTGACCACCACCGCGTTACTCTTGACGTGCTTAACCACTTGCTGACCAAACGCTAACGCTTTTAACTGTTCCGCGGTTGGTTGCACCTTGGTTACGACGGTAAAATCGGCTGGCGTTTCAAACTGATTGTCCACTTCTTGGCGAAGCAAACCGCCCCCAACCGAAATCGTTTCGAAACGGTCGGCAGTATGGGCCTGATCAAAATCAACGGTCAGCAAACGCAAGTTTTTCTTCTTGGCCAACACGGCGTACGCGTCGTCGTCAAACCCGGGCGCAATAATGATTTCCAAGAATAACGCGTGCATCTTCGTCGCCGTTGCGAGGTCCACCTGGCGATTCAGCGCAATGATGCCACCAAAGATGGAGATTGAATCGGCAGCGTAGGCTTTATCCCAGGCGGCTTCAATGTTGTCGGCCAACCCGACCCCACACGGATTCATGTGCTTCATTGCAACCACGGCTGGTTGGTCATATTCACTGACCATCCGTAAAGCGGCATCCGCGTCCTTAATGTTGTTATACGATAATTCCTTACCGTGCAGTTGCTTAGCCCCAGTAATTGAAAACGGCGTTGGCAACGCGTTCTCGTAAAAAGCGGCCTGTTGGTGACTATTTTCACCGTAACGTAACGCTTGTTTCTTATCGTAAGTCAACGTTAACTTCGCTGGAAATTCATCGGTGGTTAAGTACTGGGCAATCAACGCGTCGTAGGCCGCCGTGTGCTGGAACACCTTAGCAGCTAACCGTTGGCGCATTTCCGCCGTAACCGCATCGGCCTTTAAAGCGTCTAAGATTGGCGTGTAGTCCGCTGGATCCACAATTGGTAACACGGCGGCAAAGTTCTTAGCAGCCGAGCGCAGCATCGACGGACCACCAATGTCAATTTGTTCGATAGCTTCCGCTTGGGTGACGTCGGGACGTTGAATCGTCGCTTTGAACGGGTATAGGTTGACCACGACCATGTCGATCGGTTCGATTCCCGCTTCCTTCAGTTGCGCCATGTGGGCCGGAACGTCGCGGCGAGCTAGTAAACCAGCGTGAACCTTCGGGTGTAAGGTCTTAACGCGCCCGTCTAACATTTCTGGAAAACCCGTCACGTCCTCAATCCCAATGACCGGAATATTGGCAGCCTCGAGGGCCCGCTTAGTGCCACCAGTTGAAATTAGTTGATAATCCAATGCGACTAAGCCCGCCGCAAATTCAGTCAATCCTTGCTTATCAGAAACACTTAACAATGCCCGTTTTGTCATCTTAGATAGCTCCTTTATTAATCAGTGATTGCAATACGTCTGGGTAAAATTGGTGCTCACACGCGTGAATCCGGGTCGCGAGGGTCGCGAGGTCGTCGTCCGGAAGAATCGGCACTCGACGTTGCGCGATGATCTGGCCGGTGTCAATGCCCGCGTCAATAAAATGAATTGTGACGCCGGTCTCGGAAACGCCCGCCGCAAACGCATCTTCAATGCCGTGGCGCCCTGGAAACTTCGGCAGTAACGCCGGGTGTAAATTAATAATTTTATGCGGATAAGCGTTCAGTAGCGTCGCGCCAATGATCCGCATGTACCCGGCAAGGAGCACCGCCTCAATTCGGTGTGCTTGTAACGCCGTCAAAATAATGCTTTCGGCGGCCGCTTTATTTTGGTACTCGTGAAAGTCAACGATCAGAACCGGAACGGCGCGCGCACGCGCCTTGGTAATCACCGGCGCGTCCGGCTGGTCACACACGAGCAGGTCAATTTTAACGGGCAGCTGCCGATCCAAAATTGCTTGATGTAGGGCCGTAAAGTTGGTCCCGTTGCCGGATGCAAACACCGCAATTTTTTTAGTCATGCTGGGCCTCCTTAAAGGTCACGGCAGGCGCTCCCATTTGCACGGTCCCAACTTGATAAAACGCTTGGTTCTGCGCCTTTAAGGTTGCCGCAACGGCCGCCAAATCCTGGGGATGCACGATTAGCACCATACCGAGTCCCAGGTTGAAGGTCGAGCGCACGTCCGCCGTCGTTAACTGGCCCAATCGGGCTAGTAACGGCATGATTGGCGGTACTGGCCAGCTACCGACGTTAAATTCCGCCGTCAACTTTGCTGGGAGCGCCCGGGCGACGTTTTCAATCAAACCGCCACCGGTAATGTGCGCCACACTCGCTAGCAAGTGTTGGTGTAAGAGGGGCACCACGCTATCCACGTAAATCTTAGTTGGCCGTAACAGCTCGGTTTGCAGGTCGTGTCCCAGTTCGTCAAAAACGTGGGTCAGTGCGAAGTCGTGTTGCTTAAATAGAATATCGCGAACCAAGCTAAAGCCGTTGGAATGCAGTCCGTTGGAAGGGAGGCCAATCAAAACGTCTCCGGCCGCAACGTTCTCCGGTTTTAACAGGTCGCTCGCATTGGCGACCCCGACCGCAAAGCCAGCTAAGTCGTAATGATTGGACCCGTACATATCGGGCATTTCGGCGGTTTCGCCCCCAATCAGGGTCGTGTGGGCTTGTTCACAGCCCGCGACGACTCCGGCTAAAATGGCTTTGACCCGCGCTTGATCGGTGTGTCCCAAGCCTAAATAATCTAGGAAAAATTGGGGAACCGCGCCCTGCGCTAAAATATCATTGACGCACATGGCAACCAAATCAATCCCGATGGTATCGTGGCGGTTAGCCGCGATTGCCACGAGTAACTTAGTGCCGACACCGTCCGTCCCCGCAACCAGCACCGGGTGGTTACCAACTTGATCCGGTTGTAGCGGGAAGAGCCCGCCAAACGCACCCAACTGGGCGTTGCCACTCATTTGCTTAACGGTTTTTAGGACTTGATAGCCGGCGTTAATGTCCACGCCCGCTTTTTTATACGCATCACTCACGCGCTCACCCCTTCTGTTTAGCTTGTAACTGTTGAATTTCCGCGTCGTATTCGGCTTGGTAATCGTATAACGGGGTCGGATAGTCACCGTTAAAGTAGGCCATGCAAAGTCCCCCGTACGGCGCGTCCACGTTCAGTCCCACCGCGTCGATCACGCCCTGTTCACTTAAGAAGCCTAGTGAATCGGCGCCGAAGGTTTGACACATTTCTGGAATCGATTGTTGCGCCGCAATCAACTCCTTAGTCGTTTGAATATCAATACCGTAGAAGCACGGGTAGCGCAGTGGCGGTGATGCGATCCGCAGGTGGACCGCTTTGGCGCCCGCGTCTTTGAGCAATTTAACGATGCGCTTACTGGTCGTCCCCCGAACAATTGAGTCGTCGATCAAAACGACCCGTTTACCGGCAACGACGCCCTTAACGGCGGATAACTTCATCCGCACCCCTTGCTCCCGCAGAGCTTGGGTAGGTTGAATAAACGTTCGCGATGAATACTGATTCTTAATGAGGCCCATTTCATACGGTAGGCCACTCGCCTCCGCGTAGCCGGTTGCCGCTGATAATGACGAATTTGGAACCCCCACGACAATGTCGGCGTCTACCGGTTGTTCTAAGGCCAGCTGAGCTCCCATCCGTTTGCGGGCGGAATGCACGTTCACCCCGTGAATATCCGAATCCGGCCGCGCAAAGTAAATGTACTCCATCGAGCAAATCGCGAGTTGCGTGTCGGTCGTGTAGTGGTCAATTTTAAGACCGTCATCATCAATTGTCAGTAGTTGCCCCGGTTGAACGTCCTGAATAAATCGCGCCCCAACCGCATCCAAGGCACAGGTTTCGCTACAGACGACGTAGCCGCCGGTTGGGAGTTGGCCGACCACCAGCGGCCGAAAGCCGTTCGGATCCAAGGCCGCGTACAGCCGGTCGTTCGTCATCAACAGGTAAGCAAAGCCCCCGTGAACTTGGCGCAACGCGTCCTTAACTTGGTCGGTCAAACTGGCCGCCGGACTGCGTCGAACGAGGTGCATTAAGATTTCACTATCGGAACTGGCGTGAAAAATGGCGCCGTGTTGTTCAAGTCGCCGCCGCAACGTGACCGCGTTCGTCAAGTTTCCGTTGTGGGCGAGTGCAAACTGGCAATCGCTGAAGTTAAACCCCAGCGGTTGAATATTTTCCAGGCCGTGGTTCCCAGCGGTCGTATAGCGGACGTGACCAACCGCCGCTTGGCCCTTCAAACGGGCTAAGCGCCGTGGGTCGCGAAAAACGTCCGCAAGTAAGCCAAAACCGCGTTCCGATTTCAAGGTTCCCTGGTCATTAGCGGTAATGCCCGCGCCCTCTTGACCACGGTGTTGCAACGCGTGCAGTCCAAAATAGGTCAACTGGGCCGCGTCGGGGGAACCCCAGACACCAAATAATCCACACTCTTCGTTTAAACTCTTTACTTCAGTCGGCATGCTAAGGCCCCTTCCCAAAGTTGTTTGGCAAAACTAACCGGGACGTCAAACGGCTGATCAGCGGTCGTCACTAACAAACGATCATCGGCCGTCGTTTGTCCTAAATACGTTGCGTACGGTTCCATTAATTGTTCAAAGGCGGCTTGGTGTTCCGGCGTAACCGAAACTACGAAACGCGACTGGGTTTCGGAGAAGAAATCAACTGATGGTAACGTACTCTTCAAGTTGACCCCGAAGCCGTTCCCAAAACAACTTTCAGCAATGGTCACAATCAAGCCCCCTTCGGAAACGTCGTGGGCGCTAGCGACCAGCCCCTTTTGAATGGCCCGTAATAGAAGGCGTTGGTTTTGGTTTTCAGTCACTAAGTCAAATTCAAATAACTCCCCGGCAATTTCACCCGTTAACATCTTCTGTAACTCGGTTCCGTTAAAATCGGACCCGGTCTCACCCAGAACGTAAACGGCATCACCGGCGTGTTTAAAGTCCTGCGTCGTAATATCTTTTTGGTGTTTAATCAGCCCCACCATCCCGATCATCGGGGTCGGGTAAATGGCTTCCCCGTTGGATTCATTATTCAACGAAACGTTGCCGGAAATGACCGGCGTGTTAAAGAGCTGGCACGCCCGGGCAATGCCCATCGCCGATTCGTCGAGGTCGTAAAATTGTTCGGGTTTTTCCGGATTACCATAGTTCAAGCAGTCGGTAATCCCGAGCGGTTGGCCCCCGGAAGCGACAATGTTACGGGCCGCTTCGGCCACCGCAATTTCACCACCGACCCGCGGATTCAAATAGAGGTAGCGGCCGTTCACGTCAGTCGTCACGGCCAGTGCTTTATCCGTGTGGCGAATTCGAATGACGCCGGCGTCGGAACCCGGTTTAACGACGGTGTTGGTTTGGACTTGCGAATCGTAAGTTTCGTATAATGAGCGCTTAGACGCAATCGTCGGTTGTTGTAATAACTGTTTAAACGTGCCGGTCGCGTCAACGATCCGGGGCATAAACTGGTGGTGGCTTTGATGATTCAAGCGGCTCGGGCGTTTCTTTTCGCGGTAATAAACTGGCGCTTTAGTTGCCAGCGCATCCACCGGGACGTCAGCCACAAGTTTGCCATGGTGGAAGAGCTGGTACTGATGTCCAGCCGTCACCTTACCAATCGTGACCGCGTCTAAGCCGTATTTTTCAAACACTTGGTAAATTTCAGCTTCGGCACCGGCTTTAACGCAGAGCAACATCCGTTCCTGCGATTCAGACAGCATCAATTCAAACGGGGTCATCCCCGTTTCGCGTTGCGGTACGAGGTCCAAATTTAATTCGAGGCCGCTCCCCGCCTTAGACGCCATTTCAGCTGAGGACGAAACTAACCCAGCCGCCCCCATGTCCTGAATACCAATCAGTACGTCGCGGTGGTCGTGAATTACTTCCAAGCAGGCTTCCATCAATAATTTTTCCATGAACGGGTCCCCAACTTGCACGGCGGAACGTTGGGTGTCCTTAGCGTCGTTAAATTCAGCCGATGCAAACGACGCCCCGTTGATGCCGTCCCGGCCAGTTTTAGCCCCGACGTAAATGACGCTGTTGCCAACCCCGGTCGCCTGGCCCTTTTGAATATCGGCCTGGTTTAAAATCCCGACACACATGGCGTTGACCAACGGATTTTTTTGGTAACAAGCATCAAAGACGGTGTCCCCACCAATGGTTGGGATTCCGATACAGTTACCGTAGCCCCCGATACCGGCGACCACTTGCGAAATTAAATACTTGGTATGGGCGTCATCCGGTTCACCGAACCGCAAGCTGTCAAGTAACGCAATCGGCCGCGCGCCCATCGAAAAGATGTCGCGAATGATGCCACCAACCCCGGTGGCCGCGCCTTCGTACGGTTCAACGGCGGACGGATGGTTATGGCTTTCAGCCTTAAACACCACCGCTTGACCGTCGCCAATGTCAATAATGCCCGCGCCTTCACCCGGCCCTTCTAAGACTTGTTCCCCCTGCGTCCAAAATTTCTTAAGCACCGGTTTAGAGTTTTTATAAGAACAATGTTCACTCCACATCCCGGAAAAGAGGCCGGCTTCCGTATAATTTGGTAACCGTCCCAGGACCTTTTCACTAATCATCTGAAACTCTTCGTCGGTGAGGCCCCAGTCACGATACGCTTTCGAGTCGCGAAGCTCACTGGGGGTCAATTCAGTCTGTTTAAGCATGGCTTACCTCCTGCGCGTGGGCAATTAATGATTGGAAAATTCCTAAGCCGTCGGTCGAGCCTAAAATCGTTTCGACCGCCCGTTCTGGATGGGGCATCATGCCGAGGACGTTCCCGGCCTTATTCGTAATGCCAGCAATGTTGGCGGTGCTCCCGTTGGGATTATCGGCATATTCAAAGACGATTTGATGATTGGCCCGCAGTTCAGCCAGGGTCGCGTCGTCACAATAGTAGTTACCCTCACCATGGGCGATTGGTAATTGAATGTGGGCTTGTGGTGCGTAGGCCCTGCTGAAGCGGGTTTGATTATTCGTCACGATCAGTTCACTCGTTTGACAAATAAACTTAGACGAACGGTTCGCTTGTAACGCCCCCGGCAATAGTCCGGCCTCGGTCAGCACTTGAAAACCATTGCAAATGCCCATCACCGGTTTGCCGGCGGCAGCAAAGGCTTGAACCGCCTGCATGATGGGCGCAAAGCGGGCAATCGCGCCACTCCGTAAGTAGTCCCCGTAGGAGAAGCCCCCGGGCAAAATAACGGCGTCAAATCCGGTTAACGCCGTTTCGGTTGCGGGAATCAGCACGGCATCCACTTTTAAAACGTCAACCAGTGCATTGACCATGTCGTGGTCACAATTAGAACCTGGAAATACGGGTACGGCAACTCGCATGGCTATAACGCCTCCATCTCAGTAATTTCGTAACGGTAACGTTCCATATTGACGTTGGCTAATAAACGGTCACACATTTCGTCCACTTCGGCCGCGACTGGTCGGTCGTCCGCCTTAATTTTTAATTCAAAGTATTTGCCAAGTTGCACGTCATTAACGTTGGTATAGCCTAAGCGGTGAAGCGCATCATTGACCGCTTCGCCCTTTGGATCAAGAATTGATTCTTTATAGGTCACATAAATTTTAACTAAGTACATTAGTGTTGGCCCCCCTCTTCAACGGTCGCTAACCGTTGTAAGACTTCTTGATAAACGGTCGTCAAATCTCCCAAGTTTTTCCGGAAAACGTCCTTATCCAGTGATTGGTGGGTTTGGTTATCCACTAACCGGCAACTGTCCGGCGAAATTTCGTCTGCCAGTACGACTTGCCCGTCCGCGGTTAAACCAAATTCAATCTTAAAATCAACTAATTGCACGCCCATTTCGGCAAAAATCGTCTTCAACCGGTCGTTAACTAGCAGTGCTTGACGCTTCATTTCAGCAACCGTCGCCTGATCCGCCACTTGCAAGGCCGCCACCTGTGAATCATTGATAAACGGGTCGTCTAACGCGTCACTCTTATAGAAGAATTCGAGGACGGGCTGGGTAAATTTGGTCAGGTGTGGCACCGCAAACTTCCGTTCAAAGCTGCCCGAAGCGGCGTTGCGAACGACCGTTTCAAGTGGGATCATCTTCACGCGTTTAACGAGCTGAACGTGATCCGAAAGCTGCTTAATGAAGTGGTTGGGAATCCCGTGCCGGGCTAAATCCTGGAAAATCAAACTAGAAATCCGGTTATTCAATAAGCCCTTTTGATCAATCGCCACCTTGCGCTTGCCGTTTAAGGCCGTCGCTTGGTCCAAGTAATCGACCCATAAAACTGCCGGATCATTCGTGGTGTACATTTCCTTTGCCTTACCCGTGTAAAGTAAGTCGCCCTTCTCAATTGCTGCCGTCATGATTATTGTTCTCCCTTCAAAATAGCCAACGATGCGAGTGCCTGATCAATATTGGAATCCAAAACGGTGACGTGTCCCATCTTACGTTGCGGTTTAATGGCCGCCTTCCCGTAATCGTGGAAGTGCCATTCGGGATGGTCAATCAGCCGTTGGCGGGCTACCGTTAAATCATCACCGAGTAAATTACGCATAACCGCGGGACTGTGTTGCGTGATGGCCGGAATTGGGAGACCACAAATGCTGCGAATGTGGGCTTCAAATTGCGAGACGTTGCACGCTTCAATCGTATAGTGGCCCGAATTATGGGGCCGTGGCGCCAGCTCATTAACGAGGAGGCGGTCATCCGGCAAGACAAAAAATTCGATTCCCAAAACGCCCCGTAATTCCAAGGCTTGCGCGATGGAGACCGCAATCTTCCGCGCTTGATCATGAACACTGGGCGCGACGTTCGCTGGCGCAATCGTCGTGTGCAAAATGTGATGCTGATGGCGGTTTTCAACTAGTGGGAACGTCGTGACCACCCCGTTGGCACTCCGCGTAACCATGATTGACACTTCCGCGCGGAATTCCTGACGGGCTTCTAAAATACAACTGTGCTTCAACAGGGCCTGCGCCTCCGCTGGCACCACGGCCTGGTTGAGGTCCAACTGACCGTGACCATCGTAACCGCCACTAGCCGTTTTTAAGATGGCTGGCGTTCCGACCCGGTTCATCGCGTACTGTAACGTTTGTAAGTCCGTGACCGGCGCAAACGGCGTGACCGGGATGCCGTTGTCGTGTAAAAATTGCTTTTCGTGGAGCCGGTTGCCCGTGATGTGCAGTAGCGCCGTTCCCTGCGGCAAGGCCACATACTGTTGGGCCGCAGTCAACGCCGCCTCATCAACGTTTTCAAATTCATAAGTCAAAACGTCACTGCGCCGCGCCAAATCCATTAACGCCGCCTGATTCTGATAATCCGCAACAATTTGAAAATCCGCTACCTGGGCCGCGGGTGCCTTCGGGGTCGGGTCTAAAACCCCCACTTGATACCCCATCGCCTTCGCACTGAGGGCCATCATTTGGCCGAGTTGCCCACCGCCAACGATTCCAATCGTGGCTGGCGGTAAAATTGGTTGCTCATAACTGCCGTTCACTTTGTTCAGCCTCCTGACGTTGTTGAGCTCGAAACGCAATGACCGCTTGTTGAATCCGTTCATCTTGGAGCCCCAAGATTTGGGCGGCAAGGAGGGCCGCATTTTTAGCCCCCGCTTCACCAATCGCCATCGTTGCAACCGGGACACCTCCTGGCATTTGAACAATTGAAAGTAAGGAATCCATGCCATTGAGCGCCCGACTCTTAACCGGAACCCCAATGACGGGTAGTACGGTGTTAGCAGCTAACATTCCGGGTAAGTGGGCCGCGCCACCCGCGCCCGCAATTAAAACTTGTAACCCGTTTGCCGCCGCCTGCTCGCCATAACTTTGTAACGTTTGGGGCATCCGGTGTGCTGAAATCACGTGCCGCTCGTACGTAATTCCAAGGGCCGTCAACTGGTCAGCCGTGACCCGCATCGTCGACCAGTCTGAAATTGACCCCATGATTAAACCAACTTTCGCCATCTTCATCCCTCTTTCTTCGTTTTCACCATCATTTTAGCAATCCGACCATTCACTGTCAACGAATTTCTTAACTTTATCCAGTTACAAACATTTTAATGTTCGTGTTTTTATTTTTAAGCTAAATGACTTATAAACTAATCTTTCAACAATTATGATACTAAATCACCGGTGATAACTGAACTACTGGCTAACCGTTCGCCTTTAAAACTGAAATTGTTTATAAATACTTTTATAGTTCAATTTCCGAACAATAAAAAAAGGCCTAACCGGCATAACCCGGTTAGGTCTAGATACACAGATTCAATTAATTTAGCTGTTTGAAGAAGCGCCCGAAACGCTATCAACTGCTGGTTCCGGTTTGGCAGCCGGTTTCGGCGCCGGTGCGGACGTATCGGCTGAGGCACCCGAAACACCATCTGGTTGTTGTGGGGCCGCGGCGTTAGCGGAAGCACCCGAAACGCTATCGGTTTTCGCGTTCGGATCCGGTGCTAACGTTTGGCCGGTTTGCTTCAAGTAGTAGTTAACGATTGGCATTAAGTCGAGTACGAACTCGTTAATCCCCTTATAGGTCCCCTGGTCATTATGCAAAGCTTGGTAGTAGTGCATGATGTACTTATCAGGTCCCATGCCGGGAACCGGAAGCTTGAAGAGGTCGGTCTTGCCGCTACGTAACATGTTAACGGCCTGCTTAACGTGGTCAATCGCCCGCTTCGGATGACAATCGGCTAACGGGTTCCCCGCTTGAGCCGGCGTTCTGGAAGCCAGCATTTGGTCCGCGTCCATCTGATGGTTATAGTAGAGGAACTGGTTGTTTTCATCCGCATAAGTCAGTTCCATTGGCATTGAGTTCAAGAACCAGTTTAACTGGTTGACGGTCAGCACCCCGCGGTCCAGCTTAACGTAGTCGTCACCTTCCGCAGCGTTGGTCTTAGCAGCGGCTTGTTCAACCCAGTCCGCCGCGTGCATGTCGACACCCTTAATGGTCGTATCAACTTCACCCTGCGCTTCGAGGTCTTCACTTTCCCAGTCGTCGGGATTGTTCCGCGCGTTCAACTTATTGATCACCTTAACGAACTTCAAGAACTTGGTTAACGTTTCTTGGAGAAACTTGACCGTCCCCTGATCCTTAAGGTTGCCCTGCTCATCAAAGGCTTCCTTAACTTTACCAAGTAAGAATTCGTTACCGGGCATCACGACCGCATCCACGCCGGGCGATTCCAGAATTTGGCGCAAGTTTAACTGGGCCCGCGAAGAACCTTGATCATAATAGGACGCCCCGACGATCATGACGGGCTTACCTGATAGTGGGTGAATTTTAAATGAAAGCCATTCAATGACACTCTTTAACGCGGCCGTAATTGTATGGTTATGTTCGGGCGTCGCTAAAATAACCCCGTCTGCTTGCAAGATTTTGTTCTTTAAGTACTGAACGGCTTCGCTTTCCGTTTGGTCGTCACTTTGGTTAAACATTGGGACGTCTTGAATGTCGAGCACTTCAATATCCGCCATTGAACTGCAGTGGTTTGCAATGAACTTTAATAAGGTCCGGTTATATGATTGGTCTTCAACCGTCCCCGCAATTCCAACTAATTTCATGTTTAAAACTCCCCTCTATAGATTAGCCCAGTCTAAATCGCGAACTTCTTGATAAGTCGTAGCGTTGGCATTGGACAGCTTCTTAGTGATCTCAACGAAAGTCTGGAAATCATCGAATAAGCCTGATAATTTGGCCGCCTTTTGTTCGTCCTTTAAGTTACCGTCATCGTCAAACGCTTGTAACGAGTGGCCCAATAAGAATTCCGAACTAGGCATAATCCGGGCCCGTAATTCTGGTGAATCCAAAATCTGCCGCAGATGTGCTTGAGCCCGTGATGTCCCCAGCGAACCGTAGGAGGCCCCAATAATCATAACTGGCTTATCAACAAACGGATGAATATGGAATGACAGCCATTCCAGTGCGTTCATTAAAACGGCCGGTGCCGAATGATCGTATTCTGGCGTACTGATAATGACCCCGTCGGCTTTGGCAATCTTGTCCGCCATCGCCTGCGCCTTGGCCGGAATTTTCCGGTCCTGCGGCTTGTTGAACATCGGTAAGTCCTTGATTTCCATTAACTCAATCGTTGCCTGGTCCGCAAAATGATTGTGCATGTATTGAAGCAACTGCCGATTAGTTGAATTGGTCGAGTTAGTCCCGACTAAGCCAATAAATTGATGCATTGAAAACAACTCCCTCGTTAATTAATAGTCGAAAAATATATTATTTTAAATTCAATATCTATATTGTAATAGATTTCACTAAGGAAAGCAAAGGTTATTTAAGCGTTTTCAAAAACAAGGTCGTAACCGCCAAACCGGAAGATTAGCTTGCTACTAATAGCCTTCAAGCCGACTAGCAACCGCAAGCCCCCGGAACGCGGTTATTCGGATGGGACGCTTTACGCATCCTGATCCGTAATCAAATGAACAATTGCACTAGGTTCGATTTTGCCAAAATAGTTGGTCAAGTCGAGGTCGCCTAACGCCGTTGCAACTGCGGCGGGATCGTAAGTGACTCCCTGTAAGTGGTCGATCACTGTTTGAACCGGTTGCGCGCCGAAAAAGTCCCCGTAAATCGTCGTTGCGGCAATCTTGCCAGCCTGAATGGCTAACCGAAATTCAACCGTCCCGCCATCAAAGTGTTGCCGGTGCTTGACCGTGAAATCCGGTTCCGCACCGTAGATCCAGTCGTGGTTCCGGAAGTACTTCTGATTCAGGCGTTCCACGCCGGCTTGGGCAACGGCATCTAATTCGTAGTGCTTAGCCTGGCTCAAATCACTAACCCCTAAAATTTCGCGCGCTAAGATATCCCGAAATTCTTCAATCGTTAGGTGCTGGTAGTCGGGCGCTAAGTACGGCCGTAAGTTCGTCACCCGGCTTCGAACCGATTTAATGCCCTTGGAAGCAATCTTATCGGCCGGAACGTTTAGAGCCTTTGCAATTTGCGTTTGGTCGACATCGTACATTAACGTCCCGTGAGAGAACATCCGGCCGTTTTCCACGTGCATGGCGTTTCCGGAGAACTTTTTCCCGTCAATGACTAAGTCGTTACGACCACTCATTTCAGCACGGGTCGCCCCCATCGTGTGGAGGGCGTTGATGACCGGGTCCGTGAACCGTTTAAAGTTCCCAAAACCGTCGCCGTCATCCTTCGTAATAAAACTAAAGCTAACGTTTCCAAGGTCGTCAAAAACCGCCCCACCGCCAGAGGTCCGGCGGGTCAGCGTAATGTTATGGTCCTCAACGTAACGTTGATTAATTTCCGCTAACACGTTTTGGTAGCGGCCAACAATAATGCACGGATCGTTAATGTAAAAATACAAAATGGGTTCGCTCAGATCCGCATTTTCCATTAAATAGGTTTCGATTGCCAAATTAGTTCGAATATCATGACTCGGACTCGCTAAATATCGCATGTTGCACTTCCTTTTAATCTAAATACAGTTTTTGTAAATCCGCTAACTCCTGCTTGGTTAGTTTGAGTTCCGTACGTAAGTAGTGCGGTAAGTTCCCTGATTGGTGTTCAATTTCCGTTAAGGCCGCGTTTAAGTAGGCCTCATCAACTGACCACAGGGCGCGGATACTAGCAACGGTTGCCGCTGAAGCACCGGCCGCCTTAGCATCCGCCGTGGCACCCTCGATTCGCTTAACGGACGCCGCGTTGGTCAATAAGTAATCTTGCTTAATCGTCTTAAAGTCAACTCCCAGCGCCGTCAATAAATAAATTGCGCCCATTCCCGTGCGGTCCTTACCGGCCGTGCAGTGAAATAGGAGGGTCTCATCCGGACGGTCATTGGCCAGCAGGGTGTCGAAGAAGCGCCGGTATTCGTCCTTCGCGTGCTGTTCAGTGACAATCATCCGGTAAACTTTCAACATGTGTTCAAAGCCACTATCCGGTTTTTTCTCCAAGTTCGCGGTCATTTTGTCCGTTCCGTCGGAATTCTTAGTTTCATCAACGTTAAAGACCGGCGCATAAATATACTTCGCGTTACCTGGCACCCGGTCCGGTTCATCCAGTACTTCTTGCGGGGAACGGAAATCCACGTCGTAGCGGACACCGTAATCATCCAAGAATTGCTGGTCTTGGGCCGTTAAATCGGCTAAACTGCCAGTTCGCATCAGTTTGTGCCATTTAATTGTACGACCATCCATCGTTGAATAGCCGCCGAGTTCTCGGAAATTAATTCCGCGTTGCATCGTTAGTAATCGTTCTTTTGCCATTTAAAGGCCACCTTTACTTTTCAGTTTTCCACTTTCCATTCTACCATTGTCCCCCCGCTACGCCGAATATCCCGCCTGTTGAAATTATTCAACTTAACGGTCGGGGGCGGTTGCACGCCGGTTCACTTGCAATCACCAGAAAACGAGTATAATCGAGGTAACAATGCAAACGTTACTTTATGGAGGTTTTTACATGACACTTAACTACGCAAACCAGGCCGCTTGGGCGTTTACCAGTGGCAACCAGCAATCCCCAATCGCGATTAATTCCGCTGAAACGCAGGCCTCACAACTCGCTGCCATTAGTTGGCGGGCGCTCTATCAAGCCACCAGCATCAGCGGTGAAGCCACGACGCTCAAAGCGCCCGGTACCGGTGCCGCCTACCTCAACGACCGCGACTTTGCCTTTCAGCAGTTGCACTTTCACGTTCCCGCAGAACACGTGCTGGATGGGCAGCGGGCGCCAATTGAATGGCACCTCGTTCACCAAAGTGCCAGCGGGCAATTGGCCGTTATCGCAATTTTTGGGCGCGTCGGTAAACCCAACCCGGCTTTTCAGGCCCTTCTTGATCAAATGACGCCCAACGCTAGCCACGAGCTAACTGAACCAGTCAACCTAACACCGCTCCTTCCGACAACCGGCACCGTCTACCACTATCTCGGCTCCCTAACCACGCCCCCGTTAAGTGAAGGCGTTGAATGGTACGTTTGTGCCGATGCTGTCATGCTCGGTGCGCAACAGCTGGCGGATTATCAGGCGCGCTTCCAGCCGAACAACCGCGACCTTCAGGACCGCCACGACCGGCCAATTATTGCCGAACGCTTCTAAAATGTGTCAGTGAGGTGACGCCATGTCCAAAAAACTAATCTGGAGCGGAATCGTGGCCGCCGTCTTCGTTTTGGCCGTCCTGGGAATCGGCTTGGCAACCCAGTTCAACCATGACCAATCAAGTCACGTGACGACCCAACAAAAGCGGCCGCTGATCATGATTGCGGGCAGCGATAGCACCCGCACTGATTTTAACGACATCATCGCGGGACTCGATACACAACATCCGCACCCGGTGATCAACGTGACCGTCACGGACCAGCAACAAATTGAATTTCAGCACACC
Organism: Lactiplantibacillus modestisalitolerans; assembly: GCF_005405425.1. Lineage (GTDB taxonomy): Bacteria > Bacillota > Bacilli > Lactobacillales > Lactobacillaceae > Lactiplantibacillus > Lactiplantibacillus modestisalitolerans. The sequence continues at coordinate 43,064 of NZ_BJEA01000010.1, read as the reverse complement.
CGCGTCAATAATACCGATTTAAACGACACCCTCATCGTGATTTACTTTGAGAACAGTACCGATAGCAACGCCAACATCGTGACGCAAACGAACGGCCTAGCAAAGGCGTTGACCCAGTTAAAACGCCGTTACCGGCTCACCACGGCTAACGCCCTCGGTTATTCCAACGGGGGTCTGATTTGGAGCCGTTATCTCGCTGGCTTAGCACCTTCCAAGGCCCTGCCAATCCACGACTTAATGCTACTTGGTACGCCCTTTTTAGGGACCGACCAAGCGCATCCCGACCGGGAATTATTTACGCCGTTGCGTCAGCACCGTCAAGCCTTTAAGGCCCTCCACGCCGTGGTCAACGTCGCTGGTGATACGAGTGCGGGGGACGATCAGGTCGTGCCGCTTTCCAGCGTCACGGCGGGTGGTCAGCTCTTCATGAACCAGGCTAAGCGCTACACGCAAATGACCGTTAATACGGCTGATATTCGGCACGGCAACTTGCTCCATGAACGCTACATTCTCCGTCTGATTCGGCAAAACTTACTCAACCAATAATTATCAGCTACGCTGACTGAGAATTCTTGAAAACTCAACTGGCATCTTTGTTAGCAGATCAACATCATATATCATAGAACCTAAGCAAATAGGACGAGCAACCCAAATTCGGTTACTCGTCCTATTTGCTTGTGCAGAGGCTACTAATATCACAGCCTCTTGTAGTGTTAAAAATCCAACTTAATTAAAATGCTGTCACTACGAGTTCGCAGTCGCTACGAAGCGGGCTAGTTCGTCCGCCGACATGCCAGCACTCACGCCCACCAACAGTTTGATGCGCGCCTTTTGACCATTCAAGCCCTGGCAAAAAATTACCCCCATCCGCTTCAACTGCACGCCCCCACCTTCATAGGCGTACACGTCCTGCGCAATCCCGTTGAAGCACCGGGAAACTAACACGACCGGAATATTCATATCCAATAACTTTTGCACGGCCGGGAGCGTTGCTGGTGGTAAGTTTCCCGCACCGAGGGCTTCAATCACGACCCCGTGGGTACTTGGCTGGGCAATGGCATCAAACAATTCGGGCCCCATCCCCGCGTACGCTTTAATGAGAAAAACGTTGTCGGTAACCGTTTGAATCGGGCAAACCGTCGACCGCAATAACGTTTCGAAGAAAACAACCCCCTGCTTGGCCACCAAACCAATCGGGCCAAAGGTCGGCGTCCGAAAAGTAGCCACGTTGGTCGTATGGGTCTTGGTCACGTAACGCGCGGAATGGATTTCATCGTTCATCACGACCAGTACGCCCTTGTCAGCGGCGTCCGGACTGCTGGCCGTTTGGATCGCGGTTTCCAAATTATGCAACCCGTCGGAACCAATTTCGTTGGCCGAACGCATCGCCCCCGTGACCACGACTGCCAGTTCGTTTGGCAACGTTAAATCTAAAAAGTAGGCCGTCTCTTCCAACGTATCAGTTCCGTGGGTAATGACGACCCCGTCCACCCCTTCGTGCGCCGCCTTATCAATGCGCTGTTTCAAGCGTAGCATTTCCGTTGGTGTCACGTGCGGCGACGGAATGTTGAAGACGTCCTCGGTTTCCAACTGAATGTCCGCACCAAACGAGCTCTGATATTGATCCAAGGGGTTTTCGGCACCGGGAGTCACGTTACCAGCGGCGTCCGCCGACATGGCAATCGTGCCACCAGTATGTAATACGAGTATGGTTTTCAAAAAAGCGCCTCCTATAATTTAATGATTAATTTAACCGATTAATAATTAGCACTCGTAATTTTAGGCTAGCCGGGGCCAAATTTCAATTAAAAACCGGTAAGTTTCCAAACCAACGCACTACCTTTCCACCTTCATTTTGAGACTTAGTTAGTTACACCGGCTGCTAGTAACGAACTAACTAACCCTTATTTTGCTCTCCTGACACGTATCAGTCCCCAATTACCCCAGCCAACAAACGCGATCATATCAACGATTAGCCGGCTAATGATAAAAAATTTGAGGTTACTAGTTGACAGGTAGGCTAGTTGCCTTTATAGTTAGTTACATAAGTAATCAACCAAATAACAAACTAACAACCACAAAAAAGGAGTTTCATTATGACAACGACACCAATTATGACGGTTACCGACCTCCACAAAACTTACGGCAAGCCCGGCACGAAACAATACGAAGCACTCAAAGGAATTGACTTTAACGTTCAAGCTGGCGAATTCGTCGGCATCATGGGCGCTTCCGGTTCCGGTAAAACGACCTTACTCAACATGTTAGCAACCCTTGATAAGCCGACTAGCGGTGAAGTCACGATTCACCAGCAGCCGATTACCCACCTCAAGGGTAACCAGTTAGCCGACTTTCGGGCCAAGGAAATTGGTTTCATTTTCCAAGACTTTAACTTACTAGAAACCATGACGGCCTTTGAAAACATCGCCCTACCGCTAACCTTACAAAATACACCGACTAAGCAAATCAAGCCGGCGGTTGAAAAAGTGGCCGGCCAACTGGGAATTGCCGAATTCTTAAGCAACTATCCCAATGAATTATCCGGTGGCCAAAAGCAACGAGTGGCCGCCGCCCGGGCTTTGATCAACGAACCCGCAATGCTGTTTGGTGACGAACCAACCGGGGCGCTTGATTCAAAATCCGCCCGCGAATTAATGGACCTATTTACGACCATTAACCAACGCCAAGCAGTTTCCATCCTGCTCGTGACACATGATCCGTTTTCCGCCAGTTTCTGCCAACGAATCCTGTTCATCAAGGACGGCCAAATTGGGCAAGAATTGAAACGGGGCACGGCAAGTCGGGCCGACTTCTACCAACAAATTTTGGACAACCTCGGCACCTTCGAACAATAATCGGGATTTAAAAAGGAGTTTACTATGTTAACAAAACTAGCAGTATCGGGGCTTAAACACCGCTGGCGCGACTACCTCGTTTTATTTTCAGGGTTAATCATGTCCAGCGCGATCTTCTACATGTTCGAAGCACTCGCAACCAATCAAGCCTTCTTAAAACAAAATACGTCCATTAGTATGGTCGGCTTTATTTTCCAATTTGGCTCAGTCTTATTAACCATCATCACGTTAGTTTACATTAGTTACGCTAATTCGTTCCTATTGAGTATGCGTAAGCGCGACTACGGGTTATTCATGCTCGTCGGGGCCCGCAAACGTAAAATTGGTCAATTAATTTGGCTAGAAACTTTGCTTGTGGGAATCATCGCAACGCTCGTCGGAATCATCGTGGGGACCGCCCTTACCGCCGGGATTAGTCAATTGCTGATCAACGCCCTGGGTCTCTCGATTCACAAGTTAGCCGCCTGGTACCTCCCAGCCGCCCTGGCGACTTTGATCTTGTACGTTGGTTTATTCTTACTAGCCGGATTGTTCAACTTAATTGCGTTAACTAAAACGCCGGCGTTGAAACTATTACACAGTAACGACCAACCCAACCGACCACAGCTCAAAGCTGGTCGGCAATGGGCCCAAATTATCATTGGGTTAGTTTCGATTTCAATTGGTTACTGGGCGATGGCTAACCTCGGCACGTTACAATTGGCCGGAATCGGTTTAGCGCTAGTGACCATCGTTTTAGGGACCTACTGCCTGTTTAACGCCATCTTCGTTTGGTTAATGGTCGTGTTAAAACGCTTCGCTTTTGCGCACCGCGGTTTAAATGGCTTTACCCTTTCACAACTAAGCTTCCGCATCCGGAACTACACGAAGATGCTGTCAATCGTTGCCATGTTGTTCGCGTTAGCACTGGGCGCGATTACCGTCGGGATGGGCTTCCACCGCGAAACGCCACTAATGGCCAAGTCCAGCAACGCTTACGACATGGGAATCGTCAACATGACGAAGGCCGAGCAAAGCAAAGTAGCGAGTCTCAAGCCAACCGAACAAACAACTTACCACTTTAAGACCAAGCAAAAGACCGTTTTTTACCGGGCCAGCGAATTCAACCAACACCCGTATCAAACGATCAAACTTGAAAGTCGGAACTCACTTGATGCAACGACTCAACGCTTAAAGGCTACTCAACTTGCCAAGTCACAGTTACGTTACCAGCTGATGCAATTACAAACACCGGCGTTCCAATACACGACACCGGTCTTCTTATCAGACGCTGCTTACGCCAAATTGGCGGAACCGCAAAACCGGTTGACAATTTTTGTCACGGATGACGTGACAGCCCACTTGGCAACCTTCAAGCAACTCGTTAAGAGCCAAAGCGACCGCAACCCGAGCATCAAAACGGGCGTCCTCGGGGGCCGTTACAGCAACTACGTCATGATCAACGGCATGTATTCTGGATTGGAATTCATGGGCTTGTTTCTAGGGATTGCGTTTCTCGCCATGCTTGCTAGTTGCCTGATGTTCAAAATTCTATCCGGCGCCAACGCCGATCAGCACCGTTACCAAATGCTAGCCAAAATTGGTACGACCGCTCACCAACAGCGTTCAGCAATTCGTAAAGAGATTGCGGTTCTGTTTATTTTACCCGGAATCGTTGGGGTCATTCACGTTCTGTTCGGCCTCAAGATGTTCTCAATGTTAATGGTGTCCTCACCCTACACCGGGATTTGGATTCCGTTCCTAATCTTTGCCGGGCTCTATTTAATCTACTACCTGATTACCGTTAATATTTATAAGCGCATCGTTTTACAATAATCTTTTAGGGGAGGAACCAATCATGGTATACTTTGGTTTAGTTGCACTATTGATCGTTATTACGCCGCTCCACCGGTACGTCTTGGCAAACCGGCGTCAGTTTTGGTTAGGCACGTTAATGCCGCTTTTATGGCTCACGGCTAGTATCGTCACCGCCAACCTTGTTCCGTTTGCACATCAAGATACGCTCCTCGTCGTTTTGGGCGCACTCCTCCTCTTATCCAGTTGGATTGCAGCGCGAATCGACCGAACGGAACACCAATTACAGGGACATCAAAAGATCGCAACCAAATAGCGTATTCCACTGCAATGAGGTGAAGAAAATGCAGTTCAACTTTAATAGTACGGAGCCAATTTACCGCCAAGTTGCTGATCAGATTGAAGAAGCAATCTTTACACGGACGTTTGCCGAGGGGGAACAAATCCCCTCCACAACTGAGGTTTCCAAGGAGTTTCACATTAATCCAGCCACCGTTTTGAAGGGCATGAATATCCTGGTTGATGCCCAACTAATTGAAAAACGGCGCGGAGTCGGGATGTTCGTCATCGCTGGCGCCCAAGCCCGCGTGGTTGAAAAACGCCGTAATCAGTTTTATGACGATTACGTGAAGAAACTGGTCAGTGAAGCCCGCAAGCTTCACCTGACCCAAGCAGAACTATCATCATTAATTGAACGGGGGTTTTCGGAACAATGAGTATTCAAATTCAGGCGATTCAGCAAGTTTTCCACAAGCATGTCGTGCTTGATAATTTGAATTTAACCATCGAACCAAATAAAATTTATGGCTTACTGGGCCGCAACGGCGCGGGGAAAAGTACCCTGCTAAACATCATTAGCAATCGGATTCAACCGACTAGTGGGCGGGTCGAAATTGATGGCGAGTCGGTCCACGACAACGACCGCGCCCTTGGGAAACTCTTCTTAATGAGCGAAGTGGACCTCTATAGCGAACGGAGTAAGGTCGCGCAACTTTTTAAGCTTACCGCCCAATTTTACGGCGACTTCGACTTTGATTACGCGGCCCGCTTGGCAAAAGCATTCGGACTTGATACTAACGCCCGCTTCGGTAAGCTTTCAACCGGGTACCGTTCGATCTTTAAGTTAATCTTGGCCCTCTGCGTGCCGGTTAACTATGTCTTTTTAGACGAACCAGTACTTGGACTGGACGCCAACCACCGCGACCTGTTTTATCAAGAATTGATTGAGACCTATAGCGAACGACCACGAACCTTCGTGATTTCGACCCATTTAATTGAAGAAATTGCCAACCTGATTGAGCACGTCTTCGTTTTAGATAATCACCACATTGTCGTCAACGGCGAAGTCAGCGACATTCTCGCCAAGGCCTACTTGATTTCTGGTCCTCAAACCGACGTTCAGCAATACACGGACGGGCTCAACGTCATTGGTGAAGACCATCTGGGCAGTATCACTGCCGAATACGTTTACGGGGCCCTAGATAATAACCGGCCAATTCCAGATACCGTGCAAATTGAGCACTTAGACTTACAGAAATTATTCGTTAGCTTAACCAACACTAAGGAGGCGTCCGGCAACCATGAACACTAAACTTAACGTTACGACCCGCTACCTGTTGACGGATCAGCTAAAAACCATGGGGCAATCCTTTCTGTGGTTACTCGCCGTTTTCTTCGGTCTCCCGTTTATTTATCGCATTTTAACGGGCTTCCGTTTTGAAAACTACTCGATTGTTTCTGCGCTCAATAACCTTGGTCTCGGTATCATGTTTGCCTTGTTCATGTTTGTTTTTCAGTCCTTGACTTACGACTACTTTAAGTTGTTCATCCAGAACGGTATCTCGCGGACGACTTACTGGCTTAGTCGCATTTACGCCATCATTATCATCAGCTTTATTGGCGAGCTGCTTTGCGCCCTTTATTCGTATGGTTTTTCCGCCCCAACTCGCGGTATGACCACGCACCAAATGCTCGATCAAACGGCCTACATGCTTTACGCCGACTGGCTTGGCAGCAACGTTTGGTTAAACCTCCTTGCCAGCATGTTCTTCATGTGGATCTTCTACATTGGTTGTGGGCTTCTGGGCATGGCCGTTGGTAGTTTGCTCGCGTTATTCAACAAGCATACGCAACGCATTCTGATTATGGTTATTCCAATTCTCGGCGTCTTTGCGCTTGGCATGCTGATTTCACTTACGAGTCCCAACACCCCGAAATTCATGCAAAGTAGCGGATTTGAAAACTTTCTGAAATTCATGATTGGCTATCCGCTGCATGGTCAGGCACTTAGCGGTAACTTCAACCCGATCATGCCAATTGTGTCGATGATCGTCGGCTGTGGCATCACTGGTGGGCTGAGCCTAATCTTCTATAAACGGCTCCACCTAAAGAATTAATCTAACGACAAACAGCACTGTCGAACGCGGCTAATAGCCCGGGTTCGGCGGTGCTGTTTTTGATTTAAATCTATTTGCGGTCACCCACAATCATTAGGGTGCCAGCCTAAATAACTGCCGTCGTCATGCACCCGACCAGGATCAAGAAAAGCCCCACAAAAACCTGACTTAGGTGATAGCTCGGCCGTTCGTGCAAAATCGCTAAGCCCCCCGTTGTGGAAATTACCACGCTTAATTGCCCAATAATATACGCATTGGTAACCCCCAACTGAGCGCGCCGCTAAAATGTAAACAAACGCCGCCGCGCCGTACAGCAAATTTTCAATCAAATTATACTTGCATCCGCACAAAATAGCGCTTACAATTCAAATTGCACAGATGTGCGCGTCACGATCAAAGGGGGAAGCAACCATGAATAAAACCCGGCAACAACTACTCGCTAAAATTAGCTATCTTTATTACGAACGCGACTATACTCAGTCACAAATTGCCAAGGAACTTAATATTTACCGCACCACAATTAGCCGAATGCTCAAACAGGCCCGGCGCGAAGGCATCGTTGAAATTAAGATCAACGATTTTGATTCGGAACTATTTAACCTGGAAGAACAACTCAAACACCGCTACGGGTTAAAAAATGCCCTCGTTATCGCAACCGAACCCCATGCCATCGCGGAACGGAAAGAGCAGCAGCTCTCCAGCGAAGCGGCGCAGTACTTGAAACAAATTATTAAACCGCATAACGTAGTGGGCTTCGCGTGGGGATCAATTTTAAGCGGCATGGTCGGTCAAATTAAAAATCCCATTCAAACCGACGCCCTCTTCGTCCCGCTGGTGGGTGGCCCCAGTCCGTCCAACGCCCAGTACCACGTTAACGGGATCGTTTACGACGCCGCTCGCACCTTTGGTGGTCGGAGCCTATTCGTCGACGCCGCGGCGGTCCAAGAATCCCAGTATATTCGCGACGGTATCATGGCCTCGAAATACTTTCACGAAATCCAGCACTGCTGGAACCACCTTGATATCGCCCTATTGGGGATTGGGGGCCCGTTAACGACCGCTAGCAGTTGCTGGCGCGACCTCTTAACCACGGAAGACCGCGCAATGCTGAAAGAACGACAAGCGATTGGTGACTGTTGTTGCACCTTTTTTGATAAGAACGGCAAAATTCTAAGTGGCAACCTCCTAAATCGGACCATCAGTATTCCGTTACCCCAACTCGCCAAAGTCCCGAACGCCATTGCGATTGCCCGGTCGCTCACCAAGGCGCCTTCCATCTTAGCGTTGCTAAAAATGGGCATCTTAACCACGTTGATCACCGACGCAGAAACCGCCCAGCGGGTGCTTGCGCTAGATGCCTAATTCGTCGTTAATCCAGGCTCAAAAGGGAGGCTATGATATTTGGTGTTGATTTGCTAAGAAGATTGCCACTTGAATTTTTAACCAGTTCGTTGTGACTAGCAAAACAGCAAGCAAGATTACGATAAATCTAGTAATCGTTCTGTCGAATCACTTTCATTAATTTTGACTCACTAAAATATTCCGTGAAGCTCAGAAAAAAGCCAGTCTAGCCAGCAGCGGGTGTAACCATGGCTCAACTGCGAAATTATTCTTGACCGGAAGTGGGCTGCTTCCGGCTTAGAATAAGGCTCGAATTTGAGATTGCTCAGTGGTTTTTCTGAGTGAGCTCAAATCGATGCCCGCAGTGTTCCAGCCACCCGGTTACACCCGCTGCTGGCGGCAATCCCAACACTAATTGGTATAGATTCTCAAAAGGACCCGCTAGTTGAAGACTTACCTCCAACTAACGGGTCCTGCGTTTCACGCTATTTTTCCACTTGGGTATTATCTAAATCAGTTTTCACGACAATCACGTCGGTCAACGCGTTACGCTGAACGTAAGTCGTGACGGAACCTTCCAGTACCCGCTCCATCGCGTTCAACCCGGTGGCTCCCATCATAATCAAATCGTTATGGTGATCCCGCACAAAGTCTTGCGAAATGATTGGCTTCGGGCTCCCCATCCGAATATGGAAGGAAATGTCCGTAAAGCCCGCCGCCTTAATCTTATCAATCTCTTTTTGTAAGTAGGCTTCGGAATCCTGAACCAGCTGGTAGGTAATATCGCCATCCGCCAGTCCGGCCAAATTATACCCAAATTGTCCGGGATCAATCACGGACAACATGTCAACGTGGGCCTGGTTACGTTTAGCAACCGCGACCGCCTTTTCTAAAGCAATCTCCGCCTGTTCAGAACCATCTAGGGGAACTAAAATATTCGTATATTCTTGTAACATCTGCGCCACACCCTTTCCGTCTTCTTAACTTATTTTACCATTCTTCGCTCGTGAATGCGTTGCCAAATGTTGACTAGCCTAACCATTCACCCACGGATCCCCGTTCGCCCAGTTTGCAAACTGACGGTCAAGCGCGCCCACACGTTGGTAGCCGGGCGCGGCCGGCCTCGTCCGGTTAATCTTAGTAACCATTACACAATATTTACATAAACAAAGCTGAATATTTACACCGACCCACTACAATTAAAGGTAATCATCAGGGGGGCGATGTGCATGTTAGCAATGAAATTACCGCCAGTAACGCTGGCCCAGGAAACGGTCGTCGTGAATGGCGAACTCTCTTATCAATTGCAACTGACCCGACATTATTTTGGCAAGCATCCCTTAGAACTCAAGATTACGGCCGCCACGTTACTCGGTTGCTTCACCGTTAATCAAGAATCTTTTGACGACTTAGCGCTGGCCCGCGCGACCTTTGATGCCTATCTTAACGATTTAGTGCAAAAATAACGTTTTGCCAACCGCACCGCATGAATTGTGTTAGGATTAATAAAGCAAATAACGCGATATTCTAACAAGTGAGGTTCAAGCAAGTGGTGCAACTTATCAAGCAACTTTGGCGACGCTACCAGAGCGTTCTCGCCTACTTAATCTTCGGTGGCCTGACCACCCTAGTTAACTTAGTCGTTTTTTGGCTTTTTAATTTTATTTGGCCCTACTGGTTAGCCAACACGATTGCCTGGTTCCTATCAGTGCTTTTCGCTTACATTACCAATAAACTGTGGGTCTTCGACTCCAAAACGCCCACGACCAAGGCCGTCTTCCACGAAATGGTTTCATTTTTTGGATTCCGGTTACTCAGTTTCTTCGTTGACCAAGGCATCATGATCGTCGGGATTTCGGTCCTTCACGGTAACGACCTAATCGTTAAAATTATCGACCAAGTCATCATCGTCGTCATGAACTGGTTCTTCAGCAAACTGTTCATCTTTAAAAACCGGGCGTCATAACGTCCTAACCCAATAAAACCGTGCCCCGGAAATGTTCGGGGCACGGTTTTATTGGGTTCTATGATATATGGTGTTAATCCGCTAAAAAGGGGCTAGTTGAGTTTTCGACAAACTCACTATAACTGCCAAAATATTTTAAAGTCACCAATGCTCAACGCAACCCTTTTAGTCATTATTAACAAAAAATTCAAATTTCAATCACGGGATGGCTACTTTTACCCGTTACAATGAATCTATAAACTTGCTTAGTAGCTTCACAAAGGAGGGCCCCCATGTTTTTACTCATTTACTGTACGCTAGCCATGGCGGTATTTTTCTGGATGTTTGGTTTCCTTAAAGCTGCCGGTTCAATTGTCGTCATCGCACTTGCGGTTGGGGTGTACGCCCTAATTCGCTGGCGCCTCAACAAGCGACGCCGCACCATTACGAATAAAAGCCACTAAAATTTGAACCGGGAGCGGTTGTGCCCCTTTTTCCCTAGGATTTCTGGCTAGCGCCCGTGAAATCCTTTTTTTATTTGTTTTTTAAGGCCGTTAAACAGCGGACAATGTTGTCGGTCGCCCGGTGGACGTACTTCGGGTCGGTGGCTAAGTTCAAACGGACAAAGCCCTGGTAGTCCGGGCTAAACCACTCGCCGTAATCAACCGCAAGCCCACACTGGTCCTGAATAAAGGCCCGGGTAGCGGCCGGCGCCACGTCAGCGCGCAAATCTAGCCAGACGAGGTAGGTCCCCTGTAAATCGGTCACCTTGATTTCCGGGGCGTGCGCCGCTAGCGCCGACTTCAAGTACGCGTAGTTATCCCGAACAATCGCCAAAATATGGTCAAGCCACTCCGCCCCGTGCGCGTAAGCGGCGGCCCCGCCGGTCTGTCCGAGCACGTTAACTTCGGTCTGACTAAGCCGGTTAATTGCCGCGTCGTAGCGCGCCCGCAAGTCCGCATTCGGGATGATGACGTGCGAGTTTAACAAGCACGCCAGGTTAAAGGTCTTCGAAGGCGCGTTCACCACGATCACCCGGTCCTGAAAGCGACCATCGGCAATGCTAAGGGCCGAAATAAACGGATGGTTTTGCGGGTCAAGTTCAATATCCTGGTGAATTTCATCGGAGATCACCAACACATGGTACTGCTCACATAACGCTAGCAGCCGGGTCTCCTCTTCCTCAGTCCAAATCCGCCCGACCGGGTTGTGCGGCGAACACTGAATAAAGAGCCGGACCTCGTTCGTCCGAATTTTTTCAGCCACGTCGTCAAAGTCAATCGTATAATGACCCTGATCATTGATCAGTTTGGACGTCACTAATTGGCGGTGATTGTCTTGAATGGCGTTAAAAAATGGGTAGTAGACGGGCGTTAAAATCAAAACCCCGTCCCCTGGTTTGGTAAACGTGTTAACTAACGCGTATAACGAATTAACGACCCCACTCCCAAAGCGCAACCAATCTTTTTGCAACGTAAGGCCGTGCCGGGTTTGTTCCCAATTGAAAAAGGCTTGGTAGTAACTATCCGGGGTATACGAGTACCCGTAAATTCCGTGGGCGACCCGCTCGGTAATGGCCTGCGTGACCGCTTCTGGAACTTTAAACTCCATATCCGCAACCCACATTGCAATTAAATCCGGGTTCCCATACCGTTGATCCAAGGCATCCCATTTTAAAGAATTCGTATTGGCGCGATTCGTCGCGTACTGCTTAATAAACGTTGCTTGATCCATCTTCTCAAACCCCTTTCAATCTAAAAAAAGCTCCGTCCCTAACACTCGTTAAGGACGAAGTTTACACTCCGTGGTACCACCCACATTTACAGCTGACGCTGCCTTAACCGCGGCAATTGCCACGGCCAATCCGTTAGCGGGGATCCAACCGGGCCAGTAGCGTGAACCACTGACCAACTCCGAGTTCATCTTCACGCTACTTTGACCGGTCAACTTACACCAACCTTGACTCGCTAGGCGGTAAAATAACGCTACTCTTCTCATCAACATTTAATTTTTAAGTTGAGTCTAAGTTACAACGCTTGGCCGCAATTGTCAACTTGCAAGTAACTAGCCAAGCGAATTCGCTTACATCTTCACTTACAACTAAAAGCACCCCGGACTAGAAACAAGGGTCCTTTAAAACTTGGTAAGCGGCAATCGGCTGATCCGCAACTGGGAAGGCCCCCGTCATTAAAAAGCGCTTTGCCTGCATGACAGCTGGGGAACTGTTACCCCAGTTAAGAGCCGTTAACGGCACGCGGGCCGCCCCCGCTGAGAGGGCTTGCGTGTATGCGGGCCGCTCCGTGATCAGTTGCCCACCAACCGGCTCTAGTAAATAAAAAATATTGATCATCGTGGTCGGCATTCCTAGCGAAGCCAGTCCGGGCAAATGAAACTGAACCGTGCCCAACTGTTTAGCAATCACCGTTGCCAGGCCAGTTTGCGTTTGGGTAATTTGGCTAACGGCATCGCTTAACGGGGTTTCCGCAAAAATCGGGGCCGTCGCTAAATCGTACCGGTTTTTAAATGGTCCGGTTAAACACTTATTAACGATCATGGCTTGCTCGTTACCAATCACACCACAAATGTAGATGGGGGTTGCTTGTTCGCCAATCATTAGTACGTTCGCTTCTTTCTATCATTTGTTCACTAAAGTTAAGCGGATAAACTAGTCACCCTATAAATAAGTGACATTTTAATTTTACCGCACAATTAAAATAGTTATAGTAAAAAAGCATCCTAATATAAATATTTAATAACTTTTAACATCTGGGCAAAAAAAGGCGAACTCCGAGTGAACACCCGTCCCCCCTGAGTTCGACAGTGAAATCCTAATTTGACTGAATATCGGCCGTGTTGATAAACGATTGCTCGGGTACCCGAATCAACCAGCGGGTCATCGCCTGATGACCCACGTGGACGCCCAAGCCGTTCCAAAAGGTTGGTTGGTACGTCGCCGTCATTTTAACGACGTAGGCCCGTTCGTGCCGTTTATCCTGGCTAGCTAAAGCTTTCTGCGACCACGGGACTCCCGCGTCCGCAATCTTAACCTGGTTTAAATTACTTACAACGGTCGCCTTGTTACTTGAAACCGTGTAACGCGCCCCGTTTACCCAGTAATGATAAATATGCACCGGTTTCTTGTTAGTCCCACGCTCAACTGCCACGTAATACGACCCATCGGTTCCCACGCGTAAAACTAGCGGCTCGTATTGGTAACTGACCTTAACGGCCTTTTGATCAGCCAGGTCAACCCGCCGATTAAAAGTGGCGTAACCCATGCCGATGATCAGGCCAAAGCTAATGACCAATTCAACCGTTGTTATTAATAGACTTCCCCATTCAAACGTATGCTTGCGTTCGACAATCATCTTGATTCGCCGTACCCGAATATTATGAAAGACCCAGATAAACAGCGCTAAAACCACAATCCAAGCAATGATTCCAATCCAATTCCATGCAGAAGTCATTGATTGCCAACCCTTTCCCTATGACGTTATGTTATTACTTAATTGTAAATAATTCCGGGCTAAATAACAAGTCATCCCTCCAAGAAAAAGTTTTGCACAACCAGTTGGTTTAATTGTGAATTTTGTCACTGCCCCCTCCCAATGTAATCGGATTCATGTTAAAATGGACTTATCAACTAGTAGAAAGAAGGAGTCGCGATGATCGCATCACTAATTTACTGGGTCGTAGTTGTCGGCCTGATCGTCTGGGGTGTCTGGATGGCCATCTTAACCGCCTACTGGGCAAGCCAAAAACAAAACGGTAATATTTTCTTTATTGCAATTATGAATACCTTAGGATTACTTGCCGGTCTGTTAGTTTGGTGGGTCTTCAACAACCAACACTGGCAATACTACTGGCTTTCAAGTACCGTTGAAACGACCAGTCTTCTCGGCATTGTGCTGATTTGCTACGTCGTTTTAATCGTGATTGAATTTATTCAAGGCCGTGCCATCAAGCCAGCTCCTGCCAAATAATGGCAATCCACGAATAAGCTGTGACTTTCGTCGCAGCTTATTTTTTTATCTCCGAATATTAATAGTCGGAAACTTGCGTCGGCTAGCCAGCTTTTGGCCCCCTTCCTCCATTACTGTCGCGTGATCACGAAGCCGTCAGCGACCAGCACGCCAGCAATCACCCCGTTCCCCAGTTGGACGTCGCCCGCAATCTGAATGGGCTGCACACGTGCACTCAAATTAAACTGGGCGCAAAGTTGGCCGCGTTGCAGCGTTAACCAATCCGCGCCGCTGGCCCACTTAATTGTCGGGGCGTTCAGTTGGGGCGCGTTTTGGCGGCGAAATTTTACCAATTGTTTCACAAATTCGCGTAACCGCCGACCATCCGCCGTTGGTTGCCAGTCCATACACCGCCGGTTATCCGGGTCGGCCCCGCCCCTCAAACCAATTTCGGTACCGTAGTATAAACACGGACTCCCTGGCAGCAACATTAGTAAGGCGAGGGCCGCCTTAAAACGTGCCAGGTGGCCGTGTAAGGTCGTCCACAGTCGCGGCGTATCATGCGTATCAAGCGCGTTCAGCATGACCGCCTGGTTCGGCCAGCGATACTGCATAAGCTGCCGATTCGTTTTAGCAACGTAACTAGCGGGGGAAAGCGTCCGGTTAAACAGCGGCGCAATCAACCGCGTCAACGGATAATTCATGGCCGCATCAAACTTGCCGGGCCCAACTAACGCCTGCGCGCGGTGCCAAGCCTCGCCAACTAGGTAAATATCCGGCTTAAGCGTGCGGAGCGTGGCCGTCAGTGCGCGCCACAGAACGGGCGCCACCTCATCGGCCACGTCAAAGCGCCAGGCATCAATGTCGAAGTGCACCGTCCAGTAACGAGCGACCGCCGCCAAATACGCTTGCACCGCTGGTAACTGGGTATTTAGCTTGGGCATCGTTGGTTCAGTGCCAAAGGTTGCATAGTTCGGTACTGGTTGCGTCCGCACCGGCCAGCTCGCGACGTCAAACCAGTCCGCGTACGGAGAACTGGCCCCGAATTTCAGGACGGACTGCCACTGGGGCGCCTGCGCACCGAGGTGATTAAAGACTGCGTCTAGCATGATTTTCATTCCGTGGGCGTGAGCTACTTGAACGAGCCGGTGCAAGTCCGCTTCGTCTCCAAACTGGGGATCAATTTGAAATTCGTTGGTTGGATCATACTTATGGTTCGACGGCGCCGCAAAAAGGGGGCACAGGTATAACCCGTTGATTCCCAGAGTTGCTAAATCGTCTAAGTGGTCCGTTATTCCCGCGAGGTCGCCACCGTAAACGCTCGACCGGGTGACTGGCAGTTGCCCCCACGCACGGACGTGACCCGGATTACGCTGGTCGTCACCATCCGCAAACCGGTCCGGAAAGATTTGGTACCAAACGGTCTGGCCCGCCCAAGTCGGTGGCGCACTGGTCCAAGTAAAGGGGTAGTGGAAGTATTGGCTGGCTTGTGCCCATTCTGCTGACTGGTCCTTAAAAAAGCCAGCGTCACCGTAACCCATGGATTGCCCCGTTTGATCAACCACCCGAAACGCATACATCAAGCGGCGCGTGGGGACGGTCAAGGTGACGCACCAGTATTGCTGGCTTTCCGTTTGCACCCCGGGGTGTAGGTCGGCCCGTTGCAGTGGTTGGTGCGTCGGCCATAGGTACGGGTCGGCATAGTTTACTTCCACCCGTTGGATTGTCTGCAACGGCGTTTTCAACCGCAACAGCACCTGAAACTTACCCACGACGGCCGCGTCCTCACTTTCGGGCCGGTGTTCGATTCCTGCTAATTGCATCTTCCTCAATCCCCTCTTAATTAATTCGTAACCTGAATTCGCAACCGATTTAACGAAAACACCCCGTTCCGCCGGAATTTAGTGTATGATTTAGACAAAATCACCTTTGAAAGGAAGTCCATCCATGGAAACACTTTATCGAAGCACCCGTGACACCGCTAACCACACGATGACGAGCTCCCAAGCCGTCCTTCAGGGGCTGACCCCCGATGGTGGCCTCTTTGTGCCCGTCCAACTCCCAAAAGCGCAGCTTGATTTTGACTACCTTGCGACCTGCTCCTATCAAGAAGTGGCCTACGAAGTCCTCAAGCTATTCTTCACCGACTATACGGAAGCGGAGTTACGCGCCTGCATCAACGCGGCTTACGGTGATCAGTTCGATGATCCGGCAATTGCACCGGTAACTAAACACGGTCAGCAGTACTACCTCGAACTTTTCCACGGCCCAACGATTGCTTTCAAAGACTTAGCGTTACAAATCTTGCCCCACCTAATGACGACCGCCGCTAAAAAGAATCACTTAACGGCGGAAGTGGTCATCTTAACCGCCACCTCCGGTGATACCGGTAAGGCGGCCATGGCCGGCTTTGCTGACGTTCCGCAAACGAAAATCATCGTTTTCTATCCGAAGGACGGCGTTAGCGCGATTCAAAAACAACAAATGGTTACCCAGGCTGGCGCTAACACCCACGTGATCGCCATCAACGGTAACTTTGACGAAGCCCAAACGACCGTCAAGCAACTCCTTAACGATCATGAGTTGCACGAGCAGTTGCGGGCCCACCAGTTCCAATTTTCAAGTGCCAACTCGATCAACATTGGGCGGCTGTTCCCCCAAGTGGCCTACTACGTTTACGCGTACGCGCAACTAATTAAGCAGGGCCAAGTTAAAAACGGTCAAACGGTCAACTTTAGCGTGCCAACCGGAAACTTTGGCGATATTCTCGCCGGTTACTACGCCAAGCAACTCGGAACCCCGATTCATAAATTAATTTGTGCGTCGAATCGCAATAACGTCCTGACCGACTTTTTCAATACCGGGACCTACGATAAGAACCGGGAATTCTTCCTAACAAGTTCCCCGTCAATGGATATTTTAGTTTCCAGCAATTTGGAACGCCTGGTCTTCTACTTAACTGGATCGGATCCAATCGCGACCGCTAATCTGATGCATGACCTACAAACAACCGGGCGTTACACGCTGACACCAGCCATGCGCGCCGCGATCAAGGACTTCTGGGCCGGCTTTGTGACTGAGCAACAGGATCAAACTGAAATTCACCACCTGTTTGCGCGCCACCACTACCCAATCGATCCGCACACGGCGGTCGCTTCTGCGGTTGCGAAACAGTACCAAGCGGCCACCCGCGACGAACGGCCAATGGTCGTCGTTTCGACTGCCAGCCCGTACAAATTTCCGCAAGCGGTTCTGGGGGCCATTAACCAAACACCAACTGCGGCGGACGGTTTAACCGCGGTCGACCAGTTACACGACCTGATCCAGGTCCCGATTCCGGCAACCGTTCAAGCCCTGCGCAACGCCCCCGTTCGCCACAAACTCGTCAGCGAACCGGCCGACATGGGAACCACCATCAAACAGCTTTTAAATCTTAATAAGGAAGTGTGAGGACATGATTACCACCATTGCTTTGGATCTTGATAACACGTTGCTAACTTCGGAGAAGACGATTACGGCAAGAACCGCGACGGTGTTAAAAAAGCTTCATACCGCGGGCAAGCAGATCGTGCTTTGTACCGGTCGCCCCATTAAGGCGATTGCCCCGTTTCTCAAGCAACTGGAACTTAACCAGGAGCGCGACTACGCCATCACCTTCAACGGCGGTCTCGTTCAACAAAATACGACCGGCAAGGTGCTAGCCCGCACCAGTGTCAACAAGGCCAACTTGCAACCGCTCTTTGAACAGGCTAAGCAACGCGGCTTTTACCTGGACGTTTTGGGGCTGGACCAAGTTTACGCCATTACCGATTTAGGCAAGTCGCCCTACGAGGAGATGCTCAAGGGCCTGATGCCGTTTAGTGACGTTTCGTTTGCCGACCTTCCCGACCAGGAATATGGTAAGGTCGTCACGGCCGGGCCGGACGCCAAACAGTTACAAGCGCAACTGCCTAGTCAAATTACGGACTTCTTCCACGTGGTCCCGTCCCGGACGAACCTGCTCGAATACTTGCCACCACGGACCGATAAGGCCAATGGTTTGAAGGCCCTTCTGGACCATACCGGCGCCACCTTCGATAACCTAATGGCGTTTGGAGATCAAGAAAACGACCTCGGCATGCTGACGGCGGCTAAGGTCGGCGTTGCCATGGCAAATGCGATTCCCGCGGTCAAGGCGGCGACTAAGTACGCTACCAAGAGTAACGATGAAGACGGCGTCGCGGTGTTCTTAGAAGATTACTTTAACCTTTAACGCGTACGTTTCGGCTATTAACATGAGGTAACATCCACGAGGCTGTGATTAATATCACGGCCTCTTCTTTTGTCTCCAAATGATAATTCCGCTGACGCCCATTCATTGGCTCCACCCGCTTTTTAAACTACATTCGCGTTAGCTTCACTCTAGGCCGCCCGTCAACCACCGTCAATCAAAAACCGAAGATGCGAAGCTGACCTTACCAAGTCCAGCTCAGCATAATTTTTAGCCGCGTGATCCTTAACAAGCAAGCCAACCGAGGCATGGTTACTAACCGTTGATCAGCCGCGTTTTCCGGGTCGCTAAAATACGGCCCCACCGCGCTATCTAAAATTTTCATGATAATTTAGGGCTTAGATTGCGTCTCAGGCGACTTTTCACCGTTTGTTTTGGTTAATCACTTCAGCCAATCCCATTAACGGCCGTAAATCGCCTTAGTAATTTCTCATTAATTTACCGATAAAAATTGTTATGCTAAGGAAAACGAAACGGAGGAATCAACTTGGACCAACCCCGAATTGACCCGGATACTTTAAATCCCGGCGACTTTAATACTATTTATACCGATGAAGACCACCTACTAACCAACTGCGTTATTCGTGACGTTACACTACCAGCAACCACGCTGACGCATCCCATTTTTGACCACGTTTACTTTCAAAACGTGACTTTCACTGGATGGACGTTTGACCGTCTGGAAGTGGCCGACGTGCGGTTTGAACACTGCGACTTTTCAAACTGCCACTTTGAGGGCGCGAGCCTATTTCGCACACACTTTGATGGCTGTAAATTAGTGGGTCTCGACCTCACCAAGTCGGTACTTAATAACGTTCAGTTCACTAATTGCCGCCTTGACCTCGCCATCCTGTGTGAACTCAAAATGAAGGTCGTCAGCTTCCAACAAAGTAAGCTAACGGATGCCAGTTTGATGACCAACCAGTTTAGCCGGGTACGCTTCACGGCTTGTCAGCTCAACCAGGCTAGTTTCAACGAAACCAACTTAAAGGGTGTCGATCTCAGCAGTTGCGAGTTTGAACGTTTAGACGTTGACCTCAAGCTCGTGCGTGGTCTGCAAGTTAACCTTTATCAGGCGGCTAATCTGGCAACATTTCTCACCGGAATTGAAGTCAAATCAGACTAACTTACACCTTAAAATGAGCGTGTGCCAACAGGGCCCCGCCCCAATCGGTGTCAATGCTGCCGCCAGCAGCGGGGATAACCGGTTGGCTAGTCTTAACATTAATTACCACGGCTTACTTTAGCTTAGTTAGATTTGATATAGATGGTTATGCGGAGTGCTTACTAATTAAGAATAGCTTGCACGTTTATTTTTAGCAGATTAACACCGCATATTATTGAACCGATTATTATTACAGATTATAAAAAAGCCCTATCCCAAACAGGATAAGGTCGTAGTAGTGGCTTGCATGAATAAGACCGTTAAATGTCGTTTAACCATGGTGAAAGCCAACCAATCGTATGATGACTCATTCCACGGACTCGCGGTCCAATCAGGTTCATACCTTATGATTTAATTTTAGCAGTCTCCCACTGATTGATCTTTCCGATTTCAATCAGTGGGAGATACTGTTGAGTCGATACGTATTTAGCCGTGAGGGCGATCCTAAAGTGGCTCAGTGGTGGCGTTTGCGTTCGTCGGGGTTGTTTCCCGACTTTTGGTGCACGTTTCGGCATTAATACTCGGAGACACAACAGGAGGCCGCGACGAATGTCGTAGCCTCCTGTGTGTGTTCTTCACTAATCACACTAGCGTTAACTAGTCAGTCCCCTCACGCGCGTTCCTCCGGTCGAATAAAAGTCAGGTACCACGTTAAGGCGCAAATTCCCTGCGCCGAGCGAATTTGGCCCCGGCGCATCATTTGGATGACGTCCTTTAACGGGACAAGCGCCGTATTCACATATTCGTCGTGGTCAAAGTGGCGTTTACCCCGCTCACTCGGATCAATTCGGGTCAAAATCAGGTTGACCGTTTCGTTGGTAAAGCCTTCCGACGAGCTAATCCGGGTCATTAGCTGTGGCGCATGGGCAATGTACCCCGTCTCTTCTTGTAATTCCCGCTTAGCCGCGACCAACGGATCTTCGTCACCGTTGATCAACCCAGCCGGTAAACTAACCGTCTCAGAATTACGGCCAACCCGGTACTCGGAACCTAAGACGACCTGATCATCCGCCGTAATGGCTAAAATCGTAACCGCGTTACCGTGGTCGATCAAATCACGCTCAACCTTAAGGCCGTCCGGCGTTTCAATTTCCTGCTTAACGAGGTCAAAAATTGGCCCGTGATAAACCGGCGTCGTGGTTAAAATTTTACCCGGACGCCCCACCTTATTAAATTGTTCTGTCAAAAAAAGTCCCCCTATCAGTTTGCTTCCGGCGGCAACAGGTTGCGAATCCCACCAGTGGGGTTCGGCACGTCGCCGTGATAGCGCGGAATCAAGTGTACGTGACAGTGCATAATGGTCTGCCCGGCAGCCGGACCGACGTTAATGCCAACGTTGTAACCGTCCGGTTGGTACCGCTGATCTAAAGCGGCTTTCGCCGTATCGACCAACTGCCAGATGGCTTGACGCTCGGCGGCCGGTACGTCAAACCAGGTTGCGTAATGCTGCTTAGGAATAATCAATAAGTGTCCCAAACTGACCGGATGAAGGTCGTAAAACGCAGTCGCCAGTTCGTTTTCGACGACCGTCGGCTGGGGCTGACAAAAAATGCAGTCATCCATCTAAACGCCCCCCTTATTTTTCTAACCAACCGCCATCAATGGGAATCACCGTTCCGTGCAGGTAGTCAGCGTGCTGACTCGCAAGAAACAGCGTTAGGTCCGCAACTTCTTCGGGCTGGGCCCAGCGCTTAGCTGGCGTTTCGCTCGCAACCCAGCGGGCCATCTGACCGTCACCGGCAAAGTCAGCCGCGTTCATGGGGGTATCAATGGCCCCCGGCGCAATGCAGTTGGCCCGAATCCCCTGCGCCGCGTAGTCTAAATCAAGCTGTTTGGTGTAACCAATAATGGCGTGCTTGGCAGCGGTATACGCCGCCCCACCACCACCACCGACTAACCCAGCAATCGAGGCCATGTTCACAAATACCCCGTGCTGACGTTCAAGCATTGCGGGGAGGACGGCGTTGGTCACGATAAACTGACTCGTTAAATCGGTGGCTAAAATATCCTGCCACGTTGCGAGATCAATCGCCAAACTTGGCTGATAACCATCTAACTTTCCCGCCGTGTTACAAACAATCGTGGGCTGCCCAGCCTGGGCAATTCCAGCCTGAATCGCCGCTTGGAGTTGTTCCGGTTGGCGAACGTCGGCCACGTGATACGTTAGCCGCTCTGGAGCCGCCCAATCGGCAGGATCAGCCCGTTGGTCAATTGCGATCACCGCCGCGCCCTGCGCCAAAAAGGCTTGCGCTTGGGCGTGTCCAATTCCAGAGGCCGCCCCGGTGATCAAGACCGTTTGCTGGCGGTATTCCGTAAATTCCATCATTAAGCGACTAGTTGCCAATCAGTGGCTAAAATATCACAGTCCGTTGGTGACCACACACTATACGCTTCGTCCACCGTTTTAATTAAAAAGTACGGGTTCAGCGGATCGCCCGCGTAGGTCGTCGCGGCTTGCAAGACAACGAATAGTTCGGTGCCTTCCCAGCCCGTCCGAACCGCCTTTTTACCTGCTTTTAGTTCTGGTAAGATTGCTTCAAATGTCATTTGAACGCCTCCAAGTTTGTTTACCAAAATCGTATCATAATCCGGCCCGCGCGAACAGTTCTAAAATTTGTACCAACCAATTTTGTTTTTTGCTGGTATGGACCAATCAAGTGTGCGATAATGTAAGCGAATACAGAAAAACAATTTTGGAGGACTATTTAATGAGTAAACTTGGTATTTCCGTTTATCCCGAACGGTCAACGTTTGAAAAGGACGCGGCCTACTTGGACCTCGCCGCTAAGTACGGCTACCAACGCGTCTTTACCTCTTTACTAGAAATCAAGGGGGATCAAAACGAAGTTGTTAATAACTTTAAACGGGTGATTAGCTACGCGAACCAACTCGGACTCGAAGTCATGGTCGACGTCAATCCGGACCTGTTTAAGCAATTGGGCGTTTCGTACGACGACCTTTCCTTCTTCCACGAGCTGGGCGCATGGGGCGTGCGGCTCGACCTTGGGTTCACCGGCCAGGAGGAAGCCCGGATGACCCATAACGAATTTGGCTTAAAGATCGAGGTCAACATGTCCAAGGGAACCCACTACGTTGACACGATCATGGACTACTCACCGTCCAAGGAAAACTTGCTCGGTTCACATAATTTTTACCCGCAACAGTATACCGGCCTCGGTAAAGACTATTTTGTTCAGGCTTCTGAACAATACCGGCAATACGGCATCAACACCGCCGCGTTCGTTTCTTCAAACGATGCCACCTTTGGGCCTTGGCCAATGCAAGACGGCCTGTGCACCTTGGAAAACCACCGTGGGCTACCAATTGCGGCGCAAGTACAATACCTAAAGATGACCGGCTTGATTGACGACGTCTTAATCGGTAACGCCTACGCCAGTGAAGCGGAATTGAGTGCGGCCGCCGAAGTCTTTTTCAGCCCGTACCCGTTACTGCACGTTCAAACGGTTAATGACCTAACGCCCGTCGAACACAAGGTGCTCTTCGGCCAACCACAAACTTACCGGGGCGACTTTTCGGATTACGTCATCCGCTCGTCACAAACCCGCGTTATTTATAAGGACGAAGCGTTCCCTGCTCGCCATACGGCCGCAATCAAAGCCGGCGACGTGCTGATTGATAACGATAACTTTGGCCAGTACAAGGGCGAATTACAAATCGCCCGCCAGGCCCTCACCAATAGTGGCCGTATTAACGTCGTTGGCCACGTCGTTGCAAGTGACCAACCATGCTTGGCATTGCTCCAACCATGGTCCGACTTCAAATTCGTTAACGCTGACTAGTCATCATTTTAGGGGGTGCTAAAATGCCAAATAACTATCGTTTAACCTCGCCCAGCGATCGAGCGGCGTTCTACCAACTTTATCAATACGCGTTCAATAAACCGGACAGTCCTGAGCGCCGAGCATTTTTCATGGCCCGCTACCACCACGGCTGGATCTACGGACTACACGCTGATCACCAACTCGTTAGCGGCCTGTACAGTCTGCCCTTTGAAGTCAATTTTCACGGAACGACCTACCGGATGAACGGAATCGGCGACGTCATGAGTGCCCCCGAATTTGCGGGGCACGGCGGTGCCGGCAAGTTGCTGACGGCGGCGCTCACGGAAATGGCTACGGCCGGCGTGACGTTATCCTACTTAGCACCGTTCTCGTATGCTTATTACCGCCGGTTTGGGTATGAACACGTCTTTAACCGCACCCACCAAGTCATCGCCAGCCGCGACCTGCCGCGAATCCGGCCGTTAGCGGCGGATGGACGCATCCGCCGCTACGGGACTGAAGGCTTGCGGTTAAGCGCCTCTTTTTACCAGGCCCAACCGCAAAATCAACGGGGTGGCCTGATTCGCCCCGATTGGTGGTGGGACTATTTGGCCTTAAAGCACCCCGACTGGCGGGTCGCAATTTACCAGGATGCCGAAGCGCAAATTGGCGGCTACCTCATCTATAGTTGCCAGCCGACCACCTTCGCGATTCATGAATGGGCCACCAACTCAGCGGCCGCGTTTACGGCGTTAGCAAACTTCGTGACCAAGCATGGAAGTACCTTCGCCCAGTTTAGTTACGACGCTCCCACCGACGGCAACGGCCTCGACTTACTGGCGGACCCGGACCGGATGCAAGTGACCACGACACCGTACATGATGGCCAGAATCGTCGACCTGCACGACTTTATTAAGCGCTACCCGTTTCAAGCAGCGGTGGCCCCGATTCGCTTAGCCATTACTGATCCGCTCCTCCCCGCTAATCAAGGTTGCTGGGAGCTGCAAAGTCAGGCGGGAACCGTCAGCTTTAACCGGTTAACGCCCACCGTGGACGGGCCGGCAGACTTACAATTAACGATTCAGCAACTGACAAAGGCCTGCTTCGGGACCCGCTCCCTAACGAGCGCCCTGATGCACGGCCAATTAACTGGCAGCTTAGCGGCGGCTCAGCGGCTTGATGCGAGTTTAGTAGCAACCGCCCCCGCTTTTAACGATTATTTCTAACCTAAAAAACGGCTCTGTACCAATTGGTGTTGAAATTGCCGCCAGCAGCGGGTGTAACCGGTTGGCTGGAACACTGCGGGCATCGCTTTGAGCTCACTCAGAAACCCACTGAGCAATCTCAAATTCGAGCCTTATTCTAAGCCGGAAGCAATCCACTTCCGACTAAGAATAATTTCGCAGTTGAGCCATGGTTACACCCGCTGCTGGCTAGACTGGCTTTTATATTAAGATTCACTGGTTACTCCAGTAAATCTTAATTAATGAAGATAATTCTGCAGAACGGTTACTAAATTTAACGTAGCTTGATATTTCGCTAGTCACACCGAACTGATTAAAAATTCAATTAGCAGCCTTTCTAGCAGATCAACACCAACTATCATAGGCCCAAAAAACAGTACCCGCTGAGTCTAACCTCAACTGATACTGTTTTTTTAGCGTCTAATTTACTTCTAATAAGGACCATAATTGGCCCCTGTCTTGTCAATGTTAAGTTAGTTTTCGTATAAGTACCCGGCGTCACGTAACGTCTGCTTAATGGCAGCTAACTGGTCGGGCGTCTGATAAGTCACCGTATGGGTATGGACCCCGTCCGTTAGTTCGGATAACAAATGTCCCTGCTGATGCTTCAGGCGACCCATGAATAGGTTAACGTCCGCAGCCGTTCGTACTTCCAAGCTTCCCCGCAACTGGCCGTACAACGGGTGTTCAATTTCAACGTCCTTAATGGCGCCCCCCGCCTGAATCACCCGTTGCATTTCTTCCGCCGCGTCACTTGGAAAGTGGCGGCAAACAATAATGGCGCTCGGCTGGTCATTAGCCTCCAATTCGTACCCGTGTAACGTCGCCACGACGGTTAAACCGCGGGCCCGTAACAGCGAAATATCCCCAACGATGGTTTGGCGGCTAACCCCAAACTTATGGGCTAAAATCGTCGCACTGATTGCCCGATCACTCGTTGATAAAAGTGCGCGAATTTGGTCTCTTCGTTCTGATCCTGTCATTTCGTTCCATCCTCACTTTGTAATAGCCCCATTTTACCAGAAAGTCAGCAAAAAGGAATCCGAACCTTTTAACGAATTTAAAACTGTGCTAAACTAATTTTAATTTACAAGGGTGTCAAGACACTTAATTTTATTTAGATGGGTGGACAATCTGATGCGTAATTTGTCATTATTAACGGATTTGTATGAATTTTCAATGGCCAACGGCTTTCAACAGGACTTACCCGCAACTAACGCTACGTTCGACGTTTTTTATCGCCGGGTTCCTGACCAGGGAAGCTTCGTAATCGCTGCGGGCCTCCAACAGGTCGTTGACGCGGTCCGCGACTTTCACTTCACAACGAGTGATATTACATACTTTCGTGAGCTTGGTCTTTGGTCGGACGCGTTTCTCACAAGCCTTTCGCAGTTTCAGTTTAATTGTCAATTACGAGCGGTCCCGGAAGGAACGCCCGTCTTCCCCCGGGAACCCCTACTAACGGTGACCGGTCCAATCGCGCAGGCGCAACTGCTCGAAACCCTCGTCCTTAACATTTTAAATCATCAATCGTTAATCGCTACCAAGGCCCGACGACTGACCTACGCCGCTGCCGGCCGACCAATCATGGAGTTTGGTGCGCGCCGCGCTCAGGGCCCCGACAGTGCGACTTACGGCACCCGGGCAGCCGTTATTGGGGGCGCCACCAGTACGTCCAACGTTCAGGCGGGTAAGCAGTTCAACGTCCCGGTGGCCGGAACGATGGCCCATAGCTGGATTGAGGCGTTTCCAGATGAATTAACCGCCTTTCGCCGTTGGGCCCACTACTACCCGGATAACAGTGCGTTGTTAGTTGACACCTACGACGTGCTCAATTCTGGCATTCCCAACGCCATTACCGTTTTCAAAGAACTTCGGCAAGCCGGTCACGAACCGGTTGGCATCCGCATTGACTCCGGTGACGTCGCGGTACTGGCCGAACACGCCCGTAAAATGCTGGACGACGCGGGCTTTCCAGCCGCTAAAATCACTATTTCCAACGCCCTTGATGAGGCCATCATCACGTCGTTGTTACAGCAAGGCGCGCCCATCGATAACTTTGGGATTGGTGAGAAACTCATTACCAGCGCCTCCGCGCCGGTTTTAAGCGGGGTGTACAAACTCGCTGCCACCGAAATTGATGGTCAGCTCACCCCCAAAATCAAAGTCAGCGCCAGCCGCGAAAAACTGACCCTGCCCGGTAAAAAGCAAGTCTACCGCCTTTATCACGCGGGCACCCGCCGAGCATTCGCCGATTTGATTGCGCTTGAGACTGAAACCATCATGGGAACGTCTACGCTAGCCGTCTACAATAGCGACCCGCTTAGCTTAAATCACCAACAACGCCTTCAAAACTTCGATGTCGAGCCACTCTTAATGCCCGTGGTTCCGAGTGACTTTGACCAGCGGTCCGTTCAGCAGATTCAAGCTGACAGCCAGGGGCGCCTCGCCGAATTACCGGCAGCCACTCAGCGCTTGGTCAATCCCGATAGTTATCCAGTTTACATTACGACTGATCTTTATCAATTACAGACCGAACTCGTTGCTAAGGCGGTCGTTCACGCCAATTAATTAACTTATTTCGAGAGCGTGCCAAAAGTCGGTTAGCTGGTGAGTGGAGCCAGCTGACTTTGGGCGTACGTTTTGGCCATTAACATTCAAAACCTAAAAGGGAGGCCGTGACAACAGTCACAGTCTCCCTTAGTGTCTCTGTATATATTAGCATCGTCAGACTAAGCCGTTAGCCCGCGGCACTCTATTACAAATCAACCCCATCGCTGGCGATGACCCGTTGATACCAATCGAAGGAATCCTTCTTGGAACGGTCAAAACTTCCCTGACCATCGTCATTAGCATCCACGTAAATGAAGCCATACCGTTTAGCCATTTCACCGGTACTTGCCGAAACGAGGTCGATGCAGCCCCACGGCGTATAACCAATTAAGTCAACGCCATCTAAGGCCACCGCTTCCTCCATCGCCTTAATGTGATCCCGGAAATAACTGATCCGGTAATCATCATGAACTTCACCAGCGGCGGTCTTTTGATCGTACGCCCCAAAGCCATTTTCAACGATAAATTGTGGTAAGTGCCACCGGTCCTGCATCCAGTTCATTGAATAGCGCAAACCGGTTGGGTCAATTTGCCAACCCCAGTCAGACTTTTCAACGTACGGATTTTCAACGAAGTCTTCCGGTTCCTTAAAATTGAAATCATGGTCGTGGTCCTTACCCTTAGTCACAAACGACATGTAGTAACTAAAACCAACGTAATCCACGGTCCCGGCCTTTAAAGTTGCCAGGTCTTCATCCGTAATATCCATATCAAAGCCTTGGCGTTCAAAGTACTTCGGGAGCCACTTCGGGTATTCACCCCAGCAATGAACATCGCCGAACCAGTAACGCTTTTGCATGGCACGTTCCGCCATCATCACATCTGCCGGCTTAGCCGTTAACGGATAAATTGGGCACATGGCAATCATACAACCAATCTGAAAATCTGGATTAATAGCATGACCGGCTTGAACGGCGAGTGCGCTCGCCACTAATTCATAGTGCGCAGCTTGATACATTGCTTGCTCCCAGTTATCATTCGGGCCTAGCTGTAACCCTGAATCTTGGAGCAACGGGTGGGGATCATCCCAGGCCGTTTGATTGTTAATTTCATTAAAGGTCATCCAATACTTGACCTTATCCTTATAGCGTTTAAAGACCGTCTTGGCAAACCGAAGGAAGAAATCAATCGTCTTCCGGTTACTAAAACCGCCGTACGCCTTCACCAAGTGATATGGCATTTCAAAGTGTGATAAGGTAATCACGGGTTGAATGCCATGGGCGAGTAAATCATCAAAGAGGTCGTCATAGAACTTAAGACCAGCTTCGTTTGGTTGCGCTTCGTCACCATTTGGATAGATTCGGGTCCACGCAATCGAGGTCCGAAAACACTTCATTCCCAGTTCTTCAAAAAGTTGGACGTCTTCGGGGTAGCGGTGGTAAAAATCATTGCCCCAGTGGTTCGGGTAACTTTCACCAGCAACGACGCCGTCCGTCACTTGACGGGGAACGCCATTTTTACCAGCGGTCATCACGTCCGCGATGCTGACGCCCTTACCGCCTGCTTGCCACGCACCTTCTAATTGATGCGCCGCGACTGCACCACCCCAAAGAAAGTTCTTGGGCATTTGATATCCAGTTGCCATAAATAATTGCCTCCATGTATTCATAATTCCCAGTCATGCCAATTTGGCCGACCTTAACCAGACTTACATTTTCAACCGGCAACCCTAGATTTTGCCGCCCGACAAACTTGCTCCGAGACGCGACTAACGGAGCAATAGTTTGCCGCAATTGTCTCGCCGGTACTAACTGATCAGTGTACCGGGTCAACCAACGCTTGCGGTTAACTACTTAGCTTCATCTTGCGCTAAACGCCGATAAACGTCAACTACTTCGCCAGCTAAATCGCGAAAAGTGATGGCGTTCATGATATGATCTTGTGAATGAACCAATAACAATGAAACGTGCGTATGTTCACCCTGAGCTTCAGCCGTCAACATCGACGTCTGTGAGTTGTGGGCTTCAGTCAAGAAATTATCGGCTTCCTTCAACTTAGCGTCCGCCGTATCGAAGTCGCCACTCTTAGCCGCCGTAATGGCTTCAAACGCGGAACTCTTAGCGTTCCCGCCATTGACGATTAAGCCCATGATTGTTTCTAAACTTGCTTCCGTTTCCTTTGGTGCTTGTTGTTCTTCTGCCATGTGTCCTCATCCTTTGTCTAGTTTATTCCCGTGCCCACGGAATTAAAATGCTACCAATCTGGAATGGACCGCGATTCGGTAGCACCCGTACTTCATTCAGTTATTTTTCTGCTTTTGCCATGGCGGCTTGAGCTTCCCGCAAAACTTTTTCGCCATTCATCATCCCGTAGTCCTGCATGTTGATGACTTCAACGGGAATGTCACTCGCCCGTTTTTGGAAATCACTTAGCATGTAGCGAACTTGCGGCCCGAGCATTAAAATATCCGGCTTCTTTTCTGCTAACTTAGCAGTTGCATCACTGGCAGCGGTTGCAAAAATTTCGGCATCAACGCCATCAGCTTCCGCAGCCTTTTGCATCTTAGAAACTAATAATGAAGTTGACATCCCCGCAGAGCATACCAACATGATTGTTTTTTCGGCCATTCTAAACACGCTCCTAGATAGTTTTTGAAAAAAGATGGTTTTAAGCGGTTGCTTTAGTAAACCGCTTTCATTACAATTAGAATTATAAGTCATGGGTACCAATTTGACAACCCTAACGAATTAAAATAGACCAATTTATTTAATTGGTACCCATCAATTTTATCTGGAAGAAGTGAACACTATGTACCGCGA
Organism: Lactiplantibacillus modestisalitolerans; assembly: GCF_005405425.1. Classification (GTDB taxonomy): domain Bacteria; phylum Bacillota; class Bacilli; order Lactobacillales; family Lactobacillaceae; genus Lactiplantibacillus; species Lactiplantibacillus modestisalitolerans. The sequence goes on along the minus strand of NZ_BJEA01000010.1, from coordinate 12,938 downwards.
AATTGCGACGAAACTCGTTGCTGCCATTCAGAATGGCGAATTCAAAGTCAAGTTACCAACCGAAGCACAACTCATGGAACGCTATCAGGTGAGTCGCAATACGATTCGAAAAGCGATTGACCTCGTTTACCAACAAGGACTACTCCGCCGCGTCCAGGGCAGTGGCTACTATATTACAAGTATTCAACTCGAACATAAGACGGTCGTTAACTTATCCGCCCGGTCGATGTTTACCAGTAACTTGCACCCCCGGAACCTCGTTTCGAAGGTCTTGACGTTTGATACGATTAAGGGAGACACCGACCTCAGCCGTCAACTGGGAATCCCGGTTGACGAAGAAATGTACCGGGTCGTGCGTCTCCGTTACTGGCACGATCAGCTTTACTGCTTAGAAAAAGCCTACTACCCCCGTTCGGTCGTACCCTACCTATCAACGGAAGCCGTTAATTCATCAATATGGGACTTTATTCATGACGCTTACGGGATTGGAATCGCCAACAGCGATGACTATTTATCATTAACGAATTTATCCGCTGAAGAAGCGTTACTAATGGGACTCGACCACGGTGCCACCTACTTAGCCCTTGATTCTAGCAATTATTATAAAAATAATGGGCTGCTTGATTTCTCACACACCGTGTTCGTTTATCCGGACTTAGCTTTGTACTTCCATACAACTAACTTAGCAAATAATTAATTTATCACTAAAAAAGTGGCTTTCACTATAATTTCGTCACAATTTACGGGTATACTAGTAATAGTATCCAAAATTTACGATGGAGGAATTAGCGTGTCAGCACCCCTTTTTTCAGTGGTTGTACCGGCGTACAATCAACACAAATTTATCAATAGTTGTTTGACCAGCTTGCAACACCAAACGATCAGCGACTATGAAGTGATCGTGGTCGATGACTGTTCCACGGACGACACTGGTCAACAAATTGCGCGGTTAATTCAGGCCGACGACCGGTTTAAGGTGATTACCCACACCCGTAACCTTGGCGTGTCCGCCGCCCGCAATTCTGGTATGGCAGTAGCCCGTGGCAAGTACCTCTGCTTCGTGGATGGTGACGACTGGGTCGAGCCTAGTTTTTTAGCCACCTTTTTGGCCGCTTACCAAGCCGCACCTGAAAGTGAATTGGTTATTTGTGGGCACTACGGCTACCTATCCGTACCCGGTCCCGCAAAGACCTACCAGCAAAAAGAATTGGTCGCCAACATTAATTTTGGGACGGTTGGTGGTTTTTCGTGGAATAAATGTTTCCGGCGGTCGTTAATTGTGCAACACCACTTGAAATTTAACGAAGAAATTGATTTCTTAGAGGATCAATTATTCGCCTTTCAATACGCCAACTACGTTAAGACGGCGCAGTACGTTCCAGACAAAACGTACCATTACCGCTGGCGGTTCCGTAGCAATTTAGCCCACATTGGAATTCCATTTTTCACGGCCCGGCGGAAGATGATCAAACTATTAAAGCAGGAAAACAAACGCGTTTTAAGTGAAGAATTCAATAATCAGTAAGCACAAATGACGAGCTGGCGCTTGGTGGGAGCTTTCCCCCGGCGCCTTTTTTAACGGGGTTTTGAAAGCGCAACCGGCTTTTACGCAATCTTTTGACGTTAACGCTTGTTCAATTCTAATTAACGCCTTACAATTAAAGCATGTGAATTAACGATAAGGGGGCTTTACCATGGCAACGATTCACGTCTACCTTGTCCGGCACGGCCAAACGGAACTAAACGCTGCCGGGCGGCTCCAAGGAATTTACGACTCCAAACTCACCGATAAGGGCGTTGTCGCCGCGCAACGCTTGGCACGGATGCTCGCCGACGTTCATTTTGACGCCGCTTACACGAGCGACCTCGGCCGGGCCCAGCAAACCACCCGGATTATTACCGCACTTCATCCGGAACTAAAAAAGCCGACGGTCGACGTCGGCTTACGTGAATTTAATTTTGGCGGTCTCGAGGGTACCAAGAACGCCTGGATTGTCCACCAGGTCCGCAAACAACTGGGTCTCGGAACCTTCGTTAAACTGATCCTAAGTCGCGAACGATTCGCCACCCTCCTCTGGGTATTTAACTCGTTGGATCAAACCCGGGGCGCTGAGACCCTCGTTGGCGTGACCGACCGTATTAGCCGGGCACTACGCCGCATCTGCTTGTATGAATCGCAGGGGGCCACCCACGATAAAAACATTCTGGTCGTTGCTCACGGACTCGTTTTAAGCGCCTTTCTGTACCAAATCAGCCCACGGGAACTCCCCGCGCGCCTGCTCAAAAATACGAGCGTTAGCCAGGTCGATTATCAAGATCAACACTTCAAACTAATCAACATTAACGTCACCCCTAAAAAACGCTCCTAATCAGCGGGGGCGTCTTCGCGCCGAGTTTCTACCCGTTGCTGGTGCGTTTCTTGGCTCGTTCGGAATTGTAACCGCGCTTGAACGCCAAAGAACGCCTTTAATTTTCGTTGTAATTCCTGCCCAGTTGCATGGACCATTTCTTCAGTTGCAGCCGCGTCGCCCACGATGATGAGCACGCGACTGCTTTTTGCGTCTAAGTTAGGCGCTAGCGCAGTGGTCGCAGTTTGTAACGCAACCTGACCATTGGCCACCGTAACCAGGTCCACGTTGGCAGGAAGCGTGACCATGTCGAAGGCTTGCATCCGCACGCGGTGCCGCGCCTCAATGACCTGCAATAGATCGCCCAGCGCGTTTTGGGGACTAGCCGGCAGTAGTTGCTGGGTTGCTAATTGCTTTTCAATCGCTGGATTAAGCTCCCGATTATCAATTCCTTGAATGGATAAAATGGCTAAAGCCGTGGGAACTCGTGCTGGTAAAATTTCAATTCTCACTTCAAACTCACTCCCTAAATCCAAGTTTCCAGTTACTAAGTTTGCCAAATTGACACCAAAAGTCAATTCAATCTGGCTGATTTTGCAAAAAAATTAAAAAACAGTCACCGGGAACCGCACCCAGCAACTGTTCAATTCACCTTTGAGCCCTAATTAAGGGGGTGTTGTTCAAAATATTGTTCTAAGAACAGCGCCAGCCCGTCGTTGTAATTCGTTTCCGTGACGTAGTTTGCCGCTGCTTTAACTTGCGGAAGCGCGTTGCCCATCGCAACCGAAAGCTCCGCCGCGCGTAGCATTCCAACGTCGTTGAGTCCGTCACCAAAGACAAAGGTGTGGGCCGCATCAACGCCCTGTTCGCGTTGAATTTGTTTAACCGCGGTTGCTTTATCCGTGTGCAACGGAATCATTTCAATGTTATTCGGGTTAGACGACGATAGGCTCATCAACTTACTATTCCGTAATTTTTCTCGGGCTGAATCCAGTCGTGACATGTCCTCACGACTTAAAATAATTCCATTCGTAATTTGGTCCTCGATTTCGGCCAATTGGGTAAAGTTTTTAACTTCCTGATAACCAATTGAAATTTCCCCAGAATCAAAGTTAGCCGCGTTCCGAGCAACGAAGCGCGGAATTTGTTCCGTATAGTACGCCATGTCCGGTGTAAATAAAATCATTGGTAAATTATCCCGGCGCGCGATCAAATACCCCAATTCAACCGCAGCGCCACCCAACTTGGTTAGTTCACGCCCGTTCATCCCATCGAAAACGGCACCGTTCGACGTCACCAAGCGCACCTGCTCATTTAATTTATTACGGACGACCTTCGCTAATTCGTACATCCGACCGGTCGCTATGTAGAATAAGACGTCCTGACTTTGAAGACGTTCAATAGTTTTCTTGGTGCGTGCTGAGACGTACTGGTGGTCAGTCAGGAGCGTCCCGTCAATATCCATAAAGACTAAGTATTTTGGCATCGCAGCTTCCTCCTCCTTGTTTACACTTTCAATTGTACGCTATCCTGCCAAAAAATGGAAATCGCTTTCAAAAATAGTCGCGGTAACGCATTTCTCATTTTTGTTGATGCCTTTCACCAAATATTATTAAGTTGGTCACCATCTCCGCACCCTTAGCGCTGACCGGTTACAAAAGAATGCAAATACCTCTTCCACCGGACTTGACTTTTTAATCTATTCTGAGTAAATTAGAAAACAATTAATATACGATGATAAAACTTACGAGCAGAAAAGTAACCCAACTTGGTTGTGTTTAGCGAGTCTGAAACGGTGAAAGCAGACCATAACCACTTGGCGTGAAAATCAACTGTGAAATGTCCGGGTGAACCAAGTAACCCGAACTGGTTACGCACCCATTACCGTGCCGCGTATCGCTTCTTCTAGGGTACGGTTGAGGTCGTGAATGTGAATTTACGATAAATTACCGGTGGTAACACGCTCCAGCGCCCGGCAGACACACGTCTGCTGGGCGCTTTTTTCATCAACTATTAATAATTCAATTAAAGGATGGTTTTCATTATGCATTTTACTGTACTCGGCGCTGGCGCCATGGGATTACGTTACGGAGTTCTTTTACAGGAAGCGGGCAATCAGGTCGACTTTGTCGACACGTGGGCCCCACACGTTGCGCGAATGCAACAGCAGGGGGGCGTTTACGTGTCGCGCGACCATCGTGATCGGCACCTCGTTCCCGTCAACGTGACAACCCCCGAAGCTTACCGCGGTAACCCCGATGTGTGGGTCGTTTTTACCAAACAAATGCAACTGACTGACTTTCTTAAACGGACCGCGCACGCCTTCAACGACCAACAATACGTTTTAACTTGTATGAACGGGATGGGTCACGTTGAAAAACTGCTTCAATACTTCAAGCCCCAAAAATTATTAGCTGGAACCGCCCTAGTTGCCACCGTCCTCAACGGCCCCGGCGACGTCGACTTTATCGGAGCACGGGGGGCCGGTACGATGAATTTGGCTAACTATACGGAACAGCCCGACGAAATGACCCACCGGATTGTTACCGAACTCGAAAAATGTCAATTTAACCCAACGTTAACCACGAACTTCCGGGGAACGTTACTCGCCAAAGTGGTCTTTAATTCGGTTGTTAACACGCTCTGCACCCTCTTTGAGATCACCATGGGCGAATTTGCGGCCTATCCCGGCGCCGACGAATTAAGCCGCCAACTGATTGACGAAGCCTACGACGTCTGTGAACGCGATGGCGTAACGATGTTAAATACCCGGGCCGCCGAACTTGAATCGGTCAACTACGTCAGCAAAGTTGCCAATCCGCTCCACTACCCGTCGATGTATCAGGACATGTCGCATAACCGCCCAACCGAGGTCGACTACATCAACGGCTACTTGGTCAAACTGGGGGCCAAATACAACTATCAGGCAAAGACGCACGCTTTCTTGACCCACTTAGTACACCTCGCGGAAACAACCCGCCAAGCGCAAGCGGCCACAACGAGTGCAACGGCTACGGCCGCTGAAACCGCATAATTTCCCCACTTCTAAGTAAAATCAGGTACAATGGAATCAACTTGATTATTTACTTAGGAGGCGCAAGCATGCATGTTAGTCGTCAGTTTAAAGGAATTTTGCTCGCCAGTATTAGTGCCGCATTTTGGGGCATCTCGGGGGCCATTGCCCAAGCCCTCTTTGACACGACCACGATCAACTCGGTTTGGCTAACCGGCGTTCGAATGTTGGGGGCCGGGATTGGCTTACTCTTGTTCAGCCTCCTGACCCACGTTGATTTATGGTCCCTTTGGCGCCATCCCGGCGACTGCCTGCAACTTGCTGGCTATACGCTACTCGGTTTGATGCCCGTTCAATTTACATACTTTCTCGCGGTTGAGGCCAGTAACGCGGCCACGGCCACCGTTTTACAGTTCATGGGGCCGGTCTTCATTGCACTGTGGTTGGTAGTGGCACACCGCCAGTTTCCAACCCGGGCGGAAGGGCTAGCCATCGTGCTCGCGTTAATCGGGTCCTTTTTACTTGTGACCCACGGCGATCCAACTAGTTTAGTCATTTCAGTGGGCGCGCTCGTTTGGGGACTCCTTTCGGGCGTATCATCGGCAACCAACACGTTGATGCCGACTAAACTTTTGGAAAAATACTCACCGGTTGCCGTCAATACTTGGTCAATGCTCCTGGGTGGCATTATCTTCAACCTGTTTCAACCATTCTGGCAAGTTGACTTCCCGCTGACGGTCGGTAACGTGACGCGCCTGAGCTTCGTGATTCTCTTCGGTACGCTGCTGGCATTTCTCTTCTTCCTTCAGAGCCTGCAGTACATCCGGCCAACCGTGGTCAGTTTACTGGATGCTTTTGAACCACTGTCGGCAACCCTAATTGCGGTGCTAATGCTCGGGGTCAGTTTTGGCTGGCTGGATATTTTAGGCAGTGCGTTAATTATCAGCACGGTCTTCATCCTCGCAATTGGTCAGGCTCCCCGCGACCGAATGACTAAAAAATTTCGTGAACAATCCTAACTAACAATGACGCATTAATATGAACGAGGAGGCTGTGACTAATGTCACAGCCTCCTCGTTCATATTTAGTAGCCAAAACGTGCGCCAAAAGTCAGCTGGCTCCGCTTAACGGCTAACCGCCTTTGGGCACACTCTCCGCGCTTTATTTTTAATATCCCTTACTTAAATCAACTTGATTACGGGCCAAAGTCCCGTCCTGAACGTACTGCGCAAAATTTGTGGCAAAAATACTAAAAACCGCGACCCGGAAGTGAGCAATTTGCCCCGAAACGTGCGGTGTAATTAAAACATCATCGCGTTGCCACAGGGGATGGTCCGCCGGCAACGGTTCGGGTTCCGTGACGTCTAGCGCCGCGTAACTCACCAGCCCAGTATCCAACGCCCGCACTAAATCGGCGGTCACGATCGCGGGCCCCCGACCAACGTTAATCACCATTGGCCGCGCCCCCAACTGACGAAACCACTGCTGATTAAAGAAGTGGTGGGTCGTGGGCGTTAACGGTAACGCGTTGACGATAAAGTTTGCCGTCTTCAGGACCGCGGCCGTGGCATTAATGGCGACCGTGGTGGGAAACGCAGTCGCCGGATGACCAGTCGTATTGACGCCAACGACCCGCATCCCAAGTGCCGTGGCTTTAGCCGCTAGCGATTGTCCCAGTTGGCCGGTTCCATAAATGAGCAGTTGTTGCCCAGTCAAAGTACTGGTCGTCATCGGCAACGTCCACGCACGCTGCGTACGCTGGTTAATCAAAGCGGCGTGATAGCCGCGAACCACCGTTAACATGGCGGCTAACGCGGATTCGCCGATTGCGTCTGCGTGAATCCCGCTCGTATTGGCAACGAGCACTCCCTGCTTTTGTAGGGTGGCTAACGGTAACGAATCCACCCCGGCAGAAATCACCTGTAAGAAACGCAGGTGATTGGTTGGGCGCGCCAATAAGCGTTTTAACAAGGGGTGTTTGCCGTACATGACCTCCACTTGATCAAATTCCTCCGGCTGAAGGTCGGCCACGTCGACAAACCGCCAATCCGGGTACTGGGTTTCGAGTTGTTGCCGTTGTTCTGGTTTCATTGCTTGAACCATGACTGCAATTGGCATGATGCTGTTCTCTTCTTTCCATTTAAAATCAAACGGGGCCATGACAAAAGTCACGGCCCCGTTCATATTTCTGAATGCTGAATCGTGTTCGATCCAATCGACCGCCCACGTTCGCTACTGAAATGCGCATAACCGCAGGCGAACATTATTGTCCTCCCCTTAGTTTAGCACGTTCCTATTGGGCTGTCGTATTACTGGTGGTGCCCCCACCGGTCGTGGTTGAATCCGCACCGGCACTGGTTGAATCGGTACCAGTTCCCGTCGTCGTGGAATCCGTACCGGTTGAACCGCCACCATTGCCAGTACTGTCGTCAGTATCGGTACCAGTCGTCGTACCCGAATGGGTGCTGCTAGTAGCCGTATCATTGCCGCCAGTATAATTATTATTATAGTCAGAGGTCGTTGCAGTGCTCTCTGAGCTACTGTATTCCGTCGAATAGCTGCTAGAAGACGATTCCGGTTCACTGTAGCTACTACTGCTTTCGCTACTGCTACTTTCAACAACGGAAGATGAAGCCGCCGAGGACGAGGCCGCTGCCTTAGCATTTTTCTTGGCAAGTGCCTTGCGATCCGCCCGTAATTGCTTGTAATCGTTCGCCGCAAGCTGGGACTTCTCACGGTAAGCCTTTAAGTGCTTTTGAACCGCGTTAACGGTCGTGGAAGCCGTTGATGCCTTTAAGGCACCCTTCTTCGTATACAGCTTCTTAAAGTCCTTGTGGTAGGTCGCAACCTTCGTGACGGTCTTCCCCGTAGCAGTGAACCGCTTTTGATACTGTTTTGCAAAGTCAGCCTTGTGCCGCGTTAAACCGGCCGTCGTCAACTGTTGCTCAGCCTTAGTAATCGTGTCCGGCGTTACACTAGCCTTAATCAGACCATCCGAATTACGTAACTTTTGATAAGTCGTCCGGGTCGTCAACATCTTCGACGCGTAGTCGTGTTGCGTTTGCAACTGATCCTTATCCTTCGAGTCCTTCATTTCATCAATACTCGTTTGCAATTCCTGCACCTGCGCGCGGGTCACGGACTTACGAATATCGCGCTGGGCCTTGGACGTATAAATTTGCGCAACTAATTCCTGCGCGTTCTCCTTAGCGTGCGCTTGGGTCGTTTTGGCCCGGTTCCACATAAATAAAGCCCCCGCAGCCGCAATCACGAGAATCGCGACACCGGTTAAGGCCAACTTCCAGTTGTAACGCCGTCGCTTCTTTTTCAAGTGGGGATTATGAACCGATTCTTCAGGGGTTTCCGGTGTTTCAAAATCAAACTCGGGAACGCGTTCTTCCGATTGCTCGTGGTGCCGGGCCATTCGGGACTGCGGGGCCGCACTGTCACGCTTAGGCTCCTGCCCACCATTTGGTTGCTGGTCCCCGTAAAGTTCTTCACGCGATAGTGGCAATTCTGGTTGATCTTCGTCGTCACTTTCAACCGCACTGACCCGAATCGTTTGCTGGCCCGCACTCCCCGTTGATGGTGCGGCTTGCTCAGCCGCTGCTTGGCTCGTGTTAGCCGCCGAAGAACCACCCGTTTGAGCTCGATGGCGGTTGGTTTGTCCAGGTGCCGCCGCGGCGTTTGGAATCGCTTTGGCTCGCTGACTCGCCGCGGCACTAGTCGCACTCCCCTGGGATGCAGCCTGTGATTGCGGGGCCCCAGCGGACTGCGCCGCTTGCGAACGCGGTTGAGTCGTTGAATTGGCCGCGGAAGCGGCCCCCTGAGATTTACCAATAATTTTATCAGGTTCAATAACGGACTCGACCGGCTGCTTCTCTTCAGCCGCCGCTTGTGAGCGTTTGGGTGGATTAATCGTCGACTTTGCTTCAGCCTCAGCTTGCGCACTATTGGCCGCCGAATCCTTTAAGTCGTACGCCAACGGAATTTGTTCATTACTTTGATTTTCATCGTTATCATCTGGTAGTGGCTCGGTGATTGAATTCCAGAGCCGTTTCCCAAAATGCGTCTTTTTTTCTTTTTTCGACAATACTAACGCTCCTCGCCAATCGATAGTTCGGTGCCCGCGCCGCCCTAGTTAGTCAGGCGCGCAAACACCGTTAATAGTTAAATTATAGCATGGAATTAGGTCACGAGAAACTGCCAGTCAAGCGCATTGACTGATTTATCCGACCACACCTTAAATTTAGAATCAGATTCTGTTATAATCAGCTTAAACAGACAATTGAAAGCGAGGAGTTATCATGGCAACTGCTAAAGTTATTTTTGCAACAATTACGGGGAACAATGAAGACGTAGCCGACATTATCACAGAAAAGTTGGAACAATTGGGCGTTGACGTGAGTGAAGAAGAAATTTCACAGGCCGACGTAGACGATTTTAAGAGCGTCGACATTTGCGTTGTGGTTCCTTACACTTATGACGAAGGGGCGTTGCCAGAAGAAGGCCTCGACTTTTATGCTGACCTACAAACCATTGATTTAGCAGGAAAAATTTATGGGTGTGCCGGTTCTGGCGATACCTTCTACGAAGAAGATTACTGCAAGGCCGTGACGGACTTCAGCGCAGCCTTTCAAAAGGCTGGTGCAACGCAGGGGGCCAAGGATGTATTCGTCAACCTCGCACCAGAAGACGACGACGTTAAGCGGCTCGACGCGTTTGCTGAACAACTCGTGGCAGCTCAAGCAAAATAAAAGCACTGATTAAATAAGGGAGTGCGCCAAAAGTCGGTTAATGCTCACCAGCCGACTTTTGGCGCACGTTTCGGCTATTAACATGAGGCACACACAAACGGCTGTGACATATGTCACAGCCGCTTTCTTTATTTAGATTGATACTGGTCGCGCTTATCGAGCCATTTTAACAAGCGCAAGCGCAACCAGTTATAACTGATATCTGCAATTAGAAACAAAATAATTAATTCCAAACTATCGCCCAAGTAGGTGCCCCACGCAACCTTGGCTCGGTTCACGACTACTTCATACGGAACCTGAATTAAACTAAAATATAGGACTAACGTTACTATCAATGAGCGGACGTGCCGCCAAATTGATCCCCATTCCATTCACGCCATTACCCCTCCTGTAAAATTTGCAGGGCTCGTTGTAACTGGCTAACCGGCAGTAACGACTGATCCCCAACTCGGCCCACCCGACCATAGACGATCGCCGAACCGGTTAGTTGACCACAAACGCTATTAAAGCGTCCTAACGTCCCGTGAGCCGTTGCAACAAGCGGTAATGATAAGTTTTGGTGAGCTTGGGTCGTCGCGGCCATTAAAGTGACGATGGCGGACGCACTCTGCCCCGCAACGGTAACGGTTGCTACGTCCGCGCCGGCCGCGGCCAGCGCTTCGTAAGCAGCCACAATCTGCTCCTGATTGGCCGAACACGCGGTACGGAGAATCAATTTGATTCCTTGCGCGCGAATTTGGGCTGCCAAAGTCGTAAAACTAGCCTGCTGAACCATTACCATATCAATTGAAACGGCAGCAACCGCCCGATTATTGATGAGCGTTTGGTAGGCCTGATAGGCAGTCTCAATTTCAGTGGTCGAAGCAGTGGCCGTTAACGCGACTGTCGCAATAATTGGGATGGTGCCCAGCACACGTTTAAGTTGGGCCGCTGTATTGATTAATTCCGCACGATTATCAAGTTCCTGATAATCATTAAGCCGCCACGTTACAATTTGTGCTGGTGACGTCAGAACTTGCGCTGCTTGCCCAATTAACGTTTCCCGCTGCCGTGCCGCTAACGTGACCGCCACCTTTGGCTTCCCCGTCGATAACGACACCGCTCCCAAACTAACCTCTTTCAAAATCATACCTGCTTTCGTTTCATATTAGCATGTCACCAGGCAAACAACGCCCACAACATCTTCAATCGTAAAACTTACTATCTTAACAATAGCAAACTTTAATCATTTTAACAGCCCCGATTCACTTTTCACTTAAGATTTTAACGGATTACCAGTGCAATAAGGGTAAACGCTGGTATCGCTTTTTGTTTTACTTTAAACTTAAACAATGGTAGTTAGTTAAACTAGTGACTTTCTGTTCACTGAAAAGTCACTCCGCTAGCTAACCTCGCCCGAACGGGATGGATTGTTAACATTCCATCCCCGGATCAAAACCGGCCGCTTAAAATTCGCGGCTCACTTTTTGACACTTTATATTAATTTAGCGTTATTATTTTATGTGAAAATGTATCAATGCTAATAATTATTTATATAACAAATTGACCAAGTTTGAAATTCTGCTAAGGGGGGATCAAACCATGGCGACACCTAATTCAGTATTTGATGAATTTTTAACTGACTATGCCCGGGTCTTTCGCTATATGAACGAAAAGATTACGGGCCCACTCAGTGCTTACCACCTCACGTTTGACACGTTCATTATCATGCACGAAATTGGGACGAGCTCCCAACCACCATTATTAATGGACATTGCGCACGCTCACCGGGTTTCACGTAGTGCGATTTCAAGACAAATTAGTATTTTGTTGAAATATCATTACGTTTATCAGGAATCCAATCCCAATGACCGCCGGCAAAAGAGTCTCCGCTTAACGGATCAGGGCCAAAGCATTGATCGCGACTTAATGCAAAACTTACAGGTGATTTTTCAAGAATGGGTCGACCAACTGGGGAAGCGGCGCGTTAACACCCTATTAGCCGTACTTGGCGATTTCAACCGCAAAATCATTACACCCAATTATGAACAAACCAATAAGCTCCAATAAATGCCACAACGTGCGGGGGACCAGTGGTGATAAATTTAGAGCGACTAACAGAAAAGCACCAATAAGATTGCTTCAACTGCAACTTATTGGTGCTTTCAATTTATTCATTTGGAAAGCCGTTTAGCAGATTTGAACTGCCGACCTCTTCCTTACCATGGAAGTGCTCTACCTGCTGAGCTAAAACGGCAAAAACAGTCTCCACCAGTATACCAAATTCATTTCATTCTGCAAACCGTTCTCTATCAATTGAGTGATTCCCGTTCCGACCTAGTTGCACTCATATTCGACCTGGTGATAATCCGGGCTTTGAGGAGCCAGGGTGCACTGAACGAGCTTAAGGCGCATTTCGTTGCACGTTATACTGGCTACTAGCTAGTGCGGTAGGTCGTAGGTCATACAACAATCCTTATGCTTACAGCCTGGCGCACAGCTGGTGGGGGCGGTTCAATCAGTTTAACCGTGCGATCACCCTGTCAAAGCCAGCTAGCCCATCAATTTATCAACGCAGGTTTAGCTTAGGGGCGTGGCTGGAGTTTTTTTAGCTCGGGGGTGCGGTTCAATTGATTCTGAGGGAACCTTTGGGTGCCTCCGTTTCTTTTGGGGGGGGCGGTTGAAGCTGAAAGCTAGGATAAACCCCGCGTTTGTGAAAGCGCTTAAAATCGGGTATAAAAAAAAGAACCGGTGCTCCCGGTTCAGCTTGCATGGCAACGTCCTACCCTCGCAGGGAGCGATCCCCCAACTACTATCGGCGCTAAGAAGCTTAACTTCTGT